>JTDA01000001.1 GCA_000803105.1 Coprobacter secundus
TATCTATAAAAAACATCTGCTACATAAAAAATGATATGGAACTTCTGTTCCATATCATTTTTATGTAACATACAGGATTCCGATACATCAAGAAAAACGAGTATCGAAATTTTTTAATAACCTTTTTTTGGGAATAGATATTTTTATTATTTTTACGCTACCAAACAAAATAGAAATAATAAATTTATCAATGCTATGATATATAAATTTTTGCTCATATCGGATGAAGTAGATCAGTTTGCTCGCGAGATAAGTATCGATTCCGAGGCTACATTCTTAGACTTGCACAATGCTATTCTCGATTCGGTAAATTTCACGAAAGATCAGATAACCTCATTTTTTATTTGTGATGATGACTGGGAAAAAAAGACAGAAATCACCCTTATGGAAATGGATACCAGTTATGAAGATGACTCTTGGGTAATGGAAGACACTAAATTGAGTGAATTACTGGAAGATGAAAGACAGAGACTACTTTTTGTATTTGACAATATGACAGAACGGGCTTTTTTTATGGAATTGAGAGAAATAATTCCTGGTAAAAATCTTGAAAAGCCTGTCTGTACAAAATCGATAGGCAATCCACCTCAACAAATCATGACTTTTGATGAGTTTGACAAAAATAATTCGGTTTCAGATTTAGGTGAAAATTTTTACGGTGATGAAACTTTTGATCCGTCAGAACTTGATGAAGAGGGATACAATGATTTAGACATGAGCAACGGTAACCCTTACGACGATAACAATAGTCAATTCTAACCATATCACAAAAATAGCATTAGTTTGTATCACCATTTTATACTTACTAATGCTATTTTGCTCAAATTAACCTTAAATCCAAAATATAACGAAATATAATCCGTTGTTTATAGTACTTGAACTGAGCCTGGATTCCTTTACAAGGAATCAATCTATTCTTTATATAACTTCAAATAATTAACGAATTGTATCAGACTCACATAATGAGATTAATTATAAAAAGAGCCACAAGAAAGATAAAATCTATCACTGATAATGTTATTATTTTATCAATATTCTTATCTTATGCATTTTTATCATTTTCTGCCGGAATCGAGAAAAAAATTATCTTTCAACAATTTTCATTAAATGAAGGGCTCTCTCAAAGTTCTGTTTTCTATATCACTCAAGACAAAAAAGGGTACATGTGGTTTGCAACAGGCGATGGACTAAACCGTTATGATGGTTACAAATTCACAATATATCGTCATAACAAAACCGACTCTGCTAGTCTTATAAACAACAACATCCGTTCTTTAGCTATCGATTCAAAAAATAGATTATGGATAGGTACACAAAGCGGTCTGTCCATGTACAACAAAGACAAGGAAGTCTTTGTCAATTATCCATGGAAAAATATAGGCTTCAAAAAACAGCTTATTTATAATATCTGTGAAAGCTCCGATGACCAATTTCTTTTAGCAACCGATCGAGGTCTTGTATCTTTTTCTGAAAAAGGAGGCTACCAACATACATCATTCCCGACCAGAAGAGTTTCTGCCATCCTAAAATTAAAAAATAAAATATTGGTCGGTAGCGATAATGGCTTATTTTATTATGACCCAGAAAATGATACATTCGAAATCGTCTACGACGGTCTTAGGAATAAACCGATTATGGCCATCCTTCCTCATAATCGCAATCATAATAAAATTTGGATTGGAACAGAAGGAGAAGGGTTATATCTTTATGACTTAGCCTATCATATATTAATTCCTTATACCCACCGACCAGATGATAATGAAAGCATATCATCCAACTATATTCGTTCCTTATCTTATGATAACCAACAGCGCTTATGGGTAGGAACTTTTGTCGGGCTAAACATTTTAAAAGGAGATGGAAAAGGGTTTTATCATTTATTTAATACCGAATATGAAGCAGACGAATTAAGTCAGAATTCTATTCGTGCCATCTATGCCGACTCTCAAGGTGGAATGTGGTGTGGAACTTATTTTGGAGGATTAAATTATTACCACAATTTAAAAAATCAATTTGAGCATCTGAAATACATACGATATGCCAATTCATTAAATGACAACGTCGTCAGCACTATGCTCGCAGAATCATCTTTAATATGGATAGGAACGAATGACAACGGTCTGAACGTATACAATACAGTTACCGACCATTTTTCTTATTACAAACATAAAGAAAATGACCCAGAAAGCCTATCCGGAAATAATATAAAAGCTCTGTTACGATTATCAAACGGAAATATGGCTATAGGCTCCCATGACGGAGGATTATGCATACTCCAAAAAAATAACCGTTTTAAACGGATCAATATATCATCTGATCAAACAGCCAATAGTAATGTATATTCTTTGTTCCAAGATGAAAACAATATTTTATGGGTAGGTACCCTAAATGGGTTGTTTTTATATGACTTCAAAAGCGAGTCCGGACAATCTGTTTCTACACTCATTAAGACAAAGGTTCTGGATGACAAACAAATCATGACACTATATTCAGATAGCAAGAAAAGATTGTGGATAGGTACAGATAACGGGCTGTATATTTATGACAAAACACAGAACCAATTATATAATGCCGAACCACAAAAAATAAACGACAAACAGATATGTTGCATTTTTGAAGATAAGCAGCACAGCATATGGATAGGGTCACAATCCGGGCTTTTTACCTATGATGAACAAAATAAAAAGCTTTTCGATATTGGTAATTATTATAAAATACCGGACTATAGAATATACGGCATTTTAGAAGATAGTTTCAATCGTTTATGGATGAGTTCTAATAGCGGACTTATATGTTTGAATAAAGAAAGTAAAAGTTGGCGAATATATACCGAACCGGACGGAATACAAAGCAATCAATTCAATATGTATGCTTATTGCAAAAGTTCTGATGGTAAAATGTATTTTGGTGGAACCAATGGTATCACCGCGTTTTTCCCTGAACGGCTTATTGACAACCCCTATACTCCAGCTGCAATAATCGATAATCTCACAGTCTTCAATAAAAAAATACTTCCAGGTGATGAAAGTAAGATTTTAGAAAAAAGTATCGACGAAACCAACTCTATTACATTAAAATCGTCTCAATCTCTTTTTGGTCTCGAATTTGTAGTTCCTAATTACCTGTCGGGAGGAAATAACTTATTCTCTTACACTCTCGAAGGATTCGATACAGACTGGTATAATACGACCAAGAACAGCGTTAGTTACTCCAACTTAAACCCTGGAAATTATACTTTTAAAGTAAAAGTTGCTAATAATGACGGTAAGTGGAGCAGCCAAACAACAGAATTACATATCACAGTACTTCCGCATTGGTGGGAAACATGGTGGGCTAAACTTATTTTTGCCTTATTAGTCTGCATTGTTGTATTCTATGGAATACACTTTTATACATCTCGTAAAATCATGAGAAAAGAGTTGGCTCTTGAACGAAAAGAAAAAGAGCGAACAGAAGAACTTAGTCAAATGAAAATCCGGTTCTTTATCAACATTTCTCACGAATTCCGCACACCCTTGACTCTTATATTATCACCTATACATGAAATACTCGAACGCGGGGTAAGTGACAAATGGCTCAAAAACCAACTACTTCTTATCCAACGCAACTCAAAACGGATGTTACACCTCATAAATCAAGTACTAGACTATCGTAGAGCTGAAATGGGAGCTATGGAACTTCACGTACAAGAGCACGAAATCAAGCCTTTTGTTCAAGAATTATTTGACATGTTCGCCAGAGCTGCATCAAATAAGAAAATAGATTATAATCTGGAATATAATATCGAAAAAGACAAAATATTCTATGATGAAAACTATCTCGAACGAATATTAACCAATTTAATTTCCAATGCGTTGAAATATACACCTGAATTTGGTAATATAACTGTAAAAGCAAAAGAAGATAAAGGTTCACTCATCATTTCCGTCAGTGACACAGGGTGTGGTATTCCCAAAGATAAACAAGACCGTATTTTTGAAAGATTTTATCAAGTTGAAGAAAACAGCGTAGGAACAGGTATCGGACTGTCATTTGTAAAACGCCTCATCGAACAACACCACGGAGAAATACATCTCAATAGCACATTAGGAGAAGGCTCAGAATTTACAGTTATTATACCTTGTGAAGCTAAAGCTTATAGTGAAGAAGAACGCTCTGACGGACAAACCATTACTAAAGCCCCAAATACTAAATATATTGACCCGAATATTGAGGAATATTCTGAAAAAGAAACAGCTATTTCTTATCAATCTGAAAATGAAGCACAAGATAAAAGTACACTATTATTAGTAGAAGATGATGCAGATGTAAGAAAATATTTATACGAAAACTTTTCTCAATCTTATCATATCTTACAGGCAGAAAACGGAGAAATCGCCTGGGATATATTAAACAAAGGAGAAAAAATAGATTTTATTATCTCTGATGTAATGATGTCGGTAATGGATGGGATAAAATTCTGTAAACTGGTAAAACAAAATATTCACTTTTGCCATATTCCTCTCATTTTATTAACAGCAAAGAGCACTGTAGGAGAACAACTTACCGGGCTAAATACAGGAGCCGATGATTACATCAGCAAACCTTTTGTCTTCTCTGTATTACGAGCAAAAGTCCAAAATATTTTGAAAGGACGACAACGAGCCATTCGAAACTATGCGGCCAATATAGAAGCTAATCCGGCACAAATAGCCTCCAACGGAATAGATGAAGAACTCTTGAACAAGGCTATCGGTATTATTGAAAAGAACCTGGAAAACCCCAATTTTTCTGCTGAAGAATTTAGCCGGGAAATGGGTATGAGCCGTTCAAATCTTCATCTCAAACTGAAAGCTCTTACCGGAGAATCTGCTGTAGAATTTATCCGCAGAATACGCTTTGGACATGCTTGCCGATTACTGAAAGAAGGGAAATATAATGTATCAGAAATAAGTACAATGGTTGGTTTTACACCTTCCTATTTCACTACCAGTTTCAAAAAATACATGGGGTGTTTGCCATCTGAATATGTCAAAAACAGTAAGATTTGACATATGCGAAAGTTTTTTCAACAAAAGTGAAAGTGTTTTACAATAACGTAGAATGAGTTTCAACATTTGTGAAGTCTTCTTTGAATTTTGATTTGTAATATTGCACTATTGAAAAATGCGAAATTACTAATTGAAATTCTATTATTATGAGGAACAACTTTCTTCTTATGGGCATAGCTGCCCTGTCCTTATTTGGGTGCAGTCAGAAAAAAACAATTACGGATGATTCTGCGTGGCTACGTAATGGTATCGAAACGGCACAATTTCAACTTAAAATGACAGCCGAAGCGATAGACAGTAAAAATATTCAGGATACTGCAGTATTTCCACGGTCTATCCTCAATCCTAAGCCAATGGCCGAAAAAAATCCTCAAAATTGGATAGATAGCCTCCGCTTAGAAAAACCAAGAGACTGGACCAGCGGATTCTTCCCCGGTTCCATGTGGTTGGCTTACGAATTGACCGGAGATGATACATTGAAACAAGAAGCACGGAAATATACAGAACTACTATCTGATCTTCAGTATTATACTGGTACTCACGACCTTGGATTTATGGTCTTTTGCAGCTTTGGTAACGCATACCGATTGGCTCCAGAGGCTGGAGATTCGGCTATTATAGTAAATGCATCCAAATCACTGGCATCACGATATAACCCTCAAAAAGGAGTCATACGTTCATGGGATTTCGGAGAATGGACATACCCCGTTATTATTGACAATATGATGAATCTTGAAATGTTATTCTGGGCTAGCCAAGCAACACAAGATAGTACATTCCGAAACATTGCGATAACTCATGCAGACAATACAATGAAGTTCCATTACCGACCCGACATGAGTTGCTGCCATGTAGTCGATTATATTGACCCAACAAATGATATCACCAAACAAATGACTTACCAAGGTTATTCTGATAGTTCTACTTGGGCTCGAGGACAAGCATGGGGATTATATGGATATACTCTATGTTTCGAAGAGACTAATCATTCTGCATACTTAGAAAGAGCACAACAGATTGCAAAATTTATTATGGAAAATCCAGCAATCCCTGAAGACCTTATTCCTTACTGGGACTATAATGCACCGACTATACCCGACGCTCCACGCGACGCATCGGCCGCAGCTGTAACTGCCTCAGCTCTATTTGAACTAAGTACTTTAGTCGAAAACGGACAAACTTATTTCGATTATGCAGAAAAGATCATCAAAGAACTTTCTACTCCAAATTATTTAGCGGAAAAAGGTACAAATAATGGATTTATATTAAAACATTCGACAGGCTCTCTACCTCATGGTTCGGAGATAGATGTTCCTCTTAACTATGCCGACTATTATTATCTGGAAGCACTAAAAAGATATATTAAACTCAAAAATATCGATTCAAAAGCCTTGCTATCCCAAAAATAAAAATCAAAAAACTCCATTAAATACTTATATGAAACAGATAGTTAAATATATATTGATATGCTTCACTATTTTGGGAAGCGTCCAAATACAGGCCCAAGAGCTCAATAAAGAAGCTTTCAGCCTAATAAATTTGGACACAAAAGGGTTAGAAGAGGTAAAACAATTCTATAATGAAGGCAAGTATTATGAGGCAGCCTCAGCATTACTTTCATATTACAAAAACAGAAAAGGGATTGTATTTCCAGATATAAATCTGAATAATCTAAAGATTTCTAAATCTGAGCAAAAAATGGCCGATGAAGCCCTTGAACATAAGTTTTTTGCACATAAAGGATACCAGCCATCTTTTTTCTACGGAGATGATATTGATTGGACTTACTGGCCGGTAAAAGACAATGAACTTCGATGGCAGTTGCACCGACAGAAATGGTTTATACCAATGGGAAAAGCCTATCGTATTTCTGGAGACGAAAAATATGCCAAAGAATGGGTTTACCAATACATGGATTGGATAAATAAAAACCCATTAAAAACCGGATTAACTTCAAAACGAAAAACAATTAGCAGTGGTGAAGTAGAATATGATGGAGACAATGTCTCGGACGATAATGTCCGTTATGCTTGGCGTCCATTGGAAGTCAGCAACCGTTTACAAGATCAAGCCAGTGAATTTTTACTGTTCAATACATCTAAATATTTCACTCCCGAATTCTTTACACAATTTCTGGTAAATGTGCACCGACATGCTGCCCACATTATAAATAACTATTCCAAGCAAGGTAATCATCTGCTTTTCGAGGCCCAACGCATACTCTATGCCGGAATATTCTTTCCAGAATTTAAAGATGCTCCTACATGGAGACAATCGGCAATTTCTATTTTAAATAAAGAAATACAAGTACAGGTATATAATGACGGAATGCAATTTGAGCTTGACCCGCATTATCATCTGGCTACAATCAATATATTCTTTAAAGCATTGCAAATGGCTGATGCTAATGGGTATCGTAACGAATTTCCACAAAGCTTTTTGGATACGATAGAAAATATGATTACAGTCATGTATAATCTTTCATTTCCAGACTACTCGAATCCATTGTTCAGCGATGCTAAAAAGAATAGTAAATCAGAAATGATCAAAAACTACAAACAATGGTTAAAAGTTTTCCCCAATAATGAGACAATTCAATATTTTGCCACTGAAGGAAAAGACGGAAAACTTCCAGACTATACATCAAAAGCATTTAAGACATCTGGCTTTTTCATTTTCAGAAATGGATGGGATATGCAATCTACCAGCATGATTATCAAAGCTGGACCTCCCGCTTTCTGGCATTGTCAACCAGATAATGGCACTTTCGAATTATTTATCAAAGGCCGTAATTTCTTCCCGGATGCCGGTTCATATGTATACGCAGGTGATGATGAAGTAATGAAATGGCGTAACTGGTTCCGCCAGACAATGGTACACAAAACTTTGACTTTGGACAACAAAACTTTGGAAAAAACTGATTCGAAATGCCTATTATGGAAAATCAATGAACCCACAGAGATATTAGTTACTGAAAATCCGAGTTATGAAGGGCTGAAACATCGCCGCTCTATTTTTTTCGTTGATAAAAAATTTTTCGTAATAGTAGATGAAGCCATCGGCAATGCTCACGGTAAAGTCGGGATTCATTATCAAATGTGCGAAGGTGATATCACGACCGACCCAAAAGCATTAAAAGCCTATACCAATTTCAAAGATGGTAATAATATTGTTTTACAAGCATTTAGTGACATGAAACCCAATATGGAAGAAGAAGAAGGCTGGGTCTCATATGAATATAGACAAAAGGTAAAACGAGAAGCTTTTTCATTTAACGTTGACAAAAAATCGTCGGACGGTTATTCTCGATTTATTACAGTCATCTTACCTGTAGAGAACAGCAAAAAAATTCCGACAATAGATGCGAAATTCGATAATAAATCATTCAACGAAAAGAGTATCGGCATAACGGTAAAAATAGGTAAAGACAAATACAAATTAGGATATAATCTTTAATTAATCATTTACAGTTTTTATAGCCGGAATCTATATCGAAATATTCCGGCTATAATCCTTAAATCTTATGAAATATGAAGAGCAAAATTTTGACCATATTATACTTAATGATATCGACAACAATATATGCTCAAATATATTCGTTCGAAGATAGTAGTGTACCCTCAAATTTCAATGTAAATATAGGTAGCATATCTATTTCCGGACAAAAATATAAATTAGGGAAACAATCTTTACAATGGGACTGGAAAAGTGGTTCTACATTGACAATTAACCAGCCAGATGGTCTAACCTCAGTTTCTACCACTAATTCCGGAGGATTTACATGTTGGATATATAACACTACAATCAGCAATAATAAAATCCAATTTTCTTTTTATAATAATAGTGGTACCGAAAAATGCAAATTATCTTTTAACTTGAATTTTTCGGGCTGGAGATACATCTGTTCCCGTTTTACAGAAGACATGGAACATGACCGCTCTACCCTATCATACATAAAAATTTTTGCTCCTCAATCAGGAAATGGGTCTTTATATTTTGATTATCTGGAATTTCCTAAAAATGTAGCCTGGGATAGGATAGATAATGCTCAATATTCAGTAAACCAATCCTACAATAATATTGACAATTTTCTTAAGTCATATAATGCAATTCCTCTAAATTATTCTCATTCGGCATCTTCTGAACAAAAAGAAGCTTTGTCTACAATAAAAGAGAGAATCGACAATTGGTTTTTAAATACTAATAATACTTCGACAATTTTCAACAAACGTAAAAATTCAATCAATAATTGGATAAAACGAGCTCAAAACAATTTCACTTCCATAAACTTAACTGTACAAAGTGACGGAAGTGTATTGGGACCTGGGTTATTTCCACAATATACATCCACATCAATCGACAATGAAAATATTTTACGATTCCGAGATACAAACGAAAAATATCTTATTCAGTTTGCATTGGATTATCGACTAAATCATAATGAAACCAGCAAAGAAAATTATCTCAAGATACTCGACTGGTACGCAGACCAAGGCTGGTCCTGTGGTAGTGCATTAGGGGCCCTTAGATTTGAAAAACTCAGAAGTGCAGGCTATTTTCATTCCCTTTACTTAATGAAAGACGAACTTGGAGATTCTCGATTCTCCCGAGAGCTTGAAACGTTAAAATGGTTTAGCCTTTTAGGAGATATTTATATTAATACCGATAATGATGCTTCCGGTGAAACGGCTGATAATTTAAGAACCCTTGCAATAGCCAAATTATACTGCGCATTAATGTTATCAGATGAAAATGCACAAGCTGAGACATTGCTGACCTTAAAAGAGTATTTTACAAATGCACTTTCTCCTGCTGGAGGATTTAGAGGTACATTCAAACCAGATTTTACAGGGTATCACCATAGAGGTGTATATTTAGGGGCCTATTATCCAGATGCATTATATATCGGATGCTTCCTTTTTTACTTGTTGCATGATACACCCTTTGAGTTATCTGAGTCTATATACATTCAGTTAAAGAACTCACTACTGATGCTGCGCAATATCGCGGCTTTATATGATGTCCCAGCAACTACCTGCGGTCGCTTTCCCAGCTCGAACACTGTTCTTGATGATTTAGTTGCAGCTTTTGCATATTTAATAGAATCTAAAAACGGAACAGACAATGAGTTAAATGCTGCTTTTGGGCGTCTTTGGAAACCAGAAGAATCTCCAATAAAAGATAGAATCTCCAGATCTGCAACTGACATTTGCTTTAAAACGACCTTAGGAGAAACAGCCATCTGTTTGGATGCAGCCACATATGTGTCAGAAGAAGAAAATATCCACTCAAAAAGTCTTTATCTTCCATATGCCGGATTATTTATTCATCGTACATCAGATTTCCACCTCAGTGCAAAGGGAATAAGCAAATATATCTGGGATTATGAATGTTCCGGTTTAGAAAATATTTACGGGCGATATATGAGTTATGGACAAATAGAATATACAACTTTAACTGATGGAAATAAAAATCATGAATACGAAAACGAAAATTGGAACTGGAGCTATCTTCCAGGAACTACAACAAAAGTTTTAACTCCTGATGAATTAGACTATAATGGCGAAGGAAACGATAAACATCGTAATTTTTCAGACGAGACATTTTTAGGAGGTACTAATATGGGTGATACAATAGGTATATTCTCAATGTACATGCACGACAACACTTTCGACCCTTCATTCTACGCCCGTAAAACAATATTCTCTTCCGGTTCGGTCATTTTGTGTATAGGCAGTAATATAAAGAATAGTGATTCTCAGCATACTACAGTCACCACCTTATTACAACAATCAGGAGAAATTACTATTAATGACAAAAGTCCAAATATTCCGGAAACAGTAAAAACACCCATAATAACAGATGAACAAAATATTACCTACGTCGTAACCCAGGGTTCAACAGATTTTATTCAAAACGGAGATTTGACATTGGCTTTTATCAACCACGGCAAGGCTCCACAATCAGGGCTATACAGCTATTTCATGCTCCCTTCCACCTCAAATCAGGAATTAATATATAAATATACAAATGAACAAACATGCCCGATGTCCATCATACAACAAAATGCAAAAGCTCATATCATTTCCGATTCAGAATCTGGAACGACAGCTTATGCTATCTTCGATGAAACATCTTCCATATCTTATGGAAAAATCAAAAAAGTAAATCGCCCAGTAATCATATTATCTCAAGAAAAAAACCAGATTCTGAACCTCGCTATATGTGACCCTGACTTAAGAAGGCCTTCCAGTACAAACATAGATAACCTGACAGAAGAACAAATAAAAGCAGAAAGTCAACCTGCTACTGTAGAAATAGAAATTTCCGGTATATATGAATATTTCGAAGAAGGAAATAATAATATAAATATTATCCAAAAAGGAGATAATACTCTACTTTCTTTCGATGCTGTAGAAGGAAAGACATATAAAATAAATCTAAGACCTAAAGAGTGGACTTCCGTTTCAGAAGACAAAATAGACTCCGAATTTCAATGTAAGTATAACAAACAAGAAAAACGATATATTATCATGCCCAAAGACTCGACTGTCTACTCCTGCTTTTTATCAAACATTGAAGGAAAGCAGATTCTTTCATATCAACACCTGACAGGAGTTCATAGCATAGATATGAACTCTCTCCCTAACGGAACGTACATAATAACATTAAAAAAAGATCAAACTATACTCAATAAAAAAATAATTAAGCAATAAAATATGAACAGACACGCATTATCCTCCATGCTTGTTCCGGTAGCCGCATTAGGCAGTCTTACTGGATGCTCTATGAAACCAAAAGATAATAAACCGGAAAAAAAGCCAAACATTATTGTCATTATGACAGATGACCATACCACCCAAGGTATCAGTTGCTATGGCAGCCAACTTATACAAACTCCCAATCTCGACCGCATAGCCAATGAAGGTATGCGTTTTGACAATTGTTATGTCAGCAACGCCATTTCCGGACCTTCAAGGGCATGTATATTAACCGGGAAAATGAGTCATATCAATGGATTTACTGATAACTCACAAACCTTCAACGGAGATCAAGAAACTTTCCCTAAATTACTACAGAAATCAGGATACCAAACCGCAATGATCGGTAAATGGCATCTCAATTCAGATCCTCAAGGATTTGATTTTTGGAGTATATTACTGGGACAAGGCGAGTATTATAGTCCTGATTTTAAAGAAAACGGAAAAGAAATACGGGAAAAAGGATATGTAACTGACATCATCACCGATAAAGCCATAAAATTTATAGAAAATCGGGATACTTCGAAACCATTTGCCATGCTTTATTATCATAAAGCCCCTCACCGCAACTGGATGCCAGCACAACGCCATCTGGGTATTTATAATGATGTCACTTTTCCCGAGCCAGAAACACTGTTCGATGATTACTCAACTCGAGGCAGAGCTGCAAAAGAAACCATGATGGAAATTGCCAACCATATGTGGAACGACTGGGATTTGAAAATAGCAACTCCCGAAGAATTAGCCGGAGAATACGACGATACACGCGCTGCCGATATCAACAAGGCTGAAGTTGCTCGTGCCAATCAACAAAGCAATGGTCTCCAACAACTACGAGCTGCCTATAACCGCATGACTCCTGAAGAAAAAGAGGTGTGGAATAAGGCGTATGCCAAACGAATCGAAGAGTTTCGTACAAAAGAAATGAAAGGGAAAGAACTTATTAGCTGGAAATATCAGCAATATATAAGAGATTATTTAGCAACAACGTTAGCTGTGGACGAAAACGTAGGTCGTCTGCTCGACTATCTTGAACAAATAGGAGAATTGGATAATACAATTATCGTTTATACTTCTGATCAAGGATTTTTTCTTGGCGAGCATGGATGGTTTGATAAACGCTTTATGTACGAAGAATGTCAACGAACTCCATTAATGATACGTTATCCTAAAGCCATAAAAGCCGGGACAGTATCTAAAGCATTAAGCATGAATATAGACTTCGCTCCTACTTTTCTTGACTTTGCCGGGATAGAAATTCCAAAAGAAATACAGGGTCGTTCTTTACGTCCAGTACTTGAACATGAAGGAAACATTCCCGAAAATTGGCGCAAAGCCGTATATTATCACTATTATGAATATCCCTCATGGCATATGGTAAAACGCCATTACGGGATTCGTACCGAACGCTACAAATTAATTCATTTTTATAATGATGCTGATTATTGGGAACTTTTCGATATGCAAAACGACAAAAATGAATTAAATAATGTATATGGAAAACCTGAATATAAAAAGGTTCAAGAAGATATGACAAAACTTCTTTATGAACTACAACAGGAATATAAAGATACCGATCCGACAGAACAGACAATTCAGTTTTTTAAAGGTGACGATGGAGCAAACAAACACTAAATTTATCATTAATCATTCATTATAAATTAGTTATCATGGATAGACGCAAATTTATCAAAAGTACAGGATGGAGTGTAATGGGACTGGCGATGTCAGGCACCCTATTAAGTGCATGCAATCCTAAAAACAGGGAAAAGACAAGAGCTTCAGCCAAGATAGACCCCAACGGAATGAAAGTTTTTTGGGGCGATATTCATAATCATTGTAATATTACCTACGGACACGGAGATATGCGGCTGGCATTCGAAGCAGCCAAACAACAACTCGATTTTGTTGCGGTCACTCCACATGCCATGTGGCCGGATATCCCCGGCAAAAACGACCCTCGACTGGCTTGGGTTATCGATTATCACGTCGGAGCCTTCAAACGCCTCCGGGAAGGAGGATATGAAAAA
Organism: Coprobacter secundus; assembly: GCA_000803105.1. Classification (GTDB taxonomy): domain Bacteria; phylum Bacteroidota; class Bacteroidia; order Bacteroidales; family Coprobacteraceae; genus Coprobacter; species Coprobacter secundus. Next base: position 13,822 of record JTDA01000001.1, read on the forward strand.
TATCTGAAAATGACTGAAGAGTATAATCAGGAGGGTAAATTCCTGACATTTCCTTCTTACGAATGCCACAGTATGGAGCACGGAGACCACGTAGTCTTATCTTATGAACAAAATTTTCCTTTGGTCGAATGCACATCAGTAGAAGACCTGAAAAAGAAATTGAAAGATAAAAAGGTTTTCGTCACTCCCCACCATATGGGTTACGAAAAAGGATACCGCGGATACAACTGGGATTGCTTTACAGAAGGAGACCAGACTCCATTTGTCGAGATTTTCTCCCGGCACGGTCTGGCAGAGAGCGATCAGGGAGACTTCAACTATCTGCACGATATGGGCCCCCGCTCTTACGAAGGGAGTGCATTATGCGGGCTCGAGAGAGGTTTCAAATTCGGGTTTATCGGCTCCACAGACCAGCATGCAGGTTATCCGGGAAGCTTTAGCGACGGACGTATAGGCGTACTGGCCAAGTCTCTAAACCGGGACGACATATGGGAAGCCATGAAAAATCGTCATGTATACTGTGCTACCGGAGACAAAATCTACATTGATTTTCGCATCAACGACGCTATCATGGGAGACGTCATCAGAGGAAACAACCGGAATATTTACTTAAACGTAGAATCCGCCAATTATATCGACTATATCGATTTGGTGAAAAACGGGGAATGTATTGCCCGATTAAATGGTCCCATGCAAACTATCGTTCCAGCTGAAGATACAATCCGGGCCAAAGTAAAAATAGAATTCGGATGGAACAGGGAAGAAGAACCTGTCCGTTGGGACGGCTTCATAGACATATCCGATGGCAAAATCAATGTTGCCACTCCATGCTTCCGTGGTGCCGCATACACTTCCCCACAAGCAGACAAAGTGGGTCACGAAGATGAAACCAAAGTCAATAAAATACTGAATGCAACAGACAAACGGGTAGATGTGGAAATGTATTCTACAAAGAATCCGAATACGATGACTCCCGCCATGCAAGCTATAAACCTGGATGTTACCATGCCCAAAAATGGAAAAATCAGAGTATCCGTCAACGGAAAAGAATTCAGTTATACACTGGCTGAATTATTGGCCGGTTCCAAGTCTCATTTTATGAGAGGATGGCTGAGCGAGGCGGTTCTCTTCAATCGGGCAGCCCCGGAAAACGCTTTCATGATAGAACATGTCATGAGCGACAATCAACCGGCAAGAGATACCGACTACTATTATGTACGTGTCCGTCAACGTGACGGACAATGGGCATTCAGCACCCCTATTTGGGTAGAAAGGGTATAATCATGAAATATGCCATAGGAATAGATTTAGGAGGAACCTTCATCAAATATGCTGTTATTGACGAAGAGGGACATTTCCTGTACAACGGGAAACTGCCCTCTTTGGCAAGTACGTCCAAAGAAGCCGTTATCGGACAACTGAAAAGTGCCGCGACAGAATGCATTCATTTTGCAAATACAGCAAATATTACCCTTTGTGGTATAGGAATAGGAACTCCGGGTATTACCGATGAAACGAACCGTAGGGTATTGGGTGGAGCTGAGAATATCGCAGGTTGGGAAAATGTCCCTCTTGCCGATATTTTAGAAAAAGAGACCGGGCTTCCGGTCAGCGTTGCCAATGATGCCAACATGATGGGATTGGGTGAACAGGCCTTCGGTGCGGCTAAAGGCTGTTCGGATGTTCTCTTCATCACAGTCGGAACCGGCATAGGCGGAGCCATTATCATAGACAGTAAATTATATGGAGGATACAAGAACCGGGGGACGGAAATCGGGCATATCCCTCTCATTGCCAATGGAGAACCCTGTGCCTGCGGAAGCGTAGGATGTCTCGAAACCTACGCTTCTACCACGGCCCTCGTGCGTCGCTTTGTCCGTCGCTGTAAAGAAGAGAGTATTCAATTAGAAAGAGAACCTGATGGCAAATCGATTATAAAGCTTTATTTGGAGAGCCATCCTGTAGCCGTAGAATCGATGAACGAACATTGGAGCTTTCTCGGTCATGGCATTGCCGGATTGGTAAATATATTCAGTCCGCAAAAAATTGTCATTGGAGGAGGAATCTCTGAAGCCGGTGACTTTTACATTGCACGCATAGAACAGGAAGTTGCCCTATATTCTATCGCTGACTGTCGGGTAAACACAAAAATATGCGCTGCAATGCTTGGAAATAAAGCCGGTACTATGGGGGCTGCCCGGATGGCTTTTTTATTAAGTAAGAATAAAAAGTGAAAAATTTACGCTACTAACCAAAACCAGAAAATTTCATAATCTGGTTTTGGTTATACATAAATCATAAATAAAATGAAAAGGAATTACGGTATAGTAGCATTGATTATGCTTTTCTGGTTTGTAATATCATTTATTACAAATATTCTGGGTCCACTCATTCCCGACATCATCAGTAATTTCGACTTGAAGCAACTCTCTCTGGCAGGATACATACCTATGTCATTCTTTTTGGCCTATGCTGTCATGTCTATCCCTGCCGGAATCTTAATCGAAAAATACAGCGAAAAGACTGTGTTGCTCATGGGATTCTCTATGCCATTCATCGGCTCATTGATTTTTGCATTGATGCCCTCTTATCCTATTCTACTTGCTTCGAGTTTTATCATCGGATTAGGGATGGCGATGTTACAAACCGTTATAAATCCGTTGACCCGGGTTGCCGGAGGTGAAGAAAATTTTGCATTCTTCTCTGTAATGGGGCAGCTCGTCTTCGGCTTTGCATCCTTTGTCAGCCCTTTTATATATTCTTATTTAGTAAGGGAATTAACATCAATAAATACTCACACAGGAATTGTTGTGAGATTTTTATCAAACATTACACCTCCAAACTTACCTTGGGTATCTTTATATTGGATATTCACAGTCATTCTAATCTGTATTATACTTATTGTAATTAAGGTACATTTCCCTCGAATGAAATTACAGGAAGAAGAAAAATCCGGCTCTTTCGAATCATATAAAATATTATTACATAATAAATATGTCTACTTATTTTTCTTAGGTATATTAGCATACGTAGCTACCGAACAAGGTATAGCCAACTGGATATCTAAATTTCTGGAGCAATATCATGGATTAAATCCACAAACTGAAGGAGCTGCTGTAGTCGGGACATTTTGGGGACTTATGTCGTTGGGCTGTCTGGCAGGATTAGTCGCTCTCAAACTTTTCGATTCTAAAATAGTGCTTCGCTACGCAGGATTTCTGACTATCATTTTATTGTGCATCAGCCTATTCGGAACAGCAAAAATTTCCATGTTTTGTTTTCCGCTGATAGGGTTTACAATTTCTGTCATGTTTTCGATTATCATGTCCTTAGGACTAAACTCTGTAAACAAACACCACGGTTCGTTTGCAGGTATTCTATGCTCAGGTATTGTCGGAGGCGCCATCGGTCCGGTCGTTGTAGGTTCTTTGGCAGATACGTTCGGGTTGCGGATAGCCCTACTGTCGATGCTTATTACATTGGGATATATCATCAGTATCTCATTTTGGGCCAGACCTCTGGTTAATAATAGAACAATATCTATCAAGGAATTATTATCTCGGAAAAAAGCATAAATTTATTTTTTTAAATATTCTCGACTATGAATAAATATTGTTATTTTTTAATTTTCTTATTTTGTATATTATTTTCAGAATTACATGCTCAGACATTTTCTCATGACGCGAATTCCGATATATCTCTACCTGGAGATGCAAGAGGTATGTGTCTGAAGGAAAATATAATCTATGTTGTAGCAGGAAAAACAATATACAAATACGACCTTCACAAAAAAGAAGGTACTACCCTTATTTCTGGACTCAGTACACCTTTTGATGTCGATGTGAATAACGACGGTAAAATCTACATTGCCGAACGAGGACAAAACAGAGTCTCTATATACAATGCTGACGGCAGTAACACAAATGAGACAATTTCTCTCGAAGAAAAAGTTAATGGAGTAACATTCGGTCCAGATGAAAAACTATATATCGCATCAGCAAGCAAAATAACTATTATAGACGGTAATAATAAAACCGAAATTACTCAAACAGAAGGTGTTGATAATTTTAGAGAACCTCGAAAGGTATATTTTGATCAACAAAAAAATACTTTCATTGTTGATTATAATACGGGTGTTCTCAATATTTTATCATTCGACGGAAATGTCGCAAATGTCGGTTTCAGAATAAAACGAGAAAATAATGTCGATACCTATAACAGACTGGTATACATGACAAGTATATCAAATGGGAATCTAATTATAAACTCATTTACAGATACTTCGATGGGCGTTTATGAATTCTACTCCGATGGGACATTGAAAAATAAATTCGAAGGAGAATTTTCTGCTCCCTATGGTATTGTTACCGATGAAAATGACAATCTATATATTGCCGACGGAAAAAAGATTCAAGTATGGAAAGCAACAGATAATGAGGCTCCTATAATTTCAGAAACAAAAATTTCAAATATAACTCGCTCATCGATAGACTTCTCCTTCAAAAGCAACGAACTATCTACTCTTTTCTGGAAAATACAGAGTGCCGATTCAGAACCTTCAGAAGAAGAACTACTAAACAGCTCCCAACTATCAGTCAATACAACGAACCAAATTATCACCCAAACGCTAAACGCTCCTACTGCACAAAACCTAAAATTGTATTTTATTGCTCGTGATAAATCAGGCAATACATCTGACGTGCAATCAAGTTCCGTATTCTCAACCGAACAAAACTTAACTATCAAATATCTTTTCCCGCTAACGAAAAACTCTCAATCCATAACTTTCGAATTTTCTGCAAATGATGGTGGAACACTATATTATATTTCCAAAGAATATGAAGATAATATATCTACCCCATCTGTTGACGAAATATTGAACGGGACTCATATCGATTACTTGAAAGGAGGAATACCTCAAACTTTTGATATCAATATAAATGGAAACAACAGACATATCATATATGCTATTATTAAAACTTCTTCCGGAGAAAACAGCAATATCGTATCTTGCATAACAACCCCTTATTCCGATATAGATATCATACGCAATCGTTATATGCAACTACTTACCGGAAATGATAATACTGACTATACCAACAATGCGACACTCAACCGATATAATTCTCTATTGAGTCGATTCAATCAGGCACACACAAACGCCCAGCAATATGATCCGAATGCAGAGGGTCTAACTGATTTTAATCTGGACGAAAATACATCGCCCAACGATATTACCCTTGTCCGGGAGCTATTTAGTAATGCATTATTTCCCTTAGCTTTAGCTTATAATCTAAAAGGGCCAGACGATAACCCCAACCCAGATTATCACAATCCATCTACCCTTGCGGAAATTATGAAATTATATGAATACTTAAGTATACGAAATTTCAAATCAGGAAGAGAGTTACACTTTGCAGGAGGAGGTATCTATTTAAGATTAACAGGTTATTATTATGCATCCCTATTAATGCGAGAAGAATTAGAAAGAAGCGGACGGCTTGATGAAGTAACAGGAATGATGGAATGGGCAACCCGATGGGTAGTACCCAATAGCCTTGAAATTGAAGGAGGAGAAAGTGATTGGTCAGCCGATGCAGAAGGTAATACAAGCCGTGCTGACGGAGTTCGTACTATGTATAATAACCGCCTAATGTATTTACTCACAGCAGCCGATTCTGTATTACAGAGAGAAGAAAAAATGTCTTACCTTATACAAGTGTTGAATAATGCCCTTACTCCCCACGGAGCTTGGGATGGATTTTTGAAACCCGATTATACCGGATACCATCATTTAGGAGTATGGGGTAACGGATATGTCACTGAAGCCATGCACGTTTCCGCTCAAATGGCTTTCATACTAAATAATACATCGTATAGTATCGATCCTGTATCCGTCGAACACGTTGCCAAAGGCTTACAAGCATTCAGCCAATATAGTGGAAAATACGATATATCACGAGGCCTTTGTGGACGCTTCCCCAATCAGTTGAACAATATATTGAACCAAATCCCTGCTTATGCTTATATATACGAAGTACTACCAGAAGGAAAATTAAAAGACGAAATAGCTGGTATCTTTGCCAACTTATATGACCCATCATATAACTTAGTACAAACCAAAATGATTCGTAATGTAGCTTGTGAAATTAATTTCATAGGAGGTATAGGAACAATCGAAATGTGCAATCGACTAAAAGCATCAGCTACCCCCACCACCGAGACAGAATTAAATCGAACTTTCCCTTTTGCAGCAACACAGGTACATCGTCGTTCTGACTGGCTAACAACAGTTAAAGGTTACAGCAAATACGTTTGGGATTTTGAAACAAACGGTAGTGAAAACTGGTATGGACGTAATCAAAGTTTCGGACAGTTGTCTATATATAGTGGAAGAGATTTGGATGGAATAGTAACTGCAGAAGCCAGCGGTGTCGGATATGATGGATATGATTGGACTCATATCCCAGGAACTACCGTACCGAACTTATCCCTTGCAGAAGTATTAGCTGATGCTAAAAATTTTCAATGGCCTCGCTTCTCAAATGAAGCATTCGCCAGTGGTGTCACTGACGGAAAAAACGGAGCGTACGGATTTAAATTTTCTGATCGGACTAAAGGACAAAGTAGTTCAACCTGGGTTAAACCCAAGCTGACAGCACTAAAATCATATTTCTTTTTTGATGACCTGATTGTCACCTTAGGTTCCGATATTGATAATACAGCTTCAAGTTACGACACCCATACTACAATATTCCAAAATTTATTACCTTCCCCCGATACACCAATTCAGATAAACGGAGAAAATATTACCGGTTTATCCTACTCTCAAGACTTAACAACAGAAAATCCAGCTACGTTAACAGATATAGCCGGAAATGGATATTACATAGCCAACGCTAAAGGCCTACATATCCAAAGAAGTACACAAGAATCTATGGACGATAAAAACAAAAATGCCACCTCTGGAGATTATGCAACTGTCTGGATAAATCATGGTTCCCAAATAAACAATGGAACATATGAATATGCTGTGTGGGTAAGAGGAGGAGAATATATATCCGAATTAGCTTCTGATCCTGATAAATTTTATATTATTGAACGACAAGACAATATTGCACATATTGTTACACATGGTCAAACAAAAGGTTTGACTATCTTTACAGAAAATACAGATATAGAAGACAAATATATTCATCAAACTTCCGAACCTTGCCTTATTTGGATAGACTCAGAAAACGAAGATATTTCCCTTACTGTTGCCAATCCGGATTTAGGTTATTATGAAAAAGGAAACGAATTCGGGCAATTCCCGATTCAAGCCTGGTCGGTCCCTGCATCTAAACAATATTTAGAAAGTGAAATAGAACCTGTGGAAGTCATAATAAACGGAAAATGGGATATTCTCGATACCAATGAAAAAGTGGAAAATCAAGGATACGACCCAGCAAACAACACTACCACATTGAGATTTAACGGTATCAATGCCGAATCTTTGTCTGTCAAATTAAGCTCACTGAATACCGGAATAGATTTTTTCAGTAAAGAAAACAACATATCAGTCTATCCCAATCCCACAACAGGCAAGCTCTTTATCGACCTAGCCCAACCAATAGAATCAAATATACGAATTACAGATATCAGTGGACGTGAAGTTTTGTCTATACCTGCAAACAATAGAAAAAATATAAGTATAGACTTATCGACACTCAATTCTGGCCATTATCTGGTAATTATAGGAAAAACAGTAAAACAAATCATCAAAAAATAATTTGCAATGAAAAATAAAAATATAGTTCTTATTTTATTATGCCTATTCTCCGGATTAACAATTACGGCACAAAACAAAACACTAATACCTATCACTACAAGAGTCGACATACAAGGTTCTATTGCCCCCAAAACATCTATTATTGACGGAGAATGGGTTGCCGTTGGAAGCAAAAAAGAACATGCCATACAATATGATTATACTCGAACATTTAATGGAAAGCCATCATATCGATTCGAATTAAAACAAAACGACAACACTCTATCCGGATATAGCGCAGGAGAGACCAAAGGGCGTGCAGAATTATCCTATTGTTATGCAACAAAAGAGCATATAGAAAACCTTTCAGCAGAGCAATTGGAATATGCTATCAGGGCTAAAAAAGTATATCATTACGGGAAAGGAGAATGTCCTCAGGGAAGCACAAGACATTACCAATTTTCAATATACGTTCCCAATGAACTGGATGCTTCAGTAAATACCATTTTCGCCCAATGGCACGGTATGCCCGACCGTACACTATTAAAAACTCCTGAAGGTGTGATAAAGCAAGTATCAGATAAAGAATTCTCTCAAATTTGGGAAAAGGTAATTTTCAAGAAAGACACTGGCTATGATAAAATTGCGGTAACCAATGCTAATGGTTCTCCCAAACTTGATAAAAACGGAAACCCTGTTTACAAAGCAGGTAAAAAACCAAACGGCTGGATAGTAGAACAAGGGGGATATCCTCCTCTGGCTTTTGGCTTCAATAAAGGATTCTTCTACATTAAAGCCAATTCTGACCGAAAATGGTTAACTGATAAATCGGATAGATGCAATATCGACCCAGAAAAAGGAGACGTGATGAAACCTCTTACTTCGAAATATAAAGCTTCCACCTTGGCATTTAAAGAGCCTTTCTCTGATTTCCCCAAAAACACATGGGTAACTTTCAATATTACCATAAGCTGGACAATATATGGAGGAAAAAATGAGAACATCCTCAAACCTGGAGCATTAGACATTATTATGTCATATGATAAAAATGGGGAAAAAATAGACCGGCACATCGTAAATAATGAACAGATTCTCATTGGACGTAATGATGAAAACGGATATTATTTCAAATTCGGTATCTATCGAGTAGGAAATAGTACTGTTCCTGTTTGTTACAATTTAGCAGGATATAAAGAATATTAATCTGCAATGTTAAAAATCTATCAAAATTAGAATCTTATCTAAAATATTTCTTTATTTGCTCCGGAAAATTTTGACCGGAGCATTTTTTTTATTTACTATCGCGTCATCACATTTTACCAAAATAAGATTATTAATTAATGGCAAAAAGGTTATCTGACACTTTTAACTTTCAATAAAAAAGAAACTTTTAAAGGCTAAAAACAAGGCATTTCAACAAATGTAAAATTCTTTTCAACAACAGAGAAAGCCTCTTAATAAGAAAGTCTGTAAAATTGCAAAGTGAAAAATCGGTATTAATCCAATATAAGTCAGTTAACAAATTTCTAAATGAAAAACAATATGAATCGTAAAACAATTATTCTTATTTCAACAACGTTATTTTTTAGTAGCACTCTTTTCGCACAAGGATTTGCAAACTTTAAAGTTGAAGGCGCACTTACTCAAACCCTTCTTAAAAACAATAACAAAACTGCAAGTGTGATCGAAACTATTATAGACGGAACTTTAGACATAAAAAATTTGCCTGTAAAGTATAAGTTACTAAGTAACTGTTCTATATCAGAATCAACCCCTCTGAATAATGATTATACAAAATCTAAACAAATAACAATAAATAAAAAAGATGGTTCTTCTAAAGATTGGAATATTATTGTACACCAACTTGTACCCGGAAAGTTACCTCTAAATATAGCTTTTTCAAAAACTAATCCTTGTAATACAGATTTTACCAATCCCAAATCTTGGGCAGGATATGGAATAGATTACAGCAAACCGACAGTAGTACGAATGGGAAATGATGGTATCGGTTTTTTTGTTGCATATGATAGTCCAGCCCAAGAAGCAACTTTTGAGCTTACAGTTGTCGGAGGAGCGACTTTTAACGGAGAATTTGATGTAGAAACATCGGTAGACGGGAAAAAATGGATAAACTTGAAAACTTATAAACCAGGGGATTTCACTGGGACAGAAAAACTAAATTTATCACTCCCTTCTGATGCTCGTTTTGTCCGTTGGGTATATGCAGCTCGAGAAAAACAGAATATAAATTTAAATAATATATATATAAAATAATACATTAACTTTAAATTATAATAAGATTATGAAGAAGAAATTTTTTACTCTTATTTCAGCTTTAATAATTGGAGGAAGTCTTTCCGCTGAAACAATAGAAACATTCCCTTATACAGCAGACTGGAAATATGCAGATGAAAGCAATATTGGTTCTAATACAGGTAAACCCACAGATGATCAATCACTCTACAATTTAGGAGGATGGACTTCTATTGCAGGACAAGGAGATAAGCCATTCTATATTGCTTTTTCGAAAGGTGCACCACTAAGCAATACTATGGAATTTGTAGACGGACAACAAACCAGTATAAAAATATCATACTTAGTTTCCCCAGTATTTAATTTTTCAGATGAAGCAACATCTCAAATAATATCATTCAAATGCGGAAAAGAAAATACAGCTATTTCTAATTTAGAATTGTTATATACGACAAACTATACCGGGGATGTCAATACTACAGAATGGACTCCGATAAAGGCTAATCTTATCCCAGAAGACCAAAGTGGCCTTGGAGACAGTAAACTAACGACAATCTCTGTTACTACAAATATCACATCGCCAACAGTAGTATTAGCCATTCGAGCAGCAAAAGATGACAATTATTCTGGCGATACTTCTGCTCAAACAAAAATCAGAGTTACAAAATTTCAAATCTCATTGGAAGAGAAAGAATTAATCGAATCCATTCCTTACGAAGCCAAATGGAATTATAAACCCGAACTGATAAATGCAGCAGATTCTACCTTTATCGATCAAGAGAACTATTCCGAAATAATTAAGGAATCCTCTAATTGGGAATTCAACGGATGGGCATCATACAGAGAAACAAAAAGTCGTGATTTCTCAATTCTTACCAACAAAAACGACAAAGGTCTATATCGGCAAATACCTAATACTGTAGAATGGACAGATAATTGTAAAAATAATCCTGGTACAATAAATTGGTTCATTTCTCCTAAAATAGATTTATCTGCCGGAGGAACTAAATATATCCAATTTTATACTGGCAAAGAAGCAGCCGACCAATTGTATTCAAATATTGAGTTGCTCTATTCATTAGATTATAAAGATGATTATCAAACTGCAACATGGGTTTCCATTAAGAAAGATATAATTCCAGCTGAACAAGCAGGTTTAGATAATACAACAATGGTAAATGTCAACGAACCATTAGACCTTGTCGCCAATAGTGTAACTTTTGCATTCAAAGCTGCACCTCAAGAAAACGGAACAGTCGGAGCAAAACAGACTAAAATCCGTATTAAAGACTTCAAAATCCTCGACGAGGATACTACTACAAGTATCGAAAACACAAAAGCCAATGATACTTCTGTAAATATTTATCCAAATCCGACCCAAGGTATTTTGAATGTCTCAGCAGACCAAGCAATTACAAACATCATTATTACAAACATCGGAGGTCAAACGATTATGCAAATAGCTCAACCGGCCGGACAAATTTCCATTGCGAACCTACCGACAGGATATTATCAAGCTCTAATCATCTTATCAGATGGTAGCCAAGTTGTTAAACGCATTGTAAAACGATAAAAACACCACATATCTTAACTATACACAATTACTGAATTGCAAAGGCCCTGCCTAACAAAACTAACAGGGCCTTTTTTCTAATTCAAAGAAGAAAATATTCAATAAAAAACGATATAAATAAGTCGGAATAATAATCCAAAACTATAACAAAAGAATTCCCCACAATTGTAAAATACAATCGAAATCACAAAAATGGAATATAACCACCGGATAAAATATATTTATAACGTGCGAAATAATAAAAAACCTAATATTAACATTATGAAAAACAGTAGAAAATTGTTTTTTACTATCATGTTGTCTTTCTTTGCCATATTCCAACTTTCAGCTCAGACATCTGACATAATCGGCAAAGTCGTAGACGACAATAATGAACCTCTTCCTGGTGTAAGTGTCATAATCAAAGGTTCTAAAACAGGGACAGCGACCGATATAGATGGCAATTTTAAAATAAAAGCTGCACCATCATCAACGCTTATTGTTTCTTTTATTGGAATGAAAACTCAGGAAATAAAAGTCGGCAATAAAAAAACGATGACTGTAAAACTCGAATCAGCTTCTGTCGAGCTGAATGAAGTAGTTGCCATCGGTTACGGTACAATGAAACGTAAAGATATTACGGGTTCTGTTGCATCTGTCAATGCTGAGGAACTAGCCAAAGCACCTGTATCTAACGTAGCAGAAGCTTTGGCAGGACGTATCGCCGGAGTAAACGTACAACAAACTGAAGGTGATCCTAATGCCGGAATTTCAATTCGAGTACGCGGGGGTATCTCCATTACTCAAGATAATGAGCCTCTGTACATCATTGATGGTTTTCCCAGTGAATCTGCAGCTTTCATGGCATTAAATGCTGCAGATATCGAATCTATAGATGTTCTTAAAGACGCATCCTCTACAGCTATCTATGGAGCCCGTGGTGCAAATGGTGTTGTTGTTGTTACGACCAAGGGAGGGACTGACGGCAAAGCAAAAATATCATATGACGGTTATTTCGGAGTACGTAACATCGCTAAAAAACTCGAAATGATGAGCACCGAAGAATTCGTATACCTTGATTATGAACGTATTGCTATTAAAGACGGAAACTTTGATAATTTCAACAAATTCTATGGAGATTTTTCGGAAATCGGAACCAACTATGCCAATAAAGGTGTCAATTGGCAAGATGAAGTTTTCCGCACAGGATTTGTACAGAATCATAAAGTAGATGTATCAGGAGGAACTAAAGAACTAAAATACAGCGCTTCTTACAGCCATCTTAGTGACAAAGGCATTATGCTTGAAAGTGGTCTGAAAAAAGACAATATCCGATTGAAACTTGATCATAAAATCAACAAACGGGTACGAGTAAATGTAAACCTTAACTACACTAATCAAAAAACAGAAGGTATGGGAACTTCCGAGGGAGAAGGTAACTTTGGTAAAATGAGTAGTATACTGACCTACCAACCTACTATCGGTAAAGACTGGAGCGATGAAGAATTTATCCAATTACCTAATAACCCGTGGAAAGACGATGATGATAATAGTATTCAAAATCCTAAGATTTCGGCCCGTGCAGAACAAATCAGCAAAGAATTAAGAATTTTCAGCGGTAACGGAGGTATCAATGTTGAAATATTAAAAGGCTTTACTTTTAAAAACTCAACCGGAATGTTATACCGTACACAACGTAATAATGCATTCTACACTTCAGAATCAACTACAGCAAAAAGAAGTGGGGCCCCTACAGGAAATATAGCTACCAGCGAAGCCGGACGTTTTCAGACATCCAACACTCTGCAATATAATCTAAGATTGAAATCGGGTCATAAAATCGACTTTTTAGCCGGTCAGGAATGGGTAAAAACCTGGACTCGAACTTTAGGCATACCTTTAAGTAACTTCCCTGATGACCAATTGGGACTTAACAACATAAGTGTTGCAACTCCAGGAATTTTAAGCTCATCCTTTAACGATGATGACAAACTATTGTCATTCTTTGGACGTGTATACTACAATTATAAAGATAAATACATGTTAACGGCAACTGTCCGCGCAGATGGTTCTTCTAAATTCAGTAAAAATAATAAATGGGGTTATTTCCCTTCTGTTTCTGCGGCATGGCGTTTATCGGAAGAAACATTTATCAAACAATTAGATATATTCTCAGACTTAAAATTACGGGTGGGATACGGTATGGCAGGAAATAACAGAATTTCCAGCTATCAGTCTCTTGCTTTATGGGATTCGTCACAAACCCCTTCCGGTAATGGAACAACACCGGGATACTATCCAATGGCTATTCCTAATGAAGACTTGAAATGGGAAGCAAATAAAACATTCAATATCGGATTGGATTTGGGATTCTTCAATCAAAGACTGGTAATTGCTCCCGAGTTTTACATCAATCGTTCAAGTAATCTGTTGCTGAATGCTAAACTTCCTCTATCATCCGGGCATTCATCCATAATTCGCAATATTGGAGCAACGCAAAATAAAGGTGTTGACATATCTGTTACAAGTACCAATATTACAAATAAAAATTTTACATGGACTACAACCCTAAATATCTCTCATAACAAAAATAAAATTCTGGCCTTGTCTGACGGAGATTCGTTCTTAACTTCGTCTAACTGGCAAAAAGATGGTCCAAGTGATTATTTAGTTGCAGTAGGAGAACCTATCGGGCTAATGTACGGATATGTAACAGACGGTTTGTATCAGGTAGACGACTTTATTACCGATGCAAACGGCCAATTCGTTCTTGACGCAAATGGAAAATACCAATTAAAACCCGGTATTCCCCGTGTCGCCAATAAAGACGTAGAACCGGGGTTCTGGAAATATAAAGATAATGGAGGAAAAACCGATAGTGAAGGAAACCCGATTATTGACGAAGAAGATAAGCAAGTAATAGGTAATGCCAATCCCAAATTTTACGGAGGATTGACTAATACCTTTACATTCAAAGGTTTTGATTTAAGTATTTTCTTAAACTTCAGTTATGGCAACGACGTATTCAATGCAACTAAATTTTATACGGGTCTTATAGGACAATCAAACCGGACATCAACAGCTATATATGATAGCAGCAATCGTTGGATTACCGTAGGTGCAGATGGACAGACTATAACTGATGCTAATGTATTAAGGGCAGTAAATGCCGGAAAAACCGTTGCTCAAGTTGGAAATTTGCAAAGTGGTGATAAATCGACAATACACTCATGGGCTGTTGAAGACGGTTCGTTCTTACGCATTAATAATATAACTTTAGGCTATACATTTCCTAAACATTGGACAAGTAAAGCTAAAATAAGTACATTGCGTATATACGCTACTGGAAATAATCTGTTTACATGGACCAAATATACCGGATTTGACCCTGAAGTAAGCACACGAAATTCAACGGGTCTGACTCCCGGTGTAGACTGGAGTGCATATCCAAGAAGCCGCTCTTTTGTATTCGGTGTTAGTTTGAGTTTCTAATCCATAAAATGTAAAATAATGAAAATACAAATAAAATATATATTTATTGCAGGGATAATAGGATTACTATCCCCAGCTTGTTCAGATACTTTGATGGAACATCCATCATCTTATGTCTCTACAGATGATATATTCGAATCAACGACAAAAGCTCAATTAGCATTGAACGGTGTATACTCTATTCTTGCACAAGAAGAACATCTCGGTTGTGATGAAATCCCTATGCCCTCCTCCGATGATATGTATTATGCCAATGGTTCAAATAATGACGGAGCTTGGAGGGATATATCCCATTATACCCTTTCACCAAGCAATTCCTGGCTGCAATTAGTTTGGCAATATAAATACGAAGGTATTAACCGGGCCAACCACGTCATCGCAAATGTTCGGAAAATGAAAGAATATCAGAACAATGATCCTGAAGCAAAAAGAATTGAAGGGGAAGCACTCTTTTTAAGAGCAATGTTAGCCTACGATTTAGTTCGTTATTGGGGCGATGTTCCCTTCAAAACAGAATATACAAACTCTTACGAAAATGCTTATTTAGGCAGGTCTAAAGCGGAGGATATCTATACCCAGATTATTACGGACTTAAACACAGCTAAAGGACAACTTTCCTGGGTAGATGAAGGCATCAGTCCAGAAAGGGCATCACAAGGTGCAGCCAGAGCATTATTGATGCGTGTATATCTACAACGTTCCGGATTTCGTCTCGATTCGGAGACCGGAAAATTTGTACGTCCTGATGAAGCTACCAGACAAGGATATTTTAACGAAGTGATAAATGAATATACTGCCATTAAAGGGCACCATAGTCTTTATTCTCAGGCTCAGGGCGGATACGAAAGATTCTGGAAGAACTTCAGCGAAAATATTATCGATGGGCAGGAAAGCATTTATGAAATAGCATTTCATACTCCTGATGGAAAAAAGAATGGAGCCGGACGCTACGGAACGTTTATTGGACCTATTCATAATGACGATTATGCATCAGGAGGGCCCGGCAGAGCCCAAGGAAATATGAGAGTTCTTCCTGAGTGGACGACATACTATGATGATGACAGACAGGCTGTAAATATCGTCAATAACAGTGGATATTTTCCTGGGAAATGGCGGCGAGACTGGATTGGGCATGACAGATATACAGGAGACATGAATACAACAAATGTAAACTTTGTATTTTTACGATATGCAGATGTTCTGCTAATGGCTGCTGAAGCATATAATGAAACCGACCAGCTAACACTGGCCATACCTTTACTCAATGAAGTGAGAGAACGAGCCAACGCTACACCTCTTGCAGCTGACTTCAGTAACTTTGACGACATATATAAAAAACAAGGGTCCAGAGCTGCCGAAAACATGGATATTTCAACCTTCGAAAATGTAGAAGGAGCAAAAGAATTTGATAATGGAGACAACAAGTCTAAATTCAGAGCCGCTCTTTTCTGGGAAAGAGGATTTGAGCTCTGCTTTGAAATGACTCGTAAATATGACTTGATTCGCTGGGGAATTTTATATCCGGCCATACAGAAACATGCTACCAGTAGAAATCAAAAAGGATACAATGCTCTTCGAAATTTTACACTTGGAAAACACGAGTTATTTCCAATACCCCTTGCCGAAATGCAGCAAAATTATGAATTGAATGGGAAAAATAATCCAGGATATTAATGGACAAAATAAGATAAAATATACGATTATCAGTAAGGGTTACCAGAAATAAAATTTATTTCTGGTAACCCTTACTTTTTACGTTATTCATCTCATTCGATATATAAAAAGCATTTATCTCAATATACTGAAATCTAATTATTATAACATTCGGGCTAACAGTAACCGACAGATAAGAAGCAAAAAAACTTAATATTTTTGCACCAATAACTACAATACATTCTTAATATTGAGATATTACCTGAATAAAATATTAAAACATAAATTATGAGAAGATATATCTATTTATCAATCTTAGTGCTAATTTCTGTCTTACTCCTATCCGGGAAGAAAAATACGACCACTATTCAACTCGACCTTCCAACGCTGATGCATGAAGTGAGAGAAACACCTTTCCCTCTGAATGGAGCAACCGTCACTCAAAATCCTCCTGCTCTAATGTGGCCAGACCAATTTCCTCATCTCGGTCCAGTTTTGGATGGCGTAGAAAAAATAGAACATAAGCCTCATGTCACTTACAAAATAAGACTTTCTCAAGACCCTAAATTCAAAAAAGAGGTTATAGAAACAACACGACACTGGGCTTTTTTCAATCCCTTCCGTACACTCAAATCGGGAAAGTGGTACTGGCAATATGCTTACATAAATGGAAATAAGGAGACATGGTCTGATATATTACATTTTACCATCAGCCCACAGGCCAGCACATTTAACCCTCCATCTTTAGAATTTTTACTTCAAAAACTTCCCCAATATCATCCCCGAGTATTGTTGGATAAAAAAGATTGGGAAAACTTTCGTATCCGAAACGCAAAAAATAAAGAAGCCCAATGGTATATAAAACGGGCCCAAAAAGCAATACAGAGTCCATTAAAACATATACAAGAAGAAATAGATACAACAAAATTATCTTCTTTAGACAATAGTGTACAACGTAAATCATATCTCATCAGAGAAAGCCGAAAAATCGT
The DNA here is from genome assembly GCA_000803105.1 of Coprobacter secundus. Lineage (GTDB taxonomy): Bacteria > Bacteroidota > Bacteroidia > Bacteroidales > Coprobacteraceae > Coprobacter > Coprobacter secundus. Next base: position 31,514 of record JTDA01000001.1, read on the forward strand.
AGACCGGGAAGAAGCCAATATAGAAGCTCTTGTCCGCTCATATCTATTAACTCAGGACAATATTTATTATAAAGCCGCAATCAGCCGAATTACCGAAATACTATCATGGAAACATAGCCGCTATTTTGCTGGAGATTTCAACAGTTCTGTATTACTGTCCATCTGTACTTTAGGATATGATTCTTTTTATGATTTGATGTCTAAAAACGAAAAAAAAATACTCTTAGAAGGTATACGGGAAAATGGGAAACAATTCTTTGAAGAATTTGTAAATCACCTTGAAAACCGCATCGCTGATAATCATGTATGGCAAATGACATTACGTATACTCACAATGGCTGCCTTCACCACTTATGGAGATCTTCCGGAGGCTAACATTTGGGTAGATTATTGTTATAATATGTGGGTAGCTCGATTTCCAGGATTAAATGACGATGGAGCTTGGCACAATGGGGATTCCTATTTCCATGTAAATATACGGACACTCATCGAAATTCCTGCATTCTATTCTCGAATTACAGGTTTTGATTTCTTCTCTGATCCTTGGTATAACGGTTCTGCATTATATACTATTTATCATCAATTGCCAGGTTCTATGTCTGCGGGACACGGTAACTCTCATGAAAATATGAAAAAACCTAATGGCTCTCGGGTCGGATATGCTGACGCTTTAGCCCGTGAATGCAACAATAGCTATGCTGCCGACTATGTAAAAAAAGTACTGGAACGAGAACCCGATATTTTAAAAAAATCTTTTTTAGGAAAATCCGGAGACCTGACTTGGTACCGTTTGACAACTCATAAACAATTACCTCAAAATAGTCCTGGACTAGCAGAACTCCCACATACTAAAGTCTTCCCCCAAACTGGATTAGTAACTATGCACACCCATCCCGATAAAACAGAAGAAAATGCAATGCTTTCTTTTCGCTCAAGTCCTTATGGTTCTACATCACATGCATTAGCTAATCAAAATGCATTTAATACATTTTACGGAGGCCAACCAATCTTTTATAGCAGCGGACATAGAACAGGCTTTACAGATGACCATTGCATGTATTCCTACCGTAATACGCGAGCTCATAACACCATACTGGCCGATGGGATGGGACAAAAAATAGGAACAGAGGGATATGGATGGATTCCCCGATTCTATGAAGGAAATAATATATCGTATTTTATTGGAGATGCTTCAAATGCATATGGAGAAGTAACCTCTCCCCTATGGTTGGAGAGAGCTCGATTATCAGGAACAAAATTTTCTCCAGAAAACGGATGGGACAAAAATAAAGTAAAGACATACAGACGACACGTCGCCAAACTTGGAGACAGTGGATTATTCGTCATTTATGATGAACTAGAAGGCACAGAACCCATTACATGGACTTTTCTACTTCACACTGTAACCAATCCCATGGATATAAAAAAGAATATTAGCTATACCTTGGTAAAAGGAGAGAATAAAACCGGAACATCAGATGCTTATATACTAAGTTCTCATCCCATTGATATTAAACAATCTGATGAATTTTTTTCTCCAGCAATAAACTGGCTAAATAAAACCGATGCTAACGGAAAACGTATAGAATACAAGAATCATTGGCATTTTTCAGCAACGACACCTAAAACGAAAAAAGCCAGATTTCTGACAATCATCGATACTCATAAAAAAGGAGAAAAACGTCCAACATTAAATTGTACAAACAATAGTATTTCTATAGATAACTGGAATATAAAATGTAACCTCACAGAAAATGACGAAGCATATTTGATTATATCTTCCGATATTTGTAAATCAGGGATTCTGTATAACGCTCCTAAAATGATTATAGAAAAACATAAAATAAAGCATAAAGTTGATGGATCGACCCTTATCATAGACCAAATAAAAAATAAACAAATCAAAAAAGTACTTGTTGATCAGCTTCCTGAGCTGGAAATATAATTTCCTCAATCAAAAAAATATGCGCTTAAAATATAAAAAATATATATTTTAAGCGCATATTTTTTCACATTCATAGGCATCACTCTTCTTTTAAATGTCCACTCAGTAACAACAATGATATCTCTGATGATTTTGCCTGAAAAAGAGCATCCACTTTTCGAGTTACGGCATCAAGATAACTTCGTTGAAAATCACGAAATTCTATACCTGACAAGCTGCCCAATCGATAGCGGTCTAATGCAGTAGTTAAAGTTTGATATGCAACATTTGCACTCTCAGTCTCAAAATCGACCATTAATAAACTATTCTGATAAGTATTATATAATTGCGCCAAATTCCCACTCATTTGTAATTCAACTTCTTGATAAGATAATCTACTATTTTCTATCGCTATCTTTGCATTCTTAACTTTGCGACGTGTTTCCAAACGATTAAATATAGGAACATTTAATGAAAATCCCCAAAACGGCCCCGTAGTCTGATTAAATGTCGACACTGATGACGGAGACTCTGTCCGAGAAAAACTGTAACCAGCTGAAAAATCGACCGTAGGAAAATAAGCCGATTTTGCCAGCTTCATATCCAACTCTGAAATACGTTGTTCTTTACGCGCCATCAACAAAGCTGTATTATTTTCAAGCATCAATGTTCGTATCTCCTCCCGATCTAAAACCGGACCCAATAATATCGTATCACAAATATATTCTACCCGATGCAAATCTTCATTCATCAATTGATTAAGGTTTATATAAGCACTCTTCAAAAGTTCCTGTTGTTTTACCAATTTAGAACTATCTGTATTCAAGTCTATTTTCGTCTGTTTCAGCTCCAAACCAGACAAACTTCCTATACTATGTTTCTGACGAGCAATTTCATATCTCTGCATGGAAATATCCAGACTTTGCTTTGCTGCATCCAACAAACTCTGCTGTACCAATATAGAATAATATCCCACACTAACTTGCGCTATCAACTCCTCTACAGCCATTCTTGTTTCCAGCTCACCAACAGCCCAAAGTTCCCTCATACGATTATGAGTAGTAAACATAGCCAGACCATCAAATAAGGTCCAATTCAGATTTATATTTGCACCATAATTATCACTCACGCTACCTTTAAAATCCCGTGTAATACCACTATTTGCATCTTTACGTTTCGAATCGACAATAGACTCTTTCTGAGTTCCTGAAGCCGATAATGTAGGCAAAAATACCGAATAATTAATATTATTTTTATCTATCAATTGCTCATTGCGAGCTATTCTGATACCATAGTTAGCATCTAAAGCCCGAGCAATACAATCGGTTAAAGATAATATTTGTTGCTGTCCCCAAACGTCTATCGACAACACAAAAGATAAAACATAAAAAAGATACTTTATCATGACTTTGTAAAGGTTTCTTCATTAACAACTCGTACTTTAGATGCAGACAAATATGTATAAATAGCAGGTATTACATACAATGTCAAACCTGTTGCACATATCATTCCTCCGACAACAGCAATCCCCATTGCAATACGACTTTCAGCTCCAGCTCCCGTAGCAAGAGCCATCGGTAATGTTCCCAGCACAGTAGACAAACTCGTCATCAATATCGGGCGAAAACGGGCAGCAGATGCATCAATGATAGCTTCCCTCATCGATAACCCCTCAGCCTTACGCTGATTGGCAAACTCCACAATAAGAATTCCGTTTTTCGAAACTAAGCCAATAAGCATTATAATACCAATCTGGCTAAATATGTTCATTGTTTGATTAAAGTACCATAAAGACAATAAAGCGCCCACCAAAGCCAACGGAACAGTAAGCATAATAATTAACGGGTCTCGAAAGCTCTCAAATTGTGCCGCAAGTACTAAATATATAAATATTAATGCTAAAATAAATGCAAATAATAAACTGGAAGAACTCTCAACAAAATCTTTAGAACTTCCTGATAATGTTGTTTTAAAATCATGATTAAGGACTTTTTCTGCAATCCTATCCATCTCTTCTATACCTTGCCCCATCGTCTTTCCTTTCGCCGGCGAAGCAGAAACCGTAGCTGCAACAAAACGGTCATATCGATATAATTGGGGTGGTGTACTACTTTCATTTACAGTTACCAAATTATCCAAACTTATCAATTCATTATCTTTATTCCGAACATATATAGTAGCCAAATCAGCCGGTTTATTTCGCTGGGATTTATCAAACTCGCTAATTATCTGATACTGTTTCCCATTCAAAATATAATAGCCAATACGCTGGTCACTCATGGTTAATTGTAATGTTCTCGAAATATCTTGAACCGAAACACCCAATAAGGCAGCCTTATCCCGATTTATGCTGATTGACAATTCCGGTTTGGTAAATTTAAGGTTCAAGTCATAAGCTGAGAACATCGGACTGGCAGCAACTTCATTCATAAATACAGGTAAGATTTTTTTTAAATCTTCCAAATTTTTTGCCTGTATCACATATTCTACCGGTAATCCGCCCCTACGATTCCCAAAAGTTTGCCTTTGTGTTACCATAGTACGAGCTCCGGTAAGCTGACGTACTTTGGATGCCAAATCATCTGCAATTTCCTGTTGCGTCCTGTCCCGGTCTTCTGGTGAGACCAACATTAAATTACAAAATGCTGAATTTGTCTGACCACCACGTCCGACTAAAGACATAGTCAGGTCCTGTTCAGGAACTTCATTTTCCAAATATTTTACCAAGTCATCAACATATTGATCCATATACTCAAAACTCGTGCCTTCTGTTGCTGTCGAAGTAATCCGCATTTGTGACCGGTCTTCTAAAGGAGCCATCTCTGATGGTAAATTTCCCCAAAAATACCAAATAGCAACACCCGCCAGGATTAATATAACCGGAGCAATATAACGATGCCTCATAAAAGCCAAAAGAGTATTACGATAAGCCGATGTCAACCAAACAAAAAAAGGTTCGGTTACTTTATAAATTTTGTTATCCGTGACATTCTTCGTCAACAGCTTAGTTGAAAGCATCGGAGTAAACGACAAGGCTACAAAAGCCGATATTGTCACTGCTCCAGCAATAACAACACTAAATTCACGGAACAATCGACCTGTCGTCCCTTGTAAAAATACGATAGGAACAAACACTGCGACTAAAGCTACTGTCGTCGCAATAACAGCAAAAAATATCTCCTGGGAGCCTTTAAATCCGGCTTCAAGTGGAGCCATGCCTCGTTCTACCTTATTATAAATATTCTCCATCACTACAATAGCATCATCCACCACCAAACCTATCGATAATACTATAGCCAAAAGAGTAAGAATATTTATTGTAAATCCGGCTAAATACATCACAAAAAATGTTCCTATCAGAGATATAGGTATTGTCAAAACAGGAATTAATGTCGTACGCCAACTTCTGAGAAAAAGAAATATAATAAGGACAACCAATACAAATGCTTCAACAATCGTCGACTGCACTTCATCTATAGAATTACGAATGAATACTGTATCATCCATATATATGCCACATTCCATATCTTCAGGCAAATCACTCTTTATATCCTCAATTACATTATATGCCCGGTCGACAATATCTACATAATTAGCCCCTGGCTGCGGTATGATAACACATCCTACCATCGGCTTTCCATTCATCTTCATGATAGAACGCTTATTCTCAGCATCGATTTCAGCAGTTCCTATATCCTTAAAACGTACTACCTTATCTCCCTGATGAGCTATTACCAAATTATTAAAATCATCAACAGTCATCAACCTTCCCAACGTTCGTACTGTCAGCTCTGTATTATCGCCTTCGATACGGCCGGACGGCAACTCTACATTTTCCTTTGAAACAACATCGCTCACATCCATCGGAGTAATACCATAAGCCGACAAAAGCATAGGGTCCATTTTCATACGCACAGCCAATCGCTTCTCTCCCCATATCTCCACACTACTTACTCCAGAGATAGTTTGTAATCTCTCTTTCACATGTAAATCGGCATAAGTACTCACATCTATAATCGATTGTTTATCACTACTTAGATATAAACCGAAAATAGGCTGTGCATCAGCATCTGCTTTCGTTACAACAGGGGGATCTATATCCTGAGGTAATTTACGTAATGCACCCGAAACCTTATCGCGCACATCATTAGCTGCAGTTTCAAGAGGGACTTCCAACTCAAATTCTATAGTTATATTGCTCCTCCCATCCCTACTTTGACTTACCAAAGATCGAATTCCCGGAATGCCGTTAATCGCTGATTCCAAAGGCTCGGTTATCTGGGTCTCTATAACATCGGCATTAGCACCTGTAAAAGTCGTACTTACTGTAATAATCGGAGGGTCCACACTAGGGTAATCTCTAACCCCCAAAAATGTAAGACCAATCATCCCTACAATAATAAACAAAATATTCATTACAGTAGCTAATACCGGTCTTTTTATACTGGTAGATGATAAACTCATAAAAATAATTGTTTAACAAATCGATTTAAACTAATATTATTCTACCTGTGAAAGCGTTACAGGAATACCTTCTCTAACTTGCATTAATCCTGATACCAATACTGTGTCCCCAATTGATAATCCAGATAAAATCTCTATCTGATTTTCTGTTCTCTGAAAAGTTTCGACAGGGACAGTTCTTGCTTTGCCGTCTTTTACCACCCAGACACTTTTCCCTTCCATATCTGAAACAACAGACTGAGTAGGTATCAATAAAGCTCTATTAGAATGAGAAGTTATCAGGTCAATTCGCGCAAACATTCCTGGAGAAAGCTCATGGTCGGTATTTTCACACAAAGCTCTTAATAAAATAGTACGCGTCCGAGTATCTACTCTGGGGTCTATTGCATACACCTTCGCAGGAAATAACTTTTCTGACGACTCTGTCTTAAATCGTACAAAGGCTCCTATCTTTGCATCTGAAGCATATTTCTCAGGAATAGAAAATTCAACTTTCAAACGATTATCATCTACTAAATGGCTTACGATTGTACTTGGTTGCAAATATGCCCCCAAACTCACATTACGAAAACCGATAATTCCAGAAAAAGGAGCACGTAACTCAGTTCGTGCAATCTTTACTTCAAGCAAAGCAATATCAGCCTCTACCATGTTATAATCAGTCTGCACTTTATCATACTCTTCTCTACTGACAGCATCTTTTTGAAAAAGAATACGCTGCCTCTCCAATTGCTCCGACAATAATTTCTGCTGGTATTTTGCCCTCATAAGCTGAGCTTGCAAGTCTGCATCATCTACTTTGAGTAATAGTTCTCCTTTTTTTACTCGAGTACCTTCTTCAAAATAAATACCTATAACTTTACCCGTCGTTTCGGCTACTAAATCGACTTCTTCATTCGGCATCAATGTTCCTACTGCCTGAATGTTACTACTAAGACCTTGAGCCTTTACAATATAAGCATTTACAGGAATCGATTTATCTCCCTTCTTATTACTTCTTTCTTGTTGGCCTACTGTAGGATAATAGTTCATTTTATATATGGCTAACCCTCCTACAATAACAATAGGTATGCCAATCCTCAACAATAATTTTACTCTCTTATTGTTCATCAACGTCACACATTCTTTATACTCTGGTTAATAAATTTTCAAGACAAAACGCAGAACAGTATCATCTACTTTTGATACAATCCTGCGTTTTATCCTAAGTTTTTTTCTGCCTTGATTTTATCAAAAGACAGATATTGGACTAATCTAAAGGCAAAAGGTTTAACGAACCGGTATATTTTCCAACAAATTTGTCAAAAATCTCCAATACCGTTCCACCGATGCAATATTTACTTTTTCATCCGGAGAATGAGGATGATGAATAGTAGGGCCAAATGATATCATATCAAGATTTGGATATGTTGCCCCAATAATACCACATTCTAACCCAGCATGCATAATTTTAACTTCAGGCTTTATCCCCAATACTTTCGTATGTACATCAATAGCTGTCTTCAATATCGGAGAATCTAAATTTGGTTCCCAACCGGGATATCCCCCATTTTCTTCTACCTTAGCCCCCGCTAATAAAAATGTGCTTTCAAGACTGGATGCCAACGCTTTTTTCCGACTTTCACTGGTACTACGTACTAAGATTTTTACTTCTATCAATTCTTCTTCTGCGCTGACAATACCTAAACTCGAAGATGTCTCCACAACATCAGGAACTCCCGGAATCATTCTCTCCACTCCATTCTGACATGCTACTATTGAATTGATCAAATCATCTTGTATCTCTTCAGGGATAAGAGCTTTAGGTGTTTCCACTTCTTCTGCTGTAAAAGAAATCGCATCTTCTATTGTTGCATATTCATGCCTATACAAAAATTCATAATCAGCAACTTCATTTACAAAATCATCTTTCCACTCAGCCGGAATAATAATAATAGCAACAGCCTCTCTGGGTATCGCATTACGCATATTTCCACCACTTACCCATGCCAAGCGAGCCTCATATTCCTGCACTGCATACTTCAGAAAACGGAACAACAGTTTATTGGCATTTGCTCTTCCTAAATGGATATCCACACCTGAATGCCCACCCTTAAGCCCAGTCAAACGTAGCTTCATTGCTAACTCTTCTTCCGACGCAATATAAGGAATCTCCTTAAACCGAAAACTTATATCAAGATCTACCCCTCCAGCACAGCTCATATATATATCACCTTCTTCTTCCGAATCAGTATTTAATAATATATCTCCCTGAAGCAAATCAGGCTTCAGACCAACAGCCCCATACATCCCTGTTTCTTCATCATAAGTAAACAAAGCTTCTATAGGACCATGTTTCAGTGTTTGGGAACCCAATATTGCAAGAATAGAAGATATACCTATTCCATTATCAGCTCCCAACGTCGTATCACGCGCCCTTACCCATTCTCCATCGACATAAGCATCAATAGGGTCTGTTTCAAAATCATGCTCTACCAAAGCATTCTTTTGGGGAACCATATCAAGATGAGCCTGCAATATAACAGGTCTACGGCTTTCCATACCAGACGTTGCCGGTTTACGAATAAGAACATTTCCTGCATCATCTTTTAATGTCTCTAAACCCAAACTTTTCCCATATTCCATTATATAACGGGTTATTTTTTCTAAATGTCCCGATGGACGAGGTATCTCACATATAGTACTGAAGTGCTGCCACAAAGTCTGAGGTTCAAGAGATGCAATTTCTTTATTCATAAGAGATCTTTTTATGGTAAAACATTTATTTCCTTATGATCCATTTGAGGTTGCTCTTCAGCTTGTACATTCTTTTTTTCCAAAGCAATAGAGAACATCGTATATATACCTAAAATCATAATCAATATCATTTGTATTCCATGAGCTACCAAAGCAAAAGCCCCAGCAGCATTCTCACCAACACCATATAACGCCAAAGTTGCAATTATAGCTAAATGCCATGGGCCTAACCCTCCCTGTACCGGAATACCCATACTAATACTTCCCATAATGAAAAGTGCAAGGGCTGCCAAAATCCCCAAATGCTCTGTTGCAGGAAAGGCAAAAAGGCAAACATAAAGTTGTAAAAAATAGCACAGCCAAATAAGAATTGTATAAAAAAAGAATTTATACTTCTGTTTCATTTTTAAGACTGTATTGAATCCAAACCAAAGATTCTTTACCATTCCCTTTATCTTAAGAACGTATTTATTTTCAGTCTTTTTACTAAATAACCATATTATAAATATGACAACGAATACAAAGCCTATATATAACCACGGGGAAGTAACAGTTTGCCATGCAGCTTCCTCTATTGTGGGAAATTTTCTTAAAAATTCCCGAAAAACAGGCATTTGTAGAAAAAATATAACTACTGTAAGGAAAATAACTGATACAGTATCAGTAAGCCTGTCTGAAAATACAGAACCTAAAACTTGGGTAAACGACATCTGTTGCCGACGAGAAACATAAGTACACCTCCAAACCTCACCCAACCGAGGAAATAAAAGGTTCATAGCATATGTGCCAAAAATTGCATTCGTAAGAGTTCTCATCGTTGGATTCTGGCCTAAAGTACGTAATTGCAAACGCCATCGATAAGCCCTTGCCACATGGCTCAATAAGCCTATAAACATAGAAAGAAATATCCACGAATAATTGATTTCAGACTTTAATATGGTAAAAATCTCTTTTGTATCGAGTTTGCTATACAGAAACCAAAATATGCCTACACCTAATATAAGAGGCACTAAAAACTTAAGTGTATTACGGAGTAATTTTTTCAACTTAATCGATTTAAAAAATATTATTTCTTACCTTTGTATGAGGCAAAGATACTGTTTTATTGTAAACTTTATGCTGGCTAAAAATGTTTATTTAGATTTCTCTTTACAGTTTATACATTGATTAACAAAATTTCGATACAAAATTAAGAAATGATAGATACGGTTAGACCCAAAAAAGCCTTAGGACAACATTTTCTGAAAGATACAGATATTGCTTTCCGCATTGCTGACACTCTTTCTGAATATAAAAACTTTCCGATTCTGGAGATTGGTCCAGGAATGGGTATTCTTACCCGATTTTTACTTGAACAGGGACATGACCTTACTGTAGTAGAATTGGATAACGAGTCTGTTTCGTATCTGACTCAAAATTACAAGGAATTAGAAAACCGTATTATTGAAAAAGACTTTCTTAAATTAAATTTATCTGAACTCTTTGGTAATAAACAGTTTTGTGTCATTGGTAATTATCCATATAATATATCCAGTCAGATATTTTTCAAAGTCCTTGATTATAAAGACCAGATACCTTGTTGTAGCGGAATGATACAAAAAGAAGTCGCGGAACGTATGGCTGCTAAGCCCGGAAATAAAACCTATGGAATATTAAGTGTCTTATTACAAGCATGGTACAATATTGAATACTTATTTACCGTTCATGAACACGTCTTTAATCCTCCCCCCAAAGTAAAATCTGCTGTTATACGCATGACGAGAAATAGCATTACACAGCTTGGGTGCAATGAACACCTTTTTAAACGAATCGTAAAAACCGGATTTAACCAACGACGGAAAACTTTACGTAATTCATTGAAACCATTATTATATAAAGAATGTGAACTCTATAATGACCCAATATTCGAAAAAAGACCGGAACAATTATCTGTTCAGCAATTTATCGATTTAACAAATCGTATGGAAAAATATGTATTAAAATAATCTAATATCCGTATTTTTTAACCGGTATTTTTTAATTATGGAAAAATTTTCTGAAGAATATATCAAGGAAATACAGCAGGTTATCGATGATAAAAACGAACAAAAAGCGAAAGAATATCTTAAAGACTTGCATCCTGCCGATATAGCAGAGCTCTACCAGGCTCTTAATCTTGATGAAGCAGAATTTATCTATCGACTACTCGATAGTGAAAAAGCTGCCGACGTACTTATGGAGCTGGATGAAGATGATCGGAAAAAGTTGCTGAAACGTCTCCCCAATGAGATGATTGCAAAACAATTTATCGACCATCTTGACACAGATGATGCTGTAGACCTTATCCGAGAACTGGACGAAGAAGCACAGGAGGAGATCCTCTCCCATATCGATGATGTAGAACAAGCCGGTGACATCGTTGACCTCTTAAAGTATGATGAAGATACGGCTGGAGGTCTGATGGGTACAGAAATGGTCATCGTAAATGAGAACTGGAGTATGCCGGAATGCCTAAAAGAAATGCGTATACAAGCCGAAGATATGGACGAAATATATTATGTCTATGTCGTCGATGATGATGAACGGCTCAAAGGTGTATTTCCTTTAAAAAAAATGATTACCAATCCTTCTGTATCGAAGATTAAGCACGTCATGAAAAAAGACCCCGTGTCAGTCAAAACCGACACGCCTATTGAAGAGGTAGCTCAAGCTTTCGAAAAATATGATTTAGTTGCCGTACCAGTTATCGACAGCATCGGACGCCTGGTTGGACGAATTACTGTGGATGACGTCATGGACGAAGTGCGTGAACAAGCAGAACGTGAATATCAATTAGCATCAGGTCTTTCCCAAGATGTAGAAAGTACAGATACAATCTTTACTCAAACATCGGCCCGTCTTCCTTGGTTACTTATAGGAATGTTCGGAGGATTGGCAAATTCCGTTATTTTAGGAAATTTTGAAGCTGGATTCGTTTCCAACCCAGCTATGGCCTTATTCATTCCATTAATAGGAGGTACCGGGGGAAATGTCGGAATACAATCTTCGGCTATTGTAGTACAAGGCTTGGCTAACGGGTCTTTTTCTTTGCGGAATTCTGGAAAACAAATTCTCAAAGAATTAGGAGTAGCATTGATTAATGCCTGTATGATTTCGGCATTAGTCTTTGTCTATAATTGGATACGTATGGGAAACAATGGAGTCACCATATCCGTATCTCTATCACTATTTTCCGTCGTGATATTCGCCTCTATTTTCGGAACAATTGTACCAATGACACTGGAACGTTTTAAAATAGATCCCGCTATCGCTACCGGTCCGTTTATAACTATCACCAACGATATTATCGGAATGCTCATTTACATGAGTATATCTTCAACTTTAGCATAAGCCTTATATTCCAAGCACCAGGACGAAAAAGAGAGATGTTGTATATACAAACATCTCTCTTTTTCATTTCCGTGTATCTTATATAATACTATCTTTTTAGAAACGATAAGATGCCCCAATTAATATCCGACCATCAGCATCAAACTTTGCTGGAGAGACCTGACGGTCTATTTTATCTCCCCACACTGATATACGAGGTTCCGCATACAAATCTAAATAAGGCAATACTTTAATAGAGAACTGCGCTCCTGCTGTAAAATTATACGTTGTTTCACCCTCAGCTTTCCCCTTCGGAAAAGCAACACCACCTCCGATTATACCCGACATATTAAAACGACTATCGACATCGCGCGAAATCAACTGTGTAAGGTTCAATAAATAATCTGCTCGCAATCCCAACATCGTCAAATTAAATCCTTTATCAATATTATATCTTCCCCCTACTTTAGTTGATGATGAAGCAAATGTCAAACGTAAACCATTTACGGAGTTTATCCAACGACCAACCGAAACTTCAGCATCGAACATCATCTTATCTGCAGCAGAATAATCACTCCTTACCATGCTCATGGCATACGCGCCTGAACCTACAGACAAAGAAATAAAATTAGGATTATCAACAGACATATTCTTTCGCTGTCCTTGAGGAGACTTCGGTTTATAATTGATACCCAATAATACCGATGATACAGGATTTACCTTTCTTTTACCATCAAATTTCCCAAGATATCCAACCAACTGAGGCTCTATATACAAGCCAAAGCCCGAAGTTATGTTAAATAATCCTTGTAATGAAGCTGATATCCCTGGTGTTACATCAAACTTACCTTTATTCAAAGATAAAGCAGCATGTACTCCGGCAGCAGCATTGACATCAAAAAGGCGAGGTTTATAACCAGCAAAAAGAGTATTCAAGTTCATCATGTAATCCAACGAAAGGTCTCCAAATGTTGTCTGAGATGTTCCATAACTGGGTACAGCCCCGCCCGATACCGACACCCTCCACGCAGACAAAGGAGTGTACCAACGACCCAATGAAACCCGTCCTATACCTCCGATTTGATCTTTTACGCCAGCACGAACCAAACGTGTATCAAAATACGAAGCAAATCCACCGGCAAGAGATACAAAGAATTTTCGGGAATCAGATTTCTCAAATTCTGCATGATAAGACGCTTTATCATATCCCACAAAACGATATGAAACACCTAAAGATGCCGAAGCAAAAACCATTTGATAGGTTGCCAAAGCATCATTAAAACCATTTCGATTAGGAATCCACCCAATTTTTGGTTCCAAATATAAAGACCAAGACGGTGTTATATTCCAAGATCCAATAAGACCAGCATTTACAGCTGGATATATTTTCTGCGACCGCAACATCAAAGAAGGCCCTACAAAAGCGGAAATTTCGAACTTACGTTCAGGATAATAACCAGACAACCACGAAGATAAATTCAACAAATAATCAACCTCACCACTTGCCACTGCATCATGTATCAATTGTTTCTTTTTATTCAACGTCGACAAGCCAATCATGCTTCCAGATAACCGCAATCCAGATACTGGTGTAAACCACTTTCCTACTGATATTGTTGCCGTAGGGCTCAACCTGTCTACCGTCGACATTGATAACATCGGATTAGAAACCAAAACACCGCCACCGCCTGACAAAGAAATAAACATGTTGTCAAAAAAGCTGTTTTTTACAAACTCACCTTTATTATTTCTTAAAGCAGATTCTTCCCGATTATAAGTTAAACCGACATACACATTCCCTAAAAGATCAAATCGAGAGGAAGTTTCCCCAGCCAAACGTTTATGATACATTGTCAATTCCGGCTCTATAAACAAATCCAAATTTCTATTCAAACGGAGACTCCCTTGTAAACCTGCACCAATCCCCGGAACAATATTCTTATCTCCATTTTTCATGCCATAAACCAAGTCCACCCCTGCAATCCCAATCAACTCGAACTTACGTTCTTTATTGTATCCTCCAAAAGCAGAATTAAGATTCAATAAATAATCTAAACTTCCTCCAACAGTTTTTAGATAACGGCTTCTACCATAATTTGACTCAATCCATTTCGATGCACCTCCCTCTGCCGATAATCTTAACCCTGATATAGGATTGAACCAAGTACCAATTGACAAACGGGCCGCCGGGCCCAACCAATTTTTGACACTCATATCCACTACACGCCGAGATAACAACATTTGTGCACCTATTCCTCCCGAAATGAATAAATGTTCAAAGGTTCCTTTTCCAAATAAAGACAAAGATGTTCGTTGTTTATCCGGAACCATTTTATAAGTAATCCCTGCCATCAATGAACCGGCCAAATTATATTGCCGCCATTGTGTAGAATAATCTATTTGGTCTCCATATACACTTAATTTAGGTTCTATGAAAAAATCCACTAAAGGAGACAGGTTAAACTTTCCCTGTAATCCGATATTTGCACCTGGTATATGTCGAATTTTTCCTGTTTTTAATGATGAATGATAATTAACTCCTGCTATAGCAATTACATCGAAAAGACGCTCAGGATTATAACCCGCAGCAAATGCCGAAATATTCATCAAATAATCGGCATCAAGACCTAATGAGACAATGCGAGACACATTTCCTGTAGGTAAATAGGCTCCTTCTACTCCGATACGCATTCCTATTACCGGAGTAAACCATGTACCGACATAAAGAGAAGCCTTAGGCCCAATTGCATTTGACAAACCAGAAGACTTATCATTCTTCAAATATTCAGCACCTATTGCACCAGATAAGAACAAATGGTCTTTTATATGATTTGACTCAAACTTTTCAGCTTTACGCCTTTTTTGTAACGTATAATCTAATGCATTTATCTGCGCAAATGTTTCATTTGCTACAAAAAATAACAGGACTATCAATGCCTGAATATATCTTTTCAATAATAAATTTTTCATCTTTGAAACATTACAACAAGTCCATTACATCTCCATCCGCCTTAGCTATTTCTTTTAAAGACGGATCCAGTTCAAACGCATTCTCCAGATGATTCATCGCATCCATTATACGATCGAGTCTATTTGCCGCAACAGCTTTTAGATACTCAGCCTTCGCCGAATCCACAGGAAGTAATTTAGCTTTTTCCCATGCTTCTTCATTTCTTTTCAATGCCAAAAGCAATACAACTTCATTTATTCCCCCATCTTTTGCATACCGCTCCAACGCCTCTTGATAATTTCCATTCAATGCTCTTGTAACAGCTCTTATCTCTTCTATATCATCTTCTTCAGAAATTAAAGATACGATTGAATCAGCTTTAGAATATTGAAAGTCATTTAAAAGCATAAGCGTTTGATTTATAAGAATCTCCTCAGGAGCATCCTTGCTTACAAAAGGTTCCAAAATAGAGACATCCGTCCGATTCTGCCGAAGATAAAGAGCTGCCAAAGAGTTTGCTGCAAGTGTATATTTAGGATATACCTCTAAAGCTTGTCTGTACAAAATCTCTCGTTCCTTATCATCCTTGGCCATTGCAAACATCCTCCAGAACTCGTGACGTGATAACTCTTTATATCCTTTGGCTTCATACAAAGATTTTATCTCCTCATCAGTAAGATAACGATAAATAGAGTATGAAAAATTATACTCAACCTTTCTCATACGAGGTAAGATATTGGGAACTATTACTTTTCGATAAAAAGGAAGTTTAATAATTGCCCTCCACTGCATATCCGCTTTATTAGGATATTTATCTATGATAGCTTGCACTTTTTCGGCCTCCTCTGTCAGACCGTCATCTCTCATCATTTGTACTGCTGTATACCAAGTGTCAACTTTTGCATCGGAATGTATATCCAAAAATTCAAGAGTCACCGGACTTAACTGAGAAGTAATACGAGATAAAGCCTGTTTCATTCTCTCTTGTGCCAATTTTTCATTCTGCGCCAGCCGTCCATCTGGAGATGACATTCCTGAAATATGGAATGAGAGCAACTTTGCATTAGGATCTTTTTCTATCTCAAAAAGTCTGTTATTAAGCTTTGTTATTTCTTTTGCGTTATTAGGGTTCTTGTCATCTATTTTTGATTTTCCCACAGCAAAAGTCAAGTGTACTTCTCCCTTATCATTCCGTAATTGTAACTCCGGTTTTGGCCAATATTTTTTATCGGTCATATCCCGACATACCACATTATATTCAAAAAAACGCATAGGATTCACCAACCCACGCGCTATTTGAAAACTATCGACAAATAATATTTTATTATAATTCTCAATAGTAAGTTTTACATCCGAGCGAAAATCATCTCGCATATTACTTACATACGCTGAATCATGATAAGCAATAACTTCTCCCTTTCGAGTCATTTCGCTACGCCGCTCATACGGAGCCAAAGGATCATTCTCTTTCATGTTGAACTCAAGCATACGATCCTGAGTGAGACGATACTCTCTTCCATCACTTACAACCGGAGTCAATAATTTACTCTCTTTTCTGGTAATATTATAAATTGTCGGTTGTATAATCAATCGGGTATTCGTATCAAACATCTCATCAGGAACTTTGAATCGAGTGCGTAAATGAAAATAATTTCCCACAACCTCTATATCAGTCGGTTCAAAAATAATTTTATTCTTAAATTTTGCAGTTACGGCAACCTCTTTAATCTTTATAGCTGTCGACTTCAATATAACATCTACTACCTGCCGCCCATTAACTTTAATCTCATTGTCAGTATACCCCATAGAAGTAAACTTAAGAGTACTCTTGGGACTTATTAAAACCGAATATTTTCCATCCTCATCAGTAATACCAATAACTTTACCCGACGCAATATCAGTCACTGTCACACCCACAAGTCTTTCCCCATTATTACCTTTTACAGTACCATTCACCCTAATAGTCTGGGCCTGAACAGTAAATGAAAACAAAAATAGAAAGACTGCAACAAAAAATATGTGAATACAATTCTTCATAACGTACTTATATCATTTTATAATATAGGATATTGTAACACCCAGCTTCACAGGAGCCAATGCCCAACCTCTTTCATTAATATTTCCAGGCTTAGGGTCTTCTACTGCATATCCAAACTGTCGATACCGAAGGGCTCCGATACCGACCGTCGCTTCCAAATTCCAACGTTTTCCCAAAACAAAATCATACCCATAGGTTATACCTACTGCACCGGCATCCCCATAACGTTTTTTATTCTTAAAACAAGCATCATAAGAAGAATAAAATGCCGTGAGACCTAAAAAGTGACGTGCCATCGGACGACCAAACCAATAACGTAACTCAGGTTGCACTTTTACATTGTCTATTTTATAAGATGTAGGATTACCAAAATTACCTGAAATACCAAAATCAATGGACCAATGAGGCGCAATAGCAAATTCAGCACCGATATTAGGAGAAATAGTAGCCCACTCTAACAAATTCGTTTTGACAGCCACTCGTTGTGCCATCGTCACAGTCGAAAAACCTCCACAAACAAGGAATATCAATAGAGTGATTTGTTGTACATAAGAATTAAGATATCGCACTATTATTTAGCTTTTATATTATACAAAAACATATATTAAATTACATTATTCTAAAAACGTTGCAAATATAATAATTAATATTAATGTTATTCTTAACAATATAAATTAAATAACAAAATCTCAGGACAAAAACAAAGTGTCATCAAGGAAAAATAATCAAATTAGATTCTTCAAAAAATAAATTTTATATTTGTGTCTTTATTAAAAAATGACGTCAGAACACCTTTCGTTATGAATTTAATATAATCATAGCGATTTTAAACAGAAATAATGGCAATCGAAAATAAAAAATATACAGAAAATAAAAAACGAAAAAAATATGTACTGACCTTTGAAGATCTGCAATATATCATACCTGCTTTTCGTTCGAAATCCGGGGCATTGCTATTAAAGATTTTATATTCGTTAGCAGGTATTAATAAAATAAATGATTTATATTCTCATTCCTGTGATAAAAATGGAGCCGAATTTGTTGATTCTATCCTAAAGGAATTAGGTATTACTTATAATATACATCATAAAGAAGTGCTTGACCAATTACCCAAAGGCGGTTTTGTTACAGTGTCCAATCATCCTTACGGAGCGTTAGACGGATTGATTCTAATACATCTATTAGGCTCTCACCGGCCAGACTATAAAGTCATGGTAAACTGGATACTAACTTACATTGAAGCATTGGCTGATAATTTTATAGCAGTAGAACCTACCTCTAATGAAACTCGTCGGCAAATTTCCATGGTCGGAATCCGAGAATCTCTTTCTCATATAAGAAATGGGCATCCCATCGGTTTTTTCCCTGCAGGAGCCGTGTCAAAAATCAATAGCAGATTAAGAATTGAAGACCGGGAATGGCAACCCACAGTCATCCGCCTGATTCAACAATTCAAAGTCCCTGTTATTCCTGTTTATTTTCAAGGACATAACTCTCTTTTTTATAATCTTTTGGGTATAATAGACTGGAGAATTCGAACTCTTCGTCTACCATTAGAAATTTTTAACAAACGAAATGTAACATTTGATATATCCATCGGAGAACCGATTTCAGTGGAGCAACAACAAAAATTCAAAAATCTCGATCAATTCGGAAAATTCTTGAAAAAAGAAACTCTAAAACTAAAAAAGAATAAATAATATTTTAAACATATATCCGATTTAATTATTTTGATACAGACCGGATATCTATAAATAGAACAATTTATCATATTATTTGTATCTTTGTAAAAATGCAAGCAAAATAACAGTTATGACACCAGCTGATATACA
Source organism: Coprobacter secundus (assembly GCA_000803105.1). Taxonomy (GTDB): domain Bacteria; phylum Bacteroidota; class Bacteroidia; order Bacteroidales; family Coprobacteraceae; genus Coprobacter; species Coprobacter secundus. The sequence continues at coordinate 50,806 of JTDA01000001.1, forward strand.
ACAAGCAAAACAACGATTTGGTATCATAGGTAATGCCCCCGGTCTAACCCGCGCTGTAAGCCGAGCATTACAAATTGCACCAACAGACCTTTCGGTACTTATTACCGGAGAAAGTGGAACAGGAAAAGAATTTTTTCCGCAAATCATACATACCAACAGTCATCGTAAACATGGTCGCTATATCGCTGTAAACTGTGGGGCTATACCTGAAGGTACAATCGATTCTGAACTTTTCGGACATGAAAAAGGCTCTTTTACTGGAGCTCTATCCGACCGAAAAGGATACTTTGAAGAAGCAGATGGCGGCACAATTTTTCTGGATGAAGTCGGAGAATTACCATTAACCACACAAGCTCGATTGTTACGTGTACTCGAAAGCGGAGAGTTTATAAAAGTAGGCTCTTCAAAAGTACTAAAAACGAATGTGCGTATCGTTGCTGCTACCAATGTAAACATGGTAAAAGCTATCGGAGAAGGCAAATTCAGGGAAGATCTATTTTACAGATTAAATACCGTGCCTATAGAACTTCCTCCTCTTAGAGACCGGGTGGACGATATTTTATTATTATTTCGAAAATTCTCGAACGATTTTGCCGAAAAATATCGTATGCCTGCCATACAATTAACCGATGATGCCAAAGAGGCATTATTATCATATCGCTGGCCTGGCAATATACGGCAACTAAAAAATGTAACCGAGCAAGTCTCAATATTCGAAACATCAAGAGAGGTTACTGCTGAAGTGCTACTGCCCTACTTACCGTCTTACAATATCGAAAAGCTTCCAGTCATAAGCGGGCATGACAATAAAGATGGCGGTTTCCAATTCAGCAATGAACGGGAAATGTTGTACCAAGTCATTTTCGAGATGAGAAAAGAAGTCAATGAACTAAAAAATATCGTTCATGAACTATTGGCAAACCGTACAGTGCCTAATAATGAAAGTTTGAAAGTTTACGGACAAGATACAACTACTCCACTATCCAGTCCTAATATTATACACCCAGTAATAAAGACATATCATTTAGACGATAATAGTGTAAGTGATGGCGAAATCATCCATTCTGAAAACGACTATGAAGAAGAACCTTATACTATGGAAGATATAGAAAGGGAAACGATTCGTAAATCACTGGAACGGAACAACGGCAAAAGAAAAAAGACTGCCGAAGAATTAAAAATATCGGAACGCACTTTATATAGAAAAATCAAAGAGTACAATTTAGAATAAATCTAATGAAGCATTTTTTAGTTTTCATACTCATCGTTTTGACATCATGCACCATATCCTATAAATTTAATGGTGCATCTATTGATTATACAAAAACAAAAACAATTACTGTTGCAGATTTCCCTATTCGAGCAACATTGGTATATCCACCGTTAGCCCCCGCTTTTAATGAAGCATTAAAAGATGTATATACACGACAGACTCGATTATCTTTAGTTAATAGTGGCGGAGACCTTTTAGTAGAAGGTGAGATTACAGGATACGACCTTTCACCTCAAGCTGTAACTGAGGATGCTTATGCGTCACAAACTCGGCTGACCGTTTCAGTAAAAGTCCGCTATACCAATAGTAAAGACCCTCAATTTGACTTGGAACAAACATTTAGTGCATACAGAGATTTCTCAAGTAGCCAAATGCTAAACCAAGTACAAGACGGACTAATCAAGGAAATTGTCGCTGAACTTGCCGACCTTATCTTTAACGCAACAGTAGCAAACTGGTAATTATGATAAGCGGAGATGACATGCGCAAAGAATTGTCAAACGAAAACCGACAATTATCAGCACAAGAAATCCAAAATATCTTGCTTGAATATCCTTATTTTCAAGCCGCTCGGCTACTGTATCTTGAGAAAATTAAGGAGACCCCTCTCTACAAACAAGCTCTGCACAAAGAGGCAATATATGCTCCGGACCGTAAAATATTATTTAAAATGACCGAAGCAGCACGCCATCGTTGGACCCAATTATATGAAACTCCGAATACTCAAGACTCACCTTATGACAATTCTTTCTCTCTAATCGATAAATTTCTTGAAAACTACTCTGCTGAATCTACTGAAGAACAATCAAAGGAACAAAAAATATTGGAAAAAACAATATTCAATCCAGCAGTCGCTTCTACAGATTATTTCTCTACATTTACCAGCAGTGAAAAAATTACATCCAACAACCAAGACCAAATGGACTTAATCGACTCCTTTATCGAAAAAGTTCAAAATAATATTCCAGAAGTTATCAATATAGAGAAAGACGAATCTAACTCAACAGTCACACCCATAATCACAGAAGACGATACACTGACAAAATCCGGAGATGAAGCTTTTCTGACCGAAAGTTTAGCTAAAATTTATATCAAACAGAAAAGATATTCCAAAGCTTTGGAAATAATTAAAAAATTAAGTTTGAAATATCCGGAAAAAAATATTTACTTTGCAGACCAGATTAGATTTTTAGAAAAATTGATTATTAACATAAAAACTGAATAACAAAATGTATTTGTTCATCACCATTTTAATTCTCATTGCATCGATATTTTTGATTCTTATCGTATTGGTACAAAATTCTAAAGGAGGGGGATTATCTTCAGGATTCTCATCGACCAACCAAATTATGGGAGTAAGGAAAACTACCGATTTCCTTGAAAAAGCGACATGGTCTCTGGCGGGTACCGTAGTTATATTGAGTATTGTCGCTGCTGCATTTTTACCATCCCAGAACGCTGCAAGTGGTTCTGAAATCAAAGATAAAGTTCAGCAAAGTCTTCCGGTAAATACTAAACCCGGGTTTGAAAACCAAGGTGCTCCCGAGCAAACTCAAGCTCCAGCTGCAGCACCAGCACCGGAAACTCCGGCAACTCCCGCCAAATAATTTCAAGAAATTATTTATACTACATACAAGAGATTGTCCGGTAATATTTGGGCAATCTCTTTTGTTTTTATATATTATCAAGATTTGAAGTAATGAAAAAGAATCACCATAATAATAAAAAAGCATCACACATTCTCCCTGAAATAGAAAAAAAATATTAACTTATAAACATTTCGGGTATAAAGTTCCTCCTTTTCGTATTATTCGTACCCCTGAGCAAATAGAGGGTATAAAGGCCAGTGCACGCATTAATACAGGTGTTCTTGACTGTGTAGCAGCAAACATCAAAGAAGGAATGTCTACTGCTGAAATTGATAAATTGGTATATGATTATACAACCAGCCATAATGCCATTCCTGCTCCTCTCAATTATGAAGGATTTCCCAAAAGTGTATGTACCTCTATTAATCAAGTAGTCTGCCATGGGATTCCTGATGAAAATGAAATTTTAAAAAACGGAGATATTATAAATGTAGATGTATCTACTATATATGAAGGATACTTCTCCGATGCTTCACGTATGTTTATGATAGGAGATGTAAAAGAAGAATGGAAAAGACTTGTCGAAGTAACTAAAGAATGCCTTGAAATAGGAATAGCCACAGCGCAACCTTGGGCCCGATTAGGAGACGTCGGAGCAGCAATCCAAGAACATGCCGAAAAGAATGGATATTCCGTTGTAAGAGATCTTTGCGGGCACGGTGTCGGCCTCAAGTTTCATGAAGTTCCAAATGTTGAGCATTTTGGCAAAAAAGGAACAGGCATGCTCATCGTTCCGGGCATGACATTTACCATAGAACCAATGATAAATATGGGTAAATATCAAGTATATGTAGACGAAAAAAACGGTTGGACAGTTCTTACTGAAGATGGACTACCGTCTGCTCAATGGGAACACACCATACTTATAACAGAAACAGGAAATGAAATTCTGACTTGGTAATTGTCAGAATTTCATTTTTTCTTACTCCGTGTCTTTTATATTTTCTTTCCTTTTATCTATACATTAAACTCCCCCCCAAATTCCAATCGTTTATCTCAACTGAAAACAAACTTTTTTGTAAACAAAAAATACTTACAATGAATAATTCTCTGCATCCAAAAACATAATCTATAGATACATTTGCAAGTACTATGACATAATAACCCCCCAAAAAAACATTAAGGTAAAATTGTAATATTATCACACAAGGTTATTATAATATTTCCTGAATAAAATTCCTAATTACGGGGTACAATAAGCCTGAAATGCATTACTCTAAACCAAAAGAATACTACTCACATATTTTAGTATTTTAAATTTCTTAAATAACGACATTAAATGGAACTCTATCTAAAACCTTGTTTTTATGAATATTTTTATCTTTGCAAAAAGTCTGTCTAACAAAAAATATAAAAATAGAAATTATGAAAAAAATCCTTTTTCTGACCGCATTGTTTTCGGCCTTTCTTTTTATGTCATGCAACAACAAGGCGGCAAAAACTTTTGCAAATCCCATTCCTGTAAAATTTGGAGACCCCTTTATCCTATATGCTTCTGACGGAAAATTTTACATGTATGGTACCGACGAATCTGGACTTGCAGGATTTAAATGTCATTCCTCGACAGATTTAACACACTGGACAGATGAAGGTGTAGCATATAAAGCTGACACCTCTTCTTGGGGCACCGATATGTTTTGGGCTCCTGAGGTATACGAAAAAAATGGGAAATATTATATGTTTTATAGCTCAAACTGGAAAGAAAATCCCAATAATGAAGAAGAAATCTTTCGAATAGGCGTGGCTGTTTCTGACAAACCCACCGGGCCTTTTACAGAAATGTATGACCATCCTATTTTTGACCCGGGTTATCCAATTATCGACGCCAATCTACTTTTTGATAAAAATGGGAAAACATACCTTTATTATTCCCGGTGCTGCTATAAACATCCGGTAGAAAGTGAGATTTCAAAAAAAATGAAGGATGAAGGAAAATTTCAAGAAATAGAAGAAAGCTGGGTATATGGCGTGGAAATGAAACCTGATTTTAGCGGTATTATAGGGGAACCAGTATGTCTATTACAACCACCCTATAAAATAGATGACCCTCAAGCCGAATGGGAAAGTCGGTCTGTACTCTCTGGCGAAATCAACCGGAGATGGACCGAAGGCTCTTTTATCTTTGAGCATGACGGTACATACTATATGATGTATTCCGGTAACTATTATAAGGGAGAACATTATGCTGTAGGATACGCAACTTCTAAAAGTCCTTTAGGACCGTTTGTTAAGGCTGATAATAATCCTGTTTTAGAAAAAAATACCCTCAAAGGAGGTATTGTTACAGGTACAGGGCATAATATGGTATTATCTTTACCCAACGGACAAATGTATTGCGTTTATCATGGACGAACCAAAGATTCCGGTGATGCTCGTGTTGTATTTATCGATCCAATGGAAATCACATCTGATGGCAAATTAATTGTCCACGGACCAACGACTACACCACAACCTGCCCCCCGATTAAAATAAACACAGACAACCTATATAGGACTAAAAAGGTCGAGATTTTTATTTTTCTCGACCTTTTCCCGTTCTACAACCAATACTCACGATTATTATAACCTCATCTTATCACTTTAAACGTTTTTGCCTGACCGTTTATCTTTACCAAAACAATATACAGACCTTTTGCCACGTCTAATGATAGACTTTTCATTCCCGACTGAACTTTCCCTTCGAAAACATCTGATAACATCTGGCCTGTCGGTGCATAAATCTTTACAGATACATTAGCTGCAGCATCCAAATTTATATATAATGAATTTCCGGCTATATATACATCTCCCATTTTCACATTCTCTATATTGCTGGTAGAGCCTTCGATAACATCCGTATTACTCAACTTAATATCATCTATATATACAATATAGTCTTCCGGAATATTGTCCGTTCTGTCTACCATAATAAAAGCCTTGGAATACTCTCCGGCTTTTGCTCCAGTTAAATCAAAAACAATATTCTGCCATTTTCCGTCAGGAGTATAAGGCACACCCGGAGATTCAAGACTGGCTCCGGCAGGGCCACCTTCTACCTTAAAGTTCATTTCACCAGCAGTCGTTTTATAAACCTTTACATGAGCATAACGATATGTATCTACAGCTTTTGTACCCATATTCAATGTTAATCCGTCAAGGATAATTCCAGCCCAGTTATTCGACCCAGCTGTCCGCGTAACCTTAGCAACTTTAGCACTATTATTGATTAAATCTCCAGACAAAGGATTATCGACAATTTCCCATGAAGCATTTTCCATACCTACCCATGCTTTGGCCTCACCTTCAAAATCATCCAGAGTATAATAGGTATAACTATCTGCCGGAACCTCTACATCAGGATTAGGATCCTCTATAAACTTAACATCATCAACATAGCAGGTATAATCTCCAACTTTTCCTGCTCCATTGGTCGGCTCTATGGCAAAACCATAAATTTTTCCATCAGGAAACATACTCTCATTTAATAATGAAATGTCATATTTCAATTCGATCCATTCGCCAGCAATTTTATTAACCGGGCTCGTACCATCCGTCTCAGAACCTTCAAAGGCAAATTCTTGCCCCTGTTCACCCGTTAATAAAGTCCATAAAGTTTCATCATCCATAGAAGCTCCCTCACTGAATATACCATTTTCAATACCGGTTTTAATCGCACTCTCCGAGAGATCCATCCATGAGCCTAACAATTTGAGGCGAATTTTCTGTACTTCTGCCGTAGTAGCGACAGGCTGATAAAATTTTATTGAAAAATACTGATACTTTTTCTTTGTCTGAATTACATCCATCGCATCGATACGCTGCTTCAAGCCACACCAGCGTCCATCCGTCGTATGATATGAAACCACTTTCCGGCTGGTATTGATACCCCCAGCTACCGGATTATCTATTATTTTGACTGTTATCGGATCGATATCGTCACCAAAACCATAAATTTTCTCAGTCGCCTGTTCATAATCAAAACTTGTCTGAGCGTAAAGTCCCCATGTTCCGGCCAATAGTGCCACTGTTAGTAATAAATTTTTCATGCTATCGTGTTTTTATATTTTATGGAATTAAAATTATATTGCATTTTTCTATCTTTAAAATATCTGACTACATTACCAATACTTCATCGAAAAAAACAATTTTAAGACAACTCTATTTTAGTACTACATTCTTTCTTTTCTTCTTCAAAAGACTAGTAATCAATAAAATAAGAAGATTCTAATTTTAAAATCAGACACCTACATTATTTAAAATAAGGTGAAACAAAACCTAATTTCTTTAATCCGGCCAACACATCAGGATGAGACATAAATAAATTCCACAATAACCGGCTTCTATAATTCTCAATCATGACGATAATAGGCCCCTGGTCGATCGCCAGATATGAATCGGCATACCAGTTTTCTCCGGGATTAAATGCGTCTTTAAAACCATATTCTCCCCATAGATTATTCCCCTGAATCTCATAAAAATACCGTAAAGCATCAATGGAATACTCCGGGGTATATGGGACCGAGGACAATGCTGCAGTCGGAGTTATCACACCTCTATCATTCGTCGGAGCATGTGCAGAATAACTATTATTCCCATCGCTTGCCGTAAGCCCCCAACACTGGCTGCCATATCCGGAATATCCCTTCGGATTTTCAATACAATATTGCCGGTTAATCAATGTATGTGCTCTTACTTGATTCTCATAATCGGCATACTTATCTTTCAGACCTCTCGGGTCGAGACCTAAATATGAATAATGGGAAAAAAACAACGGTCCCCCATACTCACCGCCTAAAGGAAGTTCTATTCCATAATAGCTTTTCCCATTGACCATATCTCCTGAACGAGCCCATCCCTGATGATAAACATCCGCATTTATCGAATATTTCGGTGCAGCCGCTGCCAGTATATAAGTAATCAGGCACTCATTATAACCGCGTATCTCATGGTTCATTTCAAAACCATAATTCGGAGACCAATGCCAGTACAAGACATTCCTTCCCTGTGTAAACCAAGTCCACTCTGCTTCATTCCAAAGAGTATCAATAATAGCCCTAATCCGGATTTCAACATCATTATTCCGGTTAAAATATTGTCGTGCCGTCAAAAGCCCCTCAAACATGAACGAACTCTCCACAATATCAGCTCCATTATCTTTCGGGCTGAAAGGTATAGTTTCACCGGTCGTCCCGTTTATCCAATGAGCCCACATACCATGATAACGTGTTGCTTTATTCTGAAGAAAATCTACCATCGTCAACAACCTTTCAGCTCCCTGCTCACGAGTAATAAAACATCGTTCTATACCTACAATCAGGGCCATTACTCCAAAGCCCGAACCTCCGACAGTTACCGTTTCGGGAGTACGGTTGGAGCGTTCCCTTGCCAAACCGCTAACCGGATGAGCATAGTCCCAAAAATAACGGAAAGTTTGTTTTTGTGTCAAGTTCAACAATTCCTCATCTGTGAGCACACATCTTCCAAAGCCCTGGATAATAATGCTTAAGCTTAGAATTATCACTATAAAAATTTTACTCATACAATCTCATTTACTAACAGGTTTACCTATCCTTTTAAAAGCTAAAACCTACCTAATACTTACTTTCTGAGTAACAACTTTATTTCCTACAATCACCTTACCCAATAATAAACCACTATGTCCCGGGACGAACGACAAAGTATGAAAGCCAGCGTTCAGATAATTATTTCTATCTTGATATAACAGTTCACCTTGCATGTTGTAAAGAAAGAAATTTGCATTACAGTCCTGTTTTACTTGTAATTCACAATATATTTTGTTATCTTTTACAAAAATCCGTATCGGAATATCCTGATTTTCATCTAACTTCGTCATAGTAGCCGGTTCTAGTACCAATTTGCGTAATCCAAGAGGATGCCATCCATCAGCAACCGTAGTCAGATTTATATTTTGTAATCCGGTCTGAGAAATATCGAACGTACCCATTTCTATCAGCTTAAAATTTTCAGGGTTCCATCCTCCGGTACCCACAAAAGAAATCCGGGATTGATTATTATCATTACTTAGCATAAAATTACCGGAATCGAATGCAGCAATCTCTCCTTTCACCTTAAAGCTTCCGGTTTTGGTTATTTTAGTATACCACTGTACCAACTCCTGTGTAGAAGGTACTCCTTTCCAACAACCCAGGCTCACTTTTCCATCACTTAAAGTTTTCCGGCAAATTCCGGTTTCATCTTGTAAAATCGCTGTCTCGGCAGTCAATGTCAATGTACCGTCTTCATCTTGTATTACCGGAGCAACATGCATGTCCAACGGTTCATTTACAACAACCTTGATGGTCGAACTATAAGTTGTAGGAGCTTCAGTGGGAACCTGAATCGTTAACCCCTGTTCTTCTACCGTATAATGTAATGATGAACCGTCTTTTAACAACGATATTTCAGCATTAGCATTATATAATCCAGGGACAAGCAATTTACCGTCGGTAGGCCAGTCAAACACGTGTAAATACAATGTTGTCCGGTCTCCTTCTACTTTAGAGGTAACTCTCCCGAAAGGGACTCCATTTTCTAACGGGCAAGCACGTGTACCATGTATCGCCTCTGCATTAACTTGCATATAATTATGTAACTCACTCAAAATATAAGAAGATTGCTCAGGAAACGTACCATCCGCTTTTGGCCCTACATTCAGCAAGAAATTACCTCCTTTACTAACGATGTCGATTAACTTTCGAATAACATCCGTCGGAGTTTTCCATTCGGTATCGTGCTTACTGTACCCCCAGTTATCATTCATCGTCATACAGGTTTCCCAATCATGACCATCGGCATAACCAGTAGCCGGTACCCCAGGAATACTCTGTTCCGGTGTTTCATGGTCTCCCGGTGTAGAACCATCGAAACGAAGACGGTTATTCAAAATAATGTGGTCTCCCTGTCCGCTTTCATATATGGCACCTAACATTTTCTGCTCATACTCCAGACTAAGATCAGAAACTCCCATATCCCACCAGAAAACATCCACCTGTCCGTATTCTGTCAGCAATTCTTTTATTTGAGGTATACATACTTCATTCACATACTTTTCTTGCGATTCGGCATCCCATTTGCCAAAATAAGGAGCCTTATTTATCTGTGGCATCCAACCTAAGCCACCTTTATTCCCCCAATCTAAAGAATGAGAATAATAAATCCCTACTTTTATTCCACGCTTACGTGCCGCTTCAATCAGCGGTCTCATAACATCACGCTGTGCTCCTGAAGACTTCAGAGCGTTCCAGTCTGATGCTTTAGAATCCCATAAGGCAAAGCCGTCATGATGTTTCGAAATAAATACCAGATATTTCATTCCGGCATCTGCAGCAGCCTGCATCCATGCCTCCGGATCATAATTCTCACAAGTAAAATCGGCAGCTTTCAGCTTGTATTCTTCTACAGGTATATTCTGCCCAAACATAATCCATTCAGAATAATTTCCTTCTCCATTATGTTTATCGGCTCTTTTACCATTGTATTCACCAGCATAAGCAGAATGTACTCCCCAAGTTATCATCATTCCAAAACGGGCATCACGCCACCAAGCCATACGTTCGTTTCGCTGTTCGTCCGTTTCTTTTGTCTGAGCATATAATTTCGGCATTAATTCGGAGGAGTCACCCTCTTCGTTAACCGCTTTTACTTGGAAATAATAAATAGTATGCGGCTGTAAACCGGTTACTGTATATTTAGTATCAGTGGTTTCATCTACTTTCGCACCATCTTTATATATTTCATATCGAGTCGCGTTATATACCGCATTCCATTCCAGATTAATTTTATCTTCATATTTATTCTCCCTATAAATCCATCCTTGTGGATGACTTGAATCGGTCGTGGGTTCTTTTATCTTATCCATATTGACCAAACCTGTAACCATCGCCAGCTCTCCGGCTTTCAACGTTGTAAATATAACCTCCGCACTGGCATCAGTCTGTTCACAATCGGCATTATTCGCTTTTATCGTAATCTTATATTCCGTTGCAGGTGTTAATTCGGTCAATGTCACAAATGGTGTTGTCACCGTTTTCATTTCGACTCCATTATTATAGACGGTATAAGACACTGCCTCCCCGATATTCACCCATTCCAACTTTACAGAAATTGCGGTAAGTTCTGAAAACGTAACATCCTGTGGTATCATTTCGGTAAAAATGGATAGAGGATTGGGGTCATTATTGAACCGAATATCGTCGATATATACTTCAATTCCAGCCGGACGGTCGGACACGAAATCGGGCATTAACGTCATACGTGAATAAGGTCCTACCGCTCCTTCAAAATCAAAAACAAGATCTTCCCATTTATTTAGTTTCTGAGGAGCATTTATACTTGCCATTTCTTTAGCAGCACCTCCGGCAGTAGATTGCTCTATTTTCACCTTCATATACGATTGTTCATCAATACGGTAATATTTCACATGGGCATAACGATATTCCTGAGGTTTTACTAAGGACTGAATTTCTTCTTTCAGATCAAACCAATAACCACCCCAGTTCGGTGTATTAGCGACTGTCCGCTTAAACTTCAACACGTATTCACTGGTATTAATCCCCGATTTAGAAGGATTAGTAACCACTTCATACTGAAAATTTCCCATTTCTCCTCCATTAGAAGAAAAATTCAATTTTCCATTCTCAAAATCATCGATTAGCTGATCTTGTGCCTGTATCGGCAAACTGCAAATCAGAGCCATACTAAATAAGAGATTCTTGATTTTCATTATATTATAAGATTAACGATTAATAATTCATTTTAATTCTACTACTATTACTGAGTTTATTTTATCCGGAGCAGACAATGGAACCTGTAATCGCTGCCCTGCATCACAAGATGTATATAACAGCTCCTCCCGATTCGCATCGGCCAATAAATATGCTTTCCTTATTTCTTTATGGGTAGGCAATAGCAATATTCCGTCCGAAGGCCAGTCGAATACATGTAGATAAAGAGTTGTTTTATTATTCGAGGTTACTTTACGTGTACATCGACCATAAGGAAGTCCCTTTTGAAAAGGATTACTTATCGTCCCATAAATAGATTCACCGTTTATTTCCATCCATTTTCCGACCGTTTTCAATATTTGTGTACTTTCTTCCGGGAAACTTCCATCTGGTGCAGGCCCGATATTTATCAGAAAGTTACCTCCTTTACTTACAATATCTGCCAATTTCCTAATTATTTCCGTGGGAGATTTCCACAAAGTATCATTGGCTTTGTACCCCCAAGTTTCGTTTAACGTCATACAAGTTTCCCAATCTCTCCCGTCAACATAACCTGTCGGTGGTACATCGGGAATATTCTGTTCGGGCGTATTATGATCGCCCCTTTGTTCTGCAGGTTTAATACGATTATCACAATAAATATTATTTACCAAACGGTCGTTCTGAATCAAGCCTTTCTGAATATTATAATGTTGACTAACTGCACTATAGTATTTAGCTGCACGCTCAGGTGTCATTTCAATAGGCATATCCCACCACAATATATCCAGTTTACCAAAATCGGACAGTAACTCGTGTATCTGCGGAATTCCAACTTCATCTATATACTCATCAAATGTACGGACATTCATATCAGGATCCCAACGACGACCGGAGCCACCATTCGCCCAATCAAGTGCCTGTGAAAAATACAGTCCAAATTTCATATTCTGCTTCTTCGCCGAACAGCTAAGCTGAGCGACCATATCTTTTCCGTATGGGGTCGATTTCACAATATTCCAGTCTGTTGTGCGGGTATTCCAGAGACAAAAACCATCATGATGTTTTGCTCCCAAAATCACATATTTCATACCTGCAGCCTGAGCCAGTCCAATCCATTCATCGGGGTCAAAAACCGGTAATGTCAATTTCTTTGCATTCTCCTGATATTCCTTTAATGGTATATCGTATTTTTCCATAATCCATTCTCCATACATATTATCCGAATGATTACGGCTGCAAGGCTGCCATTCGATAGGAGCTCCTATTTTTTTATGATTGCGACCTTTCCCCTCTAAAGCGGCATATACTCCCCAGTGAATAAACATTCCAAAACGAGCTTCCCGCCACCACTTCATTCTCTCATTTCTCTGTTCTTCCGTCTCATTTGTCACGATATGAAGAGGTGAAGACAATCCCGATGATTCTTTTTCATTAATGGCTTTTATCTGATATGTATAATAAGAATATGGATTCAAACCTTTTATTTCGAATTCCGAGAGATTTGTCGAGGCATAATAAACCCCGTTCTCATAAATTTCATATGCCTGAGCTTTATACACCGGAGACCAACATAAAGTTACCCCATGTCTGGTCACATTTTTATAACTATAATCCGCCGGTATTGCCAAACTTCCGATATTTAATGTTTTTACCAGGCATTCGTCACTAAACTCAGACTTCTGGCCTCGATGGTCCACAGCTCTTATACGAAAACGATAATCAGTAAGTGGCTTTAATTTTTCGACCAATATTTCAGAAGAATCAGAACGTAACCACCTTTTTCCATCGGCATACACTTCATAATATTTCACATCAGGAAATTTCTGTACATTGAGACATACTGCCGAAGAATATACTGTACTCATTTTTACCGTCGGTTTTCTTTCAGAAAAAATCATTTCCGGTTCCGGCTCATTACTAAATACAATATCATCGATATATACCGTTATACCCGCTGGACGAGCTCCGCAAAAATCGGGCATAACGGACAGGTTTTCATAATTTCCTTTCCCCGTTTTCAGATCGAACACCATATCTTCCCATACACCTACTTTTTCGGGTTTATTTTCACTCGATTTTTCGATTGTATTCTCATCAAATGTCTGCCTAAAAAGCTTAAATCTCATTTCAGACCGAGCATCTGTCCTAAAATATTTAATATGTACATATCTATACTTTTCAGGTTCAGTCGCATCTTTCCATTCAGGATGAACCGGAATAGAAAAACCAGCCCACTGTTCCTTCCCTTCCGTACGCCGAACCATTCTCAATACTTTCTTACTGGTATTAATACCGGTACGCGATGGATTATCTACAATTTTCATCTCCATATCTCCTATCGGAATCATCTTTCCGACATCGAAAGATGAACTGTTCTTTTCAAAATCAGAAATCAAAGTTTGTCCACATAAGGGTATAAAGGTGGCTAAACCATATATAATTATCATTAATGGTTTTCTCATCATAGTCATTATGTTAACTGAAAATTTCCCCTGTTACTGAATTAAAAATTTCACATTTTAGTTCATCCGAATCTTCAACTTGGCTTCTCCTCCAGAATAAACCATCGTCAAAGTATACACTTCTTCCGTAGTATTTACAAATTGCTCAAAAGACAATGTATTTTCTCCTTGGGCAGCAGATACCTGAATTTCTTTTATCAACCGATTTCCTGAGTCGGTCACCTTAAATGTTACTTCTCCAGCACTTTGGCAATAAAACGGAACGGTATATAATCCAGTATCCGGATGACGGCGTAAATCATGAGCTATGGCTTTATAGGTTCCGTCTACATATTCTTTTGTCGTCATCATTAACGGGAATCCTGTCTTATATTCAGGATAATGCAAGCCGGCTACCGACAAACCGTTCTTTAAATCAGCATCTTTCATAAAAAGATTCCAAAGTAAACCCGACCGATAATTCTCAATCATACATACAATCGGTAACTGATCGATCGCCAGATACTTATCAGTAGACACCCAGTTACGGCTATCGCAATATGCATCGAACGGCCCGTACTTCCCCCAATATTTGTCTTTGTTCGAATACAAATTCCACAGTACCTGCATAGAATAGTGCGGAGTATAAGGCATTGAAGATAATGCTGCAGTAGGCGCAATCGTTCCCACATCGTTTTTGGGTGAACTGGCTGTATAACCATCTGTTGCATACGAGGCAGTAAGTCCCCAGCTTTTCTCAGAATATTTATTCGTTTTGGGAGCTGTTTCAAGACAATACGCTCGGTTTATAAGCGTATGCGTCGTATTACGAATAAAATATCCTTTCGTTACAAATTCATCAGCGATTTTTCGGGGATCTAATCCTATAAATGAATAATGAGTGAAAAATAAAGGTCCGCAATAATCGACAGCAGCTTCGATCGTATAACCATTATGCACTCTTTGCATATATCCACTGGTCGATGTCCAAGCATCGTATACTGCACGAGAAACGGGATGAGTCGGGGACGACACGGCAAGGATATAGGTCATCATACACTCATTAAAACCTGTAATCTGCATATTTTTGTTGAATCCGGTATTCGGACTCCAATGCCAATACAAGACATTCTGCCCTTGAGTAAACCAGTCCCACTCCATCTCTTCCCACATCGTGGTTATATTATTCCGAATAATTTCCTCATCTCCGGTACCGGCAAAATACTGTCGCGCAATTAACAAGCCTTCGAACAGAAAAGCGGTTTCTACAATATCAGCACCATCATCACCTTCGCTAAATTGTACAGTTTTTCCCGTTTCGCCATTCATCCAATGAGGAAATGCTCCATGCAACTTCGTTCTCTCCGATTTATTTTTTAAAAAGTCCGTTATTTTCAACATCCGAGCTACAGCTTCCTGGCGGGTAATCCATCCCCTTTCGCACGCAACGACAATAGATGCGATGCCGAAGCCGCTTCCTCCAATGGTCACCACACCTTCTCCCGGATAACGTTCATATGCCAGCCCAGATACAGGATGCCCATAATCCCACATATATAAGAAACTTTCTTTTTGGACTAAATTTAAGAGTTTACGGTCTTCCTCATATGCTTGATCCGGAGTAAAACCGCCCGGTGGCTCTACCGGATTTCCATCCGGATTATTCCCAGAGTCGACAATCGGTCCATCTTCTCCTCCACAGGAAAACATTCCCATCAATCCTATTCCCAATACTAACAATTTAAAGTATCTCTTCATATTTATGTAATAAATTACTAATTGTCTTTCCTTATTCAACATTTTTCCAAACGGCTATCAATATCCGGGATTTTGCGTCAATATATGATTTGACAAATCTATTTGTTCCTGAGGAATAGGGAACAACTCATGTTTCCCCGGTATCCATTTCGCACCTAACACATCTCCGGCAATCCCCCAACGCACGATATCGAAATAGCGCTCGTGTTCCATCGCCAACTCAATACGACGTTCAAATCTGATTTTATCACGAAGTTCCTCCTGATTCCGAGTTGTAACCTTTGGTAAAATACCAGGATTTCCTCCACGTGCCCGCTTCCTCACCATTTCTAATTTTTCCAAAGCCTCATCTATCATCTCTTCACCACCAATCTCATTTGCAGCTTCGGCATTCATAAGTACTACATCGGCATAACGCATCAACCGAATATTAATCCAGGCACCAAAATACCAATATGAATTAAAATTACGATTGGGCTTAGTCTGTTCGACTAACCAAGGATAAACTTTTTTATTATAATAAGCATTCGGTGCTCCGGAAGGGATTTTTACCCCATCTTCTAATGTTGCACCCCGTTCCATAATCGTCGCTGCTTTCCGAGGATCTCCAGCTTCATACGCGTCATACAACGCTTTGGATGGAGTATTAAATCCCCAGCCATAATCAAGCGGACCTCTGATTCCCTGAACCTGAGCATATTGAGAGCCGATTTCACGACCATAATAGATATTATGTTCACATTGTACTTCAAAAACCGATTCACTACTGTTTTCGCCATCTTCTGTGAATATTTTATCATAAGGTGTTTCCAGATTATATTCACCCGACTCTATAATTTCTTTCGTCAAATTATACGCCTGTTGCCAATTCTTTTGATAAAGATATGTTTTAGCCAAAAAAGCCTTAGCAGCATCCCGAGTAGCTCTCCCCATTGAAGATACAGGCTGTGCCGACTTGGGAGGCAAAATGCCCATCGCATATTCAAAATCTTTTTGTATAAAGGCATAAGTCGCATCTATATCGCTACGTGGAGGAGTTTGCTCTGTCTGCTCCAACTGACGATCGACAATGGACAATCCACCGAAAGAACGAGCCAGATTAAAGTAATAAACCCCTCTCAGAAAACGGGCTTCTGCTTTCAATAATTCGACCGATTCATCACTACCTTGTATACTGTCCAACGTATTTAGCGCCAGATTACAAGCTGTTATGCCCTCGTAATTTCCCTTATACCAACTACTTATAATTCCATTATCAGCATTAAATCGAAAATTGTCAATCTGAGCCTGATCAGGACCATCAGTTGGCGTACTCCCTTTATCAGCATCATCAGAAGCGATACTTGTAATAGCGACAAACGGCATGGCAGCGACACTATACTCTCGCATGTGCCCATACGCTTTAAAAACATTGGCCGAATAAAGTATATCTTCACCGAACCCAAGATCCTCTGATGTTACTTTTCCATAAGGCTTTCTATCCAGAAAATCATCTGAACAAGATGTCCCCGTCATTACGAGAGCTAAAGAGGAAATTGCAATTATTCTATTTAGTTTCATTGTTTTTACGATTTAAGTTTCGATTAGAAAGTAAGATTTAAGCCAAAAGTTATTGTTGCCGGCAGCGGATACAGAGAACCACTGTCTACACCTGATTCCAAAGGTGACCCACCTATCTCGGGAGTCCATCCGTCAAATGCCGTCAATGTCAGTAAATTCTGAGCACTTGCATATATTCTGAGACTATTCAAATATATTTTGTGCATCCATGCCTTCGGAAACGTATAGCCCAACTGCACATTCCTCAATCTGACGTACGACCCATTTTCGACGAAGAAATCAGAAGCTCTCATATTATCGGGACGCATATTCGAAAGAATCGGATATTTATTCGATGTACCTTCTCCATGCCAACGATTTTCCCAACATTCCATAAAATTGAACTGGTTATAGTCATAAGGTGCTTTCTTGGAGTTATAAATTTCATTTCCTGCAACCCCTGTTATATCGACCCCTAAATCAAAACCTTTATATTCAAGCTTAACATTTACACCAAACGAAAAGGGGGCAAAATAAGATCCTAATATAGTACGGTCATTATCATCAATGACTCCGTTTCCATCTACATCTTTCCATTTAAAATCACCCGGCTTAGCATCCGGCTGATATTTTACTCCTTTATCATTTACATAGTTATCTATTTCAGCCTGATTCTGGAAAATTCCATCCGTCTTATAGCCATAAAACGAAGCGATTGTCTCACCCACACGGGTTATACATGGACCACTGAATTTATCGGAGCCTCCACTTCCTAACGACAATACTTTATTTTGTGTGTATGTAAAATTACCACCGATAGTATATCTCAAATTACCAGCTACATCGGAATAATTCAACGAAAGTTCGATACCTCTGTTACGCATACTTCCTGCATTTGTAATCATATAACCTGAACCAATCGATGCGGGGACCGGCACTTGCGTTAAAAAATCGCGTGTTTTACGATTAAAAAACGTAAACTCTCCTGACAACCGTTGATTTAAGAAACTACCTTCCAATCCCACTTCAGTACCTTCCATCTTCTCCCATGTCAAATTTAAGTCAGCCATAGAAGTTAGCGTCGGTATGGTTATAATCGAATTTCCAAATACGGCATATGATCCATTGGGGTCGACAAACCGATAATAATCATATCTCCCGCTGGCCCGGTCATTTCCTAAACGCCCCCAGCTACCTTTCAATTTCAAGAAATCGATTTTACTCGTATTATCCCGTATGAAATCTTCTTCACTGATTACCCATCCTAAACCAACTGAAGGAAATGTACCCCAACGATTTTTTTTCAGAAACTTGGAAGAACCATCTCGTCTTAACGTAGCAGCAATGATATATCGGTCTTTATATGAATAATTGACACGCCCGAAATAAGATAACTGCGATTCTTCCGAGAACGAATCACCGTTCGTCGCCGTCGACTTTATGCCCATACCCAGCATCTGTAATTCTTCAGGTACATAATCCATATTACCAGCGACATTTATAGAATCGCGACCAGCAGAAAAACCTTCAGAAGCAGCATAATTAGAAGTGAAACCCAACATAACATTAAAGCGGTGGTCCCCTATCACATCGTTCCAAGTTAAAGTATGTTCCTGTTGGAAA
The DNA here is from genome assembly GCA_000803105.1 of Coprobacter secundus. GTDB lineage: Bacteria > Bacteroidota > Bacteroidia > Bacteroidales > Coprobacteraceae > Coprobacter > Coprobacter secundus. Next base: position 69,793 of record JTDA01000001.1, read on the forward strand.
GTACGGTACTCCGTCTGGTCCCGGTTCATTGCCGTTGCTTCTTGTTTATGCATCGAGTCAAGGAAAAATTTCTCTTTGAATACTTTATTCTGATTCATCCCTAAATCGACATAGGCACTTCCATGATATGTCAACTTTTTGAAAAGAATTATGTCTAAAAACGCATTACCTAAAATTCTATATCCCCAAGATTTATTATTATGACTGCCTATCTCCATCGTAGCCACCGGATTATTAATCTGGCCCTGAACAACACGATCGGGCATCATCCAATTACCGTCATTATCTTTCGGAGCATACGTAGGCATTGCATGTACTGCCTGAGTCAGCAAATCTCCATATCCTTTCAGGCCGGTATCTTTACCCCAATAGCTCAACGCAACGTTTCCTCCTAACTTAGCCCAATTATTAAATTTATAATCGGTATTGAACCGGGCTGTATACCGTTCATAATTATCATATTTTACGACTCCATCCTGTTTAAAATAACTTAAACTAAAAAATGAATGGCTTTTTTCACTTGCAGTAGATGCACTGATCGATTGACTCGTTATCAGAGCTGAACGAGTAACCTGATCGACCCAATTCGTACCAACACCGGGAACTTGGGGATTAAAAGAGTATTTAGACGCATCAATAATAGCATCCGGATCATCATCCAGAATATCCTGCTTCGAGTTTGTCAACAACTCTCTATACCACTCAGTAAACTGATTTCCATCGGCCAATTTCAGTTTATCTCCAGGCATAATCGTCTGAAAACCGGTATAACTATCTACATTAAAAGTTACCTTACCCTCCTGACCTCGTTTGGTGGTAATGATAATAATACCGTTTGCTCCTTTTACTCCGAACATTGCCAAAGAAGAAGCATCCTTCAACACTTCTACTGAAGCAATATCGCTCGTATTTATAAAATCGATATTGTCGGTAAACATACCATCCACAATATAATAGGGATTAGAATTAGCCATAGAGCCAATACCTCGAATTGTGATTTTAGGAGAAGCTCCTGCATTACCCTGAGTTATTACATCCATTCCGGGAACTTTTCCCTGCAATGCAGACAAAGGAGACATAGATGGGTTAGACTTAATTTCATCCCCCTTCACTGACACAATAGAACCGGTAAGGTCACGTTTACGTATCGTACCATATCCGATAACAACCACGTCATCTAATGTTTTTGCATCGGCTGTTAAAACGACATCGATCGTTTGGCGTCCGTTTACTTTTACCTCTTGAGTCTGCATACCGACATAAGAAAAAACTAACGTGGCTCCAGAAGATACCGATATACTATACATACCATCGACATTCGTAACTGTTCCATTATCGGTTCCTTTCTCTAATATATTCGCACCGATAACAACCTGTCCCAAATCTTTGTCAAAGACTTTCCCCGATACGGTAATCTTATTCTGCGCATATGTATAATGTATGGCAACAAATAAACATAATAAGGCTAAAAAGAACTTTTTCATAAATATTAAATTTGTTATTATTTAGATTAACGAAGGCAAATGTATAGGGGGCAAATCGGGTTCACAAATTTTGACACTCAACGATACTACTTCATTTGAAAAAATATAAAAAAAATGAATTCATTTTGGTACGACAATACTATTTAATACACGTATAATAATCTAATAATTAATTTAATAACAAAATACATTTTCTAAATTCTAATCCACAAAACAAAGAGTACCAACGAAAGGAATATATCGAAAACAAACCTATTTTATAAAACAAACTTGCCCTTTTTCTTATTTAAATTCTTTTTTAATATCTTTTCTATTTAAATTCTATCATAAATTCCACCAAATTTTCTTCAGAAGAAATATTTAATTTCTTCCGTACCCTATAACGTCCCATCTCCACTCCACGAACCGATATATTCATTAAATGGGCTATATCTTTTGTCGACAAATTCAGCCGCAAAAATGCACATAGCTTTAAATCGTTCGCTGTCAAATCGGGATAAGTAGCCTTTAATTTCCGGAAAAAACCTTCATGAATACGGTCAAAATTAGTTTGGAATACTTCCCAATCATTATCGGACCCTATATTTTCATCAATAATATGAACCAATTTATTATAATATTTATTTGGATACTGGGTGCCCAATGCTTCTTTCTGGGCTGTCAACTCATCTTTCAAAACCTGGAGCACTTTATTCTTATTAATAATAAGCATTGTAGAACTCGCCAATTCTTTACTTTTATGGGTCAATTCAGCCTCCAATTTCTCGCTCTTCAACTGAATAATATTTTTTTCTTGACGTTCCAGTTCTTCTCTACGTAATCGTTCCTGCTCCTGTTCTATTTTTTGCCGATTCCGTTTTATCGTATGGCTTATATACCATTTTACCCCGATAATAAGACCCATAAAGAGTAAAACATAAAAAGCAAAAGCCCAATACGACAAATAAAATGGCGGATTTATAGTTACCGGATAAGATATTTTGTCAAGTAATTCATCACTGGCAGAATATATATCGGCTTCAAAGGTGTATTTTCCGTATGGTAAACGGGAATATTTTATCGGCAAATTATTCGCGGTTTTAGTCCAGTTTTCACCCAGACCATCCATCCGATACTTAATATAATAATCTTTATGACAATAATCCGGAAAAGCGACATCGAATGTCAATGTATTGTCTTTATCATACTCCAACTTAGTTCTATTGACAGAATTAACAGGTAGATAAACCGTATTTTTCCCCGGAGACGAAACCTGCACAGAATTAAAGAAAGTTTTACCTTTCGCTCTATTCTCATCCGCTCCATGTTCATATCTATACAGACAAACGGAGTTTTCTAAACAGAATATATAGGTATCTTTTGCTATCTCGGTTACATTCTCAAACTCATTTACCAATTTGTTGTTCAAGTAAGAAAACGGTATTTTACGCAAAAAAGTCAATTTATTATCTACAAAAGTAACCAAAGCAAACATGTTATTATTTACCAACCAATATCGATTATCATTTACCGGTATAATTTTATGTAAACTTTTAAATTCTCCCAATTGCTCATTCAACTTATCGAATGATATAATAGAATCTGTAAGATCGTCATATGTATATAATTGTATCCCATTACCGAATATAATTCTTCCACCAATTTTCGATACATATATTTTCTCCTGAGGCCGGTCTTCGGATAACGACTTATATAGTTTTATCTCCTGAGCTTTTTCTAAATTATTATCTAACTTAACTTTAAATAATCCTTTTTCTACATGACTGGCCCAAATATTATTACAATGATCGATTTCCATTTGCCGCACAGGATTAACAAACTCCTGTATAACATGGGCTAGTTCCCAGTCGCCTACCCCATTTTTTTTATAAACGACTAAATGAGTATATGTACCCTGTATCAAATATTCAGCGCCATTATGCCGAAACTGACGAACACAAGCACCTCCATTGATACTTGCCAATCGTGTTACTTCATTTCCTTTAATACGAAAAGCCCCGTCATTATAACCGATAATCAACTGATTCCCCAAATTGGCAATATCCCAAACCTGTCCGCTTATCTCGGGGAAAAAATACGCGTAATCGTCTTTCCCGAGATCATATTTATACAAACCTTGATTGGTTCCCAAATATAAGTAGGGTTCGACATAACGAACTGAATAAACAGACCCTACCTTATCGAGATTTTTAGATGAAAAACGGAAAGGTAGGCTCTGAAGAATAAGGGAAATGCCATTATCCAACCCTACCCAAACATTATTAAAGGAATCGACACACAAACCTAAAACAGTACTGTTCTGAAGACCTTGATCTTTCCCTATCTTCCACGCTAACTGCTGATGTTTATCAAATGCATAAACTCCATCATGAATCGTTCCTATTATATAAATAGAATCGGAAGTCATCGTCGCACGATTGATTACGGCCCGGCTCAAATCCGAGGAATAAGCTGCAGCCCAAGGAATACATGTACTATGATTATAATAAAACATACCTGCAGAACCGGTACACAAAATCAAGTCTTCATTTTCCAAAGGGAGTATCGCTGTAATGTCACTGTTACCTACCTGTTGTACAGGCAAAATCAATTTAAAATTAGAACCATTGAATGCATACAATCCCTCTCTGGCCACATTAACATATATGCAATCCGAAGCCTCTTTAAAAGATAAAGGAGTAAACCCCAGTTTCTCACCTTTAACATTCTTTCCATCATAAGAAAAATAAGATGAAAATGTCTGAAAATAAATAGTTCCCTTCAATTTAGCGATGCTCCATACCTCATCGTTTCTCAGCTCAAAATCGTTAAACTGTTTCGATAAAGAACAATAAATCAAATTACCCCTATCATCCTTTTCCCAATAACCAAACTCTTCGAAACCTCCGGAATATATGCGACCGTCATCATTAACATATAAAGCCCGCAAACGAATACCGGAAGGCAATTTATACGATTTCCATTTTTTCCCGTCGAATGTAAGTAAACCATCGTTATTCGCAAAATACATTATTCCGTCATGACCTTGTGCTACCGCCCAATTTTGTGTACCGCCATGATAAACATCCCGAGAAAAATTTTCCAGAAACGGCATATTAATCTGAGCACTCAAAAAAACAGGTATATATAAAATAAAGATACAAAAATAGAATCGCAAATATGGTCTCATAGTCTTACTAATAAAAAAGATGAATTCAACGTTAATAAAGATTTTTATCAGGTATATCGGACAACACTAATCCCCGCTAATATTGTATTTACACAACAAAGTAAATATTAATTTTTAATTCTTTTGCCATTTTGAAGTTGAAAACTAAAATGATGTAAAAGGAAAACGATACAATACTTATATATTTAATATATTTTTTACCGGCAAAACTGAAAGAATATATTAATTCTTATTTTAAAATCTGCAATTACACTTTAAAAACAAATACCCTATATATCATTAATAATCAATATAATAAAAATATATGTAGTACTAAAATAGAGTACTATAATCTAAAGGGCGCTAAATGTGATAATATTAACGTAGTCCTTTTTTTGAAGAACCTCCATATAAACGGTATGTTTGTATTGTAAAAAATAACAGCAAAGATTAATAGATATTATGAAAAGAAAAATCTTAATAAGTGCATTGATATTAAGTATTGCAGGTTCAGGATGTACTACATCAAAATCAGAATGGCACAGTTATAGCGGGGATAAAACGATAGAGCATAAAGTCGACTCCGTTTTGTCTCTTATGACATTAGAAGAAAAAATAGGACAAATGACCCAATTCTCAAGCCACGGAGATATTACAGGCCCAATCGTAAACGAAGATATAGAACCTTATCTAAAAAAAGGATTGATAGGAAGTATATTCAATGCCGTAACGGTGGAGGGCATCCGCAAATTGCAAGAACAAGCATTAGCCGAATCACGGCTGAAAATACCAGTATTATTCGGTTATGACGTTGTACATGGTTTTAAAACTATTTTTCCGATGCCTTTGGCCGAATCTTGTTCATGGGATTTGTATCAGATAAAGAAAAGTGCAGCCATAGCAGCCGAAGAGGCTTCAGCTGCCGGAATAGCCTGGACTTTCGCCCCAATGATAGACATTGTACGGGATGCTCGATGGGGACGTGTGATGGAGGGGGCCGGAGAAGATACCTATCTGGGAGCTCTTATTGCCGAAGCCAAGGTGAAGGGATTTCAAGGTAATCATTGGAAAGATTTATACAACACAAATACGATTCTTGCCTGTGCTAAACATTTTTGCGCCTATGGAGCGGCAGAATCGGGCAGAGATTATAACACAGTAGATGTCTCAGACCGAACGTTGAGAGAAGTTTATTTCCCTCCATTCAAAGCAGCAAAGGATGCCGGTGTAGCAACATTTATGACCGCATTCAACGAAATAAGTGGCATTCCTTGCACTGCCAGCAAATATCTTTTTCGGGATGTATTAAAGGATGAGTGGCAGTTTAATGGATTTGTAGTAACCGATTATACAGCCATTAACGAACTGGTTCCCCACGGTGTTGCCCAAGACGAAAAGCAAGCGGCAGAATTGGCCGTAAATGCAGGTGTAGATATGGATATGACAGGAGGTGTATATCTACATAATCTAAAAACTTTAGTAGAAGAAGGTAAAGTATCGGAAAATACAATCGACAATGCAGTCAGACGTATACTTGAAATGAAATTCATATTGGGGCTGTTCGATGACCCATATAGATATCTCGACGAAAAACGCGAAAAAGAGACGATTCTAAAACCCGAATTTTTACAAGCAGCCCGGGAAATTGGAAATCGCTCGATCGTTTTATTGAAAAATAATAACCAATTTTTCCCTATCACTAAAGACCGCCAGTTAACAGTTGCCCTGATAGGCCCAATGGTGAAAAACAGAACAAGTATGAACGGGGAATGGTCGGCACGTGGAAATAAAAATGAAAGTGCATCCTTATTCGACGGCCTTACCGAAAAATATAAAAATACTGACATCAAATTTTTATATGCCGAAGGATGCGATCTGAAAGAACCAGGTACAGAAGGATTCGCCGAAGCCATAAATATTGCCCGTAAAGCCGATATAATAATAGCAGCAATGGGAGAAGATTATAATTGGTCGGGCGAAGCGGCTTCGAGAAGTAATATAAAATTGCCAGGATCGCAACAAAAGTTACTAAAAGAACTCAAAAAAACAGGGAAACCCATAGGTTTAGTATTAATGAACGGACGTCCACTCGATTTATCCTGGGAAGATAAAAATATAGATGCTATTATGGAAGCATGGTATCTCGGAACCATGGCCGGACATTCAATAGCCGATGTCATAGTAGGAGATTATAATCCGTCGGCCAAACTTACTATGTCGTTTCCCAGAAATGCCGGACAATTACCCATTTATTATAACCGTAAGAATACAGGCCGCCCCCTTCCTGAAGACAATCCTAAAATGGATTACAGATCGTCTTATCTGGATGTAGAAAATTCTCCTTTATATCCATTCGGATACGGACTAAGTTACACTACATTTCAATACTCGAAACCATCTATAAGTTCGGGAATCCTAACTAAAAACGGAGAATTAAAAGTTTCGGTAACAATTACCAATACAGGAAATTACGATGGAGAAGAAATTGTACAGTTATATATTCAAGATGTCGCAGCATCAGTAACCCGCCCGATAAAAGAGCTAAAAGGTTTCCAAAAACTCAACATAAAAAAAGGAGAATCGGTTACAGCCGATTTTATTATCCGAGAAAAAGATCTGGGCTTTTTACGCCTCAACAATACATGGGGAACAGAGCCGGGAGAATATAAAGTCTTTGTGGGGAATGATTCGGAAAACGTCCAAGAACTTAAATTCTCTTTAGTCGAATAGATAGTTCTATATTCGCATTTCCTGTTTCTACCTCGAACCGGCCAGAAACAGGAAATGTGATACAACCAGTCAATGCTCAGATATTCATATTTTTATTCTTTGATTATTCATCATACCATAATTAAAGAAGGACATTTTGTCCTTTTCTTTCTAAAATATACCATAACTATAAAATTATGCCATAATTATGAAAAACATAAATAAAATCATTTATTCCCTACCTCTATTTCTAATACAAAGTGCATATTCCAAAGAGGGCAAACCGATGAATATAATATTCATCATGAGCGACGATCATGCCATGCAGGCAATCAGCGCTTACGGTAATCCTGTATCAAAGTTGGCACCTACTCCCAACATCGATAAAATTGCTCATGACGGTGCTATTTTTAATAATAATTACTGTTGCAATTCTATTTCAGGCCCAAGTCGCGCCGCTATTATCACAGGTAAACACAGCCATAAAAACGGATTTATGAAGAACTGGGCCAAAGGCTTCGATAATACCCAACAAACTTTACCTAAAATATTGCAGAAAAATGGTTATCAAACTGCCATAATCGGCAAATGGCATCTGGTATCGAAGCCAACCGGTTTTGATTACTGGATTGTTTTAAATGACCAGGGAGAATACAATAATCCCGACTTCATTACAGAAGAAGATACGGTCCAATATAAAGGATACGTAACCGATATCATTACCGATATAACAAAAAAATGGCTCGATTCCCGAGATAAAAACAAACCTTTTTTCCTAATGATGCACCATAAAGCTGTACACCGAAACTGGGTTCCTGCCGAAAAATATTATCATTTATACGAAAATATAAAATTCCCTCTTCCAGAAAACTATTATGATGACTATACTGGACGCATTGCCGCATCGAAACAAAAAATGAACATATACCGAGATATGTACGAAGGGCATGACCTAAAAATGGTAACAGGAGCAAACAGCGACACTCTTTTATATGACCCATGGCCACAAGCATTTATGAACCGGATGACACCAGACGAAAAAAATCGTTTTTTCGAAGCATATCGCAAACGAAACAATGATTTTTATGCATCCCCCAAAAATGAAAAAGAAATTGCCGAATGGAAATATCAACGTTATTTACAAGACTATCTCGCTGTAGTAAAGTCGGTAGATGACAGTGTAGGTGAAATACTCGAATACCTGAAAGAAAACGGACTGGATGAGAACACGCTGGTAGTATATACTTCGGATCAGGGGTTCTATCTGGGAGAGCACGGCTGGTTCGACAAACGTTTCATGTATGAAGAGTCAATGGTAATGCCCATGGTCATGTCGTGCCCGAGTATCATAAGCCCCGGAACAAAAATAAATCAGCTCACACAAAACATAGATTTTGCCCCAACATTTTTGGATCTTTGCGGCATTGAAATTCCAGCAGATATGCAAGGTATCTCATTCAAACCTCTGTTAGAAGGGAAAAAAGTAAAGAATTGGCGCAAATATTTATATTACCATTATTATGAATTTCCAGGATTTCATAGTGTCAGGGCACACTATGGCATCAAAGGGAAGAGATATAAACTAATACATTTTTACAAAGACAATAACTGGGAATTATATGATTTGAAAACAGACCCTCATGAAATGAATAATATATTCGGAAAACCCGGCACTGAAAAAATAACCTGTAAATTAAAGGCCGAACTAAAAAAATTGCAACAAACGTATCAAGTTCCCGAAGAATTATGTAGATAAATAACTTCACATAAGATAAAACAAAGTGGAATAAAACGTCCTGACACGACGCAGGACAATCCAGATTTTTCCCTTTTAGAGCCTTAAAATGTTGAGCAGTTAATAAATGATTAGTTGGTAAAAGTCAATATCAACTTTTCATATAAACATTACGAATATATTTTCTTATAAATTTTTTAATTCTAACTTATGTTATTTATCCCCCAATATTCATCTCGATTTATTATATCACATATTCGTTCAAATTAAAAAAACAAAACCAAAATGTTTGAATCGCATAATTTTACTCATTCTTTACGAAATTCTTTCGGAGACAATCCTGACTTTCTCTTAAAAAATTTACCAAAAGAAGACTGGTCTGAAAAATTCAATTTCGCTGCGATTTCCTGTACCGATAATTTTGAGTGTGATAAAAGAGTACGAGCTTCACTATACAACATTTCATAGATAAAATCACTAACGCTCTGTCCTGTCACCTGTTTTACTATCAAAGTAAGATAATGCGACGATAAATTCAATTCAGATGCATAAAACTCCACTTTATGCTCCTCTCTGTAATGTATAACCAATAATTCTATAAATGATTTTATCACACTCTCGTACCGAGTTATACTATCATTTCCCGGTAATGTCATTTGACGTTCAAGTATATCACTTAAATCAAGATAGAAAGCAAAAAGACTATTCAATATAACTTCTTTATAATAGTAATGTTCGGTATAGCTAATCGATTTATCTACTCTTTTCATCCTATCAAATATAACTAAAGCATTTGCCTGGCTCAATGCTACCACCGGCTCATTATACAATCTCACACCGTATCTTATCCTCTTGTATATCATATCCGTTGTATCCATATCATCCATATAAACTTTGCTGACAAAAAGGCATATACACTTGAAATCTTCGCTACAATCGTAGAAATAAAATAAATGAGATGACGATAATAATAATAACATATCTTCTTTTATCTGATAAGATTTATAATTTATACAAATACTACCTCTTCCTGATAAAACCAATATTGCAGAGAGAGCATTAAGATATGTAGGTGACGAGAACTGAGAAACCACCCTCTTACAATCGACTGTAATACAATTTATTTTTTGCCTTATATCAGATTCTACAGTTTCTCTCAAAGACAAATCCGTTATATTTTTTATTTGTATTTTGCTCTTCATTATATATATCCATTTCCTTTTTCAAAAATAAAAGAATTATAGTAAATATTCAAATAAAACCAATTTTATGCATTTTCAGATTTTTAGCAAAAGATTTTTAACACGACCTTTGTCCATGTTTTATAACATATAAAAAAATGCAAAGTAATATATGAAAAACTTTAAAAGAACTACTTTTCTTATTCTATTTCTACTCAATACTCTTTTCCCATTTGCCCAAAACAATCCGAAATTAAAACTCAGCATAGAAGAAATGTTTGCTCTGGCTGATTCTTGCAGTCGTAGTATTCATACTTTCCGTATAGCCGAACAAGAAGCCGAACAAGCTGTACGAGTTGCTCAAAGTGCACGAATGCCCACTGTTGATGTCACTCTATCGGCCAGTTATTTAGGCGATGTATGGTTGTCAAATCGAAACTTATCTAATGGAGAAAATGCTCCTATGCCTCACTTTGGAAACAATTTCGCTATCGAAGCATCTCAGATAATATATGCTGGAGGGGCCATATCAAATAAAATAACATTGGCAAAATTACAACAACAGTTAGCCCAATTAGATATAAAGAAAAATAAACAAGATATACGTTTCCTGTTAGTAGGAAACTATCTGGAGATGTATAAATTAAAAAACCAATCCGAAGTTTATCAAAAAAATATCGAACAAACCCGAAAACTACTCTCAGATATCCATGCAAAACAAAATCAAGGATTGGCCCTAAAAAATGATATTACCCGATACGAATTACAACTCAAATCTCTTGAATTGGCTCTTACTCAAATACAAAATGACATTACCATATTGAACAATCAATTAGTAACAGTTTTAAGGCTACCTCAAAAAACTATAATAGATGTAGACTCTTCTCTATTGAATAAACTGCCACAACTATCAAACGAATCACATTGGCAAGAAACAGCACAAAATGAGTCACCAACACTCCAACAATCTTTGCTAAGCATTAAACAATCCAAATATAATGAAAAGCTGATAAAAGCTGAACGTTTGCCTTCTATCGCATTATTGGCCGGAGATAAGTTGGATGGCCCTATAACAATAGAAGTGCCTCCTATAAACAAAAATTTAAACTACTGGTACGTGGGAATAGGGGTAAAATTCGATATTTCCTCAACTTACAAAACTGTACGCAAAATAAAGCAGGCTAAATTCTCAACCCAAAAAGCTATAGAAAATAAATTATTATTTCAGGAAAATTTAATGACAGTAGTGAAAGAAGCATATGTACGCTTCAATGAATCGTTCGTTATTTATGATACACAAATAAAAAGTCTCGAACTGGCTACACAAAATTATGAGGTGATAAATAATAGATATTTAAATGATTTAGCCCTCATAACGGACATGTTAGACGCCAGTAATGCAAAACTGAGCGCTGAACTTCAAGTTGCAAATGCACGTATAAATATACTTTTCAATTATTACAAACTGAAAAAAGTAAGTGGAAACTTATAACAAAAAAACAACTTAATATAATAGAAAATGAAACACAAAACTAAAAAACTAATCTACAATATTACTGTATTATTATTGGTTATAGGAGGTATAATTTGGGTATTTTCAAGATTTATACATCTCGGAAATGTAGAATATACCGATAATGCCCAAATAAAACAACTTATCGTACCAGTAAACTCAAGGGTCCAGGGGTTTATCAAAAAAGTATATTTTGAAGAATATCAAGATATGAAAAAGGGCGATACACTTTTACTCATTGAAGATGCCGAATTTCGACTAAGAGTCGCACAAGCTGAAGCAGACTATCAAAATGCCCTATCAGGAAAAACCGTAATGACCTCAACTATAAATACAACACAAAATGATATCGCAGTTTCCGACGCTGGAATACAAGAAGCTAAAATCAGAATGGACAACGCTGAACGAGAATATATACGATATAAAAATTTATTGAATCAGGATGCAGTCACCCGCCAACAATATGATGCTATGAAAACAAATTATGACGCACTAAAAGCACGATATGAGCTTCTCTTACGTCAAAAACAAACAACAACTCTTGTAAAACAGGAACAAACCCAACGACTCGACCAAACCGACGCCGGAATAAAGTTGGCCGAAGCAGCATTGGAAATAGCCCGGCTAAATTTATCATATACAGTAATTATTGCTCCCTGTGATGGCACTACCGGACGCAAAGATATTCAGGAAGGTCAACTGGTACAGCCCGGACAGACCTTAGTCGATATGGTAGATAAAAATGATAAGTGGATTATAGCAAACTACAAAGAGACTCAAACAGCCAATATACATGAAGGCCAAAAGGTCGATATAAAAGTAGATACCATCCCAAACGTTATTTTCAAAGGGATTGTAAAATCCATATCAAGAGCCACAGGTGCAAGCTTCTCACTCATTCCCCAAGACAACTCCGCCGGAAATTTTGTAAAAGTAGAACAAAGAATACCTTTACGTATAAATTTTTCCAATGGTAATAAGCCGGAAGACATGGAAAAATTAAGAGCCGGCATGAATGTAGAATGTGAGGTAAAATACTAATTATATGCACGAAAACAAACCTTTTTCAATTCCAGCAATGAGAGATTTTGTTCCGGAAAAATTACGCCCTTGGATAATAATACTCATTGTTATTGTCTTTCAATTTTCCGGAGGAATATATCTTGCTGCTGTCAGTGAAATGGTAGGTTCATTAGCTCTCCTTCAAGAAGATATTATGATGGCGGGTTACGCGTCAATGGTAGGAATGGCATTAACTTTTACCATCATGTTCCGACTTAAATTTCGATTTGCATCCAAAACATCTTTAATAATTTGTTGTGTAGCCATTATTTGCTGTAACCTGATATGCATATATACTCAAAGTGTTCCCTTACTTATAATAACATGTTTCTTTGCCGGAATATTCAGAATGTGGGGAACGTTTGAATGCAACTCTACCATACAATTATGGCTCACACCTCAAAGAGACCTTTCCATATTTTTTTGTTACATTTATCTATTAGTACAATGCTGTATTCAATTGTCAGGATTAATAACCGTATACACTTCTTTCTGGGCAAAATGGGAATATATGCATTGGCTCGTCATCGGATTACTCGGCATTACAATGCTGGTAACAATGATATTATTCAGAAATTACCGCTCTATGCACAAACTCCCTTTATACGGAATAGACTGGTTAGGAGGCCTCATGTGGGGACTGACATTATTATGTATCATTTTCATTTGCGTTTATGGAGAACATTATGACTGGTATCAATCTTGGCAAATCCGGATTGCAACTATCTTCTGCGTCATAATTTTATTATTAAACATTTGGCGAGCTTCATTTATACGGCACCCGTTCATCTCTCTAAAGACATGGAGCTACAAAATAGTATATATGACCTTCCTATTGTATATTGTTATTAACATATTATTAGCCCCATCTCATTTATTGGAACACATCTACATGAATTCTATCCTCAAATATGATTCCTTAAATATCATTTCTCTTAACTGGATTGTCCTATTAGGAACCATATCTGGAAGTATTTTTTGTTATCTTACTTTTGCTCGTAAAAAGTGGAAATATAAAACAATGTCAGTAATCGCCTTTGTAGCAATTACCGGTTATCTGATATACTTTTACTTCACAATAGATTACAACCTCCCTAAAGAAACGCTGCTAATACCTATATTTTTAAGAAGCTTTGCTTATGTCATTATAGCCATTATTTTTCTGACGTCTTTATCAAAAGTCCCTTTCCAATATTTCTTTCAAGCTATTTCGATACAAGGATTTGTCAGTGCAAGTCTCGGAGGGGCTTTAGGAAGTGCCATATTGGGCCATTTCTTAAACTTCACAATGAAAAAAATATAATGCTACTCAGTATGACATTAGACCATGTAAATACTTCTATCTATAAAATACCATTTACAGAATTATGTGGCATACTACAACAACAAGCTTTAATGGTCTCCCTAAAAGAACTATACGGTTGGCTCTCCCTAATCAGCCTATGTTGCCTACTATTATTTATGATAAAAGAAAGCTCCATTCGTCCGAAATATGTTTTACATCCCAAATACAGGTCTATCCGAAGATTTATCAAACATGAACTAAGGTTATCTAAAAAATTAAAAAGCACCGAAAAAGGTATTTTGTAAAACCAAAATCTCTTTTACTTCTATTCATTTATTGAACATTATAATTTAAGATTCAAGGAATATGCTGTAAATGAGCACACTCCTTGAATCTTAAAATTCTTTTTTTATTTTATCAAAACCATTGGAGTAACGGTCACATTTCCTGAAATTCCAGATGGTCTCGGATCCCAATTTTCAGCACTAAACCTTCCATCTTCACCGACATTCATCCGGCCTTTCGAATCGATATTTAGATTATAGAATATTTTCCATTCCAAGCCTTTTTTGTCCATATACGCTATACGGTTAGCCATCAGGTTAGATACTCTTATCTTCAATACATCATTGCCATTTAATAAATATGTCGGTATATCAATTGTATAGGGAGCTTCAAAAAGAGTACCCAGGTAAGTGTCATTTATATATACCGCAGCACTTTCATATACATTATCCAACTGAAGCCTCCATGCATCCGTCTTTTCAGACAAGAGAGGCAAGCGGGTTTCATATTCTGCAGTACCCGAGAAGTAAGCATAGTCCTCTCCATATTCAGTCCAAGACTTTAACTCTGAAACCGTTTTCTTCTCAGGCAAAACAGGTCCTCCTTTGACAAAAGTAATATCCCAATTATCAGATAAAACAAGACTCTCTCCTATCGGCTTATAATACGGATACAAATTTCCGGAATAAGTCTTCTGAAATGTTTCTACAATCATCGACTCATTTGGGTTCAACTCCATCCAAATATCTGTTTTTCCATTATTTACTCTTGTTCTGGCATAACCATCCTTACCCGTCATAGGATTATACAATGCACATGTACGATAGTCTGCATTCAAATTAACCCATCCGGAAAACTTAGTTTTTGAAGGATTAAATACAAAATAATAAAAATTGCCGTCATCCTTCAACCGACGGATACATTGTAACCCTTGACTATATAAACTTTCAGGCTTTACTTCTGACTGTTCCAGCAAATCCGGTAAAGCATTGAAAACAATAATCTTTCCTTTACCATATCGACAAATACGAATATCTCCCTCATCTGTAAAATGCAATCTCTTTTTCAAAGATTCCAGTTTCTTTCTATCTTGCTTTAAGTGTGCCAGCCCGGGTATATCCAACGGAAGATTTCCATAAAACGACACTGTAGCACCGGCTTTTGACAAATCTATCAACTTCTCAAAAGTCTCTACCGGCATATATCTCATTTTCGGAACAATTATCGTTTTATATGTATTTCCACCTGCAGTCAACTTGTCCTTTTTGACCTTCACATTCTGCAATAATTTATCTGATACAGCATCCCATGAATACCCTTTAGAAAGAAGATAACGCCCACACTCATCCATTGAAACCGTTTTGAAAGTATGGAAATAATGGAACATTTCCTTTCCCGGAGTAGACCAAAGGTCTGATATGCCATAATAAAGCAATATATCATTAGAAGGCTTCCCGGCTTGTAAAAAACTTTGAGCTCGGGCAACATAACGATTGATAGCTCCAAAATCGTCCCAAAAACTATTTGCCGGAGTAAAATGTACTGCCGCATAGAACAACCACCCCGGCCAAGGAGCATCCTGCGGTGAGAAATCGGTACCATGATAAAAAATATGATTTACTCCACCTAATAAAAATTTATCATTTGCAGCCTTCACATCAGATAATCTCGATTGAAAATGCTCATTTAAAAGAGTACACGATTCTGCCGAAGCCAAATTCTTTCCTGTAAGATGAGCTGTAGACGGAGCACTTTTTATATCAGAAATCGTACTTCCTTCCGTTTCAGGCACATCACTGGCAGCATACAAATCCAAAGCATTCGCCGGAGATCCATGAGCCTGGTTACGGATGCCTTTTCCCTGTTTTTCTGCCCAAGACTGCCAGTTTTTCGTAAATCTTTCCAGCATTAACTCAGAAATAACAGCGCGATAATCATGTAATACCCGGCAATTGGTCTCCTCATCGGCCAAACCTAACAATGCAGGAATATACTGTTTCAAATCGTATCCGCATATTTTTTGGAATTCAGCAAAAAGCTCCGGTGTCCAGTTGGCACTTTCTACGGCATCATCGACCTCATACGAGTCATTAAAATAATATCTTAAATAACTTGTATCATAGCCTTTAAATGCGTCATCGAACTTTTTCAAATATCTTTTTATTGCCGGTTCCGAAAAATGGTCTATCACATTCCCCTCACCGCCCGGTCCGGCCCGTTCAACCATTTTACCATGATATCCTTGAAAAAGGGCACAGACCAGCCATTCTCCCGGAGGAGCCGTCCATTCCAAGAAGCCATTTTTCACTTTATCGGTCAAGTCTATTGTTTCTGCAATTTTTTTTTGTCCTTTCACCAACTTATTGGCTGTAACAACAATCAAAGGCAAACTTCTCTTATACCAAATTTGAGCGTACGGGATTTTTTGCAAATCCTCATTCGCTGTAACTGGATATTTGACATCCTCAATATTTACTTTCAACCAATTCTGTGTATAAGCAAGAGGCTTCTCGATATATTCAATTTTCTCGGAGAATTGTTGCCCTCCCTGCAACTTGAATGTTTTCGACCGCATATTTTTACAAGCAATCTCATCATCTACCCATGGCCCTCCAAACGGCCAGCCAGACGTATTTGCCAAGTCTACTCCCATCCCGAGGCGTTTAGCCTCGTTCAGGGTATATACCAACATCTCCATCCATTTTGGAGACAAATAATCGATAAATCGATCCTCTTTACCTTTAACTCCATATATAGGAGTTATCTCAACGCCTCCTAATCCGGCTTTCTGATAAGCTTCCAAGGCAGCAGTTATATCTTTCTTGGTAACGGCACTCCCTTGTATCCACCATCGGGTCCAAGGTTTTGTCTCCTTCTTTATCTCCGGCCATTTTATCTCTCCGGTTTCTTCTATTCCAAATGACTCAAAAGAAACACAAAGAGATAAAAAGAGCATGAAAAATAGTCGAAAATAGACTTTATGGTTTTTCATCATTTCAACGTATTATTTATTTTTCCAAAGAAACCGATTTTATCTTCACCCGGGCACCCTCTTCATTCGAAACTACAAAACCGATAGTTACAGTTCCAGCAGAGGCTAAGTTAAACTCTACACCCTGCTTTGTCAAAGGTGTCGTTTCATCCCAATGCAAATAAGCAAGCACATCCGGGTCGGTCATCATATTTTCAATATCCGGCAATTCGGAACCCTTGGT
Organism: Coprobacter secundus; assembly: GCA_000803105.1. Lineage (GTDB taxonomy): Bacteria > Bacteroidota > Bacteroidia > Bacteroidales > Coprobacteraceae > Coprobacter > Coprobacter secundus. The sequence goes on from JTDA01000001.1 coordinate 87,410, forward strand.
TACAACAAGATAACCATCACTCTTTCCATCAAATCTAAATGGAATGAACCCTGCATTAAAGGTTCCGGCAGGCAAATCTACAGACTGATATATCTTCGCATTGGTCAATGCTCCTCCAGTAGCCTTATTTGCATAGAAGTCCATAACACCTCCATTATCACCCTGATATCCTCCCACATAGATTTTCTTTGACGAATTATAAGTAGACTTGACATTTTCCGTACAACTCCAATCTTTCAAACAATCGACACGACCTGAAACCAAACCAGCCTTAACAAAAGGAGCTCCACTATTCTTTATGTACTCATCTGTAATATCTTCCCATATATGTATAACTTTTGTTACAGTGACCAAATTTCCGCGTGTCCCTTTCGAAGTCAACTTCACGTTATAAATCCCTACTCCAGGAAATACATGCTCTTTAGGATCCTGTTCCGTTACAATCTCAGAGCCATCCCCGAAATCCCATTCATAATTCAAACAAAATACAGAAGTATTTGAAATATGTATTTTCAAGGGATCTTTTTCATCGACTTCAAACGTAAAATCCGGTTGAGCTTCTATAAGTCCGGCCTTAATATCCAAAACAATAAGACTCTTACTTTCATTGATATCGACATTCGAGCTTAGGATCTTCACTCCTAAAGCATAGCGCTTATCTAAATTAGATAATAAGAAAGGGATATCTATCGCTAAATTGGACATTCCGAGATCTTCTCCTTTAGCTATATTCACTTGAGTATCCAGTTGATATTTACCTTCAGGTAATATTTCCGGAATACTTCCATCTTCATCTACCAATTCTTCCGACTCGATCAGTCCCGGTATAGTATCATTGTCTACACCCAATTCCACCACAACATTACCTTTGCTCCACACAGATCCTCTATATATGCCTATTGGTATAAGGAGCTTATTATTTCCCGCATCTATTTTATATCGGAACGGCTCATTCGGTGATTCTATAATCTGATCAACTTTATAAATAAGAGTCTCATATACTCCAGCAATATATACTTTATCATTCGGATATTCTGACCCGGCATCATAAACTTCACGGTATTCACAAGCATATAATAGTATCGACACCGTCAATACGGATAGAGCTTTATATATTATCTTTTTCATACATTTATTATTTTATTCGTTAAGATGATTACCAAAGCGGGTTCTGAGCCCAACCAGCAGCCATGACCTGTTCATTCAAAATAACAGACCCCGGTATTGGATAGAAATACATTTTGGGAGTGAAGACACGTTTTTCCACAGAAATTTTCCTATAAGTAAATGTACCATCACTTTCATTCTTTTGTATTTCTACTCCTTCCAAATCTGAATTAAGATCTGTTGTCGCAGTCATCCATCTCCGGGTATCCCACAAACGATGATCTTCAAAAGCAAGCTCAACACGTCTTTCATTCCGTATTCTCTCCCGAAGCACATCTTGACTGGCATCAGTTATAGGAGTCATTTTAACATCACTACGCTCTCTTGCCTTATTTGCATAAATCAGAATATCTGGATTACCCGGATCTGATTCATTCAAGGCTTCGGCATAATTCAAATAAATTTCTGATATTCGGAATATCACCCAAGGATGGTTGCTTGTCCCATTCGTAACCAGATTGATGTTCGAATCCACAAACTTTCTCAAATAATACCCTGTCAAAGTTCCGTTTTTGATATTTTTGTGCGCTCCACCTTCAAAAGTTTCTATAGTCGTATTCTGAAATGAAGCTCCGTTCATATATACTGTCAAAGCCAGACGAGGATCCCGATTGGCATACGGATTGGCAGCGTGTTCAGGATTATTCCAGTCAAATTTACTCCCATCAGTCATTTCATAAGCATCTACTAAATTCTGAGATGGAGTAACGCGTCCTTCTCCATTCGGAAAACCAGCCGGAAAATTGAGTTTCTCAAACGTATTGGTATTTCCATTTATACGGCGTACCAATATCAACTCAGGACTTTGGTACACCTTACCTAAATCCGTATATCGGGACATTAGTTCATATCCGGCTTGCGCTGACAAATCTATAACCGCTTTAGCTGCTGCCGCAGCTTCAGCCCACCGTTCTTTACGGTCTTTCTTGTTCAAAACAATCAATTCCGGATGAGAATACCCTTGCGCCCAAGATTCAGTATTCCATAAATCACTGGCAGCATACAATAATAAACGGCTCTTTAAGGCTAGAGCAGCACCTCTTGTTACTCTGCCCAAATTATCGTTATTATATACTATAGGTAAAGCATCTTCTTCTCCGTTTGGGCCTTCACCTCCTAAAACCGTACACTCATTCACTACAAAATCGACACATTCTTGCAACGAATTTCTCTGGATTTTCTCAAAATCAGTATCTAACGATAGAGCCGTAGTCATAATAGGTATACCACCATATCGTTTTATCAACTCAAAATGATAGTATGCTCTTAAAAAACGAGCCTCTTTTTTCCAATTTGTAATATCAGCCAACCTCGTTTTATATATTTCTTGGGCATTCTCACTCGGATCAAGTTTATAAGCGTCCAGATTGACTTCAAATTTTTCCGATGACTCCAAATACGTATTCACTCTTCGAATATAGGAATAATAATGCGACCATACATCATCAGGATTGACATACTGGTTCCACGAACCGGAATTAAAAGTCTGAGCATTACCTTGTAATGTATATTCGGCCTCATCACTCAACGAAGCCATCATGGCATTATCTATCAAGAAATGTCCATCCCGCATCCCGGTATACAGATGAATAACTTGTTTTTGCAGATTACCATATTCCGTAGCAATGGCTTCTTCGGTCAACGTTGTAGGATATTCTCTGTCCAAATCTGAACATGAGCCAAACAAAGAAGCCACCAATACCAAAGCTATGCTATGTATTTTTATCGTATTTTTCATTTTACTACTGTATTAATCAAAACTGAATATTTGCTCCCAAACTAATCGTTCTTACTGCCGGATACCCTCCAATCCGTTCCGAATCGTATCCTTTAACTGCATCTATTGCAAACAGATTGGTTCCATTCACAAAAATTCTCAAATCGGCTTTTGCTGCCGGAATAATATTTTTGAAACTGTATCCAAGCTCTACATCTCTCAACTTCAAAAAATTACCATTACACATCCAGAAAGTAGATGTTCTATAATTATTCTGCTCATTCGTAAGAGTCAATCGAGGATAGGTCGCCATATGTGCAGTTTCTTCCGAAGTCCATCTCCCCAAAGCATACTCAGAGATAGGACCATTATTCTGAAACGCCTTATAATAACTTGCATCCAGATATACCGTTCTATTCAAAGCTGCATGAAAAAACGCCGAAAAATCAAAGTTTTTATAAGTAAAGCCTAAATTCAATCCCAATGTAATTTCCGGAGTTTCGGTATAGCCGAAAGGATAACTATCGTTATTATCAATAACTCCATCCCCATTCCAATCTTTATACTTCAAATCACCGGGAAGCACATCTTTCCAAGTCGGTTTTGCAACGTCCGGATTATCAATATCTGCTTGTGTATAATATCCCAAAGCTTCCAGATAATAAGGCTGGTCTATACGATGTCCTGTCTTGTATAAATGGCTATTATTTTCTGCTTTAATCTCTTCAGACATATACAATATCTTATTTTTAGCTGTCCAGACATCTGCTTTTACATAATAGTTAAAATCTTTTCCTACATGGTCACTATACATCACAGAAGCCTCAACCCCTTGATTCTTGGTCTTTCCAATATTCAGATAAGGCAACTCAGCTCCTATATAAGAAGGTATCGTACGACTGGGCAAGCACAATATATCTGTACGGCGATTATGGAAATAATCAAAAGTCAAATTCAATTTTCCCCATAAGTTTGCTTCAACTCCAACATTGAATTTCTTATCTTTCTCCCAAGTAATGTCCGGATTGGCCAATCTCAATTGACGAAGACCATATAAATAACTATTCGATGTCCCGATATTATACCCATCTTTCTCCCCATATTCTTGGTCATACATAAAGCGAGTATCACCATTGAGTTTATCGTTTCCGGTCAGCCCATAAGATGCCCGAAGTTTCAAAAATTTAACGACATCGTTTTTCTTCAAAAAATCTTCTTCCGAAATGATCCAGCCTACAGAACCTGCCGGGAAAAATCCTGCACGATGCCCTTTAGCAAAAGTTTCTGTTGCCTGTAATCCCATAGAGAATTCCCCTATATATTTCTTGGCATATGTATATGTAAATCGAGCCCCCATACCTACATGGACAAACGGTTGTTGTTTTCCATACGCTTCATTTTCATAAGAATACATCAGTAAAGCATCGATATCGTGTACATCAAATGAACCGCTATAGTTCAAAGATCCCTGGAGTGTCGTATTTCTCCACTGGTCAGATAACGAGTCATCAATCGTCAACGACTCTTTTTTACCAAATGGTTCCGAATACTGATATTTCCCTTCTGCATCTTTACCCGTCAATGCATAATATTCATAATTGGCATAACGGTTAGAATATCCCAAATAATAACTGTTGAATGCTATCGCACCGGAAATACTCAACCCAGGAAGCAACATATCTAATTTCTCCGTCAGTTTCAATGCTGAATTTATATTCCTTGAGTTCTGTCTCCAATACCCCCGCTCAGCGATATTCGCTAACGGATTCGACCAGTTACTGCTACCACCCCACGAATTATTCGGATTTCGAACAGGGAAAGAGTTAGGAGGTAAAGATTGTATCCGGTTAAAGAGGTCATCTGTATTTTTACCGGCATCTGTTCCTCCCGGAGTTATCTTATCCTCTATTGCTATACCTAATGTAATATGTGCTGAAAGATTCTTAGAGATATTCACATCCATATTGGAGCGGACATTATAACGGTTATAACGTTGATTACTAGTTTTATCAGATAAGTCCTCTGTCCGTTTCATAAGTCCGGAATTGCCTAAATAGTTCAATAGTACAAAATATTTCACAACATCATTCCCACCTTGAAAATTCAGCCCGACTTTATACATTTCGGCTGTTTTCCTCAATGTCTCATCATACCAGTCTACATCCGGATACAAATACTTATCAGTGCCATTTTTATAAGCATCCAAAGCTTCTGGTCCATAATACTGGGCACCTCCATTTACATATCCATAAGCTTCATTATACAAATTAGCATAATCATACGAGTTCAAGAATTTCGGCATTTTCGTAGGCTGCTGAAACCCGACCTGAGCTGTGAAATTAATCTTCAAAGGAGAATTTGTCCCTCTTTTCGTATTTATCAACAAAACACCATTGGCACCTCTCAACCCGTAAATTGCGGTTGCCGAAGCATCCTTTAACAGTGTAACAGATTCTATCTCCTCTGGCATCAGTTGAGACAATAACGTCCGCAGATACCCATCAGCATCGGTATATTGAGTTACAAAACCATCGATAACAATCAAAGGCTCCTTCAATCCCTGAAATGTACCCATACCTCTTATAAACAGACTATTATCAATAACACCGGGCTCATCCGAACCTTGTCCTACAGTAAGCCCCGGCAATCTGCCGGCCAAGGAGTTAAGCAGGTTCGGTGTAAATGATTTTGACAACTCATCTCCCCGAACCGAAGAGATAGCACTACTTACTTTGTATTCGTCCTGCACATCATACCCGATATGAGTTTTTACAGACAAGCTGTCCCCTGCCGCTGACATAGATACAGGAATGGCGAGGAAAACAAAACTCGTTATATATTTAAATATTGAATTCATAATATTTATTTAAAAGTTTAAGAAACGCACTTACATCAATATCCCGGATTTTGTATCAAATATCCTTTATCCATTTCTCCAGTAGAAAACGGGTGTCTGTACATTTTTTTAGTAAATGTCCTCACTTCAAAAACATATGGTTCATAACGGCATTCTTTAGAGCCGTCAATTTTATAAATTTTAATACCATACATATTTCCTCTCATAACACCATCTTGTTCGCATATTTCCCAACGTCTTGTATCATACAACCGGTGGCCTTCCATGCATAATTCGATAGCTCTCTCGTTCCGAACCCTTTCCCGGAATTCACTTTGGGATAAATTACGAGGCAACTTAGGCATACCTACCCGTCCTCTAATCTCATCAACAGCATCGTATGCCTCTTCTGGCGGAACATCATAATACTCATTCAAGGCCTCGGCATAACTCAAATAAAATTCTGCCAACCTGAAAATACACCCTTTAGGCTCTACCCGTACATTGTCTCGCCGACTAACAGCCAAAGGTACCGGCTTATGCATATACTGCCCAGTTATACATTTGTCATTACCGGTCTCAGACAAATCCATCGAGAGATTATCCGTCGTATTCCAAGGCCGACCGTGATAAGTTGCTGTCTGTCTGAAACGGGGATCCAATTCTTCGTATTTCGCCATCAAATCATCACCACCATCCATATTCCAAGTCTGAGGTGTACCATTCTTCGTCTCATATTTCATAACAAAATTGAATGTCATACATAGGCCTCCACCCGAGCCTCCTACAACACTCGGTATTTGACCATTCCATGGGAAATGTCCTGTACCCACTTTACCCCGACACTGGTCAGCAAGTATCACTTCTTCATTGTCTGGCTGATCCCAAATATATAAATACGATATATCTTCTCCCGTAGCATCATCTTTCTTGTTTTTTACAAGTTTTACTCCTGTTCTGGCAGCCTCATCGAGAACATCCTTCGCCGCATCGGCTGCCTCTTTCCATCTCTCTTTATCATAATCACCTAAAATAATCAGGTCATTATTGGTACCAAAATTCAAATACGGTTTGGCTGTATTGAATGTCGGACTTGCAGCATATAATAAAGTTCTGGCTTTCAAACACATTGCCGCCAAGTTAGTCAGACGTCCCCTTTCCGAAGTACTCAACTCATTCGGTTTCGGCAAAAGAGATATGGCTTCTTTACAATCATCCAAAATAAACTGAACGACTTCTTTTACCGTACTTCTTGGAATTTTAAGGTTACCTCCTATATCCACTCTTTCTCGAAGAATAGGTACACCACCGTATTTACGTAATAATTCAAAATAATTAAGAGCTCTGATACAATAGCCTTCACCTTTGACCCTTCTTTTAAAAGCAGGATCATCGAATGGAGCATTATCGATACGCTCTATGATGGTATTTGCTCTACGAATTGCTTTCCAATGAGTTGTAAAACGAAGGTCACCAGTATTACTCGGACTCATTCCACCTGCATTCCATGGGGCCTGGCACCAATACCACCCCTGAGTTATCTCGGCTTCATCAGTTGCCGCACCCCAACCAATATCACTTCTATCATGATCATTCCAATAAGGAAAATCACTCTTTACTCCCATAAAATAAGTTCCCGCAACAAAATAGTCTACTTGGACAGGAGAAGAAAAAATAGTGTCTTCTGTCACATCTACTCCGGGAGGTTTTTCCAGATAATCATCACACGACAAACTTATCGAACTTAACAGTATACTTAAAAATACGACTGTGATTTTATATGACAAATTTTTCATCTTAGTATTCATTAAAAATTGATATTGATTCCCATGTTAACCGTTCTTACCAAAGGATATGGTTCATAACCATTATCATCATATGAAGGAACTTCCGGGTCTTCTCCTTTCCATAAACCACTCCAAGTAAGAAGATTGGTTCCATTCACATATATACGAGCCGATTCGATACGTAGCTTTCTCAATATACCATCTCTGAAAGTATACCCCAATTCGACATTCTTTAAGCGTAAATATTTCGAATCACGTATCCACAAAGTAGAATTTTGGTAGTTGTGCATCTGAGACTTATCAGCAGATACATGGGGAAATGTTATTTTCTCTCCATTTTCATACTTCTCTTGAGTCCAGCTCCAATCTTTCAAGAAATCCAAGGCTGAACCATCTTGTTGCCATCCCTGATAAAATTTCTTCGATGCTTTCTTCGATGCATGTGCAGCTCCTTGGAATAAAACAGAAAAGTCAAAATTTTTATAGCTACCGCCTAATGAGAAACCATAAGATATTTCAGGGAAAGGAGTATATCCGATAGGTACCATATCATTGTTATTGATAATACCATCCCCATTCACATCCTTATATTTCACATCTCCCGGCTGTAACTTGTTATTGTTCCACATAGAAGCAGGACGGTTCGGGTCATTTACCTCTTCCCATGTATTATAAAAACCTTCGGCGATAAGTCCGAAATATTGTTCAAAAGGCTTACCGGTACGTTGCATATAGGGATAGGCTCTCTCTACTTCGTCCATTTCTATAATTCTATTACGGGCAAATGTAAATAAACCTTTCACCCAATAATTAAATTTACCGACATGGTCATAATATGATATTTCACCGTCAAACCCATAATTTTCCATTTTTCCTAAATTATATGCCGGAAGGTCTGCACCTACAATCACAGGTACACTTCCCCGGTTTGCCAAAATATTATCTCTTCTTTCTTTAAAGAAATCTCCCGTAAATTTTATCCGGCTATCCCAAAAATGAATATCGGCACCTATATTCATTTTTTTTGCTCTTTCCCAAGTCAAATCAGGATTTCCCAATTTACCCTCAGAAGCTGTCATATCCCATTTCTTATAATCTTGGCCCAATGTTCCAAAGAAATAAGCATTATTACTTGCAATAGCATTACCGTTATTATCCGACGTATTGTATGTATATGTCGTAGGCAAATATAGGAACCGCTGCCCCCCAATCTTGTCGTTTCCAACTTCTCCATACGAGCCTCTAATTTTCACAAAACTTACAGCCTTATTTTCCGGGAAGAAACTTTCTTCACTCAAGACCCAGCCTAAAGAGTAAGCCGGGAAAAAACCGAACCTATGTCCCTCGGCAAAATTCTCCGTTCCGTTATAACCGGCATTGAACTCAGCCAAATATCTGTTTTTATAAGAGTACGTCACACGTCCTACCAATCCGGTATAAGCACTCGGAATCTTATATAACAAATTCGGGTTATAATCTTTGGTCTGATTATACAATAACAATGCACCTACCGAATGGTCACCAAACTGTCCGGCATAATTAATACCTGCCTCAAAATAATTGCGGCTTCTCTGACTGAAAGACTCGGTCAGATTATAAGGTGAAGGTGTCCCCTGCGGCAAAAAGCTGGGAGAACCATCCGGTTTTTTTACAGCCTTATAAGTCTGTACTTCTTTATAATACCGAGTTCTATGCCAATTCCATTGTTGGTAAGATATCATAGCATGCACACTCAAACCTTTTACTAAGAATCCAAGGTCGTAAGTCGGTTTCACTGAAACATTCAATTGGTTTGAATAAATTTTCAAAGCTCCACTATTAATCATCAAACGGGTAACCGGATTTCTGGAATAATTATACCGTCCGTCCAAATTCTCGATCACTTTACCATCTACTATACCAGGTCCTGACGTAGGTGGATGTGAGAATGCGTATGAAAGGATTACTCCGGTATCTTCATCGGGACGATGATTAAATTCCATCTGGTCAGAAACATTCAAGGTAACATTGAGTCTCTTTGTTACCTTAAAGTCAAAATTCGTACGGAAATTATATCGTTCATAACGAACCTGAGCATTATAATCCGGAACCAAATTCGTATTATTGTACATACCTCCCTGCGTAAATATACCCAAAGAAGCAAAATATTTTACCCTTTCTGTACCTCCCCTTAAGTTGATATTATGCTGAGTCTGCAAACTCATTTTCTTAAATAGCATATCTACCCAATTGGTATTCGGATAAAATATCGGGTCCGAATTATCTTTGAATTTTTGTATCTCCTCCGGAGTGAACACCGGGTCATAGTTTCCAGTCAAATAACCATCATATTTACGAGTATTATTTAGTTGTACTGCCCAGTTATAAGCATCCATCGGTTCACGTAAGTTCGTAAACGAATTCATGGCAAAATTGGTAGATACACTTAATTTCGGTTTCTCTACCAATCCCCGTTTTGTAGTTATCAAGATTACCCCGTTTGCACCACGTACACCATATACTGCTGTAGCCGAAGCATCTTTAAGTATCGCTACATTTTCAATTTCATTCGGGTCTATATTGTTATAATTTGCCACTTCCACACCATCAACCATAACCAGCGGATTTTGCAAATCACTGTCATAAGAACCGGCAAAAGAACCGATACCCCGAATACGGATGATAGACTGGTCATTACCCGGTTCCCCTGATTTTTGTACCGCTGTAAGACCCGGTAAACGTCCAACGAGCGCATTACTGATATTCGCTTGTGAGGATTGTACCAAATCTTTCGTATTTACCGAAGATATAGCTCCCGTTACGGTTTCTTTCTTTTGTACACCATAACCGACCACTACGACTTCATCCACCATTTGAGCATCCTCAGACATAGTAATGGTAAGAGGTTTCAGTTCCTTGACTTTATAAGCTACCTTGGTATATCCCAAATAGGTAAACTCAAGAGTTTCGCCCACTGCCGCCTGAATCGAGAACTTCCCATCAATATCTGTCACTGTACCTCGCGTGGTTCCTTTAACAACTACCGAAGCACCAATCAGAGGTTCCCCTTTTGAGTCAACAACTTTACCTGTCAGAGGTTTCGGTGCAGAAGATACGACTTCTGAAATTTCCGCTCGTAAAGGTGTCACTGAAATGAGCAAAAATATCAGGCATACATTCAGGACCTTCTGTAAAAAGAATCCTACATCAAAACATTTAATTTTAAAATTGGTGTGTTCTTCCATTTTTTTCAGATTTTTTTGTTCACACTTTTCATATATTCTCTCTATTTATTTAAATTCAATCAACATAAACTATAATCCTAAAATCTCAGATTTCTTTACTTTCTTATCATACTCAACCTTTCTTTTAATTTTATCAAAATCATTATCTCTAATATCTATTCGTTTACTATCTGCACCATTTACTTTCAAAAACAAAGGGACATTATCCGTCGCACGAAATCTCGACAACAAAATATCAGAAGAATTATCAATACGGATAATGGGACTCTTCCCTAAAGAAACATCTGCCTGGAAATTATTTAATGATGCATTATGAACATCATCAAAAATGAATGCCGGACGATAATCAGGTTTGCGTACACGACATTGGATATTCTCTATAGTCAGATTTTTGACATGTCTGACATACAATCCATAAGCAGGCAATACCGGCCCGAACATCCTATTTTCAGGATATTCACTGATTTTTTCTGGAACAACAATAGATGCATCCTTTTCATCCGCACCACCGGTATAAGTAAATGTAATATCTCTCAAAGTGACATTCTCAACATAGTGTCCGGGAATCCCTGTTATCGATGAAGTGATAAGACTTTCATTTTCTGCTACAATATTGGATATAGTAACATTCTTCAATACACCATTTCCTCTCCGATTACCTAAACGGATAAATATAGGGGTCTGGATATCCTGCATCGAAATATTATTGATCACAACCCGGTCCATTATCCCTCCGTCAACTACTTCAAGAGCTATTCCCGAAATGACAGTCGTATCTGCTGAAATGCCTCTCAGCATTTTGGACCATGTGCGAATATTATTTTCCGAAGCTTTTCGTATCACACAGTTGCTGACACTGATATTCCGAAAAGCATTAAAGGAACCTGTACCAAATTTTATTCCGTTACAATTAGACGAAATGACACAGTTTGATACCGTAACATGCTCTACATCGAAACCGGGAGCATCCGTCTTAAAGCATATTCCATCATCATCACAATCGATAATACAATCCGATATCACCACATTGCGACTATTAATATCAATCCCATCGCAATTATGATTTCCATGAGAGTATATCTTTATACTGTTGATACGAATACCATCTGAATTAGAACAGCGCAATGTCCATGAAGCAGAATTATACAAAAACACATCTTTTACTTGTACATTCTGGCAACGCTCAAATAAGATGACATGGGGCCTGCGTCCTTTATCATCTCCAAATTGGAAGTTCTGGTGATTTCCCTGACCGTCAATACAGCCTTCACCACGAACAGAAGCATTTCTGATGTTCTCACCTACAACCACAGCCTTTCCCTGATAAGCTTTAGGGTCTGTAACACCCTTAAGTATACTCCCTCCATGCAAATAGAGATGAACATTACTTTTCAAAAAAATTGTCGATGTTAAATAAGTACCGGACGGTATATGTACAGTACCTCCACCTGTCAAGGCACAACTGTCTATCGCAGCTTGGATTGCCTTGGTATTATCAGCGGAATTTTGATGGGCACCAAAGTCCAAAATTGAGGTGTCCGCACCTTGCATCCCGACTCCCCACAAGCACAATAGGCTCATTAGTAATACTTTCTTCATTTGCAAATTATTCTAAGTTATTATTATTGTTTTTACGACTTATTTTTCGGTACAACCTTTCCAAGAATCCGTACGGAAAGGGACAACCAATAATCCTTCTTTATTACACAGATTGGCCCCCGGATTATTTGCCCAAGCATAACGAACGGCCACCGGTTCTTTTACTTCATCTGAAAACACGACTACTTTATCTCCCTGTATATACGCCTTTGCCCACACAAATTTTCTATCTTCTCCAGCGATAGAAAAACCTGTAACATAGCCATATTTATTATTTTTCGTATATAAACCACCTTCGGTGCTATTGAAGGAGACAATTATCTTGTCTCCTTTCTTTTCAAAAGATTTATATGTAGGCCCACCACACACTAAATTTTTTTCTCCATACACTTTATTCATCGCAACCAAGGCTAATCTCCGACCGACTTCTTGTTTATTTACCGGATGTATATTATAAGCGTCACCTATGTCATAAATTACAGCCTGTCCCGTCTGAGGTAGAGAAAGTGTCATAGTCTGTGCTTCACGCAACTCTGCCCACGGACTGTCTTTCGGAACAGAATCTTCAGGATTCATATTGGCCAATGATACCCAAAAAAAAGGAAACTCATACCCCCACTGATGTCTCCAGTCCTTTATAAGATTAGGAAACATAGTCCTATAAGCATAAGCTCTTCCTGTATCGTGCTCCCCCTGATACCAAATTGCTCCCTTTATCTTGAATTTAATAAAAGGATGTACCATGGCATTATACAATAACGACGGAGCTATATTAGGCCCAATTTCTACATAACCGAAATCTACACTCGCTGCAGATTTCCTATACTTCCATTTCCCCGCCAAAGGATAGCGAAGTTTGCCTTTGGCTTTTATCTCAAGATAATAATCTTCGGGCTCGGCAATAAAACCTCCTGTATAAGAAGAATTATTTACCCGAACAGTTATCGTATTCTCCCCATTTATCAATAATTTTTCAGGGATATCATAAATACGCCTTTTGTCAGCTCCATATCCTTCTCCTACTTTTACGCCATTCACCCAAACCATATCTCCATCATCGATAATTCCCAACGACAATATCGCAGGTTTATCGGCCGCCCTTTCGGAAAGCCGTATTTTATAACAATACCAAACGTTGCCTACCGAACGTCCCAACTCGGTCGATACCCAAGCACAAGGAACTCTCATTTCGCTCCATGAAGTGATATCTGTCGATGGGATATACCATCTCTCAGTCATCCCTTTGTCATTTTTCAAGGCTATTTCAAATTGGTTACGTTTTTCAGTATTGAGCTCTTGAAACCGATTATAATCTGTCAAAGCCAATTGGTCATAATCGGCTTTCATGTACTGGGGCAAAGTATCGAAAGCCGACCTGCTTGTCCAGGTTCTCACCCCTGTTGCTCCCCATGAGGAATGTATAATACCGATAGGAATCTGTAATTTTTTATAAAGCTCTCGGGCATAAAAATATCCGACAGCCGTAAAATTCCCCACTGAAGAGGGGGAACAAACTTCCCATTGGCCCTTGACATTTTCTTGAGGCAAAGCATTTATTGTACGCGGTACATTCAAAGAACGTATCATGAAATAATCGGCCGACTCTATCTCACCAGCCGCATTATATGCCTCTTTCACCTGAAACTCCATATTCGACTGTCCACTGCAAAACCAAATATCTCCGATTAGAATATTCCCTATCCGAATTGTATTTTCACGCCCGACAATCGTCATATCATAAGGCCCTCCAAAAGGCATTTTCTCTAATTCCAATTCCCAACGTCCATTTTTCATTACTCTCGTTTTCCGATGCTGTCCATTAAAATGGACTGTCACCGATTCACCTTTGTCACCCCATCCCCAAATCATCACCGGAACATCTCGCTGGATAACCATATTATCTCCAAAAATCCCAGAAAGTTTAATTTCCGCAGATAATTGGAAAGTACATACCAGCCCCAAAACTACTATTACCAATCTCTTTATCATAAATCTGAAGAATCAACTGCTGTAAGCAAAAAGGCAAAACTATCGAACATGGAACTATCATTTATATTTATACCCATCTTCATAAGCTCTTCTCCCGAAAAGACCATATTATCTCCCCAGAACGAGCGTTTTTTACCTGTCGTATTCAATTCGGTCAGTTTGTACTTTTTATTTTTATCCAAACCATTCAGTCTAAATTCCAAAAATCTATCCCGACCATGAAATTCAAAACTATACGCTAAAACCACTGCCGATTTTTTATCTTTGGCAACATACATGTTGGCTGCCCACCCTCCTTCATCATAAGGAGATACAAGCCTGTACAAATCCCCGAATTGAACTACAGGACGAATTTTCTTATATGTTTCTACTGCATTCTTCGCAAAAGCACGTTCTTCCCCTTGCAAATCTTTAGGCTGCAATTCCATGCCCAAACGACCGGCCATAGCTACATCGAACCTATATTTCAGAGACGCATTCATTTTCGTCTGATGATTCGGACTTATCGAAACATGTGCCCCGGTAGCAATGGCCGGGAAAAACATATTCGTTCCATGTTGTATGAATATCCGGCTTAGCGGATTGGTATTATCACTGGCCCAGACTTCATCATGATATTTCAAAGCACCAAAGTCCAAACGACCACCTCCCGACGAACATAGCTGTATGGTTATATGCGGATATTTTGCCCGCACTCTCTCATAGACAGAATACAGCCCATTGATATAGTCTACCCAAAAATGAGATTGCTTGTCAGCCGGTAAATACTCGGAACCGGGATTATTAATAAACCGATTCGAATCCCATTTTACATAAGTGATATTCGGTGAACTGGATAATATTTCACCAAATGTCTCTACAATAAAATCCTGAACCTCCGGATTAGTCAAATCCAATACCCATTGGTCCCTTACCAATAGCATATCTCTGTCCCCGCTTTTCACAATCCATTCCGGGTGTCTTTCAGCCAACTCACTTTTGGGATTCACCATCTCCAGTTCTACCCAAATGCCAAACTTCAATCCTTTTTTATGTGCATAATCAGCCAAATAACCTATTCCATGAGGAAGTTTTTTCTTGTTCGGCTGCCAATCGCCCAATCCAAAACGGTCGTCATCACGAGGATATTTATTTCCGAACCAACCATCGTCAAGAACGAACATCTCGATTCCGAAATCCGCGGCATCGTCAATCATATCTTTTACTTTCTTCTCATCAAATTTGAAATAAGTCCCTTCCCAACTATTCAGTACCACAGGGCGTATCTGGCCTCCATGGACCAATGCATAACGACGGCACCAATCATGATAGTTTCTCGATATTTGTCCTCTTCCGCACGAACTGTAAGTCCATACCATTTCCGGAGTCTTAAACTTCTCACCCGGCTCTATCGACAACGATGAAGCGTAAGGATTGATTCCTCCCAAAATATGCAGCATACCATACTTGTCTATCTCAAAAGTCAGTTTGTAGTTTCCTGACCAAGCCAAAGAACCGGCATAAGTCTCACCCGAATTTTCTTGTGCCGGAGCATCCGATGAAAGCATAAAGGAAGGATTGGCTGATTCCGTTGTCAAAATTCCGGTTCTTGCTTCTATGCTTTTTACTCCCGGAGTCAATCGTTCTTCCTTCATCTTCATCTCTGCTCCCCAACCTCCATGAAAATGAGTCAAATAATACGCTTTCTTATGTAAAGGGATATAAGCCGATGCAATTTTTTCTATTCTTATATCATCTTTCTCCTTGTTTTCCAACTCAATATATTGAGTAATAACATTTTCTTTCTTATATGCTTTAAATATTACATTTACAAAAAGAGGATATAATTTGTCCTTTAAACAAATTTTTGTCTCAACAACGTTGGCATCAATATCTTTTATATCATGTCCGACATAGTACAGGTCAGTCGTTATTACCCCGTCAGAATGTGTCAACTGTAAAGCCGGATCTAAAAAGTCTCCTGCTGCAGGAAATACTTCCGGAGCTAAAGAACGTCCGTCCCGTCTCGGTTTATATTTTCTATTCAGAAATATCGTCTGGCTATTTGATGATATTTTATCTCCAAAATATTGATAAATAACTTTTTATTTTCTGAAACCGTAAAAACCATACTCAGCCCTGTAGTTTCTACCGGTATAATTTTCACAGGTGACGCATATGATTTTATCCCTATCGAAACCAATAATAAAAAAATAACTGTTATAAATTTTCTCATACCAACATTATATTTATTCTTCACTTATATTTATATCCCTTATTGCTTTATCGATAATGTAAAAGGAAATGCCGGGAGATTATCACCATTATACAAGTTTGCTTTCACATCATTATCGACAGCATAACTTACTTTTACCGCATTCCGGACATTATCACCATATATGATCAACTTATTCCTTTCGATACGTGTCTTCACATCCATTTTATGGCCGTTCGCATCATAAACAGAAACATCATTCAATGCATCCCCTTTTACCCATAATCCTTTTGCGTATTTAAATTTCACAACCACTTCAGATCCTTTTTTTATCGCGCCTTCTGCTATGGGATAATCAGCCAATCCCGCTTTTCCATATACCTTATTCAACGCAGCACCGGCAAACCGTTCACCGAAAGGCACCTTATTGTTCGGATGCACATCATCGGGATTACCAATTTCTATCGTACAGATAACATAGGTATTATCCTTTTCTCCAGCTTTCAACTGGGCATCTCTCACAATAGCAGCCCTCTCAGCCGATGGATAATTGAAATTGGTCAATTGACCGATCAGAACCGGGAAATCCGAACGAAATCCATTCCTCCAACTATCGATAAAATTCTGTAACTGATATTCGTATTCATCTGCCCATTCTACACTATTTTCTCCCTGATACCAAATAAGACCGGATATTGTATATGGCATACAAGGATATACCATACCATTATACAAAGCCCCGGGCTTACAATGGGGACGCTCGAGCATGTGAACACTTTTGGGTTTCTTTACCGGTTTATTGACAATGCCTCTTGCCGTATCTTTTTGCCATACCAGCATTTTTTCTGCATACATGGCACTATCCTTACTATAGGCTCTTTCCCACGCATTCCATCTTTCTATCGACTTCCTTAACTTGCTGTCTGACTCTTGCAAATCGTAAGAAAGCCAAGACTCAATACCTGTACCTGCCCATGAGGCGGAAATAATCCCTACCGGCACATTCAATTTTTCCTGCAAAAGCACCGCAAAATAATAGCTCATGGCCGAAAAATGTTTCACAGACTTTGCATCACAACTTTTCCATGAAGCCTGTTTCCTTAATTTCATCTCTTTCCGGTCAGAAACTTGACGGGGAACATGAAAAAGCCTGATATTATCATGTTTGGCATTTTTCAATACATTCTCCGAGTTTTTTTCCTCAGCTACTGACCAACCCATATTTGACTGGCCACTAGTAAACCAAACTTCCCCAACCATAACATTATCCAATGTGACCCGATTGGTACCGTCTATCCAAATCTGAAACGGACCACCGGCCTTCGGAGTAGAAACATTTAAACTCCATTTGCCATCTGTACCGGCTACTGCTTTATACACTTTACCATTCCAACCGGTCTCAACCTGCACATTTGTCCCCGGAGTATCCCATCCCCACAATGCCACTTTAGATTTCTGTTTCAATACCATATTATCACTTATAAGACTCGGCAGAAGAACTTCTGCCTGTAAGTCTATAAGCGAAAAACTAAAAAAGAGAAGAAAAAAAATTCTATCTACCTTAAAACACACTTTCATAAATTCAAAATTTTCAGGATATCAAAATATATGATTCCAGATATCTCAAAATACTGAATATTTTTTAGAGAAACTTCTATTATTACATGTCAAATGGATAACATATATGCCCTGTCCGAAGTCATTCAAAGAGACAGTGGAAAACTCTGTGAAATCATCTTCCGATATCTGTTTCCCTACCATATCGAATATTCTCATCTTTACCGGTTCTCCCTGATGGTCTTTGAGGCTTACACGACCTGACGCATCTATAAGAATTTCCTGTTCGCTATTGCTCTTTACTTCATCTATACTCGTCAAAGGGTCTTCATCTGTAATAATATTGCTGACATATTTCGTTACATATGGCCTGTTATTCGGTATCAAGAAATTCTGTCCATGATCTCGAATCCAAGTTGCCGGTTCTATCGTATTCTTATAAAAATATCCTCCGTCTATTCCATTCAGAAATACGCATGGCATCGGACAATTCTTTATCGTATTGCGATGTATGATAATATTTCTAAGTCCTCCGGCACGTCCCAAATCGCCATTCGAAGCCTCCAAAACAACAGAAATGGCAGCACATTGGGAGCGTTTCAAATTTTGCCGCCACATACATGTCTCAATGTAATTCTCGCTAATCTCCAGATTTTCCGACAACCCGGCCTCCATCCAGTTAAACTCCGGTCCTATGATAATAGCACCGGCTCCGGTATTCGTAATCGTATTGTTTTGTATTTTGCCGTTCGAAGACTTGATCAATATGCCCCTTCCGGGAACATGTCCGATTGTATTATTTATGACCTTAAATCCGGCTCCAAGTCTGTCTGTAGAATACAAAACATCACCCGGAGCTACAGCACCTATCTTCTGCCACTCTTCATCCGAAAATTGAATCATGGCTTTATTTATATAACGGGTATCCTTAATATCCCTAAAATAAGAAAGACATTTTTTGACTTCATCAGAGGTAGGAGGTGTTGAAAATCTCACTCTGGAAGCTTTGGCTGCACCCCGTCTGACTCCTCCATTCGACACCGCTACAAGATTTTCGTCCTGCTTCAGCATAAAATCTCCAAGGGAACCATCCCGAGTCAAAACATACAACTGCTTATAATCGGCATCAACTGAGGAAACCGGATAAAAATTACCATTTATCGCTATAGGATCATCATTTAAATATAATAACGTACATTCTTCTATGGTCGGTCCTATCGTTGCATGCTTGCTATGAATACCATCAGCAATCCCCGGGCGCAACCTGTCAATGGGGAATCTCGGGTCGTTCTTCTTCCGGTCAATTACACAACGATAGTAATGCGTATTCTCACAATAATGTTCTGCAAAATGGAATTGTGGAGCATCATACATCGTGACATTGGACATGGTCATATTTTTACAATAATTCAAAATCATACAATGTCTCTTATATCCCTTGGGTATATTATTGAAAACAATATAATCTCCTACCTTATAAACACCGATTTTCGGCATAGCCAAATTTATCTCAATCTTGCGACCGTCTAAAAATTTTATGGGGTCGGTTATCTGGTTTGAATAAAAATCCCAAACCAATTCCCGCGTATCTTTATCAAAAATATGTACCCTATCCTGCTCTGTTTCGGGATTTATCATAGGATATCCTTCATGAATCTCCACTTGTAACGTTTTCGCGTCATCAGACATAGACAATATCGTCCCCTGAGTAGAACAAGGCGGATCATAATCAATTATCAAATCAGAAAAGGTCATATTTTCACAATGGTCAAAACTGAATGCCTGGTTCTGAAAATTACAAATGATGGTAGAGCCATTCCCTTTTATCTTCACATTTTTTCTATAACTAAAAACATAAGGACCTTTTCCATCTTTCAAATCAAGTACGTACGTACCTTTGGGAATATCTATAACACAATCATTACCTTTTTGGGCATCCAGGACAGCCCTCAAATCGCCCATTGTTTCCTCTGCACACAGAATTCCAAACACTCCTAAAAAGAAGGTAAACAAGGCTAAAAATTTTGTATTGTTTCTCATTGTCATCATATATAATTTTTATTAGTCTCTTCTATTCTTATCAAAATTCCTCTATAAAAGGTCTGTTTTCTAACCATGCCAACATATTCATCACCAAGTAATTCCAGTTTTGAAATCCCGGATTAAGAATAGGTTCGCCATTTTCCGGTTGATAGTACTCATGTAGCGTACTAAAACGCTTTATATCCTTTCCAAACAATTTTACGGTCTTTACGGCCAGCTCTTGCGCTTCTCGTTCATAACCATATTTGACCAACCCTCTCCAAACCATATAATTGGAAATACCCCAAACCGGACCCAACCATGATGACGGATTACCCGAAGCTTTCAGATTATACATCTTTTCCATTTTCGAAAGTGTCCGGATACCGTATGGGGCATTAAATGTCTTCTCATTTTTAAAATGTTCTCTGACCATCCGTTCTGACTGCTCCGGTGTCGCAATACCAGACCACATAGCCAAGAAACCGGACCACACTCCTATTCTCATAATCAGGCAGTCCCAATCACGAGGCATACCACTATGTCTCTCAAATGTATCTGGTTGTTTTACCGGTAATAAATTAAGGTCTACGCTATAAAAGAAACCGTCTCTCTCATCCCAACAATGTTTCTGTATAGCCGTCTTAAGCTCCGATGCATTTTTCTTATACTGAGGTGCCGTTTCCGATAAATTTAATCTTTCACACAGATACGACATCGCCTTCAATTCTTTATACATCAAACAATTCAAGAATATAGATGCGGAACTGCGTTCAGGACGATAATAGGTACAAGGGTCATTATCGACACCTATTGCAGCATCATTTTGCCAATAATAGAGCCCAGTCGCCCTATCTCGATGATGATTAATATAATTATTTACAAATGTCTGAAGAAAATAAAATTTCTCTCTAATCCATTCTGCATCACCATCATTCAGTTCCGTCAAAAACGCAGCATGCTGAGCCAAACAAGGCTTATGCATATTGGTCCTATAAATATCTCTCGGACGTATTTTATCCCTTACAGCGTCTCGTTTTACATTTATCGGTATCCAACCGTCCATGCCTCCGAATTCAAGAAAATTCAGAACACAACCCTGTTCATATTTTATCGCATCTTTCGATGCTTTTTCATTTCCCATATCCGCCAATATCTGGCGTAAAGCAACATTTGTCAACCATGAATCCCAGTCCCAAAGAACATCAGCATACTGACTGCTTCCCGGAGTTATAAAAGGGTACTTCAGTGAACCTCCTTCTTCTCGGAACATTCCTTTATAATCACCGTATATGTTCTTTTTTATCGTATCGGCATACTCTTTCCAATCCGTATTTTCTTTTTGAGAAAAAGCAGGAGCGGAGATAATAAACGATACCACATTAATCAAGAACAAATAATTTATTCTCAGAGACTTATCCATAATAGAGTAAGCTTATGTCCTATCAGATTACATTTTTATAATAGAGAGAATACCATTTTCCACAGCATTCCCTCTATTTTTACGGTTTATTTTTGTATTTTTTCTGAATATATTATACCATCTTTTGTCTCTATTTTTACGACATAAATACCTTTTGCCAAATTCTGAACATTTACGGATTTGACATTAGAGACAGCAGAAACACATGCACCGAATGTTGTATAAATCTCAGCCGAAGCAACTTCTTCTGTGAAATATAAAACATCAGCCACCGGATTCGGATAAACCCGTACTTGAGACAATACTTTTTCTAAAGATATAGAAGAAGCTTCACCATTAAACTCAAAAGCGCCTAAATCTCTTGAGTATCCGGTCTTTGCCACTCCGCGGATATCGGTTTGCGGTATAAGTTCTTCACCATCATATATCAACGATTCTACACCGCCATCAACGGCATAACCTTCACCGTCACTAATAGCAATATAAGGGACACCTTCGGCAGGAACCGTCAAATCTCCACCAATACCCAATTGCAAGTACTTCTGCTCAAGCGTCTTGTCTCGGACACTCTTATTGCGATTCGCTGTAGCTGTAGCTTCATCCAAGAAATTCCACAAGAAACCCTCACCCCAAGTCGCATCATACGACCCACCTACACCATCATATACATTGTTCTTAATAATGTATTCACCGGTACAGCGTGCATCTTTCTCTCTAACAGACCAACCCCAGCTATACGTAACAGGTTTTTCTCCACCATCTATTCTTACCGTCTCCAACATAATATTGTTGACAAGTATCATGTCGAAATCTCCTCCAAAGTCAGACATATTAACTGCGTTCTGGTCTACCTGCTCTACACCATCAACATAGGTATTGTTTAGCATAGAAGTATTATTGACAAATACAAAGCTACCCGACACTCCCGGTGTAGGAGCACTTTTCTGACCGGTAATAAGATTAGCTTGCGGACCTGCTGTACGATTTTTATACAATACGTTATTGATAAATTTCAAGTTAATTTCACCTTGATCGGGACGTGCCCAATGCAAGAAACCGCTGGCTCCTAAAGAATAGCTATTGGCCACTGTACAATGTGTAAACGATACATTGGTAGCACAAGGAATATCTGCTGTACCATTACTCCTCAACCAAACAGCACCACCGGTCGCATTCCTCGCAGTATTCAACGCTTTATTAGATTCGAAATAGCACTTGTCAAATTTTATATCCATCTCATAACCGTCGATATAAAAAGCACCTCCACCAGCACCGGCACCTTTATCAGCAGCGCCATCCGCCGATTCATTGTTGCTGAAAACACAGTTCTCGAAATGTCCAACAATAGGTTGTTCTGTCTCTCTTAAGCAAATAGCTCCACCCTGGAATGCTTTACAGCCATCGAATGTGGTATTCTTAGCATATATCTTGCCTTCACAACAGATTGCCCCTCCACGGAGATTTATCCCTTGCTCAGAAACAGAATTTTTAAAAATCACATTTTCGGTATGTAACTCGGAATAAGCGTCTACAAAAATCATTCCTCCTGCTGTATTACCTTCTTCCCGACGCAAATTCTTCAACGTAATATTCTGCAATGTCAATTTTCCTCTTTTCACATCGAAGAAACTTGAAGTGTTGAGTTCTCCAGATTCAAACTCTTCATCATTCAAGCCTATGATAGCCGCTTCTGGAGCACCACCTTTGATAGTAACTTCCTTTACTTTCACTTCCTCTTGTCCTTCACCAATCCCAATTACCGGGTCAAGATAGACTTCATCCAATACAACAACAGTACAACCTTCTGTCCATTTTTCGGCATTCAATGAATACCAAGGAGACTCTTCGGTACCGGGATTCTCATCACTCCCATTCATACCACTTACATAAAAAGTGTCCTGAGCCCATAAACTCGGCTGCAAACACAATGCTAATGCTAGCGGGTAAAACAGTTTTTTCATAAAACTAAAATTTTAATGTGTTACTTAATTTAATTACGGATATATTTAATAAATCCTTTTTCTGGTATTTGATTTCTCTAATTTTTTATCTCGAATGAGGGTGGAATTGCATCCACTGCCGAAGCCCATTGTTTATTGGGACGCTTGCCCATTATAAACTCAAATTCTCCCCCTTGTACCAAATCATCGTGATGGAACCAGGACTTATTCCACTCTTTCCCATTCAACCGCACAGACTGAATATATTTATTCTCAGGAGCATAATTGCGACATATTATTCTAAAAACTTTATTATTGTCTACATGTAACACTGCTTCCTTAAATACGGGACTTCCTATCACATAAATCGGTAGACCAGGTGTCACCGGATAAAATCCTAATTGAGAAAAAACGACAAAAGCAGACATACCGCCACCATCTTCATCTCCCGGTACACCCATCAAATCATCCCTGAACCACTGTGTCAACAGTGAACGAACTCTCTTTTGCGTACGCCAAGGCTCACCGGCATAATTATACAAATATGGAACATGAAACGCGGGTTCATTTCCCATAGAGAACATTCCCACATTTCCCGTATGGTCGGGCAATCCCGCATAAAACTTATATTTGGCCTTGCCTAATGGAGTATCATACATCTTTTCCAACTCTCCGATAAATGATTCACGTCCTCCCATCATCATTATCAGGTCATTTATATTATGAGGAACATCCCAACGATATATCCACCCATTATTCTCGCAATAAGCATCTCGAGCACCCAAACCTCCTGAATATCGATAATCAAACGGTTCAATAAAATCACCTTCACTGTTTTTAGGATGGAAAAACTTCGTAGCCGAATTAAACACTTTCCTATAATTGTAACTCCGGTCTAAAAAATAAGCAGCATCTTTATCATTTCCTATATGACGAGCCAAGTTTCCCAAACACCATTCATCATAGACTGTCCCCAAAGTAACAGCTACAGGCTGACGTTTTTCAAAACCATGAACTTCCGGAGCAGTTTCTTCTTCTCCATTATCTAAAGCCGGGAAATAGCCATTTTCTTTAAAAAACTTATCCAGGCTCCCCCCTCTCTTATCAGACCACGGAGCCAACGTTTTCTCTGTAATTGCATTTTTACAGACTTCATAAGCCTTACTCAAATCAAAGCCGCGCAATCCTTTTTCATAACAATCCAAGACTACTGCGACTCCATGATTACCATTCATGCGATGTGTGTCACCTGTAAAATCAGGGAAAGTAGGCATAGTATCATCATTTTGTTCGGCCATTCGCACCAATGAATTGACAATATCGACTTCTTTTTTGGAGTCAATAATCACGCGTAACGGATGTGTTGCCCGATAGGTATCCCAAATCCAATCATCTGTATAAAACGGAATGCCATTATCCTCATGCACTTGCCCATCAAATCCACTGAAATATTTCCCATCTTCCGATATATTGACCGGCCGCTCATAAACCCTATATAGTGATGTATAAAAAACGGCTTTATCTTCTTCTGATGAGCCTTTCACCTCTATCTTTCCCAATACTTCATTCCAAGCATCCCTTCCACTTACTGCGAGACTGTCGATATCGTAATTCACTATTTCCCGCCTCAAATTTCTTTTTGCCTGTTCAACACTTATCAAAGATATCCCATACCGTACTTTTATCTCCCGGTCACTTGTCTTAAACTGCATAATCAGACTTCGATAATCACCAAATTCTTTCACTGTATTATCTACCGGTGCACAATCTGTCTCAAGATACAAATAGACTTTTCCTATACTGTCAGAAATAGGTTGCCATGCACTTACTGAATTATTCTGTACTGCTACTTCACCCTTTTCTGAACTAATAATCAAGCACGGTGTTCCCTCCCCCTCGTATTCGAACTTATACATTGCCGATTGATAGGAAGGGACATAATATATATCTGTCGAAACATTATCTAAATATGCCCGATATGAATAAGGTGTTATCTTCTCATTATCATAATCGTAATTGATTACCGGCTGGCTCAGACTGCTTTCACCTTGAGATGGACTCATACTAAATGCATGATTTGCCCGATGTCCTGTAAGAAATACAGGAAGACCCTTAACTTTATTGCCCGTATAATCTTTACGTAGAGGATGAATACGCATCATTCCATTCGGCAAATGAACGGTAGGATAGGTAGGTACCAATAAGTGACTTATATTGCCCATATAGGGGTTGACATAATCAACCGGCTCTTTCTCCTTTACAGCAGAACATCCTCCCAACAAACCTAATATAAATATTGCTGCGACCAGAATAACACTCAATATGAATCTCTTGTTTTTCATCTCTTAGATAATGCAACCAAGTATCCCTTAATCATCAATTTTAATGCATATCAGACATCTCGAACTCTAATGTTCCTCCTTGCATAATATCATCATAAGCAATTATATAATCCTTTACTTCCTGCCCATTTATTTTTACGGTCTTTACATATTTATTCTCTTTAGAGAGGTTGTGCGCAATCATCGTAAAAACTTTTCCATTCTGCAATTTCACTTTTGCCTGAGGGATTTGAGGGGCTCCTATAACATACTTTAAACTGACAGGATCGACCGGATAAAAGCCCAAAGCACTAAACATATACCACGCAGACATCTGTCCACAATCATCATTTCCACACAAACCATCCGGCTTAGACAGATAGAAACGGTCAAAAATTTCACGAACCAACTCCGCTGTACGGCTATTTTTTCCTAAAAGAGTATACATATATACCACATGATGACTGGGTTCATTTCCATGTGCATACTGACCAATCAGCCCCGTAACATCTCCTACAAATCCTGTCTGGTCTACAACCTGCTCAATGACAAACAGAGAATCCAATTTTGTTATCATTTTTTCAGTGCCACCCATCAATTCTGTCAAACCTTCAATATCCTGTTGTACATGCCAGGTGTATTGCCAAGAATTACCCTCTGTATAATCACCGCCTACAGTACTGGCATGAGATAAATGGAACACGTCAAAGGGAGTGCGCCATTGACCTTTAGAATCCTTTCCCCGCATCAATCCGGTCTCTTTATCGAACACATTTTTATAATAACCTGCCCGTTTCATAAAAAATGCATAATCGTCATCCTTGCCAAGTTTTTTAGCCAACTGAGCTGCACAATAATCATCATAAGCACATTCCAGCGTCAGAGATACCGATTCCTTGGTAACAATATCGAAAGGGAAATACCCATACTTTTCATAAACGTCTGCTTTATAATGAAAATGAGAAGTTGTCAACGATTTTTTAATCAAATTATATGCACGTTCTTGGTCAATGCCCGGAAACCCTTTCAAACAAGCCTCTACTATGACAGGAACAGCATGATTACCAATCATACAATGCGTCTCTTTTCCCCATAGAGTCCAGACCGGTAAATATCCTTGGCTCTCTGCATGCAATAACATCGAATTTACCATATTAGGGACAAGTTCAGGGGTAACAATTGTATACATAGGATGAGCTGCACGATAAGTATCCCACAAAGAAAGTGTCGAATAATATGCTCCGAAAGGAGATTGAGCCACAGAATCCAGCACCCCTCTATACTGCCCGTCTATATCAGCAATATTATTAGGTTGTATCAACATATGATACAATGCAGTATAAAAATTAGTCTTTTGCTCATCATTCCCCTCTATTTCGATTCTTGACAAATACTCTTCCCACTTATTTTCCGTATTTTTCTTTACAACATCAAAATCCCAATGTTTTACTTCTGAATCTAAATTCTTTTTAGCTCCCTCAACACTGACCATCGAAAACGCCACTTTCACTTGTACTTCCTTTTCATCTGCAAATCGAATCAATTTTCTAGGACCTTTGTCGGCTCTGCCATCTTCAACATCCTCAGAAGCAATAATCGGCTTATCAAACTTGATTACATAAAAAATATCTCGTTCGACCCATGCTTTTACTCTCAGATAACCGGTTATAGTATATTCATCTTCAATCTGTACATCAGCACGAATTACCCTATTGTCATAACTTTGCTGACTCCCTACTGAACCGTTTTGAAAATTAATATAAAGAGCCGGATTTTTCTTTTCAAATTGATAACGATGCATAGCAACATGCGGTGTAGCTGTCAACTCTACCTTTACCGAATTATCTATCAAATCTACAGTATAATATCCCGGAGTTGCTACTTCTGAATCTTTCAAATAAGAGCTCTTAAAATCTTTTGCCACCTCCCCGGAAAATGGCATAATCAATATATCTCCCATATCCGGTACTCCTGTTCCATTCAAACGATTCTGTGAGAATCCCCATATCAGCGTATCTTCATAACGATACCCTGCACAATAATCCCAACCAATACAACCCGTTTGTGGACCAGGCTGCACCATTCCCAACGGATAGACAGCCCCAGGGAAAGTATGCCCTGTATAGGTAGTACCTATAAAAGGATCTACATATTGTCCCACTCCTGAAGAAACTCGCTTATTACCAGAACATGATACTAGCACTACAATACTAAATAAAAAAGGTATAATTCCTTTCATTGACCTAAGACTTAAGATATTTTTAGATTAAAATTGGTTATTTACACAGACTCGGGAAATCACATTTACCCCCTCCTCTAACATAATGTGACGCAAATCTATGTATAAGAGCCTAACAGAACATTAACCAAACCTTAATCAAATGATTTTGTTCAATACTTTTTTATAACATATTGAATATATGCATATTATATAATAAAAAAAGTCAAACAAAATACAAGATTATTTTCTTAACCAAACCTTAATTTATTATTAATTTAGACTCGTAACCGCTATAAAACCTACATTCTAATTCTTAGAAACAAAGTTCATCGGGTTATAATATTTTCATAATTGATTTTAGGATTAGAATTAAGGAGACGCTGGTGATCTTGGACATATTTATCAAAACACTGTTTTGAAGCCCCCTTTTGTCCCAACAAAAACAAAGCCCGACATTTTATTTGTATAGCCTCTTCGTCAATATTATCGTGAAGCAAAATTACATTTGCTATTCTCACCTGTAAATTTAAATCAGATTCAACTTCAGTCAAGGAAATGGATTTCAATAAAATTTCTATCAATAAATTGGAATATTCTGATTTATAACTATCGACCCACTCTGTATTTAAATTAGGAAGGAGTGCCCCATTTTGCGCTATATCCAAAATTGCATTCAGTAAATCTATTCGTATAATATTCTCTTCTTTTACTTTCTTTAATAAAAGCATTATCTCGTTATAATCGCAAATAATATCCTTGCCTATTTCAACAAACCAATAAGACTTTTTATTTACGACTGCCAAATTTCCAACTTTTTCGAGCAATAATCTCAATTTACGAATATTAACACTCCTATTATTTGATGCACTAGCCTTATCCATTTCGAACCAAAAAGTCTCATCCAATTTCTCAGAAGTAACTTTCTTTCCATCCTTAATCGTACTCAGCAAAATATACAAAAATATTTGTTTTACAATGGAGGTAAAACTATCGGTTATGTCTTTCCCCTCCTTATCAAATACCTGAAACCCTCCTAACAACTTAACTGTAGAAACAGGTGTCTTCAATTCAATAGTCGTCTTTTTCTTAAGAACTTCAGATTGTGGAACAATATTTTTCTCCTTTTTCTTTTGAGCACTTTTTTTCTTGACTTTCAATATGACATATATTCCCGCAAATACGATAATAAACAAAGATGAAAGCAGACCCCAGATAAATGACCTATCTCTACCCTGACCTGGCAAAACCTTTTGAACTACGTCTGACATCCGTAAGGGCGGATATGCTAAAGAATACAAATCTACACTATACCCCACAGAGTGTGTTTTCTGCAATAGAATTGCATATAACATTGTTTTCTCCTCATCCAATATAAGGTCACAAAACGATTCCATATCCAAAAAATTATAAGGTATGGAATCGGCAAGAATAGAAACAGAACCATCAGAAAGACTTATCTCACACAAATTAAGTTGGGTATGGAAACGATTATTGTTATAGGCTAAAGCATACGCTTTATCTTTATCGACAATCATCGAATTAGAAAAAGCCACAGGTTCCTTTGGAAAAGTCAAATCAAATAATTTCTTACAAGTCTTCTTCCGCGAATCCAACTCATACAAGTCATAAAAATTCTTAGGCGACTCTTCTTGCCGACCTGAAATACTCCCATACCCGCCTAAAATCAAAAACTTCCCTTCGCCCAGATAACCTAAAGCAGATAAATAACGAGGAGCTATAGAATCTACCATATCTTCTATATCCCAATCCCCCCCATCTAACGAATGGGTAGACATCCATGCTTTATAAGTCTGATACCCATATCCACCAAACGTTACCAAACAATTTTTTTCTACATCAATAAAGCGATTATGATGATGGGCCGGTGCAAATCTCTGATCTAATTTATCCCCAGACCATTCATTTTTTGCAAAATCATAAAGTATAAAATCAGGATATAGCAAACTGTATGAAATCAGCCTGTCATTCTTACGGTCATAAATCATCTGGCTACTACCTCCTGCTCCAAAAGGCGAACCTTTCTGTGTCTTTATCCTTTCAACATGGAAATCATCCATATCAAAAAATATCATAGAATCTGATGTTGCTATAAAAAAACGATTCTGAATAGAATCAAATGCAATCTGGGCATATCGCTCTGTTACAGGTATCGATATTTCTTTATGCCACTTAATATACTTATCGATATCCCAACTACCGTTCTCAACTAAAGCTTCCCGTCTAGATATATCGTCATACACTTTTTTCCCCGCATACTTATCTAACTTCCAAGAGTATAATACATTTTTTTTAATATCTCGAATAATGACATCTTTAATTGTAATCGGAGGGACATCAGAACTATAAAACATTTTGTCCCAATTTTTGCCGAAAATAACTTTAATATCATCGAATCTCTTAAACGAATAAGGAATAGTCTGAGAAATATCATTAATCGAACAAACAATATTATCTCGACCAAATTTAATCTTCATTTTACTCCAATCACTCTTATTCTGAGGAACAGATATCTTAAAATCGACATTTGACAAAGCTTTATCAACGTCAATTAAAACACAATTTAATTTTTTGGCATTAATATTTGAAATAATGTCGAAACTACTGTCATCTCCGGAAATAATTCTACAGACATACCCATAAGCTTGTACGCCAGGATTAAATTTAATATCGAATTCTATAGAAAAACCCTCCGAAAAAGACATCGGCATATCCGGAGTAAGATTTAAAGAAGTTCTTACATCCTGATTCACAGCATGAGAATTAAAGGTTAATCCATAATGAATGTTACTTCCACTTAACCCCAAAAAGAAAGATGAAAAAAATAACAGTAAAAACTTTCTTAGCATAAATGAGGCACTTCTATATTTAATCACAAAGATAAAAGATTTTTTTATTACCTAAGAAAATAGCTTCTGAAAATACCATTATCTTCAAAAAAATCAATATTTATATTTAATTTAGAATTAAATATATAAAAATATCCTCCTGTCCCCAAAAAACACTAAGCCAATTCATATACAAAATGACACATCTTTACAAAAAACTCTCGTCATTGTAAAAAGTGACGAGAGTTTTTGTAATAAATCAAACTTTTTTATCATTTAGCAACTTCCAACTCTTCAATAGTACAAATACTTACACGATTCCAATCCGGATCTGTAAACATATCCCCAATTCCTTGCCCTTCAGCAGTTATACGAGATGTATTAATCTTGTATTTCTTCACTAAAATAGATTTGACAGCCTCAGCTCGTGCCTGTGCAAGTTTCTTATTGAATTCGAGATTTCCCTCAGGAGATGCATATCCTTTAATTACGACTGTCACATCTGCATGCTTCTTCATATAATTTGCAACACGCTCAACATTAGGCAACTGCGATGCGTCAACAGTAGAACGTCCTTGTCGGAATGTTATAATCGACTCTGGGACACGACTCGTCTCAACTTCTACAACTGTCTGCACCTTAGCAGCTTGATTACGACAATTATCAAGTTCGCTCTGTAACACTTGGATTCTCTGGGCAGCACTATTTATCTGGCTATTCCTATTATCCACCTGAGAACGGAGATTATTTATATTAGCATTTAACTGATTGATTTCTGCCTGATCATAAACTCTTACCTTTGTAAAATGGTGTTTTCCGTTACTTCCCTTAAAATGATAAGCAACACCAGCGGTCAATTCAAAAGCAGCATTATTAGCATTAAAACGGCTTTTTGCAGCATTAAAATCCCCTTCCATATCATATACTATCGCCGGCTTTATCCCCAAAGTCCAAGCTTTGCTTTCTCCAAAATTGAAATTAAAGTTCAAACCAAAGCGAGTAGACCAAGAATTATCATCACCGGGACCATTCATATAATAATGCATCCATCCAATGCCGGCAACAGCCTCCATTTCAAATAAACGAGGAGTTCCAGTATAACCACCAAAAAGATTCATCAAATTAAATTTGTTCAATAAGCTGACATCAGATACATCAATAGCAGTCTTACTCTGCGTCGTATTTACATACCCCATACCTTGAAATTCCATACCAAAAATAGGAGTCAATTGCTTAGTCACTCCTAATCCGAAAGTAAAACGAGCATCTTTAAAGAATGAACTATGGGTCAATGGAGTTACCATACCGGTTTTAAGTTCTATCGACCAATTATCCTTCAACTTTGTTCCTTGAAGGGCCTTCTGGTCAGTCTGAGCATTCACTGCAAATGCAGTTATCACGAATGCTGATAAAATTATAGACTTTCTCATAAATTAAATATATTAATTGGTTATATCATAAAATATTACACATGCTTCGAATAATAATCTCATTTTTTTATTTATTTTCAAAACTGTTACATTTTAAACAACATGTTACACAAATAACAAGTTTGAAACACCAATTAAGATTTAACATATATTCTATTTTTTAATACTTAAATATCTTTTCACAATAACAACCATAATCCAGCTATTTTTATATAAATTTACATGTATTAAAAATATTATAATGTTATTAAAAGTAAAGTAGTAAAAGACTAAGAATATAGCTAATCATTTAATGACCCACATCCATAGAAGCAATCTGAAAAACTATTCCAATAAATGCTCTTGCCCCCATTCATTATATACCTTTACGAAACGTAGATTTTACAAACAACAAAATAGGATAAACAACGAATTATTAAAACAAATAGATTCGAATCAGCGATTACACGCCCCAAGGTATTTGATAGTGATTCCTCTCTTTTGATTACATGGGGCATGCTCTTTTACAATTGTTATATGAAATAATATGAGAATTCGGAGTTCAAAGCAGAACAGAAATTGCTGAATCAAAAGTTAAAATACCGGATAACCCTATTCAGAATTATCCGGTTCTTCAAAAGTTATTTCCGTAATTGCCCTATAGACGGGTTTTCCGAGAACAAAATTACACACTACACTTCAAAAAAATAAATAGTGATCAATATATTACGTCGTCCCAATTATCGGTGCGGAACGAAGATACCGGCAAACCGTTCACACCCCATAGGGTTCCTTGTACAAAATCTTCGAAACCATACCGCACAGCTACCGGATTCGGAACTTCAGGCGCATATACTTCAAGTGTTTTACGGGTAAGTAGGGCTTTCGCCGGATAAAATTTCCGATCGGCCCCGGCTATCTTGAAACCGGTTATCTCTTTGTAAAACGAAGTAAGCCACAAAGGCGCGTAATCGAATTTCAGAAATATCCTGTCGCCCTTTATTTCAAACGAACTGTACTGGGGACTTTGATACTGGAATTTGTCGAAACCGTAATTTCTGGCGAGTGCCATACATGCAAACCGCTCTCCTACTTCACGCTTTTTACCCGGATGTATACATATAGAATCTCCGATATCCATCAATACCACCATACCGGTATTGGGCTGCGTACGGGCAATTTTTTCCTGCACTTCACGCATGAAGGCACAGTTGTATCTCTTGTCTTCATAACCGAAAGGCGCCAGTTGGGCAAAATAGATGGGGAAGTCTCCTATACCCCATTTTGCGATCCAATCCTTGTGCATCGCTTCAAACTGGGCGGCATATTCTTTATAGCGTGTACGGTTCGATTCTCCCTGATACCACAAGGCTCCCCGCATTGTATAGCCGACAAGGCTGTTGAGCATACCGTTATAGAGTACAGTAGGACTTTTCCAGCGTATTTTATTTTCGGCTTGTGTACGCGGAATTTTCATATTAGGGAAGAGTTTCATCGCATCGGACGATATCCAGGCTTCTATAGTTGAACCTCCCCAACTGCAATGCAATATGGCTACAGGAATACGGAGCACTTTCTGCAACTGGCGGGCAAAATAGTAACCTGCTGCTGTAAAATCACCTGTCGTGTTGGGCGACGCTGCTTCCCATTTTCCGGGACAATCCCATTGTCTGGTAATAGCGCTTGCTCTTTTCACAGTATAACAACGCAGATAGTTATTAGAGGAATCCACAATATCCTGTAATGCTCCTTCAATAGGCTGGTTAGGATATCCTTTTACGGGCATCTCCATATTGGACTGTCCACTGCAAAGCCACACTTCGCCTATAAGGACATTCTTGATTTCAGCTTTACCTGCTCCCGAAAACTGTATAGTATAGGATGTTAATGAAGCTGCGGGAGTTTTTACTTTCATTTTCCATGTACTGTCATTTGCCACCGTAGTACGATATGTTTTCCCATCCCATCCAGTCTTTACCGACACTACTTTTCCCGGAGCTGCCTTTCCCCACAAGGCAGCTTCACAAGACTGCTGTAATACCATACCATCACTCAATACCGAAGGTAATTTTATTTGCGCCATCGTACCAGATAGATAAAGCAGCATCGAAACCAACAAAATATTTTTCCTTGTCATGTCATTATTTATATTTAATATTTAATATTTAGTATTTAAGTATATATTCTTTATTTCACCACCTCTTGGCCATTTCTAATCCGATAAAAGTCCGATAGTTCACAACGTGATTGTAACCTGTTTCCATATTTTTCCTTTATCCGATAAATGAAATATCCGGGTAAAAGCGGACTGGAATCCTATCTATTCAGCCGAACTCATCATGTGAAACGATATAATCTCCGTCAAATAATATGCAAATGCTCGGAAAACAGATGTATACACCTTTGCTTACCGGGAGACGACTGTCAACAATCCCCAGAGAATTAATAGCAGTTTTTCATATTTTTCGATTATATCTCATCATTCAGTCATATTCACCGTTTTAGGTCTCAGAACAATCAGCTGCAATACGATTGCCAAAGCTACTACTATAGTAAGCATAGCAAAGTCGCGTCCAAGATTTCCGGCATCAATCGATTTTCCAAGAAAATCGGTAATGAATGCTCCTGCAGAAATTCCTGCGAGATTCATAATCCCATAACCGGTAGCTCTGTAACGCGGTGAAACAAATTGACAAAGTATAGGCATATTATTTACATCGAAAATTCCGAATCCTAACCCGAAACAAAGTGCTCCGCCCAGTACAGGTATAAAGCTCGTACTATATCCCAGTAAGAAAAGGGCGGGAATAGTGAGCCCTAAACCTATGGCTCCCGTATAAACGCGTCCTTTAAGGTTTTTCTGTACCCATTTATCAGATAGGTATCCACCAAACAATACTCCGACCAAGGAGGCCATCGAGATCGTTATAGTAGAGAGCGGACCTGCCTGAGACATATCCATATGCAAGGTATCGGAGAAGAGTGTCGGCAACCAACTCTTCGTAGCCCATCCGGGCAAACTAGGTGCTGCAAAATAGAATAATATCACCCAGAAACAGATGTTTCCGAACAACATGCCCAACCCTTTGAATGCATTGGAGAATTCCTGTCGCATCGTAATCTTTCGGGTATTATCTACCGTGTAACCTTTTTTCTCTTTTAGGAAAAATACCAGAACAAGACTGTAAGCAATACCTATCAGTCCGAATGTGTGGAAAGTCATCTGCCAAGAAGTGACCGCAGCAATCGTAGCACCGAAACCGCCGAACGCCTGCCCCAGGTAAATACCAGTCGTATGTATTCCTACGGCAATGGAACGCGTCTTGTCCTGATGATAATCTACTATAAGTGCTAATCCTGCAGGTATATAAAATGCTTCGCTTATACCCATTATAGCACGTAAGAAGTAGAGCTGGTCAAATGTTTTGGCATAACCCATAGTCAGGGTTACCATGGACCATACGAGCAAACTGCCTACTATGAGCCATTTCCGGTTAAGCCGATCGGCTATTATCCCCGATATAGGGCTCATAAACGCGTATATCCATAAAAATACTGCCATAAGCCGTCCAAAATTAGCGGCAGAATTTAACTCTTCGATACTGATCTTCATAAACGGCTGCATAGTTGCCAACATCTGGCGATCTAAATAATTGAGCAATGCAACCACCCACAACATGGCAACTACCAGCCAGGGATAAAACTTCTTATTTTGCATATTGACAATATAATATTATACTATTCTTTGAAGCTTTTTCTTTTCCTGAAAAGCATTCTGCAGCTCCGGCATTTCGTCTGCTTCGGCATTTCGACCGGAATAGAGACCTGCCGGAGTAGCTTATTTTACAATCATTTTCCGTATATAACTTTTTTCTCCAACATCCATACGGTATAAATAGATACCGGAAGGCAATGCGGATAATTCATAATTTACTTTATGCTGTCCTGCGGACATCTGTCCTTCTGTTACTATACCTACAAGCTGTCCCTGCATATCGAATATCCGCAAGCTGACGGATGCCGATTTTTCGAGAGTGAATATAAAGACTGTATATGTGTCAGCGGGATTGGGAACGTTCCGCAAAACCGATTCAGCATCATCTCTTGACATGGATACCGAAGAGCTGATATCTTCTTTCTGCCATGCCAATATGGGGAAACCGTTATTTACAACTACCGTATAATCGGCTTTCCAAAGCGACGGATTCTGGCTTCCATTGAGAGTCGTTACAAATCCGGCAGTTTTCATATCTGCTGCTTCCAGCGAAGTCCCGATCGTATTTCCTCCTGTTACTGATTCACTGCTGTAATAACACGCAATCGGTGTACCGTTAAAGTTTCCGGCAATACCACCTTTGGTAGGAAGAGTCTCGGAGAGTGCCGACACGCTGCCAGTATTGTAACAATTGGAAAGCGTCCCTGTATTAACATAACCCAATATACCACCTACGTACCTGCTTCCGGTCTGGGTCGTTTTCAAAAGTATGTCCCCTCGGTTATAGCAATTTTTTACCGAAGGATTACTCACACCATAACCCAATATGCCACCGGCCTGCGAAGTACCCGTCACGTTTCCTTTATTGTAGCAGTTGTATATCGATGTGGCATTGGCATATGCCACGATACCTCCACACACTCCTCCCACGAGGATATTGCTTTCTCCATCGACCCCAAGGTTAGAAATAGTTCCTCCCAGAGTATATCCCCATATTCCGTTCGATGTGTACAAGTCATCATTACGACCTATTTTCAGATTGAGTATACGGTGTCCACCTCCGTCAAAATGTCCCTTGAAAGGGCGATTGTTCGACATAGTCATATACCAACCTATCGGTAACCAGTTATGGCTGTTCAGATCAAGATCGTTTATCATTTTGAAATATTTGTTTTCATAGGTATTTCCCTGATATACTTGTTCGGAGAGGTAAACCATTTCTCCGGGATGAGAAATGAGAATAGGATTGTTTTTTGAGGATCCTTTCCCGTCCGACTCGTCTATTTTCTTCACTACACCGTTCCATTTGCCGTTAGGCAAGAGGTATTGCCATTCCGAAGGCGTAGTTGCCGTAGCATAGTCTGTAATACGGTGGAAAGTCATAAAATTGGAATTGTGATAATTGTCAGCACCGCCCATCCCGTCATCGTACGAAGTACGGGAAACGAAGAGAATGTCATCCCCATCAAAAATAAAATCGACATACTGAAAACCGACGTTTTCAATGTCTGTACTCGCAAGTACTATCGCTCTTACCTCCCACTCTTCAAGATCATAAGAGGAGGTAAGTGCGAGAATACTACGCATACCACCTGCCGAAACATTATTGTTTTGCAGCACATCGGGTACATAGTTGGCAAGCGACCAATAACGGTCAGTCACGGGATCGTACCTAATGTTGAATTTCGAAGCTCCGCCCCAAAACTGTATCTTACGCGCTGAACCTTCTTCTATTTTATTATCAGATTCGAGGGAGTAATATCCGGCATATATGCCTTCTATGCTGGCAAGCCGGGATATTCCTTTTATTTTGCCGTCACGGCCCATAACTGCATTGGATTCGAGCCAACCCGTTCCATCAATCCATGCCGGTTTGGCTATTTCGTCAGACACTGTCCAACTCTCTTTTTTCATAAGATCAGCATCTTGTGGAGCCGAAATAATAAATGACCTGTTCCCAGACATCCACTTGTTCCCTGTATCTTCACCGTGATGTTCGTATGCTTTATATATACGGTTATTGGCAAACATCACGGGTGTCGAAGATCCATGACAGCTTCCGGGTATAAGTATCGTCGGAGCCGACCAGGTAGATCCTTTGTCAGTAGAACAACGGATAACAAAATTGGCCCCATTACTTGTATCAGCGCCCATAAGATAAAGTTTCCCGTTGTGGACAAACAGTCCTGACCATACAGCACCTAGTACTGTTGCTTTATAGGACCAATACTGTCCGTTATCACGTGATATAAATATATCGGTCCTGTTCGCTATACTGTTATCGCTAAATACGTCATTAGATGCAATAAGCTCTCCAGTAGGCAGTTTTGCAATACTAGGCGTTCCTCTGTATATACCACTCGATTTGGGACTATGCACGACCGGTACACCTGGAACCATAGGAAACAGATCGGACGATTGAGCCTGTACCAGCAGGGGAAACGCCATCATTAAAAACAATAATCTTTTTACCATACAATTTTTATTACGGATTTTTCAGCCGGTTTTAAATCTTACAAGGAAATTCTAAACAAGCTTTTCAATTTTCAGGACTCTTACCCAGCAAATAAGATGCGAAAAACCGTGTACGGCTTTTCGCATCTTATACAGATAAGTTTTTATTTGATAACGAAACGTTGTGTCTTTTCACCATCAACAGTAATCAAGCGACAGAAATAAATTCCCGACTGATAATCAGCTGCATTTACAGTAAATACGTGATTCCCAGCTTCGAGTACTCCATCATATACCAAAGCTACCAACTGTCCAAAAGTATTGTAAAGAGACAAATTCACTTTACCGGTCACCACCATAGATACAGGTATGCAGGAAACTCCGGTTACAGGATTAGGGGCTACAGAACCTAGTATGTTCACATCGGCTTCGGCCCTATTTACCGAAGTTATTCCGTTTACTTCCCAGTTCAATATGGGTAAACCGTAATTTATCATATCAGCATCAGCAACCCACTTCACTGGATCCTGATCATTATTTATCGTAAGGATAAAATCGGGAGCAAGCATATTTGCCTCTGTGATAGCCGTGCCATAGCTATTTCCGTTCGCTACGCTGCTGGTGGCATAGTAACTGTTTATCGGCTGACGTGTAGTCTGGAATGTTCCAGTTATACCGCCCCATGTATTTGCAGGAATAGAACCATTAACGCTGACATCTCCGAAATTGTAGCAATTGGTAATCCATGCTGTTGTGGTCTGACCCATTATTCCACCGACCGCTCTATTGGAAGTCGCATTTGCAGTGATCTTCACTGCACCCATATTATAGCAGTTTATTACATCTACACTGGGGCTTACGCAATATGCTGCGATTCCTCCTACATAGCTAGTCCCATCGATACTTGCCTTATTATAACATTGTGCAATAGTTACTCCTGCACCCCACGCTACAAAGGCCGCCACAGAACCTGTTCCTTTGATACTTCCGCTCTCGATTCCCAGATTCTTGATATAACGTGCACCTCGTTCCGATCCCTGTACTGCTCCAAAAAGCGCATAGGAAGAGATGTTGGAAGTTCCCGTACCGGATGCTGCCGGAATCAAAATATCTTTCGAGATGACGAGATTACTGATAATATGCCCGTTTCCGTCAAAGCTTCCTCCGAAATGACGGTTATAGGCATTGGTCAGGTGCCAGCCTATAGGAGTCCATTCGTTACCATCGAGGTCTATGTCTGTAGTCAGTTTGAAAAACTTTCCATCGTAGAGGTTCGGATCATTGATATCGTTGACCTGTTGTGCAAGATAAGCGAGCTGTGCTCCGGAATTGATAAGTATTGGATTTTCAGCCGATTCTCCGGCATTGTTATCTGTACTGAACGGAGTTACCGATCCGTCCCAATAATCAGTTTGTTGGGCCATCGATACTGATACCAACATAAAAAACGCTGCAAAAAAAGTACTTAATCGCTTCATGATTCAAAAGTATTAAATTATTAATAGTGATTTTTTTATATCTACCGGCTGAAAAAAGTTTCCATCCGAGAATAATATTTTTTATAAATACGTGCGGCCTCTACCGTTTCATTACCAACAGGCTCATCGGAATAGGACATGGGAGTATTGACCCATTTCCACTCCCAGTCTTTTATATACTTATCAAAGCTGCCAAAATCAGGTTGTGTATTGTTACGTCGGGCGTCATCGAGGAAATTGAAAAATTCTTGCCAGCGCGGTCTGTAATAGTTTTCGAGCATTCCCGACCACAAACGCCATGAGTAGTCGTGTATTTTGCTATCTTTTCCTCCCCACGTAGTAATGAGATTTTTGGCATTTTTTTCATATAGTTTTACTTCGTCCGCATTAGTCCCCCATTTTTTTGCGGCATTGACCCATGTTCCCAATAAGAACTCTTTACGAGTGGCCAGCAGTTTATCCATATCGCTAATTATTTCGAGAAATTCCACCGAACGTTTTTCGTATTCTTTGTAATTTTTTTTACGATAAGCGATGGAAAACAGTTGTTGCACCGAATCGGCATAGTTTGCCATCACCTGACGAGTTACGTCGACTAGATCGTAACGAAAACCGTCGCTTCCGGCAAACTGTTGCGCACAGTCCATCAGATTTTTCCAGGCTGGCAATAGTTCTTTCGTCGCATAAGGTTTATGTGTCTCGGTCCAATTGTTGTCCTTATTAAAGGTCGGACGGCCTGCAATGATGGAAGCTGTAGGACCTCCATGTTCTTTTCCTCCTGAATATACGGTACGGTAAAGAATATTCCACGCAGCATCGATACGTGGATCACTACCACCGTACCTACGTCGGGTATAATCTCTCAGCCAAGCTTTTACATCAATAGCTTCGGTACGCCATATATTGTCAAGCATCATCTCGTATATTACTGGATTTTGTTCTATGGCTTCAGGTGTAAGCCCTATGCCCTTGAGATTTCCGGCAGCAGGATCATGAAGTGCCTGTGACGGACCATTGGCTATCTCATCCATACGTCCGTACATGAGGTTATTTCCTCCGAAATTATTGAGCATACACCAAAGCCATTGTTTCCCGTAAAAGGCATTTTTCTTTTTCCATGCCGGACGGCATTCAGTCCAGAGATCGAGAACGATCATACGATCGTCGGGTATGGCATTGAGTAGGGCTTGTGTCTGGGTTGGTCCCCAGAATCCCGAACCGCTGTATACGAATATCCATCCTTGCATTACCCATTTTGCCTGAGGATCGGCCTGCGTCATCGCACCGAATATTTTTTTGCTTATATCGTTGAGATAGGTACTGTCATTCGTTGGCGGCTTGTTTTCGTTGAACGTGTCCGATGAATAATAATGGTTGGTTCCGTATGTTTTTATCATCTCGGTCAGGAAAGAGGCTCCTATTTTTTCAAACATGGGATCGGAAGGGTCGAGCACATATACTTCAGGATAATCTACCCATTTGGTTTTCTTCACTTTTGCCTGCGGAAATTTTTTCACAAATGCAGGCGGCACGTGTCCCGTAAAGGCAGGAAGTATAGGTATCATTCCGAAAGAGCGCTCGCGTTCCAATATCTTTTTCTGCAATTCTTCATGGCTCTCCATCCAACTCCGTGGCAGAGGACCGCCCCAACCGTCGAGGTTACCCATCCAGAACCAATTGAAATAAGCAGGACCACTAAAAAAAGTCGAAAGGTCTTTTTCTGTGAATCCCAATCTTTTATACACCCTATCCCAAATGATATTCTGTCCAGTAAGTGCCAGCGGCATATTAATTCCGTTAAGTGCCATGAAATCGATCTCTTTTTCCCAGCGTTCCCAATCCCACCAACTCATACTATAATTGAATGTACAATAATTGAAATAATAACGGTAAGTATAGGGTGTCTCTTTTACTACTTTTTTTTCGACACGAGGAAGTTCTCCCGGTAAATTTATATTCCGGCTGTGCCAGTCGATCTGACATTTTCCGTACTCGCGTAAGTAATGGTTCAAAGCACTCGCGATAGCGACTCCGGATGTTCCGCGCAAAACGATCTTATCTCCTACGCTCTCTATCTCGAAATAGTCTTTTTCACTCTTTTCGACATGCCGAACCTCAAATGAGGAAGAATGACTTGGCAACAATCTCTCTATAAGGCCTTTTACGGCTTTCTCCTGCTGTATGTCGCGCGCCTGTCCCCATTGAGCACATAACAGAAACAGAGACAACAAGCATATTCCTATATTTTTAAATTTATTCATCTTCTTTTGTTTTTAAATAAAATTGTTTATTTCATCGGCCGAAGCATCCACAGTGATTCTTCAAATTCTTTTTCCATTTCTATATTTTTCGTCAGATTCCAGTAACTCGTATTTTTATCCACAAGTACCATCGTACTTACAATCCACGACTGTATCCATCCTGTAAGGGTACACCATACGCCCCACTCTTCGTCGGCATTCGACCCCCAATAATCCCAGCGTTTATAATCGAATCCCCTAAACCAAGCTCCGTCCAAGTCCTTGTGCGTATCGCTTTTTACCTGAATTCTCACCAAAAAATCGGCCAATTTCCCAACAGCTTTTTTATGTTCAGGGTTTCCCGTCACGTGAGCGGCTTCATTCAGAGCGAAAAATGCAAAATTGGACGTATACAACAAGTCCGATGTAGGGTCTCCGTTTTTAGATATAAGGGATGCTTCATATTTACCGTAATCGTCATTTGACAAGGTCGCACCTGCCTGTCCCATGCTGTTTTCACCGATTTCTTCCTGTATCGCTCCGTTTTCCTGCTGAAACTTCAGCAACTCACTTACCATGAAATCGAGCCATTTCCGGTGAAGAGGGGTATCGTCTACTTTTACCAGCCATGCCAACGGCAAGATCATACGGGCTTTTTCTTCCTGAAAACTATTAGTCCACTTCCAAAGTTTAGGATATGCATCCATTGTTATTTTAATGGCCGTCCGAGCCTTCTCCAATAAGGGTTTATATCCGGTTTTATCATACAACCACAAGTAACAGGCCCATGACCAGGATTCGAAATGGGGATGGGGACTGATAAAGGTTCTCTTGTTGTAATATTCCCACCCATTGTTGAGTATTTCATTCTCCGACAGGCGGTTTCCTATAAAACCTTCCCTGCTCGACAAGCGGAAATTAGCAAGAATAGTTTCTACAATCCTCTTGTTCCATGTCGTATCGTTAAGATAGGCTACCGCCCCGAGCGATCCCAATAATGCCCTAGCGTGATCGTCATTATAAAAGAGATAAGGGGCGGTATCCGCCCATCCCAACAGAGCATAGACGGGACTGCATCTTTCATTTCTAAGTCCTTTTCTGGCATTGGATGTAAAAAAGAGAAAATCCAGAAGATTACGGCTTACTTTGTCATAACCGTTCTTATTTCCATAGGTCGAAGCGGCAGCCAACGCAAAAGCTGTTTCTCCCTGAACGTCATTTCTTATCATATAACGAATATCCTGCGTACCGTCTGCATGAACATTGGAAACATGCCCTTCAAGAACTCCAAACGACCCATCGCCTACCGGCCAGTCGGACGGTATCGGATCTCCGATAGGGTGTGTCCCGTCTCCAGCAATTTTTACCACTTCAGGATACCAAGAGGGATGAATGAGAAATTTTGCATTGAAAAACCAGTCGCTTCCTTTTCGAATCGATATTTTCCTGGCAGAAGAGGGTAAACTCTCTTTTTCGGCATACATAGGTTCCAGATCGGTAGTCCAATTCTTGAATTCGAGAGTGTCGCCTGTGAGCCAACCGACAATACTTTCCCAAACCGTTTTCCATGCATCCGATGGTCTATAACTTGCCTTCTTGAAATTAGTAAGGCATGTAGTAGATACCAATACATTTCCTTCCTGAAAAAGTAATGGATAGGTTGTTGTATTAGATAAACCAAAATCAGCCCTGTCATATCCG
This sequence comes from Coprobacter secundus, assembly GCA_000803105.1. Taxonomy (GTDB): domain Bacteria; phylum Bacteroidota; class Bacteroidia; order Bacteroidales; family Coprobacteraceae; genus Coprobacter; species Coprobacter secundus. The sequence goes on from JTDA01000001.1 coordinate 131,250, forward strand.
GCGACTTTAGCATATAACATTATCGGACGAAGATTATCTTTCTTTACCGGAATTACATGGCAACTGCTGAGCCCTAAAATAGCTAATTCATGGAAACTTCCCATAAAAAAACGGGGTGAGGTGATTACCACTCTTTCCAGTTTTCCGAGATAATTATCCTGACAGACTTCAACACCGGGAACAAATTCGGGATATTCTATGTATAGCTTGATATTTTTACGCTTTGCTTTTTCATACAACGCATTGTCGACCTGAGTGCGAACAACAGGATACGACATGGCTGTAATTATCACAGCTGAACCATCTTCTGCTTTTTCAACAGCCTCGTCCGGAGAGATAAAATGCTTTATTTTATACCCTTCCTTACTCAGCAGCATAAAAAGGTCATTGGTCTTTTCCCCGTTGAAATACAAAGTATTCCGGGCTCCAACTGACACAGGAAAGAGCAGTATCAAAAATATGATTATCTTTCGTTTCATAACACATTATTTGTTTTCCAGCAGATACCGAAATTTTTTTGGTGTCTTTGCTGATTTATAGTTTTTGATACGATGGAAAGTCATATAATTGGAATTATGGGCATTGTCTGAACCTCCCATTCCATCTTCATACCCAGTGCGGCAGGCAACTATGATGTCTTCTCCGTCAAATAACCAATCCACATACTGAAATCCGTGATAAGTGACATTATCGCTTGCTAAAATTATGGCATTGAGCTTCCAATCTTTGAGGTTTTCGGAAGAGATGAGCGCCAATACGCTGCGCATACCTCCAGCCCTCATTTTCGGCTTTCTCAGCACATCGGGCGGATAGTTGGCGAGAGACCAATAACGTTTGGTTTTTTCATCCCAACGGATATTGAATTTTGTAGCTCCTCCGAGGAAATTGATTGTTCCTATAGATGTTATATCGACAGTTGTGTCATTGATAAGGGAGTAATACCCAGCAATCAGTCCCGATTCGTTAGCGACACGGGTAATTCCTTTTATCTTACCATCGGGTCCCATTACAGCATTGGTTTCGAGCCATCCGGTACCATCCATCGAAGCGGGCTTCACAATTTCATCACTGTAGAGCCAATTATCGGGATCAGTCAAATCAGAAGCTACAGGGGCTGACATCACAAAAGAGCGGTTTCCCGACATCCAGCGTTTCCCAGTATCTTTACCCAAATGGTCATAACCTTTGTATACACGGCCCCCAGCGAAAACTACAGGCGTAGAAGAACCATGATAATGCCCTTCTTTCAGAATAGAGGCTTGCGTCCAAGTTTTGCCCTCGTCATACGATTTTCGTATAGCCAAATTCCTGTTCGATCCTTTTACACCCAACAGATATAATGTATCATTTATATTGAAAAGTCCTGCCCAAAAAGTGTCATCTACTTCTGACAGGAAGTGCCAGTTTTTTCCTTTATCGGAGGAGCGGTATACGTGAACGATATCAGACTTACAGGAAGGTCCGAAAAAATCGTGTGATGCAATAAAATCACCTCCGGGCATCTTTACAATACTGGGTGTACCTATGTATTTTCCACTGCTTTTAGGCGAGTGCACTATGGGTACACCAGGTACCATGGGAAACTGTTTCGACAACTGGGCAACTGCCAACGCCGGTAAAAAAGTTACAAGGAGAATTATTTTTTTCAGTGACATAAAATTCTAAATTTATTTGGGTTCGAAAATAAACATCGTTAGACTCAATGCGGAATTAAGTTCATAACGCGTGGGATTGGTAATGCGCAACGGCAATATATAACGGTTTCCTTCTACAAAAAAAGGATCAGTGGCAAGCAGTTCTTTTTTTACAAGGAGTTTTACCGAAGATTCTCTCTCTCCATCATTCAGGGATATTCTCCCAGGTACATCATAATATGCTGCCGGCAAAAGGCGTGCTGTCTTATATATATTGTAAGCTGCCGGAGGATTGACTCCTCCCGCTATTTCTATCGCCCGATCCAAGGTATCAGGGTATACTTCGAGGTCTACGCTTACACTTTTCAGTTCTTCAAGTCCGCTACGATAGAGTCCGACTACAACCGAAACATCTCCGGCCGCTGCTTTATCAACACTTACCGTATAGTTGATATCGGTCCCTCCCGATTGTATGACGGCCTGGGGCATATACAACTTCGAGATTCCCCACAGTACGTCCTTATCGGCTTTTTCACAAGCAATGAATGTTGAGGCTAACAGGAGGGCTGCACATAATTTAATCTTCATAACTACAAGTTTTATTTTGTGTTTATTGTTATCTTTTCTTACCAGCCAGGATTCTGCATAACTGTCCCGCCATATTTGTTGAGCTCCGACTGGGGAATGGGATATAGATACATCTTATCTTCGAAAACCCGGGTCTCTACAATGCGGTTGAAATCATAAGTAAATGTTTCGTCTCCCGTTTTGGTTATTGTTACTCCCCTTATGGGTTCGCCCAATAAAGAGGCTTTTTTCCACCTTCTCAGATCCCAGGCACGATGGTCCTCAAAAGCAAGTTCGACCTGGCGTTCCTTATGTATAGCTTCAGTAAGGTCGGCAGCACTTACGTTAGGTATGTTGGGAACTTTTACACCATCACGCTGGCGTACTTGGTTGACTGCCGCACGTGCCGAGAGTGTGAGTCCGTCACCCCGGCTCGTTCCATTGGGCCCAAACGCTTCGTTCATCGCCTCAGCGTAGTTAAGCAATATCTCGGCATAACGGAACATTATCCAGGCTTTCATCGACCGTCCCGGTGTTGTTCCTGTCAGATCGAGATTGGGAGAAAGAAATTTTTTAAGGTAATATCCGGTACGTGAAGCGTTGCGTTGCCCTACTCCATCTTTGCCCCCAGTATAGCACTCTATTTTGCGTCCGTTCCAAGTGCTATTATTGACCACAATTGTATATTGCATACGGGGATCGACCCTATCATAGGGTCTGGAGGGATCCCAGCCATCGAGCTTGTCATAGGCATCTACGAGGTTTTGGGTGGGTGTTACCCCGCTGCTGCCACCAGGAGTACCAATGGGATAGTTCCAAGCTTCGAGGATATTAGAGTTGGCATAACGTATATAAAATATTACTTCATCATCGGAATAGGAATTGGGAGCCAAAAACAAGTTCTGATAGTTGTTAGATAGCTGATAAAGAGGTTTTATCATCGAACCTACCTTCTTCATCTGCATTACTTCGTTGGCTGCTTTTGCGGCCTCTTTCCATTTTTCAATATCGTTCTGCGGATTGTTTAACGGGCTGGCGGCATAGAGTAATACTCGGCTTTTGAGTGCCAATACGGCTCCTTTTGTGGCCCGACCGTCGTCTTCAGGTTTTCCAGCGGCATACCAGTCTACCTGCATGTTATCTTTGATGTCATCGCATTCGCTTACTATAAAAGCAACGCACTGATCAAATGTCGAACGCCCTATCTGCTTTCCTTCATCAAGCGATAAAGTTCTGGTTACGAGGGGAACTCCTCCGTAACGCTTGATGAGTTCGAAGTAATACAATGCCCTGAGAAAGCGCACTTCGTTGCGGTAAAAAGCTATGTCCTCACACTGTTGCAAGTAATTTTCCTTACCTACGGTAGTTATGGTGTCCGTTACTAGTATCTTTTTATAATTTACCGAATTTTCAAGGAATAGATTGCACTGGCGTATAGCAACATATAATTTGGCGTACACGTCTTCGGGATTGGAATACTGATTCCATATACCCATATTGAATTTCTGTGACTGAGAGCTATAATTAGTTTCTTCGGCTTCGTCAGTAGCACATGCCTTGAGAGAAGTTTCCCACTGGTAAAAACCACCGATAACCTGTAAATTGGTGTATGCTCCCACAGCTACCTGTTTCATACGGTCATAATTTACATATACCTGCTCAGGTCTCAGATTCGTATCTATCTCGTTGTCGAGCATATCGGAACAGGCAGTACCGATACCTACCAGTACAACAAAAAAGAAGTATTTTATTACTTTATATTTCATTTTCGTACCTTTTAATGTTAAAACTGAACCGTTACACCCAAACTGTATACTCTGCTCAAAGGATAGCCAGATAAAACTTCAGGATCAAAATCTTTGAGTTGTGATACGGTAAAGAGGTTATTGGCATTTATATACAGCCGTAAATAGGTAATACAGCTTTTCTTCAATAGTTTTTCGGGGAAAGTATATCCCAGCTCTAAATTACGCAGTCTCATAAATCCTGCATCTCTGATCCAGAATGAGGAATTACGGTAATTGTTGTCATTATCGGAAGTCGTCAGGCGCGGATATGTTGCTCCTGCTCTCGTATCTATACCTTGCTCCGGATAGTATGCCCATCGGTTCTGCGCCATTTCGGGGGCTTGTCCGTCTTTGTAAAATGCCCATACAGTATTTCCCGAAAGCAGAACACTACGACGTGCTTGTCCGTAAATATCGGCCAAGAGATCGAATCCTTTGTAACCGATATTCAGGGTTACACCATAATTGAGCTGGGGTATAGGTGAATATCCGACCGCTTTTTCATCGTTCTCATTAACTACTCCGTCTCCGTTCATGTCTTTGTAACGTATATCTCCAGGTTGAACGGGTGCAAAAGTCTGTCGCGGAGTAGCCGGATCGTTGATTTCGGTCCAGGAGTTAAATAATCCTTCGGCTTGAAGACCGAAATACTGACCAACAGGATTTCCTGTACGATAAAGATAGGATTCGGGACGAAATACTTCGGCTTGGTATTCGATTTTACTTTTTGCATAAGCTACATTTCCTCCTATGCCTAAGGAAACATCTCCGAACTTGTCATGATACCCAAATTCGAACTCTGCTCCCTGATTGCTTACTTTTCCTATATTTTCATAAGGTAATGTAGCTGCGACTACTGCGGGAACCGAGGCTTCCCGCGTCGCTAATATACCATTACGTTTTTCGTAAAAGTAATCGAACATTACCGACAAGCGTTTGAAGAAGGAAGCATCAACACCCACATTATATTTGTAGTTTTTTTCATATGTTATATCAGGGTTACCCAGACGGCCTTCCACCAGCCCAGGCAGAGAGGTAGAGCCTGCAGCTCCGATATTATATTTGTTTTTCGATGCTTCGTAGTAAGTACGGTAACCGAAACGGGTAGCCCCGAGGTCACTGCTTCCTACCATTCCTGCCGAAGCTCTTAATTTCAACAAATCTACTTTAGATGTGGCACCTCCGAAAAAGTCTTCGTTGGAAATTACCCATGCTGCAGATACGGAGGGAAAAAAGCCGAAACGGTTTTTCGCAGGGAGATTTTCGGACCCGTTGTAAGCAAAAGCGAATTGTGCGAAATAACGTTCATCATATCCATACCCTACTCGCCCGAACAACCCAGCGTTGAGGTATGGCACATTATTGCCGTCTATCACATAGCGACTATACATGGCTCCTATCATGGCTCCTATCCGATTCTTCCCGAACAGGCGGTTATAGTCGGCTTGTCCCGAATAGGTAGTACGAGTCAACTGTGTACGGGTCTTTTCACTTTCGTCTATGGCAAATTCGGAGTTCGCTCCACCTACTTTGTTCAACTGGTATCCATCCAAAGTTTCTACCATCTGGAAACGTGCATAATCTTTATTAATGATATAACGGTTATGGGACTGTCCGAAAAAAGAAACGGATTCTTTAAGGCTCAAGCCTTTTACATACATGTCGAGATTCTGTGTAAGAGAGAAATCAGTCTGGTACGTGAGAATGTGTGAAGAATTCTTTCCGGAAGCAAACAGCATCGCTACAGGATTATCTTTATATATGGTCCCAGCCGCCCACGAACCATCATAGTTTTTGACAGGAAATGCATTGGGCGGAGTCTGGTCCAATACGGTAAAGATATTGTCGGTATTGGGCCTCGTCCCATCGGAAATAGTCCCTCCGATATTGACGGACAAACCGAACACTTTATTTATTGCTACGTCTATATTCGAACGGATATTATAACGAGAATAGTTCCCCAGGCGTTTCAGATCCTTATAACCGGTATCATCGTTGTTTCGATAGAACTTGGGACTATTCATAAATCCGAGCAAAGTATAAAATTTCACTACCGAGTTTCCCCCGCTTACCGAAATATTTCCTTCCTCATAGAAAGTCCCTTCACGCAAGACTTCATCATTCCAGTTTACATTAGGATGCATATAGGGGTCTTCTCCGTTTCGGTACAGTGCAAGATCGGTATCGCTGTAGTAAGGACTCCAATGTCCCATATCGTTACTGAGTGCTTCATTGTAAAGAGAAGCATACCCGTAAGAATCAAGGAATTGGGGAGTTTTAAGTGGCTGGGTATATCCAGCTTTTAGATTGAGTCGTACCTGTATTTTATTTTCCATACCACGCTTTGTCTTTACCAACATTACACCGTTGGCTCCTCTTATTCCATAAACAGCGAGTGCTGCAGCATCTTTCAGAATCGTAACCGATTCTATTTCTTCGGCAACTAAGGTATTCATATCGGATTCAAACCCGTCGACAAACACAAGCAACTGGGCATTGTTATTGTATGTATTCTTACCTCTTATATACATATCGGCAATATTATTTCCCGGCTCTCCGCCTTTCTGCATAACAGTAAGTCCTGCAATTTTGCCTGCCAGAGTATTGCTCACGGTTGTTTCATGCAAAGAGGTCATACGATCTCCCGATATAGAAGATATGGCTTCGGTCGTAGCGAGGAATGTCTCGCTGCCATAACCTTTTTCCACGACCTGTTTCTTTACATCGGGATAGAGTATTACGGTAAGAACAGAGTTGCTTCCAGTTTCTACTTCGGTACTCAGATATCCCTCTTTCTCGAAAAGCAGCTTCCCGCTTTTAGGTTTGAGTATTTCAAAACGTCCTTTATCATCAGTAACAGTCGATTCCAAACCTGCAACTTTTACCGAAACTTTATTCAACGGCATTCCACCCTGAGTTCTTACAATCCCGGTATAGGAAGACTGGGCAATACCCGTACCCGACAACAAGAAAAAAGCCAGCAGAATATATATGTTTTTCAATAGATTATTTCGCATCTTCAAATCATTTTAATTGTGATTAAACCGCTCATGTTAGTATCCGGGATTCTGCAATATATACCCTTTATTGACCTCGGCCTGTGGGAAAGGATGGTAATACATCTTATCGGACCAGAAGCGCTCTTCGAATACAAACGGTTTATAGGTGGTATAATTGTTTTTTTCGTTATTAGTCTCAAGAAGGAATCCTACCATAGGACCTCCGATTATACCAGGTTTATGGGCTATTTTCCAACGACGTACATCGTATATTCGGTGATCTTCCCCGAATAGTTCTATATCTCTCTCACGGTGGACAAGCTGGCGGAACGCCTCCTGGGTTTTATAGCGGGGATCGGTCTCCAATATGGGCGGCAGTCCTGCACGCTGACGTACTACGTTTAACGCTTCATACGCAAGAGACGAATTAGGTGTATACTCATTAAGTGCCTCGGCATAGTTGAGATAAAACTCGGCAAGGCGGAATATTGGGAAATCCATATCAGTCTGGCCCTGATACTTATAGGTATATTTCATCATAACGGCAGCACCTTGTATATCACCGCTTTTTTCTCCGGTAACGATATAGTCCCAGTTATACCTATCGGGACACATAGCCGGTTTTTCACCAAATACCCATGCCATAACCCTGAAACGGGGTTCCATTTCGTGCATACGTGTCACATAATCGCTAAAATCGCGTACTTCATTTAATGCGGGCCAAGTCTGGTCAGTCCCGTCGGCTTTATAAAATTTAGAGAGACTATTGACCAGAATAGAATTTCCCTTGTTGAAATTACTGAGGCGCGGCAGATAATGAGTGGTAAATCCAGTCTGCCCTACGATGACCTTATTGGCCAGCAACACTTCCGAATTGTCTCTCGTGGAAGTGGCATTTCCGTAATCGTCAAAAGGATTGCCGGTATTCACCATTGATACATGTCCATAATCACGTGCCCAATCGATCACCGCAAGATTGGCCTCATATGCAGCTTTCCATCTTTTATGATCATATCCGTTAAGGCAAAGATAGGAATTATGGGTACTGTTACCATACCCTATTACGGGCTCGGCCGAATTGAATAAAGGACTTGCCGCATAGAGCAATGTACGTGCTTTTACCGCCAAGGCAACCCCTTTTGTTACCCGCCCCCTCCATCTCGTGTCATAGAAATCAGGCAGGTTCATCGACTCATCACATAGCTGTACAATATAATCAATACACTCCTGCAAAGAACTGCGGGATATATTGAAATCTTCGTTAACCTCGAGAGCCCTTTTTACTAAAGGTACGCCTCCGAAAGTACGTATAAGCGTAAAGTAACGTAATGCAATAAGAGTTTTACACTCGGATTTCATTTGGTCCTTTTCTTCCTGTGAAATATCTTTTGCCATATCTATATTTTCGATAAACGTAAAGGCTTTACGTATCCCAATATAGCAACAATTGAATTTCGTCTCCACATGACGCGGGTTGATAGCACTATACCCTACCAGGTTCATTTCGGTCGTGGGTGCATACCCTGTCGATAAATTACATTCGTCAGTTATAGCCGCACGTATTCCCCGTTCAATCTGGTCGAGGTCGTATACTCCTTTTCCGGGGACATTATATACATTGGTATACTTGGGAATACCGAAAGGCATGATCGTTGCATAGGTGTCCCAGAGAAATTGCTCGGCATTGATCCTTTTCGAGAAAATAGAATCTTTATTGATAGAAGTAGATATTAGGGGCATGTCGAGATAGTTGCAGCTAAACTGTGGCAAAGCAAGTATGGCTATGAGCAAAATTACATATATGTATCTGATCTTTTTCATTGTTCCCTGTCTTTAAAATCTTAAATTCAATCCTACGTTATATACTTTCATTTGTGGATACACAGCCCCTACATTTTTAGTAGGGTTTTCCGGGTCGGTATTTTTAAGGCTGGTAAAAGTAAGCAGGTTATTGCCACTGACATAGAAGCGCAACGACTTCACTCCTATTTTAGCCAATTTGGGCACTGAAAGGGTATAACCTATCTCTACATTTTTGAGACGCAGATACGATGCATCTTTGACCCAAAAATCGGAATCCTCGGAGTTAGGACTGTTCTTACCATCAGCACTCAAACGAGGCATGGTAATTTTCTCTCCCGCAGCAAAACGCTCTTCGCTCCAACGATTCATATGCTCGGCCAATGTGTTATTGAATCCAAGATTGAATGCCCAGGCTGTCATAACACGTTGTTGTATGGCCGTCTGCGATGCTCCTTGAAAAAGCAGCGAAAAATCGAGATCTTTCCAATCTCCGCCCAAGGTAAAGCCATAGGAAACTTGAGGAAACTCATTATATCCAATGGGGACTCTGTCGTTCTGGTCTATTTTACCATCACCGTCAATATCTATATATTTCAGGTCTCCTTTCTGTACTTTATTGGAATAGAAAGAGTAATAGGGACGGTTAGCCACCTCATCATCGTAATTATAAAAACCGTCGTTACGGTAACCTTTGAGTTGCCCTACCGAAAAACCGGTCGCCATCATCCATTCGTATGCGGCATTGGGCTCATCCTGAAAAATTATTTTATTTCGGGCATAAGAGAGATTGGCATCGATATGATAATTGAACTTGCTTATATTACTGCGCCAATGTGCCTCGATTTCATATCCTTTGTTTTCTACTTTTCCCATATTCACAGCTGGAAGATCGGTTGCTCCCACGATGGCCGGAACAGTTGAACGCTTGATAAGGATATTATCACGATTCTCGGCAAAATAGTCGGCTCCGATAACTAACTTATCATCGAACAAGCGTATATCCACACCTACATTTTTTTTCTTGGCGCGCTCCCAGGTTACATAGGGATTTCCTATTTTACCTTCCATAGCACTCTTATAACTTTCGCGGTCGAGCCCTTCGGTCCCAAACTGGTAAACAAACCCGCCATAGTTGTAAGAAGTGGGCAGATAAAGGAAACGACTTCCTCCTATCTTATCATTACCTACTTCTCCGTAAGAACCCCGTAACTTAATAAAGGTTACATAATCATTCTTAGGAAAAAAAGGCTCTTCGGTAAGTACCCAACCTAAAGAAAAAGCGGGAAATACACCATAACGAAGATCTTCGGGAAAATTTTCCGAACCGTTATAACCTAAATTGAACTCGGCAAAATAGCGGTCGGCATAAGCATAAGTAGCACGTCCTACAAGCCCTTGCAACGACTGGGGTACGGAATATGTCAGTCCAGGCATTCTTTTCTTACGCTGATTGTAAAGGAGCAAAGCCGACACACGATGACGGTTTCCGAATATCCGCTGATAATCAAGAGCCGCCTCAAAATATTCGATACGGTATACGCTGTGAGATTCCTTGAAAGTTTCGAACCCTCCTTCAAAAGTTCTTTGCGGAAATGAAACCTCGCCTGTCTTGGCATCCCTTACCGCGTAATAGGTATCTATCGTCCGGTTCCGAGTTTCGGAACGGCTGAAAAAATTATCGTAAGCATACATTGCTCTTACCGACAATCCTTTGGTAATCATATCAAGCCTGTATTTCAACGTTACATTTATATTGAATGTGTTTTCGAGTTGTGTCGAATATCCGTTATTGAGCAGTACAGAAGCGGGTGAAAGACCACGTCCGGACATGAACGAGAGGGGATCGTCGAGGTATCCTGTTACAAGCTTACCATCGACAACCCCGCATCCTATCATTGGCGGGGAGTTGAGTATGGCAGAGAAAAGACTTTCGGTAGTATTATTGGGATAATTGGAATCAGCAATCTGCCCCCCCAATTTTATACTTCCGGTAAAATCTTTTGTAAAGTTAAAATCAAAATTAGAACGTATATTATAACGTTTGTATACAGGATTAGGGTCATATCCGACATTAAGGTCCTTAAGAGATGATGTATTGTATTGTCCCTGTTGGTTGAGATAACCGAGCGATACGAAATATTTTACTACTTTGGTTCCTCCCGACACGTTTACATTATACTGTTGCTTTATCGAGGCTTTTTTAATGAAACTCTTGTAAAAATCTTTGGAAGGATAGAATATGGGATCGGTACCGTCACGAAGTTTTTCAAGTGTACCATCGTCCTCGTTGAACAGTGGAATCAACCCGTCGTTACGCATACCTTCATTTTTGAGCAGGGCAAACTCATACGGATCAAGGAAATCGGGTAAGGTAGTCGGTGTCTGTACTCCTACGTTGCAACTAAGGCTTACCATGGGCTTCGACTCGGTTCCTGTTTTAGTAGTAAGTATGATTACGCCATTCGCACCCCGTATACCGTATACTGCTGTTGCAGAGGCATCTTTAAGTACATTTATACTTTCGATCTCATTCATATCGATACCGTCCATAGAGGAACGCTCCACCCCATCGATAACAATAAGGGGCGAACTATCGGCTGACCCGAGTGTGCTGATACCGCGTATGCGTATATCGGACTGATCCTTTCCCGGTTCACCTCCTCGCTGTACAAGGGTAACCCCAGACATACGCCCGTAAATAGCATTACTGACATTCGACACCGGAGACTTTATCAGTTCAGTACCCGATACCGAGGTGATGGCTCCGGTTATACTTTGCTTTTTCTGTACACCGTATCCTACAACGACTACCTCATCGAGTTTTTTGCTTCCTTCGCTCAGGACAACAGTCAGAGGCTCACCCTGTTTATAGGCTGCAAAGCTTACCTCTTTCCTGTCAAAACCGACATAGGAAAAAACAAGAATAGAATTTGACGAAGATACTGATATGGAAAAATTTCCGTCAATATCGGTTATTACTCCATTCTTAGGATTCGACTTTTCTACTACATTTACGCCTATTAGGGGTTCGGAAGAGGAATCGGTTACTTTACCGGTTACTCTGAATGCAACCGTCTGCGCTTTTTGTGCAGCTACGGGAAAAGTAGCCAATAACAAGACCAAACACAGGAAAGCATAGACAAATGCACTTTTCTTTTTACCGGAATAATTTGTTTTTCCTTTGTTTATATACATATTGGTATTATAAATAGATTCTTGATAATTCCAAAAACTATAATTTTTTGATATGTACTATATATTTTGTGTACTGTGATGAATGTATTTCTGGAGATAAATATATAATATATAATACATATAAAAATTTATTCTTTTATGTAACTGCTAAAGTTTTAACAATATTTACCGGTACAACGGACCATATTCCTTACAAGCCCTATAATCGGCTCCTTCTTTATCCATACCATAGGCATTCCACGCGGCAGGCCTGAATATTTTACTGTCGGGTACATTATGCATGCACACGGGTATACGTAACATGGAGGCAAGCGAAATAAGATCGGCTCCGATATGTCCGTAACTGAGTGCCCCGTGATTGGCACCCCATCCGCCCATTACCGAATAGACACTGTCGAAAGGCTCCTTTCCTGTAAGCCGAGGAACAAACCAAGTGGTAGGCCATGTTTTGTCGGTGCGTTTATCTATGACTTCGGATACTTCCCGAGGCAGATCTATACTCCACCCTTCAGCAATCTGTAATACTGGTCCGAGCCCATCTACTATATTAAGGCGGGTCATAGTCATAGGCATGCCTCCTTTCGTCATGAAATTGGATGAATAACCACCACCACGGAAATACTCGAGCGATGCGGGATACCAAGTTGTAGCCTCAAGGCATTTTTGCACTTCTCCGTCTGTAATCTTCCAATGGGGTTTCATTACGGGCTTACCGCCTTCGGTCAATTGTCCTGAGCCATCAAGGGTGCATGACCCGGAATTGATCAGGTGTATGAAACCGCCAGCCGCTTCTCCAGTAAGAGATATTCCAGTAACACGTTTCACCGCTTCCGGGCTCCAGTATGTACGCACATCGGCAAAAAGCTGGGGAGTGTTGGTAAGCAAGTGACCGAACAACATGGATGTGGCATTGAGATGGTCGTTCTCGGTAGCAACGACAAATGCCCTGCGTATTCCGTTCCAATCGAAAGATGAATTGAGTATGGCTTCGCTGAAATCGCCGTTAGGCAGGAAATCTGTCCACTGACGTTGTCCCTGGAAACCGCTCATGATAGCGTTGTGTCCCATCGATTCTTCTTCATATCCCATCGTTTTAAGTACGGGATTACCAATCATCATATCGCGAATGATCATCGTCATCTTTACAACAAATTCCCATTCCTTATCTTTCTGCTCGCGGGAATGACGGATTTTTTCGGGGTTGTAATCAGACCCTTCTTTACAATTTTCTTTTGTCCATTGCATCGCTTTTTCAAACTCATCGTGGTCATATATTTCTAACTGTATACGCCGCAATATTTCTACTGACTCGGCATATTCGGTACGCATTCCAAGGTACTTCTGTAAAAAGAGTGCATCAACCTGCGACCCAGCTATCCCCATAGAGCAATAACCAATCGAAAGATAAGATCTTCCACGCATAAGTCCTACTGACAACGCTGCCCTGGCAAAACGCAGCAGTTTTTCCCGAACATCAGCGGGTATAGACGTGTCAGATGCATCCTGCACGTCTTTTCCGTATATACCAAACGCCGGAAGTCCTTTCTGACTGTGCCCAGCAAGGGCAGCAGCGAGATACACAGCTCCCGGACGCTCAGATCCGTTAAATCCCCATATAGCCTTAGGAATAAGCGGATCCATATCGATTGTTTCAGAACCGTAACACCAGCAAGGTGTTACAGACACCGAAGCACAGATATTTTCACCGGCAAACTTATCGGCACAGGCTGCAGCTTCGGCAACCCCACCGATGGTAGTATCGGCTATTACACACTGTACGGGAGTCCCGTCGGGATAGCACAAATTTTCATTGTAAAGATGTTCCAAGTTACGTGCCATGGTCATCGTCATTTCTTCGAGAGACTCACGTATTCCTTTTCTACGACCGTCAATAATAGGTCTGATTCCTATTTTAGGATATTTCGTATTCATTGTTTTTCCCAATTTTTAGAGTCTGGCTGAAAATATTCCGAAAGGATATCGAAGCTATTTTTAATAACTTTTCTTCTCAAAAAACGGAAGATAAAAATTCTCAAAACAGAGCGATAAGCCCCGCAATAATAGACTTTACAGACTCAAGTAAATAATATAATTATATTCTAAAAACTAACAGTTCCGGCTATATCAAGGCTTTTTATCTCTTCTTTTTTATTTCTGGAGAATTTAAAAACCGGTTATCTCAAATTCTCCAGAAACAAAAAATCGGTTAAAAAATAACTCTTGATGTATCCAATACAATTTCTTAGTCTGCTTTAATTTTTACCACTATCTTTTTCAATAATGCAGGTTCACTGTCCTTTAAGCAAGGTCGATGCGCATCTTTTGGAAAGAAAATAAAGAAACGATCGGGAGTAGCTTTCATTAATTCTCCCTCTCCGGTATAGAACGCCACATCGTTAGATTCGGTATAAGGTTGTACACAGGTGAGTTGTGTTGTATCTCTCTGAATTCCAATATATTCACTTCCAGAGGCCACATATTGTAAATCAATATACTGGCGATGTGCCTCGTAACGGACATCGGCCGGTTCTTTGGTCGTGTATTCACTCACAGCTACGAATACCTCATCGCTTAGGTCGGTACGTCCTAACGGCAGACTGTCAGGGTCGATACCAGAAAGATAATCGAATGCAACTTCCCAGCGTTCGGGGTACTTATTGTAATGTTCCTGCCACGCCTGCATATCGATAGAAGAATCGGGACAGGCTTCGAAAGTGACCACCATGTTGCCATTTTCCAGGGAAATACTTTTCACATGTCCTGCGGTCTGTTCGTTTTGCTTTTTCTGATTTGTATGACAGGCTCCCAAAAGAGCGACAATCAACAAAAGAATGATTTTTCTCATGGTCTTATTTTTTATAGTTTTAAAAATTATTTTGATTTTACAGTGATATATCATCTATTCCGGCTGCACGGAGTATTCCTTAATTCATCGCGGATAAAATTCAATATAACTTTTATTTCAGCACCAGATTCAGATCAAGGTTCTCTAAAGCTTTACGCACTTTATCGCGTTCCGGTTTTTCGAAACGATGAAAAGGTGAAGCTACAAAATCGTTACATATACCCAACAAAGATAGGACAGTCTTGAGCCCTTTAAGGTAACTCGATCCGTGTTGTCCTACCGTATATATGGTAGAGCTGATCTGCATTACGATTTTCTGCAGACGCAACAATTCTTCCATGTTCCGTTCGCGGGCTGCATTATAGAGGGATACATACAATTTAGGAAACATATTAGCACCGCCGTTGATTCCTCCATGGGCTCCCAGCAAAACAGCCTCTCCAGTAATCTCCTCGGGCCCTACAAACATGGCAAAATCGGGACGGTCTTTCATGGCATACATAACCGACTGGAAATAAACGGTATTGGCCGAACTATCCTTAAATCCTATAACCCTGAAATCTTCGGCTATACGACGTATGGTCGCAGGTGC
This sequence comes from Coprobacter secundus, assembly GCA_000803105.1. Classification (GTDB taxonomy): domain Bacteria; phylum Bacteroidota; class Bacteroidia; order Bacteroidales; family Coprobacteraceae; genus Coprobacter; species Coprobacter secundus. The sequence goes on from JTDA01000001.1 coordinate 146,672, forward strand.
GAAATTTACCTTGGTATGCGTAGGCATATTATAAAGGAACAATGGCAACGGCAACTGAGGGACGAGGTCTTCGTAAAACTCAGCCAGCTCGGGCTGCCCTGATGCAAAATAATAGGGAGGTGCAGAAACCACAGCATCGGCCCCATTATCAGCAGCAATACGTGCCAGGTTTACACTCTCAATAATAGACGTATCTGAGATACAAACCAGTACTGGAAGTCTTCCGTTCACAATGCGACATGTATTTTTTATCATCTCTACCCTCAGTTTATAACTGAGGCTCTGTGCTTCTCCTGTAGTTCCCAATACAAACAGAGCATGTACTCTCCCATCAATCAAATGTTCAATCAATTTTTCCAAACCTTCGATATCCAATACATCATTGTCTAATAAAGGTGTTACCAACGGAGGAATAATTCCCGACAGCGGAGAATTCATTTTGTTACTCATAATCCCTTTTCTAATTAGTCTGTAAATATATTATTGTCTTTACTTTAACGATTTAGCATAATATTAAAAAATTTCACCGTACTTATTTCATTATAAGACGAGCCGGAATAGTGACCTGTTCTATTTTATCACTCGTGCCGTTTATTTTCGAAATAAGTATACTCATCACTTTTTCCCCGATAGTTTCTATCGGCTGTTCGATACAAGAAACTGGGAAATAAGCAAGCTTGAATTCATCGGGATTATCGAAACTGACTACCGTAAAATGATCTGAGAGTTCGACATTCCGTTCTCTTAACACAATCATTACCTGCGTTCCCACCCGGTTCGAAGCACAGAAAATCGCATCTATTCCCATACGCAGGAACATATATACTCCTTCGCGCACGCTTTTCTGGCAATTTTCAAAATCGACTTCATAAAAAAGAGAATCATCGAACGGAACATTTCTTTCCTGAAGCGCCCGTTTGAATCCCGCGTAACGAGCTACAAAGTTAGACAGTCCGTGGGAAATGGTCATATAAGCGATTTTACGAAATCCTTTATCTATAATCTTATTGGTCAACCGGTATGTGGCATCTTCATTGTCAATCTGCACATAATCGACCGGCAACCCATCAATTATACGATCGACAAGCACGATCGGTATTTTCGTATCGAGAATATTGCGCACCGATTTTTCACTGTTTTCGGTAGGTGCAACTATCATTCCGTCGACCTGCTTGGAGATAAAAAGCTGTGCTGACCGTTCGAACTTATCTGCCGATTCGTCGGAATTGGCAAACATAACCTGATAATCATACTTCGCGGCTTCTCTCTCGATACAACGGGCCATACGGGCAAAAAACGGATTGGAAATATCTCCCAAAATGAGTCCTATAGTACGGGTTTTTCCGGTACGTAGACTCTGGGCAAGACGATTAGGACGATAACCCATCTCGCGGGCACAATGCATTACTTTCCGTTCTACTTCCTCGCTAACTCTGTATTTACGTGCTTTTCCATTAAGCACCATAGAGATAACAGTAGGTGAAAGATGCAACACCTCGGCAATATCGCTTAATGTAACCGTTTTTCTATCTTTCATTTTCATATCATTTTTGTGATGATTCCGAAAAACATCCTAACTCTTTGTAACGGGTATACAATTGTAAGTATACGGCATGTCGTGCTTCAGAGGGAAAATACTTCACAGCACAGTTACTATTCATGGTCTGACGAGCCTTTTCCAACGAAGGGAAAATACCAGAAGCAACAGAGGCAAGCATCGCAGCCCCGAAAGCACATGCCTGCCCGGAAACTGAGACTTTTATAGGCATACCCAGCACATCAGCCAGCACCTGCATTACGTAAGGTGACTTCTGAGATATTCCTCCCACAGCGATAACTGTATCTATGGTAATGCCGTTACGGCTCATATCTTCTATAATGGCAAGCGATCCGAAAGCGGTAGCTTCAACCAATGCTTTAAAAATGACCGGTGCAGTGGTTCCCAGCGTAAGTCCCGTAATGGACGCCTGTAACTGCAAGTCGGGATACGGGGTGCGTCTGCCATTGAACCAATCGGTAGCCACCAAATCTTTTGCAGATAAAGGCAATTCCTGCGCCTGAGCTGACAGAATAGGGATGACCGAGTCTGACAGTTCTTCAGCAAGAGCGTCTTTTCCGACCTGGTACAAAGGCCACATGAGCAGTTGCCTAAACCATGCGTATATATCTCCGAAAGCGGACTGTCCGGCTTCCATTCCAATCATTCCGGGAAGCACCGATCCGTCAACCTGTCCACAAATCCCCCCGATACAACGACCGTCTATCTCTCCATAAGAGGCTACTGCTATATCGCAGGTCGATGTTCCCATAATGCGCACTATGCTGTGGGGTTCTATTCCTGCGCCTATCGCTCCGGAATGGGCATCGATGACACCAACGGCCACGGCAACCTGTCTGGGCAATCCCAAACGCGTGCTCCACTCTTCGGTAAGGTACCCAGCAAGGGTATCAGCCGTGTCAGTCTCATTGGAGATGTGCGAACGGTATCCATCAAACAACGGGTCGATAGCTGAAAGAAACTCCTGAGAAGGAAATCCTCCCCACTCTGCATTCCACATAGCTTTATGTCCTGCCGCACAACGGCTTCGCTTCATTTTTATAGGATCGGTATTTCCAGTAAGCAATGCCGGCATCCAATCACAGTGTTCCACGATAGAAAATGCCTGTTCCCTTACCAACGCATCATTTCTCATCACATGCAGAGCCTTGGCCCAGAACCACTCCGAAGAATAGCTTCCACCGCTGTATTGTGTATAATCTACCGGCCAAGAATGGGCCAGTTCATTTATTTCCGCAGCTTCCTGAGCCGCCGTATGATCTTTCCATAAGATGAACATGGCATCGGGATTTTCCGATAGTTCCGGCAACAATGCTAAAGGTGTTCCTGACCTGTCTACCATAACCGGAGTACTTCCGGTAGTATCGAAAGCAATACCTTTCACGTGCGAAGCGACTTCCTTACCACACTCGGTTAGCGCATCTTTTACAGCACATTCGAGGCTTTCTATGTAATCAAGAGGATGCTGGCGATAGCGGTTCTGCGACGCATCACAATACATACCCGCTTTCCATCTCGGATAGTAACACACAGACGAAGCTACCGTCCTACCATCCTGTACATCTACAACGAGTGCCCGACATGAGTCACTACCGTAGTCGATTCCTATTACATAGCCTTTTTTCATCTTCCTGTGTTTTTCATTACTTACATTTTTTGCTAATTCGATTTAGTAAACTCTGAAAAAAATAATGGAACCCCCCATTATATTAGCACAAAAACAGTTTATTTAAACGATTTTTGTTGTAAAAGAACTTTTATTTGCTAAATCGATGTTGCAAATATCAAAATTATTTTTTTACAAAAAAAGCTTTTTCTATAGTTTAACTTTTAGCAAAATTTTAGCAACCATCTATTTATTAAGATATTAATACTATATTTCGAAAGAAATAAGCCTGTTGAAAAGGGTTTCGAACCATAGAGAAACATGTCTTTCTAAAAAAACTATAAACGATATCGAGAGTGTATATTAACATTTACAGGAACTATTATTTTTTTATAGCTCAATATATTTTCATGTTAAAAATGGAGAGAAAGAATAGCATATTTCCCTTCTCAGGTACAGCGATTCCGTCCAATTTTTTTCATATCCAACACAACTGTTCGTATGAAATCTCGTTTTGCTTTTCTTATTTCCTGCAAATCAGATGTGTTATATAATAAACAACCTGAAAAAAGGAGCTAAAAACAATTTACATAAAATTTAAACACCTACTGGGTATATTATTAAATGTTTTGATTATTTTGAGTTGTCAGAATTCAAAGAAAAGTCAGATCAAGTAGAAATACACCTTGAAAGAGTATGCAACAAATAAATTGGAAAGCAAGAGATTTTACGAACAAGTCAGGATGTATAATTATCCAACGCGTGAATACATTGCTGCTTGTTGTATATCAAAAAACGTCGCTGGTTCAATCACCGTATAAGCGTAATTGGAAATTAGTGGCAAGATGGGACGCAAATAACGAAAGAATTTGCATCTTTTTTAAAAGCATTGGATCGACTCTCGAGTTCTAAGCATTAGTCTTTTGGCAGATCATTACGGGATGAATGCAAAACTGTTGGAGCCTCAATACAAAAAATCATCTGAGCCATTTTAAGAATTGGGAACAACGTTCCTACGTCAAGAAGTGGGCTCTCTTCGAGAAAAACATCGGGCTATATGTCGGGCTGGACGAAACAGCTCTTTCTTCAGGAGAGTTATGTACAATCCTGATAAACAAAAATGGGAAGGAAAAAAGGAACAATTATCACTATGTTCAAAGTGTCAGCTGTTGAAAAGGTTTCCCAAATGTTGCTCATACCTTCCCGTCACAGTCGTTTCCAGGTTCGTGAAATCATCATGGACATGACCCTGATAACCCGTGCTTTTCCCTAGCCGCCAAGCAGGCCTTCGACCGTCTTCATATTCTGAAGCTCACTTTTGAAGCCGCACAAGAAATGTGCATAAAGATATGATGGAAAACATTGGAGAAAGAAATAGTTGAGATTGTATAAGACAAAGCATCCGAGCAACCCTTTGTCCCTGAAACATTTGAGAATAAGAACAGCCGCAAACAACTGTTGGCCAAAATCCAATATCTTTTATTCAAGAAAAAGGAACTCCGGGCTGAAAGCCAAAGAAAAAGAGCAACAATTCTCTTCCGGGAATATTCCAATATCAAGAAGGCATATTACTTAAGCTTGAGGCTGGACTAGATATACCATCAGACAAAATAAGCAGACATTGTCTTGACCCGTTTAGCGCATTGATATGACCAGATAGACAGATCCGATTTTCTTTCTTTTGGAACTGTTGCCAGAGCTATACAAACACATTACTCAAATATTGTTGGCTTTTTTAAAAGACAATCCACCAATGCGGATACCAAACCTTTCAATGCTAATATTAAAGCTTTTAGAGCGCAGCTTAGAAAGGTGAGAGATATTACTTTTTTCCTATTCAAACTTACGAACATTTATGTACAAAATAAATCTCCTCTGATTTTCGGTATGATCCATTTTCTCCCGTATTTCTCCCGGCACATACAAACCGACATAGCCTAACTTATTGAATATCAATAAGTTAGGCTATATTTAGTCGGGGTGACTGGATTCGAACCAGCGACCACACGCCCCCCAGACGTGTACTCTAACCGGACTGAGCTACGCCCCGATTATTTGTGACTGCAAAAGTAATTCTTTATTTTTAAATAGCAAAAAAAATCAATATTTTTATTTTATACTATTCTGATAGATATTTATAAATAAAATTATAACTACTTTATATTGTTTTTCTTACCCTCCCAATAATACCCAAATTTTCCTGCTTTTCTATACAAGCCCTTCTATTTTTCATTTTCTTAAAAAAATAAAAGGAAATCTTCATTATCAAATTTCAAATCGAAAAGTCAACTTAAAAAAATAAGTTTTAAAAAAGTTTAGACGATTAAACCTTTCTTATATTTCTTCGTCAAAAGAACAATTAACTTTTTGAATATATTTTATATAATGAGTAAATGGGTCATAGGGATATTGTTATTGTTTGTCGGAGAATCCCTCTTTGCACAAAATAACAATAAAGGTAAGGTTTCAGGTGTAGTAATTGATAGTAACGATAAATCTCCCGTCATACAAGCGACAGTACAAATCTTGTCTTTGCGAGACAGCTCAATGATAGCTGGGAATGCAACAAACCTGGATGGACATTTTTCAATATCTGCGCCTATTGGAAAATATCTATTGAAAGTTTCCTTTATCGGTTATAAACCAACATTCACCCCTATCACTCTAACTAAAGCAAAACCCGATATTAACATAGGAAATATCGAGTTACATACAGATGCAATTATGTTACAAGAAGCCGTCATCGTCGGGCAAGCTCCAGAGGTGACTGCATCAGAAGACACCTTAGTTTACAATAGTTCTGCTTACCGTGTTCCTGAAGGTTCTGCATTGGAAGAGCTCGTTAAAAAGTTGCCTGGAGCAGAAGTCGATGAGAATGGAAAGATTACAATTAACGGGAAAGAAATCACTAAAATTATGATTGATGGAAAAGAATTTTTTGCAGATGATCCCAATATAGCCATGAAAAATCTTCCGGTAAACATCATCGAAAAAGTAAAGGCTTATGATAAGCAGTCGGATATGGCACGAGTTACTGGTATAGAAGATGGAGAGGAAGAAACTGTTCTGGATTTAAGTGTCAAACCCGGAATGAACCATGGATTTTTTGGTAATATTGATGGTGCTATTGGCACAAAAGACCGATACAGCGGAAAATTATTGGCAAATTATTTCAAAAATAATAATAGATTTACTGTAATCGGATCAGCAAATAATGTAAATGATAATAGTTTTCCCGGTGGCGGCGGTGGTTTTCACAGAAAAGAAAACGGACTGACTGCTATCAAAATGGGAGGTTTCAATTTCGCAACCGAATCAACAAAATTAAAAACAGAAGGTAGTGTCAATTTTAATTATAAAGATGCTGACATAGTAAGTAAGCAATCTTCAGAAACATTTGTATCAACAGAAAACAGTTCATTCAAGAATGCACTGGATTATACACGAAATAAAACAACAAATCTGATCGGTGACTTTTTCATCGAATGGCGTCCTGATACAATGACTACTTTTATTTTCCGACCACGAATCAAATATGGAAAAACCAACAACAGCAATGCTCAAAATTCTTACACATTCAATCAAGACCCCGGATATTCTACTGATGAACTATTCGCAACAGATGACCTGACTTCACTTGTATCTGAAGCAAATATCGTCAATACCGTACTAAAGAATTCGCTGAAAAAAGGAAACGATATCAATGCCGGAGGTTCAATGATTGTAAACAGAAGATTGAATGCTGACGGCCGTAATATAACATTCCGGGGTAGATATAATTACACAAACAGTAACAGTGACTTATTCTCTATATCTGAAACCGAATATTTCCAACAAACAGTAGAAAACAGACTGGAAATACTAAACCGATATATTACAACACCAACAAAAACAAGCGAATACAATGCCAGACTTACATATAGCGAACCTATATTTAAAGGAGGATTTATACAATTCAGCTACAATTTTCAATATAAGCACTCAAAAACCGACAATACGGCTTTCGACATGCCTCAAGATTGGGAAATCGAAGCTGGAACAAACGGTGGTACTCTTAACTCAAATTTAAGTAAGAGTGCAACATATAATTATTACAATCACAAAATGGATTTGACATTCCGATGGCTCCGAGAGAAGATGCATTTCAATGCAGGTGTATCATTTCAGCCTCAGCATTCTACTTTGACATATTCACAAGGTAATTATCAAGTAGATACAACACGAAATGTTTTCAATTTCACTCCGACATTAGACTTCAGTTACAACTTTTCAAAAACAAGCCGATTGCGTATAAGATACCGAGGAAGAAGTTCTCAACCCAATATGATTGATTTACTTCCAATTACAGATAATACTGATCCTCTTAACATTACAATTGGAAATCCTGGGCTTAAGCCTGCATTTACCAACGAATTACGTATGGAGTATAATATTTTCAAACCTGAAACTCAACGGGGTATGTTCTCTTTCTTCAATTTCCGAAATGTACTAAATGATATCAGCAACCGAAAAATCTATAATGAAGAGACCGGTGGTTATACGACAACTCCTGAAAATATTAACGGAAACTGGAATTTGTTCGGAATTGTGGGTACTAATACAGCTTTACGTAATAAAAAATACACTATCAATACATTTACACGTACTAACTACCAGAATATGGTAAGTTATATTAGTGATAAAAATATCACAGCAGATACCGATAAGAATACAACTAAACGCCTGTCTCTCGGTGAACGTTTACGTGGAACTTACCGGAACGACTGGTGGGAATTATCTCTCAACGGTTCTATAGATTATACACATTCGCGAAACAATTATCAAAAAAGCAATAACATGGATATTTATCAGTTTGCTTATGGTGCAAGTACCAATATACGGCTGCCATGGAATATGTCAATCTCTACAGATATTTCACAAAATTCCCGCAGAGGATATGTAGATGCCAGTATGAATCGCGATGAACTGATATGGAACGCACAATTATCACAAGATTTTCTCAAAGGAAATGCAGCTACGATAAGTGTTCAATTCTATGATATTCTACATAACCAGAGTAATATAAGTCGCACTATCAGTGCTGCTATGAGGCAAGATACCGAATATAACGCCATATATAGTTATTGTATGATACATTTTATCTATCGGCTTAATCTTTTCGGCGGGAAAAATGCTACACCTCCCAACGGTCCTGGTTTCGGAGGCGGGCCTCATGGAAGAGGGCCAAGGCACTTCTAATTCTTCAAAAAAACAGCAAAATAACGTGATTATCTGAAATATCTTTCGGATAGTTACAGAGCATTTCCCTACATAAAGACAGCAATCAATATCAAGAAATAGAATTATACATTTTTCAATATGTAATTCTATTTCTTTACCCGATGAATCTACAAATGAAACAAATCTCTATATAAATCAAGAGCAATCTCAATATTATCTTTTGTAGCCGTCTGATTTATAATGATTTCCCCGACATCTGACAACAATGTAAAATTCACTTCTCCTGAATCATTTTTCTTATCATGAGTCATCAACTCATACAAGTGATTATATTCGCCACAAGTTATAGGAAATGCTCCATAGTTATCATATACAAAAGCTGCAAGCTGGCGGATTCGTTCAATTGGAAACTTTAGCTGCATATGTGACAACAATAACTCACAAACCAATCCCCATGCTACAGCATAACCATGAGCCACAGGGGCATGGCGTTCGTGTGAAAGACTTTCAAAGGCATGTCCTACTGTATGTCCTAAGTTCAATGACTTACGAATATTTTTTTCAAAAGGATCTACTTCCACAATCTCCTCTTTTACTTTTACAGACTCCTCAACTAAGAGCAACAGTTTATCTAAATCCGGGTCAGAAAAATCAAGTGTAAGCAACTTATTATAAATGGCAGGGCCACTAATCAGTCCGTGTTTCAACATTTCAGCATATCCCGATAATAAATTTTCACGAGATAATGTCACAAAAAACTGTGTCGAAATTATTACAGTCAAAGCAGGATTAAATACTCCTACTTCATTTTTCAATCCATTAAAATTTATTCCTGTTTTTCCTCCAACAGCTGCATCCACCGCACCTAATAATGTCGTAGGAATATTGATATACTGAATTCCCCTTTTAAATGTAGATGCTGCAAAACCACCCAAATCGGTTACCATCCCTCCACCCAAATTGATTAGAAAGGATTTTCGGGTCGCCTTCCGATTACTCAATTCATACCACACGGCAGCCAAAGCTTCCATATTCTTATGTGTATCATCAGCTTTAATTGTTATCACAATGGCATCTGCAAGTCTGGGACAATCTAACAGTAACGGCAAAGCATATTCATGTGTATTTGTATCAGTCAATATAAATAGTTTGTCAAATGTATAGAGAGACAATGTTTCTTCTATAGCTTGACTAATATTTTTAGTAAACAAAATAGACTGTGACATAAATGTTTATATTGTTCAAAAATTAATTTATTTCAGAAACTGGTATTCTCTAACTGATAATATATATCATCGAAAGATTCTGATAACTGCTGCATACTACTCAATAATAAATCTGCTCCAGCATCTATCAATACTTTATCATCTAAAGGACCTGTATTCACACCGATAGTAAATATACCTGCTGCAACTCCAGCCTGTACTCCTAAAGGGGCATTTTCTATTACAATAGCTTGATTAGGCTCTACTCCCGCTTTCTTCAGCCCCATTAAATAGGGTTCCGGGTCAGGCTTCCCATATTTTACATCAAAAGCTGTAACCATATATTTAGGCATAAAAGCTCCCGGATAACTATGATTCAACTTATCTATCAAAGATGATTGTCCGGAGCCTGTAACCAAAACAGGAATAAGGCCTTTTTTTCGTATATTATCGAGAAAACCCGCAGCCCCCGGCATCGGTTTTGCCTTAGGCATACGGTTAAAAAAATCTGTCTTTAGCCGGTAAATACGGTGAACCTCTTCATCTGTAACTCCATGTCCAAATTCGCGATTAAACAACAGATTTATTGTCGAAGCGCCTGTACGCCCTTCATATAAATAAAACTCTTCAGGGGAACACTTTATCCCTTGTTCTGTCATCGTCAGATACCAAGCTTGTGCATGGTTTCGCATAGAATCATATAATACCCCGTCCATATCGATAAGAACAGCCTTCAAATTTATATTCTGACAACTATGCTTTTGTAAATAATTCTGTATAGACAAATTATACATATCCGTTTTCCTTTTCGAAACAAAATTACAAAGTAATTGCCACTAATCCTTATTATTCAATAACAAAATGTCTCTCTATTTCGTATGACACCAATAAATTTATAATTTAACTCTCAATTGCATTTATCACAATTTACCTATACCTTTGCATTTAGAATAAATAAATTATGAAAAAAGTACTGTGCCCCAAATGCGACAATACCGTCACTTTCAATGAGCAGAAATACGAAGAAGGCCGTTCTCTATTTTTTGTCTGTCCTCACTGTGGGAAAAAATTTAGCATTCAAGTCAACCAGGCAAAAACAACCGACACACCCCAATATGGCCATATCATTGTTCTCGAAAATGCATATTGCTACCGACAGCAATTACCTCTTTTTGCAGGAGACAACATTATTGGCAGACGTTCCAAAGGAACAAATATACATGTTCCTATTGAGAGTAGCGATACGACCATGGAACGGCAACATTGCATTATCAATATTTCAGTAAACAAGCAGGGAAAAACAATTTATACTTTGAGGGATTTTCCCAGCACATCAGGTACTTTCCTAAAACATGAGTTGCTCAACAAAAGAGAAAGAGTTATTCTCGAAAACGGGTCGATAGTCACTATCGGAGCAACTACATTTATTGTATATTTTTCAGAAGAGGAACAAACATATACAGACTAAAAATATGATTATGAAAAACATTATTCTCTTTGATACGGAATCTTTACATCTGGAACTGCTTCCGCTGACTTTTACACGTCCTATCTCTGACATACGCTTCGGGATATTTACCATTCGAGAAAAATGGGAACAAATGTATCCTGGCAATTACTCCTATAAGACCAATGATTACTTGGCAAAAAAATATCCATTGCAGACTGATGATAATAATTACTTTATTGCTGGTAATGTCTGTCCTGATAAAGAATTGATTCAGGAACTTGATAAATTGTCTGAACAGGAATCTCTCTTTTATAATGATGAACTTATTGCATTTTACGGGACATTGGATGCATTCCAAGAAAATGATTTCGGAGTTGTTCACCCATTAAAAAACGAACCATTGTCCTTACGTAAACTCTATGACATTTTTATAAACAATAATATCGCATTAGAAAGAGATTACAAAATTATAACATCAAAAAAACAATCTGCCCCGTTACCAGCATCGAACAGAGTAATCGGTAACCCCAATTTCGAAGATGGAACCCCCAAAATTTTTATAGAACCGGGAGCATCCATAGAATGTGTCACGCTAAACGTGACACAAGGACCTATTTATATTGGAAAAGACGCAGAAATCATGGAAAATTCAAGTATCCGAGCCCCATTCGCTGCTTGTGAGCATGTTGTGGTAAATATGGGTACCAAAATATACGGGGCTACTACTCTGGGGCCATATTGTAAAGTAGGGGGAGAACTTAATAATGTAATAATGCAAGCATATTCGAATAAGGGTCATGACGGTTTCTTAGGGAATGCTGTTATCGGAGAGTGGTGTAATTTAGGAGCAGGGACTAATGCATCAAACTTGAAAAATGATTATAGTGAAATAAAGTTATGGAATTATCCGTCAAGACGTTTTTTACGTACCGGATTACAATTTTGCGGCCTGATTATGGGTGACCACTCCAAAGCCGGGATTAACTGTATGTTCAACACTGCAACTGTTTTAGGTGTAGGTGTAAATGTGCATGGTAGCGGATTTCCACGTAACTTTGTAGCCTCATTCAGTGAAGGTGGCACAGCCGGATTTTCAGATGTCCCTTTGTCCAGATTCTTTTCTATTGCCGAACGGATGATGGCTCGCCGAGGGAAAGTATTAACAGAGGTCGACCGAGCTATTTTTGAAGCGATTCACGATGAAACGGAAAATCTGAAATAAAATTCTGCTATTCTATGCAAACTTGTCTCCTCACAAATAATATTCGAATACTATAATTTTTACAGGATTAGCTTTTAGTTAATCCTGTATTTTATACTCCATTCTATACATATCAAATCCTCTTGCCCAATAATCTTTCTTAACTTCAAGCAACTCAAAACTTCGTTTTTCATAAAACTTATATGCTAACTGTGAGGTTCTAACTGTTATTCTCTGAACACTGTCAATAGATTTTAGTTTTTTAATTCTATATTCCAGTAAATACGTTCCCAAAGACTTTCCCTGATACTCCGGATGCAAAATGTCCCAACTAATTTTTCCGGTCATTCGATTATCTGAAAAATTTATTCCTCCACAACCTACAAGCTTTTTGTCAAAAAACAGGACATAGTAAAGCTCTATTTCAGAATCTAAATATCGACTAAAATCATCTTCTTCACTTGATGCAAAATATTTAGGAATATTTAATCTAATCAGCTCTAACACAGCATTTTTATCTATAGATTTATATTCTCTAATCATAATTAAATTATTCATATAGATATCTTTATATCAAAAATATAATAAACAAAAACGGCAACTTTCGATTTTGAAGTTGCCGTTTTTGTTTTTGATTCATCTATTATAATCCTCGTCCGTGACAATTCTTATATTTTTTTCCACTTCCACACGGACAGGGGTCATTGCGGCCAACCTTAGGTCCTACTTTTACCGGTTCGTGAGGAACCTCCTGACGCCCTGAGGCTTCTCGCGCAGCTTGTTGCTGCCTGTCTACCAAAGAATCTTTCTGTGTACGATATTTACTATAGTCTTGCCGTCTTTCAGGAGCTGCTTCACGCACTTGTTCAGGCTCACGTACAGGAATCTGTCCTCTCATAAGTATCGAAACAGTCTTACGGTTGATATTATCTATCATCGTCTTAAACAAACCAAAAGACTCTAATTTGAAAATCAAAAGAGGATCTTTCTGCTCATAACTGGCATTCTGCACAGACTGTCTCAATTGGTCAAGGTCTCTTAAGTGTTCCTTCCATGCCTCATCTATCGTATAAAGCAATATAGACTTCTGAAATGCCTTATTGATTGCTTTCGACTCAGTATCATATGCCTCTTTTAGATTGCAAGATATCTGGTACATGCGTTTACCGTCTGTAATAGGTATCAATATATTTTCGTAACGCGAACCCTGTTCTTCATATACTTGACGAATAATAGGATTAGCAACAGTTGCCATATAATCGGTCTTTCTTCTGAAAGCATTCATTACAGCCTCAAACAAACGGTCTACCAAACGTTCATTCTTTTCCGAGCGGAACTCTTCACGTGTAAAAGGCATCTCGATAGCAAATGTCTTAAATACATCTTCCTGCAGTCCATCATAGTCGCTAGTCTGTGAGTACTCCTCAACCATAGCCTGAACAGCATCGAACATCATATTCATAATATCGATACCAATACGCTCTCCCAACAAAGCATGATGACGTTTTGTATAGATTACCTCCCGCTGTGCATTCATCACGTCATCATATTCCAGCAACCGCTTACGAATACCAAAGTTATTTTCCTCCACCTTACGCTGTGCACGCTCTATCGACTTCGAAATCATGCTATGCTCTATCATTTCTCCTTCTTCGAATCCGAGGCGATCCATCACCTTAGCAATACGGTCAGAACTAAACAAACGCATCAAATTGTCTTCTAACGAAACATAGAATACAGATGAACCTGGGTCTCCCTGACGTCCGGCACGACCGCGTAACTGTCGGTCAACACGACGTGACTCATGACGTTCAGTACCTATAATCGCCAAACCACCTGCTTCACGTACTGCTGGCGATAACTTGATATCTGTACCACGACCCGCCATATTGGTTGCAATAGTCACAGTTCCCGACTGCCCGGCTTGAGCCACAATCTCAGCTTCTTTTTGATGCAATTTAGCATTCAACACGTTATGCTTTATTTTACGCATTGTCAACATCTTGCTCAACAATTCTGAAATATCTACCGACGTCGTACCTACTAATACCGGACGGCCAGCGTCTACCATACGCTGTATTTCTTCAATAACAGCTGTATATTTTTCACGCTTCGTCTTATATACACGATCATTCATATCGATACGAGCAATCGGCTTATTAGTCGGAATTGTAACGACATCCAGTTTATATATATCCCAGAATTCCCCGGCCTCTGTCTCTGCCGTACCGGTCATACCGGCCAACTTATGATACATACGGAAATAATTCTGTAATGTAATTGTTGCAAAAGTTTGAGTAGCAGCTTCTACCGTTACTCTTTCTTTAGCTTCGATAGCTTGATGTAAACCGTCAGAATAACGGCGACCCTCCATAATACGACCAGTCTGTTCATCGACAATTTTCACTTTATTATCGATAACTACATATTCTTCATCTTTCTCAAATAAAGTATAAGCTTTCAGTAACTGATTTACCGTATGCACACGTTCTGCTTTCACAGCATAATTTTGCATTAGCTCATCTTTTTTCAACTGCTTTTCTTCATCTGTAAGTCCCATATTCTCAAGTTCAGAAAGCTGAGAACCAATATCGGGCAATACAAAGAATTGTGGGTCGTCAGAATTTCCGGTAATCATATCGAGACCTTTGTCAGTAAGCTCGATACTATTATTTTTTTCATCAATTACAAACAACAACGGGTCTGTAACAATAGGCATATTACGATTATTTTCCTGCATATAATAAGCCTCTGTTTCCAGTAATAATGCTTTTATTCCCGGTTCACTCAAATACTTAATCAACGGAGTATTTTTCGGCATACCTTTAAATGAACGGAACAATAAAAGTGCACCTTCTTTTCTTACCTCTTTATCCTCAGATGCTATCTTTGTCTTAGCTTCAGTCAGCAACTTGGTTGTATATGCCCGCTGGGCTTTCACCAACATTTCTACCTTAGGGCAAAATTCTTCGAACATCTGTTCTTCTCCCTTCGGTATAGGTCCAGATATAATCAAGGGTGTACGAGCGTCATCAATCAAGACCGAGTCAACCTCGTCAACAATTGCATAATTATGCTTACGCTGTACCAAATCTTTAGGCGAACCAGACATATTATCGCGCAAATAATCAAAACCAAATTCATTATTGGTACCAAACGTTATATCTGCATTATAAGCCATACGACGCTCTTCAGAGTTTGGTTGATGCTTATCTATGCAATCTACTGACAAACCATGAAACATATACAAGGGTCCCATCCACTCAGAGTCACGCTTAGACAGATAATCATTTACAGTTACCACATGTACTCCATTGCCTGTCAAAGCATTTAAAAATACAGGTAAAGTCGCAACGAGAGTTTTACCTTCACCTGTTGCCATTTCTGCAATCTTGCCTTTATGCAAAACGACACCTCCGAAAAGCTGAACATCATAATGTACCATATCCCAGGTTATCTCATTACCTCCTGCCATCCAATGATTCTGATAAATCGCTTTGTCACCCTCGATATGTACAAAATCATGCTTTGCCGCCAAGTCCCGGTCAAAATCATTTGCTGTGACTTCTATAGTTTCATTTTCGACAAATCGACGGGCTGTATCCTTCACTACTGCAAAAACTTCAGGGAGTACTTCGTCTAAAGCTTTTTCATACTTATCAAGGATATTTTTTTCTATCTTATCAACTTCATCCCAAACAGCCTCTCTCTTATCAAAATCCAAGTCTTCTACACCTGCTTTCAAATCGGCAATACGTTGCTTATCTTCTGCAACAGCAGACTGTATTCTTTGTCTTACATCATCAATGCGAGCACGTAATTCATCGTTACTCAATTTTTCTATTTCGGGATATACCGCTTTTACCTTTTGTACATAAGGGTCTATTTCTTTCAAGTCTCTTTGCGACTTGTTACCGAATAATTTTTTTAGAATCTCATTAAATCCCATTGTTATATTTATGTTTAAATTTTTACATTTTTCCGGCTGTTAAATCACATAATTCTGAGCCGTATAAGAACATTGCTTAATAAGCCCTGCAAGGTTAGTAGATTTCGGGCAAGGCAGACTCTAAAGCTGCATTTGGAGATCGGATACGCAATATACGAGCTACAGTAGGAGCAATAGCTGTAGCTTTTACCGGCCTCATTACATGTTGCGGTTTTATATTTTTACCAAAGAAAAATAATGGAGCCGGTATTGCATTGGCACGTACATAGTCGCGTGTATTATCTATATTTTCATACACAATTTCCCAACCTGGCTGAATCTCCAGCAATAAATCCCCCGATAATTTACGATGGTAGCCCCGACGAACAGCATCTATACGATTATTCCACTGACCATGTAATAAAAGATACGATGTCACGACATCTTGTACTCCGGTCATTTGAATAATAAATTCAGCAGCTCGAGTCTGAATCTCTTCTAAAGGAATTTGCTTATCGGTTATAAGTTTATGATTTAAGAATATCTCTCGATTATGATAACCTTCAACCCAATCTCCCTGACCATAAATAGCCATCAAGTACATATTGAGCAAAGCAGTTGCTCTTTTAGGATAAAACTCTCCGGCAGGGACATTAAATACTCCGGCTTCTTTCCCTTCTCCATTAAAATATCCTGTCGAAGTGAGAAATATTACAGTATTTTTAAGACCTATTTTTTTATCTATCAAATCAAGTAATTGACCCAATTCCCGGTCTAAACGTACATATGTATCTTGTATTTCTAAACTATACTCCTGTATCGACTTATCTTGAAAATTGGCAGCAGAATAACCAACATTCAACATATCGGGTAAAGAATGACTACCCAGCCCTCCATTTTCAATAAATGTGCGAGCCATACGGGTCACCTCCTCATTTATTAGCCCGCTACGCTTAAACAAGCTATATTTTTGTTGCTTATATTTCGAAAAAACATGTTTGAATAAAAAATCCTGCGTCAAATAGGGTAACCCCGTATATCTGGAAATCGGTAACAATGGCCGCCAAGATAAAGTATCTATCCGTTCCGATAAAGAATTTTCCCGATTGGCTACATCAATATAAGCAGGGATATCATTATAATATGTCGAAGTAGCCCATTTGCCATTTGCCTCATTGAACCAAAATGCAGAATTTGCAGCATGACCTGCACTCAAAATAGCCTGTTCAAAAGTAGGTGCTATTGAATAGACTGCACTAAATCCATCACTGGCAATCTTCAATTCATCACTAATTGTCGAAGTCAATAAGTTCTGTGCTGATACCGTCTCATCCGTATAATTCCCCATCTTACTAATATCGAACAATACGGACTCTACACGTTTACGGGTAATATTATACAAGGTATTCGATGGTATCCCATTATACGAAGGATATGTGCCGGTATAAATCGAAGCGGTTGCAGAAGCACGATCGGGATTCGGAAAATCAAATGTTACATTTTCATACATCAATCCCTCGTTCATCAAGCGTTTAAAACCTTTTTCACTAAAAAGATGTTGCATCATTTGCAAATAATCTGTCCGCAACTGATCCACCGTAATGCCGACAACCAATTTAGGTATATCACCTGATGTCTGTGCAGCCAACGGTGCAGCTATCAGCGCCAATAGCAACGAGGCAATAACTTTATTCATTGTTTTATCTTTCTTCGGCATATTATATATTTCTCAGTCTTTTGTCAACCCCAATATAAGTCAATGAACGTACTATCAATACTATGATATACGGTATAAAAGCTATATTGAGTAATTGCGGCAACCAATGCCATACAATTAAAAACAGCAAAAGTACCGCAAAGTTAACAAAATGATAATAACTGACTACTTTTTTTAAATATTTTACCCAAACGAACACCCCAATTAGTAATTGCAACGGATTTGCCCATATAATGGAATAGTTTGGTGAAGTTGCCGGATGCTCTGATATAAAAACCAAAAAACAAATGACACAACCTACAATTCCATAAAAAGAAAATATGATACAATCAAGCCATTTAAAATGCTGCTTCTTCCATATTTCTAAAGTTGATAGTATCAATATGGCTACTAAAAAATAAATTCCACAAGCCATAGGTGTAGTATAAGGATTGTAACTAACACTATTATCCATCCCCTTATGACTATCAGGTACCACTATATAAGATTTTGTTACTAAAGGACGTATATTGTCTTGTGGAGTTGATATTACTTGTGCATTGCCAAAAGCTTCCATAAGAACTGACGGCAAAAACATTTCTTCTCTATAAGACACCGGCTTGTCCAAGGGAGCTCCCAAAGCCAAATCAATCCCAAATGTCAACCATGGAAAATTAAATGTGCACTTATGTATCATTTCCCGGAAAGTAGTATGCCCCTCCGGTGCAATGTAATCAATCTTACCTCGGATACATCTCTCAACTATATCTCGCGGTCGAGTCGCACAATTATCAAATAAAAAATTGTATCGATATATTCGATTTTGAGGTAAATTATTCACGACCAAGGCTTGCAACAAATCCTCTTTCTCATCGGCGGTTAAGTTTAGCTCTTGCTCCATTACCCCGCTATTCCTTACAGCATAACTCAATACAAAATTACGAAAAGATGTCGTCCCTATACTATAATCGGTCTCTCCCTTTGTAAACCGATAAATAAAATGAGGAGCATTAAAATTAAATACTCCATAATGGAAGACAATATCCATATCTTTCTCTGGCCCCTGTACCCGAATACCTGTATGCCCAAATAACTCAAAAGACTTTTCTCCTGGAGAACAGGTCAGCAAACTGACTTTTATCGAATCTCCGACAGAAGGATATGCTGAAAAGTAAACAAAATAAAACAAACAAAATAAAAAGGCATATTTTATATTCATATTGTATCCCATACTTGTCCTCATCTTTTATATTCGGTAAATGTACTACAATTTTAACAAAATGTCATTTAGAAAAAAGAGCTCTTTTCATTACAAATTCCAAATCAATTTTCCAGTCTTCGTACCAAACGGTCCAAATCTGAACCAGACGGACTTTGGAACAGTTTTAATTCAAAAACAGGCAACATTGCCAATGCATGATCAAAAAAGTCAGCAACAATATGTTCATAATCAACCCAGACTTTCTGAGCAGAAAAAAAATAAAATTCCACTGGCAATCCTTTATCCGTCATTTCCAAATAGCGAACCATATAGAGCATATCGGAATTCGTCGTAGGCAAACTTTGTATATAACGTTCAATATAAATTCTAAACAACTTAAGATTAGAAACCTTTGTTTGCTTGCTATTCTTACCTCCTAAATATTCAGATAATACGTCTTGAAACAATTCTATTTGGGATAATTTTATCAATAATTCTGACGAAGAAAAACGGATGCTGTTCACATCTATGTTTATAGAGCGTTTTACCCTCCTACCTTCAGACTCTTCCATTCCTCTCCAATTCTGAAATGATTCATTGACTAAAGAATAAGGCGGAACCGTCAGAATGGTATTATCAAAATTACGTATTTTCACAGTATTCAAAGTCACTTCAATGACTCGGCCGTTAATTCCATGTTTATCCATAGTAATCCAATCTCCCGGCCGCAACATATCATTCGCAGACAATTGGATACCCGACACAAATCCCATAATCGTATCTTTGAATACCAGAGAAAGTATAGCAGCTGATGCCCCTAATCCGGCAAACAAAGTCATAGGAGAACGGTCTATGACTACACTGATAATTAAGATAAATCCTACGAAAAACAAAATTACTTGTAACGTCTGAAAGAGCCCCTTCAACGGTCGATTCTTAAATTTCTCTTTCTCCGAATATATTTCAAATAAAATATTGAACAAAGCACTGAAAAAACGTAAAATAACCGCAATAATATAAACAAGGCAAAATTTAAGTAAATAAGACAGTAATAATGGCTGCTGTGGAAAAGCCAATGGAAGAAGAAAATATACCAACACTGCCGGAACGACTAATGCAAAACGGTTCAAGACCTTACGGTCAAGTAGTAAATCATCCCACGTAATTCGTGTACTTCTAATGATTCTTCGTAATACATGTGAAATAAAAAAACGACATGCATAATCGGAAAGAACAGCTAACAACAATATTATAAACAATACTACCAATTGATATACCGGTCCATCCCACTTAGGAGCAATATCAAGACTCGTAACCCACTCGGTTATCTGATTGTTTATACTGTCAATTTGCAACATCATAGGCAAATGAAGATTAATTTATTGTGTTAACAGCTTATCTGCTTTTTTATTTTTGAAAGACAAAGGAAGTTTATAATATATGGAATAAGTAAACGCCACTGACGAGCCGGAGTTGCCAAATCCAGGTATAAACCAAGGAGAAGATTGGAAATTGTCCTTTACCTTTATTTTCCATTTATATCTCACACTCCATCCCATCATCAGTCCTTTATAAATTTTCACCCGGACCCCAAGTAACCCTTCAACCCATTGTGCCCTGGATTTTTGGTTTAAAATTTCTGCTGTGACAGGACTATCTGGATTCCAATAAGGAGAATCTAAGTGTATATTTTTTATGTCATAATGAAAAGCCGAGAAGCCATATCTCAATCCTATATAAAAATAGTCAGATGACAAACTGTTATATTTTATATTATAATTCAATCCTATACGATTGTATAAAGCGGGCTTTCCTATATATGTAAAATTCATATCTTCAGGTGTACTATTTGACTGTCCTATACCAATTTCCCAAATAGGGAAAAATCGATTATGAAGGTCTAACTCAACACTGGCCTCATAATTTCCATATTTTTGTCCGAATAAATTGGCCACTGGACTAAACAAGTCAATCCCTACTAAAACACTATTCAATAGAGGATATTTATGCTTTGGCTCTTTAGGTGGTTCCTGCTGCTTTTGGGCTGTCTGCACCGGCCTCGATACCGGTGTATTTTTCCTATTTTCCGATGGTCTTTGAGGTTGTTGCGCAAACATCAAAGACACACACATCAACCCTCCTATCAATAAACTACTGCACCTGGTCAACATGATAAAAAAGTTGAATATTCTCTGTACTAAAATTAGTTATCTCGTTCTGCACCAATTTAGCAGACTGCAATTGATACGTTGTATATCCAAGACTATCAATAATATAATTAAACATTGCTCCACACTCTGCAGAAGCAAAATAAACATAGCTATGGTAAACAAATGTCAATGTATCAGTCTTGTATCTGGGATGTATATTTTTCTGGTCATAGCGAATGACAAAACGAGTGGTATCTTTATCGTCCCTTAAAGGCAAATACATAGAAGAAACATTCATCGCCGTATCGAGCAGCATAGAGTCTCCAATTTGTCCAACACCATAAACAGTAAGAGAATCTATGTAAATAGCTTGAGGAACTGTAGAATCACTATAAATCGTCACATAGGGTATGCTACTTCTATTTTCCATACACCCTGTGTCATTGCATGAAATAAAAGCTATAAGTACTAACCAAATCGGCAATGTTATAGTTATATATCTCAGAAACTTTCCCATTTCACTATTTCATTAAATGCTTTCCGTCTTTTCGGTGTCGAAACAAACACCTCCGGTTCTTTGGGATAACCTATCGGAACGATCACCACAGGTTCAACACCACTTGGCAAATTAAACAATTGTTTACACAAATCCGTATCAAAATTGCAAACCCAACAAGTCCCTAATTCTTTTTCGGCCGCAGCCAAACAAATATGCTCTGTCGCTATTGCTACATCAATGTCGGCATGGTCTTTCCCGTCAGACTTTCGTACCCAAGAAGAACGATGGTCGGCACAAACTAAAATATACATTGGTGCAGAACGAAACCACTCTCTATCATAACATTGACGTATATGGTTACAGCCTTCTTCCCCCTTAATTACAACAAAAAACCACGGCTGGAAGTTTACTGCAGAAGGGGCCAATCGAGCAGCTTCAAGAATATATTCAAGTTTTTCTTTCTCTACATTACGGGAAACATAATCTCGAACCGAACAACGAAGACGGGATAATGTCAACATATCCATATCGCTCTCTCTTGTTTTGTCATCTACCAGATACATTCGAATATATTTTCTATTCTTAAATATTAATTACAAAATCTCCTTTTCTATATTATAAACATTTCGTCCCACAGCATTCCGTGAAATCAATTCACCCAAAAATCCTGTCAAAAAGAGTAATGTCCCTAATATCATGGCCGTAAGAGCCAAATAAAAATAAGGCATATCTGTCACCAATCGATATGGCATATTCGAATAAAGGGCATAAATCTTATATGCTCCTACTGCTATCGCCGAAAAAAAACCGAGAATAAACATCACACTTCCTAATAAACCAAAAAAATGCATCGGTTTAGCCCCAAACTTTGAAAAAAACCAAAGTGTCAGCAAATCCAAATAGCCATTAACAAAACGATTCAACCCAAACTTGGTCTTACCATACTTACGAGCCTGGTGATGCACAACTTTTTCACCAATTTTACTAAATCCTGCATTTTTTGCCAAATAGGGAATATAACGATGCATATCTCCATAAACCTCAATATTCTTCACCACTTCATTTCGATAGGCCTTCAGACCACAATTGAAATCATGCAAATATATACCCGTTACCTTTCGGGCTGTCGCATTATATATTTTAGTAGGAATAGTTTTAGATAACGGGTCATAACGTTTCTTTTTCCAACCGGATACCAAATCATATCCATCTTCCGTTATCATTCGATAGAGTTCTGGAATCTCATCCGGACTATCCTGCAAGTCAGCATCCATCGTAATCACAACATCTCCCTGAGCTTTGCCAAAACCTACATGTAATGCCGGAGACTTGCCATAATTTCTACGGAATTTCACTCCTTTTATATTCTTATTTCTTTCACGAAGAGATTCTATAACACTCCAAGAGTTATCAGAACTACCATCATTAATAAATAATATTTCATAAGAAAAGCCATTCTTATCCATTACCCGCTCAATCCATGCAGTCAATTCAGGTAAAGATTCTGCTTCATTATATAAAGGAATAACCAATGAAATATCCATATTCTTATCTTAAAGTATTTATTTTCAATTTACGAGATCTCATAATCCAAGCTAAAAGCATAGACAATAAAGAACCGAAAAATACATTCGACAATATTGTCTGGTACACCATTTCAATAGCAGTAGGTGCTCCCCCTTTCTCTAATCCCTCACGCATCATTTGTAAAAACTCCGACCCTTGCTGGTTGCTTAACATTGCCAACATATCCAATAACGACGCAATCTGTTTTTCAAGGTAAAGGGGATCGATATATTGATAAAACACATACTGTACCAAACCACTCAATAACGACGCAAAGAAAAATAAGAAAATACCAAATGTCCACAAATGGACAAAACCCACCCTTCCTTTTTCCTTGTTTCGATACATCTTCATTAAATAATAAAGCACAAAAGGAATAGAAACAAACAATATCTCTGCCAATACATTCAGAGCAATAAATTTAGTACTTTGAGTAGTAATCAAAAACTTTACAATCAGAAATAAACCAAAATAAATGCCATATTCCATAGCATATCTCACAATAGTCTTTCCGTTATTCCCGTCCTGCATGGTTTTCTATTTTTCTTATTGTTTATTTTTGAGTCTAATTTTATGAACAATGCCGTTACAAAGTTATCACTTTTAATACAAACCAGCCTATTTCAGCCAATAAAATGTGTAAAAATGATATGATAATAACATGGCAATTACATTTTTTTGAAAAAAATACAACATATAACTCTTTAAAATAGAGACAAATGTATATAAGCAAGAAAAAAAATCAACATCATCTATTGCAGAACCAGGAAAAATATCTACTTTTGCAGCCGGGTAAGTCCTACACGGTCAGCTCCCTTCGAATCCCCCAGGGCTTGACCGCAGCAAGGGTAGTTTGGTTGTAGCGACGCGATGTAGACAGCTTACCCATTTGCCGATATAGCTCAGTTGGCCAGAGCACGTGATTTGTAATCTCGGGGTCGTGGGTTCGAATCCCTCTATCGGCTCAATTAATGAAGCTGTTTCCTAAAATAAAAGAAACAGCTTTTTTTATATCTAAAAAATGGATAAATCCAGACTGAAAGCAATAGTTCAATATAAAAATTGGAAGAATTTTATAAGATACATATTCTAAAATCAGCTTTCACCTTTTATTCACAAATACTTTTCATATTGTATATTTTCTAAAAAGTAATACATAATTTTCCTCAATATAATAAATACATATCCGTATAATGCAACCTATGTTTAAAATCATTATAGCACACTACTTTTC
Source organism: Coprobacter secundus (assembly GCA_000803105.1). Taxonomy (GTDB): domain Bacteria; phylum Bacteroidota; class Bacteroidia; order Bacteroidales; family Coprobacteraceae; genus Coprobacter; species Coprobacter secundus. Next base: position 171,186 of record JTDA01000001.1, read on the forward strand.
CAAACAATTCTATAAAAAAATTGTTATAGATAAAATACTAACTTTTAAATAATTATGTCAAATAAAAGCTTGAAAGAGGCCTTAGCACATCGTAGATCGTACTATGCCATCAGTAACGAATCACCTATCTCTGAAGGAGAGCTAAAAGAGCTGATTGAGTTCACGATAAAAACAACTCCCTCAGCCTTTAACTCCCAGTCTACCCGTATCGTCCTTCTATTAGGAAATCAGCATAAAAAATTATGGGAGATTGTAAAGGAAACCCTAAAAGCTATAACCAGCCCCGAAACATTTATCAATTCAGAAAAGAAAATTGACCAATCTTTTGCTGCCGGTTATGGGACAATTCTCTTCTTTGAAGACGAATCTATCGTTCATCATCTACAAGAAACATTTCCTACGTACCAAGACAAATTTCCTATATGGTCACAACAAACATCCGCCATGCATCAGTTAACAATATGGACATTACTCGAGGATGCCGGATTCGGTGCATCGTTACAACACTATAATCCTCTTATAGATGAGCCGATACATCTCCAATGGGCGATACCTGCTCACTGGAAACTTATCGCACAAATGCCATTCGGCACTCCTTTACAAACACCCCCAAAAAAAGAAATACTACCATTGGAAAATAGAATCAAAATATTTAAATAATATATATTAGTTCTTGGTAATCAAATAGTAAATATAAATGCCATATAAATTAGACATATATTATATGGCATTTATATTTACTATTTTATTTAGTACCTGAAGGTTTTGATAATATCTCTGTTATTGGAACTGGAACACCTAATTCTGGATATCCATTCTTATCCCAGTTAATTTTCTGAGCCCTCGGGGAACGTACATCTCCCTTCCCTGGAGGATCTACTTCCGTATCTCTCGCATGATATAGAATATAATCTTCACTTCCATCGGGAGATTTAAAAAAACTATTATGGCCCGTTCCATAAACCTTATTTTCCGGTGATTGTTTAAAAATAGGCTTAGCTGACTTATACCAACTATCTGGATCTAAAAGGTCACTGTTTTCTTTTGCAGTCAATATCCCTAATGCATAATGTGGAGTCCAACAACCACTAGCTGAGTAAACTATATGAACAAACTTTCCATCCGGGCTTTTTAGAGGCTGAGGTCCCTCATTCACCAAAATAGTATCAGGTGGGGTCCAACCTTGAGGATTGATAAACTTACGCTCCCATTCAAATTCAGGTTTAGAAATCAGTACCCTCTCAGAACGTAATTTCCAAGGTTTTTCCATTTCAGCGATATATATACATTGGGTTTGTGTATTTACTCTACGTGTCTGCCAACCGGACCAAACCATATACAACTTCCCATTATGTTCAAAAAAAGAACCATCTATCGCCCAATTATTATCTTTATCGGTACTAATACGTCCTTTCATAGAAAATTTTCCATCAAAAGGGTCTTTTGAAGTATTTTCCAATACATATAGTTGATGGTTATCCGAGTTTCCATCATCTGCTGTATATAATACATACCATTTTCCATCGATATAATGAATCTCCGGAGCCCAAAGGTCATAAGAGTTAGCCGGGTCCGTGGGTATCCATATTGTCTTTTTCTCAGCATTTTCTAAATCTGTTATATCTGATGTTTTCCATAAGACTATACTATCAGCCATAGTATGCATATAATAATAATTACCATCGTGCCATAAAGCCCAAGGATCTGGACCTCTGGGGAGTAAAGGATTTGTAAATGTTTTTTGTTCTAAAAGATTATTTCCTTGCTTTTCCATAGACTTATTTTTACAAGAAAAGCAGACCAAAAGACAATATAAGCATAATACTAATTTGAATGTTTTCATATTTAAAATAATTTATTCTGTTATTAATTATTTATATAATGGCAGAAATAGCAAATTAAAATTTCCATTTTTTCTAATATAGTTTTCATAAAGGAACACCTTCAACTTTCTTAATCTCAGAAAATAAATAATAATTAGGAATACCGTCCAGTTCCAAAGCAATCCGACAAAACGCATAATCTCTAAAATTATTAATATATATTTCTCTATATGCCGTTACATTATTATGTATCGGTATAGCTACCTCAACACTACCTGTACTTGTTATAATTGCTCGTTTTGACTTTGTACAAACTGTCTGACTATTTACTTTCGAAGAAGTACTAATAAATCCTCTTGCAAAAATTACCTTCGGAGCTACCTCTTTCATTGCAGGATTCAATGTAACATCTGCTCTCAATACAATATTATCCCCTTCCACATTAACAGAAAAATTACTAATGTTATAATAAGGCTTTACTTCCAAATCTCTCTTTACATTAGATGATATATTCATATAAATACTATCATAGCCTAATCCATTTCCCAAAGAATTAAAATCAACAAACTCAAAAGGATATTTTGTATTATTCAATGTCAACCAATAATCTCCCTCAAAAATCAATTGCTGAAACTTTCCATTTTCATCAATTCGAACAACTGTCCCATCATCAACTTTTCCAAAACCTTTTTGAATCAATTTTAATACCGGACGGCTAGGATTCCCATCATAAAGAAAACTTTCCCCATTCGTTACTAAATTACCACTAAATACAATAGACGGTGCATCATAATTATCATATTCGCAAGCTGAAAACAGGCAAATAAGTAGAACAATAAGACTTAATATCGTCACATTTTTCATATTTTTAATCTTTTAATGATTTGGATTTTTTTCAACATATGGATTCCCACTATTCATTGGATAAGTTGCATAATACATCTTCTGGTCAAAATAAATCGGTGATGAACGGAAATCTAACTTGACTTTACGATACAACCATTTTCCATCTATCGATTCTCCCGGTGCATATATTTTATAAGGCCATAATCCAAATAAAACAGCAGTCGGACTATCCGGATCATTATCCCATACCTCATCTGCAATCCTCCAACGTTTCAAATCGTTATACCGATGATCCTCAAATGCAAGTTCAACCTTTCTTTCCGATACTATTCTATCAAAAGTCAACTCTGCATCAGTAATGGCAAACGACTCTCCTCCTGCCCGTTTACGAATCTGGTTAATACAATCCAGAGCTAATTGACGCATATTTATATCTTTATATGTAGTTATTCCATTTTTATCTAAATAAAAAGCGGCTTCTGCTGCATTCAATAAAACTTCCCCATAACGGAAAACAATATAAGGAACTGTGCTCGAACCACTTGCCTCTGAACCAGAAGCTGTATCAACAAACTTTCGGATTAGAAATCCTGTATGAGAAACATTTGTACTTGTTCTGTGGGGGCCCTCAGTTCCTGTCATTCGAACGCCATTATAATAACCTTTAGTAGCATCCAAATAGTCATCCATTATTTGTACCGATTTAAACTCAAACTTATCTCCACTTTTCACAGCTAATCCAGCTTGAAAATCCAACGCATTTCCTCTAAAAGAACTTCCTGGGTATAGAATCGTAGCACTTAATCGAGGATCTCTGCCTTTGAAAATATCCTCTGGATTATCATATATTTTATAATCATAAGTAGAGGTATTCATTCCCATTGATTCTACCTGAATATCTCCATTATAAGGATTTATACTCTCCAAACTACGGGTAGAAACATTTTCGTAAGATTCCACAAGATTCAAAGTAGGGCTGATTTCGGAGCCTGATTTAGGGGACGGTTTCATGGCTCGACAAATAGCCCGGCTTGTAAAATAATTAAGGAAATTTTGACCATCATAATCTTTACTAAAAATAATTTCTGGATTTGCGGCTTTTTTAAGGAACAAATCAGTGTAGTTTAAAGCTAAATCCGCATTTACCTTGTATAAAGAATATTGCTTCATCTTCTCTAACTCCCAATAAGCATCCAGGCATTTCTGCAGATATTCATTCGCTTTGCTTTTATCAATACCAATGACGCCACTTGATAAAATAAGCCCTTTCGATAAATTTTTATCATAATTATAAGCAATAGTTCCTGCATACAGCATAGCTCTACATTTCAGAGCTAACGCACTCCCTTTGGTAGCACGAGTTGTAAGAGCCGTGGAAGCCAATGATAAATCATCCAGGATTTCATCTAACTCTTTACAAATAAAATCATATACTTCTGATTCTTTATTTCGAGGCCGAGCTAATGTCAATGGGTTTAACGTATACTCTTGTACCTCCTCAATAATAGGCACTCCTCCCATACGAGAAACCAATATGAAATACACAAAAGCTCTAATATAACGAGCTTCTGCTAAAAAATACTTTTTATAGATTTCTGGAATGGATGCAGAAATATCCGTCTGTAAAGATTGAATATGGGAATTAATGTAACGAATCAAAGTATAATCATAAAATTGACGATAATCCTGGTTCTTATTTGCAGCCGATGCCCAATAAGCACTACTATTACATGCTTCATCCCAACTGGTCAAGTCAAGAGATTGATCATCTATTGTAAAATCTTGCGGATAATTCAATCGAGAATACAAATTTGCAGCAACACTACTAATAGAAGCAATGGATGAATAAGTTTGGCTTGTACTCATTGCACTTTTGTCCTCTTGTGTAAGCCAATCTTCACAAGAACCGAATATAAAAGCAATTAGAGATATAAATAAAATTTCGATCTTATTTTTCATAATGACTGACTATTAAAAAGTTAAGTTTACACCTATTGTAAAAGTACGATGTTGAGGATAATCCCGTCCGTTTGTTGTCGATATTTCCGGATCAAACCCAAATTTCTTCATAGAATCCCAACAAAATAGATTACTTCCTTCAAAATAGAGCCTCAATTTTTGGATATATGCTCTCTGTGTCCATCTTTGTGGTAAACTATAACCGACAACTAAATTCCTCAAACGCAAATAATTAATCTCTTTTGTATAAAAATCATCATCACTTCGGCTAGAAGGATTATATGTCCTTAACGCAGGAAAATCTCCAGGAACCCAAGGGGATGTCGGGTCAAAAATATCTTCATGATGCCATACATTCAGATTATTATAAACATATCCATTGACAGCTCTCGACGCTCCCCATTTTAATCCCCAGTCCGGAACAAAAGTATTCATAAAGCCTCCAGCAAAATCGGCAGCAAAATCAATACCTCTCCACTCAAATCCGAAATTAATACCCAATGACATTAATGGATTCTTATTTCCTCCTTCAGAACCAGTAGCCCAAGGCCAATCTACAGAAGCATACCCTAATGGTCGTTTATCCAAATCATCTATAATTCCATCGCCATTTACATCTTTAAAAATCAAATCACCAGGGACTAATGAAGTATTATTATTTCCATCAATGTTAACCGGATAATTATCTATTTCGTCTTGTGTTTGAAATACTCCAATAGTCTCCCACATCCAAACACGTCCTTGAGTAACATTAGCCCAACGATTACTTTGACTCCACCTATATTTATCAATAGCATTTAGAAATAGTTCTGAATTTCTTTTTCCATTCTTTTGTCTTGCCAAAGTAAAATTTACACCAACAAAATAATTAAAATCCCGAATTTTGTCACTCCATTTAATAAATCCATCAACACCCACATTTTCATTTGAATTTAAATTCTGAGCCATAGCTGTCATACCGCTTTCAAGGGGAAAAATCAAATTATCCGGAATAGCAGCTATACCATCTATTTTTCTTTTAAAAAGGTCAAATTCTGCAGTCAATTTATTATTAAAGAAACCCAAATCAACACCTATATTCAGAAGAGAAGCCGTCATCCATGAAATCTGGTCATTTGGAACAGGCCGTATATTCGTTCCATAAAGCATTTCTCCTACACCACTATTAATTGGGTCTGACGGAATCAATGATGTTCCTTCTCCATAAGTATATCCAGGCAAAAAATCAAAATCGGCGGTTCCCACATTATCATCACCCATTTCTCCATAAGAAACTCTAAATTTAACATTAGAAAGCCAATTTGCTACCGATGACTCCTTAAAAAAATCTTCTTCAGAAATACGCCAAGCTCCTGAAACTGAAGGGAAAAATCCCCAACGATTTCCTTTAGGAAATTTCCAACTACCATCATATCTACCCGCAAAATCTATAATATATTTCTGTTCAAAATCATATGAAGCCCGAAATACAAAACTTGCTGTTGATATAGTTCTTTTCGTTTCCCCTGTAGCATTTATTTCATTTGTTGTCATCAAATCAACAAAAGGATTTGAAACTGGGTTTTGACGTATCCATAAAGAATTCTGGTCACGCTGATAAAACTCAAAGCCAACAACGCCTGTAATATGATGTTTATTATTGAATATATTATCATAATTTAGCAAAAACTGCCCTGTAATATCCTCCATATTCTCTCGGTTCCTGGCTCGTTCTGTATCTTTCTTCTCATATTTCTGAACATAATCCATAGCCTGTTTAGAAGGAACCCATTCATACGAATATTCTTTCCATCCTTTAGCATTATTATTTTCAATATTATTGGCATAATAGTAAGAAAAAAGAGCATTAAACTTTAACCCTTTTAACGGAGTCTTATATTCAAACGTAATATTATTTCTTATTGTCCTCCAAGTTTTATCATAGGTTCCAGCATTATCTTTCGTAAAAGCATAAATGTTACGAGAGCCATCATTCGTATTGTAATACTGTAAATAAAGAGGATTATTATTTGCATAAGGCCTATAGATAGGTTGCAATTCAAAGAGTGAACTGGCAACCGCATCATAGGTAACCGCGGGATTTATATTCTTTTCTATTTTTCCATAACCTTGATATCCAATTTTAACATTTTTATTAATCTGAATATCAAAATTGGCTTGAAGATTGGTCCTATTATAATTAAATTCTTTTAAAACAGCATCTTGATCAACATGAGAAAGAGACACATAATAAGAAGCTTTATCAGACCCTCCAATAATACTGGCATTAATATAATTTTGTGGTGCAGCTTTATCTATATATTCTTCCCACCAGTCATATCCCCGATAATCTTCTCCTGTCTCAGGATTATAATACCCTGATTTATACTTTTCCAATTCAGCTCTAGCAGCTTCCACTTTTTCTGGATTTGTATAATCAAAAGACTTGATTCCATCATTGACTTCTTTCATATAATTTATATAAGACCACTCATAAGCATTCAACATTTCCGGATATTTTGTCCATTGCTGCCAACCTGTATATGCATTGACACTTACTTGTGCTTGCTGATTTTTTTTACCTCCTTTTGTCGTTACAAGAATTACTCCATTGGCTGCTTTTACTCCATAAATAGCAGCAGATCCATCTTTCAACACTGATATATTATCTATGTCATTTACATCTATACTATTAAAAGCATTCACATCACTTATAATACCGTCAATAACATACAGAGGTTCCCCCATATTACGAATCTGAAGATTTGTTCCAGCTCCTGGAAGTCCAGACTTCTGACGAGCCGTAATACCCGCAATCTTTCCTACTATTGCACCAGAAGTCGTCGTAGATGTACTACGAATAATATCTTGGCTCCCAATAGTAGAAACAGCAGCAGTCACACCTCCTTTTCGTTTGGTTCCATAACCGACAACAACTACTTCATCCAACTCGCTCATGCTCTCCAAAAGTGTGACATTTACCTTACTTCTGTTTCCTATCTTTATTTCCTGCCCCACATAGCCAAGATAAGAAAAAGACAAAACTGACTCAGCTTGTTGTACCGTAATTGTAAATGCACCTTCCATATTCGTCATTGTCCCATTATTTGTTCCCTTCTCTATAACGCTAACACCTATCAAAGGGACATTATTTGTATCAACAACAACACCTTTCACCAAAATTTTCCCTTCTTGAACAATTCCAATAGAATAGGCGTACACAAAATCCAAAGAAAAAAACAACATTAATAAAGCATGTATCCATATTCTGTTATTCCGTCGTATATAACCGCAATTGTCTTTATCCATAATGTCAGATTTAAATTTATTGAATAATAATTTTTTGAGACAAAGAGAATTCTCTACCCTTTATTTTTAATATATATGTTCCAGAAGGGACTTCTCCAACCTTCATAGTATATCGTACAGGAAGAGAACCAATCTTTTCAACAGCTACAATATGTCCTCCCAAATCACAAATCTCCATTATATAATTATCTGACGATACAATTGGAATATCGATACATAAATCATCATTTTTTCTAACTGGATTTGGATAAATACAAAATGTATCCTGATTTATACTCTCAAAATCAGTATCGATATCTTGCCCATAATTAGCAGACTGCATTTTCGAATAAATCGTATTTAACCTTTGCCGCTCCTGCCACGACATTTTCTCCACTTCTTCCAAATCTGGTGTTCCAAATGCATCTTTAAAGCGGAACATAGGATCAAGATGTGCTGCATAATTCCAATTCAGCGTGGTCATAACACCATTCATTCTGCGTGGAATTGTAACTCCAAATGCTTCTAACTGCAGTCCTTTTGCCTGTCCAGGATAAAGAGAACCATCCCAATTCATTGATTGCTTGGTATCGTGAGCTGCTATACGAGCCACATGTAAATAATGTTCATTACCTGTCTCTAGATATAAACGATAATAAGCAAAAGAAGACCAAGCAAATCCCAAGTCTGCAGCAGCATGTCCAATGGCAATTAGTTGCTGTCCAACTATACTTCTATCTTTCGGGAAACTAGTATTCTCTGTTCTATCACTCTCAACAGGGATTTCAAAAGAATATACCCAACTTTCAGTATAAGTAGCAGCTTGCTCAGCGGCTTGTAACCATTTAGGGTCTCTCGTCAAATCATATAAAGAAAGAAAAGCATATAAGGCTTTTTGTCCAGAAGCCCCATCTATTGTCTGTGGATTATCAACTACACATGCTACATAACAATATTGCTCATGAATATTCCTATAACAGAACTCACCAGCCTTTAATGCAGCAGTTTTATATAATGGATCGTTTGTTGCAATATACAACTCGACTAAATAACGTACAGCACAAATCGTCAAAAATTTATTATAATTTCCTACAGGATGTTTACCTTCTGGAGTTATATAATCATGGTTATATGTAAAATAATAACTTCCATCTTCATTTTGATTCTCCACCAGCCAATTACCAAATTTTTTACAGGTATCCAGCCATTGAGGCCTATCAATATTGTTACGCTTAGCAAAACACCATGCAGCAATAAGACTTTCCATTCCTCCAGTAGTTACATGCATATCGCTTCCTATCCTCCAAGTTCCTTTATTCCCATTTATTCCCGGATCATACCATGTACGTGGATAACCTAACTTCGAAAGACAATTATTCGCCCAAAAATTAAGAACAGACTCGCCCTTGACCTGCACCTCATTATCCACTTTCTCAACTCCCTCCCTAAAAAGATAATAACCAGTAGCAATCTGCATTCCGACAAATCCCATTTGGTATGTAATTCCCTGAGGAGTAAAATCTTCTAGACTTACCTGAAAAGGAAATCCCGCAGCATCATATATACCTCCTTTATCAATCGAAGGGACATAATATTTCAACAAAGTCTCAATCAGCCCGTCATATGCTGAAGAAAGATCTACATCATAAACCTTGGGATTATAAAGATCAAAAGCATGATTCCATGTATTTTTTACAGACGTAGCATAATCCATAGTCGTAGAAAAAACAATCTCTAAATTATATTGCTGCTTAAGTCCTTGCTTAACTGGGTGGAAACGGATACCCCGGCCATTCTTCGTCTCTGCTTCAGAGCCTGGATATATAAACGTCGTATATATAATATTGTTTTCTTGCTTCACTCCTAAAGCTCCATACTGATAATTCTCATTTATACGCATTCCGTTAGCATCTGCAACAACTGTTTGCGGGTCTGAATCTTTATGCATTATAGAAACTGTAGTTCCTGTTTCTGGATTTCTAAACATTACTAACGGCAAAGTAATACGGTCTTCTCTATAATAAAAGTAAGTATCTGTTGCCTGAGGTATAGTTTCCGGAATATTGCCAGCAGTTGTAAAATTTGCTTTATACCAAACTCCTGGTATAAAATATTCATTTTCAGTAATTTTATTACAATTTTTATCGGTTTGAAATCCAAAAAGAGAATTGAAATATGAATCTACGCTTGCTGCCGAAACAACTTCTAAACTACGCTGTAACTCGAAAGTTCCAGAACCTTTTGCTATATAAATATCTTTAATAGCAAACTCAGAACCTCTTTCCGTCTTTATTACAGCTTGACAAACCAATTTATTTTGGTCAATTTCATACGCATTATACTTTCCAACGACTTTTTTTTGCTTTACTTCTAAATGTACAGGAAAACCAGGCTCCAAAGTCGGAATCTCCGTATCATTATAAATAAAAGATATCCCAAATTGATTATTATCTACAGAAATTACTTGAAGAGTTACATTACCCGACTTTAAATATGAAACTTCTTGTGCACTGATTATCCCCATATTAGCAGTAAATAAGATAATAATCCCCAAAACAATGTTATTATAAATCTTTACACGCATTTTCCCGGCATTTAAATATGATCATCTTTTTGGTTATTAATGAAATATGATATATTTCATTAATAACCAAAATATTAATATGTATTTTCTATTTTACAAAGATTTTTGTAAGATTCCCATTTACATTAACAACATATAATCCTGTTGATAACGAAGTAGTATAAGATGATGCATCTGTAGTTACTGATTTTATCAATCTTCCATCTATAGAATTTATTTGAATATGATTGTCAACTCCCAACATATTTTCTACAAAAAGACTACCATTTGTAAAAAATACCTTACAAATATTTTTATCTGTTGTAGCTACTTTTGTTGTTTCATTAGATGATAACTGGAACCCTCGAAAAGCAGGCCAATCTTTCACATTTTTCAATTGAATTACATTATTATAATCTGAATACAGCTCGACTTCAAATTGATATGTAGCATCCTCTCCCACTATAGCTGATGGAAAAAGCACTAACTGATCCGTAAACTGCCCATTTACATTAAGGTCAACATAAGCTCCAAGTTCATCACACCAACCTATCCCATAATATAACATAACGGTATATACAGCATCTTTCGAAACATAAATATCGGTAAAATCAATAGTACTACCTGCCGTAAATTCTACACAATCCAAATTTCCTCCGAAAAGTTGAGAGCCTGTACTTTCATAATCGGTACACTTTGCATAATAAAAATGGTCTAACCAAAAATCTGGAGTTTTTGACTCTTCTCCATAACAAGTAACCTGAGCTGTTACTTCTAAAGAAAACAACACCAATAATAATCCCAATGTTCGTAATAGTAAATTTTTCATGATAAAAATTTTTTAGAATTAAATAATAAATGATACTACGAAGAAATAAAATATAGAATATAAAGGCCGATGATTTCCGTTCAAAAAATGGTAGTTTCAATTCTCAATGCCTAATTGACGAGATATTACATTTTTTTGAATGGATAGAGCAAATCCAAGTTTGGCATAAACATAAAAACTTCTGTATTTTTACATTTTAAATTCTAATATTACTTTCCCATGAAATGCAAATTAACCTTTTTTCTATCTCTCCTTATTTCAATACCGTTTTTCTATACGGCTTTAGCTCTTGAAAAACAAGACTATTATTTTAGACGACTAAATACAGAAAATGGACTTTCTCAAAACACCGTGTTATCTATTTTACAAGATCAAACAGGATTCATGTGGTTTGGGACAAAAGATGGTCTAAATCGGTATGATGGAAACTCTTTTAAAGTATTCAAATATGACGAAAAAAATCCCCAAAGTATAGGGAATAACACCATTTGGTCTTTATTACAAACTCCAGATGGCAATATATGGGCTGGGACAGACAAAGGTATATTCATCTATCATCCCCAAAATAATTCTTTTACATTTTTCGATACAAAAACCGAAAATAACGAATACATAAAAGACTTGGTTTTAGATATGAAAATCGACCCATCTGGAAATATATGGATAGCATCCAATAATCTTTTCCGCTTTTCTACTCATACAGGGAAACTCGAAACGATTTTATTCCTTGACCGAGCTCATACTTCTCCTTTAGCTCGAATATGGTCCATTAACATAGATAAAGATAAACAGGTATGGATAAGTATATATCATGGAGGTATTAAGAGATATAATCCTGTTGAAAATAATTTCAAATCCTATACAAGAGATTCCTTTGGTACAAACTTTAGTACAAGTCTCACTTCTAAAACTGTCAATATACATAATAATTACTTATTGGTAGGCTCTTTTAATGAAGAACTAAGAATCATAGACAAAACAACAAATGAAATTTATCCATTTTATCTTAATGATAGAAAAGAAAAAAAATTATTTGTACGCGACATGGATATATTTTCTGACGGGAACTGTTGGATTGGAACTGAATCCGGACTTTACATATACAATATAAGAAATAAAACGACAACACATCTCACCCATAATACTTATGACCGATATTCCCTATCTGATAACGCTATATACTCTATGTATGAAGATAGAGAAGGAGGAATCTGGATCGGTACCTATTTTGGTGGGGTAAACTATTTCCCTCGTCCTTATACTTTTTTTAAAAAATATTACCCAATTAAAAATCAAAATTCGATATCAGGAGAACGTGTAAGCGGGATTTGTGAAGATTCATCCGGAAATATTTGGGTTGGAACCGAAGATGCCGGACTTAATAAACTCAATATACAAAATAATAAATTTGAAAGTTTCTCTCCTTTATTAACCCCAAATACAATCAATTACCACAATATACACGATATAATTATTGATGGAGAATCATTATGGATAGCAACATATAGTCATGGGATAAATGTGTTGAATCTCAAGACAAAAGAATGGAAGTATTATCAAAAAGGAGATCAAATAGGGACTTTAAATAATAATGATATATTCGCTCTTTTCAAAGACAGTTCACATAGAATATGGGTCGGGACTTCTACTGGAGCATTTCTATATGACCGAAAAAATGAAAAATTTATATTCCAAGACCAAATAGGACTACATTTCATTTCTGATATTATCGAAGATTCTTTAGGACAAATATGGTTCTCAACATCTGATGTAGGAGCATTTCGTTTCAACCCAAGAACAAAAGAATGTAAACTATATTCTTATGACCCATCAAATCCCCATTCAATTTGTTATTACAAAATCACAAACATGTTTATAGACAGTAAAAAAAGAATATGGTTTGCATCCGAATCAAGAGGTATTTGCACATTCGATGAAAAAACAAAACAATTTGTCAGATATGGTACAAAAGATGGATTTATAAATGATGTTATCTATAAAATATTAGAAGACAACAACGGAAATTTATGGCTATCAAGTAACAGTGGTCTAATGAGATTCAACCCTGAAACAAAAGCAATCCGTTCTTTTACACAAAGCAACGGATTGCCAGGGAACCAATTTAACTCCAAATCAGGATATAAAGATAAAAGTGGAAAAATGTATTTCGGATGTTTAAATGGATTAGTTACATTCAGACCCGAAGAATTCAAATCAAATGATTCCATTCCTCCTGTAACTATTACTAATTTTGAACTATTAGACAAAAATAAAGGGCAAAATCGATTCTATTCTTCCCCAATTACCTTAAATTATGACCAATCTTCCTTTAGCATAGAATTTTCAGCTCTAAGCTATGTCGCTCCCGAAATGAATAGGTATGCTTATAAAATGGTTGGGCTGGAAAACCAATGGAACTACATAACATCTGCTCAAAAAATTACCTACTCAAACCTATCCCCCGGAAAATATATTTTTTATGTAAAAGCTTCTAATAACGACGGCTTATGGAATGAAAAAGGAGATTTTCTTGAAATTACAATTCTTCCGCCTTTTTGGAAAACTTCATGGGCATACTTTACATATATTCTAATTATCCTAATTACCATTTTCTTCATTTTCAGATATTACAAAAATAAAATAGAAAGCAGAAATAAAAATCAACAAATACTTTATGAAAAAGAAAAAGAAAAGGAAATATATGACTCAAAAATAGAATTTTTTTACAAATGTTGCCCATGAAATACGTACTCCTCTTACTCTAATAAAAGGACCACTGGAATATATAATAAAAAATGATGTCGACAAATCAGAATTACAAACGAACTTAAACATTATGGAAAAGAACACTACCCGGCTACTATCTCTAATAAACCAATTGTTAGATTTTAGACAAACCGAATCCAAAATATTCAGTTTAAAATTCATAAATACAGACATCAATGAACTGATAGAGGAGATCTACACACGCTTCATGCCATTAGCCAAACAAAAAGATTTGCAATTTTGTATAACAAGACCTAAAACAAAAATATATGCAGATGTCGACAAAGAAGCTATGATAAAAGTTATAAGTAACCTTTTCTCCAATGCTATAAAATATGCTCAAAAATCAATCTGGATAGAATTAAGTAACTCTGAAGAATATTTTAAAATCTGTATAAAAAATGATGGGGACTTAATCCCTATAGAACTCAAAGATAAAATTTTTGAGCCATTTTTCTATCAAGTAAATGAAAACAAAAATAAAATAAAATCAAGTACAGGAATTGGCTTAGCTCTTGTCAAATCATTAGTAGAATTACATAAAGGAAAAGTCTTTCTTGACGTAACCGAAAAAGATATGAATACATTTATTGTGTTATTGCCTCAAAAACAAGAAAATACTCTTGGCTCAAACAATATGAACATAAATAATACAGCTTTTAAATTACAACAAACTTTCTCCAATAACACTAATCAAGAAAGCAAATGTTGTTATTCCATTTTAATCGTCGAAGATGATGAAGATCTTTTACAGTTCATCTCTAAAAGATTAGAATATCAATATACAATATATAAAACAACAAACGGCACAGAGGCAATAAAAGTATTACAAAAAAAACTTATTAATCTGGTTATAAGTGATATTATGATGCCCGAAATGGACGGATTTGAACTATGTTGCAAAATAAAAAAAGATACTGAATTCAGTCATATCCCTGTAATTCTATTGACCGCCAAAACGAATGTACAAAGTAAAATTACTGGATTAGAATGTGGTGCTGATGCATATATTGAAAAACCATTTTCAATAGAGCACTTACAAGCTCAAATTCATAATATATTTGATAATCGAAAAAAAATGAGAGAAGTATTCGCTAATTCACCATTTACTCATACAGATAATATCGCTTTGACAAAATCTGACGAACAGTTTCTTAATAAACTCACCGATGTCATATATAAAAATATATCTAATCCAGATTTTAATGTAGATCAATTAGCTGAAGGATTATTTATGAGCAGGTCCAGTTTACTTCGAAAAATAAAAGGTGTGACGGAATCTACCCCCAATGACTTTATTCGACTGATCCGATTAAAACGAGCTGCCGAAATATTAAAAGAAGGTGAATACAAAGTCAATGAAGTTTGTTACTTAGTAGGATTTTCTTCCACATCATATTTTTCTAAAGTTTTTCAAAAACAATTTGGGGTTTTACCTAAAGACTTTGTAAAAAAGAATAAAACACTATATTAATAATATATAAATAAGACATGATTTATATTTAAAACCATTTAAATATTCCAATAAAGTAACTTAACCAAATATTCTTTACGTTTCCTTTCGGGCTGTTTTTATTATGGTTAATTAGATAAATGGAAACGGGAAAATAGCCCGAAAGGAAACACAAAAAGATCCAAGCAAAATTGGAATTAGCCCTCAACCCTTTTTTCATCTATATTTATAATACCACATTTCTCATTCAAGCCTCGACTTTATTTCTATATCGGTCATACTATTTCATCCGAAAAGTATATACGCCGGCTTTTTTATATGTCAAAAGCTTTCCATCTCTCCCATTAGGGTATAAATGTACTGTACAATTTTTAGGAATCTCAATCGAACAGACTCCTTCTTTTATTAAATGGATATTAATATTGCCTTCTTTTATCGGTATACAACCTTTTATCCAATCCAAACTCATCAAATCCGGACATAAAGTATATTCTGAAAGATTCTTATCTGATTGTGAGAAACCATAAAGGCCATATAACACAGCAATTATAGGCGGTACTCCATTTGTACCATGACAGAGGCTTAAACCAAAAGGCCGGTTATAAAATGCTAATTGTTCCTTCAGTGAAATATGGGGTGTAAAATTCTCTGGGAAACGGGTATTTCCTTGACGTAACCAATCTCCCCAAACTTCATCCAACATAGTAAAGATCTCTTTTTTACGCCCAGCCTTAATATATGCTAAAAATTCATATCCCTTCTCATAACTAATCTCTTCTTTATAGAAGGGAATAGCAGGAATAATTTTATCAAATAAATAATTATAATTCTCTTCTGGATATAACCCCGTTAATATTCCCCAATATTGAGCATGATGTGATATACGATAATCCTTCTCTCCATTGATGCGATATCCATTAATAAATGCCTTTTTTTCATTGTCCCAAAAATAGTTAATAATACTATTCTTTAATTGTTCTGCTTTTTGAACATAATGCTTTGCTAGGGAATCATCATTCCATAAACGGGCAAAATATGATCCTATCAGAAAATTTTGATAGAGCATCATCTGCGCATAAGCAGGCTTCCCATATTCTTCAGGCCCCATTTTTCGAGCCCATCCCGGAATAAACCCCCATGAAGGACGGTCTGCTTCGATAAATCCATTCTCATCTTGAATAGATTCATAAAGTGCTAATTGTTGAAGAATACGCTCTTTAAACATCAAAGAGGTAACAAGATCTCCATATCGCATATAATCATGTTTGAGTCCAATCAATGCATGCAAAGGATAATCAACAATTCCCCAATCTGATATTTGTGGATGTAAAGGCATCAAAGATACAGAAATACCATTGCGAGACACCTGACGGTCACCAAATACATAATCACCTCCTAATGAGCTAATTATAGCATCCATTGACCAAGGAAGAAAATCTCGCTTTATTCCATCTAAATAAAAATTATGCATAGATGCATGCAACGTTGCAACTCCAGCTTTCCAAATATTATTTAAAGATTGACTACTACACTCAAATTGCATTAAAAATTTTACAGGCCATATTTTTGCGTCAAAACGAACAGATTTTATTTTACACGGACGATCACAAGCAATTTTCAAATAACGTAATGCTCGTTCAGGCAATATAAATTCCTGTATACTATCGGTCAAAACGAATGGTTCAATATCTCGCTGTTCAAAACCTCGAATATCTTCATTTAATGCTTCATCCGGAGACTCACCCACACTAAATGATATTGTACCACTACCAGAAGCACGTACAATAACATTTCCTATTTCTAAATGATTGAAATCCAATAATACTCGAGCATTTTCTCCTAACTCTAACAGAGAATCTCTACAAACTGTATTTCTTAAAACAATATATTTATCCGGCAAAATTGTCACTGTAAGCTCCTCGCTATCGTCTGGAGCTATTGAAGGTTTATTATAGCGAATATCTGTTTCGGGAAGATTCCAAGATTGATTATCCAAACTGACCTGCCATCCTTCAAGATCTTGAATTCCTTCTCCCTGTACAATAAGTGCTGGCAAACGATTTTCCGTCATCACATCAAATTTCAAAAAATGTGTTCCAGACGACAATTTATACACCTTAAGATTGTTGTTTATTTCTCTATCATCAACAGAAAAAGATACTTTCCCTACAGCATTCCACCGTATTTCTGTATCTTCTGCCAATTTTATTTTTTTACGAAAAATAGTTCGATTATAATCTTTCATAAAATTACCCGGATAATCCACATTCACACAACGATTATCTGATTTTTCTTTTTGAATTTTTTGCTTATGAGCACTAAGTAAACCTGGATACCACATATAAGTACTATTCCACGTTTCCATTAACTCTGGAAAAGAAGCTTTACATTCAGGGTCTAATAAAGGGTCAAAAAATTTATCTTGAGCCTTTACTGAAAAAAAAGTGAAATAACTTAAAATCCCTAACATTAAATAACTAACATGTTTCATCTTGATACTAGTATTATCGTATTGTTTATCAAATCAACATAATTACTACAAAGAAAATAGTTTACATTTTATAAAAAAATACAAACTCGCCAAAAAACACAAAAATCACTCCTTTCTTACAGGTAAGAAAAATATAATTTTTCATCATTACACTATATTAAATCATCAATAAATCTAAAAATACAATTTATTCTCCAATATTTTCCTTAGCTTTAGTCCATCTTCAAAAACTATTGAAAATAAAAATTGATTAACTTTGAAAAAGCAAATATGAAAAATATCAATTTATGGAAAATATTAATTGGGGCATTATCGGATGCGGAGATGTGTGTGAAAAGAAAAGCGGTCCGGCATTTTATAAGATAAAACATTCATCTTTAGTTGCCGTTATGCGGAGAAATGAAGCCAAGATAAAAGATTTTGCGCAAAGACATGGTGTAGAAAAATATTACACAGAAGCCGACAAATTGATAAATGACCCCGATATAAATGCCATATATATAGCCACTCCTCCTAACATGCATAAAAGATATGCGATACAGGCCATGGAAGCAAATAAACCGGTATATGTAGAAAAACCTATGGGAATGAACTACACCGAATGTCTTGAAATGATAGAGACCTCAAAAATAACAAATCAAAAATTATTTGTTGCTTTTTATCGCCGGGCACTCCCTTATTTTCTAAAAGTAAAAGCTTTATTAGACGAAAACAGAATTGGACAAGTGCTCACTGTTGACATAAAACATATCAAGAAAGCCCAAGCATCTGACTTCGATGCCAATACTCATACTTGGAGGGTAGATAAAAGTATTGCTGGAGAAGGTTACTTTTATGATTTAGCCCCTCACACACTCGACATTCTCGACTTCCTATTGGGTAAAATAGAATCAGCAAAAGGATATTCCCAAAATCTGGGGCACTTATATGATACTAAAGATACTATATGCGCAGCTCTCCAGTTTGAGTCAGGAGTTGTAGGTACAGGGCTATGGAGCTTTGTCGCTCATGAAAACTCAGAGCAGGATTCTATCGAAATCATAGGAACAAATGGAAAAATAACATTCAGTACATTCGCTTTCACTCCTATTATGTTAATAACTGATAAGATATCCGAACAATACTCATTCACTCCCCCCGAACATATCGAACAACCCTTGATACAAACTATTGTGGATGAGTTAAGAGGACATGGACATTGCCCCTCTACGGGAATCTCCGGTGCCAGAACATCTTTAGTCATGGACCGGATACTAAAGGAACAATGATTATTCCCCTAACTGGACTTCAATATACTGTTCTTTTTCGGGACAATCATCCAAACGAATTTGTAACAACGTATATCCCGTAACAGGATTTTCAAAAGGAGTAAGAGGCTTTGCCACTGTTGTAGAAAATTTTGCATTTTTTGGAGAAAGAATCTGTAAAACAAATTTTTTGCCGTCTTTCTCCAAAACTGCCTTTTTACCATCTAATAAAACCTTCGATGATGTCACAGCATTCCAACAAACCGTACCTTCAGCATCTTTCAAATATATCGAATCACCAACAATCATAAGGCCTTTATTAGATAAAGAAAATCGTCGGATTACTCTATCGGCATCTTTCTGATATACTGATGTCAAATCAATAGCCACTGAAGTTTGCTTTTTACTCTCAACTTTATCCATAACATAAGCTCGACCCGAAACGCACTGCTTATCATCATTGATAATCAATGTATTATGACTATAATTGGTATTTCTGAAATAATTCCAGCGTTTCCCTCCATCTTTACTATCCCAAAAACCCGGCAAGTCATAATTATCTGCACCCAAATCTTCTAACCAACGAATGCCGTATCTCTCTATTATAAAATTACCGGCATCCATTTGCTGATGGGCCATATCAGGAGCACCACCTTTAGCAATTAAAAACAAATCATCTTTTTTGTGACCTTCCCGAAAGATAACAATATCATTGATGCCCCTATAAATTTTCACTTTTTCCAAGTGAGCACTTTCTTCCGGTTTTGAAATATCGCACCAAGCTAATGATAGAAAGAAATGCCAACGTGTACGCTCTTTATTATCCATTAAAGACATTATCGTCTCTCTGGCAAAATGAGCTACATCCGGTTGTTGAAACTTCCTACTAAAATAAAAATAAGCAGGACCAGCATAAGGCAATGTCCCTTCAGTACAATCTCCAAAATTAAATATTCGTTTTGATGGACTTGTCGCTTCGACATAGAATCTGGCCGTATTAGAAATTCCAGGCAAGGTATCTATTCCCATACAAGAACCCAGATTATCATCCATCGCTTTCATCATCATAGACAAATACACATTCGTATATGCCCAATAAGCCGGCCCCTCATAACAAATACCATCAGGAGCAAAAAATCGAAGGCAATTGGGCATATATTTTACCGAATTAGTTATTATTGTATCTGCCAATCCTACATAATCCTCAGCAAAAGCCAGTGCGCCAAGAGACATTCCCGTATTACAGACTACATTCCAATTCGTTTCTCGCTTAGCCCAAGAGGTATTATCGCCTTTTCGATATTCTTTAACAGCATGGTCCAAAGCATATCTTTTCACCATAAAGCGAATCTTTCCCTTCAACGATTCAGGCAAATAATCATAGGTCCAATCATAAGCAATGGCTACGGCTGTAGTCATTTCTGCAACATCCAAAAAATGTGCAGGTTCAGTATTCCAAAGCGGAAGCGTAAAAATATATTCCAAGGATTCTTTTACCTTTTCGGCATACCTGTCATCATCATACAACCGATAAGCCATAGATAAAGTTATCATACGATATACATACTCCCGACTAATATGCAACGGGGGAACCTTAGAGCCATCTTCATAAAAACGATACTCTACGGGAACTGTCAACAAACGGTCAGCTTCACGATGCAACTTATCTGATAATCTTTTAGCAAATTTATTTGTTTTCAACAAATTATTTACACGTATTTCATCAGAATCTGTAAATAACAAACGCGGATGCGGCCTAAGTTCTCGACCTAATACTGATTTTGATTGAGTCTCCGCTATAACACTCAATATTGTGAAAAACGAACCCAATAAGCCCAATAATAAAATAGATACATATTTTACTTTCATCATTCAGAAATTCGACTTTAAACTTCATGGAGAACCGAGAAAAATCTCCTTAATTATAGGAACGAGATTTTATTATTTTTATTGAGCTAATGTGTAAAAAAGAAAAAAGGCAATAGAAAAATACTTCTCTTTGCCTTTTGTAGCGAGACCGGGGCATGATCCCGGGACCTCATGATTATGAATCATGCGCTCTAACCAACTGAGCTATCTCGCCATCATTTCAATTGTATCTGCCTTATTGTGACAAATGCGGTGCAAAGATATATCGTTTTTTTGAAACCTGCAAAGTTTAGCGATATTTTTGTATCGTTTTTTTCAAAATATATTTTAATTTACTATATTTCAATAGAATAATATTAGTTATATTATAACAATAAGAAACTGGAATGATTAATTTCACAAAAAAATAATTCAACATAGTTGGAATTTTCGATATATTACATATATTCGCCCTCATAATTATTCAAACACGGGAAGCTTGTTTTCCCCTAATCATTTAAATCTATACAAAATGAAAAAGGAAAAATATACCATTGAATACAGTCTAAACAATATATCTCCCTCTGTACTATGGACCTATATCGGAACTGTCAATGGATTAGCCGACTGGTTCGCAGATAAAGTTGTAGCCGATGGCAAACACTTTACATTTTATTGGAACAAGTCTCCTCAGGAAGCGATACAAACGACTTTTCGTGCCGGCTCATTTATTCGTTTTAAATGGTGCGATGAAGAACCTGATAGTAAAGCCTACTTTGAGTTCCGTATCAATGTTGCCGAACTTACAGGAAACGTTGTCCTCGAGATTACCGATTTTGCATATCCCGAAGAAAAAAAAGATAGTATAGATTTATGGGATAAACAAATAGAGTCGCTAAAAAGAACTTTAGGTGCATGACTTTTTTAAAGACATTTCTCTGAATCCTTACAATTGAGTCTTTATAGTTTTTATACAACTGCATCATCGTAATCTCATTTTTTTACGCTACTTTTGCGAAATAATGTAAAACGACTATATGCTTCGTATAAAACGACTATATACATTTATTTTACAGACATTTTTGCCTGTTTTTTTAATGACATTTTTCATTTGCCTATTTATCGTACTTATGCAATTTTTATGGAAGTATGTAGATGAAATGGTAGGCAAAGGAATTGAAATGTCCGTATTGGCAGAGTTATTCTTTTATGCAGCCGTTACTCTTATTCCGATGTCTCTTCCTTTAGCTTTATTATTAGCATCCTTAATGACATTCGGGAACTTAGGCGAACGATTCGAATTGTTAGCGATTAAAGCTGCAGGGGTTTCTCTCATACACATCATGCGGCCTTTGATTGTTGTAATCTGTTTAATCGTAGTGGGCGCATTTTTTTTTCAAAACGATATTTTACCTAAAGCACAGGTAAAGATGTGGACTCTACTTTATTCCGTCCGACAAAAGTCTCCCGAGCTAGATATTCCAGAAGGTGTTTTCTATGATCAAATCAGTGGTTACAATCTCTATGTAAAGAGTAAAAATCGAGAGACTGGTATAATGAAAGATTTGATGATATATGATGTTTCAAAAGGCTTTGATGACGTCATGATGATACTTGCAGATTCAGGGAAACTAAAACTTACGGATGATAAGCAATATCTCTTTCTAACGTTGTACGATGGTGAATCATTTGAGAACCTGAAAACTCAGAATCGGTCTTCCAAAAATGTACCCTACCGAAGAGAAACGTTCTCTCAAAAAGAAATATTAATACCTTTCGATGCAAATTTTAATCGAATGGATGACGGAATCATGCAAAATCAATATATAGGGAAAGACATGCATGCATTAAGAACATCCATTGATTCCATGAACCTCAGAATGGATAGTATCGGACGAACATTTGGTAATGACCTAAAACGCTCTGGATACTTTACTTTGTATGATTACCAAAATAATACCGCAAAGCCTTCAAAACAAGTTCAGCAACAATCCTTTAATATAGACAGTTTGTACGCACAGGAATCTTTATTACGAAAACAGGCTCTTCTTGACAGGGCCATAACCCGTGCAGAAAGCGTAAGGCAAGACTTTGAATACAAGAGTCTCGTAACAAATGATGAGAAACGGACAATCAGGCGTCATGAAATGGAAATGCATAAAAAGTTTACTCTTTCTTTTGCTTGTCTAATATTCTTTTTTATTGGAGCTCCATTAGGTGCAATCATTCGAAAGGGAGGTTTAGGCATGCCGGTCATCGTATCCGTATTTTTATTCATTTTCTATTACATTATCGACAACACAGGTTATAAAATGGCACGAGACGGACGCTGGCCGGTATGGGAAGGTATCTGGCTAAGCTCTGCCGTATTACTTCCATTAGGCATATTCCTCACATATAAGGCTGTCAAAGATTCTGCCGTATTTAATCGAGATGCTTACATGAACTTCATACGAAAAATAATCGGAAAACAGGAAGTCCGTAATATTGTCATGAAAGAAATTGTAATAGATGAGATGATACCGGAAACTGCTCTAAAATATATTGATGAACTAAGCGATTTATGTAATGAAATGCTGAGAAAAACCGGGAATAAACGTCAAAATTATTATGAATATTGGACACGTGGATATGACAAGGACTTATTACATTCGATTAGTTACAGATTAGAAACGCTGGTAGAATACGCTCAATATTCCAAAAATCAATTGTTAATTACTAAATTGATGGATTATCCCATAATCCGAAATTTATATTTATATCGACCTACCAAAATAAAATCTGCTGGCATTCTATTAGCCATTCTATTTCCAATTTCAGTACCGATATATCTATTTGGCAGTTGGCAGCAAAAAGGATTAAGACGCGAATTAAATATGATTTTATCTACAAATAAAGAATTAAAAGAAATTATACATAAAGATTTAGAGCCTTCCGGCAAAAAAAACATATTGCCAAGTAAACCTGATGAATTCGGGTACAAAGAAAGCTAAAAAAAAAATAACAGTTTACGGATTTATTCATAAAGTCAAATATTATACGATATGAGCGAAATTAAATTAAACACGATTGAAGAGGCTATTGAAGATTTTCGAGAAGGAAAATTTATTATAGTAGTAGATGACGAAGATAGGGAAAATGAAGGAGATTTTATTGTTGCGGCAGAAAAAATCACACCCGAAAAGGTCAATTTCATGCTGACTCATGGTCGTGGTGTTCTTTGCGCTCCTATCACTGAAGAACGTTGTGCAGAATTAGAACTGGACATGCAAGTGACAGAAAACACATCAATCCACGAAACCCCCTTTACTATTACTGTCGATAAACTCGGCGGTGGTTGTACGACAGGAGTATCTATGTTTGATAGAGCAGAAACTATCAAAGCACTAGCTAATCCTGAAACTAAACCATCAGATTTAGGCCGCCCAGGACATGTAAATCCCTTACGTGCCCGAAACCGCGGTGTTCTACGTCGCTCAGGACACACAGAAGCTGCCGTAGATATGGCACGCTTAGCCGGACTTTACCCTGCAGGGGCACTTATTGAGATCATTAATGAAGATGGTACCATGGCGCGTCTTCCTCAGCTGGTGGAAGTTTCTAAGCGTTTCGGCATCAAAATAATTTCTATCAGAGATCTTATTGCCTATCGATTAAAAATAGAATCTATTGTAGAACGAGGAGTAGAAGTAGACATGCCTACTGAATACGGGCATTTCCGCCTTATTCCTTTTAAGCAAATATCAAACGGATTGGAACATATCGCTCTTATTAAAGGTAAATGGGATTTAGACGAACCAATACTTGTTCGTGTGCATTCTTCCTGTATGACAGGAGATATTTTCGGTTCGAAAAGATGTGAATGTGGCGAGCAACTCCATAAAGCGATGACCGAAATCGAAAAAGAAGGCAAAGGAGTTATCGTTTATATGAATCAGGAAGGACGAGGCATAGGCCTTATGAATAAAATAAAAGCCTACAAGCTACAGGAAGAAGGCTTGGATACTGTAGATGCAAATCTACATCTGGGATTTAAAGCAGACGAACGGGATTATGGTGTGGGAGCAAGTATTCTTAGAGATTTAGGTGTTCGAAAAATGAGATTAATGACCAACAATCCTATAAAAAGAATCGGATTAGAAGGCTATGGTCTCGAAATCATTGAAAATATCCCCATCGAGATCACTCCCAATAAATATAATATGTTCTATATGAAAACAAAGAAAGAAAGAATGGGGCATACGTTGCACAATATCAAATGATTATTGAACATAGGGAACTCAATTCTAATCTAACTCAAAATAATAATCAAATAAATATTGAATGAGGAAAAATCCCGGATTTTTTGTACTTATCACAAAAAGTCGGGATTTTTCCTCATTATCATTACAATACAACATATTTAACGGCTTTTATTTTGAAAAATGAAAGAACTTTCTTTATTTTGTTTAAGATAAGTTTAGCCCTCTTATTAAATCTGACAGTCATATGTTAACAAATACAAGTCTGTACGCAGAGAAGGTTAGCCGAGAAATGCTTATTTCCGATTCCCAGAAAAAACATGGAGACCTGACTATCTTTTTCGGAACTTGCATGGGAGAAGGTAAAACCCAAGCTATGCTCGAAAAAGCATACCTGCACAGGCAAAAAGGCCTCGATGTAGTCTTAGGCAATTTTCATCCAGATTCATTGTCAAGAAGACATGCAGTTATGGAATGTATCCTTCCCAATCAATCTGGAGAAATTGATATCGAAGCCATATTACAGCGTTCTCCGGGGCTGGTTATCATCGACGAGTTGGCTCATAACAATAGTTCAGGAAGTAGACATAAATTCAGATACCAGGACATCGAAGAGTTGCTCGATAACGGCATAAATGTATATACGACATTAAGTGTCATCCAGTTAGAGAGTAATTCATACATGATGAGTAATCGTATAGGAATCAAAGCGCCCTATATTGTTCCCGATATCTTTTTCGAACAAGCAGCACAAATCATTCCTATCGATTGTAAAATAGAAGAAATCATTCGCCGTTATAATTCAGGTGAAATTACAACATCATTCCTAACACCTGAGCAGGAAACCATATTTTTTTCATTAGACAATTTGACTTTATTAAAAAAAAGTTTCAAAAAACTAATATCGTTCCGTAAAAATGAATCCATCAGGCAGCGTATTGAAGCAAATAAACTCGAAGACATCAGTCGTGAAGGTTTACGTTTACTAGTACATATCGACGAAAAACCAAAAACTGAAAGAATAATACAAAGGGCAAAAGAGCTCTCGTATACCATGGGAGCTCCTCTTTTTGCCGTATACGTATATACTTCAGACAACTTATCTAATACAGAACAAGACCAACTGAATAAAAATATAAGGCTCGCATATCGTTTAGGAGCTTATGTAATCAGGATGACAGGAGACAATTGGATCTCAGAAATGTCTTCTGTCATAAAAAAAGAAAAAATTACACACCTCATATTAGAACGAGAACCATATAAGAAATGGTATCAGCTCAGGACTCCATACCCTTTCGAAAAACTTATCAAAAAATGCGAAGATATAGATATCTACATTCTGTCTAAAGAATCTTCTATCAAAAGAAAAAGAAAAATCGACACAGCCATAAAACGTCCTAATTTTACGGCTTCTTTAACAAACTATGTAACTTCCATACTGATAACAATAAGTTTTACAATCCTTTTATATCCACTCATATCTTGGGTACATCCTCAAGCTGTGATTTACCTTTGTATGATAATTTTGGCCATACAATCTCTATTTTTTACTACTGGCCCAATACTCACCTCGGCCGTCGTAGTTGCACTTATAATTGACTATTTTTTTACACCGCCTTTCGGAACATTTACTCTTTACAGAATAAATAATCTAGCAATGTTCGGGTTATTTCTCTCGATTCCTCTTATAAATTCCATATTTGCAAACCGTTTGAAACGGCAAGAACTAATGAGTAGAAAAAGAGAACAGGCAACCAATACCCTACTACACCTTTCAAAACACATGGCTTTTGTATCGGGAATCGAAGAAGTTCTGAAAGTTGCAGATAAGGCTGTAAAAGAAAGCTTTGACTTGGATTGTACAATTATTTTGAAAGACCAAAATGATTCTTTAAACAAAGTTCCGACCTTTATCCAGCATCTTCCTATAAATGAAGAAGAGTATGAAGTTGCTAAATGGGTATTTTCAAATAGAAAATCGGCAGGACGGTCCACAGAAACATTTATGTCTGAAGAAAAAACATTTTATCCACTCAACAGTGTACGTATGCGCATGGGGGTAATTGCCGTTAAACTGAAACGGCCGTTCAGTCCTCACGAAGAACTCATTTGGCTTACATTAAAAAGGCAAATATCAAACGCACTTGAACGTGAATATTTAAACGAACTTGCTACTCAGACTCTACTTTTACAAGAATCGGATAAGTTATATAAGACTCTATTTAATTCCATTTCACACGAATTACGTATTCCGGTAGCAACCATACTCACAGCATCCGAGACATTAAGTAGCATAGGAAACAATATGATTAAAGAAATTAATAACGAAATCTATACAGCCGGTAAACGCTTACACCGTTTAATAGAAGAACTCCTTTCGATGTCAAGGGTAGATTCCGGAAGACTTTCCCCTCGCTGCGAATATTATGATATACAAGATCTCATTGGTCCAGTACTTCAACAAATGAAAATAGAATTATCCGACTATAAATTAAATATTGATATCGAAGAAGATACCCCTCTTATCAATATGGATTTGGTCCTAATGCAACAGATTCTCACAAACCTACTGTACAATATTATCAATTACGTACCTAAACAATCACAAATAAATATAAAAACGCACTATGAAAATTCTTTATTCTCAATGGAAGTATCCGATAACGGCCCAGGATTTAATGAAGAAGACTTACCCCATATTTTCGATAAATTTTATAGGGGGGCACATGTCCCTACCGGAGGCTCAGGCCTCGGTTTGGCTATTGTAAAAGGATATGCCGAAGCGATGAAAGGCACAGCAACAGCTTGTAATACCCCGGGAGCATGTATTACGGTCACGATTCCAAGCGAGATTCTGATTATTAAAGAATAAAATTCAAAGTTATGAATAACGACAAATCTATACTTATTATCGATGATGAAGTGCAGATAAGAAAGTTACTCACAATTACTTTAGAAATGCACAATTATAAAGTCATCGTTGCTTCAAATGCAAAAGAAGGATTAGCTGCAGCGGCAATGTTTGCTCCCTCTACTATCCTCCTCGATTTGGGACTGCCCGATACAGATGGGCAACAAGTACTAAAGCAACTTCGAGAATGGTATACCAACCCTATTATTATTTTATCAGCTCGTACCCATGAAGAAGAAATCATCAAATCTCTGGATTTAGGAGCTAACGACTATTTAACGAAACCGTTCCATAACGGAGAATTATTGGCCCGTATCAGGTCTGCCCAACGTTCCATCCAATCAAATCAAGAACAATCGTCAGTCCTGACTTTTGGCAATTTATCTATCGATTTGGCAAATCATTTAGCTAAAAAAAATGATGACATTCTAAAGTTGACTTCTACTGAATTTTCTATCCTTGCACTCATGGCACAGAATGCAGGTAAGGTACTTACACATCAATACATATTAAAAGAAGTATGGGGAGTTCCTTATCAAGACCAACCTCAGTATTTACGAGTTTTTATCGCCCAATTAAGAAAAAAAATAGAAGACGACCCGTCGTTTCCTTCTTTCATAGTCACAGAATCAGGAATAGGCTATCGCTTTTGCAGAGAAATATAAAAACGGAATCGGAAGTTTTTATCATAAAAAACTCCCGATTCCGTTTTTACCACTTGGAAACCTTAAAAATTAACCTATCAACAAACTTTATACATCTGTTTGCCAATCTTTTTTACTTCAAATTATTCATGCATCATAGTGATAATCTCTCAACTTGGATTGTAATTGCTGACGAGAAGCATAAATACGGCTCTTTACAGTACCAATCGGCAAATTCATCCGATCTGCAATCTCCTGATATTTATATCCTGATAAATACAAACTGAAAGGAATACGATATTCTTCAGCCAATGATTTGATTGCCCGATTTATTTCTTTAACGGTGTAAGTAGAGTCCGGTGTCTCTTCTCCCGGATTCGATGCATACCGATTCATTATTGTTCCTTCCTCATTATCAAAAACTGTATATTTATTTGAACTACTATGATAATCATTAATAAATATATTACGCATTATAGTAAATATCCATCCGCTAAAATTATCGTTATTAACAAATTTTTCTTGATTATTGAGGACCTTCAACGATGTTGATTGCAACAAATCCTGAGCATCGTCACGATTCATTGTCAAACTATATGCAAAATTAAACAACCTTTTTTGCATCCCTACTAATTTTTCTGTTACGTTATTTACGTCCATATCTCAATACTTTTATTTAATTTCTCTTTATTGCCCTTTTATCTATCGGACATTGCAAATATAATAGAGATGTTATAAGTAAAATATAAGTATTCTCGACAAGGGTATAAAGATTTTATAAAGATGTGTATTATGTACACTAATAAAATTATATTTCTAATCAATTATTCATTTATACAGTCATCCATATTTTATTGTAAATTTGTTACAAATAAAAGACTATGAAGCAAGAACATTTTTCCTTAAAAAAAAGAGCACGGAGTTTCGGGTATGCCTTCAACGGCATTAAAATACTTTTCAGATATGAACACAACGCAAAAATACATAGTTGTGTCACCATTTTGGTAATCGCCGCAGGTATATGGTTCAATATCTCTATCAACGAATGGATAGCTATTGCTCTGACTTGCGGCATTGTTTTAGCAGCAGAAAGTTTCAATTCTGCAATCGAAGCCCTTTGCGATTTAGTCAGTCCTCAACAAAATCCCATTATAAAAAAGGTAAAAGATTTAGCTGCTGCGGCAGTATTATTTACAGCAATAGCTGCTCTTATAGTGGGATGTATTATCTTCATCCCATATATTATATCATAAATAAAAAAGGTTCTGTAAATAAATAGATTTACAGAACCCCAACTAACCAATTTCTCTCTGGCTTATTTCAATTTTGCAACCGAGTCTTTTATACGGCGAAGCGCTTCTTTCAAATTTTCATCTGAAGTAGCGTAAGAAAAACGCAAACAATCCGGTGCTCCAAAAGCATCTCCCCCTACCGTAGCCACATGAGCATCCTCAAGCAAGTACATAGCTAAATCATCAGATGTTTTAATTACGTGTGTACCATCTGATTTGCCAAAGTAATAACTTACTTCCGGAAACAAATAAAAAGCACCTTGAGGATTATTTACTTTAAACCCGGGAATTTCCTTTGTCAATTCAACAACAAGATTGCGACGACGCTCGAATGCCTTACGCATTTCTTCTACACAAGATTGATCGCCAGAAAATGCAGCTGTAGCAGCTTTTTGTGCTATAGAACAAGGCCCTGACGTATATTGGCTCTGTAATTTATTACATGCCTTAGCAATCCAAAGAGGAGCAGCAATAAATCCTATTCGCCATCCGGTCATTGCATAACCTTTCGAAACACCATTTATAATCACCACCCTATCTCGTATTTCCTCAAATTGGGCAATACTTTGGTGCCCCCCAACATAATTGATATGTTCGTATATTTCATCGGCAAGTACCAAAACTTGAGGATATTTTACTAATACATCCGCCAATCCTTTCAGCTCGTCCTTAGAATAGACACTGCCTGTAGGATTAGATGGAGAACAGAGAATCAACAACTTTGTCTTAGGGGTTATAGCGGCCTCAAGTTGTGCTGGAGTAATCTTGAAATCTTGCTCGATACCAGCAGAAACAATGACGTTCTTTCCCTCAGCCAACTTGACCATTTCTACATAACTAACCCAATAGGGAGCCGGAACAATAACTTCATCTCCGGCATTAACTAAACTCAATACGGCATTACAAATTGACTGTTTAGCCCCCCCTGAGACAACAATTTGTTCCGGAGCAAAATCAAGCTGATTTTCATTTTTTAATTTAGCACAGATTGCCTTTCTCAAATCCATATAACCTGGGACAGGAGAATAAAATGAAAAATTGTCATCTATTGCTTTCTTAGCCGCCTCCTTAATGTGGTCGGGAGTATTAAAATCGGGTTCTCCCACACTTAAATTAATAACATCAATACCTTGAGCCTTTAACTCATTACTTTTCTGAGACATAGCCAATGTCTGGGAAGGCGACAGACTTGCCAGACGTTCTGAAACTTGATTCATGGGTCTTGTATTGTTTTTAGTTGTTTGTTTTCGTTTTGCAAATATACAATAAAACTTCTAACGTCTTACAATACTAACTACAAAATATTCAATGCAAAAAGCAAAATTCTACATATTCAAATATTTTAGTGTCATTTTGAAACTATCAAAATAACTATTTAGAACAAATCATAAGTCGTTTTTAAGACTTGAAACTCTGTACGACGATTAATCTGATTTGCAATTTCCTGCTGCTCTTCCGGCAATGCCAATATATACTCTTCTGTCAAGATATCTCCTTCTTTAAAGAAAGAATATTGTTTTGCAATTTTTTTCGTAATTGTTTTGGGTCGGCTCTCTCCATATCCCTTCGGAGTCAGGCGGTCGGCTTTTATACCCCCTTTGATTAAATAATCGACTACAGACTGTGCCCGTCTTTCAGACAGACGGAGATTATACGAATCAGCCCCTTTCATATCGGTATGCGCAGCCAACTCAATTGTCACATTCGGATTGTCATTCAGCAACTTTATCAATTCATCCAACGCCTTAGTAGATTCGGGACGTAAAGTTGCACGATCAAAATCATAAAAAATATTTTCAATCAATACAGGCTTAGTCAACGACGCCAATATAAAATCTGCCCTATAGACCTCATTTTTCTCTTCATTACTAGTCGTTAGTTCGTATTTACTATTCAGAAAACCACGGCATCCGGCCATCATTACATATTCCGTCCCCAAATCAAGTTTGAACTTATAACTTCCATCTTTTCGTGAAATCGCCTTCTGATTGGTCCCATCCTTACCGACAATTCTAATAACTGCATCAGGAATAGGTTCCTCATCCCAATCAAATACTCCCCCCTCAATCCATACTTCTATTTGAGGTAATTCAAAACTGTAAATATGGTCATAACCTCGTGCATCATTCCGATTAGACGAAAAAAAGCCACTTTCTCCTTGCCCAAAAGTAATACCAAAATCATCTGACATAGAATTAATAGGAGCTTTCAAATTCTCTATCTTCCACACACCATATTCATTCTGAGAAGCTTTGAACAAGTCCAATCCTCCCATACCCGGATGTCCATCTGAGGCAAAATACAATACGCCATTATCTCGAATATACGGAAACATCTCATCCCCCGGAGTATTAATCTGAGGGCCCATATTCTCCAACGTACCTTCTCCTTTTTCATTCAGTGCTATACGCCATATATCTTTTCCTCCTTGTCCTCCAGGCATATCAGATGTAAAATAAAGATAATTTCCATCCGGTGAAACTGCCGGATGTGCAAATACCGATATAGTATCTCCTGTTATTTCCAATTTCTGTGGAGTACCCCATTTAGCTCCCGAACGAGAAGAGGTATAAATCTCCACAGATGTGTCGGCATTCGGCTCACGTGGAGCTTTTGTCAAATACATAAGCGTACCATCTGGACTGAAACTTATTATACCTTCATCCAATTCACTATTCAACTCACCTTCAATAATCTGAGGCTTTGTCCAAGCTCCTTTTTCATCTTTTTTCGAAAAGAAAATATCATTATTCTTAGTGCCAGTAATTTCACTCTTCCGAGTTCCGGTAGCTTTCTCTGTACTGGATGTAAAGTACAACTGGTCATAATCCTTTCCCAAAAACATCGGACAACAGTCACTACGCCTCGAATTGAACAAATCAGCTCGCTTTACGACATAACGTGTCGGATTTTTTTTCCAGTCAACAGCCATTTCACATCCCCTGATTCCATTTTTAGCCAGCATATCTCCCGGCTTACGCTCAAGAAATAAATTATAATTCTTAATGGCATCTTTGTATTTTCCTTGCATTTGAAAACTCCGAGCCAAATAAAAATATGCCATACTATCCTTATAATGATATCGTATCGCATTTTGATATGCGCCTGTCGCTCTTGGAGCCGCATTCATCCTACGATAGCATGTAGCCATTTTATATGCAATTTTTCCTCGCAAAGCTCTCTCCTTTCTCGGAGATGTTTTAGCATAAACCTTGCGATAAGTGGCTGCTGCATCAAAAAATTCTCCTCGTGCAAATTGGGCGTCGGCCGTACTGAGCTTAGCATTGCCACAAGATGACAACACTCCTAATAAAAATAACAGATATAAAAAACGTACCTTCATCCAGGGAACAGCATTTCTTCTATTATATACGGTTTTTATCACCGATTATTGTTCAAATCAGACCTTTTAACGCTTTCAAGGCAACAATAAAGAGCTGTCTCCATAACTCAGAAAGCGAAAATTATTCGCCAATGCATAATCATATATTTCTCTCCAATGACCATCTACAAAAGCAGATACCAATAGTAATAATGTACTTTTAGGCTGATGAAAATTGGTTATAATTCCTTGTACAATTTTAAATGTATATCCTGGTGCAATAATAATTTGAGTCGAAGTTACTAAACGATTGGAACAATGCTTATGTAAATATTCTACAATATTTTCCAACGCTTTCTTGGGTTCAATTTCTATTTCGCTATCATATGGCCGCCATTGAGTAACATGCAACTCTTCAGGAGAAATTTCCGGATGATACTCTAATGTTCGACCAATATAATAGAGACTTTCCAAGGTACGTACCGAAGTCGTCCCAACGGCAATAATCTTCCGCGTCGTTCTAGCCAGTTGTTCTATCAAGGATATATCCACCGAAATAAATTCTGTATGCATCTCATGTCCTTCTATCGTTTCACTCTTTACTGGCTTAAATGTACCGGCACCAACATGCAGTGTAAGTTCTAATAAAGGAACTCCACTATTTTTTAGTTCTGAAAGAACCTCCGGTGTAAAATGAAGGCCAGCCGTTGGAGCAGCAACAGATCCCTCTACTTTGGCATATACTGTCTGATAAGTCTCTTTATCACTTTCTTCTGTAGCTCGATTCAAATAAGGTGGAATAGGTAACTCCCCTATTTTCTCTAAAATAGTATCAAAAGTCAACTCCAAATTATCCCAGAAAAACTCTATCTCAAAAGCATTTCCATGCACATTCTTTTTAGTCGCCGACAACCTTACACTTGTTCCGTTAAAGTCCAAATCGCGATACAGAGTCTCTTCTTTCCACTTTTTCAGATTACCAATCATACATACCCATGTACAATGTCCTTTAGACTGGAATGCCAAAGCATAATCATGAGGTAAAAGAGGTTCAAGACAAAATATTTCTATCAAAGCTCCCGTTTTTTTCCTGAAATGCAAACGTGCCTGAATAACTCGAGTATTGTTAAACACAAGTAAACTTCCTTCCGGCAAAATTTGAGGCAAATTATGGAAAATCGTCTGAGATATCTTCCCATTACGATACAATAATAATTTAGATGTATCTCGCTTTGATAAAGGAAATTTAGCTATTCGTTCGTCAGGTAACGGGTAGTTAAAATCTTCAATTCGTATATCTTGAGTTTTTTGCATAATCTATTTGAATATCTGTACAAATTTAAGCAACTTTGCGAATAAATAAATAATGCTATGGTAAAAGTAGGAGATAAAGTTAGATTCCTCAATTCTGTCGGAGGAGGAACAGTTGTTAAAATAAATAAAGATATCGCATATGTCGAAGAAGAAGACGGCTTCGAAACCCCGGTATTGATACACGAATGCGTAGTTATAGAATCTGTAAAAGATAAAAACTCATCACCTGTAACAAAAGAGACAAAAGTCTCTCAAAATTCCAGTAAAATACAGCTGGATGATACCTCTGAAAACGATGATGATAACAAACTTTCCATTATAGAGACAAAAGAAGGGGACAGAATAAATTTAGTATTGGCTTTTCTCCCTGAAAATGCAAAAAATCTACAAAATGGCAAATTCGATACTTATTTGGTAAATGATAGTAACTACTATATATTCTTCACATATTTGAATAAAACAGAATCGGGATGGAATACTCGCTATTCCGGCATTGTAGAGCCTAATATACAAATTCATATCGAGGAATTCGGGAAAGAGGACTTAAATGATTTAGAACGCATTTGTATACAATATGTAGCATTTAAAAAAGATAAACCGTTCCAACTAAAAAATACAGCCTCGGTAGAACATAAATTAGATACAGTGAAATTTTACAAGCTACATAGTTTCCGAGAAAATGATTATTTCGATGAAAATGCTCTTATACTGAACATCGTAAAAAATGATATTCCTGAACGTCGATTCGAGCTTAGTGCAGCCGAGATTGAAGCAGCCATCAAAAGTAAAAAAGCCATCGATACCCATCAAAAACAAGCTGTCAATAAAAAACATCATCATAATAATGAGCCGGTAGAGGTAGACTTACATATACACGAATTGCTCGATTCTACTACCGGTATGAGCAACTCGGATATTCTAAATTACCAGCTCGATAAATTCAGAGAAGTCCTTGAAAATTACAAAAATACAAAAGGGCAAAAAATTGTCTTTATACATGGAAAGGGAGACGGTGTATTGCGAAAAGCCATACTGACCGAATTAAAGAATAAGTATAAGCATTATGACTACCAAGATGCTTCATTCCGTGAATATGGATACGGAGCCACACAAGTTACAATTAAATAATACAAAAAATATCTTTTAGTTAAGATACTTTTTCATTCCGGGTGTTACAACAATAGCATTTGCTGTAGAATCAGCACCGGCAGAACAAATAAAAAGCGCCTCTATATGGGGCGTTTTTTTTGCTAATACCAAGCTTTTATCCACGCCCAACACCATAAATGCCGTAGCATAAGCATCAGCTGTCATGCAATCATCCGCAATAACTGTGACACTTAACAAATTATGCTGTACGGGGTAACCACTGACCGGATCTATCGTATGAGCGACGCGCTTTCCATCTACATATCTAAAATTGCGATAATTGCCTGATGTAGCCATTGCTCCATTACAGAGTGAAGCTATACATTCTATTTCATTTGCTACTCCTGCAGTATCTAATATAGGTTTATCTATACCTACCTGCCAACATTTGCCTTTTTCATTCTTTCCTTTTGCAACAATTTCACCACCAATCTCCACTATATAATTTTCAATTCCTTTTGAATCTAAAAAATCAGCAACAATATCACAAGAGTACCCTTTAGCAATAGCAGAAAAGTTCAATGTCATTCTTCTGTCCTTCTTGATAACTTTTCCATTTAAAAGAGAAATCTTGTCCATACCAACCATCTGCAAAAGACTATCTATTTTAAAAGGCGTTATATCATCTGCTTTACTGAACCCAAAACCCCATACATTTATTAAAGGCGATACCGTTGGGTCGAATGCACCCTCCGAAGCCACATAAATCTCCTTTGAACGACTAAAAACCGTCTTAAAATATTCATCTACTCTTACTGCCGTATCATTTCTATTAATTGCAGCAATAATAGACTCTTCATTAAAAGGAGACAAAGATTTATCAAAACGTTTCAATAATGCATTTATTTCCGATTGTAAATCTTCGGAATACTGGTAAGTTATATGATATACCGTCCCGAATATGAGCCCCTCATTATGTTGGTAAAGTAATTGATTGCCTTTTACTTTCCATAAAGAGACAACAGCAAAAACCACTAAAAATATTACACTGGCAATATATCCTTTTCCATTTATTCGCATAATGCTATATTCCTATTAAGCACACAGATGTTCTATTAATATTTTTACTCCAATAAGTATAAGTATGATACCCCCTAATATTTCGGCACCGGTTTTCAATTTTCGGCCAAAGTATCTACCAATATTCAATGCTAATACCGAAAATGTGAATGTTGTCCCTGTAATAATAATTGTGGGCAAACACATATCCACTTTCAAAAAAGCAAATGAGATACCAACAGCAAGAGCATCAATACTGGTAGCAACAGAAAGGCCGAGCAATGTCCGGGTTTTAGACGGGTCAAAACAACACGGACAAGTTTCATCTTTTTTCGGCCAACCTTCGACAATCATTTTACTTCCTAAAATAAGTAAAAGGACAAAAGCAATCCAATGGTCATAATCCTGTATATATTGTTGAAAACCTCGACCTAACCACCAGCCCAAGAGAGGCATGGCACCCTGAAAAACGGCTAGGAATGTTGCAATCTTTACTACTCTCGTCCACCTAAATGGCTTCAATATGACTCCGCTTGTTAACGACACAGCAAAACTGTCCATCGATAACCCGACAGCCAATAAAAAAATCTCAAATATTCCCATAATAAGCCGATGTTTAACGCGCCAAAATTAAATAAAGTTATGCCATATGCAAAATATAAATGAAGAATATCAACGAATTTGTCTCCGTTCTCGAGCATATTGCATTACATTGGCAGGAGGTCGCTCATTGTCCAATTCGGCCGCCATAAATTCCATATAGGGCCATACATGTTCATAATATTTCCGTAAGCCAACACACAAATAATTCAATCCCGGTTCTCCATCGGGTGTACGAATAATCCTATTTTTAGGACATTCTCCATTGCAAAGGTCCAGATAAGGACATTCCCGACATTGGCGAGGAAGCATATCCCGCTTTGCGTTACCAAATCGAATTTGACGCTCCGACAACATCATCGAAACCAACGTATCTGTTTTTATATTTCCCAATCTATATTCTGGAAAAACAAAATGGTCACAAGCATATACATCCCCATTATGCTCCATCGCAGCCGCATGCCCACATGTCCTGCCAAAGATACAAACACCCGGAGCCTGACCTACCATTCCGGCGAGAGTAGCATCAAACATTTGGACATAGTATTGTCCAACATCTTGTATAACCCACTCGTCAAAAATATCACAATAAAACTGCCCAAAATCTTCAGCCTTTACACACCAAGGGGGCATCTCAGCATTTTCGGTCTCATCGGGAGGAAGAAGTTCCAGCCCGTCATCTCGGTCACCCCAACGCTCTACGACCGGAGAAAACTGCATATAATGACTCCCTATCTCCTTAAAAAAACGATATGTTTCTACCGGATAATGTACATTATAGTCGTTAATCACCGACAAGGTATTAAACTCCACATTATGTTTTTGCAATAATTCTATTCCCCTCATTACTCGAGAGAATGTCCCTCTTCCGCCTTTATCTTTACGATAACGGTCATGTATGTGTTCCGGGCCATCAATGGATATCCCGACTAAAAAATTATTGTCTTTGAAAAAACGACACCATTCATCATTCAACAATATACCGTTGGTCTGAATCGAATTTGCGACAAGACGACCTCCAGTATACTTTTTCTGATATAAAATCGCTTTTTTGTAAAAATCTATCCCCCTTAACAATGTCTCTCCTCCATGCCAAGTAAAAAGAACTTCAGGAGTTGTCTGCGAATGTATATACTCATCTGTAAATTTTTCCAGCAAATCCTCTGTCATCCGGTTTGTCTTCCGTTCCCGATACAATTCTTCTTTTTCAAGATAGTAACAATAGCTGCAATCCAGATTGCACAATGCTCCTACCGGTTTAGCCATGACATACAAAGGATAACTGAGTGGATTATATGCGATTGTCTTTCCCATAAATTCTATATTATGAAGTAAAGATATAACAAAAGAGACTTTTATTCAAATGTTCTCCCGTTTTTATTCGTTCTTTGTTTTACTGTCATATCGCCCAAATCGGCATATAAACTGCAATACGATATAGCAAATATTGCGACCATACGTCAAGTTTTTGATATAAGAGAACTCAATTCTCAATGATTTCAAAGATTATCTTGATAACCTACATTACTCCTATATTCCTAAAATCAATTTTCGCCAGTTTTGAAAATATACACTAATACCTTATCCTATACCCCCGGCTACCTTCCCCAGATGGAGGCCCCATACGATACCCTTCTTTATGTCTATTAGGTCTGCTATCTTGCTTCACATCAGAATTACGTCTTCCGCCCATTGCATTGAAACGATACGAAAACTGCAACATGCAATAACTAGTCAGCGTATTATATTCCATATCTTGAATATAATTGCCTGTTACACTTCGAGAAATGCTGCTTCTTTGTTGTAATATATCATATATTTTAAACATGAGAGTTGCATTTTTCCCTTTCAAAAATTGCCAAGAAGCTTGTGCATTCCATAACATCTGGTTCTTATCATATCCACTCGAATATCCCTTATTTCCAGAATAGTCAAAATTAGTTCCAATATCTATACTACATGGCAGATGCAAACTCCCATCAAAACTTCCTCCGTACGTCATAATATCCTGTGAATTCTGCCCTGGCAGGGAATTTCCCGTACGCGAATAATAATAATTACCTCTCAAACCTATATCAAACCAGTCAGTACGATATGTAATCCCTGCACTCTCGCGTACATTAAAAGTTCTGGATACATTTCGCTGGCTATCTCCATCCTTTTTTAAGGTCACAAAACCTATATTATTGTTATACCCTAAATTAGTAAAACTATTTATTTGAAATTTTTTATTTTTCAACGGAGTATTATACATAAATGAAGCACTCATATTCCAGACACCATTTACATTTACCGGCATTGTCGTCTGCCCTCCAGTCTCTGAGTTATAAGTTGTTTTATTTACAATACTATTTGTCGTAAATCCCCCACTCATATAAGCCATTATAGATTGCTGATTTTCAGGCTTAAAAGAATTGAATCGGAGTTGCATATTATTCTCATATGAAGGAGAAAGGCTTGGATTACCAGTCCTAATTCGTAGTGGATCTGTTATGTTGGATACCGGTTGCAATTGACTAATTGAGGGTTGCCGAGTACGGCCCCGATAATCGAATCGCAAATTGTTCCGTTTATTCATTCGATATATAAGAAATAAATTAGGCGACACATTCACAACCGTCCGAGAAGGAACTGTCCGTGCCGTATCTATCAAATTTTCAGATTCAGACCGAGACGGATCAACATTCACTCCTATACTATATATATATTTTTCTTTTACTGTTTTAAAATTAACTCCTGCCCGCTGAGATTGAAAAGTGTT
This sequence comes from Coprobacter secundus, assembly GCA_000803105.1. Taxonomy (GTDB): domain Bacteria; phylum Bacteroidota; class Bacteroidia; order Bacteroidales; family Coprobacteraceae; genus Coprobacter; species Coprobacter secundus. The sequence continues at coordinate 211,511 of JTDA01000001.1, forward strand.
ACGGAAACTATTGCTATATGCAGAGTCAATTTTAGCTTCATTCATCAAATCATAAGCAAAACGGTCTGCATTATTAAAATTATATTTATATTCATACGAAAACGTCAAAAAACTACTTTTAAATATTGGCTCGATATAAGATACTGTGGCTCGATAAGTCCCTCCCCAAACTTTATTTTGTGTAGTCTGGTCTACAGTATCTTTACGGCCCAACCGATACAGATTATTGATACTATAATTCATACCGTCCTCATCTGTTCGATTGATATCATATCCAAAATTAATACTGAGCTGACGACCTTTTTTACGCTTAAATTTACGGTTAACTGTCAAACGTCCACTGGCTTGAAAAGAATGACCATCACCAGAAGTTCGCCCTAAAGTGCTATTGACACTATCCCGTTCTGCATTTCCTGCCAATGTTGCAGACTCATTAGATGCATGGTATGAAGATTTATTATAACTGAAATTAGGCATAAATTCTATTGTAGACAAACTATCCAACTCCCAATGCATTCGGAAATTTACCCCCAAATTATGGCTCTTTATTCTATTTCTCTGCTCAGAGTTATCATAAGAAGTACTATCTGCAAAAAGATTTTGTCGCTGGCTTTTGTTCCAGGAATCTTGATCAGAAAAAGCTAACGATACATCACCACCGACCCTAAACTTATCACTTTTCCCAGCATTAAAATTCGTTCCGGCAAACCAAGATGTGTTGATTCCTCCTCCTGCTCCGCCAAATCCTCCCGAATATCGACCCGAACCAAAATCCCCAACACCCATATTATTGGTATTATTCCCATTCGTCAAAAGAGAAAATTGACTTTCATTTACCATCCGATTCAGCATTCCATTAAACAAATATCGGTTTTGCGTCCCGTAACCTCCTTCTGCCGAACCAAACCAGCCCTTTTTCATCCCTTTTTTTATCGTCAGATTAATGACTTTTTCGTCCTCTCCGTCGTCAACTCCAGTCAATCGAGCAAGATCTGATTTCCTATCGATCACCTGAAGTTTATCTACGATATCTACGGGCAAATTTTTAGATGCAACTTTAGGGTCATTCGTGAAAAATTCTTTACCGTCTACCAGAATTTTTTTTATTTCTTTTCCCCCAGCTGTAATTTTACCATCTGAATCTACCTCAACCCCCGGCAATTTTTTCAACAAATCTTCTACAACAGCATTAGGTCTCGTTTTATAAGAATCTGCATTATATTCGATTGTATCCTCTTTCGTTACAATTTCCGGGACTTTCCCAATTATAACCGCTTCTTTTAATAAAATACCAGAAGGATTCATGGCTACGGTTCCTACATTAACCCACCGGTTTTGTGATGTAATACTCACATTTTTACACACAGCTTCATATCCCAAAAACGACAAAGAAACGATATATCTCCCCGGATTCAAATTCCGGATTCTAAATTTCCCTATTGAATCGCTTGTGGCAAAAGATACCAATGCACTGTCTTTGGCGGCCAAAAGTCTTACTGACACCTGTTCTAAAGGAATCTCCTCCTCTGCGTCTTTTACAATTCCCCAAAGCCCCCCCTTTTTATTTGAGGTTTGAGCAACCATGTCAACAAAACTTATAAGAAAAAATAATAGCAATAGCTTATTGCGGTGCATAAATAAAAATTTCATATTTTGACTTGGATTTAAAAGAAAGGTTTAAAAGAGCCCTGACTATTTACATATTTTAATTAAAAACTCTCTAAAATAGAAATACAGCCTTTTTTTGTTATTTTTATAGTTACCTTCTTCGATACATTCATATTATGTTCCTATATTTGCGATTTATTTCATACTTCAAATATATCAACAAGAAAGCTATATGATGAAAGACTTTATAAAGATTCTGATGCGCTTCGTGCCACCTTACAAAAAGTATCTTTTCTTAAATATTTTTTTCAACATTTTATCTACCATATTAAGCTTATTCTCTTTTGCATTACTCATACCTATTCTCGAAATCTTATTCAAAATAAAAGAATCGACATATACGTATATGGAGTTTGGTAGTGCATCATTCAAAGATGTCTTTGTAAACAACTTCTATTATTATATATCCCAACAAATCAATCAGTACGGAGGAGGGTCTGCATTGATGATCCTGGGAGCCGGTCTGGTTTTCATGACTTTCCTGAAAACAGGAACAAGTTACTTAAGTTCTTATTTTATGATTCCTATCCGGTCGGGAGTAGTACGAGACATTCGTAACTACGTTTTCAAAAAAGTTGTGAGTCTCCCTATCGGTTTTTTCACTACTGAACGTAAAGGTGACGTCATGGCTCGTATGACAGGCGATGTCGCCGAGATAGAAAACTCTATCATGTCCTCACTTGATATGATGTTCAAAAATCCCATTATGATTATTGTATACTTAACCACAATGTTCCTGTTAAGCTGGCAATTGACTCTATTTGTACTCATTTTATTGCCATTCAGCGGATATATTATGGGGAAAGTAGGGAAAACTCTAAAACGGAGCTCATTTGAAGCACAACAACAATGGGGCATCTTAATGTCCCAAATAGAAGAGACTCTCGGAGGATTGCGCATTATTAAAGCATTCAATGCCGAACCTAAAATCAAAGGACGATTCTTTAAAGCCAACCAACGATTCTTTAAACTTACCAACCGTATCAGCCGCCGTCAGGCTTTAGCTCACCCTATGAGTGAATTCTTAGGGACTCTTACCATTGCTATCGTATTATGGTTCGGGGGATCATTGATACTTAGTGGGCATAGCTCCATTACAGCAGCGTCGTTTATATACTATTTGGTTATTTTTTACAGTATTATCAACCCTGCAAAAGAATTTTCTAAAGCTGCCTACGCTGTACAAAGAGGATTGGCATCCATGCAACGAGTAGATATAATCTTATCTGCTCAAAACCCTATACAAGATCCGGAAAAGCCTGTAGTGAAACAAGAAATGAACCATCAGATAGAATATAGAAACATATCTTTCAAATATCAGACCGACTGGGTATTGAAAAACGTTTCCATTACTATACCCAAAGGACAAACTGTTGCATTAGTCGGCCAATCAGGATCAGGAAAATCTACAATGGCAGACCTTCTCCCTCGTTTCTATGATGTTGAAGTAGGTGGCATATACATCGACGATGTAAACATTAAAGACATGAAAGTATACGATTTACGTTCCATGATGGGAAATGTAAATCAAGAAGCAATTTTATTTAATGACTCATTCTACAACAATATTACATTCGGTGTAGAAAACGCCACTATGGAACAAGTTATTGAAGCTGCCAAAATTGCAAATGCCCACGATTTCATCATTGCAACAGAGGACGGATACAACACGAATATCGGGGACCGAGGTTGCCGCCTCTCCGGTGGACAGCGGCAACGAATAAGTATTGCCCGTGCCATTTTAAAGAATCCTCCAATACTGATATTGGATGAAGCCACATCGGCATTAGACACCGAATCGGAACGACTGGTTCAGGAAGCTTTGGAAAATTTAATGAGAAACCGCACTACAATTGTCATAGCACACCGCTTGTCTACGATAAAAGATGCTCACAAAATTTACGTTATGCACGAAGGGGAAATTGTCGAAAGCGGCACTCATTCAGAACTTATGGCTCTCAATAAATACTATAAAAAATTAGTCGACATGCAAAAAGTTTAATTATTACTTTTCTCATTTCAAAAGAACAACTTTTGCTTCGTCGTTACTTACATCAGGCATTGTTCTCCCGATATTAGCACCAATGAAAGTCGGATCACATACTAAATAACGGATACCATTCACTAAAAGATAATCTCCTGGAATATCAGTTTTAAAATGGACCGCTGTAGCCAAATGACCGGGATAATACAATAATACAACATCCAATCCCATCAAGTCTCGGACTAACCGAGAATACAAAATCGCTCTGTCTTCACAATCACTATATGGATAATAAATAGTCTCATCAGCAAAAAAAGGTCTATCACCTCCCCATATTTTATCATCATAACCATATGTAAATGCTGTTTGTACAAAATTTATCAATATATTGGCAGCTTCTTGTTCACTTTTCCCTACTATAGCATTTTTTAGTATTGGATATAAAATATCCTGAACATTTCGGCTTAATACAGTATTTGCATAAAACTGCCATTTAGTTGTAACATCATTATTGATGAACGATTGAGGATAGGTATTAAAAAAATCTATTAAATTTTTATTGGACACTACCGAAACAGATACATCAGGATATCTCTTGGATGCTAGTTTCCGCACTGGAGTCGGAGACAATGTAAATTTCTGTTCTTTTCCTATCTCTAATGATAAAGATTGTTCTTGAGGATAAACCTTATTACAAATAAAAAGTCTTTCTTCTTTACATTCTAACGGATAAAATTTTTCACCCTCTATTAAAAAATAAGACATCTTATATATTCCATGACGACTGGCAACGAGTAAATATAATTTATTTGTTGCTGACCGAGCAATTCTCATTTTATACCCTGACTGATTATATAAAAAAGCCTGAAACAAAGTTGCTTCATTTGTTTTTCCTCCATAAAAAGTAACAGCTAATTCACCTAACATCTGCAAATAGGCCCAATCACACAAACTCAACTGTGCACGAATATTCAGACAATCTCTAAGGACATTATTGTATTTCTCTTGTGACAAAATATTCCATACATCAGCTACTCCATCTTCGTCAACCTTTTGCAATGTAAACTTATCATCATTCGATAATCGAACTTTACACTTGGTTCCAAAAAAAGAAAAATCAAACCATTCTTCTTTCGGTAGATTTATTTCAGGAATAGTAACCAAAGGCTTGGGTTGTTCTATCTTAACCGGTGTAGGAATAACTTCTTTATAAGGAAGCTGCTTATCTTCAGGTTTTGTATTTATTTCTTTTTCTGGAATTATTACAGGAGGTTTCGGATGGTCCGGAATCTTAGGAATAGGAATCTTAGGCTGAGCTTTATAAGATATCCATGCTTCTCGCATAAATAAGGCATAATTATCATTCGCCTTTTTTCTAAAATCACTGTATTCTTTAAAAGCTTCTTTACTAAAAGCTTCAAATTCTTTCATTAAATCGTCTCTATTTTGTGCCTGCATACTTAAAAACAAAATAAAGATGATGCTACTCATAAGAAATCTTTTCATGATAAAAATCATTTTAAACAACTTCTACAGAATTTTATATTATATAATGATAAATTCCTAACAAAAGTATATTTATTTTGCCAATAAAATAATACTTTTATATAATAGTAATCCTAAAATAAGTTACATACATTCAGAATAAATTTCAAGTAATAAAATCATATTGCATTTTCATAAAAAAGAAATATCTTTGTATCGGATAAAGTATTATCAAATGAAACAAGCAGTGAAATATATAATCATTTCTGTTCTGGCTCTTCTCCCAATAAGTGCAGCCATAATGGCATATACTGCTTCGTCTCAACTTTCAATACATAATCCCTGTCATACTGAGTGCCATCATTCTGATAATGGAAAAGACATGGCTATTCTGAACATTTTATCGGTTCAGACGCCCTATATTGTTACATCACAAGAGAACCCAATTAATTTTTTAGTTCGCTCAGTTTCTAAAAATAACTTTTCATTTCAATATAAACAGGATTTACTATGTACAAACTTAAATTTGTTTGTAACATATAAAAATGTACGTAATTATTTATCTCAACTTCTTTCACAAAGGCATAGTAAAGGGCACTACCAATATACTCTATGCCAAATGAGAATTTAGCAATTTGTTTATATTCATCTGATATTTCGATTTTATATATATCCATAAAATCTGAAATAAGGGTAATTGTGTCCGATTTCAAATTCGTAGGAGACAACATATCAATTTTATGGTACCCTTTCTTTATTTAAAAACAAATATGTCTATATAAAGGCACTTATAACCAAATTACTAAAAACTCAAATATTATGAACTCAGAAATTGTATATAAAAAAGGCATCTCAATCAGTGGTATTATATTACTTATTATCGGTATAGTTACCGTTTATTCCGAAACTTTTTTCACTGAATCACAATCATCTATACGCATGGCTTTAATGTTTTTCGGAGCCATTATCTTTATGGCAGGTTTAGTAAAAGTGCTCATGGGTAAAAAATATATCGTACACAAAGAATCGGGAAGCCGTGTTACTAACTATAACTTATTTTTTGACTCAAATGAAATAAACCGCCTTCAAAACATATTGGATGGAAAACAATTTGATAGTATTCCTAAATTAAAACCTGCAGACGGAAATAAAGCAGGGGTTAAGCTTGATTTATTCATCTCCGATGACAAAAAATTTGCTGCAGCTCAGGTATTCCAATTTATCCCCTTTAAATATGAACCAGCCGGAGAACAAAAGACTTTCTATGACAATGATGCTCAACTATTAGCAAATTATATTCCAAATCAAAAATAAGAAAAATATCTGATAAATTTAACCTCATCCAACTAAGTCGGATGAGGTTTTTTATTATCTTTACAAAACATAAATTGCTTTTACCCCAAATGGATAAATCTGAAAGAGAAAAAGTAATAAAGCTCATCCGTCGTGAAGTTATACCTGCGATAGGCTGTACGGAGCCCATGGCTGTAGCATTATGTGTTGCAAAGGCCACCGAGATACTTGAAAAACGTCCAGAGCAAATAACCGTTTTTTTAAGTGCCAATATTCTAAAAAATGCAATGGGTGTAGGAATACCCGGAACAGGAATGATAGGATTACCTATAGCAATAGCATTAGGTGCTCTTATCGGGAAATCTAAATATCAATTGGAAGTTTTGAAAGACTGTACCCCATCAGATGTAAAACAAGGTCAAAAAATAATTGATTCTAAAAGCATACAAATATATTTAAAAGAAAATATTTCCGAAAAATTATATATAGAAGCCTTCTGCAAATCCGGTGAAAACAGTTCGTCCGCTATCATTTCTGGTACCCATACAAACTTTGTTTACTTGCAGAAAGACAATAAAATATTACTTGACAAGCAATATAGCAGTCATCTCCCGACAGAAGGTGAAATAGTCTCCCTGAATCTAAAAAAGGTTTACGAATTTGCAACAACAACCCCCATTGAAGAAATCCGTTTTATCCTCGAATCGGCCCAACTAAACAAAGCTGCAGCCGAACAATCTTTTAAAGGAAATTTCGGACATGGACTGGGAAAAATTTTAACGGGGAAATTCGAAAACGAAGTTATGGGAAAAAGTATTTTCTCCCACATACTTTCTTTTACCTCAGCAGCATGTGACGCTCGCATGGCAGGGGCCATGATACCTGTAATGAGTAATTCAGGGAGTGGCAATCAGGGCATTGCAGCGACACTGCCAGTTGTCATTTATGCAGAAGACAACAAATTACCTGAAGAACAACTAATTAGAGCTTTGACTCTGAGTCACCTTACTGTAATCTACATAAAACAAAGCCTGGGATATCTATCCGCCCTATGTGGCTGTGTCGTTGCAGCAACCGGCTCAAGTTGCGGAATAACTTATTTAATGGGAGGCGATTATTCTAAAATTACTTACGCTGTCAAAAACATGATAGCCAATCTTACAGGTATGATTTGTGACGGTGCTAAGCCGAGTTGTGCTTTAAAACTGACAAGTGGGGTTTCTACGGCTATACTCTCAGCTCTATTAGCCATCGAAAATAAATGTGTAAGTTCGGTAGAGGGAATCATAGATGAAGATGTAGATAAGAGTATTCATAACCTCACTCAAATAGGCTCTCAAGGTATGGAAGAAACCGACAAATTAGTTTTAGACATCATGACTCACAAATGTTAGTGCTTACACCTTTCTCTCTTTTAATATATTTTACTTTCAATATTAAAAATCATCCTATTAAAAACAAATTGAGATAAAAGCGTGTTTATGTAAGAAACGTAAGGCTACCGGAAAAAACGCATCATTCTCCGCTCCTGTTTTTTAGGAACAGGGTTCCCTTATGTTACGTTTTTGTTAATAAATAGATTATAAACATTTAAACACTTCTTACATGGAACACGTTCATTTAAAAACGGGCTGGAAAACAGTATTGGCTCTCCTGGCCAGTCTGTTCTTCGTATTGGATATATCTGCCCAGGAAATTACAGTACAGGGTACAGTCAAAGATACGTATGGCGAACCGGTTACTGGAGCAAATGTCATCGTAAAAGGAAAAACACACGGAACGATAACAGATATTGACGGCCGTTATCGTATCGAAACTCCTTCTGATGGTATTCTCACATTTTCATTTGTCGGATATAACAGCCAGGAAATACCTATTAATAACCGAACTCAAATCGATGTAATCTTAAAGGAAAATGTCATCTCTTTAGGTGAGGTTGTCGCCATCGGATACGGTACCGTAAAAAAAAGCGACGCTACCGGTGCAGTCACAACCGTAAAACCGGATGATATAAACAAAGGAATGGCTACTTCAGCCCAAGACCTGCTGGTCGGTCAGACTCCCGGTGTGGTAGTTACCATTAATGGGGGGAAACCGGAAGGAGGAGGAGACATCCGTATACGTGGAGGTTCATCTTTAAATGCAACCAATGACCCTCTTATTGTCATCGACGGTGTACCCGTTGACAATTCCGGAGTCACCGGAATGTCCAATCCTTTAAGCATGATTCCCCCCGACAATATAGAATCTTTCACTATACTAAAAGATGCTTCGGCTACTGCTATATACGGATCGAGAGCCTCAAACGGAGTTATTATTATTACTACAAAAAAGGGAATGAGCGGTAAGCCACAAATCAACTTCAATGCAAATGTATCTGTAAGTACTCCCCATCGAAGAGTAGGAGTATTAGACGCTTCCGAATTTAGAGGAATTATAGCCGAAAAATTAGGAATGAATAGTCAAGCATATGGTTTATTAGGAGATAGTAATACAAAATGGCAAGATGAGGTTATCGGAACACGTGTAAGTTCAGACTATAATCTAAGTGTCGGTGGACAATTAAAAATGATTCCGTACCGGGTATCTGCAACATATACCAATCAGAACGGTATATTAAAAACCTCATCTATGGACCGTACTACTGCATCTATCTCTTTGACCCCCAAATTTTTCAATAATACTCTGAGTATCAATGCCAATGTAAAAGGTCTATATATTCGAAATCAATTTGCTGACGAAGCTGCTATTGGAGGCGCTGTCAGTTTCGACCCCACTCAACCGGTAAAAGTTCCCGGACAAGAAACCGGGAACGGATATTTTATGTGGTTACAACCGGGAACCAATGCCGTTATCGGAATTGCTCCTCTCAATCCTGCATCTCTCATCGATGACCGTTCAATGAAAGCGAATGTATGGAGGAGTATTGGCAATTTACAAATCGATTATATCATGCCATTCTTACCTGAATTAAGGGCTAATCTCAACTTGGGGTATGATGTGTCGAAGAGTACACAACATAATAAAATGTTTCCAAACTCCCCGATTACTTATAAAGAAAACAAGAAACTGGGGTTAGGACAAGATGAGAAATTATCGCAACTGAAACGGAACCAACTACTCGACTTTTACCTAAATTACAAAAATCATTTTAAAGAGATACGAAGTGATTTGGACATAATGGCAGGATATTCATGGCAACGATTCTATAAAGACGGTGCAACAAACACTCTTCTTATGCCAGACGGAGAACCCTGGTATTACAAAGGATATGCCGACCATTTACAATTACTTTCTTTCTTCGGACGTATAAATTACACGTTTCAGGACACTTATTTATTGACATTCACCCTTCGTGGAGACGCAACATCCCGTTTCTCAAAGGATAATAGATGGGGTACTTTCCCGGCTCTTGCCCTTGGCTGGAAAATCATAAACGAACCATTCATGCAAAAAGCAACTAACTTTATGAATGAATTTAAACTACGTTTAGGCTACGGTATTACCGGTCAACAAGATATAAGTGATAATTATTTCCCATATTTGCCCCTTTATTCTTTGGGCTTCCCTACAGCTTCATATCCCTTCGGAGACGTATATTACAATACTTTACGGCCGAATGGATATGACCCCAATATTAAATGGGAAGAAACTACAACATATAATATAGGTATCGATTTTGGATTTTTAAATAACAGAATCAGTGGTTCTCTTGATTATTATTATCGCAAAACGAACGATCTGATAAGCCGGATTCCCGTTCCCGCCGGTTCAAATCTTACGAACGAAATCTATACTAATATCGGTAGTCTACGCAATGAGGGTATAGAGTTCGGCATTAATGCCAAACCGATTGTGAATAACCGTGTTCAATGGGATATCGGATTCAATATAGCATGGAATTCCAACAAGATTACCAAACTAAACAAAAGCAATGACCCTGATTACTATATACCCGTAGGCGGTATAAGCGGAGGTACAGGAAACACCGTACAAGCCCACAAAGTCGGATATCCGGCATTCAGTTATCTATTATATGAACAAGTTTATGATCAAGAAGGTAAACCGATAGAAGGCCTGTATGTAGATAGAAATGGCGACGGAATCATCGATGAAGCAGACAAACGGTTGTATAAAAGCCGTGATCCTAAAGTCGTAATGAGTATAACATCCAAGGTAGATTTTTTCAATTTCGACTTTGGCATTGCTCTCCGTGCTAATTTAGGAAACTATGTATATGACAATGTTCTATCAAACAATTCCAGCTACTCGGCAATATATAACAGTGCCGGATATTTAAATAATTTGGTAAGGCGGGGTACCAAATTCCAGAATCCTCAATATATGAGTGATTATTATTTAAAAAATGCCGGATTCCTACGTTGTGACAATATTACGTTAGGATACACATGGAATAATTTGTTGCAAGATAAACTAAAGTTACGATTATACGGAGCTGTACAGAATCCTTTTGTTATAACAAAATATAAAGGTCTCGATCCGGAAGTGTTCTCGGGCATCGACAACAATGTCTATCCCCGGCCTACTACTTACTTGCTGGGTGTCATTATTACTTATTAACAATCTAAAAACTGAGAAATATGAAAACAACCTTATATAAATGGTTCGCTTTAAGTCTATTGGCCGGCACATTCTCCTTAACGTCCTGTTTGGGAGACTTGGACCTAAAACCTATTGACGAGAATATTATCCAAGGATCTGATTTCAAGAATCATCCTGAATATTATATAGAACAGCTGGCTAAAGTTTATGCAGGACTGGCCGTATCAGGTCAAGAAGGCCCCGCCGGGAAACCCGATATCGAAGGGTTTGACGAAGGAATGGCCCAATATCTTCGTGCATATTGGAATCTGCAAGAATTACCGACCGATGAAGCTCTTTTAGGATGGAATGATGCCGGAGTCCCCGAGTTAAGCACCATAAAATGGTCTTCATCCAACGGATTCATCTATGTCATGTATAGCCGTATATTCTTCCAAATCGCCCAATGCAACGATTTTCTAAGAACAACTACGCCTGAAGCTCTTGCAGAAAATAATGTCTCTGATGAATTGGCTCAAAATATCTCCAAATATCGTTCAGAGGTGCGGTTCTTAAGGGCTCTATCTTACTGGCACGCTATAGACTTATTCGGAAATGTAGCCTTCGTCACAGAGAATGACAAGATTATGGAAGCCCCTAAACAGCGATCAAGAGCTGAGATATTTAATTTTCTTCTAAGCGAATTGGACGCTATCGAAGGGGATATTCCTTTACAGCCCGAATACGGTCGTGCCGGCCGCGGGGCTTTATGGATGCTACGAGCCAAATTATATCTAAATGCTGAAATATACACTGGAACAAAGATGTATACCGAATGTGCCAATACTTGCCAACAAATAATAGGGCAATATGGAGCCGGTGCCACACACGGCTTAGCTCCAACGTATAAGTTTTTGTTTTGTGCAGATAACGACCAGTTTGCCCGAGGAGGAGCCCAAGGTGAAATTCTGATGGTAATACCTTACGACCGCGACCGTACCCGGACTTATGGGGGGACAATGTATCTTACAATCGGAGCCTACGGTGGTGAAATGGTAAAAGAAGATTACGGTGTAAACGACGGATGGGGAGGCCCTCGCTCCACCTCCACCTTAGTACAAACAATCTCTACCTCTGACGACCGTTATGCATTCTTTGGTGAAGGAGCAAATATCGAAAACACCGACTTTAGTAATTTCCAAGATGGTTATGCAGTCACCAAATTTACCAATTTACTCTCTACAGATTGGGAAAATACCGGAAAACGGGCATACCCTTATCCTGATACTGACTTCCCCATTTTCCGGTTAGCCGACACTTATCTGATGTATGCAGAATGTGCTTACCGAGGATATGCTGACCAAAATTTGGGATTTGCATACATGAATTACATACGGGAAAGAGCCCATGTAACACCTTATTCGTCTATCGCAGACATAGACTTGAACGAAATCAGAGACGAAAGAATGAGAGAATTATACTGGGAAGGACATCGCCGCACTGATCTCATACGTTTCGGAGAATTTACTTCAGGTACCTATTTATGGCCGTGGAAAGGCGGAGTTCTCGGAGGGAAATCTGTCGATATAAAATATAATTTATATCCTATTCCAGCAAAAGAAATTGCGGCCAATCCTGGCACTCAACAAAATTATGGTTATTAATATCAATTTTTAAGATATGAATAAGATTATAAAATATTTCTCCCTGCTCATCATTTTATCTTTGGGAACTATAAGCTGCAATGATGACAAATCTCCGGTATACGAGCTAAAAAGCACCCCGGTTATTACTCCGCTTGAAAATCCCATGCTCGTCCTCAATGAGGCTAGTGCCGGTTTTATAGCAGAAACCTTTTCCTGGAGTAAAGGCGATTACGGATTTTCTGCCGCACCTTTATATGTACTACAAGCAGATAATGACCCTTCATTTCCTGACCCTATAAATCTGGCAGAATCAACGCAAAACTATGTTTCCGTTACTGTCGATAAGCTCAATACCGCAGCGACAATTTTAGGAGCCCAGCCGGGAATACCGTTCGAGACATACATTCGCCTGCAAGCCAGATTGACCAACAATAACGTAGTTTACTCATCGTCGACTGATTTGCAAGTAAGCACTTATCCAACAGTTATCATCTATCCCAAACTTTATGTTCCAGGTTCCTACCAAGGATGGGATATCGCCAATGCACCGACTCTTGTTTCGTATCGGATGAACAATAAATACGAAGGTTTTCTAAATTTGACAGATGCAAGCAATCCGAATGCGCCTATTACATTTAAACTGACATCTCAACCCGCATGGGGACAAGGAAATGAGTACGGAAGTGGCGGAGGCCCAGGAACATTGGCCCTCAAAGGAGGAGATATTTCTATATCTCCTCAAGGGTATTATCTAATGAATGTGGATTTGAATACACTGACTTATACGGCAACACAAATAACAGAAATAACTGTATATGGCCCGTCTGCCGAAGAAGAAACAGAGTTTATTTATAATCCGGCTACACAAAGCTGGGAAACTACCATTTCACTAACCCAAGGGAATATCTCATTTCGTATAAACAGAAACTCAAATTTCAATTATGGAGACAATAATAAAGACGGATTTTTAGAAAAAAATTCAGTTGTCAACATTGAAGAAAATGGTATTTATAAAATAAATCTTTTCTTAGAAGAAGTTCCTTGCAGATACGAATTTATCAAACAATAGAGATATCTACTCTATAAAGAAAGAACCATCCTGCAATATGGGTAGGATGATTCTTTCTTTATAGAATCAGTGTTCATCAGATAAAGTAAGTTCTCCAATCAAAGAGCACTCCATATGTTCCTTTACTTCTTTAGGAGTAAGGCCGTGACCAAATAAAAACATCAATTTCGTAATTGCAGACTCTGTAGTACAATCCCCCCCACTGACGACTCCGGCTTCAGCCAATTTATTTCCAGTTCCATAGCGTTGCATTTGTACACTTCCTCCTGAACACTGGGTTACATTGACAATTACAATGCCCCTATCTACCGCATCACGCAACATATCCAGAAACCATGGCACAGTAGGAGCATTTCCAGTTCCATAAGTCTCCATTACAACCCCTTTAAGGTCCGGGATATTCAATATACACTGTACAGTCTGAGGAGTAATACCCGGGAATAATTTCAAAATGACAACATGAGTATCCATTAAGTAATGGGCCTTCAGTGGTTTCCTCAATACAGGACGATAGATAAGGCTCGCATTATATTGTATATGTACACCTGCACGAGCCAACGCCGGATAATTTATAGAACGGAAAGCATTAAAATTTTCAGCACTTATCTTGGACGTGCGGTTTCCTCTCATCAAATGATTTTGAAAAAAAATACATACTTCAGGAACTATCGGTACTTCACTCTCTTTTGCTGCGGCAATTTCGATAGCCGTTATTAAATTTTCTTTTCCGTCAGTCCTCAACATACCAATAGGAAGCTGAGACCCCGTAAGAATAACCGGTTTATCCAGATTTTCAAGCATAAAACTTAATGCCGAAGCTGTATAGGCCATTGTATCCGTACCATGCAAAACAACAAAGCCATCAAAAAGATCATAATTATCAGCAATAATACGAACCAATCGACACCAACAATTCGGGTCTATCTCCGAAGAATCTATTGGAGGATTAAATTGTATTGTAGATATGGAAAAACCCAACTGCTTCAATTCCGGTACATTATCCAATAAATGGTCAAAGTTGAAAGGCTCCAATATACCCGATTCGGGATTCTCAACCATACCAATAGTCCCACCAGTATAAATGATAAGCACGGAAGTTCTTGTATCCATTCTTTAATATTATTATTTCAATAGCAAAAGTACAAAATAACAGCTACAATTTACACATTACAGCCCTTAAAATGAAACAAAAAACAGAATTGCTTACCGATAAAGCTAACAAAAAGAAAATTAAGGTTATTTTTTTGTTCCTGATTTTTCTGCCAGTACTTGAGCTCGAGACTTACTTTGAGTTACGATATATACACCAGAAAAGACAAGAACGCCCGCAATACCTTTTACCAGACCAAAAGTATCCAACCCAATAAGAACAGCAACAAAAGAAGCAACCAATGGCTGTACATAATTATACATACTCAAAGTCGTAGGACGTAAGTTTTTTTGCCCTATCGGAACCAATAAATAAGACAAGAATGTTGCAAATAAAACGACATATCCGATACGCCACCATGCATCCGGCACAAGAGATGCATAATCGACACTCACAACATCTTTATATAAGACCGGAAAACAAGCTATTGTCCCATAAAGAAATAGCCACTTCATAATAGTCACAGGAGAATATCTCGATATAAGATCCTTGAATACAGTAAGATATATTGCAAAAGAAAAACAACTGATAAGGCATAACAGATTGCCCCACATATTACTTTCACCTGCCACTCCATGATGACTCGAAGAAATCAATAAAATAGCACCCGACATACCTACAACGACTCCTATTACTTTCGTCCAAGTAATAGGTTCCTTTAAGTACATTGCTGATACAATCATTGTAATTATCGGGGCCGTTGTAGCAACAATAGCTGCATCTATCGGAGCGGTCATTGCCAATCCCCGCAAAAACAAAATTTGATTGAACATCACTCCAAAGAAAGCAGCCCAAAACAACAACCACAGGTCCCGTTTTGAGACTTTCTCCCGTTTGCAAAAAAGAGAAACCAGCCAAAAAGCCAAGCATGCTCCTACCAACCGAAAATAGTTCAATGCCCCTGCCGGCAAATACCCCGGCATTATTGTTTTGGAAATAGGTGTATTTATACCCCAAATTACATTCGCGGACAATAATGCAATATGCCCCCGCCATTTTCCTGCATCCATTATCTTCCAATTAAAAAACGCCACAAAGTTACTATTTATTAAATAGCCAAATCAATAAAAAACGGAAAAGATTTGTTCAACTTCTTTATTCATACAAAAATTAAACAGCTAATTATAAATTAACACAAAAATGTCACTTTTGTAGGTAGATTGAGATTTTTTATATAATATTGCAGTGTGAATTCGTAAAATTAACGACAAAAGCAATGAGAATTAACTATTCCCATATTCATATTTCTACATTAACCCACACTACCCCTTAGGGGGTTCAGCTTTATATCTCCACACATTAGGTTTAAATTTTATTATAAACCTCTTTCTATCAAATAGAATAACTATTTTTGTTTGTTCGTATCAACCGGTTTCAGGAGAATAAATTGGGAAACTCTTGATACTTTTATGGCTTAAAGCCTTCATTGTTTTTAGTTTAATTACAAAATAATATAATCTGATGAGAGTATTAAAATTCGGAGGGACGTCCGTCGGTTCTGTAGAAAGCATCAAGAATGTAAAAAAAATAGTAGAAGCTTGTGAAGAACCGGCAATTGTCGTTGTATCTGCATTGGGCGGCATAACAGATAAGCTAATCGATACCGCCCGTTTAGCAGGGGTTGGAAACAATGACTATTTAGAACGTTTTGAATATATCTGTGAAAGACACCACCATATCATCGATGGAGTAATTGATAATGAGAAGAAAGAAGAAGTTTTAAAAATCGTCGACTCTCTACTTGATGAATTAGGAAATATATTCAGAGGAGTATACCTAATCAAAGATTTATCAAATAAGACTTTAGATGCAATTGTCAGCTATGGTGAACGTATATCCTCCATTATTGTCAGCCGGGTAATTGACAAAGCCATACACTATGATTCCCGGCAATTTATAAAAACAAACATACAGTTCAATAAACATACTGTCGATTTCGAAATTACTAATAAGCTGGTTAAAGAAACTTTTTCGAGCATACCTAAAGTAGCTTTAGTCCCCGGATTCATATCTTCGGACAGTGGAAATGGTGACACGACAAATCTGGGTCGAGGAGGTTCTGACTATACCGCAGCAATATTAGCTTCTGCCCTCGGTGCTTCCCGACTTGAAATATGGACAGATGTAGACGGCTTCATGACTGCCGACCCGAGAGTAATAAACACAGCCTATGTCATCGAACATCTCTCCTTTATAGAAGCCATGGAATTATGTAATTTCGGGGCAAAAGTCATTTATCCTCCCACAATTTATCCGGTGTACCATAAGAATATACCGATTATTATAAAAAATACCTTCAACCCTGAAGCGCCAGGTACATTGATTACTCAAGATATAAAATCGGGAGAAGGGAAAGCTATCAAAGGAATATCCTCCATAAACGACACTTGTCTTATTACAGTAACAGGTCTTGGCATGGTCGGTGTCATAGGTATCAATTACCGGATATTTAAAGCGTTAGCTAAATCAGGAGTCAGTGTCTTCCTCGTTTCTCAGGCTTCTTCTGAAAACAACACTTCTTTTGCCGTCAGAAATGCTGACGCTGAATTAGCAGTAAAAGTCCTGAATACAGAGTTTGCCAAAGAAATTGAAATGGGTGAAATCAGTGAAATTACTGCTGAAAAAGATTTGGCTACGGTTGCTATTGTCGGGGAAAATATGAAACACACTCCGGGAATCGCCGGTAAACTCTTCAATACCTTAGGTCGTAATGGTATCAATGTTATAGCTTGCGCTCAAGGAGCTTCAGAAACCAATATTTCATTTGTCATAGAACTTGGAAGTCTCCGCAAAGCTCTCAATGTCATTCACGACTCATTCTTCTTGTCTAATGTACAAGTATTGAATATATTCATTGCCGGAATAGGGCAAGTCGGAAAAGATTTATTACAGCAAATCAAACAGCAGCAACCTCGCTTGTTGGAAGATAAATCCCTTAAATTAAATATCGTCGGAATGGCAAATTCAAAACAATGTATATTTCGGCGAGAGGGTATCTCCCTTGACACTTATGAAACAGAATTAAAAAATTCAACTGTCACGGCTTCTCCGGCAGCTATACGGGACGGAATCATCGAAATGAATATATTCAACTCGGTATTCGTCGATTGTACCGCCAGCAATGAAATTGCCGGCATTTACAAAGAACTCCTCAACCACAACGTTTCTGTAGTTGCCGCCAATAAAATAGCAGCATCTTCAGATTACGAAAAATACGCTGAACTTAAACGAATAGCTCGGTGCAGAGATGTAAAATATTTGTTCGAAACAAATGTCGGAGCCGGATTGCCTATCATTAATACAATAAACGGACTGATAAACAGTGGAGATAAAATATTAAAAATAGAAGCCGTTGTTTCCGGAACGCTTAACTATATCTTCAATGTTATCAGTGAAGACATACCATTAAGTAAAGCTATAAAAATGGCTCAAGAAGCCGGATACAGTGAACCGGACCCTCGTGTTGACCTCAACGGTCAAGATGTAATACGAAAATTAGTAATTTTGGCACGGGAAGCAGGCTATAGAGTTGAGCAAAAAGATGTAGAAAAACATTTATTTATTCCCGGTGAGTATTTTCAAGGTTCATTGGCCGATTTTTGGAAAAATATTCCGAAATTGGATGCCGAATTCGAAGAAAAACGAAAGCAGCTGGTTAAGGAAGGAAAACGATTCCGCTTCGTTGCCAAGCTCGAAAACGGGAAAACTGAAGTCAGTCTGCAACCTGTAGACAACCGACATCCATTCTATCAGTTAGAAGGCAGCAATAATGTCATTCTACTGACAACAGAACGGTATAAGGAATATCCTATGGTAATCAAAGGATACGGAGCGGGGGCTATGGTAACAGCAGCTGGTGTATTTGCCGATATTATAAGTATCGCCAATATACGCTGAAATGAATTTTTACAAACTAAAAAAGTGACAAATGAAATATTTGATCGTTTTAGGTGATGGTATGGCCGATGAGCCGATTCCTGAATTAGGGAACAGAACGCCTTTACAAGCCGCTAAAACTCCGGTAATGGACTGGCTTGCAGCTAATGGCCGTTGCGGGCAATTGGACACAGTTCCTAAAGGATTTCATCCGGGAAGTGAAATAGCCAATATGTCTGTTTTAGGTTATGACCTTAACCAGGTTTTTGAAGGGCGAGGGTCTCTCGAAGCCGCCAGTATGGGAGTAAATATCGAACCCGGAGAAATGGCTATGAGATGTAATCTTATCTGCATAAAAAACGGGATTATCAAAAACCATTCAGCCGGACATATTTCGAATGAAGAAGCCGACGAACTCATCCGTTTTTTACAAAAAGAACTTGGAGGAAATGATGTTAATTTCTTTTCCGGAGTTTCTTATCGCCATCTTTTAAAATTAAAAAATGGAGATAAAAGAATAGATTGTACCCCTCCCCACGACGTACCGGGAACCGCTTTCGCATCTGTGATGATTAAGGCTGAAGTTCCAGAGGCTGAAAAAACGGCCGAACGACTAAATGAACTCATCCTCCTATCTCAGAAAATACTACCCAATCACCCTGTGAACTTGAAAAGAGTCCAGCAAGGAAAAGATATGGCCAATAGCATATGGCCTTGGTCCCCGGGATATAAACCTAAGATGGAAACATTACAACAACGCTATGGGATACAAAGCGGTGCCGTAATATCCGCCGTAGATTTAATAAAAGGAATAGGAGTATATGCCGGACTCGAAATTATCGAAGTTGAAGGAGCAACCGGTCTCTATACGACTAATTATGAAGGGAAAGCCGATGCAGCATTGACTGCATTGAAAAAACACGATTTTGTATATTTGCATATCGAAGCAAGCGATGAAGCAGGGCATGAAGGTGACGTAGACTTGAAGGTAAAGACAATAGAGTATCTTGACCATCGTGTGCTTAAACGCATCGTTGAAAAAGCCGGAGATTTAGGGGAACCTTTAACTATTGCAGTACTTCCCGACCATCCGACCCCTTGCCGTCTGCGCACACATACAGCAGCTCCTGTTCCATTCTTGATTTACAGGCCGGGAATAACTCCTGACAATGTTCCAGTGTATGATGAATTTAGCGTAAAAAACGGTTTCTATGGGCACTTAAGCCACGACGAATTTATAAAAGAATTATTTAAATAAATTACTTATAATGTTTTATTATAGCACCAATAAACAAACACAAGAAGTAACGCTCGAAGAGGCTGTTGTCAAAGGTCTGGCCAAAGACAAAGGGCTTTTCATGCCCAAACAGATAAAAAGACTACCCGATGCTTTTTATCACAATATCGGAGAAATGAGTTTTCAAGAAATCTCATTCATTGTTGCTGAGGCCTTTTTCGGAGAAGATGTAGAAGCCGATATTCTAAAAGAAATCGTATATGATACATTGAACTTCGATACTCCGGTAGTCCCTGTATGTGATAATATCTATAGTCTTGAACTCTTTCACGGTCCGACACTGGCATTTAAAGATGTAGGAGCACGCTTTATGGCTCGTCTATTAGGCTATTTTATTAAAAAAGAAGGGAAAAAAGAAGTTAATGTTCTTGTGGCAACTTCGGGAGATACTGGTAGTGCCGTTGCCAATGGATTTCTCGGTGTTCCCGGCATACATGTATATGTCCTCTATCCTAAAGGTAAAGTCAGTGAGATTCAGGAAAAACAATTCACTACACTTGGGAAAAATATTACAGCCATAGAAATTGACGGGACTTTCGATGACTGCCAGGCTCTCGTAAAATCGGCCTTTATGGATGAGGAACTAAATAATGCGATGAAATTGACTTCGGCAAATTCCATCAATGTAGCCAGATTTCTTCCTCAGGCATTCTACTACTTTTATGCATATGCTCAATTAGCTAAAAAAGAGAAAGCCAAAAATGTAGTATTCAGTGTACCCAGTGGAAATTTCGGAAATATTACAGCCGGATTATTTGCCAAAAGAATGGGACTTCCAGTAAAGAGATTTATTGCGGCAAACAATCGTAACGACATTTTCCTTCAATACCTCAATACAGGAATATACTCTCCACGCCCCTCAATTGCAACTATAGCTAATGCTATGGATGTTGGCAATCCCAGCAATTTCGCACGCATTCTGGAACTTTATAAAAATTCTCATGAAGCAATCTGCAAAGAAATCAGTGGATATAGCTATACCGATGACATGATACGAGAAGCAATAAACACACTGCACAAATCGACAGGGTATCTGCTCGACCCCCATGGGGCTTGTGGTTACCAGGCCCTAAAAGATTCGTTACAGCCTGAAGAAAACGGTGTATTTTTAGAAACAGCACACCCCGCTAAATTTTTAGAAACTGTAGAAAATACAATTCATGAAAATGTAAAAATACCCCAAACTCTCCAGGCATTTATGAATGGGGAAAAGAAAAGTGTAGAGTTACCTTCTACGTTCATTCCGTTCAAACGCTTTTTGATGGAACAATAATAAAAAAAATTTTGTCATAAATAAGGTAAAATATTGAATTTGAAACACATATTCGATATTTTACCTTGTTTTCATACTGTAATTCAATTCAAAATACGATTTCTTTGGTTATTAGCTTTTTCCGGTCTTGACTTGCCGATACGTTTACCCGAAGGAGCCTTTCGACTTCTTTTACTTGTATTCTTTATTCCGCAACCTTTATATTTTACATCTTTTTTCATATGCACATTTTTTTCACAACAAATATACAAACTTACTCAAGAAATATTTATACCTCATTAAAATCGTGACAAGATATAGCCAACTTTTGTATCAGATATTCACGCAAAAATTCTATATTTGTATAGGCTAAAGTTCCAAATACACAAGCCCATGCATGAAATAAAAAATATAATATTGGCAGACAATCAGGACATAACAAAAGCCGGATTGCTATATTTACTGAAAGAGAATTATAAAGACTTGTCTTACTCTTTTGCCCCCAATAAAAGTGAGCTCGTTTCCCAATTAAATGTGAATGAATATTCTCTAATAATACTCGATTACACTCTTTTCAACTTTAACCGCATTGAAGAACTACTCATTCTAAGGGAACGATTCAAAAATTCAGTATGGTTACTTTTTTCTATTGAACTAAGCAATAGTTTCTTATATCATATTGCTCAAAATCATCTTCCAATAAGTATTGTTTTAAAAGAAAATTCTAAAGAAGAAATCCTAACGGCTATACACTATACTCTTAAAGGGAAACGATTCTTATGTAATTATGCAAGCAATCAATTACTTGAGCATAGGCTTCAAGCTTCCGCCCCATCTCCTCAGCTAACTCGAACAGAAACAGATATTCTTAGAGAAATAGCTCTTGGAAAAACTACCAAAGAGATAGCCGCTTCTCGAAACCTTAGTTTCCATACTGTCAATACCCATCGTAAAAATATATTTCGTAAACTGGAAGTCAATACAATCCACGAAGCTACAAAATATGCCATACGAGCCGGTCTGATAGACTTAGCTGAATATTATATATAGAACCTCATATATTTAAATATTGAGATTTAAATAGAAAAATGTATCTTTAACGCTGTTTTTAACAACTGCCCAAATATTGATAATATGGAAAAATTTCTTTTGTTATTATCTTTTTGCCTTATATTAAGCTGTACCTCCAATAATAAACAAGAAAATAATAAATCAGCTGAAGCTTATAAAACAACATATGCCCAAGGATTATCCATAAAAAAATTCCCTGATTATACTGAAGTGCAAATACTCAATCCGTGGGATACTACCCGAATTTTACACACATACATTCTCGTACCCCGTGATGCCCAACTTCCATCCAATATTCCTTTGGGGACTGTTGTCAGAACCCCTCTTAAAAATGTTGCTGTATATTCTTCGGTGCATTGCAGTATGCTCGAAGCCATAGACGCAGGGCAAACCATAACCGGGGTCTGTGACTCCCAATACATCACATTGCCATTTATCAAAGAAGGCCTTTCTTCTGGAAAAATCAAAGACCTTGGTGAGTCTTATTCGCCTGATGTAGAAAAAATAATAGAATTAAATCCCGAGGCTATTCTTGTTTCTCCTATGGAAAATATGGGCTATGGAAGAGTCGAAAAATGCGGGATACCTATCATTGAATGTAGTGACTATATGGAGAATCATCCTTTAGGCCGGACTGAATGGATTCGATTACTGGGGTTATTTTTCGGGCAGGAAGGTAAAGCCGATTCTTTGTTCAGTCAAACAATGACCCGATACAACGAGTTATGTAATAATCTTCCACAAAAAGCACATAAACCTTCTGTTTTTACCGAAACAAAATTGAGCTCTGTCTGGTATCAACCGGGAGGCAACAGTTACATGGCTTGTTTGCTAAAAGACGCGGGAGCCGATTATATATGGAAAAACGATTCTCATACAGGCTCTATCGCTCTTTCTTTCGAAACAGTATTTGAGAAAGCTCACCAAGCTGATATCTGGCTTATCAAATATAATAATGAAAAAGACCTGACTTATCAAAGTCTAGAAAAAGACTACAAACCTTACAATCAATTTGATGCATTTAAAAATAAAAATATATACGGCTGTAATACACTAAAATCATCGTATTACGACGATTTACCATTACACCCTGATTATATTTTAAAAGACATGATAAACATATTTCATCCCGGACATTTATCCGACACGTCACTCAAATACTTTAAAAAATTGAATGAATGAAAAATAAAGTATTCACTACAGACTCGGGACAAATATATGTGACTTGCCTGTTGCTGATTATTATAATCCTATTTATATGCAATCTTATATTCGGTTCTGTATCCATCCCCATACGCTCTGTATGTAATATCCTTTTGGGCAATGAAACGGAAAAAAGCAGTTGGTCTTTCATCATCCTGCAATCAAGGCTTCCCCAAGCCTTTACCGCTTTACTTTGCGGGGCAGCCTTATCCGTATCAGGGCTCCTGCTCCAGACTGCATTCAACAATCCTCTCGCCGGGCCATCTATTTTAGGTATCAATACGGGAGCCAGTTTAGGTGTTGCATTAGTTATGCTGGTTTTTGGAAGCTCCATAGGTAAAGCCGGATTATTTTCCTTGTCCGGCAGTTTGGCTATCATTACAGGGGCATTCGTGGGTTCTGGACTCATTTTAGGGACTATATTATTCTTCTCTACCTTGGTAAAAAGTAACTTGATGCTACTCATCATAGGGATTATGGTCGGTTATATAACCTCATCTGCCATATCTCTTATCAATTTTTTTGCTACTGCCGAAGGCGTTTTTTCATATACTTTATGGGGAATGGGAGATTTCTCCGGTGTATCACGAGAACAACTACCTTTTTTCAGTCTGATGATTATAATCGGCCTTTTCATCTCTATTCTTTTAGTAAAACCTCTAAATGCACTTTTGTTAGGAGAGCGCTATGCTGCCAATTTGGGTATTTCTATCGGGCGTATCCGCTGGATATTGTTATTTGCTACCGGTCTATTAACAGCGACTGCCACAGCATTTTGCGGTCCCATCTCATTCATCGGGTTAGCTGTTCCTCATATATCACGGCTGTTATTAGGGTCCTCTAATCATACTATACTGCTCCCGGTTACTTTACTTATGGGTGCTGTTGTTGCCCTGCTTTGTAATCTCATATGTATATTACCGGGAGAAAACGGGCTATTGCCCTTAAACGCAATCACTCCCATTCTGGGGGCTCCAGTCATTATTTACGTAATCATCAACCAAAAGAAAATACAATACTTTCATTGATGAAAAAAGAATCTATATTCATAGCCGAAAACATAAGTATAGGATACCGACAGAATCAGGCTGACATAAAAACAATACATTCCCTTTTGAACTTTTCTTTATTCAAAGGGGAGTTAACTTGTCTATTAGGTCCTAATGGTGCAGGAAAATCGACCCTATTACGAACCTTAAGTACCATGCAAGCTCCTCTCACCGGAAATGTCTATCTGCTCGGAAAAGCTCTCAAAGATTATAAAGAATATGAAATATCCCGCCTAATCGGAGTTGTCTTAACAGACAAAATCTATGCAGGAGGCCTAACTGTTGCTGAACTCGTATCTTTAGGACGACATCCTTATACCGGTTTTTTTGGGAAACTAAATAAGAAAGACAAAGATATTATCGAAAAAGCCCTATCGATAACAGGTATTACGGATAAAGCCAGTCACTATGTCTCCCAATTATCTGATGGTGAACGGCAAAAAGTAATGATAGCCAAGGCCCTTGCTCAAGAATGCCCTATCGTATTACTGGACGAACCTACAGCCTTTTTAGACATACCCAGCCGAATAGATATCATGTTGTTACTTCACCAATTAGCTCATGATGAAAATAAGGCTATTTTATTGTCCACTCATGATACTGATTTAGCACTATTGTTATCTGACCGTCTCTGGCTATTGTCAAGAGATAAAGGATTACTGAGCGGTTTTACAGAAGATATCGTTTTATCTGGAGAAATGGATAGATTATTTTCTCGACCAAACATTTTTTTTAATAAAGAAAATGGAAGCTTCCGGCCCCAAATCTATCATCATCAGACTCCCGTCAGAGTCGAAGCTAAGGGAGAACTATCACATTGGTTGAAAAATCTCCTGCAAAAAAATGGTTTCATGCCGGTTTCCGACAAAAATACTTGTACAAATATTCATATATCGGCAAATCAAAAGGATAATATTTCTATTGAAATTGATAACGAAAAATATACAGTGCACTCATTCGAAGAAATCATTCCTATAATCGAACATACACAATCTATGTCCGACTGATTTTCGATAAAGATTCCACAATCAGATATGCCGCTTTCTGCGGGGCACCCGGAGCTCCCAACTTATCGGTCATTTCCTTATATCCGGAAATCATCTCCCTTCTTTCAGGCGTATCATTCAGTAAAATGCCTAATTCTCTACGAGTGTTCTCTACTGTAAACAAATGTACCAACAATTCTTTTACGATTTCTCTATCAGCAATAAGATTTACCAGCGAAACAAAACGAATATGCAAGATACGTTTAAATATTTGATAGACCAATTTACCCCCTTTCATCTTATAACAAACGACCTGAGGTATTCCTATCAGTGCCGTTTCGAGAGTTGCAGTACCCGACGTAACCAATGCTGCTCTGGATTGTTGTAACAAACGATATGTTCTTCCAAATACAACTGCCACATCTTTGCCTTTAATAAATTGATTATAAAAATCAGGTTCTACACCAGGAGCTCCTGCAATAACCAATTGATAATCGCGAAATGCTGATGCAGCCTCTATCATTATCGGTAAATTATCTTTTATTTCAGCAATCCGGCTTCCTGCCAATAATGCTATTATCGGCTTATTTCCAAGCTCACTCTCCCCAACAAACTGTTCAAAAGTCTCATTTTGATACGGACGCCCAGACAATTCATCGACCGTCGGATTACCAACATAATCGATACGGTAATTATGTTTTTGATAAAAAGGAACCTCAAAGGGCAATATAGAAAACATACGGTCAACATAATTCCGAATACTCTTAATACGATATTCCTTCCACGCCCAAATTTTCGGAGATATATAATAATAAACAGATGAAGTCAGATGAGTTTTTACAAATTTTGCAATTTTAAGATTAAATCCGGGATAATCTACAAGAATAACAACATCCGGTTTCCACTGTGTAATATCATTACAACACAAACGGATATTTGCCAACACTTTATCAAAATTCAATATCACCGGAATAAAGCCCATATAAGCCATTTCCCGATAATGCTTCACAAGCGTACCGCCTTCTGCAAGCATGAGGTCTCCTCCAAAAAATCGAAAAACAGCATCTTTATCTTCATTCTTCAAAGCTTTCATCAGTGCTGCTGCATGTAAATCTCCGGACGCTTCACCGGCAATCAGATAATATTTCATAATCCAATAAAATTGCTACTTTGGCAAAAGTACATTAACTTTTGAGGTTTTCATACTTCATTTTCAAATTTTCTCATTTTCCGTATCTTTGTTCCACAATAAGCATCATAAAAAAGCGTTATTTCTACATGAAGACTGAAAAACGAATTATACTTTTCCTTATCGCAATATTGTGCGGGTTATCTTTTGTGAGCTGTTTCAAAGAAGACTTCTCAACCAACCCAAACGACCGTCTCTCATTTTCTACCGACAGCGTAAAGTTCGATACCATTTTTACTCAAAAAGGAACAGCGACTTACTCATTCCGAGTCTATAACCATAATTCAAAAGCCTTGAACATATCATCTGTCCGATTGACAAATGGAAACGCCGGATTTTATATAAACGTCGACGGACAACCAGGCCCAGATTTACAAAATATCGAAATATTAGGCAAAGACAGCCTCACCGTATTTGTCAAAGCCAATGTAGACCCTACCGGGCAAGATACGCCAATGAAAATAGAGGATGCTATCATCTTTACCACTAACGGTATAGACCAAAAGATTATTCTTGAAGCTTATGGGCAAGATGCTATTTTGCTCCGAGGAGATACTATCAAAGTCGATACTGAATTTTCCTCCCCCAAACCATATTTAATATACGATAGTCTTATCATCGCCCCAGATGTAACTTTGACATTAAAAGCTGGCACACGCTTACATTTTCATAACAAAGCCGAACTGAGAGTAAAAGGTCGATTAAATGCTGAAGGTTCCGTTTCCCAACCTGTAACATTCAGAGGCGACCGCTTAGACAAACTCTTTCCAACACTGCCTTATGACTTCTTAGCCGGGCAATGGGGTGGCATACATTTTTATAAAGATAGTTACGACAATCACCTCGATCATGTGTCTATGCGTGGCTCTTCTTACGGCATGGTGATAGACTCTTCCGACATATCAAAGCTCAAACTGGAACTTAGTAATTCTGTCATACATAATTCCGCCGGAAATCTATTTTCTTCAACTGACAGTCAAATCAACGCGTGGAATTGTCAATTTTCAAATGCAGGAAACGCCGTCTTAAAAATATCTGGAGGCAAAGCAGAATTCACACATTGCACCATCGTCAATTATTACCGTTTAGATATTATTCGTTCTCCGATATTGACCTTCGATAAATATGCTTCTACATTAGGAGATAAAGCATTGAATATCTCTTTCAAAAACTGTATTATTTCAGGTAGCTACACTCTGATACAACCGACAGATTTGTTGGGATTCAACATTCATTTTTATAATTGTCTATTCACTCTGGGTGGAAGCGATGATGAAAACTTCCTCAACTGTATCTGGGAAGGTGACCCCAAATTCTATGCAACAGGCGATGATTATATATTCGATTATCGTCTCAGCTCAGACCAATCCTCTGCTATCAAAGCCGGAAATCCCGAATATCTAAACGAACAGTTACGAACGGATATGCTGGGAACACTTCGACCTAAAGGAGAAAATCCGGATATTGGAGCTTATCAATTCGTTCCGGAAAAGACAGAACAAGAAAATTTGTAAGATGTTTCTTTCTCCCCCTTTCATTTATGCCAATTCAAGACCGAACTTATCGGCAAATTGTCGGATATACGGATTTTTCTGAGCCATCATATTTAACTTCTCTCTCTGACTAAAAGCTTTCTGTTTTTCAGCGCGTGCGCTTTCCCGAACAGACATTGAAATGTGTGTATTTTTTAACTCTTGCTTCAGAAACGGAAGAATATAGGCGGCTTTTTCCTGAACCAATTTTACTTGGGCCTGATTATCGACAACCACTTCAAAATGTAATGCCGATTGCATTTGGGGTTTACAACTAATCATTGTATTTACCAATACTGTTTCTGTCGGTATAGTTTGCGTAAAACGAACCCAAGCCCTCTGCAAATCCTCCACAGTAAACGGGTTACTCATTTCCGTCACAGTTCCCGTTTCTTTCTTAACTTGAGTCTCCGTCATCACCTGAGGCTTCTTTATAGATATAGAAGGAGGCACCATTCTTGGCATCGGTGCTTTAGGAGGCTGAGACTGCTGTAAAGTACTGGATACCGTCACAGGTCTTGGTGGCTGTACAGCCTGAGACTGCAACACAGCAGCCGGTGATACCGGTTGCTGTACTTTATTTTGTTGTGGCACTTGCTGTGCAGGGGGAGGTTGAGACGAAACCGAAGGCTGATTTGAAGAGGTAGCCGAAGCTACTTTCTGCAAAGGTGGTGCCACAGATGGCGCGACTTGTACCGGAGCTAATAATTGGCACAGTTTTATCAACATCAACTCAACTAATAACCTTTTGTTATTGCTGGTACGATAAGACAAATCACATCCGTTACTTATATCGATAGCTTTATACAAAAAATCGTTACTACATTGAGCAGCTTGCTGCCCATAACGCTGAGCGACAGAAGGTCCCACTTCCAGCAAAGATAGTGTCGATGGATCTTTGCAAACCAAAAGGTTCCTGAAATGCGTACTCAATCCACTTACAAAATACTGGGCTTCAAAACCATTTCGCAATATTCTATCAAAAATCAAAAGCGCTTCAGGTACAGATTGCCGTAAAAAAGAATCTGTCAATTTGAAATAATACTCATAATCCAAAACATTCAGATTCTCTATTACTGAAGCATATGTTATATGACCACGAGTAGAACTAACTACCTGGTCAAAAATCGACAATGCATCACGCATTCCCCCATCAGCCTTTTGCGCAATTATATTGAGCCCCTCAACTTCAGCCTCTATCCCCTCCTGAGAAGCGACATATTGCAGGTGCTCAATCGTATCAGCTATTGTTATTCTTTGAAAATCATATATTTGACAGCGAGAAAGGATCGTCGGCAATATCTTATTTTTCTCTGTGGTAGCTAAAATAAAAATAGCATGGTGCGGAGGTTCTTCCAATGTCTTAAGAAAGGCATTAAATGCCTGAGATGAAAGCATATGGACCTCATCAATAATAAATACCTTATATTTGCCTATTTGAGGTGCTACTCGTACTTGTTCTGTCAACTGTCGTATATCGTCTACAGAATTGTTAGATGCCGCATCAAGTTCCAATATATTATAAGAACGCTGTTCGTTAAAAGCGACACACGATTCACACTCGTTACAAGCTTCTCCATTTTCCGTAGGATGCAAGCAATTTATTGTTTTGGCAAAAATACGGGCACACGTAGTCTTCCCAACACCTCGAGGTCCGCAAAAAAGATAGGCATGCGCTAACTTCTGTGAATCAATAGCATTTTTAAGCGTTTGAGTCAGAGCCTTCTGACCAACGACTGAACGAAATGTTGACGGTCTGTATTTCCGAGCAGAAACAATATAACTATCCATCTTATCGGGGTATCCTTTCTATTTTTAGTACTTACAAATATACATGATTATCCCGGAATATTATAAAGCTATTTTCTTTTTTAGAAATTGTTGGATGTATTTTTAGTTCTACAATCCCAAACTAAAAAATATTTCTAAAAAAACGCAAAATCAAACTTCCATACTACTTTTATCGAAATGTAAGGGCAGTATATCTTTTATCGAATTTACAATATAAACACCCTCTTTACCATACATCAACAACCGGATAGGTGTATCAAAACGATTTTCCGTCTCCAAAATCACTTGGCGACAAGCTCCGCAAGGAGCAACCTGTGACTCTGTAAAATCACCTCCCGCCTGTGCTGCTAAAGCGATAGCCTTTACAGGAACATCCGGAAAATTGGCATTTGCAAAAAATAACGTAACCCGCTCGGCACATAAGCCCGAAGGATATGCTGCATTTTCTTGATTATTGCCAGTTACTATCTCCCCATTCTCTAATAATGCGGCAGCCCCTACTTGAAACTTAGAATATGGTGCATAAGACTTATTGCTGGCCTTCTTTGCAAGATCTATTAAGTTTTTTTCTATATTACTCAGTTCATCATAAGAACAAACTGTTATCTTTGCAGGGATATTTAACTCTTTCATAGCAGTATGCTTTTGTAAGATACAAATATAACAAAGTTTCGATAGAAAATATCAGTCTCTATCTTTCTTTTTACAATAAAAACATATAGAAAATGCTGTTCCGAAAATTTATTTCTGTTTGTTTACTGCTTTTGATTTCAAGTATATTCTTTATATCTGAAGCTCAAAATAAGAACCGTATTTATTTGCAATACATAGATACATACAAAGATTTGGCTATCGAACATCAACGTAAATATAAAATACCAGCCAGTATTACCTTGGCACAAGGTTTGCTCGAATCAGGTGCCGGGAGAGGTACTCTCGCTCGAAAATCAAATAATCACTTTGGAATAAAATGCCATAAATGGCAAGGACAAAAGGTATATCATGATGACGACGCCAAAGGCGAATGTTTCCGCAAATACAGGCATCCCAAAGAATCATACGAAGATCATTCTCTTTTCTTGACCAGAAACATGCGCTATGCTTGTCTTTTCGAATTAAAAAGCACTGATTACAAAGGCTGGGCGCGTGGACTACAACGATGCGGATATGCAACAGACAAAGCCTATGCCAGCAAACTGATACAACTGATAGAATTATATGAACTATACCAGTATGATCGTAAAGGCAGTCGTAAAGAACCTAAAGAACCCGAAATCGTTATTTTACGACCGGTATACAAGGCTTACGGATTACTTTACGTCGAAGCCCGCGACGGCGAAACACCGGAATCTATCGCCAAAGAAATGGGATTCAGTGTTAGAAAAATATGCAAATATAACGAACTACCCAAAGACTATCCTCTGGAGGAGGGGAATGTTCTTTTTCTCGAAAAGAAAAACAAAAAGGCAACCAAACAATTTAAACACCATACCGTAAAAGTAGGTGAATCCATGCACGATATCTCTCAACGGTATGGCATGAGATTAAAGAATCTTTATAAAATAAATCATAAAGATAAAGATTATGTTCCCTCTGAGGGTGATATCTTAAAATTAAGATAATGAAAAACGTTGTCAAACTCAAACTGTGATTATCCAGAAATGGTTTTACTGCTCCGACAGATAAATCCCTGTTACAAAACGTCCAGAAGATACAGATAACCGACGGGCCGAATAAAATTTATCGGATAATGTATATGTACAAAGTTGCGATATCTCTATCTGTGAGTGGGGAACACCTACATTTGCCAAATCCAATCTATTAGCCTCCCATAAGTCAATATGGTACTTATTCGAATCCCGGTTAAAAAAACTGATTTGAGACAAATCGTAGCCAGAAGAACGGAATATGTCAATAACTTCATTTCCAACTTCAAAACACCCGGGACTAATAGATGGACCAATCATGGCTTTAATATCTTCTGTCCTCGTTTTATACAACAAGCTCATACGCTTTACACATTGTCGTACAATATGTCCTACCGTTCCTCTCCATCCTGCATGGACAGCCGCTATAACTTTATTTTTTGTATCATATAATAATACCGGGACACAGTCGGCCGTCGTTACCCCAATAACGACGAAAGGTATATTAGTTATCAAAGCATCAATGCCATTTAACGCTTTCGCCTTCGAATCTGTATCAAGAGACATAAAATCTTCATCAACAGTACCAATCTTTACACCATGTGCTTGATGGGGAAGGAAGATATTTTCAGAAGATATGCCAATAACCTTACTCAATTGCTCAAGATTTCTCAATACTTCATCTCTATCTCCCCCAGAATATAATCCTAAATTAAAAGAAGAATAAGGATTATCAATCTTTGCCTGATTCCGTGTTGTAACGAAACTAAAAACATCATTATCTAAAAACGTAGACTCAAATTGCAATAACTCCAGTCCCTCCTGCTCAATAGAAATCATTCTTCCCAATCGTATTCTTCATAATCACTCTCATCTGCCTCATCCAATTCAAATTCATCTTCCTCCCTGACACGATGATTAACATCCAGATTACGATGTGTAATAGTCGTTACTTTATTCTCTTCTTTATTCAATTCCTGCCACAAGCAGTCTTTCAACTCCTGAATGCCTTGTCCTGTAACTGAAGATATAAATATGCAAGGCATATCGGGCAAATCTTCTTTCAAAGCTGCAGTCAATTCTTCATCCAACATATCACACTTTGTGATGGCAAGAACTCTTTGTTTATCTAACAGTTCAGGATTGAATTGTTTTATTTCATTCAATAAAATTTCGTACTCCGAGCGTATGTCATTGCTATCGGCCGGAACCATAAATAAGAGCAATGCATTCCGTTCTATATGACGTAAAAATCTTAATCCAAGTCCTCGGCCTTCACTGGCACCTTCAATAATAC
Source organism: Coprobacter secundus (assembly GCA_000803105.1). Taxonomy (GTDB): domain Bacteria; phylum Bacteroidota; class Bacteroidia; order Bacteroidales; family Coprobacteraceae; genus Coprobacter; species Coprobacter secundus. The sequence continues at coordinate 244,537 of JTDA01000001.1, forward strand.
CCGGAATATCAGCCATGACAAATGACCGATTGTCCCGATAAGAAACAATACCAAGATTCGGTTCCAATGTAGTAAACGGATAATCTGCAATTTTAGGTTTAGCTGCTGAAACAACCGATAGCAACGTAGATTTACCTGCATTAGGAAATCCGACTAATCCGACGTCGGCCAACAACTTCAACTCCATTATTACCGACCTTTCTTCTGCAGGTTCTCCCGGCTGAGCATATCGGGGTGTCTGGTTCGTAGCAGACCTGAAATGCCAATTTCCTAAACCTCCACGCCCCCCTTTCAATAAAATCAACTCTTGACCATCCTCGGTAACTTCACACAAATATTCTCCGGTATCGGCATCAAATACAACAGTCCCGCACGGCACTTCTATAATCTGGTCTTCACCATCCTTTCCAAAACTTCTGCTGGCTCCACCATGTCCCCCATGTCCGGCAAATATATGACGCGAAAACTTTAAATGCAATAATGTCCAATAGTTCCGGTTAGCACGTAAAATTATATGACCGCCCCGTCCGCCGTCTCCACCGTCCGGACCACCTTTAGTTATAAATTTCTCCCGATGCAAATGCATCGAACCTGCCCCTCCTTTTCCTGAACGGCAATGAATCTTTACATAATCAACGAAATTTGAGCCCGCCATAAAATTTTATTTAATGCTTTAAGGGTGCAAATATACGATTTTTATCCGATTTCAGATTTACAGTCTTTGTTATAAAAAAGTAAAGAGGACAGGATAAGGCTTTTGCCAAGTCTTATCCTGCCCCCTTTCGTATCAGTCCCTTTAATTACAAGTTGTCTATCTCTTTAGCAATAGAATCGAAAATAGAATCTACTGATCCCATGCCGTGTATCTTTTTATATTTTTTTTCTTTGATATAAAAATCTTTCAGTGGCGTAGTTTGGTTATGATATACATCCAAACGGCTCTTTATCGTCTCTAAGTTATCATCCGAACGTCCCGATATTTGGCCACGTTTCAGTAAGCGGTCGATAAGTTCTTTTTCTTCTACCTCAAGACCGATAACCGCTGAAACTTCGGTATTTCTCTCTGCCAACATTTTTTTCAAAGCTTCCGCCTGTGGAATTGTCCGAGGAAAACCGTCAAATATCACCCCTTGTTTAGCTTCCTCATTCATATCAAGGACTTTCGCCAACATATCAACAATCAAATCATCGGGAACCAATTGGCCTTTGGAGATATATCCTTCGGCAATTTTACCTAATTCTGTGCCATTTTTCATCTCGGCCCGTAATACATCACCCGTTGAGATATGGAATAATCCGTATTTCTCAATGATTTTTTCACTTTGTGTTCCTTTACCTGAGCCCGGAGCTCCGAAAATTACAATGTTCAACATCTCTATTCTACAATTTTTATTATTCTGATATCACATAAATATCTTTCAGATTACGTCCCTGTTCGTCATAATCAAGACCATAACCAACAATAAACGCATTGGGTATCTCTAATGCTACATAATCTACCTTAACATCACACTTCAATGCTTCAGGCTTGAACAGAAGAGAAGCAACCCGTATATCTTTGGGATTTTTGGCTCTAAGCTGTTCCTTTATATGCTGTATCGTATATCCTGTATCAACAATATCTTCCACAACGACAACTGTACGCCCGGTTATATCTTCTCCCAATCCTTGAATTTCTTTCACACGACCAGTCGATTGAGTTCCTGAATAAGATTTCATTCTCATAAAAGTTATCTCACTATCAATCGTTATTTCCCGGAAAAGGTCTGCTGCAAAAACAAACGCTCCGTTCAACACACATATAAACAGCGGGTTCTGTCCCACTAAATCTTCATTAATGCGCGCAGCAACTTTCTGTATAGCCTCCTGAATCTTCTTCCGATCGATATAAGGGACAAATTTCTTGTCTTTTATTTGTATTGTGTTCATCGGCGTAGTATGTGATGATTATTTTTGATGCGCAAAGGTACAATATTTTGAAATAATGCAAAAAGATGTAGAGATTTTTATAGTATTCTCCTATCTAAAATTACTTTATACCACGCATCTTAATAGAAAGCCAACTGCTCATCGACAATAATATAATTCCGAGCAATACCGATACGACCGCTATAGAAGCAAAAATGCTCAGAGCTCCCAATTGAGAGAAGAAAGATGCTATTACCCCTCCGGCAATATTTGCCAAAAAACTACTTAAAAACCATACTCCCATCATAAAAGATACCAACCGCACAGGAGATAATTTAGATACCATCGATAATCCAATCGGAGATAAACATAACTCACCCATAGTATGCAATAAATATGCACCTATGAGCCACAGAAGGTTTGCCTTAGCATCGGCAGATATACAGTTTTCTCTCTCTAAAGCCGCACCGACCATAAGTACAAATCCCAATCCAAGCAGAATCATCCCGCAACCCATTTTTACAGGAATAGACGGTTCTTTATGATAGCGAGACAAAAGATTCCACAATACAGAAAACACAGGAGCCAATGTTATAATAAATACAGGATTTACAGATTGCAGCCATTCTGTCGGAATCGTATATCCTAAAATATCTCTGTTTATAAATTTTTCAGTATAAAGACTCATTGAACTACCGGCCTGTTCAAATCCTGCCCAAAAGAATGTACAGAAAGCAACCAGTATAAATATAACCATAGTACGGTCTTTTTCGTCTTTCGTCAAAGGTTTCTTCTCGCCTTTTCCATTTTCATCCTTCCTTATCACCGGTTTTTTCCCTATTTGCCCAAGCAATCGATTCGATAATGCATTATAGAATACCTGTCCCAACAGCATTCCTGCTCCAGCAGTAAAAAATCCCCAACGATAACCATACGTCACAGCGAGATATCCAGTCACCAATGGTGCTATAAGGGCACCGATATTCACTCCCATATAAAATATTGTAAATGCCGAATCTTTTCGACTATCCGTCAATGGATACAAATCTCCTACAAGAACTGCAATATTAGGCTTAAAGAACCCATTTCCCACAATGAGCAGCAGCAGACCTATCGTAAGAAATAACGGATCGGCTTTTGTTGCTAAGCAAAATTGTCCCAGCATCATCGTCAATCCTCCTATTGTAATCGATTTTCTTTGCCCTAAATAATTATCGGCCAACCACCCACCAATCAATGGCGTAAAATAAACAAAACCAGTAAAGAAACCATATATAAGGCTGGCCTGACGCACATCGAAGCCCAGGCCACCTTCAAGTGCCGATTTTGTAAGATATAAAATCAGCATGGCCCTCATGCCATAGTAGCTAAAACGCTCCCACATTTCTGTAAAAAACAAAAGGTATAATCCTTTTGGATGTTTCATTGTGGTACTACTCATAAAAATAGTTATATTTGTTTGATTTTCGGGCGTAAAATTAGACAAAACATCTAATTTTTGCTACCATTGCAATAATTTATTTTTGCAATAAATATGATTTTATACTCAAATGTCAACTTAAAATGAAAATTTTCTTTACAAATGAAACTAAAAAGCTCGATGAATATACCATTGAGCATGAGCCTGTAAGTTCTATAGACTTGATGGAACGTGCCGCCTCATCTGTGACTTTTGAGATTATGTCCCGATGGCAACGTAACACTCGTGTTGTTGTCTTTGCAGGACCAGGGAACAATGGAGGCGATGCTCTTGCTGTAGCCCGTATGCTCATTGAAGAAGGGTACAAATTAGAAACTTACTTGTTCAACCCGTTCCAAAAGCTGTCACCCGACTGTTCCAAAAATAAAGATCGTTTAAAAGATATAGAAGGCATACACCTTACTGAGGTTATAAAAGGGGATTTCCTCCCCCCCAGACTCGACACACAGACATTAGTTATCGACGGACTATTCGGCTCAGGACTAAGAACTTCTTTAACAGGAGGATTCGCCTCTGTCGTACAATATATAAACTCTTCTAAAGCTCAAGTCGTATCTATAGACTTACCTTCCGGATTATTCGGAGAAGATAATTCAGAAAATTATAGTAGGAATATAATACGAGCTACTCTTACTCTTACTTTTCAGTATCCAAAATTAGCATTCATGCTGCCTGAAAACGCAGAGTATGTAGGAGAATGGAAAGTTATAGATATTGACATCCATCCAGAAATTATAGAAGCAACTCCCGCTAATTTTTATTATCTTGAAACAGATGAAATAGCACCATTAATAAAAAAGCGTCCGAAATTTGCCCATAAAAACAACTTCGGACACACCCTTATCATAGCCGGGAGCAAAGGAATGATGGGTGCTGCCGTTCTGGCAACTAAAGCGGCCTTACATACAGGAGCCGGACTGGTCAGTGTGCACTCCGCCCAATGTGGATATGCTGTTTTACAGTCTGCTGTTCCGGAAGCTATGTTTCTTTCCGATACCAGCCAGACCCATATTACGGAAATAAACATTCAAAAACATTATACAACCTTTGGGATAGGCCCGGGTATCGGACGCAACGAAGAAACTGCAAGGGCCATAGAAGCTCTTTTCGGACAAATGAGACACCCCGTCGTCTTAGATGCAGATGCTATCAATATGGCGGCTACACACCCCAACTGGTTATCACAGCTCCCGGCAAATAGTATACTGACTCCACATATCAGGGAATTTGACCGTTTATTCGGGCAACATGACAACATGCTCGAAAGGCTAAAAAAGGCAACAGAAATGGCAAAGCGCTATCGTCTGATTATCATTCTGAAAGGTGCAAATACTGCGATAGTGACTCCCAAAGAAAAAGTATATTTCAACAGTACAGGAAATCCGGGAATGGCTACTGCCGGCAGTGGAGATGTCTTGACCGGAATTCTCTCGGGATTGTTATCTCAAGGATACTTACCACACGAAGCAGCTGTCATAGGAGTTTTTATCCATGGGCTGGCAGGAGATATCGCTGCAGAAGAACAAAGTCAGGAGTACATTACAGCAGGAGATATCATTAATCATTTAGGTAAAGCGTATAAACACTTAAAAAATTACTTCGAATAATAAATATTTCAATTATGAGAAAAAGTATATTATCTCTTTGCATTTTATTTTCGGTTTGTAGTTACGCTCAAGAAACTACAAAATTTACAGCTGGAAAGCATAATGAATATGGTCTTCTATACTCCCTACCCCAAACCGTCTTCGACATTGAAGTGACGGCTACCAAAACGACACAAAAAGCCGGGCCATATTATAAATATGCTGAAAAATACTTAGGAGTACCCGTATCAATTACGGAGGATAAAGTATTTTGGAATCTCGACAAAGTCAATGTTACATCCCATGGCATTCCGGACAAAGGACAAGAATATTTAGTAAAATTCAAATCCGGCTCGGCACCATTTATGTATCTAAACAAAGATGGACTTTTACTGTCCATCAATACAGAACCAATTACAGAAAGCATAAAAGCGAAAACATTGACTCCGGCAAAAACTCCCTCACCATTAGAAAACAACAATTACGCTTCTGTATTAACCGAAGAAATGCTTATGTCCGGTTCCACAGCCAAAATGGCCGAAGTTGCAGCCAAGCAAATCTATCGCATCCGAGAAAGCCGTCTGGACCTGTCAACTGGAGAATCGGACCAGAAGCCGGCAGATGGCGCTGCACTCAAGCTCATGATGCAACAACTCGATGAACAAGAAAGTACTCTAATGGCCATGTTTATGGGGACAACCAAGACAGAACAAGTTGTAAAACATTTTACATGGACTCCTACTGATGAAACAGCTAATGAAATTATTTTCAGAATTTCTGACCTAATCGGAATTGTAGATAAAAATAATTTAAGTGGAGCACCTGTATACATGAATTTAAAAATAACCGAAAAAGGAGAATACCCCGTCGATGCGAAAGGCAACATAAAGGAAATGCCAAAAAATGGTGTAGCCTATTGCATACCGGGCAAAGCCGCTGTCGAAATAACTTATAAGGGTAAGCCGGTATTTAAAAATTCATTTCAAGTCGCTCAATTCGGTATTGTTTATGGATTGGATCCCAACTTGTTCGACAACAAAAAAGCTCCTGCCCATGTGACATTCTATCCCCAGACTGGAGCCATCCACGAAATAGGCCAATAAAACAAAAATACCAGTCCTCAAAAAGGTATTAATTTTATGTCTTTTTGAGGGCTGGTATAAAATGATATACATTTACCGTATCCGAGTGCCTATTCCAGAACTAATTTCCGTAGCTTGGGTAATAATCACCTCTTTAACTCCTGCCCTAATAGCAGCAAAAGCATTTTCAAGTTTCGGAATCATCCCACCTTGGATAATACCATCGGCAACATATTCCTTAAATAAAGTCTCATCGATTTCCGGGATTACGCTGTCATCATCATTTTCGTCTCTCAATACACCTTTTTTCTCAAAACAATACATCAACGTAACATCGAAATACCGGGCTAAAGCTTTGGCTGCTTCTCCTGCGATAGTGTCAGCATTCGTATTCAGAAGATTTCCTTTACCGTCATGAGTCAGCGGAGCCAATACCGGGACTACTCCTGCCCGAATAAGTTCAGATAACGCTTCTCCTCCGGCTTCTTTCACATCTCCCACGAAACCATAGTCTACATCTTTCACCAGACGTTTTTCCGAACGTAATATATTCATATCGGCACCGGTCATACCTAATGCATCAACAGACAAAGCTTGCAATCCGGCAACAATATTCTTGTTTACCAAACCTCCATACACCATAGTAACCACTTTCAGCATTTCTGCATCAGTTATACGCCTGCCGTTTACCATCTTACTTTCAATGCCCAGCTGGGAGGCGATTCGTGTTGCCGACCGGCCACCACCATGTACCAGCAATTTATAACCCTGGATATGGGAAAAATCATTGAGCAGAATCTGCAAAGATTCCGATTCCTCTACAATCTTTCCTCCGACTTTTACTATCGTCAACTTTTCCATCGAATATCCATTATTAAGACTGTTCTCCCCCGAATTCCATCAAATATGCTTTTATGAAACCATCAATATCTCCATCCATAACACCTTGCACATTTGACGTTTGATAATTGGTACGATGGTCTTTCACCCGGCGATCATCAAAAACATAACTCCGTATCTGAGAGCCCCATTCGATTTTTTTCTTTCCGGCTTCAACCTTCTGTTGTTCTTCCATACGCTTGCGTAGCTCCATTTCATACAATTGAGATTTCAACAAACGCATAGCATTTTCCCGATTATCTAATTGAGAACGGGTCTCTGTATTCTCAATCAATATTTCCCGAGTTTCACCGGTATCCGGATCTTTATAATTATAACGTAACCGTACTCCGGTCTCTACTTTATTTACATTTTGTCCACCGGCACCTCCCGAACGGAAAGTATCCCAAGTTATATCTGCCGGATTTACATGTATTTCAATAGAATCATCTACTAAAGGCACAACAAAAACAGATGTAAACGAAGTCATCCGCTTACCTTGTGCATTAAACGGAGAGACACGTACCAGGCGATGCACTCCATTCTCTGACTTCAAATAACCATAGGCATAATCACCTTCAATCTGTATGGTTGCACTTTTTATTCCGGCTTCATCACCTTCAAGCAGGTTGGTTACCGTCACTTTATATTTATGATCTTCTGCCCAACGGATATACATACGCATCAGCATAGACGCCCAATCCTGGCTTTCCGTACCCCCAGCTCCAGAGTTTATCTTCAGCACTGCACCTAATTTATCTTCTTCTCTGCGCAGCATATTGCGCAGCTCCAAATTCTCAATAATCTCTTTGGTAGTAGCATAAATCTGGTCAAGCTCTTCTTCGGTAATGACATCTTCCTTGACGAAATCAAATGCCAAGGTCAACTCCTCCACCGACTTCTCTGCTTCATTATATCCCTCAATCCAAAACTTCAATTCTTTTACTTTACGCATCTGTGCCTCTGCTTTTTTCTGGTCATTCCAAAAATCAGGGACATGTGTGCGCAATTCCTCTTCTTCCACTTGTATCAACTTCGCATCGATGTCAAAGATACCTCCTCAACGCCAACTTGCGTTCTTCAAGCTCCTTTAATTGTTCGGTAGTAATCATAATATTATTTATTTCTTATTTTTTTAATCCGTCGCGAAGATAATAAAAAAACAGTCCGCAACCTTTACCTCATTCAAGGTTTTTATCATGCTCAAACCTCATAAAGTAAAAATTGCGGACTTTTTATCTTAAAAAATATTATACGTACATCGCTTCTATTTCAGCGCGATAGAGCTGGTTAATAATGGGACGACGAATCTTTAATGTGTTTGTCAACTCACCAGTTTCCATACTAAAAGCATGAGGCAACAACGTAAATTTCTTGATTTGCTCAAATCGGGCAAAATTTTGTTGCAACATATTGATTCGCTCCTGTATCAGCTTATGGATATTTTGATTTTTAACCAAATCCTCCAAATTTCTATATTGTATTTGCTTCTGTGCTGCATACTCTTTGAGGGCTTCATATGCCGGAATAATAATTGCCGTAACATATTTACGCTGGTCTCCAATAACAGCTACCTGATCAATGTATTTATCTTCACCTAATTTAGTTTCGATTGCCTGAGGAGCGATGTACTTTCCGTTCGAGGTTTTAAACAAGTCTTTTATACGTTCCGTCAGGACCAATGCTCCATTATCAGTCAATCGACCCGCATCTCCCGTTCTGAACCATCCATCTTCTGTAAAAACCTGAGCCGTTTCTTCGGGCTTTTTATAATAGCCTTTCATCACTGTAGCTCCTTTTACCAATATTTCATTGTCCTTCCCGACTCTAACTTGGACAGAAGGCATTGTCTCTCCAACAGAACCAATTTCATATCCTACCGAATTAAAGCAAGATACTGTCGCAGTAGTTTCTGTAAGGCCATATCCATAGACAATATTTATCCCACACGTATGCAGAAACTCATTGATAGTATCTGAAAGAGGTGCTCCGGCAGTAGGGAAGATGTTGCCGTTAGGGATACCTATTGCCTTCCGCAAACGGCTAAAAACCACTTTATCGAAAAAACGATATTGCAATTCCAGGCCAAATGGTGCTTTCTTTCCTAAACGGGCATAGTCCAAGTTACGGTGACGTCCTACCTTCAAAGCCTTGTTCATCAAAACGCATTGTATCCCCTTAGCTGAAGATATTTTTTCCTGAACAGCAGTATACACTTTTTCCCAAAAACGTGGAACACTACACATTATAGTCGGGCTCACTTCCTTTATAGTATCTTGTATCTCATTGGGCTTTAAATTTATAGCAATTCGAATTCCCATTTCAAGACAAAAATAAGTCCAAGCTCTCTCAAATACATGTGTCAACGGGAGAAAACACATAGATACATCTTTATCTGAAATCATCGTCAAACGCTCTATATGTATACGCATGGCTTCATTGTAATTGGAATGAGCCAACATAACTCCCTTAGGCACTCCTGTAGTACCTGAGGTATAAATAATATTTGCCAAATCCTCATCCTTTGCAGCACATGTACGAGCCTCTACCAATGCCGCTTTATCTGACTTTTCACCCAACTTATATAAGTCAGAAAAATAAACAGATGTTTTGTCATCTTTTGCCAACTTTACATCTGAATCAAGAACAATCAACTTTTCCAATGTGGGACACACTTTCTGCGCCTCATAAGCATTATCATACTGGAATTGCTCTCCAACAAATAAGAAGCGAATCTCCGCTTCATTTATGATATATTCTATCTGGGACAATGAGCTCGTTGCATATAATGGCACAATAACGGCTCTATTGGCATAAGCTGCAAAATCAATAATTAGACCCTCAGGTTTATTTTGTGTATAAGTAGCCAAATTCTCCTGTTCTTTTACTTTCAGTTCTGCCAGTGCTTTTGCTATTGTATCAACTTGTTGAGAAAATTTATTCCAAGAAGTAGAAACCCATTGATTTGTCTTATAATCCTTGTGACGAAAAACTTCGCGATTGCCATACTTCTCAGCTTGGCGACGGATTAGATTTGAAAAGTTTTTTATTACCATAGAATTTAAATGAAATTCGGGGACAAAGGTAATCATTAAAACAACATGAATTCCATTTTAAGAAGTTTTAAATCCTTATCAACTCTTTTATACTTCTTCACTCCCATATCATACCCCTCAAAATTTTTCACATTGCTATAATTATAACCAACGAAAACCCTTTTCGGTTCACTCATATAATACAGACATCTGCTGTGTAATCTGTTTCATCTCATTTCTTACCGTCTCAGGAGAAAGAAGCTCAACAAAATTTCCATGAGACAAAATCTCCTGATAAAAATCAAATGTAGGGGCAAGATAATAACTAAAAACCCCATACTCTTCGGTAGTCTCAACTTCTTCCTGTGAATGATGAAGAGGCAAAGCTCTAAAATAATTTTCCTGTCCTCCCGTAACTTTTAATAATATATGCTGTATCGGTATGTCATCATCCCGTATGATACCGAAACATCCAGACATATAATCTTCCGCATCAAAATCTTTCGGATACTCAAATTTATCTGAAGTTTCTTCCAATGCCACAATTCGGTCCAACGCGTATATACGTATTTGCTTTTTCTCCAATGAAAATCCGGCCATATACCATCGCTGTCTGAATATTTTTATAAAATACGGTTGTACATCAAATACATGCGGTTCTTTACGAGCATATCCTTTGTAAGTCATTTTAAGTACCACATTTTCCCGCATGGCTTCCAATACAGGGGTAAGAAACTTTTGCCCCGACGGTATATTTTCAAATAAAATACGACTTTGCAATTTATGGCTCTCATTCAATATATTATTTACAGAGAAAGTATTTATAAGCCAATTGCGTACACTCCCGCCCAAAAGAGATTCAACATCTTCTATATAATACTCATAGGTGCTTCTGTCACATCCTATATTTATATCGAACATCTCTTGAATGGCAATCCGATGATTATGAAAAGTTCGAAGAGGTAAAGGCTCTCCCATAGAAAAGTCTGTCTTCATCCACTTTTCATTAATCTCTTTCATTGTCAACCGACCATTTCGATAAATTGTATCGATCAGCCATATATAACGATTAAACAAGTCTTTTGCCACCTTTATTCAATTTTATTCCAAAAATAAATATTTACACTAAAGTTATACTATACCTCACTACATTATTTTCGGCAATCGGCAAGCTTTCGTATCATTATAATCCTTATTTTTGCATCGGAAGTACGATATACATATGAATACAGACGAATTATATTACTCAGCAATAGACTTACTAAAGACCTTAATAGAAATACCGTCTTTAAGCCGCGAAGAAAATGAAGCAGCCAATAAAGTTGAAAATTTTATTATAGAAAAAGGATTACATGCCAATCGGAAAAATAATAATATTTGGTGCATTGCTCCCGGATATGATGTCCATAAACCTACCATATTGCTTAACTCCCATATCGATACAGTAAAACCTGTTTCGGCCTGGAAACGGAATCCCTTCTCGGCTGTAGAAGAAAATGGACGGATTTACGGATTAGGCAGTAATGATGCCGGAGCAAGTTTAGTATCTTTATTACATGTATTTTTATATCTTTCAAAGAAAGAGCAACCTTATAACTTAATATTCCTCGCTTCTTCAGAAGAAGAAATTTCCGGGAAAAACGGGATAGAATCTGTATTAACAGAACTGCCTCCCATTCACTTTGCAGTTGTCGGAGAACCGACTCAAATGAACCCTGCAATAGCAGAAAAGGGACTTATGGTATTAGACTGTTCTGTATATGGGAAGTCAGGACATGCCGCCCGTAATGAAGGAGATAATGCAATTTATAAATCACTGAAAATCATCGAAAAATTCCGGGATTTCAAATTTCCTAAAAACTCGGATATATTAGGTCCTGTAAAACTTAGCGTGACTATGATACAATCAGGAACTCAACATAATGTAATCCCTGACCGGTGTAATTTTGTCGTCGACGTGAGAACAAACGAATTATATAGCAACCAAGATGCTCTTACTATATTAAAAGAAAATATTCCATGTGAAATAGTTCCCCGTTCGCTCAGATTAAATTCGTCCCGTATCGGGAAAGAACACCCCTTCATCCTTCGAGCAGAAATTCTCGGGCTCATCCCCTTCGGCTCCCCAACATTATCAGACCAGGCTCTGATGCCTTTCACCTCAGTAAAAATAGGTCCTGGAGATTCGTCCAGGTCTCACACGGCAGATGAATATATAGAAACAAATGAAATAAGAGAAGGCATCGAATTATATATAAAACTTCTCGATAATTTGAATATTATCTAAAGGCTTGTTTAAATTTTGCCCGGTCTGCTCTGAGAGTTTCTTTTGAAACTGTTTAATTCTAAAACAGCCACCGTAACAGTGTCCCTCCTCCCGGACCTCCGAATCCTATATAACGGTAAAAGAAATAATACATTCCCTTTTTAAGGAATGAGGGAGACTCTTTCTGCAAAAATATATTCCAAGCATTCAAAGCTAATGCTTTATTTTTTTCATACTTGTACATTCCTGCCAAATACAACATTTTCAAATGAATATAATGAATCACCCGTTTTTTATTTTTCAATGATGACTCGTCAACATATTTTTCTGTTATTTCCATAGTATGAAAATGTACCTCTCTATTCGAGACAAAATTGGCCCCCGTAATACTTTTTGCATGTTCATGTATTTTCACCAATACAGGTCTCTTTATCCAAACAATTCTCCGTGTCTGCATCAAAATACGTATCCCCATATTCCAATCTTGCCATGCCATTAAATCCTCATTCCATCCCCCTAACAAACGCAACAACTCTGTACGCACAATAAAACACTGTGTACTTATCATACTATAAATCACCTGGTCTTCAACCTTTGCTGTAAAGCAACGACGTTTATTCGCTTTTCGACCATTTGGCAAATACCGTTTTGCTGTAAATCCTATTATCTCTGCCTGAGGATATCTCGAAATCGTACGTACAATCCGTGATATAGCACCCGGTACCAATTCATCATCTGAATCAAAAAACATTACCCAATCCGAAACAACTTCTTTCAGCCCTCTATTTCGAGCGGCATTGGCCCCGGGCTTCAACTCTTGTAACACATCGATACGAAAATCTTCTCTACTATGCTTTGCTTGAAACTGGTAACATATAGTCAAAGAGTGGTCTTTGGAGTTATTATCTACCAAAATAAGACGCAAAGGCCGGTAAGTTTGTTCTACAATCGAGTGTAATGTTCGTTCTAAAAGAACTTCCCGATTATATACAGGAACTACTATTGTGATTATTTCTTCCACTCTATATTATTCTTTTATATTTACCTTCGATACAAAATCTCTCAACTTGCCCTTATAAGTGTGAATGCTCTGAGAATACAAAATTCTTATATCCAAATCATCTGCAAAATACTTTTTCAACTCATCTCTTAGTACAAGTTCATAACCTGTATCGGACTGCTCCAAACGAAGCTCCAGACTTCCTTTTTGATACTGAACTCCCTGATAATTAAGGCATATATTAAACTTTAAAAGTAAATTTTTAAATACATAATATAATGTCAAACTCGGATATTTATGCTCCCGTCCATAAATAACCGACCCGACACGCCCTACAACGTCTAATAATACAGGGTGTTGTCTGCCACATGGACATTTATACTTTGTGTCTGCTAATATAACGGAATCGCCTAATTTATACCGAATAATAGGAAATGATTTTGACAACAAATTCGTAACGATAATCTCACCATTTTCTTCTTCAACAATAACACTTTCCATATTGATATGCATACTCCCACAAGGACATTCAAACGCAATTATCCCTGCCTCTGCGGCACCATATTCACTTATCAGTTTTTGTCCGAAAGCTGTATTAACCTCAGATTTATAACTATCATAAATTTTTTCAGACGTGCCCTTTACCATCTTCAAAGAGAAATCCTTTTTTATCTCCCCACGATTCACCATTTTGGCAACTTCATATATCATTGACGAATACCCTTGCAAATAAGACGCTTTACCTAAATGTCGAATAAAATGGAGCAAATCTTCTTCTTTATATGAAAAAAAACGATAACTATTTTGAAAATAATCAAGTATCCGTATTTTCCATCTCTTATTTCGGGCTAAATTATATCCCCAAAAAAGGCCATTCCTATCCCATCGTTCAAGGCCATACCAAGAATGTCCCCTAAAAATTGATGCGCGGTGCTGTGATACCCACTCCTCATTGCGGTAAAACCTCATTGGTTGTCCCGTAGACCCCGAAGTTTCTGATAAAAACAATTTTTTAAATGGATACTTTGACTGTATTTTTCCATTTAATCTAAGTAATGTCGATTTCTCCAAAACAGGAATATTCTTTAAATCCTGTAATGAAGTCATCGATGCCGGAGAAAACCTACATTCATCAAATAGGTCTCTATAATAATCTGAATAAGTGTATGCGAAACTCAAAAAATCCCGGCATTTCAAAAATTGATATTCTTCCAACTTCTCCAAACTCCAGAAGTCCGATTCTAAAAGAAACTTGTAATAAGAATCCAATGAAGGATTCTTATAACGTTCAAAACATTTATAAAGTATTTTATGAATCATAAATGTCACATTTTTCTCTATTCTTCATTTTCCCGAGAAAACTAATTTTCGTTTCTAACCCCAGATAACAAAGACTCCCATTTATCGAGAATTACAGGTAATGAATACCTGTTCATACTCAACATCGCCTTCTCTCCAAGCTTCCTGCACATTTCTTCATCTGATATCAACCACTCAATTTTTTCCATTAATTCTCCAAAATCATTCTCCTTTACCAATATACCATCCACTCCGTCATCTATAATCTCTCTCGGTCCAGTCGATATATCAAAACTGACACAAGCACAGCCTTGGGACATGGCTTCCATCAAGACCATGGGCAATCCTTCATTTTTAGAAGATAAAACAAATATCGTAGATGTACGGTATAACAATTCTATATCCTTTATCTCCCCCAGCAACTTTACTTGAGACTCCAATTTACACTCTTCAATCAAGTTCCTTAATATATACATACTTTTTTCACTCCCTCTACCGGCAATACATAAGGTCCAATCCTTATTTTTCGAAGCAATAGAGCTCCAAGCCTTAATCAGGCCCAAAAATCCTTTCCCTTCATACGCATTTAAATTACCCACTGCTAAAACTACTTTTTTTCGGAACACATTAAAAATATTACAAACCGGAAAAGAAATAGGATTAGGCATTATCTCCATATTATTCAATTTACCCTTGAGCAAATCAAAATCCCTTTGAGTCAATACGGTTACTTTATCAGCCAACTTATTGATATAAACTCGCCGAATCGTTTTTAACCAAGTACGATTATTAATAAAATTGGTATGCTCACAAGATACTACCGGGATATTTAAAAATCTACTGGCTAATATAACTTTAGGATTAAGTATATATAGGAATGATATAATTACATCCGGCTTCTCTTTTTTGATTACTGTTCGTATTTTAGGGTATAATAAAAACAGATTGTAATATATTTTTCTAAAAATATTTCCTCCAGGTGCCAAATCCGGATACAAAGAAACAAGCCTAATTTTTTTATCCAAAGAATAAAAACTCTCCTGCTTTGTATCCGTAGCTAAAACTACTTCATGGCCACGAGCAGATAGACCATTACATAATAGAGCCATTACACGTTCTGCACCACCACCGCACATTAACGGAATACAAAAAAGCAATTTCATTTTTCTTCTGGGATGTTATCAATTATTTCCAAATATACAATTTATTGACGAAAACAAAATTGGATTAATAAAATATTATCTTTGTCATATCTAAGAGTTCATTTAAATTTTGTTCGAGACTGCTTTGAAAATTATTCTATCGGAAAATTCAAACGGGCTCTTAGACAGAATATATCGACTTATATTATGAAAATACTATTATTAGGAGAGGCAAGCAACTTGCACTGGACTCTTGCTGAAGGGCTTAGAGCTCTCGGCCATGATGTTACCGTTGCATCTAACGGGAGCAACTGGATGAACAACCAACGCGACATATCCCTCATTAGAAACAGTCATAACGTATTTGATTCTATCAAATATATAGGAAATATTTTAAGGTATCTTCCTCACTTTACCAATTACGATATTGTCCAAATCAAGAATCCTATCTTTCTTGATTTAAAACCCCAAAAAAATAAATTGATTTACAAATTTCTAAAAGCAAACAATCAGAAATTATTCCTCGACGCATTAGCTACGGATTATTATTATGCATTATTATGTAAAAACAAAAACTTTTTCCGATATTCTGATTTTTATCCAAACAAAGAATCGGAAATAGTAGGAGATAGAAAAAAAGTAATGGACAACTGGTTATCGTCACCATTAAAAGACTTAAATATAGAAATCGCAGAAAATTCAAATGGTATAATTGCTTGTCTATACGAATATTACGTCCCCTACGAAAATATATACAAAGAAAAACTTGCATACATTCCCATACCTATAAATATCAGTAATCATAAACCTAAATCAATAAAATCAAATTTCGAGCAAGTAAATTTTTTTATCGGAATACAGCATAACAGAGCTGCCGACAAGGGAACCGACATCTTATACGAAGTTCTCCAAGAAGTAAAAGAGAAATACCCTAAAGAATGTCAAATAAAAAAAGTTGTATCTGTACCTTTACAACAATACAACCAAATAATGTATGAATCTGACGTTTTAATCGACCAGCTCTATTCTTACACTCCGGCAACCAATGCTTTAGGAGCCATGGCCAAAGGAATAATTGCGGTCAGTGGTGCAGAACCCGAATATTACGACTTTATAGGAGAACATGACTTGAAGCCTATCATAAATGTCCTTCCCGACAGAAATGATATATTCAAAAAACTCGAAAACCTAATTTTAAATAGAGCAGGAATACCCCTAATGGCTCAAAACAGCAGACGTTTTGTCATTAAACATCATGATCACATACGCGTAGCCCAACAATATCTTGACTTTTGGGAAAGTCACTAAAATACACACCCATACATCTTTTATTTATGTAATCCTAATGCCAACCGTCTTTTCAACATCCAAAGACTATATAAGGTACTACCACCAACCAATATGTATGCTAAAGACTGATATTCATACTTTATACACCCAAAAGTGCCCAATGAAAATAAACAGCTAATCAAAAATACAATATAAAAGGATTTGCTCATACGTAAACCAAACATACGAAAACAAATAATTCCAATGAACAACATATACAAGATAAAACCCAATGTATAAGCAATGCCTATTCCTTGAAGGCCCATATACTTATAACCGATAAAATTCAATGCCAAATTCATCACAGCAGAAACAATTTCTGTCACCAAAAATAAAGGGCCTTTTCCCTTAGCCAATAAAATAAAACCCATCGACCAAGATACTGCTTTGAACAAAACTCCGGGAACAGACCATAAAAGATAACCTTCTACAATTTGAAAATCTCCCGTATATAGTATTCGGATTACTAAATCTTTAAACAATAAAAGAAGTCCTATCGTCGGAACCAAAATAAACATAGATATCTCCGCCTGCTGCGAAACATGTCTTGATACCTCAGGCTTGTCATCGCACACAGCTGCCAACCGAGGGTAAAACTCCATTCCCATCGCAGTAAATATCAATCCAAAATATCGGTTCATCAAATTATATCCAGCCTGATAATATCCGACATCAGCCATTCCACCCCTTGCATTCATCCAGGCAATAAATAAATAATTGAATAAAGTAACGACAAATCCACTGACAGTCATATATATACCTAAAAGAACCATTTTACGACCGTAAATTTTTGTATCTTTCCAACTCTGACGTACTTGTATTGAAGATTTTACCGACTTTCTATTATAATAAAATAAAAACAACAATGTCAAAACGGATGCGATAATCAACGAAGGAACAATCCCGCCGATTCTGAAATAATAAAAAAGAGGTAAAGACAAAATCAAAGAAACAACAGCTGCTGCGACTCCACTTTTCGCTAAGATGCGTAACTGACCGCTTCCCTGAATTATCGCCTGTTCTCCTGCCACAAGGGCATTTATCAGTAACGTACATGATAAAAATACAAATCCCCAAATATGTTGACTGTCGCCAAATGTCCACAGACTCAAATATGGAGCCAGAATCAATGTTACAACAGCTCCCAATAATCCGGCAAAACCAGACCAGCGCCGAACAACTAATTTAACGGACTCGAACTGTATATGGTCTCCAGATTTCGAAGCGACGGATACATCCCGGACTCCACTTTGTCTAATTCCTAACCCTGTTATTTGAGAAACAGTCTCTGTCGCTAAAGTATAAAGGCTCATAATTCCGATACCTTCAGCTCCCAGCCAAACAGCCACTAATTTTGTTTTAATTATAGAACAAAGAATATTTACAAGCTGTACGCCACCAAACAGACCTGTCGATTTTACGATGCGCCGATATGTAGATACATCTTTGAACATAAGGAATTTAAATATTTATCTCATAAATATCATAAGCAATACCGCGTCCACCGAATTCTTCTTTGTGAGCCGACATGCCAACGTTCAAATACCAACCGGCGTTTTCATTTGACGTGCCGAAATCGAAATATTCGTTTTCAGGAAACAAACTATTTATTAATTCATAATATAATACATCGGTCGCATAAATATCTTTACCTTCACGCGTTGCTGCTGCATATTGCAAATGAGTTACTATATTGCTATCGTATATTACACTTCCGGCAAATATATTTTCAAAAGCATCTTTTACCAAAAAGAAACGGATATTTTTAGGAAAGTAACCATGCAACAGATTCATCTCCTCTTTAGTATGTAACGGCTTAACACCATGCTGTTCCCATCGGTCATCTTCTATAATTTTCCAGAATATTGCAGCATCACCGCACTCCTCAACTCGCAATGACTCTTTCTCTGCTCTTTTTTTCGCCCTCTTCAACCGACTTGATTTCATCATTTTTTTCGTCGGAACAACAGTGGCCAAATTCCGAACCATCAATCGAGCTTCTTTGCGGAACAGGGCATACAAATCCTCTTCGGCCGGATAACGATGATAAATATGTGGTATACATTTATAAACCAAACGAACAAAATCATGCTCTCTCAGGTATTGTAGCAAAATATCCATTAAAGCCAACACCTGAACCGCCGAATTGTGAACACTTAATATAAAGCCCCCATATGTAAGCCCTTGATGCGAATACAAAACGGAATCCGCTTCATTCGCAGGTAACAGGGCTACAAGTTTTCCCTCCTGATAAAACATCAGGGAATGATCGGCAAAACGGTCGGCATGATAATCCATATAATGACGCATAAACAGAAATGTCCCGTTTTTCGATTTTCCAACAAAATCATCCCACTCAGCAGAATATACAGGGTTATATCTGACTATCTCCATAATTCTTATTTATCAAGCCATGGTTCCGGATTCAACTTAGTCGTCTCTTTCCATAATTGGAAATGCAATACCGTGCGGTTTCCTTCTTCCGGATCGGAATATATTTTCCCGATAGGTTGCCGTATAGAAAGCTTTTGCCCTGGTTTCACATAAACTTCGCTCAAATTCGAATATATAGTTAAATAATTACCATGGCGCACAATCACTGAGCTATTATATCCCGGCATGACAAACACTTTGGTTACAACACCGTCAAACACAGCTCTGGCCGAAGTCCCAGGAGTTGTTTGTAAATCTATTCCATTATTGTTTATCTTGACATATTTCAGTTCTTGATGATGTTGTTGTCCAAAATGACCAACAATCATATAACGTCCTGATAATGGAAATGGCAACTTCCCTTTATTTTTCTCAAAACTACCCGATAGCTCTCTTTCTGCCTTAGTCATTGCATAACCACCCTGAGTTTGGGAACGACGTTCTTCCGAAGCTTCTCCTTTATTTGATTTTCCGGTTTTATCTCCCGCCTTTTTACGGGCCTCTTCCGCGGCTCTCCTCGCTTCTTCTGCTGCTTTACGAGCCTCTTCTGCTATCAACTGCTCTATCTTTCTATTCAAAGCGTCTGCCTGTTTTCTCTGTTTAGCAAGCTCGGTTTTCAAAGATTTTTCTTTTTTCTTTAAATCAGCTACAACATTCTTTTGGGAAGTTTCCTTCACCTGCAAATCTTTTGCAGCTTGTGTCCTCTCATTCAACAGTGCAGTCTTGGCTTTTTTGGTCTTGTTCAAGTTTTCTTTCTTTTTCTGAAGAACAGCCTGTTGTTCTTTTATCTCTTCTGCTTCTTTTTTTCTCCAAGACGAATATTCACGTAAATAACGAATGCGACGGTAAGACTGGCTCAGCGAATTTGAAGAAAAAACAAACATCATGGTCTGGTACCCGGACTGTTTCTGATAAATACTTTGCATAGCCTTTGCATAGCTCTCTTTCTTCTGTCCTAAAGACTTTTCTAATCGAAAAATAGTATCGGATACAGCTCTCTGCTGTTTGCTAATTTCATTTATTTCTTTATTCAGAATTCGGATGACCTGGCGGTGAGTCTCTATCTCTGCTGTCAACAACTTCAGCTGATTCAAAGAACTCATCGCTGACTTTTGTGTGGAAGAAAGCATCTTACGAGTTTCCTCAATCGATTTTAACGCCTCTTTTCTCTGATTCTCCAGAGATTTTATCTGCTTCGTCTGTGCAACAGCCGGAACTGTCACCAACAATGCAAACAAAAATAATATGTAACAAAGCTTATGCCTCATTTTAATAAAGCTTTAATCAAATCAGAAACATTCATCTTACGATATTGAACGGGGATACTAAAATCAATATTCTGTAACATATTCCATTCCTGCGTATTATAATTAATATCTAAACGAACCGTTTTGCTCATTCCTTGCATTTGAACAGATATACGTGAGGGGAACCAACCGTCATTTTGCCTATTGAACATAGAATACTTCCACAACATTTTATAATTCCCAGCCCCCATCGATGCCTCTTGAATACGGCAGCTTTCATCTGTCACAAAATCATAAACGACACTCCCAGCCTTTGAAGATAACTTCCACAACGATTTATCCCGAGTATATGCAAATTGAGAAAAATCCTCCATCGACAAATCATCTTGCTCTAATAAAAACGGACGATTGAGAAACAACGCTTGTATCGATGCAAGTCGTATATCAAATGGTAACCGATCTTTATATGAAGCCAAAGGTTCTGCAATATATCTTCTATTCATCTTATCAACAGCAAATATACTATCAGGCGTAATACGTATACGTCCCATTTCTATACCCAACAGTGGTTGTATAGAAATCTGTAAGACTTTGTCTTTAATGATTCGGATAGTAGCCTTCGACGATAAGGTTCCCCCCGGTGTAGCTATCGCAATATTCGCTTTTGCCGAAAAAGAAGCATAAGGCGGATAATTATTTAACAATGTCGAAAAATGAGCCTTTTCACCCGATATATTTTTTACAGACTCTGATATTTTTTCTGACGATTTACACCCGGTAAATAATAAAGCGACTAATGCGATATATAAAAATAACTTACACCTCATTTTTCATAATATTTCTTATCCTTTATTTTCCGAGGAAGAACTTCCGACTCACTCCCAGCATCTTTTGCTTTCTCCCAATACTGTAAAGCTTCGTCGACCTCTCCTAACATAAATAATACATCTCCATAATGCTCAAGTAAATCAGCACTTTTATCTCCGCCTTTGTTCAAAGCATTCTGCAAATATATTTTGGCCAGAGTATAATTTCCCTGTTGGAAAAATACCCATGCATACGTATCCAGGAATGTAGGATTATCCGGTTCTATTTTTATTACATCACCACTCATCCGTTCTGCTTTGGATAAATCTCTTTTATCAAGAGCCAGGAAATAACTATAATTATTTAAAACTCCAGTGTTCTTAGGATTATGTAACAACGCATTCTCAAAAGCTTCAAAAGCCTTATCTTTATCTCCAGACAAATAATACGAATCACCCAACTGTCCATAATAATCAGACACAAGGGCATTATTATTTTCATCTAAGTGCGATATTCCTCTCTTCAAGATATCTATAGCTTTATCATAATCTTTCTGCATAGCATATCCTGATCCCATATACATATATATTTCCGCTGCATCAGGGATGTATGTCAGAGCTTTTTCCCCCACCGTTATAACTTCATCCAACTCTCCTAATTGCATATTTACTCCCATGAGTTGCAACCAATATTGCTTATTATTCGGAGCTAAATCGACCGCAACCTGTAATTGTTCTCCTGCTTCTTTATATTTTTTCTGTGATAATAAAAATTCGGCATATAAGCTATATATACTTTCTTCTTGAGGATGCATATCTACCAACTCGGAAAATAATTGATAAGCCTGACCTAAATTTTCCTTTTTCTGTAAAAGATCCGAAAGATAATCGGTTAATATCTTAACTTTAGTCTCAACATCGATTTTTTTATTCGACAAAGCTTTACGTATCTCGTCCAAATATTTTTCCTTATCACCTTTCCTATTATAATAATTGGCTTTCGATACCAATAGATATCCATTATCCGGCTCCATTTTTTCAGCTCTGTCGTACATTTCCAAAGCTTTGTCATCTTTATTATCGTTCAGATAAATATCACCTAACAATATCAAATAACCAATTTCCTGAGGATAAGCCTTGATGAGTTTCTCCACTTCGGCATAAGCCTTCTCATCGTTCTTTAACGCCTTGTAAAGCTTTACTTTTTGCAAAGTAATCGGCTCCATAATCCCCATCGACTGCTCCATTTTTTCATAAGAGTCAATTGCTTTTTGATATTCTCCTTTTTGAGCATAAGTTTCAGCCAACATATAATTCAATTCAGGCTTTTGTGGATTATTGGCTATTAATGCCTGATAAGCTTTCTCGGCTTGTTCGTTATCTCCAAGATTTTGAGCCAAATTAGCCAGCATCATGCCATACCAATAATTATCTTTGTCTATCCTGGCAGCATCCTTAATCATATCATAAGCAATCTGAGGCTTGTTTAATTGTAAATAATACGATGCCAAAGCATATTTTACCGAAGCACTCATCGTATCTACTGCTGCAGCTTGCCTCAACATATCAAAGGCCGCATCGATTTCTCCTTTTTGGGCCAAACGTGTTCCTTCCAGATAAAAGTAATCGAATTTACGTCGGTCATTTGCAGACAAATAATCAGTTTCTTCTTTTAGCATATCGGGACTTTGGATTTTTTTCGATACTCCACAAGAAGACAACAAAAAAATAAAAATAAATATATACAGAATCGCCTCTTTATTATACATAAACCCGAATTCTTT
Source organism: Coprobacter secundus (assembly GCA_000803105.1). Lineage (GTDB taxonomy): Bacteria > Bacteroidota > Bacteroidia > Bacteroidales > Coprobacteraceae > Coprobacter > Coprobacter secundus. The sequence continues at coordinate 267,813 of JTDA01000001.1, forward strand.
CTATTATTAACAAATAAAATACTGTCGGAAAACGAGCTCTCAGCATACACCGGTATGTCCAAAGCCCCCTTTCCCCCGTTCCGTCTCATCTAATGAAGATACCTCGTTCCACTCTACTCGACAATACTCTTTTACAACCATCTGGCAGATACGTTCTCCATCATTGATAATAAAATCCTCCTCTGACATGTTGATTACAATAATGCCAATCTCTCCCCGATAATCGGCATCAATTGTTCCCGGAGAGTTCAATATAGAAATCCCTTTTTTCAATGCCAATCCGCTTCTCGGACGTATTTGGGCTTCATAGCCAATCGGAAGTTCGATAAATAAGCCCGTCGGAATTAAAGCCCTCTGCATCGGCTTTAAAACAACCGGGGTATCCAGATTGGCCCGAATGTCCATTCCTGCTGAGTGGGGAGTTCCATATGTCGGTAAATCATGCTTCGATTTATTTACAATTTTTACTTTTACATCCATTTATATATTCATTTAACTTTCTTACAAAAAATCTATTTTTATCTGCGAAAGTAACTAAAACCATTCAAATTACCCTGCAAATTTTTTATTTTTAATACAGAATCCGATACCTTTTCTCAAAATACGGTCCTAAATCAGGCAAATATATAAAAATCAATCTATTCATTGTAGAGATAAGACTAAACCACACCACCTATTTTTTCACTACATTAACTCAATATCGGGATTTTTGTGTAAGTTTGCATCATAGGTATTTAAGGGAAAATTATTATGGATTACATACAAAAGATGAGCTGGGACAAATTAATTTCGGCAAAACGTTTCGGATTGGAACGTTACCACGACGAAAGGAAACGTAACCGCTCCGATTTTCAAAGAGACTATGACCGTCTGGTGTTTTCTGCTCCATTCAGAAGGTTGCAAAATAAAACTCAAGTATTCCCGCTTCCAGGTAGTGTATTTGTACATAACAGACTTACCCACAGCTTAGAAGTTTCTTGTGTAGGCCGTTCTTTGGGTAACAATGTAACCTCTATATTAATCGATAAATATAAAGATGAACCTTGGGTACATAAATTACAAGGTATCGGTGCCATTGTTGCCGCCGCGTGCTTAGCACATGATATGGGAAACCCTCCTTTCGGACACTCCGGAGAAAGAGCTATTGCAACCTATTTTTCAGAGGGTAATGGAATGATACTTGAAAAAGAGTTGAAAAAAAATGAATGGACTGACCTTACTCACTTCGAAGGTAATGCAAATGCTTTCCGACTTTTAACCCACCAATTCAACGGCCGGAGAGAAGGCGGGTTCGTCATGACATACTCCACTTTAGCCTCCATTGTAAAATATCCATATTCTTCCACCTTAGCCAGTTCTAAAGGCAAGTTTGGTTTTTTTTCTTCCGAAGAGGCTGACTTTATACGTGTCGCTGACGAACTGGGAATGATACGATACGAAGGTGAAGACATACGTTACTGCCGCCATCCATTGGTCTATTTAGTAGAAGCCGCCGATGATATTTGCTACCAAGTAATGGATATAGAAGATGCTCATAAATTAAGAATTCTAACGACAGAAAAGACAAAAGAACTATTTCTTGGATTTTTTGAAAAAGAACGGCTCGAACACATAAAAGAGACTCTCAATATCGTTACCGACGTCAACGAGCAGATAGCATATCTTCGTTCTTGTGTTGTAGGAGTGCTGGTAGACGAATGCTCTCGCATTTTTTGTGAAGACGAAGATAAGCTTTTGCGAGGAGAGGTAAAGGGTCCTTTGATTAGCCTTATCGATGAAACTCCAAGAAAAGCCTACAAGGAATGTACTCGCGTGGCTTATGAGAGCATATACAAATCATCCGATGTACTCGATATCGAGCTTGCCGGTAACCGGATTATTTCAGTATTACTCGACAAACTAATCGATGCTGTCATGTATCCCCAAAAAGCATATTCTCAACTGTTATTAAACAAAGTGCCCGGACAATATGAGATGAGGGCCGAGTCCCTTTATAATCGTACACAAGCGGTCATCGATTATATCTCAGGGATGACCGACGTTTATGCACTTGACCTATATCGCAAAATCAACGGCATGAGTTTGCCTGCATTATAATTATCAACAATATGAAAAGATTCTTCAGTATACTATTTTCATTTTTTCTATACATGTCAACATGTATGGGCAATGCCACAGACTATACAATTGATAATATCCCGAATGTACATTTGTCCAATGCTCAAGATTTCGTATCCAACCCTGATGGTATATTATCCCTTCCTACAGTCAACGAGCTCAATCGTATCATTCTCTCCATTCAAGAACAGACTTCTTCGGAAATAGCGGTTGTGGTTGTACAATCCATCGGAGATGAAGAAATAAAACCCTTTGCCACAAATCTTTTTGCCAAATGGGGAATCGGGAAAAAAGATAAAGATAACGGCTTATTGATACTTTTTGTCCTTGAAAAACGTGAAATCACTTTTGAGACAGGATATGGTATGGAAGGGGTTCTGCCCGATGCCATCTGCAAAAGAATCCAGACTTTATATATGCTCCCTTACTTTAAGAAAGCAGACTACGATAAAGGTATGATAGAAGGACTGACAAAAATACAAGATATCCTGTCCCATCCAGAAACAGCAAAAGAATTAATGACCCAAGTTACTACAACTGAAAAAAATGACTGGAGCAAACCCATTTTGTACTATGTAATCGTATCTATCTTATTTTCTTTGTTCTACATTTTATTGATACGCAACTCCTCGAACGCTACCAAAAATCGGAACAATTACGAAAAATACAGAGCCTTAGTTTCCTATAAAAGCAGCACATTAGTTTTTGCTTTTATCTTTCCTTTCTTTATTGCATTTGTCCACATTTGGCTTATCAGCAAACTAAGACGGTTACGCAATTCTAAAATAATATGTGATCACTGCGGACAAAAAATGAGAAAATTAGATGAAAATGAAGATAACAAATATCTGACTCCGCAAGAAAACACAGAAGAAAAATTAAATTCGATAGACTATGATGTATGGCTTTGTGACAATTGTAATAATATAAAAGTATTCCCCTATGAGAATATGTACACTAAATACTCTAAATGTCCATATTGCCATGCCAAGACTTATTCTTTGGTAAGTGACAGCACTTTAGTTGCCCCGACACCTTTCTCGACAGGAACCGGAGAAAAACGATATCATTGTGCCCATTGCCTAAAAGATGTCAGAAAACAATATATTATCCCCATGATAGTAGTCCCACCTCCCAGTGGACGCCGAGGAGGCGGCGGATTCGGAGGAAGCGGTTTTGGAGGTGGCAGCTTCGGTGGAGGACGCTCAGGAGGTGGAGGTGCAACTTCCGGGTGGTAAAATTTGCCTCTATTACAGTTCACAACATACTTATTAAATCATTTATTTAATGATACAGTCCTATCAGAATTTATTTTTTCTGATAGGATTTTTATTTTTTATAAAGTCTGATAAAATAACCTTTTATAAAGAGAACTTAATTCTTTTAAAAGTAAAAGAAATATGCTCTGACTCTTAAACCTTTTATATGTAAAAACTATTATATAGTCAAACTATTTTGTCTAATTAATAATTTTTGCAATAAAAGATATGAAAAGAAATATCCTGAAAAAAATCGCAGAAGTCTCTTTATTCCTGGTATTTTCCTTCTATGGATGTAATTCTAAAGATAAAACTGATAATGGAATAAATGTCACCCCTCCAACCATAGAAACCCAACACAGTATTAACGGTATAGTTACCAATGTGCAAGGAGAACCTATCGCCAACGCAAATATCGTATGTACCTTATCAGACAAAACATACTCGACAAACAGTCAAACTGACGGGACTTTTTCTCTCTCCGGTCTAAAAGAAGCCGGGAACTATCAATTAACTGCTTCTGCCCCCGGAAAGACAAATGCCATTGCTTTTGTAAATATCGATCAGGGAAAAACGTCGAAACACAAAAACATCTCACTAATGATGACAAAGGCTGTCGAACCTGTATGGGTAGATCCTAAATCTGTGACTGAAAAAATAAGTATAAACACAACGACTGAAACCGGGAAAAATAATAATTTAGCACAGATTCCCGTAACTCTGGATATTCCGGTAACGACAGCAAAAAGTTTCGCCCAACCTGTAAATATAATTGCCAGCCCTATTGCCAATATTACAGCTCCAACTGTAACAAGCAAAGCGGAAAACAGCCAACAATCGATTACATTATTAACAATGAACTTCGAACCTTCCGAACTTGCTTTTTCCCAGCCGATGACTTTAAAAGTCGGAAATACAATTACGCAGCAATCCCCCAAAATATCATTCAAGAATTTATCATTATACTCTCTTAAGAATGGCTCTTGGGTAAAAGAAAGCCAGACGATCACAACCGACGAAAACGGAGATTATCAAGTCCCGGTATATCACTTTTCCGTTTATAAAATAGTGCCCAATTTATCCGCATCTACTCAAATCAATACAAATACCCTTTCAATCAACGGGATAGATAACCAAGACGGTTCGGCCATTATATACGTAGAATCGATACCGTACACATATGAAAGAGGATGGGAATACTCAACTGCTCCCGACGTAGCACTCACGGCCATTGGAATCTCAGATCCGGCAGCTATCCAGACCGTTGACGAAGCTATAGCCAATACTCTTTCTTCCAGACCAGGTATAACCAATGCAACGGGATTTCTCCCTGTTAATAAAGGTATAGACGTCGGAATAAAACTCTCTGTAACTGGTAAACAGTCTTTCGAAACGATTACTTTTCCATTAGAGTTTTTAGTCGATGGAGCCACTCAAAAGGCGAATATAGTCGTTCGTAAAGCCGGGAATTGCGAGTTTAACATATCGGCAACAAACAGAGAACAACACAGCGGAGGACAAAATTAAGGAAGTCATTAAAAATTTTACGCAAGTTGAAATAAGAAATGACGAATCTTTTTCAAAACAAAAATAAACTTCCACAAATTTTGAAAGAAAAAGAAATTCAAAATTATATCGTTGCAACCGTATGTCAAGCCGTATTATTTCGTTTTTATAAAATTAAAATTGGCTTTCTAAAATGGCAAAGATATTTTTCTGTATCGCATCCATTTTTCTGCTTCCGTTATTTCTTACAAATACACTTTCGGCACAAATACCGGAATTGGTTAAGTCAGGATTCGAGAATGTATCTGTATGCGAAGATTCTATTTATCAAATATTTACAGTAGAGAACAACGCCCGATATCTCCCCGGTATTGCCGCACGCAAAGCTTTGGATATCATTTCTAATGCAGATACATCTAAGAAACAGAAAAGTATTGTATTCTTGAGAAACGGTGTTCCTTATATATCTGTGACCAACTCTAAAACCGGTCCATGGAAAATAGGATACAAGCTACCTGAAGGTTACAATAAAAATTGTACTCAGGCCCAACGTCATAACTCATCTTACTTTAAAACCGATATAGTCATCTATCCGGAGTTATTATACAGGAATTACCGTACAGACCGGCTATATGAAGTTGTCTTTAATCTATCCCCGGCTATAGAACTTACATTGGCCAAAGGACTAAGTTTTGTGGGGCAAATTGTCATTCCTATATATAACGGTTATGGAAAACGGTACGCCCGCATCAGACCCGGATTTATTACTCTGACTCAACAAATACGATTGCCCAGACAATTCTTTATTTCTGTATCTGGAGGGACCTTTGAATATGACCGGTATGGCATCGACGCCCAACTGTTCCATCCCTTCAAAAACATCAGATGGGGACTACATGCCCAAATGGGTCTTACCGGATACTTTGCCTTACGGACAAAATGGGAAGCCAGTACACCGGGAAGAGTGACCGGCCGGCTGGGAATCTCTTATTACGAACCCCATTTCAACTTATATGCCATTCTATATGCCGGCAAATATCTGTATGAAGATTACGGAGTAACAGCAGAACTAAACCGACACTTCCGATATGCTACCATCGGTTTTTATGTGCAGAAAACATCAAAAGGAAATTATCTGGTAAATTCCTCCCGGCTAAAACTAAACGGAGGATTCAAAATAGCCATAGCTCTACCTCCATACAGGCAAATACGTAAAAAGAAATTCAGAATTACCCCTGCCAGTCATTTCAGACTGACTTATAATACATATAACGATGGCAATTCTTGCGTATATTATCGAGTACATCCTGGTGAAAGTAATGCCTCGGCAAACTTTCAGCCATATTTTATACAATCCGAAATAAACCGGCAAAGACGATGAGAACAACTATTATACGAATACTTATTTTGATTATAACCTGTCTTTGTGCCAAGCTCGATTTGCCGGCTCAGCAGATAATAGGGGCTTCTGGGTTATTGCGTTCCCCATCGGCAGACATGTATCCCGACGGCACAGCCATTATCGGCGGGAATTATCTCAATCAAGAAGTACTTCCCGCTACTTTCAATTACAACAGCGGAAATTATTTTATCGGAGTTACTTTCTTACCATTTATGGAAATAGAATATATATGTACTATCATGAAACTCAAAGATGGACACATAAACCAAGATAGGTCACTATCCGTAAAGTTCAGATTGCTCACAGAAAAAAAATGGTATCCATCCATTGCATTAGGAGGTAATGACGTATATTCTTTCGGTGATGCAAAAAAAAATGCCAATAACTATTTCTCCAACTTCTATATTGCTTTGACAAAACACCTATATATCAAAAAAGAAGAAATCGGTTTCCACATCGCGTATCGAAACTTTCTACGACCGGATAATGCTTTATGGAATGGTCTGACAGGGGGGATAACATATCGACCGCATTTCTATACTCCATTACAATTCATAGCTGAATATGCATCTCGGCAAATCAATATCGGAGCTGATATATTGTTGTTCAAACACATTTCACTTTTAGCCATGCTCCAAAACGGGAAATATTTTTCCGGAGGCATAAGTTTTCATTTTCTTTTATAAAAAGATTATTCCTTTCCCAATTCTCAAACTGTACCGGACCGAGAAACTGTTTATCAAGTATAAATATTCAAAATCCTATTATATATAAATTAAATCATAAAACTGCTCTACAATAATACAAATCATAATTTTTTATATTATTTTTCTTACATATTATTATTTATTTTCTCAAAAAACAAACAATATAAAAAGAAAATTATCTCTAATTTTTTCTTTTCAAATAAAGTTTTTCTTAATTTTGCCGGACATAATTTTTTAACTGACTATATAAACACACATAAAATCTTCAAAACAAGAGACATGAGTAATAACAGCACTGTAGGTGAAAAAATAAAAACACTTCGTGAAAATAAGAATATGAGTCGAGAAGAACTTTCTCAACAATCCGGTTTAAGTGTAGAACAAATCAACCATATTGAAGATAATACAGATCTCCCCGCTTTAGCTTTATTGGTAAAAATCGCTCGGGCTTTAGGTGTACGTTTAGGGACATTTTTAGATGACCAAGAGGAGTTAGGCCCGGTCATTACTCGATGTGGACAACAAAAAGACGAAGTCTCATTCACGACCCATACTGCCGGTGCCCGTAAACATATGGACTATTTGAGCCTGGCCAAATCGAAAACCAACCGGCATATGGAACCGTTTATCATCAATATCTCTCCGGCCCAACCCAATGACTACGAATTATCATCGCATGAAGGAGAGGAATTTATCTACGTCATGGACGGAGCTATTGAAGTCAATTATGGGAAGGATACCTATCAGCTCTCGGCGGGAGACAGTATCTACTACGACTCTATAGTACCTCACCATGTGCATTCCTATAACAACCAGAATGCCAAAATATTGGCCGTTGTTCATATTCCTGTATAATTTCTTAAAAAGACATTAACTATGCAGTTATTCGAAAAAACATTAGGAGATTTTCTGGAATATTGGGCCGAAAAAACTCCTGATAAAGAATTTATCGTATATTCTGACCGAAATTTGAGATTTACCTATTCCGAATTTAACCAACGAGTAAATAACCTGGCCAAAGGGCTCATGGCCATCGGTGTAAAAGAAGGCTCCCATGTAGGTATATGGGCTACAAATGTTCCCGACTGGAATACTTTTCTTTTTGCAACAGCCAAAATAGGAGCGGTCTTGGTCACAGTAAATACCAATTACAAACAGCACGAATTGGAATACCTGGTCGATAATGCCGACCTTCATACTCTCTGCATTTCCAACGGTACATTCGATACCGACTATCTGGAAATGACTTACACCATGTTACCCGAACTGAAAACTTCTCAGCGTGGAAATCTGAAAAGCAAAAAATTGCCTTATATGCGCAACGTTGTGTATATAGGTCAAGAGAAGCACAGAGGTATGTACAATACCGCTGAACTATTGCTATTGGGTAGTACAATGGAAGACCAATTACTCGAAGAGCAAAAGAAAAAGTTCAATTGCTATGATGTTGTAAATATGCAATACACTTCAGGAACTACAGGTTTTCCCAAGGGAGTGATGCTTACTCATCACAACATTACCAATAACGGGTATTGCATCGGGCAAAGTATGAAATTCACCGAAAATGAACGAGTTTGTCTGCCTGTTCCTCTTTTCCACTGTTTCGGAATAGTACTTGGGATGATGGCCATCATCACCAACGGAGGTTGCGCTGTATTGCTCGAACGTTTTGATCCTCTGGTAGTATTAGCTTCGGTACACAAGGAAAAGTGTACAGCACTATATGGAGTTCCCACTATGTTTATAGCCGAACTGAACCACCCGATGTTCAGTATGTTTGACCTCTCTTCTTTACGTACGGGAATCATGGCCGGCTCACTATGTCCCGAATGGTTGATGCGTGAAGTAATGGACAAAATGTATATGCGCGAAATTACAAGTGTATATGGTCTTACCGAAACCTCTCCGGGTATGACACAAAGTAAAGTGGACGATCCGTTAGAGGTAAGAGCATCCACTGTCGGTAGCAATTTGCCGGAAATAGACGTTCGCGTCATCGATCCCGAGACGTTAGAAGAGTGCCCCGTAGGTGTGCAGGGAGAGATGTGTTGCCGTGGATATAACATTATGAAAGGTTATTACAAAATGCCTGAAGCTACGGCCGCCATTATCGATAAAAACGGCTTTCTCCATTCCGGAGATTTAGGAGTAAAAACTCCGGAAGGAAATTATAAAATAACCGGACGTATAAAGGATATGATAATACGTGGAGGTGAAAATATATATCCTCGTGAAATAGAAGAATTTCTTTACCAGATGCCTCAAATAAAAGATGTACAAGTAGCCGCGGTACCTTCAAAAAAATATGGAGAGGAAGTAGGAGCTTTCATTATCTTAAAGCCTGGTGAAACTTTGCAGGAAAGTGACGTCAAAGACTTTTGCAAAGGAAAAATTTCACGGCACAAAATACCTAAATATGTATTCTTTATAGACCAATTCCCATTGACCGGAAGTGGGAAAATACAAAAATTCAAACTCAAAGACGTAGGTCTTGAGCTTCTAGCCAAGCAAGGTATAGAGCCGGTATAAAAATCAACACATCATAAAAAGCTCATCATAGATAAAGTGCCCCTTAAATGCCAAATAAATAGCTTTTAGGGGGCATTTTACATTATGTCATATTATTTTTATTCAAATTCTCATAAATCAATCATTTATTTTGCTTTTTTAAAATAAAATAAATAAATTAGCCATTGATAAAATAAGGATGAACCATAATACCAAGAAAAACATAGAATTATAATCTGAAGAACACTTTTATATGCCTTTCGATTGACATAAAAACCGAAATACCATGAATAGAGAAACTTCACAACATCCTATTTCAGTCTCACGAATATCTATATTCGGTAAAATATGTCTCTACATGTTAATAACAATTGCTGTAAGCCAATCTATATCGGCCCAACCTTCTCTCGAAGCGACATATAACATGATTCGTAGCGGAGATAAACTAATCAAGCAAACTGTCGAATCCACAAATCCGGGACAAGCCGGAGAAGATATAATCTGGGATTTCAGCCGACAAAAAATCACAAATAAAGAACATTATTTATCCTATATAGAATATCAAGATTCCATTATCATCGGATACGAAAACCGTACATATTATAAATATCGTTCGATAAATGATACCCTTTATATGACCGGATACAGTACTCCTACCCAATTTACTTCCTATATTGCTCCAATTTGCCATCTACCCTTTCCGTTCTCCTACAAAGATTCTGTGTCGTTTTCATTAAACGGCATAGGCCGTTATTGTGATCGAATAGATTTGCAAATACACGGAAACGAAACATTGCAGGCCGACGCATGGGGTACGATAATATTACCGTCTAATGATACTTTACATCACGCACTCCGCCTTCACAGTGAAAGAAGGATTGCCAATCGTGCAAGTCCGCACAATATCATATCGGCCGAACTCCCTCCTCCAATACCATCGGATAGCATTACAATATACACAGAGAAAGACAGTATGCAAACTCACATTACTACATACCGCTGGTACGCTGACGGTTATCGATACCCGGTATTCGAAACCAAAGAAAGTACCTCCTACCTATACGGGAAAAAGGTCTATCATCATTCTACTGCATATCTTTATTCCCCCGATAAGCAAGCTATTTTATCCGAAGACCTCGATAATCCGGCACGACTCGCAGCTACCGATACAAAATCACTTCAAAAGAATAGAGTTAGCCAAGATGCTCTGAGCGATTATCACATTTATCAACAAGATAATCATCTAATCATAGAATATCGTCTGAATCGGCCTGCCGATTGTTCGTTTTTACTGTTTGACTATACCGGTAGAACAATCTCCGGACGGAAAGCCATCAAAAAGCCAGCGGGGATCAATCGTGAAGAAATACCATTAGACAGCTCTATAACAGGAGAATGTCTCTTACGTTTTACTGTAAACAAAAAAGTTTACGGTGAAAAAATAATCCAAAAACCATAACCATCGATTCATCCCTAAAATACAATTAAAGCCTTATCCCATCTCTATCTTTCATGGAAAAACAAATTACCATATCGATTTTGCTTTATTTCCTTTTTCCGGGAATAAACATCATACTGGCCGAAACGACAGAGAACCTGCAATACAACACTCAGAACTATATTGTTACAGTCACTCCGTTAGATGCCACTCAAACAGCAGAAATAAACGGGACAATCATACAACTCGGACATAAAGCTCGAGCATTAACCGAAATACAATATTTTGATGGATTGGGACGACCGTCTCAAACTATACAAAAAGGGATTACCCCTGATGGAAACGACTTGGTAATTTTGCAAGAATACGACGGATTCGGGAGGAGTTCTAATACATGGTTACCGATCCCATCTGAAACCAATGGCAATTTTGTAAGCCCCTCGACCCTAAAATCTTCAGCTAATACATACTATAACGATACAAGGCCATATTTTTCTCCCATATATGAAAACTCTCCACTCAACCTCATTACAGGAGAATACGGTCCCGGAGACAACTGGTCCTCACATCCGATAAATAAAAAATACGAAATAAACAATACGACCGACAGCGAACGTATTTGTCGGTATTATTATCTGAGCGATGAAACCCATCTGCGAAAACAGGGGAATTATGCCAACAATCAACTATTCATCATCTATCATATCGACGAAGATGGCAAATCTACTTTGGAATTCAGGAATAAATTAGACCAAATACTACTTATACGGCAATTGGATAATGACAACTTCATCGATACATATTATATATACGACGATTTCGGTAATTTGTGTTTTGTACTGCCACCATCGGCAACCGACGCACTCTCAGCTGACAATATATGGAGCGTAAACTCCGATGCGATTTCGTCATACGGTTATTTTTACCGTTACGACGAAAGAAACCGATGCATCGAAAAAAAATGCCCGGAGCAGACCCGATATATATAGTATACGATAGAGCCGATCATCCCGTATTGATTCAAGATGGAAACCTACGGACAAAAAATGAATGGTTATTTACAAAATACGACGCATTAGACCGAGAAATAGTTACAGGTTTACTAACTTCGGACTACAGCCATAACGATTTCATAGAAATCTGTCGCGATACTCTGGTAGTCGAAGAATTTGCTTTCAACTACGAAATGCCCATAATCGGCTATACCAATCGAATCAAACTTGGTAACAATATTCGGGTACTTACAATAAATTATTATGATAACATCAATTTCGAAACCTCAACGATTATCAAAATATTTTCCTTTCAACCGGGCCGGTCTCTAATAATAAAGAGATCTACCAGAACTGTCAAGGACTAATTACCGCTACTTACATCGGACAAACAGACAATATGAACAGATATGAAATCAGTTCCTTCTACTACGATACGCAAGGACGCATCGTAGAGAAGCTTGTGGAAGTCAACGGATTCGGTCCTCATAATCACATTTATATAGAATATGATTTTGCCGGTAACCCGATCAATATAAAAAAAGAGCATGTCGCCCTGAATTATGAAGGTAAACAAACTCAAATCTATACATATCAATACGACCATGCAGGACGCATTACCAGCGAATCACTAAAATTCAACACTTTAAAAGAAAAAAAATACATGAATATCTATATAACGACTTAGGACAAGTATCTCAAAAGTTTTTACACGACCGAAGCGACACAATCACCTACACTTACAACTTAAGGGGGTGGCCTATTTCGATTACCAACCGAGCATTTTCTCAACAATTATATTACGAAGAAGCTTTGGTGCCCCAAAGTACCCGATACTTCAATGGAAATATTTCTGCCGTAAAATACTCTCAAGGCGGACGAGAATACAGCTTTCATATGACCTATGACGCACTTGACAGAATAATATCGTCCCAATCATTTCTCAACGGCAAAATGGCAAACGATTTGGAAGAATTCAATTTTGACAAAATGGGGAATATAAAAAATATAGTCAGGAAAAAAAATAATATATATACCCATCAACTGGCCTTTGAGCACAAAGGTAACCAGCTAACCGATGCCATCGATCTCACGGATACCGATATACCTCTGCTCGAAATTAATACGGAAAACCCGGACGAACCCTCAAACTATTCCGCTATTCCCGACGACTCACAAGAAATCATCTCCGGGAAGAAAATCCGAGATCCGGTATTCGGTGAAAATCTCCTCTCCTCCACCTCGAACAATGATATCCCATACGCTTATGATAAAAACGGAAACATGAGCCGTAATACCGGCAAGAACATAGAAAATATAATCTACAACCATTTGAATTTGCCTCAATCGGTCGAATTCGGTAATAATGACCAAATCGCCAATCACTATATGGCCGACGGCAGAAGGGTCATATCGACATACACATCAGAAGCCAAAATCGACGACAGCGGTATATTACAGCCTCAAACCATAACGACCGACTGCTTGTGGGGTGAATATATATATCGAAATTATAAAATATCCATGATCAAAATTCCGGGAGGGTACATACAGGTCGATAATACGAAATCAGACCCGGAACAAAAATACACTTTCGTTCGTTATATCTATGACCATTTGGGAAATGTGCGTATTACTGCCGATAACTCCGGTATTTTACAATCGACAGAGTATTATCCATCCGGTTATTTCTTCAACCGCACCGGAACCGGGTCGCAGCCATACCTATTAGGAGAAAAAGAATATATCAATATGTTTGGACTGAACCAATACGACTTCGGAGCAAGAATATTCGATCCTTATTTTTTAAGATGGTCTACCCCCGACCCTCTACAAGAAAAATATTATTCTATTTCCCCTTATGCATACTGCAATAATAATCCCATTTTATATACCGACCCAGATGGGAGAGATTGGTATAAAGACCAAGACAGTACAATACAATATAGCCCTGAAATCAACCGGAATTCACGTCTTGCCGACGGTCAACGATATTTGGGACAAACCTACACAGAATCGGTCAACGGGAAATCGATTGCCGATTATCGGAAAGACGGAAGTATCCTTTTTTATCGGGAAAGGGAAGCTTATCGACGGATGATAAATCAGACCGTAAAAACAGGGAATGAATCCATGGCAATATTAATGTCCGATAAAGTCTTAGTACTCCCCGATTATCAAAATACACCGAATGAAGTAAACTTAAAATCATATCATTATTCAGCTAAAGGAGGGAACATAATCGATGCCGGTAAAAATACCTGGCCTATAATCGCGACCGCCCATACGCATCCGAACGGTACTCCCCCCTCTAATGAAGATAAACACTTCTCCATAAACATCACCCCCTATAAACCGGTATATGTACTGCAAATGAAAGGGAATAACAGTATCAGCGCTGTAACAGGAAGACCCGGAATAGAAAATGGTACATTAACAGAAAATATAACTCAAACGTTTCCCGAATTCCATCTAAACAATTTGACGAAAGGGAAATGTTCTTTAATAGAATTTACTAAGCATAACAATTTCAAAAACAGAGTAATAAATGCAAAAAGATTATGATAAAACACTTTATTTCAATAACGCTTTTTACACTGCTGATATCTTGCATACAAGATAGGAAAGACAACGTGTACATCGAAAAAAAACTGTATCCCAACGAGGAACTAAGGGCCGTATTGGACTCGTTCGTTTTCGAAAACAAAAAGTTAGACTCGATCTGCGAAATATACATCGACAACATCCTGCCGGAATTCACGTCCATCATCATTTACTCCGGAGAGGGGGCTTGCATCGGAGATGAAAATATTTATTATAATCAAAGGCCATTAGGTTATACCGAAATATCGGGGATAAGATTCAGAATATTTTCCGGAATGGAACACTATTTCAACCTGCTGGAAAATATGGAAAACGCTCCGAAAATAACCTCCTCATATCCATCTATTCCCGATATGGAAATAAACAGCAAAGATTTTCCTTATGCCGATAGCAACTCCATATGGTGGGTTCTGATTAAAAACGGAAACAAATCGACATTATACAGGAATTGGAATGACGTATATCCCTATGAGTTCTATCCATTCCGACATGTTCCGGGATTACTATTCAATCCTCCGGTAATAAAAGACGTTTGTGACGAAGATGAATGAACAAACAGATTCTACTTATATCTTCCTAAATAAATAATCACTAAAATAAAAGTCGCATGAAAAAAATACTTTTAATATCCATATCCTCATTGATTCTATGCTGTACTCAAAAAAAGGATAATCTGTATATATATCCGAACGAATCCATGACGCAGCTGCTCGACTCTTTTATACAGGAAACCCCAAACAAAAACCGGATAAACCAGATTTATATTGATAAAATCGGCATCCGAAATTACCACATATTATTATATTCGGGAAACACAGACATCAATAACGGGCAATGCAAAATACCCGCTCTTTACAAAATCCGATATGCCGACAGGATATTCGATGTATTTTCCGGTGTAGAAGAGTTCTTCTCCGACTCGATAAACCAGCCTAAAACGGTGATGGAAAAAATGAAATCATTTAAAAAAGACTCTGCAAATATCTGTTGGTTCGTGGAAGATTATAACGGAAGAATATACATCAATGAAGAAAATAATGCCACACCTTTCGGGAAAAAACCTTTACATCCCGTTGACAGTAGTGGATTCTATTTAGATGGACAAGCAATGAAACGTCATCTTTTATTCTGTGATACAATGGAAGCTTACCATAGATGGCTCGTGAAAAACATAGATATATTGTTAAAAAATAAAGAATAGCCTTTATTCCGGCACGTACAACGTCAACAGAAAACTATCAGATGAAAGTTACAACTTAACAGGTGTAATAACCGCTAAATTATGATAAAACACTTTATTTCAATAACGCTTTTTACACTGCTGATATCTTGCATACAAGATAGGAAAGACAACGTGTACATCGAAAAAAAGCTGTATCCCAATGAGGAACTAAGGGCCGTATTGGACTCGTTCGTTTTCGAAAACAAAAAGTTAGACTCGATCTGCGAAATATACATCGACAACATCTTGCCGGAATTCACGTCCATCATCATTTACTCCGGACATGGATCTTGCACAGGTGGTGAAAATATATATTATAATCAAAGACCATTAGGTTATACCGAAATATCGGGGGTAAGATTCAGAATATTTTCCGGAATGGAGCACTATTTCAACCTGCTGGAAAATATGGAAAACGCTCCGAAAATAACCTCCTCGGATCTTTCAGAACCCGATCTAAAAATCTATTATGAAAATTTTCTTTATTTCAATTCCAATTCTATCTGGTGGGTCCTGATTAAAAACGGAAACAAATCGACATTATACAGGAATTGGAACGAAGTATATCCCTATAATTTCTATCCGAACCGCCCCGTTCCAGGAGTATTTACCGTCGAAATAAAAGACGTTTGTGACGAAGATGAATGAACAAACAGATTCTACTTATATCTTCCTAAATAAATAATCACTAAAATAAAAGTCGTATGAAAAAAATACTTTTAATATCCATATCCTCATTGATTCTATGCTGTAACCCCAAAAAGGATAATCCGTATATATATCCGAACGAATCCATGACGCAGCTGCTCGACTCTTTTATACAGGAAACCCCAAACAAAAACCGGATAAACCAGATTTATATTGATAAAATAAATCCTTATAATTACCACATATTATTATATTCGGGAAACACAGACATCAATAACGGGCAATGCAAAATACCTGCTCTTTACAAAATCCGATATGCCGACAGGATATTCGATGTATTTTCCGGTGCAGAAGAGTTCTTCTCCGACTCGATAAACCAGCCTAAAACGGTGATGGAAAAAATGAAATCATTTAAAAACGATTCTGTAAATACCTGTTGGTTCGTGGAAGACTATCAAGGAAAAACATACATCAATAAAAAAGAGGCTATACCTTTTGGCGAAGAAAACATACATGATGCTAAATCTCCAGGATTTTATATAGATGCACAAACAACAAAAAGGAGAATTTTATTCTGCGATAAAATGGAGGCATTCGATAAATGGTATGCAAAAAACAAAGATAAATTAAAAAAATAAAAATGGTTCTTACTCCTTTTTCCGAATCATAAGCAAAAAATATCCCAGAGAAAACAGAAAAACAATAATCTTAAATCTTATAATAAAAAGATTATGGCAAAACACTTTATTTCAATAACGCTTTTTACACTGCTGATATCTTGCATACAAGATAGGAAAGACAACGTGTACATCGAAAAAAAGCTGTATCCCAATGAGGAACTAAGGGCCGTATTGGACTCGTTCGTTTTCGAAAACAAAAAGTTAGACTCGATCTGCGAAATATACATCGACAATATCTTGCCGGAATTCACGTCCATCATCATTTTCTCCGGAGAGGGGGCTTGCATCGGAGATGAAAATATTTATTATAATCAAAGACCATTAGGTTATACCGAAATATCGGGGATAAGATTCAGAATATTTTCCGGAATGGAACACTATTTCAACCTGCTGGAAAATATGGAAAACGCTCCGAAAATAACCTCCTCATATCCATCTATTCCCGATATGGAAATAAACAGCAAAGATTTTCCTTATGCCGATAGCAATTCCATATGGTGGGTTCTGATTAAAAACGGGGAAAAATCGACATTATACAGGAATTGGGACGGAGTATATCCTTACAATTTTTATCCATTCCGACATGTTCCGGGATTACTATTCAATCCTCCGGTAATAAAAGACGTTTGTGACGAAGATGAATGAACAAAACAGACCCTATTTACTTCATAAGACATCCCAATGGCTACATCTTCATATAAAAAAACGCAGAAATGACATAATACGACCATGAAAAATTACATTGTACTCATCCTTTTATTGCTATTTTCTTTTACAATACATTCAAAAACTCAGGTAAACTCAGAATTTACAAACGACTCTATATTGCAAACAGCCGGAATAACCAGAACCAGTCAGGGAATATTAGAAAATTACAAAGCCCAAATCCCGGTAACAATACCGGCTTCGCCTGAAATAGCCGGTTTAATGAAATTTATAGAATGTCCGGTAGATCACAGTACGGGTATTCCAGACATTACTATTCCTATTTATACAGTCAGAATCGGGGGTATCAGCCTCCCCATCAATCTATCTTATCACGCCTCAGGAATCAAAGTCAACGACATTGCCAGTACCGTAGGTTTAGGATGGGTACTCAACTCTGGGGGCTTCATTACACAACAGGTTATCGGAGAACCTGATGGCGAAAGCAAAAAAACTCCGGCTTACAAATCTCAAGCTGAATTTCAAACAGCTATAGATAATATAGATCCTATAAATTCTTCCCCATTAGCCATGCAAGGCCTGCTCGACGAAATATACAGAATTATTAAATGGGACACCGGATTCGGACCTCAAATAGATATGCACTCAGACAGATACGTATATCATTTCGGTGAACATTCCGGTGTATTTAGGTACAAATTCAATACAAATGAAATATATACTCTCCCTTATGACCCGATTCAAATAAAATTTGATAGCCCTCGAATTCGCACTATCGACTCGAAAGGAAACACTTATTATTTCAATAAATTTCAAAAAACCAATACCATATCCCAAACAAAAATACTAAACCAAATAAAACAGGACCCTCTTCCCGATGCTTTATTCAAAGGAAACGGAAATACATGGAGGTTGACCAAAATCGTATCAGCGAATAAACGAGATTCCATCGAATTAAATTATATACCCTCCGGATGGACATCTTACAGCATAAGCCAAATGGTCGAAACCGGAAATGAACCTATTTATTATAATTCCCATAGCGGTAGTTACATTAGGGATAAATCTCTATTGAACCCGAATGAATGCTATACCGTTAATTCCATTAAAATGAACGAATTAAATTACAGAACAATCAACCAACACAATTTTAATGAGCTCAGCATATCAGAAATAAAAGCAAATGGAAAAAAAATAGTAGATTTCATCTATGCCACAGACAGGAAAGATATACGCGATACAAAATTAGACACCATTAAAATTTATCTTGATGATTTGACTCAAATGTATATTTTCCACTACTCTTATTCCGGGACAAGCAAGAGTATAAATGGTAAAGAATTCGGCCTACGACTGATGTTAGATAAATTAGAAATAAGGGGAAATTCTTCTCCAGAAAAAGAGATATATTCTTTCAAATATAATCCGCTATCCTTACCTCCCTATTGTGAAGGATTTCTCGCGACCAAAGATATTTATCATTTTCATGATGATTATTGGGGATACTATAAAGGTTCGACAAGTACGAATAACATTCCAAGCGGAACTATGGGAGCAGGAGCTCCCACTCAATATCAAACGGACAGAGAGCCGAACCTAACATCGGCTCAAGCTTGCATATTAGAGGAAATACACTATCCGACAGGCGGCACACGAAAATTCGAATACGAATTTCATCAAAATAAATTCGGAAACTTAATCCATGTCGGAGGACTACGAGTCCGCAGAATTACCGATTTCGACGGTCCAGAGACAATAGCCAAAATCGTAGAATATAATTATACTTTACGAGACGGTTTTGTAAATCCAAGAAACTGCTTCAATTATTATGTTCTCACTCACCATAATTACACAAACGGACCAGCATGCTACTCAGAAGCCGAAATAGGCAAAACATATTACGTATCAGAACCGCTCAACGACATTATGACATTCAACACGATACCTGCATTATACAATAATATCTCTGAAATCATAAAAGACAAAGACGGAAACACTTTAGGCAAGACTGAATACATTTATGACGAGACAGAGCATAAAATAACTACTGCATACATTACTAAGTACGGAAATGTTCCCTATCATTTTGATTACGGTGCTTACAAACCTCGATTATTGTCTAAAACAGATTATAGCTTTGCTGATAATAAGTACACGGAAACTCGTATGGAATCTTACGAATACACATGTTTCAAAAAAGAAAAATTCATAACCGGATTCAAAATTATGGAAAGCGAACCATATGCTTTCAATTTATTTACAGGAATGAGTATCAATTATTCTGATTTCCAATATTATATAAACAGATTAATATACGAAGACTGTATAGCTACAAGCGAGGTGTACACATTGTACAATAAAAGAATCATAGAAAAAAGATCAGAAAATAATATTATAACAGCGCAATGGCCCGATTACGATGAAAGCACTCTCCTCCTGAAAAGAAAAGAACTTCCTTATGTTAAGGATAATATTTCAATAATAGAAACATTCTCATACCCCTCAGACTATCCGGGTAACCCTGTGTATGAAAAGATGAAAAAATTGAACATCTTAAATCCGATAATTAGTAAAGAAGTTTATAAAGGCGATACTTTTCTCCAAAAAATAACCACCCATTACAAAGAATGGCATAATGATATATTCGCACCGGAAACAATACAAATACAAACTAAAAATCAAAATACGCCTGTAACCCGTATCATATATTACAATTACGATACACATGGAAATCCCCTATTCCTTTGCAAAGACAATGCTATGAAAATAGTTTATCTTTGGTCGTACGACGGACAGTATCCAATAGCCGAAATCCAAAACGCCAATTATGAAGAGGTAAAAAACGCATTGAACATGAATGATGATGAAATCAACCTTTTATCTGAAAAAACATATCCTTCTGACCAAGACTGGACAACAATCGATAGTCTCAGAAAAAGCTTACCAAACGCACTCATTACGACCTACAAATACAAACCTTTGATAGGAATGGTTGAATCTGTAAATCCCAGAGGCATAAAAACATCCTATGAATATGACGCTCGGGGGAGACTGAAGCTTATCAAAGACAATTATGGAAATATCATCCAAGGATACAATTATCATTACAGAAATCCGTAAAATATAAATAAACCTTAATTTGTAATTTTATAAAAAAACATATAGGAATTGTTTCAAGAGAAGTCATACGATTCATTTTGAAACAATTCCTATCATCACTCTACTATCAGGAATATCAATATAAGCTAATTTCTTTTATAGCATATATCCGATATCTCTTTTTTCATCGATACCTTACAACCACGGGTACAGACTTTCCAGACTCATCTCCTTGAGGAAAAGCAATATTAAAAAAGGTCATATTCCTCTTTCTATCATACCGGCCAGATTCATATTTGCCATAAAGCCCTAACGAAATAGACTTTTGTCTGCGGGTAGGATCGGACAAAGAAATTTTCAAACCTCCGTCTTTCTCTTTTTGCAATATGAACAGAGCTTGCCCTGACAGTGAAATGTACCGGACTTTCAATAAAGACTTTTTTAAAGGAAATAATCCCGGTCGATAACAAACACCACAGACAGTCCCTTCCTCCATATCCTCAACCAACTGAACCAAAGGTGTATTTGTTATCTTCACTTGTGAATAATCAACCTCCTGATTATTATCATTTGCAGGCATGACCATATATTCATACTTTCCACTATCGTTATTCAAAGTTACAGTAAATAACGTGTCTTGCTTTTCCTTATCAGCATAGAACCTTGCAATCTCATGCCAACTTCCTTGAGACGGGGCAATGGCTACATTCAATGTCTGATTTTCCGTAATATAATATCTCCATCCATTATGTTCCAAAATCACAGGTTTTCGAATATGGGCAGAAAAATTATCATCTACTCTATCCATTTTATTATTGCCAGTCCTCCATCGTATCCCACCTTCTAAATAAGTACTGTTTATTGTCGTAATCAATGGTTGCCCAGCTTGGGTCTGCAAGCTGTTTCCTAAACAGAACATCCGATTGCCTAAAATAAAATATCCTTTATTTCCCGAAATCCCATCACGCCCCAGAATCATCGCTGCCACTCCAGCCGTTCCAGAAGACAAAACCCCAGCAAAAGTCGAATCATTCCGGTATCCATCCCAGGTAAGTAACGGTAACGGTATTGTATCATCCGGAACAGTTATACCGGGTAACCGACGCCAATTCCAAAACGGGAAAATATTCTCATATTCATTACCATTACGCATATATGATGTTACTCCCTCTCCCATATAATACCCTTTTAAGTTTTCTCCGTTACCGGCTTCTGTCGCTATAGTCCATGGAGAGGCCAATCGCACAGAAAAATATGCATCACCGATTTTGCTTATCAGCATATCCGAACGATAAAAAGCTGTCGTTCCTTCCGCCCGAGCGACCGACGAGGGTGGAATCAAAATATTACGATAGGCTATCTTGTATACCTGGGCACTTGCAGCGTCTGTTACCACCGACATATCTGCCAAAGATTGGGCTAAAGCCAAAGCCTTTCCCCTTTGGGCATTTTTAAAGAATTGGCGTCCACAAGCACTATAATCCATATATCCACCCCAAACAACCTTATTCAATCCGTTTAAGATATAATTACCGACAACCTGTATCTTCTCATCCGGGAAAGAGTATTGTGTATTTCGGAAAGCTCTTGTCCAGTAAGTCATGCTCAAAGCATAAGCCAATCCGTAATTTCCAAATTGCAACTGAGGCCCATGCTGATGGTATGAGTAATCCGGTTGCAAGCCCTCTTCCGTTGTAATATATATTTCAGACAAAATAACATCTCGCGCCTCCTTCAACAGAATTTCATCATTTTGTAACAATGCCCTATACACAACATTGCCTGCCAGCCAAACACGATTTTGTCCTGACAGACCTATTTTTGACCGCTTTAACTGCTCTACACCTTGCATTTTCAAATCTTCAGGAAGTAAATTTTCCATCAAAAGCAATGCCGGACCTAACATTTTATTGACTCCTATTTCCGTATACCACCAATTCGGACAAGTCAACGTGAACGACACCCAGAAACGCAGACCTTGCATGTAAGCTGCCAAGACTTTATCTGAATGATAAGTAGGCATCTGCTGGGATTGATAAGCCTTTGCCAAATGGAACAGCCGCATTACATGAAAAGACGGAGCCCAACCGCTTGGGTCCTTATCTCGATAATCAATATCCCTCCAACCTCCATTTTCTGTTTGAGTTTCTACCCAATGATATATTATTTGTTCAGGCAACCGAATATTTAAAAATAATTCTTTCACTGACAAATCGATATACGAACCACTATCCGTGAGAGCAATTATTTCATCAGTCAAGCCCTCATCCGAAAATATAGAAGAAAGGTGCCAATCAATAATTTGTTGTTTACACTTCTGAATGTCTGATGCATACAAAAAAATTTGTCCTATAAAAATAAACGCCAATGAGAGGATAATACGTTTCATAAGTATTAGTAATATTAATATTTTTTGTTTACCTCTCCAAACATACAAAAATTTAGCGGATTTTATTAAGTTTGTATATTATAAAGCCAACATTATAAAAGATAAAAATATGATGATACTGCTTTCCTGTGCAAAAACAATGAGCAAGCATTCTAAAATACAGGTTCCGGCATCTACCAATCCTGTTTTCCAAAAAGAGGCTTCTAAAATTATACTCCATCTATCTCAATATTCTGTAAACGAATTAAAAGAAATACTCCATGTCCCCGAGCGACTCGCAGCTGAAAATTCTCTGCGTTTTCATGAATTTCACTCCAACGAAACTCCATCATTACAGGCATTACTGGCATATACCGGCATCGTATTTAAAAACATCGCCCCCCAAAATTTTACACCTGAGGACTTTACCTATGCACAAGAGCATTTACGGATAACCTCATTCTGTTACGGCCTGTTACGCCCCATGGATACTATCAAGCCTTACCGTCTCGAAGGGAACGTGACCATTCCCGAATTAGGAGCTGAAAACATGTTCGATTTCTGGCAGAAACGTTTGACACGTCCCTTCATACAGGAAATTATAAAAAACGGTGGGATATTATTCAATTTGGCCAGCCATGAAATGAAATCTCTCTTCGATTGGAAACTGGTAGAAAACAAAACCCGAATTATTACTCCTGAATTTAAAATTATGAAGAGAGGAAAACCGACTACGGTTGTCATTTACACCAAAATGGCCCGCGGAGCTATGACTCGTTACATTATTAAAAATCGGATAGAGAACCCCGAAGAAATAAAATCTTTTGAATGGGAGGGATTCCATTTTTACAAAGAAGATACAAAATCGGGAATATATACTTTTATTCAGGAATAATTTATTATTACTCATATTTTTTCATACAGTTTATTGACACTATAAGAACAATTTAACAGGCAAATCCATTATATTTGCAACATTAAGACGATATTATCTATAGATGAAAGAATTTATTCTCACCAAACAAGAGACCGAACGTACTATTCTGGTAGGTATCATTACTCAAACCCAGAACGAAGCAAAAGCAAACGAATACTTGGACGAACTGGCCTTCCTGGCAGAAACAGCAGGGGCTGAACCCGTAAAAAAATTTTTACAACGACTCGAATATCCTAACCCTACAACATTTGTCGGTGCGGGAAAGTTACAAGAAATAAAAACATATATTGAAGAAAACGAAATAGGATTGGCCATTTTCGATGATGACTTGACTCCCAAGCAATTAAAAAATATCGAACACGAACTGCAAGTCAAAATATTAGACCGCACCAGCCTGATTCTTGACATTTTTGCAAAACGCGCTCAAACTGCGCATGCAAAAAGCCAAGTGGAACTGGCTCAATATCAATATCTATTGCCTCGCTTAACCCGATTGTGGACGCATCTCGAACGCCAACGAGGGGGTATCGGTATGCGTGGCCCCGGTGAGACTCAGATAGAGACTGACCGGCGTATTATCCTTGATAAAATAGCTCGACTAAAGGTTGAGTTAAAACAAATAGACAAGCAGAAAGCCATTCAAAGAAAAAACAGGGGCAAAATGGTTCGTGTTGCTTTGGTAGGATATACAAACGTAGGTAAATCTACTTTGATGAACTTACTTAGCAAGTCTGAAGTATTTGCCGAGAACAAACTTTTTGCAACCTTGGATACTACCGTACGTAAAGTAATCATCGATAACCTGCCATTTTTATTATCTGACACTGTCGGATTTATCCGAAAATTACCGACACATCTGGTAGAATCGTTCAAATCAACGCTTGATGAAGTACGTGAAGCCGACTTACTCGTTCATGTCGTAGACATATCTCATCCAGCTTTTGAGGAACAGATAGATATTGTAAATCGTACATTACATGAAGTTTGTGACTCAGCCGATAAACCCATGATTATAGTATTCAATAAAACAGATGCTTTTTCTTACATAGAGAAGGACGCTGATGACTTGACACCCCGTACCAAAGAAAATATTTCTTTAGAAGAGTTGAAAACTACCTGGATGGCAAAAATGAATGATAACTGTATCTTTATCTCCGCTAAAGAAAAACAAAATATCGACGAGTTGAAAGAAATGCTTTATAACAAAGTAAAAGAAATACATGTCACCCGTTTCCCATACAATGATTTCTTATATCAGAAATATGATGATAATGATACCAGCATAGAAGAATAAATACTTATTATTAAAAATATCATATAACAAATACTATCACAAAATGTGCGAATCGTTCAGAAAACTAACAATCAAAGAAATAGATATACTCAAAAACCAACAGTGCATGTCTGACGACTGGTCTTCTATCGATGTTGCTAAAGACTTCAATCCAGAGCATATTTTCCACACCCGGTTTTCCGGTAAGATAAGGATGGGTGTATTCGAAAAATCCTTCACTCTACCCGGAGGATTCAAAAAGCACAGCGGATTGAGGCATGTAAGTCTGCATAATTGCACATTAGGAAATAATGTCTTGATAGAAAATGTAAGTAACTATATTGCCAATTACTCTATCGGTAATGACACCTTTATCCAGAACGTCAATGTAATACTCGTCGACGGAAAAAGTACATTTGGAAATGGTACTGAAGTATCGGTCCTAAACGAGACCGGCGGCCGCGAAGTACCCATTTACAATAAAATGTCGGCCCATCTGGCTTACATTATTGCAATGTACAGACACCGTCCCATACTCATCGAAAAATTGAAAAAAATGATAGACGATTATGCATCAGAGGTGTCTTCTGAAACCGGATATATCGGGGAAAATGTATCCATTATCAATACCGGAACCATCAAAAATGTATGTATCGGAGACTGTTGTATAATAAACGGGACATCTAAATTAGAAAATGGAACGATAAACAGTAATTCTACCGACCCGGTTACCATCGGATGTAATGTAATGGCCGACGACTTTATCATCAGTTCCGGATCGCATATAAGCGATGGTGTCGTCATGTTACGATGTTTTATTGGACAAGGCTGCTCTCTCAGCCATCTTTTTTCAGCACACGATTCTCTCTTTTTCAGCAATTGTCAAGGTGAAAACGGTGAGGCATGCGCTATATTCGCAGGCCCCTATACTGTCTCGATGCACAAATCGAGCTTGCTCATCGCCGGTATGTTTTCATTCTTGAACGCAGGCAGTGGTTCCAATCAAAGCAACCATATGTATAAATTAGGGCCCATACACCAAGGTGTCGTAGAGCGAGGTTCCAAAACCACCAGCGATTCCTATATCTTGTGGCCCGCTAAAATCGGAGCATTCTCTCTTGTCATGGGACGACATGTGCGTCATCCGGATACCTCGGCCTTACCTTTCTCTTACCTGATAGAAAAAGGTTCCGAAACGTACATCGTGCCAGGCGTAAACCTTCGTAGTGTCGGTACCATACGCGATGCCCTCAAATGGCCGAAACGTGACAACCGTAAAGACCCGGAAAAACTCGATTGCATCAACTTCAATCTGCTCAGCCCTTACACTATACAGAAAATGCTTACAGCGATTGATGTATTACGGTCTTTACAACGGAGTTCTGGCGAGACATCTGAAGTATACTCTTACCAAAGTGCTTGTATCAAAAACAGTTCATTGGTCAAAGGCATTACTCTCTATTCTAAAGCTATAAACAAATTTTTAGGAAACTCCATTATAAAGCGACTCGAAAAAACTCACTTCAACAGCAATCAAGAAATCAGAGAGCGGCTACAACCGACCATAGAAGGAGGTTCCGGCGAGTGGCTCGATCTTTCGGGTCTTATTGCACCTAAAGCCGAAATAGACAAGTTGATATCAGGTATCGAAACCGGGATTATCACATCTCTCGAAACCATCCACACCACATTTGCCGAACTGCATAAAAATTATTATGACCTGGAATGGACTTGGGCTTATAAAGTAATGCAAAAATGGTATGGAAAAAGTATATCGAAAATCACGGCAGAAGATATTACCGAAATTGTCAATATATGGAAAGATGCTGTTGTAAGCCTCGATGAAATGTTGTACGCCGACGCCAAAAAAGAATTCTCCATGACAGCTAAAACCGGTTTCGGAGTAGACGGAAATTCTCAACAAAAAAACACCGATTTCGAACAGGTACGAGGAGCATTTGACAGTAATCCGTTTGTGCAGACAGTCAACAAGCACATCGAAGATAAAACAAATTTAGGTAACGAACTGATAGGTCGTATTGCACCTTTGGTATATACAGAATAGAATGTAAGATTATGGCTGAAAACAAATATTGTTTCGAATATGAAATGAAGGTCCGGGATTATGAGTGTGATATGCAAGGTATTGTAAACAACGCTAACTATCAACATTATTTCGAACATGCGCGCCATGAATTCTTACAATGGGCAGGAACCAGCTTTACCGATTTAAGAAACAATGGTATCGAACCGGTAGTAAACAGAATAGAAATAGATTATAAAAATTCACTTCACAGCCAAGACTGGTTTATATGTAAACTATATGTCCGTAAAGAAGGTATCAAATTTGTATTTTATCAAGACATTTATCGAAAAAGCGATGATAAAATCTGTGCTAAAGCCCGTGTGGAAACCGTTTGCATAAACAATGGGAAACTGAGCCGCGGAGAAGAACTGATTCCATTTTTTAAAGATTATCTATAAAAAGATGAATTATTCTGCTATCTTACGATACAATATAGCTTTAACCTGTATTCGAGGGATGAATTTAATGCTGGCCAAAACGTTATTGGGATATACCGGCAATACAGAGAACTTATTTCTCGAAAGCGAAAAGACACTTCAATCCGTCAGCGGGATAAAAAGTGATATCTTTTCTTCTCAGGCACGTAAGAATGCATTAGAAATTGCAGATAAGGAAATAGAATTTATCGAAAAAAAACAAATCAAGGTTATCTTTTTTACCGATACATCTTATCCTGCTAGACTCACAGAATGCGTAGATGCTCCCATCTTACTTTTTTACAAAGGAAAAGCAGAGCTCAATGCTCAAAGGGTTATCAGTATTGTCGGTACACGACATGCAACAAACTACGGCAGAGGATTTTGTGAAGACTTTATCAAGGCTATTGCTTCTGTATATCCGGATACGCTTATCGTAAGTGGTTTAGCTTACGGCATAGACATTGCTGCACACCGGGCCGCTTTGAATTGCCAACTTCCTACCGTCGGGGTACTTGCCCACGGATTACAGACTATATATCCCCCAGTACATAGACAATATGCTGCCGAGATGGTTACTAATGGAGGTGTATTGACCGAATATTTATCTCAACAACCTATACACAAAGCAAACTTTGTAGCCCGCAACAGAATCGTTGCAGGCATGGCCGATGCTACTATCGTCGTAGAATCAGCGGAAAAAGGTGGAGCACTTATTACTGCCGGACTGGCAATGGAGTATAACAGAGATGTATTCGCTGTGCCGGGACGTACTTGCGATGACTATTCAAAAGGTTGTAACCAGCTTATTGCCCACAATAAAGCTGCACTAATTACTTCTATTGACGATTTTATCAACGCCATGTGTTGGGAACGTCCGACCAATAAGCCGGCGCAACAAAGTCTCTTTCCGGAACTTGACGAAAACGAATCGAAAATCTTAACTATACTTCAAGAAAAGGGAGAATGCCATATAAACCAATTGGCAATTTACGGAAACATACCCTCATCTCAAGTATTATCTATACTTTTAGAACTGGAATTTAAGAATCTGGTCCGCTCATTTCCCGGAGGACTATATCGAAAAGCTTAAAGGAATAGAGTATCTCCTTATCGAACCTCCTCTAAAGTCTTATTTATTCTCACCACTCGGTTAGCCATCTCCGTCACCCGGCTCAACTCATGAGAAACCAATAAAACTGTAGCTTTCTCTGCCACTTCCCCTAACAAATCATACATCCGAGTCTCAAATGCCTTGTCTACATAAGAAGAAGGCTCGTCGAGTATCAATATTTCAGGGTCAGAAACCAAAGCGCGCCCTAAAAGTGTACGCTGCAATTGTCCGCCTGACAATTGCCCGATAGGACGATCCCTCAACTCGGCAAGTCCCATCAGCAAAAGCATTTTCTCTACTTGTTCTTGTTCTTTTTTCGTAAATCGTGAAAAAATCTTTTTACTCCCGGATAAGCCTGAAAAAACAACCTCAGAAACAGTAATAGGAAAACGCGAATCAATCACATTTTTCTGAGGTAAATATCCTATATTCAAATTATGCGCGAGCTGGCCCTCTCTATAAAAGTGCACTGCACCCCGAGAAGGCAACTGCAAGCCTAAAATAATACGTAACAAAGATGTCTTACCTCCCCCATTCGGGCCTGTAATCACTAAAAAATCATCTTTAAAAACAGTAAGGTCTATATCGGTAAGAACTGGCAGACGATCATATCGTAACGATACATCCGCCACTTCTATAATTTTATTCCTGAGTAAGGGCATAGGCTATATTTTCTAATTCTTCACTCCAATTATAATTCAACGGATTTATCTGCGCTACACGGCACTGGAGTTCTTCCGCCAAAGTTTCGGCCTGTTTCACATCGAATTCTTTCTGTATAAAAATCACTTTCACATCATTTTCTCGAGCCGTATCGACGACTTGTTTTATATAATATGCAGAAGGAGCTTTACCGTTATACTCCACACTTAACTGTCGTAATCCATAATCATGGGCTAAATAACTCAAAGAAGGATGATATATAACAAAGGTTTCACCCTTGACTTTTTCCAATTTCTTTGTCAGTACAGAATCAACCCGATTTATTTCCAACAATAATAAATCATAATTTTTTTTATAATATTTCCTATTATCCGGATCAAGCTCTACAAAAGCATCATACATATTACGAGCAATGATCCGAGCCTGCTTTGGAGAACTCCAAATATGAGGATCAAATGTCTCGCTATGCACATGCTCCGGGTCATCATGCCCATGTGTACCACTCAATAGTTTTACGCCCACAGACGTATCGTACAATTTCATATCAGGATTATTGTTCAACAACTTATCGAGCCATGCAACTTCGAACCCGATATGCCCTATCTTAAAATAAGCTTCGCTCTTACCTACATATACCAAATGCGACGGCGAAGGGTCATAAGCTTCCGGATTACTTCCGTTAGGTACAACGCAATTAATTTCAAATTTATCGCCTGCAATTTTTTCTGCAAAATATTTTTGAGGTAATACAGTAACGGTTACAATTCTTTTTTGGGGAACATTCCCTACACAGGAAGTCAACAATACCCCTACCATAAAAACAATGATCGACAAATAATGAAATAGTTTCATTTTAATTTTTTTAACCGTTCAATATGAGGAATGCCCTCAATTGTAAAACAAATATAAAACATTTTTTAATATAAAAATATTCTAAATAGAATTTTAACATGTTAACGAAAAAGGAAATAGCCTTTATTATATTAACGAAAAAACAAAGAATATATTGGCTGAGTAACCAAGAATATATAAGTTTGCAAAAACTATTCTTGAACAAAGAGATGAAAGAAACTATCGAAATGCTGGCAAACCGAATAGAAAGTATTGTCATAAATATTTACAAACATTTGCATCAACACCCCGAACCATCTTTCGCTGAAAAAGAAACAGCAGATTTCATAGAGGAAATACTCCAAGGTGAAAATATTCCTTATCGAAAAAATATAGGAGGGTACGGCATACTTGCCCGTGTCGAAGGAAAGAATCCCACTTCCAGAATAATAGGCTTAAGAGCGGATATGGATGCTTTACTTATCGAAGAAGCCAACAATGTTCCTTTCCGGTCGGTCAATCCCCACGTCATGCATGCATGTGGTCATGATGCACATACAGCCTGTCTACTTGGGGCTGCAATGATACTGAATCGGATGCGAGAAATTATAGAAGGTACGGTATTGCTCATATTTCAACCCGGAGAAGAGAAAGCTCCCGGAGGAGCTAATCTCATGTTACAAGACGGTATTTTTGACGATATAAAACCGGATATTATGATTGCCCAACATACAAACACGGACATTGCTTGCGGTGATGTAGCATTCGGCAGTGGATGTGTTATGGCTTCGGCCGACGAGATACACCTCACAGTACGGGGAAAAGGTGGACACGGTGCCATGCCTCATCGTATAAACGACACCGTCCTGGCAGCTTCTCAAATAGTGGTATCTTTACAACAAATAATCAGTCGCAGAAGAAATCCATTTGTCCCTGCAGTCCTCACCTTCGGAAGATTCATTGCTGATGGGGCCACAAATATTATTCCCGACCAAGTATCACTATCCGGAACCTTCCGCTGTATGGACGAAAAAGAAAGAATCCGGTTAAAGGAACTTATCCGAAATACAATTAAGGCAACAGCCGAAGCATATGGCTGCTCCTGCGATATACATCTCCCGAACGGTTATCCTGCAGTAATCAATGACCCGATTGTTACTGAAAGTGCCAGAAAATTTGCAGAAGAGTTATTGGGCGATAACCACGTAGGCAAAATGGAAAAAAGAATGACATCAGAAGATTTCGGATTTTTCGCAGAAAGGATTCCTTCGACATTTTACCGCCTCGGAGTAAAGGGGCCATCCAATCCCGAATGCGGAGAACAACATACTGCCCATTTCCTAATTGATGAATCAGCATTAAAAACCGGAGTAAAAATGCTCGCATGGTTATCCCTTCGTTTCTTAGATAAAAATATACGTATAAGATGAATAAACGGGTGTTGGAAACTCAACGCCCGTTTATTCATCTATTATATATACTCTCCTGCCCTTACACCATATACCTGAGTATGCAATATATCTCTGACTTCACCAAATAATTTATTCATATCCAGAGAACCATATGACATCAGCAATAATTCCATAGGCTTCTTCTTATCATCATAAGGAGGTTGGATGTAATGACAATCAGGCCACAATTTAAGTCCCAAACGTTCATAAAAACCGATACGTCTACGACTAAAATCATCTTCAGGCTTCTCTACCTCTAAAACTACAGGTTTAGAGGTCTGCCCCAAAAAGTTTCTAAGTACTTCAGCTCCATACCCAGCTCCTCTTGTCTTGGAATCGATAGCAAAATGCTCAGCATAAATAAAAGAATCCCACTCCCAGAATGATAAAAAACCTACAGGGCTTTTTCCTGCAAAAACAGCAATCATCTTGAACTCCGGTTTTTCTCGAAGCAATTTTTCTATATCTTCAAACTCTCGCCGTTCGTCATACGGAAAAGACTCTTCATACACTTGCCTTATGAAAGAAAGGATTTCTTTATCTTCTGCGTTTACAAGAACACTACTTATCATACTCTTTTTTATTATGTATCTTCACGAAGATAGCACTTATAACAGAAACTCCCAAACGATTAGTAATTTATATACCTTGATATACCTTGCATAAATATTACCAACCCCTAAAAAAAATAACAATTTCAGCTCCTCTTCTTAAAAAAAGAAGAAATTTTGCCCTGATTTTTTGAATATGTAATCATTTCTATTTAACTTTGTATATTATTGTAAATAAAAAACATAGACTAAAAATAAGAAATTAAGTATATGGGACACCACCAACTTGACAGTTTGGATTATAAAATTCTCAAACTGATTGCATCTAATGCCCGTATTCCGTTCCTTGAAGTTGCACGTGAATGCAACGTTTCCGGAGCCGCGATTCACCAACGAGTACAGAAACTGACAAATCTCGGAATTATAAAAGGTTCTGAATACACCATCGACTCTAATAAAATAGGATTTGAGACTTGTGCTTATATCGGTCTTTATCTACAAAATCCCAGCCAATTCAAAGACGTACTCGAACAGCTCCAAAAAATACCGGAAGTCGTAGAGTGCCATTACACTACAGGCCAATACGATATGTTTATCAAATTGTACGCCCGTAATAACAGCCATTTATTGAGTATCATACATTCCAAGTTACAACCGTTAGGTTTAGCACGTTCGGAATCTTTAATCTCATTTAAGGAAGCATTTAAACGCCAGCTCCCTATTGAAGATCTGGAAGAAGAGGATGATTAATTTTCTTTAATTATAAATATTGAGCAAAAGAGTATCTACCATAAAAACGATACTCTTTTTTTGTTCAGACCAAAACAAAATTTATTATGGATTCAGAAATTTCATATTGGCACCAATTAGCCGACCTGGCTACCGTATGGGCTAAAGAAATGGGGAAAATACATCTATCCTATTTCAGGGGCAGCCATTTAGATATTGAATTAAAAGGTTCTATAAATGACGTAGTCACCGCCGCCGATAAAACCAGTGAAAAATACTTTATCGAACAAGTTTCTCAACATTGTCCGGACCATAGTATTTTAGGAGAAGAAAGTGGGTTACATTCAGGTAAAAGTGATTACTGCTGGGTTGTAGATCCTCTGGACGGTACTACAAATTTCAGCCAAGGACTGCCCATCTTTTCGGTTTCCATAGGATTACAATACAAAGGCGAAACTATATTGGGTATTGTATATGCACCTTATTTGGACGAATTATATACAGCTATTAAAGGAGAAGGAAGCCTATTGAATGGAAAATCTATCCATGTTTCAACCAAAAAGAAATTAGGGCCAAGTGTCCTGACTACCGGATTTCCATGTGACAAAGATACAAATCCGGACAACAACCTCACCGAAGTATCTCGTATTCTTCCTCAAGTACGAGGTATACGCCGATATGGATCAGCAGCCTATGATTTGTGCAGTGTAGCTGCCGGATTTTTTGACGGCTATTGGGAACCCAATCTCCATTTATGGGATGTCTGTGCCGGTATCCTGATTGTACAAGAAGCAGGAGGTAAAGCACAGCAATACAGGCATGACCGCGGAATATCATTATTGGCTGCTAATCCTGATTTGTTCAAGCAAATAGAGCAGAATCTCATTCCATCAAAATAAACGTTTATTTGTCAGTACTGGCTGTTTTTTCTACATTTGTAACTTAATTATAAGATAATAGCATAAATATATATGAAAGAAACTGTTGTTAGCGGCATACGCTCTACCGGAAATTTACACTTAGGTAACTATTATGGTGCCCTTCGCAATTTTGTAAAAATGCAATACGAAAATAATTGCTTTTTCTTTATTGCTGATTTACATTCTCTTACGACACATCCTGACCCTGCACTTCTCCATGTAAATGTCAAAAACATTTTAGCAGAATATCTGGCTGCCGGGCTTGACCCCGAAGCTTCTACTATCTTTATCCAAAGTGATGTTCCTGAAATTCCGGAACTATATCTTTTATTGAACATGCATGTATATGTCGGAGAGCTCGAACGTACAGTATCATTTAAAGAAAAAGTACGTAAACAACCCGAAAATGTAAATGCAGGATTACTTACTTACCCTACCCTGATGGCTGCGGATATCATGATACATAAAGCGACCAAAGTACCAGTAGGTAAAGATCAGGAACAACATTTAGAAATGACTCGAAGATTTTCCCGAAGATTCAACAGTATCTACGGAGTCGAGTATTTCCCCGAACCTACCAGTTATAACTTCGGTGCCGAATCCATAAAAATACCCGGTCTAAACGGAACAGGGAAAATGGGTAAATCAGAAGGAAACTGTGTATATCTGATAGATGACGAAAAGACATTACGGAAAAAAGTGATGCGTGCCGTCACGGATGAAGGTCCGCAAGCCCCCAATTCCCCCAAATCCGAACCGGTTGAAAATCTATTCACTATTCTCAAAATAGTTTCGACACCCGATACCGTCGAGTATTTTGAAGAAAAATATAATAGCTGCGAAATCCGTTATGGAGATTTGAAGAAACAATTGGCAGAGGATATCCTTAAAGTCACCCTTCCCATACGTGAACGTATTCTCGATATTCAAAACAATGACGAATACATGAGAAAGGTAGTTAAAGCCGGTGCTGAAAAAGCTCGTGAAAGTGCGGCTAAAACACTCCGTGAAGTAAAAGAAATTATGGGTTTCAAAGCATTCTGATATCAAGAAATCAAAATAGAAACCTGCCTAAAAGAACAAATTCACCCTAATCTCAAAGGGAAATCCTAAATAAATCCGGAATTTTTCCAATAACATAAGGAAGATTCCGGATTACAGCAAATATAAATCCATAACAATGACATGGTTGATAAAAGATAAATCAAAAGTGATGAGAAAAACATATTTTCCAAGAAATAGATTCTCATAACTCCTATCTTTTTATTGTTGCTTCAATATTTCAGTTCATAGAGGAAAACATTAAATACCACATTGATTCCATACAATGATTTATGAATAGAAAAATTCTACAGATAGCAATTCCTTCCATAATTTCAAATATTACTGTACCATTATTAGGCTTAATAGACATTGCTATCGTAGGACATCTGGGTTCTGCGGCTTATATCGGAGCCATTGCTGTAGGAGGATTGATGTTCAACATCATTTATTGGTTATTCGGATTTCTTAGAATGGGAACGAGTGGCATGACTTCCCAAGCATACGGAAAAAGAGATTT
The DNA here is from genome assembly GCA_000803105.1 of Coprobacter secundus. GTDB lineage: Bacteria > Bacteroidota > Bacteroidia > Bacteroidales > Coprobacteraceae > Coprobacter > Coprobacter secundus. The sequence continues at coordinate 303,562 of JTDA01000001.1, forward strand.
GAATGAAGTTACTCGAATACTGATTCGAGCCATCGGAACAGGCTTTTGCATTTCTTTCCTGATGATTATACTTCAATACCCCATACAAAAACTTGCATTTACATTCATCGATGCTCCCCACGACGTTCAAGAATTGGCGATTGCCTATTTCAGCATTTGCATATGGGGAGCACCAGCAGTATTAGGTTTATATGGGTTCTCCGGCTGGTTTATCGGAATGCAAAACTCTCGTTTTCCCATGTTTATCGCAATAGCCCAAAATATTATCAACATCATAGCCAGCCTTAGCTTCGTATTCTCCCTGAAAATGAAAGTAGAAGGGGTCGCCTTAGGTACACTAATCGCTCAGTATGCAGGTCTAATCATGGCATTCTCTCTATGGAACCGTTTCTACGGAAAATTGAAAATCAGAATTTTATGGTCTGAGATAATCCAGAAAGGTGCTATAAAAAAATTCTTTCAAACAAATAACGACATATTCTTTCGTACACTCTGTCTGGTAACAGTCACCACATTCTTCACCTCAACCGGAGCAAAACAGGGGGATATCATACTTGCTGTCAATACTTTATTAATGCAATTATTTACACTGTTTTCATATATCATGGACGGATTTGCATATGCCGGCGAAGCTCTCGCCGGCAAATATATCGGAGCCAACAACAAAACCGCATTCAAAAAAATGATTCGGCTGTTGTTCATTTGGGGAATTGCCTTATCTCTCGCATTCACTCTATTATATGGCATCGGTGGCAAAGATTTCCTCAGACTACTGACAAATGACACATCTGTAATCATAGCATCTGAAAATTATTTTTACTGGGCTCTGGTCATACCTGCCGCCGGATTTTCAGCATTTTTATGGGATGGTATATTTATCGGAGCTACTGCTACACGGCAGATGTTATATGCGATGTTAGTATCGTCAACAGCTTTCTTTCTACTTTATTATTCCTTATACCATACATTGGGAAATCATGCTTTATGGTTAGCATTTATCTTGTATCTTTCCCTCCGAGGTATTATGCAAAGCATCATTTTCTATAAAACAAAATTTTTTCCTCAAGTTTCTAAAAAAGGCTGATAAGCAAAGCTATGTTAAGTACTGTGACCATAGTCCCCAACAACAACAAAATAATTGTCGTTGACAACTTATTGACATGCTTACCCATCACTTTCCGTGAAGAAGTCAGATAAATTTGAGTAAAAACGGTTATAGGCAATTGCACGCTCAATAACATCTGAGAGATAATAAGCCCCTTAAAAGGATCTCCGATAAAAAATATAATTAATAAAGCCGGAATAAAAGAAAGCAATGTTCCCAACTTTGTATGTAAATCTTTAGGGCTATATGCCTCACCAAAGAAACCGGCAAAGACAGAAGCTCCTGCTATTCCTGATGTAATCGTAGATGATATACCGGCAAACAATAATGCTACAGCAAAAATGACTCCGGCACTATTTCCTACCAATGGAGTCAATAAATCTTGTGCCTGGCTCAATTCTTCGACCTGAATATTTTTACTAAAAAAGGCCGAGGCCGCCAATATAATCATCGCCGAATTTATCGCCCACCCGATTACCATAGAAAACAGTGTGTCAAAGAACTCATATTTCAACTGTTTATTTATAACTTTTTCATCTTCCAGATTCCATTCCCGACTTTGGATAACTTCTGAATGTAAAAACAAATTATGAGGCATCACGACCGCTCCAAGCACACTCATAATAATAAGCAAAGAATTATCAGGAAAAGTCGGAGTAACCCACGACTTCACCGCCTCTCCCCAGCTGACATCCACCAAAAACAGCTCATACAAAAAAGACAGGCCGATAATAGAAACAAAGGTTATAATCCAACGTTCGATCTTACTATACGTATTGGTCAATAACATAACGATTGAAACTATGGTTATAATAACAGACCCTGCCTTTATAGGAATACTGAACAACATCTGCAATGCAATAGCTCCTCCCAAAATCTCTGCCAAAGAAGTAGATATACTTGCCAACATTGCAGAGCCCAATATCGGCACAGATAAAGGCCGACGAATATACTTTGTCGTCGCTTCGGCCAGACAAAGCCCGGTAACAATTCCCAAATGTGCTACATTGTGCTGAATAATAATCAACATAACAGACGAAAAAGTAACCACCCACAACAAAGCATACCCAAAAGTAGAACCTGCAGCCAAGTTGGTAGCCCAATTTCCCGGATCTATAAATCCGACTGTCACCAACAAACCCGGTCCAATATATTTCAGTAAATCAAGAGCTCCCGATTTCGGGTTATGATTTATTTTCAGTTTATCCCAGAATTTCATTTTATTCCAATATTACATATTCATTATCAATAACTCCTAACAACATTTATGGTCACAATGCTCACTGTCCAACTCCAATTCTAATGTCGCATGCTGTATATTATGCTCATACAATTCCTCTTTTAACTTATGCTTCAACTCTTCCATATTCTCTGTAGAACGTACGACAATATGTGCCGTAAGAGCATTCTGCGTAGTGCTGATACCCCAAATATGCAAATGATGTACATCTTCAACTTCTTCATTACGAAGCAATACACCCTTTATCTCATCCAAATTTATATCTACTGGAACACCGTCTAAAGATAGCCGCAAGCTATCATGCAACAAGCCCCATGTCGAATAAAGGATAACAATTGCCACAACAATCCCTATAATCGGGTCTACAAAATACCAATGAGTATATTCTATAACAACACCTGAAATAAGTACACCTACCGATACTAAAGTATCGGCCGCCATATGCAGATAAGCCCCCTTAATATTCAGGTCACTTCCCTTTTGTCGGAAAAGTAAAAAAGCTGTAAAGGCATTGATTATAATCCCTGCACCGGCTACCCAGGCAATCGCATTCCCAGCTATCGGTTCCGGATGTCTTATCTTGACAATACTTTCCGACAAAATCATTCCCACTGCCACCAGCAGAATAACAGCATTCAATAGAGATACAAGTATCGAACTTTTCTTATACCCATAAGTATATTCAGATGTCGGTTTCATTTGTACTAACCGAAATGCAAGCAGAGCCAATATCAAGCTGATAACATCGCTTAAATTATGTCCTGCATCCGATAATAAAGCCAAAGAATCATAATAAAACCCTGCTATGGCCTCAATGACAACAAACAAAGTATTCAATATAATCCCTATCACCAAGGCAGAATTTATACTCTCGATATTGTGCGTATGCTGGTGTGCATGATGTTTATGATTATGTGCCATACCGATTATTCTCTTTTTATAAATTCATGTTAAAGGTCGTGCTTTTTATTGAAACCAGCAATACCTTACCATAGGGATTATCTTATCAAAGTAAACAATTAATGCGCCTCTGAATCTCCGAATAACGAGTATAGCCATTCGATATCGGATGTACTCCTCCTATAAAGTCGACAAAAAGCAAACTGGGATACTCGTAAGTCAGAGATCTCGCTTCCGAGAAACGTTCTTTTGTCAATAATTTTATCTCATCAGAATACTGATAATATAAAAATTCTTCGGGAGATAATTCAAGACGCCGGGACAATTGTTCATAAACCGACTTATCAGATAAATCTTTCCCTTCATAGTAGAATGCTCGCAACAGCAAATTACAAAACGCCAGCGACAAATGACGCCAATATTTATCTATCGTTGTAATTGCCATGGCCGGGATTTCACTGTCGAATATTCTGGATGTATCGTTTATCAAATTAAAAAAATTATTACCGAAAACCACTTCTGTTATATCCGACACCTTGCGTGCCTGATACTTCAACATGCGAGCCAACTCCGGTGTGGCATTCCGCCTGTTATTTTCACTCCACATACCGACCGGCAAAATTTTAAAATCCAAACGATGGTGGTATGTTTCATATACATGATTTATTATAAGTTCATTGCCGTAACACCAGATACAATACGGATCAATTATATATACCAGTTTGCTTTTCATTGTTCTTTTTTGATATAACAAGAAAAAAGCCAGAAGGTTTCATTAAACAACAAAGGTGCGCTCAGATAAAGCGCACCTTCATTAATATATTTCAGAACAACAGATTCTTATTAAAAATCCGTTACATTCTTACGATTGGCAAAAACTCGGTCAAACTCTTCCTTAGAACCAACTATAATCTTGTCGAATTCACGCTGGCCTGTACCGGCAGGTATTAAATGTCCACAAATCACATTTTCTTTCATACCTTCGAGCCTGTCAACTTTACCATTAATAGCAGCCTCATTAAGAACTTTTGTGGTTTCCTGGAACGAAGCGGCCGACATAAAGCTGGATGTCTGCAATGCAGCCCGAGTTATACCTTGCAAAATCTGGTTAGAAGTTGCCGGAATGGCATCCCGCACTTCCACCAATTTCATATCACGGCGCTTTAACATCGAGTTTTCATCACGCAACTTACGAGGAGTTACAATCTGGCCCGGCTTCAACGTCTGAGAATCACCGGCATCTACAACAACCTTTTTGCCCCATATGCGGTCATTTTCTTCCATGAAATCATGTTTGTCAACCACCTGTTGCTCCAAGAAGCGAGTATCACCCGGATCGATAATCTCAACTTTACGCATCATTTGACGTACAATTACCTCAAAATGCTTATCGTTGATTTTCACACCTTGTAAGCGATATACATCCTGCACTTCGTTCACAATATATTCCTGTACAGCCGTCGGTCCCTTGATTGCCAAAATATCAGAAGGAGTCACCGCACCGTCAGATAACGGAGTTCCGGCACGAACATAGTCGTTTTCCTGTACCAATATTTGTTTTGACAGAGGAACCAGATATTTCTGTACTTGACCGGTCTTGGATGTTACTGCAATCTCACGATTACCCCGTTTTACCTTTCCGAAAGTCACTTCTCCGTCAATTTCTGACACAACTGCCGGATTAGACGGGTTACGGGCTTCGAACAATTCTGTAACACGAGGAAGACCACCGGTGATATCACCCGCTTTACCCACTGCACGCGGTATTTTCACGAATACTTCTCCAGAACGGAGTGCACTGTTCTCATCTACCATTAAGTGAGCACCTACGGGCAAAGAATAGGTCTTCAGTACCTGACCATTCTCATCAACGATATTTGCAGATGGAACACGGGCACGGTCTTTAGACTCGATAATGATTTTCTCACGCAACCCGGTCTGCTCATCCGATTCTACTTTATAGGTTACCCCCTCAACTACATTCTCGAATTTCACTTTACCCGAAACTTCCGATACGATAACGGCATTGAAAGGGTCCCACTCGCAGACAACATCACCTTTCTTCAATTCTGCGCCACTGTTAAAGAACAGTTTAGAACCATAAGGGATATTTGTCGTCGTCAGTACAATCTTAGTATTAGGATCAATAATACGCATTTCAGCCAAACGGCCTACGACAATCATTACCTTCTTTCCTGTCTCATCTATGCTGTCAACGGTACGTAACTCATCGATTTCGAGAATACCGTCATAACGTGACGTCACATTCGATACAGCTGCAATATTAGAAGCGATACCACCGACATGGAAAGTACGCAAAGTCAACTGAGTACCCGGCTCACCGATAGACTGTGCAGCAATGACACCGACAGCTTCACCTTTCTGTACCAATCTACTGGTAGATAAATTACGTCCATAACACTTAGCACAAACACCTTTCTTCGATTCACAAGTCAATACCGAACGGATTTCCACTCTTTCGATGGGAGATTCTTGTATTTTTTGTGCAATATCTTCTGTAATTTCATCACCGGCATGAACCAATATTTCTCCTGTTAACGGATGTTGTACATCATGTACAGATACACGTCCCAGAATTCTCTCATATAAAGAAGCTACAACCTCTTCATTATTCTTGATTTCCGTACAAACAAGTCCTCGCAATGTTCCACAGTCTTCTTCGTGAATAATCACATCATGTGCAACATCGACCAGACGACGAGTCAAATAACCAGCGTCAGCAGTTTTCAAAGCAGTATCGGCCAAACCTTTACGAGCACCGTGAGTAGAGATAAAATACTCCAACACCGACAAGCCCTCTTTGAAGTTTGCCAAAATCGGGTTTTCAATAATCTGTCCGCCTTCAGCACCAGATTTTTGAGGCTTCGCCATCAAACCACGCATACCGGACAACTGACGAATCTGTTCCTTAGAACCACGAGCACCGGAATCCAACATCATATATACAGAATTGAATCCCTGATTATCGCTCGACAACTGCTTCATCAGAATATTAGACAGTTTCGAGTTTACGTGAGTCCAAGTATCGATAATCTGGTTATAACGTTCATTATAAGTAATGAAACCCATGTTATAATTGGCCATGATTTGCTCCACTTCGGCATAACCTTCGTTTACCAAAGCTTCTTTTTCGGGTGGAATAATCACGTCGGCAAGATTAAACGACAAGCCGCCTTTAAATGCCATCTTATAACCTAAATCCTTGATATCATCCAAGAACTGGGCAGCACGAGTTACACCACATACTTTGATAACGTTACCGATAATATCACGAAGAGATTTCTTGGAAAGTATCTCATTAATATATCCTACTTCTGCTGGTACAATCTCATTTACAAGAACACGCCCCACTGATGTTTCGCGAAGAACTTCTACGATATTGCCGTTTTCATCCAAGTCTTTTACCATCACCTTCACTTTCGAGTGAAGTGTAACCTTGCCCTCGTTATAAGCTATCTCAGCCTCTTCCGGGCCATAGAATACAAGGCCTTCGCCTTTAGCTCCCGGACGAAGTTTCGTAATATAGTACAATCCTAATACCATATCCTGAGAAGGTACGGTGATAGGTGCACCATTAGCCGGATTAAGAATATTATGAGCCCCCAACATCAACATCTGAGCCTCAAGAATAGCTTCATTACCCAATGGCAAGTGTACAGCCATCTGGTCACCATCGAAGTCAGCGTTAAATGCCGTACATGCCAATGGATGTAACTGTATAGCTTTACCCTCAATCATTTTGGGCTGGAACGCCTGAATACCCAAACGGTGCAACGTCGGTGCACGGTTCAACAACACAGGGTGACCTTTCATTACATGTTCAAGAATATCCCAAACGACCGGCTCCTTGCGATCGACAATCTTCTTGGCCGACTTCACGGTCTTTACAATACCGCGTTCGATTAGTTTCCGTATAACAAAAGGCTTATATAATTCGGCAGCCATATTCTTAGGCAAACCGCACTCATGCATTTTAAGTTCGGGACCTACGACGATAACCGAACGAGCCGAGTAGTCGACACGTTTACCCAATAAGTTCTGACGGAAACGTCCTTGTTTTCCTTTCAAACTATCAGACAAAGATTTCAAGGGACGATTTGCATCCGTCTTGACCGCACTCGATTTACGAGAATTATCCAATAACGAATCGACAGCCTCCTGAAGCATACGTTTTTCATTACGCAAAATAACTTCCGGAGCTTTGATTTCCATCAATCGTTTCAGACGGTTGTTACGTATGATAACACGACGATAAAGGTCATTCAAATCAGATGTAGCGAAACGGCCTCCGTCCAGAGGAACAAGAGGGCGCAATTCGGGAGGAATCACCGGAACGACTTTCAGAATCATCCATTCAGGACGATTACGCATTTTCGATGCACGGAACGACTCTACCACTTGCAGACGCTTCAAAGCCTCACTTTTACGTTGTTGCGAACCATCTGTATTGGCACGATGACGCAGCTCATAAGAAAGTTCATCCAAATCAAGACGGGCTAATAAATCATAAATAGCCTCAGCACCCATTTTTGCAATAAACTTCTCGGGATCAGTATCATCAAGCAATTGATTGTCTTTAGGTAGATTATCAAGTACTTCCAGATATTCTTCTTCAGACAATAAGTCATAAACGGCCAAACTGTCTCTTTTTACCCCCGGCTGTATTACGACATAACGCTCATAATAAATAATTGCATCAAGTTTCTTCGTAGGTAATCCGAGTAAATAACCGATTTTGTTGGGAAGAGAACGGAAATACCAGATATGAGCAACTGGAACGACGAGCTGAATATGTCCCATCCGTTCGCGACGTACTTTCTTTTCCGTAACCTCAACACCACAACGGTCGCAGACAATGCCTTTATAACGAATACGTTTGTATTTACCGCAATGGCATTCATAGTCTTTTACCGGACCGAATATACGTTCACAAAACAAACCGTCACGCTCAGGCTTGTATGTACGATAGTTGATGGTTTCGGGTTTCAAGACTTCACCGCTCGAATTTTCCAAAATCTCTTCTGGAGATGCTAATCCGATTGAAATCTTTGAAAAGTTACTCTTTATCTTGTTATCTTTTCTAAAAGCCATAAATTAAATTTATAAAGAGTTATAAGAATTTCAGTGTGTCAGTTTCTCTTTCAGAGAAATACTGACAACACTTTTTCTAAGTTTATTTATTCTAAATTGATGCTAAGACCAAGACCTCTCAACTCATGCAAAAGCACATTAAGAGACTCAGGAATACCAGGTGTAGGCATAGGTTCACCTTTTACAATGGCTTCATATGCTTTAGAACGTCCGACAACATCATCCGACTTAATTGTCAAAATCTCCTGTAAAACATGAGAAGCACCGAATGCCTCAAGAGCCCAAACCTCCATCTCTCCAAAACGCTGACCTCCAAACTGAGCTTTACCACCCAACGGCTGTTGCGTAATCAAAGAATAAGGACCTATCGAACGAGCATGCATCTTGTCTTCAACCATGTGACCCAGTTTCAACATATAGATAACCCCTACCGTTGCCGGCTGGTCAAAACGTTCTCCGGTATGTCCATCATACAAATATGATTTACCATAACGAGGCAGGCCTGCTTTGTCTGTCCATTCATTCAAATCATCAAGGCTTGCTCCGTCAAAAATAGGTGTTGCAAACTTTTCACCTAATTTTACACCGGCCCATCCCAAAACAGTTTCAAAAATCTGTCCTAAGTTCATACGAGACGGCACACCCAGAGGGTTCAAAACGATATCAACCGGAGTTCCATCTTCCAAGAACGGCATATCTTCTTGACGAACAACGCGCGACACAATACCTTTGTTACCATGACGACCGGCCATCTTGTCACCTACGCTAATCTTACGTTTCTTGGCGATATACACCTTGGCCATTTGTACAATTCCTGAGGGCAATTCATCTCCAATCGAAATATCGAATTTCTTCCGACGAAGTTCTGCATCGATTTCCTTATACTTTTTCAAGTAATTCATAATTGTAGCCCGTATCAATTCGTTCTTAGCCGTATCGGTAGTCCACTTACTTACTTGAATAGAGGTATAATCTATCTCGCTCAAAGCCTTTTGTGTAAATTTAGCTCCCTTGGCAATTATTTCTGCTCCCAGATAATCTTTTACTCCCTGAGACGTCTTGCCGTTGGTCAGTATCATCAACTTTTCAATCAACAGGTCTTTGAGCTTGGCTTCTTTTTCTTCGTACTCTTCATCCAACTTAGGAAGAATAGCTTTATCACTTAGCTTAGACTTCTTTTTCTTAATAGCTCTTGAGAACAGATTGGTACCGATAACCACACCCTTTAATGAAGGAGTAGCTTTCAACGACGCATCTTTCACATCACCTGCTTTATCACCAAAGATTGCACGTAACAACTTTTCTTCCGGTGACGGGTCAGACTCTCCTTTAGGCGTAATCTTACCAATCATTATATCACCCGGATTTACGTGAGCCCCCACACGGATGATACCACGTTCGTCAAGGTCTTTTGTTGCTTCTTCACTCACATTAGGTATATCAGAAGTCAACTCTTCCATACCTCTCTTCGTCTCACGTACTTCCAAAGAATATTCATCTACGTGTACCGAAGTCAATATATCTTCACGAACTACACGTTCGTTAAGTACAATAGCATCCTCATAGTTATAACCTTTCCACGGCATAAACGCCACTTTCAGGTTTTTACCTAATGCTAATTCTCCGTTTTCGGTAGAATAACCTTCCGTCAAAATCTGTCCGGCAACTACCCGGTCTCCCTTATGGCAGATAGGTCTCAAATCCACCGTAGTACTTTGGTTGGTCTTGCGGAACTTGGGAATAGTATATTCTTTAACCGAATCTTCAAAACTTACAAACTCTTCTTCCTCGGTACGGTCATAACGAATACGTATTGTCGTTGCATCAACAAATTCCACAACTCCTGCACCTTCGGCAGTAATCTGCGTACGAGAATCCCGAATCAACTGACCTTCCAAACCGGTACCTACAACCGGAGCTTCGGTACGAAGCAACGGTACGGCCTGGCGCATCATGTTCGAGCCCATCAATGCACGGTTTGCATCATCATGTTCAAGGAAAGGTATCAACGAAGCCGCAATGGATGCAATCTGCGTAGGAGAAACATCCATTAAGTTTACTTCCTCAGGAGCTACAATAGGGAAATCCGCATCCAAACGAGATTTTACTCTTGTACGAATAAATGTACCATCATCATTTAGCGGAGCATTACCCTGAGCAATAACCTTACCCTCCTCTACTTCAGCCGTCAAATATACAATACCATTTTCGGACAAATCAACTTTTCCATTTTCGACTTTACGATATGGAGTTTCGATAAATCCAAGGTCATTGATTTTTGCATATACACAGAGTGAAGATATAAGACCGATATTCGGTCCCTCAGGAGTTTCAATAGGACACAAACGACCGTAATGTGTGTAATGTACGTCACGAACCTCAAATCCGGCACGCTCTCTCGACAAACCTCCAGGTCCCAAAGCCGACATACGACGTTTATGTGTCATTTCGGCCAAAGGATTTGTCTGGTCCATAAACTGAGACAAAGCATTCGTTCCGAAGAATGTATTGATTACCGAAGAAATAGTCTTGGCATTAATCAAATCGATAGGAGTAAATACCTCATTGTCCCTAACGTTCATACGTTCACGTATTGTACGTGACATACGAGCCAGTCCGACACCGAACTGATTGTACAATTGTTCACCTACAGTTCTTACACGACGGTTACTCAAATGGTCGATATCATCAACATCGGTCTTCGAATTAATCAACTCAATAAGATATTTGATAATCTCGATAATATCCTCTTTCGTCAAGACCTTTATATCGGCCGGAGTGGACAGATTCAATTTTTTATTGATTCTATAACGTCCTACCTCACCCAAGTCATATCTCTTTTCAGAGAAGAATAAATTTGTAATTACTTCGCGAGCACTGGCATCATCAGCCGGTTCAGCATTACGAAGTTGGCGATATATGTATAGCACTGCTTCTTTCTCCGAGTTACTGGAGTCTTTCTGCAATGTATTGTAAATAATCGAATAATCAGAAAGATTTCTTTCTTCCTTATGCAACAAGATATTGGATACTCCAGATTCAAGAATTTCTTCAATATGCTCTTCTTCCAGAACTGTTTCCCGATCGATGATAACCTCATTACGTTCGATAGAAACAACTTCTCCAGTATCTTCGTCCACAAAGTCTTCTACCCAGGTCTTCAACACACGGGCAGCCAAGCGCCGACCAACAGCTTTCTTAAGATTTGTCTTGTTTACCTTTACCTCCTCGGCAAGTCCGAAAATTTCGAGGATATCTTTATCACTCTCGAAACCGATAGCTCTCAACAAAGTTGTAACCGGCAATTTTTTCTTTCTGTCAATATAGGCATACATGACATTATTAATGTCGGTAGCAAACTCAATCCAAGAACCTTTAAAAGGAATAATACGAGCAGAATAGAGTTTCGTACCATTTGCATGCGTACTTTGTCCGAAGAAAACACCCGGAGAACGGTGCAGCTGAGACACTACGACACGTTCAGCACCATTTATAACGAATGTACCCTTCTCGGTCATGTAAGGAATCGGGCCAAGATACACATCCTGTATCACGGTATCGAAATCTTCGTGATCGGGATCTGTACAATACAACTTCAGTTTAGCCTTCAAGGGCACACTGTAAGTCAACCCTCTTTCGATACATTCATCGATAGTATATCTGGGCGGATCAATGTAATAATCCAAAAATTCGAGGACAAAATTATTTCGGGTATCTGCAATCGGAAAATTTTCTGCAAACACCTTATACAAGCCCTCATTTTTTCTTTTTTCCGGGGGCGTATCCAGTTGTAAGAAGTCTCGGAAAGACTTCAACTGCACTTCAAGAAAGTCCGGATATTGAAGCGGATTCTTGATTGAAGCAAAATTTACCCGTGGTTTACCTATATTTGAAGACATTTAACAAATGGGATTAATTGAACTTAATTTAAATTATATACACAAAAAGGTTAAGAGACCTCTTCCAGAAATCTCTTAACCAAAGTTCCTGATAATCAGGAAATACTTATTTAAGTTCAACTTCAGCGCCAGCTTCTTCTAATTGTTTTTTCAACGCTTCAGCTTCAGCTTTAGCAAGACCTTCTTTGATGTTGCTAGGAGCACCATCTACCATATCTTTAGCTTCTTTCAAGCCAAGACCGGTAAGTTCTTTTACTAATTTAACAACTGCTAATTTGTTAGCACCAGCAGCTTTCAAAACAACATCGAAAGATGTTTTTTCTTCAGCAGCTGCACCAGCAGCAGCAGGAGCGGCAACAGCAACAGCTGCAGCAGCAGGTTCAATACCATACTCATCTTTCAAAATCTGAGCAAGTTCGTTTACTTCTTTTACGGTCAGGTTTACTAATTGTTCTGCAAAAGCTTTTAAATCTGCCATTTTTGTATGATTTAATTTGTTATTTTACTAATTCGTTTTTCTAAAAAATTATCTTTCTGATAGAGTCTGCAATACTCCGTGAAGTTTAGAACCTCCCGATTGCAATGCCGAAACAACGTTCTTAGCAGGCGATTGTAACAATGCGATAACATCGGCGATAAGTTCATTTTTGCTCTTAATAGCAACTAACGCATCTAATTGTTCAGCTCCGATATAGAAGCTTTCTTCAACATATGCAGCTTTGAAGTTCAACAAGTCAGAAGTAGATTTTCTAAACTCTTTGATCAACTTGGCCGGAGCGTTACCTGTATTCGTAAACATTACTGCAGTCGAGCCTTTCAGACAATCATAAAGCGGAGTATAATCAGTATCGAGAGACTCCATAGCTTTGTGAAGCAAGGCATTCTTAACAACCAGTAATTTTATATCTTGCTTGAAGCATTCACGACGAAGAGCGCTTGTTTTCTCAGCGTTCAACGCAGCTGTTTCTGCCAAATAAAAATGACTGTATTCTTTAAGAGTCGATGCAATCTGTTCTATAACTGTGCTTTTATCTTCCTTTCTCATAATTCAATTTTTTAAATCTCATCAACTGATTTAGGCTCGATTTTAATACCCGGGCTCATTGTACTTGAAAGATAAACACTCTTAATATATGTACCTTTAGCAGCAGTCGGTTTCAGTTTAATCAAAGCAGAAACAAATTCTTTTGCATTATCACGAATCTGATCAGCAGAGAAAGATACTTTACCTATAGAAGCATGTACAATACCATTCTTATCGACTTTAAAGTCAATCTTTCCTTGTTTTACTTCTTTTACAGCCTTAGCAACCTCGTTGGTAACAGTACCACTCTTAGGATTAGGCATCAAGCCACGAGGACCCAATACACGTCCTAAAGCACCGATTTTACCCATGATAGCAGGCATTGTTATAATAACGTCAATATCGGTCCAACCACCTTTGATTTTTTCGATATATTCGTCCAGCCCAACGTAGTCAGCTCCAGCTTCCTTAGCAGCGGTTTCCTGATCGGGAGTACAAAGTACCAATACCCGAGTCACTTTACCGGTACCATGAGGCAGAGAGACAACCCCTCTTACCATCTGGTTAGCTTTACGTGGGTCTACGCCTAAACGTACATCAACATCAACAGAGGCATCAAATTTCGTATAAGTTATATCTTTTACCAACTGAGATGCTTCTTTGAGTGAATAGGCCTTCCCTGCTTCAATTTTGTCTAAAGCTAACTTTTGATTTTTTGTCAGTTTACCCATTTCAATTGAAGTTTATTAGTTAATATCCGGGAATTCCCCACTTACGGTTATACCCATACTTCTAGCTGTACCAGCAACCATAGTCATCGCTGATTTCAAAGTAAAACAGTTCAAATCGACCATTTTGTCCTCAGCAATTGCTTTTACCTGATCCCAAGTGATTGATGCCACTTTTTTACGGTTAGGCTCTGCCGATCCACTCTTTTGTTTAGATGCTTCTAACAATTGAATGGCTACAGGAGGAGTCTTAACAATAAAATCGAAAGATTTATCGCTATAATAAGTGATAACGACAGGTAATACCTTTCCGGCTTTGTCTTGAGTGCGGGCATTGAATTGCTTGCAAAACTCCATAATATTAATCCCTTTAGAACCTAAAGCCGGTCCTACAGGGGGAGATGGGTTTGCTGCACCTCCTTTAATCTGTAATTTGATCTGTCCAGCAATTTCTTTAGCCATTTTGATTTAATTTGATTTGTTATAAAACAACGTGGGGATAATGACAAGTGCGTAACACCACCTCCATTATTCCTTTTCTACTTGCATAAAGCCCAATTCGAGCGGAGTCTTACGCCCGAAAATTTTAACCATTACTTTCAACTTTTTCTTTTCGTTGTTTACTTCCTCAATAATACCACTGAAACCATTGAACGGCCCGAATGTTACTTTTACGGTTTCTCCAACAAAATACGGAATGCTAATCTCTTCTCCTTGTTCCTGTAACTCGTCTACAGCACCCAACATACGTTTTACTTCAGCAGGTCTCAAAGGGTCGGGATTAGTCGTCCCTCCCAGAAAACCAATTACGTTTGTCGTATTACGCAAACGATGAGACACCTCTCCGACGAGCGCTGCCTCTACAAAAACATAACCAGGATAAAGATTTCTTTCCTTAGTGACTTTCTTACCATTACGTACAGAATATACCTTCTCAGTAGGTATCAAAACCTGGGATACATATTCTCCAAGGTCAGTATTCTTGATTTCAGCATCAAGATATTCCTTTACCTTGCCCTCTTTTCCGCTAATGGCACGCAATACATACCATCCTCTTTTTACCTCAGACATTTTTTACCTCCCAATTAGAATATTTTGCCGTAAATGAAATGCATAATATGGTCAAAACATTGGTCCATCACAAATACTACCAAGGCTATGATTAGGGAAGCGAACATAACAACCACGGCACTATTGCTTAATTCGGACTTTGTCGGCCAAGAAACCTTATAAACCAATTCGTTATAAGATTCTTTAATATTTGCAAGTATCTTTTTCATTCTCTTTTTGAGTTTGCACGGGTCGAGAGACTCGAACTCCCGACACCTGGTTTTGGAGACCAGTGCTCTACCAACTGAGCTAGACCCGTATATCAGCCAGCTCCATAAAATGAGCCGGCTGTAAACTATATCTATTTAGATTAGTCAAGGATTTCGGTAATCTGACCAGAACCTACTGTACGACCACCTTCACGAATAGCGAAACGCAAACCTACGTTGATAGCTACCGGATAGATAAGTTCTACAGTGATTGTTACATGGTCACCTGGCATTACCATTTCAGTTCCTTCCGGAAGAGTGATTTCACCAGTTACGTCTAATGTACGGATATAGAACTGAGGACGATATTTGTTGTGGAATGGAGTGTGACGACCACCTTCTTCTTTCTTCAGGATATATACCTGAGCTTTGAATTTTGAGTGAGGAGTAATCTGTCCCGGATGGCAGATAACCATACCACGTTTGATTTCGTTTTTGTCGATACCACGGAGCAACAAACCAACGTTATCACCAGCTTCACCTTGATCAAGAAGTTTGCGGAACATTTCCACACCGGTAACAACAGATTTCTTACCATCAGCACCTAAACCGATAATCTGAACTTCGTCGCCCACTTTGATAACACCAGTTTCGATACGACCTGTTGCAACAGTACCACGACCTGTGATAGAGAACACGTCTTCTACCGGCATCAAGAATGGTTTATCGATATCACGCGGAGGCAGAGGAATCCATGTATCAACAGCATCCATCAACTCCATAACTTTTTCTTCCCATTGAGGTTCGCCATTCAATGCACCCAGTGCAGAACCACGAATAATAGGAGTATTATCACCATCGTATTCATAAGAAGAGAGCAATTCTCTCATTTCCATTTCTACGAGTTCAAGCATTTCTTCATCGTCAACCATATCGCATTTGTTCATGAAAACTACGATACGAGGAACGTTTACCTGACGAGCCAACAAGATGTGCTCACGAGTCTGAGGCATAGGACCGTCAGTAGCAGCAACAACGATGATAGCACCGTCCATCTGAGCAGCACCAGTTACCATGTTTTTCACATAGTCAGCGTGACCCGGACAGTCAACGTGTGCATAGTGACGATTTGCAGTTTCATACTCTACATGTGAAGTATTAATAGTAATACCTCTTTCTTTTTCTTCAGGAGCATTATCGATTGAATCGAAAGAACGCAATTCTGAAAGACCTTTTTTAGCCAACACAGTAGTGATAGCGGCAGTTAATGTGGTTTTACCATGGTCTACGTGACCGATAGTACCAATATTAACATGAGGCTTGGTGCGTTGAAATTGTTCTTTAGCCATAACTTAACTTGTTATTTATTTTAATTAATGATTAGCGTCCAAATCTTGAGCCAATGACGGGACTTGAACCCGTGACCTCGTCCTTACCAAGGAAGCGCTCTACCACTGAGCTACATCGGCAACATTTGAGCGGGAAACGGGACTCAAACCCGCGACCCTCAGCTTGGAAGGCTAATGCTCTATCAACTGAGCTATTCCCGCAAAAATGTGGGCGAAGATGGATTCGAACCACCGAAGTCGTAAGACAGCAGATTTACAGTCTGCCCCATTTGGCCACTCTGGTATTCGCCCTTATTTAACACTGAGCCGATAGAGGGATTCGAACCCACGACCCCGAGATTACAAATCACGTGCTCTGGCCAACTGAGCTATATCGGCTTATATATTCGCACCCGTTATGCATACGCATATTTCCAATGCGAAACGGGTGCAAATTTAGTCATTAATTTCAAACTACAAAAATATTACCGTATTTTTTTATTTAATCCGGCTTTTTTCCTTCATCTTTTGCAGCTGTTTTACTAAGGCATCGACAGCCAGGTCTACTGCCTCTTCAAAAGTATCGGCAATCTTGCACGAAAATATATCATCTGTTTTCGGTACCAGCAATTTAATGCCAGCTTCTTTATTTTGAGCCGTCTCGGGTTTGACAACTTTCAACGTAACCTCTGCGGCAATGATATCATCATAATACTGGCTAAGCTTTACTACTTTTTTCTGAATAAAACTTTCCAACTGCGTAGAAGCATCGAAATGAATGGCTTGAATTCTAATTTCCATAATTTTCTCCTTTTCTTTCTGCTCGGGGATGAGCTTGTTTATAACTTTTTTTCAGCTCCTCAAACGTAATGTGCGTATACACTTCGGTCGATGCGAGAGAGCTATGACCCAGCAACGCTTTCACGCTGTTCAGTTCCGCACCATTATTCAACATTGCCGAAGCAAACGTATGTCGTAATACATGCGGGCTCTTCTTGGTCAATGAACAAACGGTCTCAAGATAATGTGTCACCACACGATATACTAATTGAGGATAAAGGGCCTCACCATCTTCTTTTATAAAGAAATACGGATATCCCCCTCCTATTTCTTTAGCTCGGATGGCTCGATACTCTTCTATCATCGTTCGTAACTCTTTTCCAAAAGGAATAATTCGTTGCTTATTACGCTTTCCTGTCACTTTTATGGTCGAAGCCATCAAGTCGACATCGACATCTCTCAACCCTATCAACTCTGCCCGGCGAATTCCGGTAGAGTAAAACATGGTTATGATAAGTTTATCGCGTACGGCCCTAAATCCCGAACCGAAATCCACCTCGTCAAGCAACAGGTCCATTTCCCCCTGCTTTACGAAAGACGGAAGCCTTTTCCGTATTTTAGGAAGCTGAATATTCCGTATCGGAGTATCTGTTATCTCCTTTTGTATGACCAAATATTTAAAGAACGAACGTAAAGCTGAAATCTTCCTGCTTACCGTACGAGGGGCTTCCCCGCTCTCAACCAAAACAACCACCCAGTTTCTTACGATATCCCGGTCGATTTTTTCGGGAGCAAACTCTCCGATTTCTTTTGTTACAAAGTCTCTAAACTGAAATAAATCATTTTTATAAGACAGAACGGTATGAGAAGAATATTTCTTCTCATACCGAATATATCCTAAAAATGATTCAATCAACATAAAGAGCGTTGCTTTACTAACGCTACGAATTTAGAAAAAAGAATTCAATCCACCAACTTCAAAGCGGTGTTTTTTACTCTTCTGTCTGTTGCAATTTCTGTATGTAAATAGCTCGCATTACTTTTTTGCGATTTACTACAGAAGGCTTTTCAAAAGCCTGACGATTTCTAAGTTCTTTAATAACACCTGTTTTCTCAAATTTTCTTTTGAATTTCTTCAAAGCTTTTTCAATGTTTTCGCCTTCTTTTACTGGAACTACTATCATATTTTTAATAATTAAAAAGATTTCTCGTACAAAATGCGGTGCAAAATTACACATTGTTTCTTGATAAACAAACCTTTCGGCTTTATTTTCTCTGTTTTCCTCGTTTTTTTCACTTTTTTACAGTTTCAATCAAATTTATCCATTATACATAAGCTTCATTTCCAGTTATTTCACAGTACTTATCAATACTTTTTTTAATCGATTTATATCTCCGATTATTTCTTTTCACCGGATTAAGTTTTACCTTTGTGTGTACACACAATAATTCTAAAAAAGCAAAATTATGGATAAAGATAGTTTAGCCCAGGTAAAAGCTCTCCGCCAAATCATGAAAGAAAACAGAATAGATGCTTTTATCATTCCCGGAACCGATCCTCATCAAAGTGAGTATAGTGCTGCCTACTGGAAAGCCAGGGGCTGGATATCCGGATTTACAGGCTCAGCAGGGACTGCCGTTGTCACGGTCGATAAAGCTGGACTATGGACCGATTCCCGGTATTTCCTACAAGCAGAGTTACAACTCAAAGGAAGTGACTTCGTTTTATTCAAACAAGGGCTTGCCGAGACACCCTCTATTCAGGAATGGCTTGCCGAAGTCCTGTCTCCCGGCTCGACAGTCGCTATAGACGGAGCGATGTTTTCTTATTCGGATGCTTTGGAAATGAAAAAATTCTTCAAGACCAAGACAATTTCCTTCGTGACAAATTTTGACCCGTTCGATTCTATTTGGCACAACCGCCCTCAAATACCTTCTGATCCGATATTTGCATATCCGGAAAAATACAGTGGTGAATCTACTGAGAGCAAAATAGACTCTATATTAGAAAATATATCGAAATATGGGGCAAACTCTTTATTGTTATCGGCTTTGGATGAAATTGCATGGATACTGAATATTCGAGGAACTGATGTAGAATGTAACCCAGTAGCCATATGCTATGCATTTTTATCGGAACAAGAGCGCGTATTATTTATCAACGCAAAAAAAATAAATACTGAAACTGCCGAATATCTAAAAAGTAACAAAATCAAAATCGCCGGTTACGATAAGATTCATGATTATTTACAAGCTTTGCCTGAAGGTGTAAAGTTATACATTGACCCGGCAAAAATAAATTATAGCTTGGTAAACGCTATTTCTCAACAAAATGCCATAGTGTTCGGAAAGACTCCGGTAGCCATGCCTAAAAGTATAAAGAATGAAACAGAAATTGCCGGATTCAGAGCAGCCATGATACGGGACGGAGTGGCTTTGGTAAAATTCTTTTACTGGCTTGAGCAAAATGTTCCGACAGGCCATGTTTCGGAAATCACCATTGCAGAAAAGCTTCGCGAATTCCGTTCACAGCAAGACTTATATGTAGGTGAAAGTTTTTCCACGATAGCCGGATATGGAGCTCACGGTGCCATAGTCCATTATAGTGCTACGCCCGAAAGCAATGTAACTATCAAAAATGAAGGATTTTTACTAATCGACTCCGGAGCTCAATATCTTGACGGGACGACAGATATAACTCGCACCGTCGCTTTAGGGCCACTGAGTGACCGTCAAAAACGAGACTTTACCCTTGTCCTAAAAGGGCATATTGCTATTGCAACCTCTATTTTCCCCCAAGGGACAAGAGGTGCACAAATCGATGCCTTCGCCCGCCATTTCTTATGGAATTACGGATTAAATTATTTACACGGGACAGGCCACGGCATCGGTCATTTCCTGAATGTACATGAAGGGCCTCAAAATATCCGTCTCGAAGAAAATCCAACTCCTCTGACTCCCGGTATGGTCACGTCCAACGAACCGGGCGTCTACATTGCCGGAGAATACGGTATCCGCACCGAAAACTTGATATTGACAGTACACCACAGTACAACGGATTTCGGAGACTTCAACGCATTCGAAACTTTGACATTTTTCCCTATCGACAAAAAAGCAATTGATATAACATTGCTCACTGCCGATGAGAAAGAGTGGCTCAATAATTATCATAAAACCGTGTACGAAAAATTAAGTCCCCAATTAGTGGGTGCAGAAAAAGAGTGGTTAAGAAAAGCGACAGAGGCTTTATAAATTTAATATTCGAAAAAATATGGCACTAATAAAATCAGTTCGAGGATTCACACCTATTATCGGCAAAAACTGTTTCCTTGCCGATAATGCTACATTGATAGGCGATATTGTCATGGGGGATGATTGCAGTATCTGGTTCAACACAGTATTGAGGGGTGATGTAAATTCTATCCGTATCGGCAACCGAGTAAATATACAGGACGGCTCTGTTTTACATACCTTATATCAAAAATCGACCATCGAAATCGGTGATGATGTTTCTATCGGGCACAATGTCACAGTACATGGGGCTACCATCAAAGACGGGGCACTTGTCGGCATGGGAGCTGTCATTCTCGACGATGCCATTGTCGGCGAGGGAGCTATCGTGGCTGCCGGCTCAGTAGTATTAAGCAAAACAGTTATCGAGCCCGGTAGTTTATGGGCCGGAGCTCCTGCCAAATTCATAAAAATGGTAGACCCGGTACAATCAAAGGAAATCAATCAGAAAATTGCTAAAAATTATCTGATGTATTCCGAATGGTATAAATAGTTTTTTCATATCAATTAAGAACCTGTTTAAATTTTGCTTGGGTCAGCTTTGAGAATTTCTTTTGTGGATATTTTTTTTCGTTTTCATGAAGATAATAGCAAGCTATTTGATAAACGAAAATAGGAAAACAGTCCGAAAAGAAGTACAAAGGAGACCTGAGCAGATTTCTTTATCGGACAATTTAACCGATTCTAAAGCAGTGCAGAGCTTCAGATACAAAACAATAGGATAAAAATGATAAAACAAGACTTTTTATTAGCTCAAATCGAAGAGCTTACTAAAAAAATAGCCCGTCTATTAAGAAAAAAAGAGACGAATGAACCTGACATCGATACTGCTGCAGACGATTGCTACAAGGCTTTTCGGCTAAATTTAAATTCCATTATAAATTTGCCTGAAGACGAATTGACAGAACTCGTACCTGACTGGCAATTACTTGAACTATTGGTAAAAATCATGCTAAATGACACACGTATCAACCATGATTTGCATCAAATGGAAAAAGCTCAGGCTTTGCTTTATTATGTACAGGAAAACGATAGGACCTATTCATTCGACCGGATTGCGATGGCCAAAGAGTTGGACACTCTTATTCAAAATTTAAAATCGGGCAACCATAACTAACCGATGCTTTCCCTACTTTCGGGATATTTCGGCAGTTCCTCCTCGCGGCATAATCAATTCGAAACCATTTTCATCGGATGATTTTATTTTTGCCTGTCCCGAAAGCCTTATTTTACAGATATCAAATAGATACAGGCCACTCATCCATTTCAAACCGATAACTCCAATAATAAGCTTCTCACTATCTTCATATTTCTATCTATAATTTTATTGTAATATCCATTCTACAGTATCAGAATACTCTTTCTTTTTATCTACAGATTTTACCTCTATACGATTCGCCCCGGGTATCAGGCTCATATTCTCCCAACGCACAGTAGCCCATTTATCTGCCTTGGCCTTTCCCATATATTGCCCGTTTACCCATAAGGAAGCTTCCGGCAAATTGGTAAACACCATAATATCAACCTGAGGGTTCACTCTGTTTTTACAACGCCGTTCGGCAATATATACAAATTTATTGTCTTTATCCCAGTTTGCCTTATAATAATAAAAAGCATCTTTCTTCACTTTCCGGTCAAAAGTAACCAGTCCCTTATCATTTATACCAGGGCGGTCTCCTTCTGTCCTGTGCGCGGCTCCGAAATCGAAAAATGCCCAGATAAAAGAGCCCCAGATAAATGGCCGTTCACTGATTTGTCCCCAGCTCTTCATATGATAATACGTCTGCCAATTCTCCGGATGCCACCAGCCGGTAGGGACTACTTTCTTCAAAGAATCCTGCTGGTGATAAATGCTTGCTCCGGCCCCGTACTCGCTAATGCCGATTTTCAGTTGAGGATATGCAGCATGAACCTTGTCAGCCCATGCTCCAAGGTCATCCGGATTACCTCCGTACCAGCCGAAGTACTTATTCCAACAAATGGCATCGGTAACTCTGTTCAATTCATTATCATCGTTCAAATTGGATGCAGAAGTTATGATTCGTGTAGGGTCTTCCTTATGTGCCAGTTCATTCAGCTCCCGCACATATTCCAACGGGTTATCTGCCGGAGTTTTCAACTCATTGAACAATCCCCAAAAACAGATAGAGGGGTGGTTGTAATGCTGGCGGATAAGCTCGATAAGCTGTTCCTTCCCATTCTGACGAAAAAACGAAGTATTTACAAATCCTTGGTCTTGATAGCCTCCCGGTCCGACAAACGGTATTTCGGCCCACACGACCAGCCCATACTTATCCATCAAATCATATATCATAGTCGCCTGAGGATAATGCGCCAGACGTATGGCATT
The DNA here is from genome assembly GCA_000803105.1 of Coprobacter secundus. Classification (GTDB taxonomy): domain Bacteria; phylum Bacteroidota; class Bacteroidia; order Bacteroidales; family Coprobacteraceae; genus Coprobacter; species Coprobacter secundus. The sequence continues at coordinate 326,578 of JTDA01000001.1, forward strand.
GGCCCCGACTTCGGCAATCAGCGCAGCATCTTCGATATGATGTTCGGGACGCAAGGCATTTCCCACTTCGATTCTATCCTGATGACGGCATACACCATGCAACCGCAATGGCTGGCCGTTCAACGAGAACCCCCTGTCTGCATCTAATTCAAAAAAGCGTACCCCCAAAGGCTGCTCCACTTTATCTAATATTCTATCGCCCTTCGACAAGGTAACTTCAACCCGATACATAAACGGATCTTGTCTACCATTCCATAAATGCGGAGTACCTATTGTTATCGGAACATCGACATACATCACTTTTGAAGGTTTGACTTCGACCGGTTGTACCGCTTCCTTTACCACCTTTTCCCCATCGTAAACCCGTACATTCAAGTTTACATTATCCACAGCCAATCCCGAGACCGCTATCCGGGCCTTGACATCGGCCCTTTGGGGAGATACACTCTCTTGTATCAGATATACTCCCGGAGAAGCATAATCCAAAGGCGATATGCAAGTCTCCTCCGTCACCAACAAATGTACATCCCGATATATTCCTCCATAAAAATTAAAATCACCGACCAAAGGCATGACATCAAGATGCAAAGCATTACTTACACTCACCTGCAACTGATTGTCCTTACCATATTCTATCCAATCGGTTATTTCAAATACAAAAGCTCCATATCCTCCCCGATGTTCCCCGATATGCCGCTGATTGATAAATACGTCAGTCACCGTATTAGCCCCTTCGAATCGCAAAAAAAGCCGTTTGCCTTTCCATCCTTCAGGGATTTTCAGCACACGTGTATAATTTGCTGTCCCCCGATAATAATCGGGAATCCCCGCCAAAGCATCTTTTGCATTCCATGTATGAGGCAAATCCACTCGACGCTCCGATTTATGAGATACCTGATGTGCAAAACGAAACATCCAATTATCATTTATCAGAACATCCCTCCGTACAGCTTGAGACGTAAACGTGATTAAAATAAAAAAAATAAATAATTTAATGGTCTTCATGTCTACCGATTTAAAGAAATATCTTGCCAAAAATACAGATTATATGGTTACAAAAGAACCCCAAATCGTCCAAATACAACCTTCAATAATCCAAAATCAAAAAAGCGGTGCAAAACCACATTTTCCGCGCCGCTTTTTCTTCACTTGCTATCCTCAAAAATTCCGTTATATAAAGGATTACTTACGGTCCTTACCTCCTTTTTTTGAGGAACCCTTATATCCTGTTTGTCTTTTTTTACCAGATAAACAGGTTTTCGATGCTTCATCGTTATCATCCTTAACCCTATGCCTCCTCATATTTCTGATGCCTCCCCGAGTTCCACGTAGAGAACTCCTCGACAAGTAATCGACAGGTTCCCGCTGCGAACGGTTGAGTTTGGCTTTTTTCTTATGTAACAGAACCTCTTCATCTTCTACGTTGACCTTTTCCGGCAAGCGGATAATCTGCCCGTCTATTTTGACCTTATCGGTACGAGCGACTTTCGTGCCCATTTCCGCCCTTATTCCATTTACCGTCACCCGCTCGTCTGCAATCAACTTATCTGCCTCCCGGCGAGAGCAAAAACCGGTCTCACTGATATATTTGTTTATGCGTATCAATTCTTCCATATTCTTCTATTCAAATTAATTTACCCCAATGTTATATGTCTTACATCGAGCTTTTCATGTAAAAACAATGAAGCTGCATCTATAAATTTTGCTTCCGATTCCGTCGTATAGAAACGGCATGTTCCTTGTTTCGTACAGCGCTCGTCCATCTCAGGATGCCTCTTAAAATAATCTGACAAACTGCGGGCAACCCATTCTCCCTGTGCCACAGCCTGTACTCCCAACGGCAGATATTTCTTTATTTTCTCCAATAATATCGGATAGTGGGTACATCCCAGAATAACAGTATCAATTTGAGAACACCGGTTCATCAACCGGTCGATATAAAGCTTCACAAAATAATCTGCTCCGGGCGAATTATGTTCGTTATTCTCTATCAAAGGGACCCACATAGGGCAAGGCTCGCTATATACTTCTATATCGGGATACAGTTTTTTTATTTCCAATGGGTATGACTCAGATTGTATTGTCCCCAACGTCCCCAAAACGCCTATTTTACGGGTCTTTGTCATATCCCCGATTACTTCCACGGTAGGGCGGATAACTCCCAAGACTCTCCTGTCAAAGGCCAATACCGGTAAGTCATTCTGCTGTATAGACCGCAAAGCTTTTGCCGAAGCCGTATTACAAGCAAGAATTACCAATGGACACCCTTCTTCAAATAAGCGAACAACTGCTTCTAACGTAAATTTATATACAATCTCGAACGAGCGTGTACCATAGGGAGCACGGGCATTATCTCCCAAATAGATATAATCGTACTGAGGCATTGCCCGACGAATTTCGTCAAGAATCGTGAGCCCACCATAGCCGGAGTCAAACACCCCTATCGGCCCATGTATCCCAGGTAACAAATCCATTGATAATATATAATTTTATATCCGTAAACAGAAAAGGATGATAAATATCGATTATCATCCTTCATCCGTCATATAGAGTTCTTATTCTATTTTTACTTCAACCCCAATTTTGTCTTGACGGCTGCCGTCACATCTTCACTGGGTGCTCCGTGATACAATATAACAGGCATCGGAGAAGCCAAATCGAAAATATAAGTAAATTTCTGTTCTGTACCTACCGACTTGATAGCATCAGTCAGCTTCTTTTCGATTGGAGCAAAAAGCTGTTGCTGCTGTTTTTCAATATCACCTTGAGCTACTTCCTGAAAATTCTGAATCCGTTGCTGCAATTCTTGTACTTCTTGCATACGACGAGCCTTTATATTTTCAGGAAGAGAATCCTGCGCCATAAATTCTTTGTATTTTTTATTAAATTCTTCGCGCATTTTCACAAATTCATCTTCATATTTCTTTGCCAAATCCTGCAATGTCTTTTCTGCTGTGGCTTTTTCAGGCATTAAAGCAAATACTTCTTGAGTATTTATGGTTCCGAATTTGTACTGTGCAAATACACTCAATGGCATTGCACACAATAAAACAATAACTAATTTTTTAAACATAATATCAATTTTAATTTTCTTATTTTTCCAGTTTATCAATTAATGTCACAAAAATAAGCATTTATTTTGAATATCCTAATTTTGTAAGCACTTCATTACTAATATCGATTCTCGGAGAGGCAAATATTATACTGGCATCCGAAGCCCTGTCAATAACCATCTGGTATCCTTTCTCTTCAGAAATCTTTTTTACAGCATTGTATATATCATCTTGTATCGGTTGCATCAGGCTTTCTCTTTTCTTATACAACTCGCCCTCCGGCCCGAAATATTTCCGACGTAGCTCGGCCACTTCTTTTTCTTTGGCCACGACCTCTTCTTCCTTCTTCGACTGCTGTTCTTTGGAGAGATAAACCTGCTCAGACTTATAGTTATTGAACAATGTTTCAGCCTCTTTCGCTTTTGTCTCTATTTCCCGTTGCCAACGGGTCGACACCTGCTTCAATTGCTCATTTGCCATTTCATAAGCCGGTATACTCTTCAATATATATTCCATATCGATCAATGCAAACTTTTGAGCGCTACCTGTCACCGCCAATGAGCAGAACACAGCCAAGATCATAATCGCTTTCTTCATAACTATTCTGTTTTTAATTCGTGAATAATAATAACAATGTACAGTATTAGACTGTTTTCATCGCCATTGGTTTATTTTCAGGAATAAATCGATTTCGGTTTAGAACTCTTGTCCAAGGATAAAGTGTATCTGACTGCCACCTCGTTTGTTAAATACTTTATCGAAACCATACGCCCAGTCGATACCCATCATACCTATCATCGGTAAGAATATACGTACACCGACTCCTGCCGAACGCTTCAACTGGAACGGGTTAAAGTCTTTCACATCCACCCACGCATTACCGGCCTCTGCAAATGTCAGAGCATATATCGTAGACGATGGCTGCAACAATATAGGGAAGTGCAGCTCGATACCCATACGAGTATAAGCATACGCATCATACCCCCACGGAGTCAACGAACCGTTCTCATATCCTCTCAATCCGATAGTTTCGGTAGCATAGTTGCTACTGTATCCCGACATACCGTCACCTCCCATATAATAGGTCTCGAAAGGAGATTTTTTATATTTATTATAAGAACCCAGAATACCAAATTCGGCACGCGTCATCAACACCAGTGTATGCTGGTTTTCTACCGGAGTAAGCGGAGTATATGTCTTGGCTTTAAACTTCCACTTATGATATTCTATCCACTTGTACATTTTCTCACGTCCCTGCTCGGTACTGGTATCGAGGTTCTTATAGTCTACCTTATTGAACAAAGAATAGGGGGGGGTAAGCTGTACCGACAGAGAGAACTGGGAACCTCGCCGAGTATAGATAGGGTTATCGATTGAGTTACGGCTAAGGGTCAATCCCAATGATATACTGTGAGAATGTCCGTTTTGCAAGAAATACAGATACTGCCAGTCTTTCAACATATATAGCTGATAATTCAGGTCTACCGTAAAGTTAAAGTAGTCGTCGGGCCAACTCAATCGTTTACCGAATCCGACAGAGACTCCCAACATCTGCAATGATTTGCTCGGGTCTACAGCATAGCTGTAATCATAGTTGCCATAGCTACTGCCATATATACTGGGATTATAATACCCCAAACCGTATGGGTCAAGATAGTTATTATTCCAATAATTAGAACTTATATCGGTCTGGCGGCTGTAATAAGCCGACACGGAGAAGGAATTCGGACGCTTACCGCCAAACCACGGGTCAAAGAACGAGAGACTGTATGACTGGAAATATTTGGCATTGGTCTGTGCACTGATGGTCAATGTCTGCCCGTCTCCCTGAGGAATAATGCCCTTGTATGATTTCGGATTCAGGAAGTTCTTAACCGAAAAGTTTGTAAACTTCAAACTCAACTTACCGATAATACCGGTCTGACCCCAACCGGCAGAAAACTCTATCTGGTCATTAGCTTTCGATTGCAAGCCATACACCAGGTCTACCGTTCCATTCTCGGGATTCGGTTCAGGGCGTATATCCATTGTTTCCGGGTCAAAATGTCCGGTTTGTGCAATTTCACGGGCCGAACGCATAAGGTCCGATTTACTGAACAATTCACCCGGCTTAGTACGCAACTCACGACGAACCACATGCTCATACAAACGGTCATTACCTTTAATAATGACTTTATTGATTCTGGCTTGTTCTCCTTCATAAATGCGCAGTTCCAAATCGATAGAATCATTTTCTACATTTACTTCTATCGGGTCGAGCTGGAAGAACAGATACCCGTTATCCATATACAGGTTGGCAACAGCGTCTTCATCGTCCTGTGTACGTTCTCTCAACAACTTTTGGTTATATACATCACCCGGTTTCATGCGCAGGATGGCGCTCAGATATTCTGATGGATACAACGTATTTCCCAACCAACGAATATCCCGGATATAATATTTCTTCCCTTCATCCACAGTAATAAATACATCGACTTTCTTGTCGTCATATTTTGCTACACTGTCTTTTACGATAACAGCATCACGATATCCCAGTTCATTATATTTATCGATAATAAGGTCCAAATCGGCTTTGAAGTTTTCATTCACAAATTTCTTGGTTCTAAAGAGATTTACCAAACGACCTTTTTCGTTCGTTTTCTTCATTACCCGCTGCAATTTCTTATCAGTCAAGACCTGATTTCCATCAATATATATTTTATGAACTTTAATTTTTTCTTTCTTATCGATATTGATATCGACAATCACTTGATTTTCATGAGACAAGTCATCTTTCTGCAAAATCTGCACATCGACATTATTGAAACCTTTCTCTTCGAAGTGTTTCTTTATCAACAATTTTGCACGGTCTATCAGGTTGGGCGTAATCTGATTTCCCTTTACCAATCCCAACTTAAGCTCAAGATCTTCCCGCTCCGATTTCTTTATTCCGTTATAATTGATTTGCGAAATACGGGGACGCTCTTTCAGGCTGATATTCAACCACGCTTTATCGCCATATATCTTGGTAACCTCAATAGCTACATCCGAAAACAACCCCTGTTTCCAGAAACGCTTTACAGCCCGGGTAATATCATCTCCCGGAATTTCCATCGTTTCCCCCACAGTAAGCCCCGAAAAGCCTATCAAGACATAATCTTCATAATTTTTTACCCCCGATACCGTTATACCGGCAATCTCATATTTCTTGGGTGTAGCGGTATAATGTATGGTAGGATTATATATCGTATCGGTTTTAGATTCTGTCGATGTCTGCGAAAATGCGGTCTGAACGACCGGGAAGAACATAGCCAACAATAATAAAAGGTATTTACGCATATTGTGTTGCATTGATTTTTCTCTAATTCTCATAGTTGTTCACTGATTTTACCGAAACGTCTTTCCCGGTTTTGATAGTCACAAATGGCTTTATAAAAATTTTCTTTCCCGAAATCCGGCCAATATTCAGGCGTAAAATAAAGCTCGGCATAAGCAAGCTGCCACATCAAGAAATTACTGATACGCATCTCTCCTCCCGTCCGTATCAACAAATCGGGGTCAGGCATCATCGCTGTTGCCAAATGACTATCTATTGTATTATCATTTATATCCTTTATATTCAATTTACCGTCCATAACCTCCTGTGCCATATTTTTTACCGCCTCGACCATTTCCCATTTGGTAGAATAGCTTAACGCAAGTACCAGCGTGAGGCCTGTATTTCCGGAGGTAACTTGTATGCACTGATCCAATTTGGCCTTAACGTCCGACGGCATACGAGATAAATCACCGATAGCCTGCAACCGTACATTATTCTCCATCAGTGTAGGCGTTTCATTCTCTATCGACATCACCATCAATGCCATCAAAGCATCCACTTCCTCATCGGGACGCTTCCAGTTTTCAGTAGAAAAAGCATACAATGTCAGATATTCAATCCCTATTTCTACAGAGGCCTCGGTCACCATACGTACAGCCTCGGCACCATACTGATGCCCGTAAGTACGTTCCTTGTTCCTCTCCTTCGCCCAACGACCGTTGCCATCCATAATGATGGCGACATGGCGGGGCAAACGGGTTCTATCTATCTGTTCCTTAAATGACATAGTCAACAGGTTGTTTATTACATATCATTATTACAAATTGCACGTTTCCGTCCGAAATCATACGTAACCGAAAACATGGTCAATGAATACCAGTCGGTATTTTTAAATGCAGAACTATCGATACCTACCGGATCGGACAACCGCCATCCGTCCAATTTATCTCCCAACGTTTTCCGCACCGAAAACTCCAAACCAATATTCCAGCGGGGAGCGACTTTATATTTAAGCCCGAACCCCAAAGGTATGTTTACATTAAAATACCCATCGTCTTTTTTAGGCACCCACGTAAATCCTATCCCTAATAAAAGATAGGGAGAAAAACGTTTTGTCCCCAAATACGAATACCCTATTCCATAATGGAAAAAATTAAATTCAGCCTGAGCTCCCAAATCGATGAGTTGCCGGCTAAAATTAAAATCTCCACCCGGAAAACGAGTATCAAAATCACGCGTATCACCCTTGATATGCGCTGTCGCCAAGTCAAATTTTATGGCCCAGCGATAATTTATGGTCCGGCGCAACAATGCAGCGAATGCAGCCCCGGGCTTATGGAACAATGCGCTCTGATTGGCATCTCCCATATAAAATCCTATACCTAAGCCACCACCCGCTTCATATTTATAATCTTGAGCGGTAGCTGTAAGTATCAGCCCCATCATAATTCCCAGTATGAGTCCTATCCTCTTTCTCATAATGATATCTCTTTATAAGAAAAACGAATACGGCAACTGAAAATTATCTTTATGCTCCATTATTTTCCCACTTTAGGGTATGGGAGCAAATGTCAACCGATTTATTACCCCTCTCCACATCTGCTGTTCGAGGTTCCCACCGGAATCTTTTCCACCGAACATATAGATATAGGGTACCAGCCCGTCGGTCAATCCGTCGGCCGATTTCATATATCGAGGCAATTCGGCAACCTTCAAGAAATTCCAGCCTGCCAAACTACTCTTTGTTATCACATTTTCCTTAAACACGACCACCGACGCAAACGACGTAGCCGGGAATGCTTCGGGCAAAGCCAATACCGACCCATCTTTTACCTTATCCCAATATTGCGCCGGATTACTGGTCGTATACATATCTTTGAGGCAATCATACCCATCCGAACCTCCTACGACAAAGAAAGTAGGCCATTCGGTACGAACCCCCGTAGACGAATCGTACGTATATGTGCAATAGGGGAAGAACATGGCTCCTTCTCTCGGAGTAATCAGAGACTTCATGCCCAACTTTGCCCAACCATCAGCCTCTCCATCATACCCCCAAACAGCTGCTGTCAACGAACCGTCAGCCAAACGCCCCCCGACAAATGCAGTCTGAGGCAATCCGTAATCACCCCCATCGTATATTACAATCATATTACTGTAACCTGATACGGGAAAATCATTTTCTATCGTCCGTGGCGCATAACCCTCGGGACGAGGATAACAATCATGCTTATAAGTATCACCATCCTTTATCACACCCAACAATCGGATATCTGCCGGTGCTTCTTCGGAATCGGTCCATACGCCAATCAATGAATAGAACGGTTTATCTATGGCTACACTCTCCCAAGACTTTCCGTCGGCTGAACGGTAAAGCTCTCCCGCATCGCTCAGGGCATATAAATAGTCTGGAGCCGATTGTATCGAACCTACATTCAGGACAAATCCGGGAGTTATCACCTCTTTGTTCCAAAGTGCTATCTCTGAAGGTCTCTGACTGGTAGCCAGTGAATAACTACTCCCATCTCCCGTAAAACAGAACAAAGTCTCTTTATATAATACAGTCTTTTGTACAGTCGGACTCGCGAGGGCAGAAGGTAACTCAGTTTTTGTCAGCTCTTTCCACTGTAACGAATCGGCCACGATCTGGTGCACACGCACATCAATATAATATATCTGTTTATTCCCGTTGGGAGCGGTTACCGTCATTTTTACAGAAGCTTTCTTATCGGTATCGGTCCACGGTTTTCCGGAGAAATCCAACGAATCGGTACTGTTTGTCAGATAGTCTACTGTCGTAACATTTTCTTCGTCCTGCTTGGTATAGGCAATCTCCACTGCCGAAGCAGATGAAAATGTGATATTAGCCACCAAAGATGATATATCGGACTTATAAGGAAGGGAATCGGCATTAAAAATGTATCCGTTCACTGCATCTATAGTAAAGAAACAGCTTGAATAAGGAACATCCGAACCCGATTTATTGCTTAATGAAAAAGATTTTACCAATGTATTTCCGGATACGGTATAAGGCTCCGACTCCTCGTCGCTATTACAACCTATCCCCATCAAAAGGATAAAAAAGGAGAACAGATATATACTTACTTTTTGCAATTTCATTATGAATGACTTTTCTTGATTACAGTTTTAGCTGCAAAAATAGAAACAATTTTTACTTTATGCGAGAGGATAGCATATTATTATAATAATTTAGTGATAAATTAATGAGAATTTTAACCCTTATACATTTTTCCAAATGTAGCAAACGCCAACTATTCACAATTATAAATATCGTCAGAAAACAACAATCAAACGACAAAAAATACATTTTCATCGATTGATGACCTTTATAATCTCCGAATTTCCATGTTTCTCAAAGGCAACTTTTGTGCCGGATATGACCGGAGAGGGGATACCCGCTTTTAACACTTGTTTACCTATTTCTATGTGAGCCTCGTCCCAATACTCCGAATCGATAAAACTCTGCAATGTATAACGCCCTCCTTCTACAATCAAAGACTGAATCTTTTTTTCATACAAGCACTGTAATATTGCCGGAACCACCGGTTTTGAAAAATCGATTGTTATATATTCTACCTCTCCTTCCGGAACATGCTTCCCGGAGGTAAATACCAAAGTCTTTATCCCATCGGTAAAAAGTCTCAGATTACGGGGCAACGACAAGTCTTTATCGATAACCACACGTAACGGGTTATCTCCGGTCCAATAACGCACCGTCAAGGAAGGATTGTCCATCTCCGCAGTCTTACGTCCCACCAATATGGCATCATATAATGACCGCATACGGTGCACCAAAGCAGATGTCACTGCATCGGATATCACACAGGCTTTTTCACTCTTATCCCGCAAGCAATCAATATACCCATCCGCACTTTGTGCCCATTTCAATATAATATAGGGCCTTTTTTTCGTCTGTACGGTTATAAAGCATTTGTTCAATTCAAGACATTCTTTCTCCAATACTCCCACTCTCACATCGAGACCGGCACGGCGCAGCATATCCGCTCCACGCCCCGAGACCTCCGGGAAAGGGTCGAGGCAGCCTATCACCACATGCGGTATTCCGCTGTCTATAATCAACCGGCTGCATGGAGGCGTCTTGCCATAATGAGAACAAGGCTCCAAAGAAACATATATCGTAGACCGCTTCAATAAAGAACGGTCCCGGACAGAATTCACCGCATTCACCTCTGCATGAGCTTCACCGCATTTGCGATGATAGCCCTCCCCTATAATCTTACCGTCGCACACGATAACGGCTCCTACCATCGGATTGGGAGATACATGCCCCTGTCCCAACGATGCAAGCTGCAAACAGCGGCGCATATACAACTCATCAGTCTTTTTCAGATTAGCCATAACATAATTTTATATTATCTTTGCATCAAAGTACTCATATGCAAGACACTATACGACACATAAAAGAGTCCTTAAAAGGATTATATCCACCGGAAGAGATAGGCAGCTTCATAAGACTTATCTTTGAAAAAGTATGCCGGTACTCTACCGTCGATTTTATTTTATGCAAAAATAAAACTTTATCGCCAACCCAGCATCAACAAATCATTGCAATCGTAAAAAGATTGCAAAAATATGAACCTATACAATATATATTAGGCGAAACCTGGTTCTACGGACTACGGCTCAAAACGGCTCCAGGAGCCCTGATTCCCCGACCTGAAACAGAAGAACTGGCCGACCTGATCATCAAACGGCATAAAAACGACATCGGCCGGCTCGTCGATATAGGTACCGGAAGCGGATGTCTGGCCATCGCTCTGGCCTTGAACATGCCCGGAATAAAAACAGAAGGGTGGGATATCTCGACAAATGCCCTAAAAATAGCACAAGAAAATGCATTGTCTTCAAACGCTCCCATAAAATTCAGACAGGTAAACATTCTTGAATATTCTCCCTCTCCGGACGAATATGGGAAATACGACATATGGGTAAGCAATCCGCCCTATGTGAGGGAGTGCGAAAAAAACGAAATGAAAGATAATGTGCTTAAATACGAGCCGTATCAAGCTCTGTTCGTCCCCGATAACGACCCGCTATTGTTTTACCGGAAAATCGGGACAACTGCCCTTGACACAGTAAAGCCTGGAGGAAATTTATATTTCGAGATAAATGCCAATCTAGGGAACGAAACCGTAAATTTGCTGGCCGGTCTGGGATACCGTAACATAGAATTACTCAAAGACATGCAACAAAGAGACCGCATCGTCTCCGCCATCCTTCCATAAAACCAAGCAATCATGCAGAAACAATTATCACCCGAAGAAGCTTTACACCGTGCGGCAGCCCTCTGCTCTGCCGGAGAACAATGTATCTTCGATATCCGTGAAAAACTTTTACGTTGGGGAATCGCCCCAAATGACTCAAAAGAAATTATCGAAAAACTGATACAAGGAAAATTTATTGACGAGGAACGTTATTGCAAAAGTTTTGTCAATGACAAATTCCGATTCAATAAATGGGGAAAAGTGAAAATTATATATGCTCTCCGGCAAAAGGGCATCCCCTCTCAAAGCATCAACAACGCCATAAACTGCATAGATGAAGAAAAATACCTGGAAACATTGCAGGAAACGATACTATCCAAAAGAAAAAGTATAAAAGACGATACTCCGGAAAATGTAAAGGCAAAACTGTTCCGCTTTGCAGCATCCCGAGGATTCGAGCCCGAATACATAAATCTTTGCCTGAAAACTATCCGATAAAAACATGTCCTCTCTCAAGCAACATATAAGTTATCTGGTCGATTTGTTTTATCCCCGCATCTGTCTGGTTTGCGGCCGTGCTCTGCAAAGCCACGAGAAGCATCTATGTATGTATTGCATCCAAAACATTCCCCGCACACAATTCCATTCCCACAGCGAAGACAATATCATGGAGCACCTCTTCCGAGGCAAAGTCCAGATAGAAAAAGCCGTCGCATTTTTCTATTTCACCCACCATGGAGACTACCGTCATCTGATACACCAAATCAAGTATCGGGGAGAAAAAGAATGTGCCCGTTATCTGGGTGAGATATATGCCCGGGAACTCGGAGCAGAATTCTTTACAGATATAGATTTACTGGTTCCCGTCCCACTCCATCCGAAACGGCACAAAAAAAGAGGATACAATCAAAGTGAATGGATTGCCATGGGCATCTCCGATTTCACCGGAAAAGATATCGACCGGTACCTCATCCACAGATGCGGAACAAGCGAAACCCAAACCAATAAAGGTATCTACAAACGATGGGAAAATACTCAAAACATATTCGCTTTAGGAAACACTTCGGATGCAGAAGGCAAACATCTGCTGCTCATCGATGATGTCGTAACCACCGGTGCCACCCTGCTTTCCTGCGCTAATACCTTGTCGAATATTAAAAATATCAAAATTAGCTTGTTAACATTGGCTATGGCACAATAAAAAAATAGAAAAAAGCAGATATAAATTTTCGGTGTACCACCCTTATTTCGTATCTTTGTTTCCCAATTGAAAACATAACGAAAATGGTCAGAAAATCAATACAAAATACAACAAGCAACATGAAAACATTAGAAAGAATCCTCGCTGAAAAACTGTTGAAAATAAGCGCTGTAAAGCTACAGCCTTCCAATTCTTTTACATGGGCTTCCGGCTGGAAATCGCCTATTTATACCGATAATCGCAGAACACTATCATACCCGACATTAAGGACCTTTATCAAAGTAGAGTTGTGTCGCCTTATTATGGAAAACTTTGAAGGAGTAGATGCCATTGCCGGAGTAGCTACCGGGGCTATCGCTCAAGGTGCCCTTGTGGCCGACGAGCTCGGATTGCCTTACGTCTATGTACGTTCGGCACCCAAAGACCACGGGCTGGAAAATCTCATTGAAGGAAACCTCATCCCGGGACAAAAAGTCGTAGTTATAGAAGACCTTATCTCTACCGGAGGAAGCAGCCTGAAAGCTGTAGAGGCTATTCGTAACGCAGGCTGTGAAGTCATAGGTATGGCTGCCATCTTCACGTATGGATTCCCCATTGCCATAGAACGGTTCAAAGAAGCGAAAGTAAAACTGTTGACACTCAGCAACTATAATGCTGTGCTCGAAGTAGCGCTTGAAACAAACTACATCGCAGAGGAAGACTTGGCAACTTTACACGAATGGAGAACCGACCCTTCTATCTGGAATCCTAATAAATAACAATAAAAAGATATTACGAATGGCACAATTCGAAAGTACGGTAAAAATGGTTCCGGCACCTGTCGAAACCATTTTTAATACACTCTCCGACTTGAACAATCTGGAGAAAATCAAAGACAAAATTCCGGCTGACAAAGTCAAAGATTTTTCTTTCGACGCTGATAGTTGCAGCTTCTCCGTCACACCGGTAGGAAGCTTGAAAGTCGTTGTCATCGAACGGGAACCGTACAAAACCATAAAATTCGGTACAGAAAATTCGCCCGTTCCATTTTTCATGTGGATACAGTTATTGCCTGTTACGGACAATGAAAGTAAAATGAAATTGACAGTCAAAGCCGAACTAAATCCGTTTATACATAAAATGATAGCAAAGCCTCTGCAAGAAGGCCTTGAAAAAATGGCTGAAGCACTGTCCAACATTTCTTACCAATGAAGAAACGTTGCATAAAAAATACCAAACAATCACTATTCACAGTATATTGATACTGCTTATTATTTTTCGCATATAAACTATGGCTCAGAAACTTTGGGAAAAAAACGTACAAGTAGACCGTGATATAGAAAAATTCACTGTAGGCAAAGACCGGGAAATGGACTTATTTCTGGCCCGCTATGATATCTTAGGCTCTATCGCACATATCACCATGCTCGAAAGCATCGGCTTGCTGACTCGTGATGAACTGGACCGGTTGGTAGAAGAGCTTCGCCGGATATATGCCATTGCCGAAAAAGGAGAATTCGTCATCGAAGATGGAGTCGAAGACGTACACTCTCAAGTCGAACTCATGCTGACCCGGAAATTAGGAGATATCGGGAAGAAAATCCATAGCGGTCGCTCACGCAACGACCAAGTGCTCGTCGACTTGAAATTATTTACCCGTAGCGAAATCAAAGAACTTGTCACCCTTTGTTACCGGCTATTCAACATATTAGTCGACCAAAGCGAAAAATATAAAAACGTATTGATGCCCGGCTATACCCATCTGCAAATTGCCATGCCGTCATCTTTCGGACTATGGTTCGGCGCTTACGCCGAAAGCTTGGTCGATGACCTCACCGTTTTACAGGCTGCTTACCGGATATGCAATCGCAACCCGTTAGGCTCGGCAGCCGGATACGGTTCGTCATTCCCGCTGAACAGAACCATGACTACCCGCCTGCTCGGGTTTGACTCGATGGATTACAATGTCGTATATGCACAGATGGGACGAGGCAAGACCGAACGAATTGTTGCATCAGCCATGGCCTCCATTGCAGCGACACTGTCAAAACTGGCATTCGATGCCTGTCTCTTCAATTCCCAAAATTTCGGTTTTATAAAACTGCCTGATGAGTATACTACCGGGTCGAGCATCATGCCTCACAAAAAGAATCCGGATGTATTCGAGCTGACCCGAGCCAGATGTAATAAAATACAGGCGTTACCATACGAAATTACACTGATATCAAATAATCTTCCTTCCGGATATTTCCGCGACTTACAAATAATCAAGGAAGCATTCCTACCCTCATTCAGCAATCTCAAAGAATGTCTGGTCATGGTTACACAGATGATGACCCATCTCACCGTAAACCAACACATTCTCGATGACGACAAATACAAACTGATATTCAGTGTAGAAGAGGTAAACCGACTTACCTTGTCCGGAGTTCCTTTCAGAGATGCTTACAAGAAAGTAGGGCTTGACATCGAAGCCGGAAAATTCGATCACGACAAAGAAGTGCACCACTCTCATGAAGGTAGCATCGGAAATCTTTGCAACGACCGCATACAACTACTGATGCAACAAATTATAGACGGCTTCAATTTCCATAAAGTAGAAAATGCAGAACAAAATCTGTTAGGGAGATGACCTTGCCAAGCCCTGCAACACGATTATACATAAACAATGTTTAAAAGAGGGCTTGTGCATAACAAATTTCCAAAACAACCGTTATGTAAAAAAGGAACATTCAATTTCAGGATTTTATTAAAAAAATACCGGAAGCAATGATATACAAAGCAAACGAACAACGTTACAGCTCCATGTCCTACAATAAATGCGGCAATAGCGGGCTATGGCTGCCGGCCGTTTCTCTCGGATTATGGCATAATTTCGGAGGGACAGACTGCTATGAAAACGGATTGGAAATAGTCAAATACGCATTTGATCACGGCATCACTCATTTTGACTTGGCCAACAATTACGGGCCTCCTGCCGGAAGTGCAGAAGAGAACTTCGGCCGCATGCTGAAAAAAGAATTTGCTCCTTACCGCGACGAAATAATCATTACCAGCAAAGCCGGCCATTTGATGTGGGACGGCCCGTATGGAGACGGCGGTTCAAGAAAATACATCATGGCAAGTATCGACCAAACATTAAAAAGACTGCAAACCGACTATGTCGATATATTTTACAGTCACCGGTACGACCCCAATACCCCTCTCGATGAGACCCTACAAGCCTTATGCGATATCGTACGGCAAGGCAAGGCCCTCTATATCGGTCTGTCGAAATATCCCATCGATAAACTGTTGTATGCATTTAATTTCCTGAAAAACGCAGGAACACCTTGCCTGGTATACCAGGACAAATACAATATGCTCGCACGTAATGTAGAAGAACATCATTTGCACGCTGTGGAAACCCACGGAACCGGATTCGTCGCTTTTTCACCTTTGGCGCAAGGCATGCTTACCGATAAATATCTGCACGGAATACCTAAAGGTTCGCGAGCAGAACGCCCGGAAGGTTTTCTCAAAGCGGAACAAATCACCGATAAGGTCATAACAACCGTAACCCGGCTACAAGAAATTGCACAAAAAAGAGGCCAAAGCACAGGACAACTGGCCCTGGCATGGGTACTGCACCATACAGCTGTAACATCGGTCATCATCGGTGCCCGGAATGTAGAACAGCTAAAAGAAAATATGGAAACGCTAAACCATCTATCATTTACTGATGACGAAATCAAAAAAATAGAAGAAATCTTGCAAGCATGAAAATGTATAGAGCCATACTATCTGTCCTATTTTTGATATTCATACTCTCCGGATGCGACAAAAATATTTATGACCGCATTCCTACATCGAACGTATATGTCAATATCGATGCTGCCCGGTGGGTGAGGTACGGTGTACACGGAATGGGCGACTCTCAAATATTTATCCTCAACCAGAAACCCGAAGGTTTCCAATATAATATATCCTCAGCTACCGGATTCGGAGGCATATTACTGGTCGGAGGCAACGAAAACCAGATACTGGCATTCGATATGGCATGCCCGGTAGAACGGTCGGCTCAAGTACGAATACACTTTGATGCCGATGCACTTTGCGCCCGGTGTGACAAATGCGGCTCCACCTACGACGTTTTTTCCGCAAACGGTGCACCCATGAGCGGACAAGCACATACACGCAAGTTTTTTCTACAACGATATAACGTTGTTTACAATTCTTTGACCGATGCATATACAATAACACGATAAAAATTTCACCGTTTATTTTGAAAAAACAAAAAACAGTTCTATATTTGCACTCGCAAATGCGAAAATAGCTCAGTTGGTAGAGCATAACCTTGCCAAGGTTAGGGTCGCGGGTTCGAGTCCCGTTTTTCGCTCCAGGCCGCCCGGATGGTGGAATGGTAGACACGAAGGACTTAAAATCCTTTGGCTATTGCAGCTGTGCGGGTTCAAGTCCCGCTCCGGGTACAGAACTGCAAAAGAAAAGACGTTGATAATCAACGTCTTTTCTTTTTATATAGACCTTTTGTAAAACCATTCCAAATATTCAAAAGACAAATTGCATTTTATGATTCATCTTTTTGTCTTTTTACATTTTTACTCTAAACTAACATTCTAAAACCGGAACGAAACCGAGAACAAACCATCGGAAAACCAAAAGTAAACCGATGGTTAGAGCGGGAGTTATACATCAATATCGATTGATGCCCCTTATTTTTATATAGTTATTATTATTATAATTATTTATGTGGACGCTATATAGAACAATACTTAGAACTATATTATTTAAGAAGATGATTTTTAATATTTATTCACTTATACCCATTTTGAATAGATAAAGCATTTCAGTATCTTTGTTAGAAAGGCAGATAGAAATATATTTCAATAAAACATGAACAAGAATCCTTTTATTTTAATCCCCTTACCTAGTATTACGAAATTTGATTATAGAGCCATATACTATAGAAATGATGTACGATACCGGAATATTCTATACGGCTCAAAAGATAAATATTTCTGAAAAAAACGCACTTAAAGAATTTGTTTATTGCATTTACAGAGCAATGAATGAACTTCCGGCATACCTTATACAAGAATATGAAGACATGGAAGATTTCCCTTACGATGAAGATCTTAACGGCTTTTGTTACGGGCAATTTGATCCTAAACCAGAAATAAAATATCTCTCCGATTACAGCCAATATAATCCGCATTTTTACGACCTGGTCATAGAATGGTACAGTATACGGCAAGTATACAAGATGTTAGATCTCAATACAAGAACCATACCGGTAAACATCTCGGCAATAAACAGTTATCAAAGAACGTATAATCTCAACAATTGCCCCTTTATCCTGCTCAACGCAAAGGTCATGCAGAATCTTTACAACCGTAAAGAGTACATAAAAGCGGACGAACGGGCTTTATGGGCCATGTATATGGGAATACTGTCCATCATCGGTAATAAAGAATTTGCCCAGACAACATCGAGCATGATCAAATGTCGGATGTTCGGAGCCAGAAACACAGAAGAACTCAACGTATTGCTTAAAGATAAATCACTGAAAAAAGCATATGAAAAATATACGACCAAATACCGGTACAACAAACTCTTGAACATCATCCAAGACCGTAACATGATTACCGAAATCGCTTTGCACAGAAGAACCTATGTCAGTGCCAAATTGAAGAATGCAGATGCCTTAATCGATGCTATATTGGCTAAAGAAAAAGAAGTGAAACAAAAAAAATTACGTGATGAGGCAAAAAAGAAAGCACTGAGAAGATACCATCTAATAAAGCCGATCTAAATTATTTCCGAATCTTAATATCAATTTGTCCAGAACTTTGACTTACACCCAAGATATTCATTTCATTTAAAGTTTTTGCATATAAACATTCTCCCGGAATTTGTATATTTTCAAACACCACATTTTCCAAAAAAGAATTCGTTACTGTTTTCAATATAGAAGGTTTATCACCAAATGCTCGTACCCGAATATTCTTTAAATACACATTCTTTATGACTCCTCCATTTTTCATAGATATGTCCAACCAACGAGAATCTCGATATTTTCTTGGCCAAAATCCTTCAATATCGATATTTTCAAAAAGCACATTATCAATAATATGCCCTCCGTATCGGTGATTTATAGCAATTGCCCTCATACAACGATATGCCACACCGTTACGAAAAATAATATTCGACTGATTTTGAAATACTCCATATCCTATTTTAAAAGCAGCACACCGACTCCATCCGATGCAATTATCAAATACTACATTTTTGAGTTCTTCCGATTTTCCACACCAATTAGATGCTATATCCGTTTTTTCAGACCATGTTTTTGTAGAATATGTGTCATCCTCCGATACAGCAATTGCTTTACGGACCAAAACATTTTGTGACTCTTGAATATCCATGGCATCATTCTCGTATGCTATATCGTTTTCATTGAATATCTTTATATCCTTTATCGTAACATTGTGAGAACGTGTAACAACAACACCCCACAAACCACTATCCCGGAACACAATCCCATCAACAGTTAATGAATGACATTGCAACGGTACCAACAAATTATTCAAAAAACGGTCATTCAAACGCATTGCCAATCCATTACCATCAATTGTTCCCCGACCATATAGTTTTATATTCGAGGCATTTTTTTCTGTAGAGATAAACCATGTACCATCCATCTTCAAGCTTTCTTTCCTGAAATGGACAGTATAGTCTTCCCTTTTTCCCGTTCCTCGTATCACGGCTCCAGCTTCCAGATAAATAGCAACATTGCTTTTTAGAACCAAATTTCCACATAAATACACCCCTGATGGTATGTATACTATTCCGCCTCCATGATAGCTCGCATCATTTATAGCATTTTGTATTGCTTGGGTAGACAAGGCTTTCCCTTCAGAATCGGCATTATAATCCAACGAAGATATATCATATACATTCGAGGCTTCCCGAGATGGAATATCAGTTTCCAACTCATCAACAGCAAGAATCAAATCGGGTAACTGATTCAATTTAACAATCAGGTATTCAGACCTTTCCATTACAAATGTCAGTGTCCTTCCATTTACACAAGCCTCCAGTTCTGTTCTTAAAGGACTAATTCTATATGTCTTTATCTCTTCCTTCGCAGTTATAGTTACTGTAATTTTTCCTTTCATAGAAAAATGTGCATAGTTATAAATATCCGAATAGTAGGTTATCGGAATACTTACAGAATCTACACTCAATTGATAACTATCGCTCTCACGATAACAAAACGGTAAAGAACAGGTCACAATTTCAGCTCCAGATATTGAATAAATGGATAACAACAATACAACTATAATATGGTGTTTCATATTTTTCCCAATCAAAAAAACGGTTTGTCTGTCACCTTCAATCATCAAAACAAACTGATAAAGTACCGAAAACAGACAAACCGTTTTTTATTATCCAAAAGTAACTTTCTGATAATACAATATTATTTCTTTATTACCTTAGAAACAAAATCCTGAATCTTCACAAAATATACCCCTTCGGGGAAAGAAGCGATGTTTATTATAGAATCACCGGTCTCCAATATTTTACGACCTACCGAGTCGAAAACAAACACAATATCTCCTTCTCTCAATCCCCGAATATATAGAATATCGGTTACAGGATTCGGGAAAAGCCCTAATCCATCATTTTCTATTATCTCCTCATCACCCGTTATACTTGTCTCGATAAAAGTTTTCGTTACCGAACTTCCAGTATACTGTCCTGAAGGCAACATTATCTTCAGGTCGGTCGCACCTTTTTCTGAAGAAACAACTGCCCCATCTCCCGACAGAGATTTAGATATGGTCAGTACTATAGAAGTCGAATTATAAAGAGGATCTGCCATAGAAACAATATAATCTGTACCTTTTATTGCAAGTAAGAATATACAAGGTTTCTCGCAAGAAACTTTCAATCCCTCATTCAATGTTATTACTCCTGGCGCATAACAAACAACACCATATCTATTATGATTGCTATCATATACGACTTGAGCATCTTCATCGTTTCTAATTATTTTAAGAGGGATGTTCTCAGCGTATTCACCCGTTTCTTCTACTGTCTTTCTCGGAACGACCAAGTATTGGTAACTTCCATTATCGGGTTTTATACCATGATTTATCCACACACTGAATACAGATTTTGTTATCTGTTCTGTAGAACCAGACGAACTATAGACTTTGCTCCAAGATCCGGTCTGATCTTCTCCCTGGACTGTCACATTCGCCGGAGACATAAAAATATATCCTACATTATCATGATGTACCCATTTAATATCATCACCTGTTTGTGGAGACAAAACCGACAATACATTTTTTCCATCAAAATAAGAGATATCTCCTGATTTCAAACACTGATTGACAGATGTAACAATAGGGATACTATGTGTTGCCGAAATTCCTGCCCCCAGGCAAACCATCACATCGTCCATAAAGAAATAAGCCTTTTTTACTTTCAAATCTTTATAGTCATGCTCATACGCTATAACCCCAGTTTCATTGTCGGTCACACCACCACCAAACTCATTCGTTCCATAAAGATATCCGCTCAATCGGCTGTAAGCATCGTCCTGTGCTGCCGTTGTTCCCGGAACACGGCACCAATCCCATACCGGTGCAATTTCATAATATTCTTTCCCGGTCGTCATAATATTCGTTGCTCCCATCGGATAATTATACCCCCGAACATTCTCATTATTTATTTCTTCTGTCCCAACACACCGGGAAGAAACTATTTTCGCAGAAAGATAATAGTCTGTTCCGTGGTGAGTCATAATATTCGAATCCCAGAAATACTTATTTCCCGGAGAGGGAAATGCTGCCCCATTTTCTATATGTTCTTTCCATTGACTGTAAACTCCGGAATAATCTGGATCTATTTCAACCATTTTATCCAACTCTAACGGGTCAAAACCGGTATTTCCAGACAAATCCCGTCCCTTACATCCAAAATCCATTATTGTCCTATAACTCAGCAACATATGTCCTTCTCGCAACAATTTTGAAAACATATCCCGCTGTTTATCGGTAAACGTTGCAGCAAAAGGTGTTTCAATAGCCAATTGCATCGTCTTTGTCAAGAAAGGAACTACTGTAAGACCATAACTTCCCGATTGTAACTGCCTGCGATGTTGATGAAAACTATAATCGTACTTTATGCCTTCCACTTTCTGCCCGGCTGCAATAGGGAACTGAGTCGGAGCAAATTCAAGAATGGTAGCCATAGAAGAGAATCCGGAATAAACTGTCTGGAAATCATCTTCAAGGCAACCTTTATAGATTATCATTTCAGAAGCCCAAGCTTTATTCTGCCCTTTATCACTTGCATTCCCATATCTATTAGGAATAAATGCAGAATAATTTTTTAAATCTGTAGAAAGTATATCTCCCTTTATCAAAATCAATGTCAACATAAACGATTGAGGCTCTCCAAAATCATTCCACCACCAATTTTCAAGGTCTTCCCAATCGGTATTCATTACATAATCGCATCCCTTGATAATTTTCCCCAACAAGTCTGAATTCTTATAATAAGGACTCTCCGGATGCCTGTATGCAACTGCCATATCTTTCAAATTATAGAAATGCTGAATCTGGGCCCACCCATCCAATGAATTTTTATCGGTATAATCAATATCCGGCCAACTTCCATCATCTTTCATCGAAGACATCAATTGCGACGGGTCTTCAAATCCGTCACTCAATAACGACGAAACCAGCCTATCTGTTATAATATCGATATAATCTTGAACATCTGCAGCACCCTCCTCTGCATTGATACGTACTTCTGATATACTGTTCCACTTATTCCGGTTATTCCCTGTCCCCAAAATTTTCACATAACGGGCTCTTCGGGGCCCAAATGCAAAATTCTCCCAGAAATTTGTCACACCGCCAGACTGTCCCTCAAATACGGTTATCCATTCCGTATCATCTTTAGAAACCTGTATCGAAAAATTAGTCTTGCGAGTATTTCCTACATAAAAGGCAATATCTACAGAAGTTACTGTTTTTTCAGCCAAAAGGTCGTACTTAATCCATTGTTCACCTTCGGCCGACCATCGTGTTCCGAAATTTCGGTCCAATGTTTTGTCCGGAGTATTTGTCGTTCCCTCTTCATAACCACTGGCTGTAACCACCATATTGACAATCTCTTCATCCGGAACCGGCATTTCTCCCGGAGCAAGCTTAACCATCTCACTACCAGCCAATAAAAATGCCCCAACCCCAAAATCAGCCGTTGTCGATGCTGTAACAGGTTGTGAGGATTCGGGTTTATAACCGGCTCCTTGTACATACCCTAAAAATCCGGTAGACTGTACTGCCGTTGTTATCAAGCCTTCCCAGGCTTTGGCAACCACAGGCAGATATGTCCGGGCATCCAGAATACCATTATTTATTCCCCATGCCATACCATATACGAACAATGACGTACCACTCGTTTCCGGACCACCATAATGTTCAGGATCGTCCAAACTCACATTCCAAAACCCATCTTCTCTCTGGCGCTCTTTCAGGGCTTCGGCCATCTCCTTAAATATTTGTACAAATTCATCTCTATAAGGACTTTCTTTCGGCAAATCTCTCAATACACGAGCATAAGCAGCAAGTGCCCATCCATTCCCCCGGGACCAATATACATTCTTTCCGTTCGGAGACAATCTTTTCGCAGGCATTTGTGACTCATCCCTAAACCACAGATGATCCGTCGTTTCATACAAACCACGTACATTCTTTGTATTCTGATACATCGAGTACATCCTATCGAAATAAGCATCTTCATCATATAACACTCCTAATTTCGAAAATACGGGCATTGCCATAAATAGAGCATCGACCCAAAACCAATCATCATCTGCTTCTACCTGATTAACTACCAGATAATCCATACTTTCTTTTATCGCCTTTATTTTATTCTCATCCTTCTCCGTATCTAAATTATACAAATCGATATACGTCTGCCCACAAACCTGTTGGTCGGCACCATGCCCTTCTGCTGCCGAACCTAATGCCCATTTATTATTCTCTCCCCACAAATTCATATAATCAAGGAAAGCCTTGACTGGATATACATTATAAAATTCCATACAGCCGACAAAATAGGCCGACTTCACCCATTTATTGTCTCCCGGCGAGGGATTCGCTGCCATATAATAGTCATTCACCATAGTCATCTTTTCAACAATCGCTTTTTTTGTAGGCAAGTCGTAAGAAATATCAGCTCCTCCAAAAGCTACCGGCATTACTATCGGCTGTACATCTAAATTTAAAGAAGATAATACCGGGAAAAAGTATTCTTTATTCCCCATTCCCCAGTGTTCTGTATCAAAGCTCCACCCCAATGCCTGATAAGTATCCTGAGATTTCAATTCTTCAAGAGATTTATCGGCTCCATGCTGTCCCGAGGCATCTGAAATTATCTCTACTGCTCCGTCCGAATCGGAAATCTCCATGGAAGCAAGAGCTATATTATTAGTCAAATTAACAACTACCGGAGAACTTTTTGCTCCATAAATACGGCCTACTGTTCCAGAAACAGAAGATTTTATATCAGGATTGATTGCCGCACAGTTCGAGATATTTAACCATGTATTATTCTTTTTTGAACCACCTGCCAAACCAACGAGACCACCTACATTAGCTCCTCCATCTTCAGCTACAACAGAATTAATAGCATAACAACTATTTATATTTATTTCGCTTTTACCCCAGATATACCCAATCAGGCCACCTCCATACTGAGGAGCCGTATCGCTATCATCTGTATTCGAAAGGGTTACGCTTCCTTCTGCATAACAATTGTTCATATAAAAAGGTAATACTGCCGGTAAATATCCACAAAACGCTCCACATCCTTCACGACCTTTTATATCTCCGATGACTGCACAGTTTTCAATGGCAATGGTAGCCGAACCGTTCACAAAAGTTCCGGCTAAAGCTCCAACTCGTGAACTCCCGATAATGCCTTTCTTCGAAAGTTTTATAACCAGATTCTTTACTGTGGCATTACTTCCCATTTGACAAAAAAGCCCGATATTCCCCTCAGACGGACGATTGCTCCAAAGTCCTGTTATTGCATATCCTGCCCCATCCAATTCTCCCGTAAAAGGAATCTCCGTACATAAGGGAACCCACCCTTTTTCTGCTTCATTTTCGCTAATCCAATCCGTTAAATCAATATTATTACCCAATTTGAAACGGGCTTCAGGATATTCATTAATTTTTTGCAAATCGGCAGCTTCTGTTATTATATAAGGGGTCTCGGCAGAGCCATCTCCCAATACTTCCCCTATTGCCTCTATCGAACCCCAAAGGCTTACAGATAAAAACACAGAACCTACCACTTTATAAATTTTACTAAATCGTGTTTTCATATATCAAACTTAAATTACTGACTCATTAAATAATAAACCTGATGGATTTCAATTATTTTTGAATTTTCACAGTCAGATTTCGAGTTCCCGTAAGCGCAACGATATATGTACCTTGCGATAAATTTACCGGTATTGTATATCGTTGAACAGCACTCACCGGGATTCTTATTAATTCGATGCCTTGTATATCGAATACTATAATAGAAGCACCCAAATCCTGTGCCTCCAAACCATCTACAACAATATTATTCCCTGAAAAATATGCATCCAATCTTCCCTGCACTTTATCCAGACCTGTATCATTTACAGATTTTACACAGCGTACAGAATAGCCGAGCCCTTTCTTCGATCCGGTATCTGTATAACATTTACCTTTCGACGGGTCTATCGTCATTGTAAAATGGGGCCAATTCTCATCACCAGTTGCCGTATTTGTTCCATTAGCCAAACGCCAAATACCATAAATACCCCACGCTGTAGCTTTCTCATCGCGAATAGCACCGGCAAAAGCATTGTCTTCTGCTCTATTCCACCATCTCACATCTTCCGCAGTTTCATCCTTAAGAATATATTCTATCAATTTATCGGCCTCTTCTCTCGTCGGTAAACGCCAGCCTTCAGGACAAGCTTGCTCTTTCTCTCCCGCATAATAATAATATCCATTCTCTCCTTCGGCTTTGGAATCTTCTCCTTCTGCATGATATGTCTTATATTTAGGGTCGCCCTCACGACTGTTACTAACCATCCAATACAAATCTCCGTACTGGTAATACAAATAAGAATTTCCAGCTTCTGACGTAAAGACACCTGGGGTTCCATCCGTTTGTGCACTTACACTTAAAGATAATGTACAAGCCGTAAAAATGGCTAATGCTGATTTTGTAAACAATTGCTTCATAATATTTATTATTTAGGATTATTGATTTGTTACTATATTTTCATCCTGATATATCTCAGAACAGTTTTTGTGATATATCCTGTTCTTTCCGGAACGAGTAATATACCCTCCTGCCACATCATCCAAAAAGAATTGCGGACGCACATCCGGACTCAATGGTTTTATAAAAATGTTATCGAAACGAATATCTTTGACATGACGTACATAAAAACCCGACGCAGGAAGGGTATTCCCAAACATCCGATTTTCCGGATATCTCTTCTTATTTTCTGGTACGGGCTTCTCAAACATGCTCCGGGTACCTCCGCCCGGAAAAGTAATTTGTATATTACTGATAGAAACATTTTCCACATATCCGCCTTCCACTCCGGTTATTGAACAGGGGATAAGGCTTTCTGCTATTGCCACAATATTATCTATATTGATATTTCTCAAGACCCCTATTTCTTTTCTAAAAGTACGCCGCCGGTCACCTAATTTTATAAAAATTGGAGTTTGTACATCCCGCATCGTCATATTAGAAATCGTTACTCCATCAATAATACCTCCATCAACAACCTCTATCGCAATGCCCGAAATTACCGTCACATCGGCCGAAATATGTTCAAGTTGCTTGCTCCAATGACGGATATTATCTTCTGAAGCACGATGTACAACACAATTTGAAACAACGATATTACGAAACCCTCCATGTGAAGCTGTTCCCAGTTTTATTGCATTACAATTGCTGGCTGTAATGCAATTCGTAATTGTAATATTTTCGCAAAATGTCTCATGATCACTTTTCAAGCAAATAGCATCATCTTCCACATCGATAATACAATCCGAAACAAGAATATTCTTACCATCGATATCCAAACCATCGTTGTTATAATTACAATGGCTATATACTTTCAATCCTGTAATCTGTACATTTTCGCATTTCTCATAATGCTGTACCCAATACGCAGAATTTTTCAGTGTAATATTTGAAACCCGAATATCCCTACATTCCACAAAATAAATCAGTTTCGGCCGTTTAGGCCCTCCATCTGCATCGTTACCATGCTGGAAATTGGGATGTTCTCCCTGTCCGTCAATGGTACCTAAGCCTGTAATCGAAATATTCTCCAAACGACGTCCCCAAATCAATCCGGAAGTCTGATTCAATTTTCCATCCAAAATAGGGAAAGCATTGGCATAATCCTCCAAACAAGTACTTCCCAATAATACAGCCCCAGCATCTAAATACAAATGAACATCAGATTTAAATTCAAGAGCCTTTGTCAGATACTTCCCTGACGGTACATACACAGTACCGCCCCCCTTTGCAGAAACTGCATTTATAGCATTCTGAATAATACTGGTATTATCAGTTATCCCATCGCCCTTTGCCCCCATATCCAATATGTTTATCGAAAATGGGAACAAATGCAACGGTACAACACTCAATATAAACAATAATAAAGCTCTTTTCATATTTTTATTTCAATCGGGTAAGACAATACGTACTGGAAAAATTTTCTTTATTGCCATATCTTATTTTTGTTCTACATCTTGAACACAACGTACCGAATACCAGCGAGGATTTTTACTTGAACCTTCTTCTATAGAAATGGTTCCATCTTTTTTTATTGTCATGGTACAATATTTACGACCGTCACTCTCCCTATCGGCCAAACGCCATACGCCTTGTTCGCCCCAAAGAGTCCAATTTCCTGAATTAATCCCGGCAAAAGCTCCAAAATCGGCATCAGTCCACCACTTGACTGCCTCACTTCCAGGATTAGCTTCGATAGTAGCCTTTAGAATCTCTGCCTCTTCCCAAGTCGGGAGCCTCCATCCCGGAGGACATGCCGAATTTTTACCGGCAGCATCATAATAATATCCATTTTCTCCTTCCGATTTACCCTCGTATGTTTTAGCCACCGGAATCCCCTCTTTTGAATTCGTTACCATCCAACGAAGATTTCCATATATTTGAGTCTGATAACTATTAGAACCAACCGTAAAGACTCCATCTTCTCCTATTTCTCCCGGACCGGGCTTATCGTCTGGAGTCTCTCCTCCGCCTCCTTCAAAAAGAACACCATCTATTGAAATATTGGATATACTTATCCCTTTCAAAAAATTCTTATCTGCAACCGATTCCGGTCTGCTATTGTTTATAGCAGAATTCTTCACATCATCAAAAACAAAATAAGGTCGTGCATCAGGATTCCTAAAGGTCATCTGCACATTATCAAAAGTTATATTATCAGCATGCCGAACATAAAAGCCTGAAGCCGGTAATACCATTTTAAACATATTGGCTTCGGGATACTCTGCCTCTTTTTCCGGAACAGAAGCTGCAGCATCACTTTGCGTCCCCTTTCCTAACAGATTCAATGTAATATTTTTCAGTGTCACATTCTGCACAGAAGCAGCTTTTACTCCTGTAATAGAACAAGACAATTTACTTTCAGATTTCGCTGTAATATCCGATATGACAACATTTCTAAGTGTACTTGGCACTCCTGTATAAGTACGGTTCCGATCTCCTAAACGAACAAATATAGGAGTTACGACATCTTCCATCTGAATATTAGAAACCGACACATCTTCAAGGGCCGCACCATCCACCGACTCTATAGCAATTCCTGCAATGGCCACATTATTGCTCGTTACTCCCGACCATGCCATATTAATAGCCCAATGCCTGAAATTGTCTTCTGATGCCTTACTTACCTGGCAATCAGATACTGCTATATTTTTGAATCCCCCAAAACCTGAAGTTCCGAATTTTATCGCGTTGCAATTCGATTTTATCACACAATCTTTTACGACTACATTTTCACAAGATAACGGGGTATCACTTTTAAAACAAATACCGTCATCGTCCGTATCTATATGACAGTTGGTAACTTCGACATTTTTACTGTCTATATCGATACCGTCATTATTCCAATTAGAATGACTATATACTGTCAAATCTTTCAGAATAACACCATCGCACATCAAATAATGTTGCACCCAAAAAGCAGAGTTACGCAATGTAACACCTTCGACTTTGACATTTTTACAATTGATGAAAAAAATCAACTTCGGTCGCCTCTTTGCATTATTTTCATGAGGAAAATTTTCTGATTCTCCCTGACCATTAATGGTCCCGCTGCCTGTTACAGATATATTTTCTACATTATCAGCATATATAAGGCTTGGCGTATATACGCCCGAAGAAGAAGTCATAGGACCGAATACTGCAGGATAAAACGCATTATAATAATCAGCCATTGTATTTACCCCTAACAATACGGCATCTTTTTCCAAATGCAAATTGATATTGCTCTTAAGAAAAATCGGACCGGTAAGAAACGTCCCTCGCGGAACAACAACCGTACCTGAACCTTTGGCACAATCATCAATAGCCGCTTGAATTGCACTCGTATTATCCGTCTGTCCATCAGCAACTGCACCGTAATCCAATATATTTACAGTCCTATTCTGATACATCCCATTATTCCCCTCATCGTCTTTACACGAGATACACACATATACCAGCAAAAATAATATGATATAGATACTGTTTTTCATAATATAATCCTTATATAAGCCTTTTATTAGTACATTTCAATTACTTAATCTCAACATCGAATCTCTGTTCTTGGACATTAAATCCCCTCACCACCAATATATAAGAAGATTCTCCAGACAAATGGCGCATATCAGTCTCTACTGTGACAAAAGTCTTCTCTCCGGGTAATAATGTCATAAAATTATCGGTATAAAATGATGGGCGGACAGGCTTTCCACTTTTATCCAACCACTGTATTTGAGTAAAAAATGCCAGAGATTTACCTCTATTTTCCAGAGAAATATCAATATAATGTGCACCATTTTCCTGCCGAGTCGTATAAGCAGTTTTAATCTTTGTTTTCGGTAATTTATTTATATCTTGAAATCCTGCTGTAGTAGGTCCTGTCAACGTATTACGACCTCGGTACACATTATTTGACCTCCAATAAAAATTACTTCCAACTTCGCGGTTTTTGTCATCCAATAAGTACAGCTTAATAAAATGAACATTAGAAATAGAGTTCGGAAAATCTATTCTGAAGACATCATTCACTACTCCATCTTCCGGAATATCTACTACGGCTTGTTTTGAAAAGACCTTTTTCATATCCAAATCATAAACTTCAGCTTGTACCTTATATCCAGAAAACGCCCGATAATAATCATTTACCACCGAAACCGTATTCTTTGCATAATCGAACTGAGGATGTAAAGGCTCACAAGCATTCTGTGCAGCATATAATGCAGCTGTCGGTTCCAATGACCAGTCCCACATACGTCCGCAAACTTGACGAATCGGGGAATTATGATACCAAAATAAGAATCCGGCACAATAACGATCTCCATAATTCAGTTTATTATAATTCCAAACCTCCCATATACTTTTGTAATTGAATGCACCTACAAACTGGCCTTTTTCAGCAAATTCCTCTATCGTCCGAGAATCTCCATATTCGTTCACCATATCTTTATACATTGTAGACATCAGATGAAAACCGTTCCCGTCCAAATAGTCCCACACTTCTTTATTGATCGGCCACAAATCCTTCTCAGGCATCATCTCACGAAGACATTCAACTGTCGGCAAACAAGGAGCACCATATTCAGGATTGAATCCATCAATGCGACTACCCCGCTCCGATGCCGTATTCTCATAATGGCACATTATATTTACCTGCTTGTACGGACTTCCATCATGTACGCCACAACATTCCGATTGCATCTGGTATCCCCGAGTACCATCGTACCTTTTTATGATTTCTTCGGCACATTGGGTTTCAGTAGTTTCATTGGAACAAACATAATAAGCCAAACTTGGGTGATTACGTATTCGCTTGACTGTAGATATCATATTATCGGCATGCATCATTTCATCTTGAGGATGTTTAGTATCTCCTGTCATCCAAAACTCTGTCCACACCAATAATCCCAACTCATCACACATTTGATAAAAATAATCCGATTCTGCTATCCCTCCAGCCCATAATCGAAGCAAATTAACACCTGCCTGAGCCGTATAACGAAGCTCAGCATATGTCCTTTCCGGAGAATTACGCAACATGTTTTCCGGCAACCAATTCGTACCTCTTATAAACAAAGGTTTCCCATTGATATAGAATGTCCGGGACTTATCCGGGGAATTCGTATTAGAAGTAAGCTCCCTGATTCCAAAGCGAGAGGAAATAGAATCTATAACTACTCCATTCTGCTCTATTCTGAAAACGATATTATACAAATTCTGCTCTCCTTTATGAATCGGCCACCACAACCGAGGATTTTCCATTATCAACTGCGGATACTCTTCGGGGGTAAACACGACTTCTTCGGTAATACTCCGATATATTTTCAGCTTCTTTTCAAACCGGATATTCTCGCCTATAATCTCACCTGTAACCTTAACATGCTGAGTTTTAAATCCGGCATTATTAATTTCTACCGATACAGTTTGATGCGACCGATTATATTCCGGGCAATTCAATTCCGACTTAACAAATGGATGAGCCAACTTTAATTCCCCCGTCGTAAAAATCGATACTTCTTTCCAGATACCTGTATTTCTATCCCGTATCCCATCAGAAAAAGTAAAATCCCAACCAACTGTCATCAACATACTCACATTACGACCTATCTCTCCATTTCCTCCATTCTGATATTCTCCCGTCGCACCCCAACTTTTGCCCCCTTTAGGCTTTATCGTCCCGGGGTTATCCACAGGATATGTCTTTACAGCCAAGACATTGGCTGTATCAAACGTAATATAATCCGTCACGTCTATCACTTCTTTCTTGAACATACCGGCAATATTGCCGACAAGGACTCCGTTCAGCCAAATTTCTGCCCGATAATTAATACCATCGAGCTGTAACCAAGTACGTTTCCCCTCATGTTCAGCCTTATTTAAATCAAATTCTGTCCGGAACCAATAAGTATAAAAATCCCGCCCGGCACGATGCAAATCAGGAATCAAATTTGAACTCAACTTATTATTCAATCCATAATACGGTTCAGGATACACTCCATTAAATACCAAAGAATTCAATACGGTCCCCGGGACAATCGCCGGTAACCAATCATCTGACGAAATTTTAAGCGTAGATATATCTTCCGTCTTGACAGCAATTTCCTGGGCTTTCTTCATTTTCCAAACTGCATTACCGCCATGTCGTTCCACAGAATTAAGCACCTTTATATAATTTCTCTCCTTACATACCTTACCGGCCATTGTATTTAATCCCAATGTGAGTATAAGGATTACAGCTCCTATTTTTCTTACAATACTCATACTTTATACATCTTATCTCGTTTCAAAAATCATTATAGTCCACTCTTTCTCAATTGTCCCTCCCGGAGAGGTGACTTTATACACTTTTGGATCTGAAAAATCTTGATACCCCACAGATAAGCTCGGATTAATTGTAGAACCCGAAGATATAGTAAGACAAACCTTCAATTTTTTTATATTTTCACCCTTCTTCAAGGTCGCAACTACCATACGGGTAGGTGTTGCAATCGATGTCGTCTCATCGGCTCTTTCTCCATCCTCATTATAACACTCGATTGCCGATATATCCGCTTTTTCGTAATCCTCTGCTATCGAATAAGAATCGTCATCACAAGCCGAGAATATAAGCATAGCCATAAATACATATAGAATATTTTTCATAATCTGATTATTTTTCATCATTAAAAAACCGATTTTTACCAACCCGGATTATTAGGATACAACTTAGGATTTTTATTAATGGCCGATTGAGGAACCGGTAACAGATAATTCTTATTCTCATCAAAAACTTTTTTTACCAGATTTACCCGTTCATATTTCGGAACTATCTCACCATTCACTTTCGAATATGATATCTTCATCCCATGACATTGCTGGTTCAAATACTTATTACCCTCTCTCCAACGAACGATATCAAAATAACGCTTATTTTCAAAAGCCAGTTCTATACGACGTTCTCTGCGTATACGCTCCCTCATCTCAATTTGACTCAATCCTGAGGGAAGCACCGGTTGCCCGGCCCTTTGCCGAACTGTATTTACAGCATCATAAACACTTTGATCCGGAGCAGGAAGAACTTCATTTTTCGCCTCGGCATATACCAATAATATTTCAGCATATCGCAATACTATCAGGTTATGACCTCCACCTACACCCAAACCTCGATTAGAATATCCGGCTATGACACTTTCATTCATATGTTTTTTCAAATAGTACCCTGTAAATGTAGAATTCGATGCAGATGCAAACCCGTTAGGAGAATTAACGACAAAACGCTGTTCGGCATCACTCCATATATTCGTACTCGTATATAAAACGTCCCCTTTCCAAAAAGCCCCATTATACAAAATGCTGGCATAGAAACGTGCATCCCTATTATCATACGGATTAGCTGCATGAACCGGATTATTCCAACTAAACTCCGTTCCGTCTTTCATTTCAAAAGCATCAACTATTTCCTGTGTAGGATTATCGCGATTACCCCACCCATAATCATCAATACCGTGTTTTGGCGGAGAAGCAAGTGTTTGCAACGCAGAAGCTTTATAAGGATAAGCAAACTGAATATCAAATATCACTTCCTGATTATACTCATACTCTTCTAAAAACAAATTATGAAATATCTCTTCGGGACTATTTCCAATCCTGAATAAATCGTATTTCCCTTTCAATTCTCCATTAATAAGGATGTCTGCTGTCTTATAAGCATCTTCATAATAAGTTGCATCTAACACTCCTGCTGCATGTAAATAAACCAAAGCTTTCATTCCAATTGCAGCACCCTTGGTTGCCCGTCCTAATTCCGTATCCGTAATATCTTTAGGCAAATAATCAGCAGCCAACTGAAAATCATTTAAAATAAATTCGACGACCTCTTCTTCACTACTTCTCGGCAAAAAAATCTCATCTTCCTCTTTATTCAACACTTGTTCTATAATAGGCAATTTGCCGTAAAACCTGAACAACTCGAAATAAAACATTCCCCGTAAAAAATACAAATCTCCCAAAAATCGCTCTTTCTCCTCCTGAGTGAGTACCTCTGACTCTTTCAAATTCTCGATACCTTCATTTGCTTTCCTTATTGCCTTATAACAAGCTGTCCATCTTTCAAACGGAGCACTGCTTGCCGTAAAGTTAAACTGGTTCCATGCATTGTCATTATTTACCATATCATCAGTAAATGCATTATCAAACATAGACTTGTTATACGTTTTACCAATAGCTGTCCAGTCATATAAAGGCCCATTAAGGCAAGCATAAACATCATTTATAAAAAGACGGGTAGACGATAGACTCGAAAAAACAGCATTCGGAGTTATAGAATCCTGAGGTGTTATATTCATAAAATCACTACATGATGTCAAAGAAACACCACAAACTATGAAGAAATATATAACTACTTTTTTCATGAAAACTAATAGTTTGTTAATCCTTTAAAATACTACATTTACACCAACCGAAGAGATAAACTGTTGTGGATATGCATTATATGTCTGATTTTCACAATCAAAATCCTTAGACATACGGGAAAATATAGTCCACAAATTATAAAAATTCAAATAGATACGCAGATTCTGCATAAAAGCTTTCTTGATAAGACTCGGTTTGAAATTGTAACCAAGTTCTAAAGATTTCAACTTCACATAAGAAGTGTTTACCATCCAAAAATCCGAGCTTACATAGTTCTGCTCTCTCTTCGTCGCAGAAAGACGAGGATATTTGGCATTAGGATTGGGATTATCTACAGTCCACGAATCTCGATGGTCAATTCTCGGCTTATTGTTATCGAATGGATATCTCACTCCCCGGTCGGCAGAACCTAAATAATAATCTGATTTTCCAGTTCCTTGTATAAGCATTGCCAAGTCAAATTGTCCATAAGTCAATCGGAGATTATATCCCCACATAATCTCTGGTATAGAACTTCCACCAATAACGACCTGATCATCGTTATCTATCTTTCCATCATGATTTATATCTACATATTTTACATCTCCCGACAATGCATCTTTTTGGTAAGCCCAGTTCGCTACATCAGCGTCATCGGCAAACAACCCTGCCGACTTATATCCCCAGACCAAACCACTGGATAGGCCTGTACGACGCTGGCGGGGATTATTTAATGTTCCCGGTTCTTCTCGAATTTCAACCTGTTTATTTCTGGTAAATCCAAATACAAAACTGTTCTGCATACTAAATTTCGATGAAAAACGAGTATTATTTGTCAAGGAAAGATCCACTCCCCAACGCTTCTCCTTGCCAGCATTTTCGTCAGCCAGTCCAATCCCGTATTCAACTGGAGCAACATCTCTGGCTTTTAATATTTTATCTGACCGACGATCATAATAGTAATCGAACTCAATACCCAACAACCCATTCCACATCATCAAATCAAAACCGACATCAGTTTTCCACACCGTTTCCCAAGTCAAATATACATTCGGCTCAGTATCTATATACAAACCTTGTTCCTGAACAGGAGTTTCCGACAAACCACCCCAAATATAACCGCTGGAAGTCTGATAACGAGCCATATACTCAAAATCCCCGCCTA
This sequence comes from Coprobacter secundus, assembly GCA_000803105.1. Taxonomy (GTDB): domain Bacteria; phylum Bacteroidota; class Bacteroidia; order Bacteroidales; family Coprobacteraceae; genus Coprobacter; species Coprobacter secundus. Next base: position 362,255 of record JTDA01000001.1, read on the forward strand.
CCGGATTTCCCGATTTTCCGTAAGAAGCACGTAATTTCAAGTTATCTATTATCGATATATTATCTTTTATAAAATCTTCTTCAGAAATACGCCAACCAATAGATGCCGAAGGGAAAAATGCAGATCTCCTCCCCGGAGCATATTTATAAGACCTATCGTAACGGCCAGCTAATTCTACCAAATATTTTGAATCATACTGGTAATTTAAACGAGCGACAAAGCCATCGGAAGCCGTCTTATACGAAGATCCTGCATTCGACTGATTAGCCTTATCTGTACTCCCCATGCTCAATTCCGGAATGGGTAACAAATAATTCGTACGAGCAGCTTCTACCGATTTCGTTTCTCCCAAACGCCTCTCATAAACTGCCAACGCTCCAACATCATGCAAACCGAACTTTCTATTATAATTTAAATGTGCCTGAAAAGTATAATTAGTCCACCGTTTATATTCCTGACTCAGACGAGGCTTTTGTGACAACCAGTTATTTTGCTCTTCATATGCTTTATTCGCATTATCATAGGTATACGCCGTATACGGTTCTACCCAATTCTTCAAATCTTTAGTCTGTCTCTGATAATATGCAACTCCTTTTACAGAAAGTCCTTTCAGAAAAGGAAGATCCTGATTTACCGTCAAACTGACATTCTGAATATCATTCTGTTCAGAACTTTCACCTCCGGCATGTACCAATTGATACAAACTGGAACCATCGGCTTGTTGTGCCGGTAATCCGTTGGTAAAAACATCTGGTTGTGTAGCCGGAAGTAAATACAATTTCTCAATTACAGCTTTAGGATCTGTACCTTTCCAATACCTCTCGTCCTGAGTCAATGAGACATCTAAGCTCACCTTTGTTGTTTTCAATGGTGTCAAGTCGATATTAGAACGAAGACTATACCTGCCGAAACCTATATTATCGGCAAACATGCTTTGCTGATTAAAATATCCTAACGAGACAAACGCATGTATGATATCTGACCCACCGGAAAGTGACAAATTATGTTTTTGAGTATTGGACGTCTTCATATAATTTTTAATCCAATCAGTATTTGGATACGCGTCAGGATTCAACCCGGTCCTATATTGTTCCAGTGTTTCCGGATCAGTCATCAAGTCGGGAGTTCCATCCATTTCATAGGCCTTATTTTTTAATACCAAACCATCATAAGCATTCATAAAACTGGGAGTATTAGTCGGTTTCTGCCAACCAAACTCTCCATTATAATTTAAAGATATCTTTCCTGCCTTACCCCGTCGTGTAGTAATCAGCATCACCCCATTGGCTCCTTTAAGACCGTAAGGAGCTACAGCCGAAGCATCTTTCAAAATAGAAATACTTTCGATATCCTGTGTATTTATTCTTTGCCATGTAGAAGTCTCGACTCCATCCACCAAGACCAAAGAAGGTTCTGTCCCTCTAATATAAACCGTAGCTTGGTCTGCTCCCGGCGCTCCACTTGATTGTTTTGTAATAATACCCGAAACCATTCCACCCAAAACATTCGATACATTCCCCACCGGCATAGACTTTATATCATCCCCCTTCATCGAAGCAACTGCACTTGTCATTGTTACCCGTTTTTGCGTTCCATAGCCTACCACAACGACCTCATCCAATATTTTTGTATCTTCTTCGAGAACTATCTCATACAAACTTTTATTAGTAAGATCTACTCGCTGCAGCCGATAGCCCAAATAAGATACTGACAAAACTCCTTTCTCAGGAACCTCAAGAACAAATTTTCCATCTACATCCGAAATCGTCCCCGTAGTTGTCCCCTCTATTGAAACATTAGCCCCAATTATCGGTTCTCCAGACTTATCCGTAACCGTTCCTGAAATTTTTCGATTTACTTTTCGACCTTTTATCGTACTGAAAACAACAATCTGCTTATTCGACCTTTTTTCATAGGACAAAGCTACATCCTTAAACAATTTCGAAAGAGTAAAATCTATGCTTTTATTATTTACACTAAAATCAACTCTCTTATCCAAATCTGGCAGATCAGAGCTAAAAAATATTTTATACTCACTCTTTGACTCAATCATATATAATATTTGTTTAATCGACTGGTCCTTAACAGTTATAGAGATTTGAGAAAAAAGTGTTATAGAAAAAAGACTGAACAAAACAGTCATACCTAAAGCCTTCCTTTTTCCACCGAAAAGAGTGAATAAAGTATATTGCATCAATTTTCTTTTATACATTTGTAAGTCTATATAAGGTTAAAATTTACAGATTAATTCTTGGACAAATCATACACACCGATTTTAATCGTACCGGTGCCATATCAGGTTATTTTTCATAATAATATTTTGCTATTTCATCGATAATATCAATGTATCTCTTCTGAACTCGTACCGAATATCAGAAGCCAACCCTAATATTTCCAATACATTCGTTAAATTATAGTTTTCAATAGTACCGCTAAACCTCCGGCTTGCTAAAGCCTTATCTTTAAAATCTATTTTTATACTATACTGCTGTTCCAATAGTTTTGCAATATTCATCAGAGTCTCATCTCGAAATGTTAACCGCCCCTTGCGCCATGCAATAAAATATTCCGCATCCTCCACATCGACTTTCTGCATTTTCTTCGAATCCCGGTCATAATAAATACATTGGTTAGGATATCTCATTTCTATCGATTCCGTAGGTGACTTTACCAATATTTTCCCCTCTTCAAGATATGAACTAATAACTTTCTCCGATTTATATGCTCGAACATCAAAACGAGTACCTAAAGCTGTTACTGAAATATCATCCGAAAAAACAGAAAATGGAGCTCCCGGATTCTTAGCAACATCAAAATGTGCTTCCCCCTCTAATTCGACCCTACGTTCCCTTGCATTGAACCGCCTGCCATATTTTATCTGAGATCCGGAATTTAATAAGACATGAGTACCATCTGGCAATACCACCTCATTTCTTTGCCCCTTAGGAACTGAAATCACTACATCGGAATAACAATTTGATATTTCCAATTCTCTCCATTGATATAAAATGACCCCTATACCAAGAAATAACATAAAAACAGCAACCAAATTCCAAACCTTCTGCCATTGTACAGAAAATTTAGCTCTTGTAGCCGAACGAACTTTTGCAGATAACCGTCTATCTACAGACTCAGGAATAACCCCGTTAGCTCTTGTCCAATTTTCCTCATAAAGGTTCTCCCCAAAGTCCGGATTACGCAATAAATCCAAAATTTTTTGAGCATCGACATCCGAATCTTTTGTCTGCATAAACTTATCTATCAATTCTTTGTTATTTACCATCTTGTTTTACTATAAAAGACATTTACGCTTTTCAGAATGTCAATTCAACAAATTATCATACCTCTTCCGTAAATTTTGTTTTACGAACTGGTTGGACAACCGAATATGCGCCTCAACCGTATTCTCAGAAATATTCAACCGTTCCGCTATGTCTTTCTGAGAAAAATGTTCTATATAGTGCATTCTATATACATTACGCCGTGCAGGAGGTAATTTTTCTATAATACTTTCCCAATCTTCCCATAATAGATTAAAATCAACTTCAGAATCAACAGTTACTTCTTTTTTTCCTTCTTCGTCCAATATTCGTTTCAAAAAAATTTGCTCCTGACACTTCTGTGCGACTGCATTAAAAAAATAATTTTTAGCCATCGTATATAAATATGCCGATACCGTTCTCGTTATATTCAAACTCTTACGTATTTCCCATAATTTCACAAAGACTTGTTGTACGATTTCTTCTGCCATATAATAATCTCCGCATGACACATCTACAATAAAATAGAAAACCTTACCTTTATATCTATTGAAAAGAACTTCAAAAGCGACATAATTATCGTCCTTTATCTTGTCAATAAGCTCTATGTCTTTTTGTTGTTCGTAATGATTCATGGTATATATAATAAAAATACGATTACATTATAGTAGACAAAATATCGTGAGGATATCCGTTAATAGAATTTTCAAGTTTAATATTATTTAACTTGCTAAACCTATAAAATCCTACATAAATTATTTTCAAAAAACATTAGTAGAAAACCTGCTACGAATAAGGCTCTCATAATACTATTAATGTTCCAATAACAAAGTACATTCTATATACATCCCTTCCCCGGAAAAATCTATAGGTAAAAGCATTATCTCGACACATTCATAAAGAATCTGAAACAAAACAAATAAACTTACTCTGATATCTTTACAATTTCTATCAAAGATAAAAATTCCAGTCAAATTCTATATATACTCAAACAACAATAATATAGGATTTCCAGAATATATTATTCAGCTATATACAACTATATAATTCACATTTTTCGTTAAATAATCTATAATTTATTCATAAATAACCTTAAAAAGAGAAATATCTTAAAACATTTTTTAACTTATATATTTTTAATGTTTATCTTTGCAACATCATAAATTTCCATTCAGATATGTCTAAAGGCTTAATTTTTAGCAAAGCTTTGTTGATTCGAGCATATTGTTCAACCGCTTGCATAATCTTGTTCTCTCTTAACATAATCACCTCTTATGCTCAAAAAAATAACGATACGAGCCTTGACAAAAATATTTTGATTATAAATTCCTATACCGAATCTTCTTTATGGAGCAATGAGTTTATAACCCCCATTTACAATACTTTTCTGTCCCAAAATAATCAAGTCTATATCAGCACAGAACATATGAACATGTTACTGACTCAGAACGAGACTGATTTCAATGTCTATAAAAACTCCTTATTCCAAAAATATACAGACTATCATCCCGATTTAATCATATTGTTAGGAAACTCGGCATGGGTTTTATTAAAAGATGACATTGAGAAAAAATGGCCCGGAATCCCGGTCATACTCTGCGCAGAAAAAGATTTTATCGGTAATCGTGAAGCCTACTTAAAAAAAATCAACATTCCTGGCAAAGATAAAGTACCTTTAAAAAATTATCGGGGAAATATACCCTTGACCATTCTGTACCATCCTGTCTACCTCGAAAAAACAGTAAGCCTAATGGAACGGATGATACCTCAGATACATACACTTCTGTTCTTGTCCGATATGCGGTGCATCAGTGCAATAAACCGCCATGAACTTTCAGAGATTATCCGCACAAACCATCCCCAAATAAAAGTTGAATATCTAACTGCCGGAGAAATTACCGTAGACAGCCTTATCAACCGGCTCAAAAATGCCAACTCCCAAACCGGAGTCTTATTTTACTCTTGGGAAAGACGGGAAAAAGAAATGGGTAATATCATACTAACATCTAATATTTCGGGATTATTAGGCAACTACTCTAAAGCTCCCATCCTTACATTATACAACAAAGCCGAAGATATCAACGGTCTCATCGGCGGATATTTTTGGGATAAAGAAAATCTAAGCAAAAAATTTATCAACTTAGTCAAAGAAAAGCTTAACGGAAAAATCGAAAGAAACACACAATTTGTCTATTGGGGAGTTCCTTCTCCCTCTATAAATTATATAGACCTTATAAATGCAGGGTTATCTCCCGAAAGTTGCCCATCAGATACCATATTTTACATGAAACCTCCTACATTTTGGCAACAAAACAAAATATCTATCATATTAGTAGCTTTAATTATCTCATCACTAATATTATACATTATATGGCTCAAAAGAATCAATGACGAGAGAAAAAAGCAAATCAGCCTGATGAGAAATTACAGAAGCCTATTTGAGAACATGCCCATACTCTATTTGAAAGAAAAACTCCTTTTCGACAATACCGGACAAATAACAGATTTCCAATTTGTCGAAATCAATCCGATATTCGAAAAACATTTCCAGACCAAAAATAATTTTATCGGGAAAAAAGGAAGTGAAATCAACTATGACAATTTTAAAGAACTTATCAGCCTCTATAATCTGACTATAAAAAATAAAAAGGAACTGACATTCCAATATTATTTTGCCCCCTCAGATAAACATCTGACAGTCATCATCTCGCGTTCTAAACAAGACGGGTTCATAGATGTTTTCTGCGTAGACAATACAGAATTGTCCAAGGCACAACAGATGCTGCGTTCGGTAAACCACAAACTCTCAATGGCCCTTGACGTCGCCAACATTGTTCCTTGGAAATGGGATATTGAAAAAGGTCAAATTCTCTGTGATGTGAACAAGCCGGTAGAATTGAGCCACGAGATTACTCCTCTCAACGAAGACAAACTCTCTGTACCCGATTATGAATATTTCGCCAAAATCTGTAAAACCGACCGGGAACGGGTGAAAGAATCCTATAAAAAGTTGATTCAAGGAGATGTAGCTAAAATCAAAGAAGAGTACAGAGTTATAGTCAAACAAGATAATAAGACTCACTATGAATGGGTAGAAGCCCAAGCTGCCGTTGATAAAAAAGATAAAGCTGGAAAAGCACTTTCATTGGTAGGCTCGTCCCTGGTGATTACCAAACGGAAAAAAATGGAAGAAGACCTTATAAAAGCCAAAGAAAAAGCCGAAGAATCAAACCGGCTCAAATCGGCATTTTTAGCAAATATGAGCCATGAAATACGTACCCCCCTCAATGCGATTGTCGGGTTCTCGGGTATCTTGGCAACAACCCATGATGACGAAAATAAAGAAGAATACATAAATATCATAGAAAGCAACAATACGTTATTATTACAACTTATCAACGATATATTGGACATCTCTAAAATCGAAGCCGGAACTTTGGAATTTAAAACCAGTGATACGAATATCGATCACCTGTTCCAAGAACTCGAAAGTACGATACAAATTCACAATCAAAATGAAAATGTAACAATTTCTTATAAAAGAGAGATGCCTGATTGCCTGGTCAATATAGAAAAAAACAGATTGACTCAGATAATAACCAATCTTATAAACAACGCTATAAAGTTTACCGAGAAAGGGTGCATTACATTCGGATACCATCTCAAAGACACCGATTTCCTGTACTTTTATGTTACCGATACCGGCTGTGGGATACCGGAAGACAAGTTGGACAGCATCTTCGGAAGATTTGTCAAACTTAATGCCTTTGCACAAGGTACTGGCCTGGGGCTCTCTATCTGCCAAACGATTGTCGAACATCTGGGTGGACAAATCGGAGTAACATCCAAAGAAAATGTCGGATCCACCTTCTGGTTCACTTTGCCCTACAAACCTGTTGATAAACTTCCCGACCGAAAGTCAATTCCATACAAAGTGAAAAAAGCCGAAAAGGAAAAATTAAAGATTCTAATTGCCGAAGATAACGAGAGCAATTACAAACTGTTCTACTCTATTTTACGAAACAATTATGAAATCATACATGCCTGGGATGGAGAAGAAGCGGTAGAACTATTCAAGAAACATAGTCCTCATCTCATCCTCATGGATATCAATATGCCCAAAATGAATGGATACGAATCTGCTGAAAAAATCAAAGAAATAGCTCCGGCTATACCTATCATTGCTGTTACCGCCTATGCTTATGCCGATGATGAACAGAACATTCTGAACAGCGGTTTCGACGCCTATACGTCAAAGCCTATAAATGCACAAAAACTAAATACCCAAATTATCGACCTATTGAAGAACCGGTTGATTTTTATCTAACAAAGTATTCGAATTTTACAAAAATATATTTATAAACATTGAAATTGTCTCAGAATACCCCAAAATTCAGTTTATTTCATCTTGTTCTGAAATTTTTCACGATAGTTTTTTCCCAATCGCATATCTATCTATAATTTATTTTGTACATTTGTTCTTTAGTTTCAACAGCCTAAAAATGGGTAAGATAAGGTATTAATAACAAGTAAATAAAAACAGATTATGAAGAAAAATTGGTTATTGATTGTCTCGGCCATTGCCATAGCAATAGGAATGGGTTCTTGCAAATCGAAAGAAAGCGCTTACAAGGCCGCATATGAAAAAGCTCAGGAGAAACCTGTGGTTGAAGAACCAACAACAGCACCCGAACCTGTAGTCGTGAAACCGGCTACCCCAACGACCACTACGACACCCATACGGGTCAGCAGTGAAAAAATCACGACTGTAAACGCCGGAGATGCTTCGAAACTAAAATTATTCAATGTTGTAGTAGGAAGTTTCACTATGAAAACAAATGCATCCGGATTGCAAGAGTCTTTAGTTGCCGACGGGTATAACGCTTTTCTGGCACAGAATGCTCAAGGTATGTACCGTGTTATTGTCGGAAGCTTCGACGACAGACCTTCTGCTACCGAATTGCGTGAAAGTATCAAAACAAAATATCCGAACCGATTCAACGATGCATGGCTATTGATTAACGAATAATCATATATCAATCGATATAAAGGGCAAGAGGAAAACTATGAAAGTTATTCCTCTTGTTTCATTTAATACTCAACCATACTTACAACAACTTTTGTGACTATGACAAAAGTCACTTATATTTTTTTATATTTTTTTCTTCATTCTGTTTGCATTTTATTTTACAATAATTACATTTGTACCCAACAAAAGTCAAACAAGATGAAATCTATTTTAGTAAATGCATATTGGTGGCGTCACTTACAACTTCAAAAGTCGTGAGTAAGCAGCCTCGTGTGTATATACTAAAACAATATAACCCTATTTAAAAGGCCTGTCGATCACGACAGGCCTTTTTTTATCACCTCAAAAATCATTAAACTACATACGAAGATGGAAAATTATCAAGTCAATCAAGACGGTTTTTACGGAGACTTTGGCGGAGCATACATCCCCGAAATACTTTATGGATGTGTTGAGAACCTCAAGAACAACTATTTGAAAATTATCCAAAGCAATAATTTCAAAAAAGAGTTCGAGCAGCTTTTGCATGACTATGTCGGGCGCCCTTCCCCCCTCTATTACGCACATCGACTTTCGGAAAAATATGGCTGTCGCATCTATCTGAAACGGGAAGACTTGAACCATACAGGAGCACATAAAATAAACAATACTATCGGGCAGATACTTTTGGCCAAAAGGCTGGGAAAGAAACGGATAATTGCCGAGACCGGGGCTGGACAGCATGGTGTAGCAACAGCAACTGTATGTGCTCTAATGAACATGGAATGTATCGTATATATGGGAAAGACCGATGTAGAACGGCAGCATATCAACGTACAAAAGATGCAAATGCTCGGTGCTACAGTCTACCCGGTCACTTCAGGAAATATGACATTGAAAGACGCTACAAACGAAGCTATCCGCGACTGGTGTTGCCATCCGTCAGACACACACTATATCATCGGGTCTACCGTAGGTCCCCATCCCTACCCCGATTTGGTAGCCCGGCTACAATCAGTCATCAGTGAGGAAATCAAAAAGCAACTACTCGAAAAAGAAGGACGTGACTATCCCGATTACCTGATAGCTTGCGTAGGTGGGGGGAGCAATGCTGCAGGCACTATATATCATTACCTCGACAACGAGAATGTAAAAATAGTATTGGCCGAAGCCGGAGGAAAAGGCGTAGACTCCGGACTATCGGCAGCCACCATACAATTAGGGAAAATCGGTATTATCCATGGTGCCCGTACCTTAGTCATGCAAAACGAGGACGGACAAATCGAAGAGCCTTACTCTATCTCTGCCGGATTGGATTACCCCGGTATAGGCCCTATACACGCCAATCTTTCGGCCGTCGGACGAGCACAGGTCCTGGCAATCAACGATAACGAGGCTTTAGACTCCGCTTTCGAACTGACCCGAACAGAAGGAATCATCCCGGCTCTCGAATCGGCTCACGCATTGGGGGCTCTACGAAAAATAAAATTCAATCCCGACGATATCGTAGTCCTTACAATCTCCGGCAGAGGTGATAAGGACATGGATACTTATATCAATTATTATCATCAAAAATAAAATCCGGAAACTATGAAACAATATTCTTATAAGACAATCAGTAAAAAAGTTCTGGGAGACTTGCATACTCCGGTAAGCATATATTTGAAGGTTAGGGATATGTATGCCCAATCGGCTCTTATGGAAAGCTCCGATTACCATGCCGATGAAAACAGCTTGTCATTCATCGCTCTCTGTCCGCTGGCCAGTATAGGAGTAAACAGGAATATCTGCACGACAACTTACCCTGACGGGCATAAAGAGGAACAAGCCATCAACAACGAATTTTCTGTGGAAAAAGCCATCAGGCACTTTATGGAAAAATTCAAAGTAACCGGTGATGACAAACAGGTATGCGGATTATATGGTTATACGACTTTCAATGCCGTAAAATATTTCGAATCTATCCGGATTAAGGAAAGCCACGACGAACAAAACGACGCTCCCGACCTGTTATATGTACTATTTAAATACATCATCGTCTTCAACCATTTCAAAAACGAACTGACATTGGTGGAAATGTTGACTGAAAATGAAAACAGTACCCTCAATGAACTTGAAGCTGCCATCGAAAACCGTAATTTTTCCTCATACAACTTTTCATTGACAGCTCCCGAATATAGCACCATAACCGACGAAGAGCATAAAGCCAATATAAGAAAAGGCATCTCGCATTGTATGCGGGGTGATGTATTCCAGATTGTTTTGTCACGGCGTTTCATACAGCCTTTTGCCGGAGATGATTTCAAAGTATACCGGGCTTTGCGCTCTGTCAATCCGTCGCCCTATCTTTTTTACTTTGATTTTGGTGGATACCGGATATTCGGTTCTTCTCCCGAAACCCATTGCAAAATAGAAAACGGAGTCGCCTACATCGACCCTATCGCCGGGACCACACGTCGTACCGGTGATGTATGTAAAGATAAAGAATTGACCGAAACCCTACTCAAAGACCCCAAAGAAAATGCCGAGCATGTTATGCTGGTAGACTTGGCACGGAATGATTTGAGCAGGAATTGCCGTCATGTGGAAATTCTATTCTATAAAGAACCGCAATATTACAGCCACGTCATACATCTGGTATCGAGAGTATGCGGAAAGATAAATAAGGAAAGTAATTCCATAAAGACCTTTATAGATACATTCCCTGCCGGGACACTTTCCGGAGCACCGAAAGTCCGCGCCATGCAGCTCATTTCCGAGATAGAGCCCCATAACCGGGGGGCATATGGAGGTTGTATCGGATTCATCGGCCTCAACGGAGAACTCAACCAAGCCATCACCATCCGGACTTTTGTAAGCCGGAATAACGAGCTTTGGTACCAGGCCGGGGGAGGAATCGTAGCTCACAGCAATGAAGAAAACGAACTTCAGGAAGTCAATAATAAGTTAGGTGCTTTGAAAAAAGCCATAGATATCGCCGTTACTTTAAAAAACTAAATCTGCAATTCATTATGGAAAAAATACTGATATTCGATAATTACGACTCATTTACCTATAATCTCGTACATTTGGTAAAAGAACTATGCAACGCACATATAGAAGTGCACCGCAACGACTGTATTTCTTTAGAAGAAGTCGGACGATTCGACAAAATCATCCTCTCCCCGGGACCGGGAATCCCGGAAGAAGCCGGATTGCTGCTCCCTCTCATCCGGGAATACGCCCCGACCAAAAAGATACTGGGTGTTTGTTTAGGGCATCAAGCCATAGCCGAGGCATTCGGAGCCACGCTTACCAACCTTACCGAAGTTTTTCACGGAGTGCAAACACCTGTAAAGATTATTGGGGATGACATATTATTCAAGGGTTTAGAAAAAGAAATTCAAGTGGGAAGATATCATTCCTGGATTGTCAACAAAACAGGTCTGCCGGATGTGCTCGAAATCACGGCGATAGACGAAGACGGCCAAATTATGGCCCTACGGCATAAGCAGTATGACATACACGGGATACAATTCCATCCGGAATCGGTATTGACTCCCGACGGACACACCATTATACGCAATTTCTTAACCGACTAAAACAAGACTCATGAAAGATATTTTATATAAGCTCTTCGAACATCATTATCTTAACAGGGATGAAGCCCAGAAAGTGCTGCAAAACATTGCAAAAGGGGAATACAACGACACTCAGATAGCCTCCCTCATTACCGTATTCCTAATGCGGAACATATCGGTAGAAGAACTGGCCGGATTCCGCGATGCCCTTTTGGAAATGAGGGTTCCGGTAGACCTATCGGAATTTGCACCTGTCGACATTGTCGGTACAGGTGGAGATGGCAAAAACACATTCAACATATCGACTACTTCATGTTTCGTAGTAGCCGGAGCCGGTTACCCGGTCGTAAAACACGGCAATTACGGAGCTACATCGGTAAGCGGAGCCAGTAATGTTATGGAGCAACACGGAGTAAAATTCACATCAGACACCGCAATCTTAAAGAAAAGTATAGAAGAAAGCAATATCGCCTATCTGCACGCACCCTTCTTCAATCCTACGTTGAAAGTCGTAGCACCTGTACGTAAAGCCTTGGGGGTACGTACTTTTTTCAATATGCTGGGACCTTTGGTAAATCCTGTCATACCGGCATACCAACTACTGGGAGTATATAATCTGCCACTGCTCAGATTATACACCTATACTTTCCAACACAGTCATACCCGATTTGCCATAGTCCACAGCCTTGACGGATACGATGAAATATCTCTAACCGATAAGTTCAAAGTAGCATCTTCGGCAAATGAGAAAATATATCTGCCGGAAGACTTGGGCTTCACCCGTTGCAAAGAAGCCGACTTGGACGGAGGTAACACTCCGGCAGATGCAGCACGCATATTCGACAACGTATTACAAGGGACGGCTACTCCGGCACAAAAAAGTTGTGTCATTGTAAACGCAGCCTTTGCCATACAAATCATTGAAAAAGATAAAAGTATCGACGAGTGTATAAACATCGCCCGGGAATCCCTCGATAGCGGAAAAGCTTATAACACATTCAAAAAATTCCTGCAAATCAACAGTTGACCTATGAACATCTTAGAACATATCATTGCAAATAAAAAGAAAGAAATCGAACGGCATCAAGAAGCATTCAGTATCGAACGTCTTCTCGAAACGGAACAAATAAACCGCCATACGATATCTATGAGCAAGTCCTTGCAAAAATCGGAAACCGGCATTATTGCAGAGTTTAAAAGGAAATCTCCTTCCAAAGGCTGGATACACCCAAATGCTCAAATCAAAGACACAATTCCTGCTTATGAAAAAGCCGGTGCATCTGCCTCGTCGATACTCACTGACGAAATATTTTTCGGAGGTACTCCGGGAGACCTTTGCCAAGCCAGAAAAATGGTAAATATGCCCCTTCTGAGAAAAGAATTCATCATCGACGAATATCAGATATACCAAGCCAAAGCAATGGGAGCCGATGCTATCTTACTTATTGCGGCAGCCATCTCCACGCAAGAATGCAACCGGTTTGTCCAGCTGGCACATCAACTGGGATTGGAAGTATTGTTAGAATTGCACGACGAGGCAGAGCTGTGTTATATCGAAAATTCCGACACAGATATGGTAGGTATCAATAATCGCGACCTGACATCTTTCGAAACAGACATAAACCGCTCTTTTGAAATGATAAAAAAACTACCTCCCCAAAAATTGTGTATCTCCGAAAGCGGCATCTCCGACCCCAAAACAGTGAAAGAACTAAGAGCTGCAGGTTTCCGGGGATTCTTAATGGGAGAAAATTTTATGAAACACGAATTGCCCGGTTGTGCATTATCAGCTTTTATAAAACAGTTGAAAATATGATTATAAAGGTTTGCGGCATGCGGGACGGCGATAATATACGCCAGATAGAAAAACTCGGAATAGACATTATAGGATTTATATTCTATTCCAAATCGCCCCGCTATATCTCCGAGAGGCCTGCATATCTACCGGAAAACATCCGAAAAGCCGGAGTGTTTGTCAACGAGAATCTTCACTCGATACAGGAAAAAATAAAGTCATTCCACCTTGACTATGTACAGTTGCATGGTGAAGAACCTCCCGAACTATGCCAAACATTGCAAAAGAGCGGAGTAAAAATAATAAAGGCTTTTCCTATTGGGGACACTGACGACCTGAAGCCTTGTATCTCTTATTATACATGTTGTGACTTTCTGTTATTCGACACGCGCACTTCAACAGGACAGGGAGGTTCCGGAAAAACGTTTCCATGGGAAATATTGGATAGCTATCATGGTCCCGTCCCTTTTCTCCTGAGCGGAGGCATTGCACCGGAAGATTTCATTAAAATAAAACGGTTTTTCCATCCTAAATTTGCAGGAATAGATTTGAACAGCCGCTTCGAAATCGAACCGGGATTGAAAAATGCGGAAAAACTCAAAAGATTTATCGACCACATAAAATTTACAGATAGAAATGAACAGGATTAACATTCTTTTCGAACAGAAAAAGCGGAACATTCTCTCCGTCTATTTCACCGCCGGATATCCTCATACAGACGATACCCGCAAAATAGTATACGAGTTACAAAATCAAGGAGTCGATATGGTAGAAATAGGTATTCCCTTTTCCGACCCTATGGCCGATGGCCCGGTCATACAAGCAGCATCTACCCGAGCTTTAAAAAACGGCATGTCATTAAAACTGCTATTCCGGCAATTAAGTGACATACGTACCGGAATACATATACCTATCATATTGATGGGATACTTAAATCCTATCATGCAATACGGATTTGAAAATTTTTGTCGTGACTGCTCCGAACGAGGTATAGACGGAATGATAATCCCCGACTTGCCATTCCAAGATTACCTTCAAGATTATAAACCGGTAGCTGACCGCTACGGACTGAGAATCATCATGCTTATCACTCCCGAAACGTCTGAAGAGAGAATCCGGTTTATCGACGAACATACCGACGGCTTCATCTATATGGTTTCATCAGCATCTACAACCGGTGCTCAAAAATCTTTTGCCGGTGAGAAAGAGCTCTATTTCAGACGTATAGAAAATATGCACCTTCGCAATCCTCGTCTCATCGGATTTGGAATCTCCAACAAAGAGACATTCGATACTGCCTGCCAAAATGCATCGGGCGGAATCATCGGGAGTAAGTTTATAGAACTCCTCGAAGAAAAAAACTGTACACAAGATGCTGTAAAAGAGCTATTGTACCGTATCGGACGAACTTAAAACTTCACGACAAACGATGATACCTCACCGGCAGGATTCCAGTCAGGACCGGCCTTAAGTACTCGCATCACCTCTTGGGCAAGTCCGGGAGAAAGGCTTTCGACAACGACAAAATCTCCCGGGCGTCCTTTCTCATCAATCTTAAATTTCAAAATTACAGTGCCCTTTACCGGTACACCTACCGAATCTACCGGAACAACAACGCTTTTATACAGATAATCATAATACTTTTCATAGCCCATTACCGGAACCGGTTCGGGCAATTTCGGTGCAACGGCCAATGCCATACTTTGGTTACGGGCTGTAGCCGAAGCTTGGACCAAAGCTGTATCTTTTCGGATAGAAGACAAGGAGGCAATTTTACGTCGTGAAGAATAAATATCTCTTTTTTCGTCTACCGTAACTATACTTTCTTCCAGTCCGTCTGCCATATCAGAAACGGTTTGCAACTCCCTTTCAGCCGCAACCATCTCTTTTTTTTGAGATTTTTTCGACCGTACCGGCTCTGCATCGGCAACGACCGGAGACTCCTGTTTGCCTATTTGCTCCATATTCCCCGCAGGCATCATAATACTCAATGTATCCACAGTACGGCTCTCTGCCAAAACAGCGAGCTCCTCATCTGGAAGTTCATACCTTGTAAACAAATAGATTGAGACCGACAGGCTCAAAAGCAAAACTGCCGCTACTGCACCATATATAGGAACCCGCCTTTTACGAGTACGCCGGGACACTCTTTCCTGCAACCGAAGCAACCGCTTATCCGTATCTTGCACATCGGCATCATCGTAACCATCAAGTGCTTCCGATAAAAAAGGATCCTGCATTGCTTTACGTTCCAGCTCATGAGCAGCCTTTCCTTTCCTGTCACCTCTTATATAGGACAATAACCCCATTCCTTTGTCGTTTTTTCGATACACAATTTCAGATTTCGTTTTCCATTCTGTATATAGCTTTTCACACTCTTCAACAAATAGCCTGTCTGTTCGGCAATCTCAGCATAAGATTTCTCCGAGAGAAAAAATTCACACACACTGACTCTCTGCTCCTCCGGCAAACGGTCCAAACAATGATGCAAAGCTTTTAATTGCTCCTCATCGCCCTCTTCTTCCAACAAGTCCAAGAATTCGCCCGACTCGGCTACCAACGTATTCCAGTCTGCCGGAAATTCTCTGGCATCTCGACGCAGCAATTGCAAGCAATGATTCTTTGCCACACTGTAAAGCCATGTCTTAAAATTGGAAATCTCATAATGTTTTACCTTATCGGACAACTCCTCAAACAATTGCATCACAGCATCCTCGGCATCTTCCGGAGCACGAAGATATTTCAGACACAAACCGTACACCAACGGGATATAGCGGTTATACAGAATACCGAAATATTCTGCATCGCCCGAACGAAGATATTGCCGCAACAAGTCTTCATCACTCTCTGCTTCTCCTTTACGCTTGAATAAGAACATATTCCTATTTTCTTATAAAGATACATGTTTTGGCAAAATTCCATAAAAAACAGAGACAAAAAAAATTTTCAACCAATTTATGGAATTCACAAAAGTCCTGCATCTATAAAGAAACAAATCGAATCATTCATCATAAAAAATAAAAATATGAAAACAAAAAATTATTTCAAAGCTCTCTGGTTGAGTATCGTATGTTCACTGGTTTCGAACATCCTTGTGGCAGCAGTTCCCGATATAACCGTATCAGGTATTGTGACCGACGCCTCCACTGGACACCCCCTCGCAGGAGTATCCATTACAATCGACGGTACTCATAAAGCTACAGTCTCTTCTCAGGAAGGGAAATACTCCATAACAACGAAAGTAAATACTTACTTACGCTTTTCTGCAATCGGCTTCAAAACACAGAAAGTCCAGGTAAAAAAAACGATATTGAATATACGGCTCATACCGGACAATACCATCCTGAAAGAAGAAGCCGTTACAGAATATGTAAGCTGCGATGAAGTAGCAAGACCCATGGCTAAAATGGTATGCCGGGCAGCATTACCGGCACCGTACCAAACATCATACAGGCCGGCCCACAAAGAAGAATATTCTTCATTTTCAGAAAACCGTTTCTTATCTCCTGACAAGAATCCGTTATCGACTTTTTCTATCGATGTAGATGCTGCTTCTTATGCAAATATGAGAAGATTCATCAATCAAGGCCAACTTCCTCCTAAAGATGCTGTTCGCGTCGAAGAGCTTGTCAATTATTTCTCATACAACTACTCCCTGCCATCGGGCAATCATCCGGTAAACATCGATACGGAAGTAGGAATCTGCCCATGGAACAAGGAGCATCGTTTAGTCAAAATAGGGCTAAAAGCCAAAGAAATACCTTCGGAGAATCTACCGGAAGCCAATTTTGTTTTTCTTATAGACGTATCAGGTTCGATGTATGGACCTACCCGTCTCGAACTGGTAAAATCATCGCTGAAACTTCTGGTCAATAATCTCAGGGAAAAAGACCGGGTAGCCATCGTCGTCTATTCCGGCTCTGCAGGAGAAGTACTTCCCTCTACCTCAGGAAGCGAGAAACAAAAAATCAAAGACGCCATCGAAAAACTCACTGCAGGAGGCTCGACCGCAGGGGGCGAGGGTATCAACTTAGCGTACAAAATCGCTTCCCAAAATTTCATAAAAGGCGGCAACAATCGCATTATACTCTGTACCGATGGAGATTTCAATGTCGGCATATCTGACGACCAAGTGCTCGAAACTCTTATTTCTTCCAAAAGGAAAAGCGGCATCTATCTTACAATACTCGGATACGGTATGGGAAACTATAAGGATAAAAAAATGCAGGTACTCGCCGAAAAAGGGAATGGAAACCATGCTTATATCGACAACCTTCAGGAAGCCAATAAAGTGCTGGTCAACGAATTTGGCAGCTCGCTCTACACCGTAGCCAACGATGTAAAATTGCAAATAGAATTTAATCCGGCACAGGTGCAATCGTACCGTCTCATTGGATATGAAAGTCGTATGCTAAACGACGAAGACTTCAACGACGACACCAAAGATGCCGGTGAAATAGGAGCCGGACATACCGTTACAGCCTTCTACGAAGTCATACCAGTCGGAGTCAAAGGGAATATACCGGGTACTATCGATGCCTTGAAATATCAGAGCAGCACATCGTTAAATACGCCTCAACTTCTGTCATCGAAAGAAATGTTGACCGTAAAGTTACGTTATAAAATGCCCGAAGAAAAACAAAGTCGACGAATCGAAAAAAGCCTTATCGACAAGGGTGGAGACAACGTTTCGGACGATTTCAGATTTGCTTCGGCGGTAGCCATGTTCGGGCAGCTTCTTCGCGATTCCGATTTCAAAGGAAATGCCTCGTTCGAAAAAGTCATAGAGACTGCACGCAAAGGGCTCGGTGATGACCGTGAAGGATACCGGCACGAATTTATCCGGCTGGCCGAAACAGCCGGAAATCTTAGCAAATAACCTCTGATTTCCGATAAGAGCCCGAATGATTTTTAATGTTTCGGGCTCTTTTTCCTTTCCCAAATTACTTATACCGGACAAATCCACCGACTTCTTTTCTCAAAGAAAACGGCATCGGAACTGCATATCCCACTCGTAAAAGAACCACGGGGAAGCGAGTCCCAAGCCCCAGATTCCGGCACAACTCCCCGGAAACAATCTCTATTTCACAAGGTTGGTTCATAAATGCATACGAAATTCCATGCTCAGTCAATTGTAACAACAAACGTTGTAGACACCGACCCAGATTTATCCACTCCTCCGGAACATTATGATTTACAGTAAACAACACGGCATGGGAAGACGATTTCATCTTTTTCAAATCACTTTTATTCTGAGCTTTCGGACGAAGTAAGCCATTCATTATCGTTTTGGATATGAACATCGGCAAATCCGGAGCTCCAAAAACGGCATAACTAAGCCCGTCCCGTTCCCGTTCTGTATGCCGCTTGTTATAACGCATCCATTCTTTCAGCTCTTTCTTAAATGCATCATTTCCCATTTGTATCTCATTTCCTTGAAAAATCAAATTCTCAATATCCTCATACTCCTTACTTCCCCTTGCATAAGAAAATAACTCGACATTCCCTTCTTGTGACGAATTTATAAGCCTAACCATCAGAGAATCTTCGATACTTTTTCCCGAATACACACTCCGGTTCGTACTCCGCAGTATTATTTGAGGAAATAACGAAGCATACCTATATTTTTTCTCCTGAAGAGAAAAGGAAACCCGTACACATTTGTCATCCGTAACTTTTATATCAAAGCCATACCCTCTTACCGACGCAGCAATAACCAGATTTTCCAGAGCACAACCCAAAGAGACAAACATCTCCCGATTGTCTGCATCGACAATCGGTAACGATTTGGACATATCCGGTTTCAAAGTTACACCGTCATCTCCCACTTCAAATATCCACGGTTGGGTATTATGCCCCGAAGGAGCCTTTACTGCCTGCTCTATCATAAACATATAATCGTCTTCCATACTCTTTATCATATTTTTTCCCTTTTCCACAAAATTACTCGCATCACATACCTAAAATATATTCCAAAACAATACCGTTATTATCCGACTTATCCTCATTTTCTATTTATCCAAAGGTCTACCATCAAATCTATTCCCTCCTCTATCTGTTTCCATCCGGCCTCTTCCTGTATACTGATTCCATTGTACACCAGACAATTTTCTTCGAGTAGCACCAGATAACTTATAGCAGCTGTCATCACCGAAGCAACAGCCGCCACTTCTTTTCTC
Organism: Coprobacter secundus; assembly: GCA_000803105.1. Taxonomy (GTDB): domain Bacteria; phylum Bacteroidota; class Bacteroidia; order Bacteroidales; family Coprobacteraceae; genus Coprobacter; species Coprobacter secundus. Next base: position 382,057 of record JTDA01000001.1, read on the forward strand.
GGGTGCCCGGATAAGCGGCTCACTGCCTCAACCAACCATACCCCTTTTTCTTCCCGACGCTGCCTCAACTTTTCCACTAAAGAATTTTCATGCGACAATTCCCACCGGTACAACCGCCGAAGCGTATAATTCTCTCTCAAAAATGTTATCTGACGATGAAACATCTCCTTTATAAAAAGCCCCAGACCCTCCCTGCCCGACGGTAATGTTCCATTAAAATTTATCCAATAATCATATTGTTGTATATAAGCGGCTATCAATCCTTCCAAAGAACCGAAATAACGGTATATCAACATCTTCGACACACCGGCTTTCGCAGCAACGGCATTGATTCCCAATGCTTCATATCCCGACTCTTCAACCAAAGAATCTACAGCATCCAACAGACTTTGTTTGGTCTGCTCTTTATTTCGTATAAATTCCATACTGCTATTTTATATGTTACCATTCGGTTACAAAAATAAGTTACCTATCGGTAACATAAAAATATTCTGAAATATTTTTTTAAGCCTGTTCAAATTTTCGCTTAAATACCAGTCAGGCAAACATTGCGCCTTCAAATCTTGTTCTATACTTGTATATTAAAATTTCAGATATGAGTGCCAAAGAACAATATTGGAGATATTCGTTAATAACTATCATTCTGGTACTGGGAGTTATTCTATTCATAGAATTCATTCCCTTCTTAGGAGGCATATTGGGTGCCTCAACCATCTATATTCTGGTACGAAACCAGATGCTTTACCTGACCGAGAAGAAGAAAATCAGGCCCAGCATGACCGCCATTCTGCTACTGATAGAATCGATATTGATATTTTTGATACCGCTTACCCTCGCTGTATGGCTATTTATAAGCAAGCTGCAAAACATCAATCTTGACCCGAACGCTTTTGTACAGGAAGTAGAACATATTGTCAACTTGATAGAAAACAAAACCGGATACAATATTTTCGACCGAGATAACATATCATCTATTGTCTCCACGCTACCTCAGATAGGGCAAACGTTGATGAGCGGAATCACCGGTTTCGTGGTAAATATCTTCGTCCTGCTGTTTGTACTTTACTTTATGATTATAGGCGGGAAAAAAATGGAAAAATACATATACGAAATACTACCTTTCAGCCAAGAAAACAAAAAAAACGTAGTGAAAGAAATCGAACTTATCGTAAAATCGAATGCCATCGGGATACCTTTGCTCGCTATTATACAAGGGCTGGTAGCTCTCATCGGTTACGTGATTTTCGGTGTCCCGAATGCTCTTCTTTTCGGTTTCCTTACTTGCTTCGCAACTATCATCCCTATTGTAGGGACATCTATCGTCTGGGCACCTCTGGTCGTATACCTGGCACTGACCGGGAACTGGATTTTTGCTGTATGCCTGGCGGCTTACTCTCTCGCCATAATAACAAATGTAGACAACTTGATACGGTTTGTCCTGCAAAAGAAACTGGCCGATACACACCCTCTAATCACGATATTCGGTGTCGTCATAGGATTGTCCTTGTTCGGGTTCATGGGAGTCATTTTCGGTCCGCTCTTGCTATCCATATTCATTTTATGTGTCAATATCTTCAAAAAAGAATATCTTGAAGACAATAAATAGTTCAGATAAGATATTTCAACGTAAAAAACAGGGCCAATAAATACATAGCTACCGATAACTTCCTACGCTTTCCACAAAACAGATTGATAAGCACATAACTTATCAGCCCCAACACTATGCCATCAGATATGCTATAAGCCATGGGTATGGTTATAATACATATAAATGCAGGTATTGATTCGGAAAAATCATCCAAATCGATTTCCTTTATAGGCGCAAGCATAAACAGACCTACCAACACCAATACCGGAGACGTAGCTACTCCCGGAATAGAAAGGAACAGCGGAGAAAAAAGTATAGCCGCCATGAAACATAAAGCTACGACAAAGGAGGTCAGTCCCGACCGGCCGCCTTGTGCTACCCCCGACGCACTTTCTACATATGTCGAGACCGTACTTGTCCCCACAAGGGCTCCGAACGTCGTACCGATAGCATCGGCCATAAAAGCCTCCTTCACCCGAGGTATCTTCCCGTTCTGCAACATCCCTGCTTTTGCCGATACTCCGACCAATGTCCCGATAGTATCGAACATATCAATAAAGAGCAATGTAAATACTGTAATTGCCATCTTGCCCGTAAACACATTCTCAAAATCAAACTGACAAAAGACAGGAGACAAAGACGGGGGAAGGCTCATGATTCCTTTATATTGTGTTATCCCCATCGGAATACCAATAATGGTCGTCAATACAATTCCTATCAACATGGCTCCCTTTACATTCTTAACCAGTAATACCGATGTTATGGCCAATCCGGCAAGAGCCAATAAAGGAGAACGGGAAGTGATGTTCCCTAAAGAAACTAATGTGGCATCATTATGAGTTACAATACCGGCATTCTGCAATCCGATAAACGCTATGAACAAACCGATACCGGCACCAATGGCGTTCTTCAATGACATCGGTATGGCATTTACAATAGCTTCCCGCAAATTTGTCAATGTCAATACGATAAACAATATACCTTCTATCAAAACCGCTGTCAAAGCAAATTGCCAACTATTCCCCATTGCCAGACACACCGTAAAGGCGAAAAAAGCATTCAACCCCATTCCAGGAGCCAAAGCAAAAGGCAACTTTGCCCACAAAGCCATTACTAATGTCGCAACAACAGAAGACAGAGCCGTCGCTGTAAATACAGCCCCTTTGTCCATCCCTGCTTGTCCCAGAACTTCAGGATTTACGGCAAGAATATAAGACATCGTTAAAAAGGTAGTAATACCTGCTAAAATCTCGGTTCGGACATTCATTTTTCCAACTTCAAAACCGAATAGTTTCTGCAGGCAAAAAGCTTTATCTTTATATAACCGCATCTTCTTAAGAACTTAATAGCTATTTCAATATCACTTTATAGGGTCGGTTCATCTTATCAGCATAATCTCCTATCAAAGAAAAGAAATATTCTCTGTCGCTAAACTTAGAATCGGTCAATTCCCATGCCGCATACGCATTAAAATGATACAAACTATCCATATCAGGCTTCAGACGGGCACACCATGTCTTTATAATATCCGCACTATCTTTAGGCGCATCAAAGGTTTCTGCCAAATTATTGTTGGGTATAATCAATGCCATCCCCATATACCATTCCTTATTATAGGTCTGCTTGTCATGAGTCATCATTGCTGTATAATCTCCAAATTGCTTTTTCTCATAAGGCATATCATTAAAGTTCGAAACAATACCCGTAACCAAATATGTGCTATCAGGTAAAGCTGATGTTCTTACCTTATTTTCATAACCGAATTTTCCTGCCCAGATAGTAACCGTTTCCTTCACATCGATTTTACCTCCCGGCACTTCCCATCCATAAAAATCAAGGTCAAATACCGACCTCACCGGTCCCTCCGCAATCAAAGCATATCGAGTAGAATCGACATTATCGACCGTCTTATCTATAGTCACACCCAAGCGCACAAGACTATCTTGAGTCTGCAACGCAAGTCCTCCCAAACCGAACGAATTGGCAGCGCTCATAATATCCCGGCCCCACCCGGCCAATACATGATATGTATCTCCCGGTATACCTTCGGGCCGGATACCAACAGTATCTAAAACCATATCCGAAACTCTCTTGCCGAAAACATCCCGACAATTCCGCCCATCGAAATAGTGCCGGAACCCCATCTTATCATTTTCCCAAGCAATACCATCCATCTGGTAAGGATACCCCTCACCTCTCGCCAGATTGTATTTACCATGCACATCGGTTTTCAATTCCCGGATATCTCCGGGTGCATACATCTTGCCATACCGTATATTCGTACGGGAAGCAAATTGAGGATAATCCTCCGGCTCTACCCATTCGAGAGACAAAACTGCCTTCTGGCCAGACTCAAGAGAATATACAAATGCAAATTCATCCCATTTTCCATCACCATCCATATCATCGGCCTGGCAAGCTACCAGCTCCCCTTTTTCATCCCGAACTACGGGAGACAACAACATCTCTTCGGCTTGCAGCTGTTCGCGTGTAAACAACAATGCCTCATCAACATGCGCTCTACCATCTGTATTCTCTAAAACAATCTGCTTAACTTCCGAACTTCCGCATGCCGATAATACAAAAAGAAACGGAATGCACCATAGCACTTTTTTCATACCTTCCATATTTTATTTATAATATACCTTCGTCTGCAAAGCTAAAATAACCATCATCACAAAAGATTATATGGTCTAAAATGCGGATATCGAACAAGGCTGCCGCCTCTTTTACCTTCCGAGTCAACTCAATATCAAGTCTACTGGGTTTATTCGTGCTGGATGGATGGTTGTGGCACAATATCAACCCCGAAGCCAACTTCTGTACAGCGGGCTTCAACACCAGTCTTATATCTACCGGAGCAAAAGTCGTACCCCCTTGGCCTACACGGACTTTATCCATCACTTTATTCGATGAGTTTAAAAAAGCGACCCAAAATTCTTCATGCGGAAGGTCTGCCAGTTGAGGGTAAAACAAATCATACACATCCCGGCTCGAAAGTATCTTTTTACGCACCTCAGCCTTTTCGCTTTTCCTTCTCCGGCCCAGTTCCAACGCAGCAATAATACTGATGGCTTTTGCCTCCCCTATGCCATCATAAGTATCAGACAAATCATCCACACTCAACTTACCCAATTGATTCAGACTGTTATTCACATCATTCAATATCCGTTGCGACAGTTCCACCGCCGTTTCTTTCTTGTTTCCCGAACCAATCAAAATAGCAATAAGTTCTGCATTGCTCAATGCCTGAATACCTTTCAGAAGCATCTTTTCGCGAGGGCGGTCTTCTACTGCCCACTCGTTAATATTCAACTTTTCGGCCTTTCCCATGGCAATCTTTACAATTTATTTCCCCTTACGCAAACGTATCTCTTCTGTCTCATCCCGGCCCCTGCCCAACAATATTTTCAAGAAAAACGCCTTCATAAAACCGATACCATAGCCCCCCAACTGTATGACACTGGTTATCACCGATAATGCCGCAATCTTAAGATTCTTATTCGAAAACAGAGAAACGCCAAATATTGCCAACAAATAAAAGAGCAACGGCAATATGGCATATGGCCAAAAAAACGAGGCTATAATCATCGCCAACGAACCCAAGACAAAAGCTGCCGGTAATAAATGTACGATTTTCAAGGTATCGGGATATAAAAGATACAACGAAATCCGAGACATCCCGAATATATAAATCTGCCGGCAAAAAAGCTTCAAACTGGTACGCCGCTTATGATAGACATATGCCGGGCGAATGAGTCTAATCGAAAATCCGGCTTGCCGGATACGCGTACTCATATCGATATCTTCGCTGAACATCTCCCTGAAGCCTCCGACAGATTCGAATACTTTCCTGGAAAATCCCATGTTAAATGTACGTGGAGTAAACTTCTCCAACTGCATCTTTCCTCCTCGTATCCCCCCCGTTGTCAGAAATGAAGTCATCGAATAATTTATAGCTTTCTGTATGTCCGAAAAAGACTCATGTGCCTTATCCGGACCACCGAAACAATCAGCATAATTCCGTTCCAATTCCTTACGGACTATTTCAAAATAGGACTCAGGGATGACACAATCAGAGTCAAAGAAAATGAAATATTCTCCCGACGCCTTTTCCATACCATAATTTCGGGCAATACTTCGCCCCTCATTCTCTTTATAATAATAATGCACATCGAGCTTCTCCGAATAATCATTTGCAACAGAGCGGCAAGGCAATGTCGAGCCATCCTCCACCAACAAAATTTCAAAATCATGAGAAGTCTGATTACTAAGACTTTCCAATAAATCCCGTACTTCATCAGGACGATTATAAACAGGTATTATTACTGAAAAATAGGGCATATATGTATTTGTTCTTGTGATGATTACAAAGATAGGGTATTTTAAGAAACCAATAGAAAAATTTTATATAAAATAAGAGCTTGTTTGAATTTTGTCCGAGAAGAATTCTATAAATAATCTCCCGTAGAATCCAGCTCGGATTTGGCTCCACGTCATCCATACAATATATGCTCAAACCGAAATTTACGGTAACTATTCGATATTTTATTTATATATTTGCTTCTCTATTTCCAATTTCTACTTTTATATGACAGACATCCATAAGAAGCAACGAATAGAATACATAGATATAGCAAAAGGTATATGCATTATCTTAGTAGTATATGCACATATCGACACTACTATCCTTGACTATAAAATCGGTATCTTCTTCGATTCTTTCCGTATGCCTTTATATTTCTTTTTATCAGGTCTATTCTTCAAACAATATTCCGGTATTTTTGAGTTTACCATAAAGAAAATAAACAATCTCATCGTCCCCCTGTTTTTTTTCTTCATATTTTCCTACCTGTTCGACTTTATCTGGGCAGCCATAAATACACTTCATGGAAATAATATGTTGAATAATTTTAAATGGCAATTCTGGGACCCGATTCGGTTCGGAGGGGGAGGCTCCCACAATCCACCCTTATGGTTCCTTACTTGCTTATTCGAAATAAACATCATATACTACATTTTGCACAAGTTTCTAAACTTTACCTTGCTGAACATATCCATTATCATCATATCCGTCATAGGCTGGTATTTGGCTGCTAACGGAATCGTCCTTCCCTACAAAGGAACATCTGCACTTGTCTCCCTGCCTTTTTTTCATATCGGCTATCTAATTCGTAAAAGCGGATTCTTAACAGAAAATAAACACAGAGACAAATATTTATTTGCAAGTATTATACCCATTTCAGTCTTTGTATACTACATTGCCCAACCGGTAAATATTGCCGGGCTGCACCTCCCCGACCACTACTGGATATTTTACACTGCAGGCATCGGAGGAACCCTTTCTATCCTGTTCTTATCCAAATGGATAAAACATCTCCCCGGTATTGCTTATTTCGGACGATACTCACTCATAACATTCGGTACACATTGGTCTATTTTCACGACTGCCGGAGCACTGCTTTATCCGTTGATTTCCGAATCATTCACAAGCTATCTCCTGATTCTCCTGATCGTATTGGCTTGTGAAATGGTACTCATACCCATAGGCATAAAATATTTTCCTCGGTTTACTGCCCAGCAGGAGCTCATCCCCTCCGATTTACTAAACAAAGAGAAAATAAAAAAACAATGACCTATACCATTAACAACAATATCACTCGGTCTTCTTATGCCTGTGCGACAAGTATTTTTCTAATCCGTTTCTCCTAAGTTTACATGCCGGACAATGTCCGCACCCGTCACCCGGAATGCCGTTATAACAAGTCAACGTTTCTTGGCGAACCAAGTCAAAAACACCCAATTCATCCGAAAGTGCCCACACAGCTTCCTTATCCCTCCACATCAAGGGTGTATGTATTTCAAACTGCGCATCCATCGCCAGATTGAGAGATACATTCAGCGAACGGATAAAAGTATCCCTGCAATCCGGATAACCGCTAAAATCAGCCTGAGAAACTCCGGTCACCAAATGCCTGATTCCTCTTTGAAACCCGACAATAGCAGCAAAAGTCAGAAACACCATATTCCGTCCCGGAACAAAAGTATTCGGGTAACTATTCTCCGGTTTTTCCTCATCCATCTTCAACTCCGGATTCGTCAAAGAATTATCAGTCAATTGAGCCATCAACGATACATCGAGCACCTCAAAAGGAACACCGGCTTTCTCCGCAATCTTCCGGGCCATCTCTACCTCTAAAGAATGCTTCTGCCCATATACAAAACTTATAGCCTGTACCGACTCGAAATGTGCCAATGCCCAAAACAAACATGTTGTAGAATCCTGCCCTCCAGAGAAGCAGACCAACACCGTTTCTTTCTGTTTCATTTTCTATTATTATAATGTGTTGATAAAATAAGGGAAAGTTCCGCGGAAAAGCCAGCCATTTATTCATCGAGTCCGGTCAAAATTTTATCAGAGATTACCCCCCTTTCTCCTTAAGAGAAAACATCTGTAAAAAAAATCTTCAATAATATCTACACCGGCTCTTATAATCCTTGTTTTTTACGTGGTATAGCAAGCACACGGAAAGGTCCCTTTCAGTAGCAAAGATAATGAATAATCTCTATATAAAAGACATTTGTCCCAATAAAAAAGGCATATCATATAGATATGCCTTCTCATAAGTTATTAGCTAAAATCAATAATTATTTTTATTTCACACGCCCAACATAAGTTCCTTCGCGGGTATCTACTTCTATAATTTCACCTTCGTTGATAAACAACGGAACGCGCACAGTAGCTCCCGTCTCTACAGTTGCAGGTTTCAATGTATTTGTTGCGGTATCCCCTTTCAAGCCCGGTTCGGTATAAGTCACCTGCAATTGCACTTTTACCGGTAATTCTGCAAAAAGGATAGTTTCGGTAGAAGTATCAGATACAACTTCGGCAATCATACCTTCTTTCAAGAAATCAACCCCTGTAATCTGGTCACGTGAAATAGGATGTTGGTCGAAAGTTTCCTGATTCATGAAAATATAATCATCTCCTTCTTGATACAAAAACTGATATGGACGACGCTCTACGCGTACATCTTCCAATTTTTCACCGATGTTAAAACGACGTTCCAAAACGTAACCGTTCACAACATCTTTCAATTTTGTACGCATAAAAGTGTTTCCTTTTCCCGGTTTTACATGCAGGAAATCGATACAGAAGTACAGTTTACCGTCCATACGGATAGCTGTTCCGATTTTAATGTCTTGGGCATTAATCATACTTTTTTAACTTATATGTGATTATTATTAGATTATTTACCTCGTTCGGTTTTTACTCTTGACTGCAAAAGTAATGTAAATCAAGAAAAAACACAAAAAGAATCCACTAAAAAATGAGCCATTACTTTGTTTATTAAAAAAAAGTATCTATTTTTGCAGTCCGAATTTTGAATAATAACGATAAATATATACGGCAATGAAAAGAACATTTCAACCTTCAAACAGAAAGAGAAAAAACAAACATGGCTTCCGCTCGAGAATGGCTACCGCTAACGGCCGCAGAGTATTAGCCAGTCGTCGTGCTAAAGGCAGAAAAAAATTAACTGTATCTGACGAATACAACGGATAAGATATATTTTCACAAAATATACTTATATATATGGAAGCAGGGATTCGATAATCGAATCCCTGCTTCCATATATATAAGTATCATACCTTTTCTATCTTCGACAACTCTACATACCATATGTATCCGGAAACATGATTATATCCCATCTTCTCCACCAACGAGACATACTGCCTCACCTGCCTACGATACGAGTCCCGCTCGGCCATACCGAATTTATAATCGATGACCGAAACTTCATTTCCTGCTATAACCACCCGGTCAGGACGATAAAAGATACCCTCGGACTGTAATATTTCAGCCTCATTAAGCACTTGGATTCCCGGAGCAAACCATCTGCTAACTTCCGGAGATGAAATCCATTTTTGAATATGCCCTTCTACTTCGGCAGCTTCTTCCCGTGTCAGTTGCCCGGAAAAAATATAAGGCTTCAATGCCTGGGACAAATCTTCAGGATAATGAATCGTACTCAATATCTCGTGCATCAAAGTACCATATCGGCGTTCTTCCCGGTCGCCAAAATACCCTTTCCCTTGCAACCGTAACCTCAAACGATTTTTAAAATCTATAGACAAATACTCAGGCATAGCTATTTCTTCGACCACAGACGGCTGCTCCGAAACCGTATGCGTTGCCTTCCCAAATTCAAAGACGCAAGTGTCCGGATTATAAAATGACCTTAAATCTACAAATTCCCGCCCGGTCCCATCTGAAAAAGAATTGGACACACAATAATAAAGCAACGACGACACAGAAGATATCGTATTCCCGCTTTTCGGTTTGGGGGCTATCAATACCAACTCTTCCTTAGCCCGGGTAAAAGCAACGTATGCCAGGTTGAGATTATCGATATACGAGTGCATCTCTTCATTAAAATAATCATAGGCATAAATCGTTTTTTCAAGACGGGAGCTATATCTTACCGGTACCAAAGGCAAGCGGTCAAAAGGAGCACTTCGGGGCCGGCACCACAAAATATTGGCATGTTGAGAATCATTATTATCGAGGCTCCAATCACAAAATGGCATAATCACAGCTTTAAATTCCAGACCTTTAGACTGATGTATAGTCATAATACGTATCGCATCCTGCGAATCGGGAGTCAAAATCGTTTTACTCTTTCCCTTCTCATCCCACCACTGTAAAAAGGACGCCAAATCGGCCGAATGCTTATCGATATAAGAAAGCACTACATCCTGAAAAGCCTGGACATAAACCTCATCGCTCTTATTCACCGGAGGGAAATACTCGATTATCTTCTCGCACATCTCAAAAAGGGGACGAGTTCTCAAATCCTCAAACAGGCTCTCTATCCGGGCAAAAAAGGTCAAATCATTCACATCCTCCCGCAAAGAAAAATAGGTACTCAAAGCATCCGAGGGAGCCTGATGCTCATGAAAAATTTCATACTCATATACTGCTTGCGTACGATTTATCTCAGAATCCGGATTTTGCAAATAATTTAAAATACTTATAATCAACTTGATTACAGGAGCATTTCCCAGATACAAAGCCTCGTCCGAAATAATATCGAATCGATAACGGCTATCCGTATTCTGAGCCTTATATGACAATAATTTATCGGCAATGAGCCGCCCGTCCCTCTTATACCTCACAAGAAAAGCAATATCCTTCAGTCTAAGCCCCTGGTCTTGCAACCGCTTCAATACATCGGGAATATCCTCCAATGCCCTTTCTCTCCAAGGAATTTCGTCTGCCGTATCTTTAAAAAATATGGAAACATGCCCCATATAGTCTTTGTTTTTCGGAGAGACATGTTGATACGTATCAGAATATGCATCGACGATTTTATTCTTGAAATCCTTGACCTCATCATCCGATACAGGTGCATCGGCCATATGGTCATTCAAAATATCCTGCAATACTCGTGACGACATCTGAAAGACAACATTATTAAAAGCTATTACCTGAGATGAACTTCTCCAATTGGTATCCAGTACATTATCCGCCATTTGCCCTGCTCCAAAGGATTGTTTCAAACGGTCATGCAATAATTTCCAATCCGAATTGCGCCATCGGTAAATGCTCTGCTTGACATCCCCCACGATAAGACTATTCTTGCCCCGGTCAAGGCTGTCTTTGAACAAAGGCGAAAAATTGGCCCATTGCATATTCGAAGTATCTTGAAACTCATCTATCATCAGATTATCTATCCGAGTACCTATCTTTTCATATACAAACGGCGTATCGCTACCGTCAATGACACGATTCAGCAATTCGGTCGTATCCGATAACAGCAACAAATTATGTTCCTGCTCATAAGCTCTCACATTCCGGTCGATATCACTTAAAATGCCTAATGTATAAAAATATCGCGAGGTCTCTACTACCGACAGATAACGAGGATACAACTCAAAACATTTCAAAACTTTTTCTATACAATCGTTAAGCCCCCCGTTGTAAGCTTCTTCTATACGGGCACGTATTTCCGGAGCCGTTGTTTTCGTATACCATTGTGCAATGTCACCCGCCAATTTAGCAAAAGTCGCCGTAGGCTCCTTTATTATACCCGACGCCCATTTTTCAAAATGAGAAAATGGAGAATTTTTCCCACCCTTGAAATCGGCCGCCTGCAATTGAAAGCGAGACAATAACCGCTGCCCCTCTTCCCCCAGTTCCTGCAAAAAACTTTCGAACATATTCCGTATCTTGGCAAGTTCCGAGATATACTCTTTCAGCACCTTTTTATCCGCTGTCAGGGCCAACAGTTCACGGCTATATGTCTTATAAGTCTCCTTAAATATCTCCCCGGAAAGAGCCTCAATATCCTTGCGTATATTCCAGCTCTCGGCATTCTCCACTTTTTCCTCAGAAAATTTCAACAACCAACTCAACAATTCTTTGCTCGAAGAGTCTTCCAGTTCAAACAACATCCGGTCTACCGCTTCAGACAATACACGAGAATTATCAATCTCCAGATTATATCCGCCCTGTAACCCTATCTCCCGAGTGAAGGCCCGAGTAGTCTGCTGAAAAAAACGGTCGATTGTATCAATGCTGAAAGATGAAAAATCATGGAGCAAGGAAAACAATATCTCTTTAGCCTTACCTTGCAAATCCGATTCATTAAAGCCGGTAAAAGAAGCCAATTCCTTAAAATAATCCGAACTCCTGACACCATGTGCCAATACAAACAATTCTTGTATGATACGCCGCTTCATTTCTCCGGTCGCTTTGTTAGTAAAAGTCACCGCAAGAATATGACGATATGCCTCTCTCTCTTTTGCAGAAAAAAGCAATTTTAGATACTCCAAAGTAAGCCTGTACGTCTTACCCGACCCTGCCGACGCCCGATATACCGTTAACACGAAATATTATTATTTTTTTAAATGACGCGAGCCTTATAATTCTCACCCAACAACACATCCCTGACTTTTGCCCTGAAATCGCCCTGTATCAAAATCTCTCCATCTTTTGCCGAACCTCCTACTCCACATTTGGTTTTCAACAATTTCGCCAGAGACTTCAAATCTTCTTCCGTACCTACAAAACCGGTTATCAATGTCACCGATTTTCCATTCCGGTTACGCTTGTCAAGTTGTATTTTCAATTGCTGCTTATCCGGCGGAAGAGTCTCTGTTTCCTCTTCGCTACCAGATTCATAATGAAAATTCGGATTTGTAGAATACACAATATTCAACCTGTCTTTCCAATCATTTTTTTTAGCCATTATCTCAATATTTAACTCCGATTATCCCTTAAGTCCTCGATATTCAGTATATTTGCGTCCAAATTTAATACAGATAAAGAAGGTTACCAAACAAAACCTTCAGATTAAAAAAAATTATTACTTTTGTAATAATGCAGAAAAATACGCATTTATGGCTAACGAAAACACTAAAATAAATATTAAATTGCCCGAACCTTCACTTCGTCGTTTGCCGTGGTATCTGGCATACGTCAAGTTGCTGAAAGACAAAGGTGAAGAATACGTCTCTTCTACTCAGATTGCCAAGGAGATTAATGTAGATGCATCACAAATTGCCAAAGATTTGTCTTTTATAAATATCTCGGGAAAAACAAGAGTTGGCTATGAAGTAAATTCTCTGGTAGAAGTATTGGAAAACTTTCTCGGATTTACCAATGTTCACAAAGCCTTTATATTCGGAGTCGGAAGTTTAGGTGCTGCATTGTTACAAGACTCCGGATTAGCACAATACGGGATGAATGTAGTAGCCGGATTCGATGTCAAAAAAGAACTTGCCGGAACTATGATAAATGGAATACCGGTATACCACATTTCCGAGTTCGAACAAAAACAAAAAGAATTGGGCGCAAACATAGGTATATTGACTGTACCGGTAGAACGGGCCCAGGAAGCCACAGAAAACATGATTGCCGGAGGAATAAAAGCAATCTGGAATTTTACCCCGTTCAGAATTCGGGTTCCCAAACATATCGTTGTCCAGAATACATCCATTTATGCACATTTGGCTGTTATGTTCAATCGGTTAAATAATCTAAAAAAATAACACCGTTCCCTATCAACCTTTCAGAAAAGAAAAATAAATGAAGATTATTGCTGTTGGATGGAATTATCTCTCTCACAATAAAGAGATGAATCGTACGTTATTACCTAAAGAGCCTGTCATCTTCTTTAAACCGGAGACTGCTCTTTTAAAAGACGGAAAGCCGTTTTTTCTTCCCGACTTTTCGGAAAGAATTGAATATGAAACCGAACTGGTATTCCGGGTTTGCCGGCTGGGAAAAAATATTGCCCCACGATTTGCGCACCGCTATTATGACGCTGTAACCGTAGGTATAGACTTTACAGCTCGCGATTTGCAAAGCAAATTACGGCAAAACGGTGAGCCTTGGGAAATATCCAAAGGATTCGATTCTTCTGCTGTAATAGGGAATTTTATAGAAATAGAAAAAATTGGAGATACATGCCAGTTGCCCTTTTCCCTATCCATAAACGGGAATACCGCCCAACAGGGGAATAGCAAGGACATGATATTCAATATAGATGATATTATTGCATACGTCAGCCGTTTTTATACGTTAAAAATCGGAGATCTCATTTACACCGGAACACCCGATGGTATCGGACCTGTAAAAATAAATGACCACTTGCAAGGGTATCTGAAAGAGGAAAAAGTCCTCGATTTTTATGTAAAATAAAATTTATATACAGAATATGCCATATCATTCTTTTTTAAGAATATTACTTTTGACCATAAGGACTGATTACACGATAGCATTATTTACTGCCATTGTACTAAGCATATTTACTGCTGGTGCACTAAACGACGGAAACAGATATACTCGTGAATCGGTATTAAACTCGGGTTCTTGGGTACGGGTAAAAGTATATGATAACGGCATATATCAGATTTCATACAGCGACTTGCAACAATGGGGATTTTCCGACCCTTCCAAAGTAAAAGTATACGGATATGGAGGAAAAATGCTTGAAGAAGATTTTACTACCCCCTATACCGATGACCTGCCTGAAATTCCGGTATATCATGCCGGTGATAAAATTCTGTTTTACGCACAAGGTATCATTTCCTGGTCATACAATACATCCAAAAGCATTTTTGTACACGACCGACATGCTTACTCATTGGCCGGATATTATTTTATCACACAAAATGATAACCCGGCGACCGAACTCCCGACAGACAATACACCCGATGACGAAAGTTTGAGTGCGACATCGGTATTCGACGACTACGACCTGTATGAAACCGAATCGGTCAATTTAGGAAAAACCGGAAGAGTTTTTTACGGAGAAGATTTCCGCTACACTACCCAACGGACTTTTTCTTTCGATATTGCAGGTATACCTGAAGACAATAAGACCGTAAGAATGCAAGTCGATTTTGTTGCCAAATCGCCTAATTCCAGCAGGGTGACCATCTCTCATAATGGCAGCAGACTAAATACCTATACTATAAAGGGGATGACCAGCAATAGCGACCTGAATTATAAAAATGCAGAATTACTTTCTGCCTATGATGTATGGGACAGTGACCTCTCGTCTGTAGATAATATTTCTATCGGTTACGAAGGCAGTGATGTAAGGAATGCAAGGCTCGACTTTATCCGCCTGACCTTTAAGCGTAAATTACAATTATACGGAAGCTCGGTCTTATTCCGTAATATAGAAGCCCAATCAAAAAAAATCAGGTATGCCGTGCAAACTGACAAATCGATACAAATCTGGGACATAACAGACCCTATAAATCCGGTATCGGTTCAGACCAAATCTCAAAATGGCGTTTATTATTTCACTGCTAAAGAAACAGGATTAAAAGAATATGTAGCGTTTGACCCAAGTGCCTCTTTTCCCTCGGCAGAGTACGTAGAAAACATGGCAAACCAAAATCTACATGGATGGGAAAAAGCCGATTTGTTTATCCTTGTTCCTCCCGAATTGGCAAGTGAGGCAGAACGCCTGGCGCAACACCATATAGAAAAAGACGGATTGACATGCAGAGTAGTACTACCTCAACAAATCTATAACGAGTTCTCTTCCGGCACTCCCGACGCAACAGCTGTACGACGATTCATGAAAATGTTCTACGACAGAGCCGGTGAAGACGAATCGTTAAAGCCTCGTTATTTATTGTTGTTCGGAGACGGAACATATGACAACAGGCTCATATCAAGTGAGTGGAACAGCTACAAAGACAGTTTTATCATCAGTTACCAATCTGTAAGCGGGCTTAGCGAAAGGAGCTCCTACGTCTCTGATGATTATTTCGGGTTCCTGGATGACAATGAAGGCAAAAATCTGCCCAGTGACAAACTGGACATTGGAATCGGTCGTTTTCCCGTTAGGACACTATCAGAAGCCCAAATTGCCGTAGATAAAGTCATTGCCTATGCCAATAGTACCGACTTCGGTGTATGGAAAAACAACCTATGCTTTGTCGCCGATGACGGAAATTCGTCACAACATATGAGTACATCCGATAAATTGGCCAATTCAGTCGAGACAAATCATCCTGAATTTTATTGCAATAAAATATATATAGATGCATTCAATAAGGTAACGTCGGCAACTGGTTCAACTTATCCGGACGCTAAAAAGAAAATGTTCGATTTGTTAGACGACGGACTGCTCCTCATCAACTATTGCGGACATGGAAGCACCAAAGGCTGGACGGCAGAAAGAATCCTGGAATTAAATGACATTCAGAAAATGTATTTGAAAAGATTGCCACTCTTTATAACCGCGACCTGCGATTTCAGCCGCTTTGACGACGCTGCATATTCGGGAGGAGAATATCTGTTCTTAAATGCCAAGGGGGGAGCCATCGCTCTGTTTACAACCACAAGGGTTGTCGAAACATACGGAAATGAGCTGATGAACATGGGACTCATTTCACATCTTTTCGACCGGGATGAAAACGGAAACCGATTACGTTTGGGAGACGTCATGAAATTAGCCAAAAGGAGTATTTCGGGAAGTGATGATAACAAACTGAATTTTGTATTACTGGGAGACCCGGCTTTGCATCTAACCTACCCGGAACACAAATTAATTGTAACCGAAATCAACGGAATCCCTGTCGAGAACTCTTCCGCTTCAGACATACAACTCCAGGCCCGGGCTATGGTTACAGTCAAAGGTGAAGTCAGGAGTTTTGAAAATAATGGGAGTGGAACGAAACTGACCGATTACAACGGTATCATATATCCCCGACTATATGATTCACAGACGACAGTAACTACCAACGGTAACGGAACCGACGGAAATGATAAGACCGGAGAACCTTTTACCTTTAAAGAACGAACCAACCTATTATATACGGCCAAAGATTCTATTAAAAACGGAGAATTTTCTTTTCAGTTCAAAATGCCTAAAGAGTTAAATTACTCTCTTGAATCCGGATATCTCAATCTATACGCAGGTTCTCTCCTGAATGGGGAAGCATTCGGGGCAAGTACGAATTTTATCATTGGAGGAATGGACAATACTGTGCCTGAAGACAATGAAGGTCCTGTCATCCATTCGATGTATCTTAACACTTCAGGATTCAAAGATGGAGATCTCGTAAATGAAAATCCTGTCTTTTTCGCCGAAATAGAAGACCCGTCTGGCATCAACCTTTCCGGTATCGGTCTGGGACACGATATGACGATAAATATCGATAATTCGGTATATACCGAATATGTTCTCAATGATTACTTCGACCCTCAATCCGGGACATACGGCAAAGGAACCGTGATGTATGAAATTCCGGAATTGGAAGATGGATACCACACCCTTACATTTAAAGTATGGGATACTGAAAGCAACTCCTCAGAAAAAACAATCACATTCTCAACCCAAAAAGGAATAAAACCGAATATTTTCGATTTATGTGTCAACAAAAATCCGGTCAGCGATGTCGCTCGGTTCTATATCGAACACGACCGGCCTAATACGAACATGAGTATCGCCATATCTATTTATAATCTGTTTGGAGAGCAGGTCTGGACCTATAAAGATGAAGGAAAGTCCGATATGTGGACTTCTCCGGTAATAGAATGGAATCTGACAGACCTTGCCGGCCGGCGGGTTACTTCTGGCATATACGTCTATAAAGCGATAATTTCTACAGACAATGAACATGAAGCCACCAAAGCAAAAAAAATAATTGTATTGGGGCAATAAACTAACTAAAAAGCTGTTTTATTTATACGACCAATTATAAAAATTGTCATTAATAGCCCGTTTAGAAGTGAAAAAGATGAAACAAATTCAAAGACTGACCATTTTTATTCTGATAGCCACAATGGGTATGTTTACTTCGATACATGCTCAAAACAATAAAAATACTTCAAAAAATGAATTCAACCCCATTACGACCGGGGTCATGTCTTTAGGTATCAACCCGGATGCCCGAGGTGGAGGTATGGGAGATTTGGGTGTCGCTACCGACCCGGATGTCAACTCCCAATACTGGAATCCGGCAAAATATGCCTTTGCATATAGCAACGCCGGAGTAGCTCTCTCCTATACACCTTGGTTACGCAAACTGGTAAATGACATTAATCTGGCATATCTTGCCGGTTATTGGAAATTCGGGAGTCGTGATTTACAAGCCTTGAGTGCCTCTTTACGCTATTTCTCCTTGGGAGCTATCAACATCACCGATGAAGGAGGAAATACAATCAACTCTATCAATCCGTACGAAATGGCCGTGGACCTGGGATACTCGCGTAAACTATCTCAATCATTCTCAATGGGGGTAGTATTCCGCTTCATTTATTCAGATTTAGGATACAACATGGGAACTGACGGAAGCGCTTCCGATGCGAAAGGCGGGGCTGCCTTTGCTGCCGATATAGCCGGTTATCAAACTTTCTACCCGATTGTAGGTAGAAGCGAATGCCAATGGTCTTGGGGATTCAATATTTCCAACATCGGCTCAAAAGTTTCTTATGACGGAGGGAATTCCAGTGCATTTTTGCCAACCAATTTGAGGCTGGGAACCACATTCCTATTTCCTTTAGCAGATTATAATACCCTCTCCTTAAACCTCGACTTGAACAAACTGTTGGTACCAACAAAACCCAGACAAGAAGACTATGCCGACAAAGAAGCCTATCAAGCAGCAGAAGACAAATACGAAAGCACTTCCCCGATAAGCGGTATATTCAAGTCTTTTTCTGACGCCCCGGGCGGATTCAAGGAAGAATTAAGAGAAATCAACTTCTCCATAGGAGCAGAGTATTCTTACAACCAGCAATTTTTTTTACGGGCAGGATATTACAATGAAAACAAATATAAAGGTAACCGAAAATTCTTCACTTTCGGTGCAGGTTTCGCTCTTAACGTATTCCGCCTTGATGCGGCTTATGTCGTAGCCGCAGCTCAAAGCAGCCCTCTTGACCAGACATTAAGATTCAGCTTGGCATTCGACATGGATGGAATCAAAGATTTAGTAGGAAGACGAAGAAGATAAAAGAACCTCAACAATTTGACATTTAACATGAAAATACGGACAGGATTCGGATTTGATGTACACAGATTAGTAGAAAACCGGGAACTTTGGCTGGGAGGAATACGTATAGAACATCCTATGGGGCTACTGGGGCATTCCGACGCCGACGTTCTCATTCATGCGCTATGCGATGCTCTATTAGGTGCAGCCAATCTGCGTGACATCGGTTACCACTTTCCCGATACAGCCGGCAAATACAAAAACATCGACAGTAAGATTCTACTGACCCGGACAATGGAGCTTCTTCGGAACAAGGGATATGAATTGTGCAATGCCGACATGACCATCTGTGCCGAACGTCCGAAACTCAATCCTCATATTCCTCTCATGCAGGAAACCCTGGCCCAAGTAATGAATGTAGATATCGATACTCTTTCTATAAAAGCTACAACAACCGAAAAATTAGGCTTCACAGGAAGAGAAGAAGGTATTTCTGCATATGCAGTCGTTCTAATTACACAACAATAGATACCTGCCCCCTATTCATTTTCGGACAAAACTCACACGCCATAAATTCCCAAGGCAACTGCTCGTCATTAAATTTATATACACAAGCACTCATGTCAATATCAGCAATATGTTGATATCTATATATTTTTCACCTTTTCAAAACAAACAATTGTTGTTGATAACACAAAAATAAAGTTTATAATAGATTATAATACAATAATTTAATGAGATATAAACAAGTGTTGACAAATATACATCATCAGCTATTTTTGCACATATCATACTTGTTTCCCGGCTGGTCCGGTTGTTAATATCCAAGTTATCAACAGGCATAACTTGCTTCCAAGTCAAAGTTATCAACAAAAAAGGGGTAAATTATAAACATCGACTGTTTATATCTGAATTCAATTTTTTACGTATATTGCTAATAATCAGAAGCATAACATTATCAACACCGGTTAATAAAAATTATAGACGATAATACGACAAATGATTTAACATAGTTAACACTGCAAGGAGATATTTATTAAAAATTTAATACGGAAATTTTTCTGTAATTAGAATAAATTGTACATTTGCGATGTAAAAAAAAATTCAAATACAGAATTTAAACATACAAATAAAAAACATTTATTATGTCAAAAGTAACTGTCGTAGGCGCAGGTAACGTAGGTGCTACATGTGCGAATGTATTAGCTTTTAAAGAAGTTGCCGATGAAATTGTTTTGCTGGATATAAAACAAGGTGTATCGGAAGGTAAAGCACTCGATATGATGCAAACCGCAACATTATTAGGATTTGATTCTAAAGTAATCGGTGTTACGAACGATTACGCAAAAACCGAAGGTTCTGATGTTGTAGTCATTACTTCAGGCATCCCCCGCAAACCGGGAATGACTCGTGAAGAATTGATTGGTGTCAATGCCGGTATTGTAAAATCCGTAGCAGAAAATGTATTGGCACACTCACCCAACGCCGTTATTATCTGCGTCAGCAACCCGATGGATACAATGACATATTTGATTAAGAAAGCAACAAATCTTCCTAAAAATCGTATTATCGGTATGGGTGGAGCCTTGGATAGCTCTCGTTTCAAATGCTACTTGAGCCAAGCTCTCAATGCAAACCCCAATGAGGTAGAAGGTGTCGTTATCGGTGGACACGGTGATACTACCATGATTCCGTTGACACGCTTGGCTACTTACAAAGGAGTACCGGTATCTCAATTCCTGGATGCTGATACATTGGCCAAAGTCGCTGCTGACACCATGGTAGGTGGAGCAACCTTGACCGGATTACTCGGCACATCAGCATGGTATGCTCCGGGCGCTGCAGCAGCATTTGTAGTGGAATCGATTATCCACGACCAGAAAAAACTCGTTCCTTGTAGTGTATATCTGGAAGGCGAATATGGAGAATCAGACATTTGTATCGGTGTTCCGGTTATCTTAGGCCGCAACGGTTGGGAAAAAGTGGTTGACTTCAAACTCAACGCAGAGGAAAAAGCAGCCTTCGAAAAGAGTGCAGCAGCAGTACACAAAACAAACAGTGTTTTGAAAGAAATAAACGCACTTTAATATCGGACAACCTGTCATTATAAAAGCCCTTGGTTTTACAAAACCGAGGGCTTTACTTTTTTACTCCCATGAATAAACCGGACAAAAAAACGAGGGTAACAAACTAACTACCCTCGTCTAAATATTACAGACTATAACAATACTTATCGTCTTGCATTTACCATAACTTTCTTACCGTTTACAATATAAATACCTTGTGGCAAATCATTAGTGGCCGAAGCAGCTTCAACTTGACGACGTACCAATATTCCCCCAAGTGTATATACATCTACTTTTCCATTGTCTGAAACCTTCACATCTTCAATAGACGAAAATTCACTGCCGAATTGCACTTTTATTACTTGACTAAGAGTCACCATATTTATATCAATATTACAATATAGTTTATCACCCTTAAACTTCCCGGTCATATCGATGGGAACCGGTCCTAAATTCGGGCCCATCCAACTCTCTTCCGGATCATCTCCCGCTTGAATCGTTACACTTTCATTGAAGGTCAATGTCGTAAATCCTTGTGCATCAGTTTCACCCTTAACACCTTCCAAAATGATACTACCCACCGGCAATTCCATTTCGCCCATAGACAATTTAAAATTTTTCAGAGAGAAAGTATATTCCCCATTTCCTGTTTCGGTTACAGTTACCGTAGTAGATTGTGCAGGGGTACTATCCTCATTTACTTTAACCACCAAATCATCGGTAAATACATAAAATGGATTTCCAAACTGCACCTTTATTACTTGGCCAAGGGTTTCCATATTTATATCAATATCGCAGTATAGTTTATCATCCTTAAACTTTCCTGTCATTTTGATGGGAACCGGTCCTAAATTCGGGCCCATCCAGCTCTCTTCCGGGTCATCACCCTCTTGAATCGTTACACTTTCATCGAAGGTCAATGCTGTGACACCCTGTGCATCAATTTCTCCCTTAACACCTTCCAAAATAATACTACCCACCGGCAATTCTATTTCACCCATAGACAGCTTAAAGTTTTTCAGGGAAAAAGTATATTCTCCATTTCCTGTTTCGGTTACAGTTACCGTAGTAGACTGAGCAGGGGTGCTATCCTCATTTACTTTAACTACCAAGTCATCGGTAAATACATGTTCTTGTGCATCAACGAACATCGTCATCAATGTAGCACATATCAAAAGTAAACATTTCTTCATAATCAATCCGTTTTAATTATTAATCTGATACTAATATTCCCTTTTTTATAAAAAAATATAAGGCAAAGTAATTGCATTCAAAAATCGTACACAAGGTCTATTTTTAAGATTATATGTCCCAATATTAATATTATAACCTAAAATAAAGCTCTATTGCTCAAAATTTAAATAAAAATATTCTTAAAAACATAAGAATTTATCACATAGGATCGACATCATAATACAAAATAACAGACTTAAATCTGTCGTCCTTAAGCATCTCATCCTGCACCTGATGCAGCAAGTCCTTTACTTTAGGCATAGAAGCTCTGTTTTCTATTTTCAATATTATCTTCCGTATATAGAGAGTTTGTATACGGGCAACAGGAGGATTGTCCGGTCCCAAAATACGCTTTCCGAATACCTGCTTCAGACAGGCAGCGTAAGTACGGGAAAGTGAATTGAGCAATTGTTCGTCCCGGTGTTTCAAATAGATATAAATCAGCCTGAAAAAGGGTGGATAAGAAAATTGTTCCCGTTCAGCAATCTGAGTACGATACATCCCCTGATAATCATGATGTATAATCTGATGGATTAATGGGTATTCGGGATGGGCCGTCTGCAATACGACCGTCCCTTTATGATTCTTTCGGCCTGCCCGTCCCGCAACTTGGGCCATCAGTTGAAAAGCCCGCTCATGAGCACGAAAGTCAGGAAAATTCATCATTGTATCTGCACTCAATATTCCCACAACACTGACATTATCAAAATCGAGGCCTTTAGTCACCATTTGAGTACCGATAAGTATCTGCGACTTTCTTTGCTGAAAATCTTCTATAATCTGCTCATAAGCTTTCCGTGTTCGGGTTGTATCCAAATCCATCCGGGCAATCTTATATTCAGGAAAACACTGTTCTGCATCCTCTTCGATACGCTCGGTACCAAACCCCCTTATCTCTATCGAAGTATGCCCACATGCAGGACACTGCCGAGGTATTTCATAAGTATAACCGCAATAATGACAAACCAGCTGATTATATCGTTTATGATAAGTAAGACTCACATCACAATGTTTGCATTTGGGAACCCACGCACAAAGTTTACATTCTACCATCGGAGCAAATCCCCGCCTGTTTTGAAACAAGATAACCTGCTCTCCTCGTTTTAATGCTTCAGAAGAGAGTTTCAATAACAAAGGAGAGAAATTTCCCGGCATTTGACGTTGCCGACGGAGCTCTTGCGTATTGGCAATACGTATCTCCGGTAGTTCCATCCCTTCATATCTGGAATTCATCTCTACCAATCCAAACTTACCTTGCAAAGCATTATAATAACTCTCGATAGAAGGAGTTGCCGTACCCAACAAAACCTTTGCCCCATGCATGGATGCCAGTACAATAGCAGCATTACGGGCATGATAACGAGGTGCTGGGTCTTGCTGCTTATAGGTATTCTCATGCTCTTCATCGACTATTACCAAACCTAAGTCTTTGAATGGTAAAAAAATAGAAGAGCGTACCCCCAATATAATTTTTATTCCTTTATCCAGCAATAAGCTATTCCAGACTTCGACTCGCTCATTATCCGAAAACTTGGAATGGTAAATAGCCAACGATTTGCCAAATACTTTTTGTAACCGTCCTGTAAGCTGAGTTGTCAATGCAATTTCCGATACCAAATACAAAACTTGGCGATTTTGCTTCAACACTTCTTGGATGAGATGTATATACACCTCCGTTTTCCCACTGGAGGTAACGCCATGTAATAATGTCACATCTTTGTTATGAAAGGTCGAAATAATATCTTCTAACGCTTTCTTTTGGAATTCATTTAGATGATGTGCTTCTTCTGCCGAATCCATCGAAACGATACGGCTGATTTCTTTAGTGTAGGATACCAAAATACCTTTCGCCAGTAATCCGTTCAGCACCACAGATGTAACATCGGCACGTTTCAACAATTCTTTTTTCGATACTTCCCTTAACTCTCCCCGCTGCATAAAACCGGACATATCGATATATGCCATCAGCAGCTTCAATTGTTTCTTTACCGACGACAGTTGCTCGAATATTCCCCGAAGCTCATCTCTTCGTTCCTTGTCAAAAGACATCTTGATATAAACCTCGGTTTTAGGACGATACTTCGTCTTTACCTGCTCCGAAACAAAAACCGCCTCCTTATCGAGGAGAGTACGTACTATCGGCAATATGTTACGTAACCCACTCTCTTTTTCAAGGTCTTGAACCGAAATTTTTTCATGCCGGCTCAACGTATCCAACAACGCGGCTTCTCTATCTTTCAGCCGATTATCCTCATCTTCTTCATAATCAGGATTAGGAGAAATCAGCGTTTCGCTTTCCAGTTTCAATCCCGAAGGCAAAGCCGCTTTATATACATCCCCAACCGAACACAGATAATACTCTGCAATCCACTCCCAAAATTTCAACTGAGGCCGTCTCAATATCGGGCTCTCATCCAATAATGTCAATATATCTTTCGTCTCATAATCTGCGGGAGCATACGGATGTATATGCACAACAATAGCCGTATAATACTTTTTCCTTCCAAAAGGGACGATGACCCGGCAACCGGGACGTATACCGGACTGCAACTCTTCAGGAATACGATAAGTATAATACTTGCTCAACGGCAAGGGCAATATAACATCTGCAAACTGAAACATAGATAGAATTTAATCACTCAATATAACATAGAACTACTCGGAAACAAACCTTTAAAATCTCACATATATAGCCATTCTATATTTTCCAGATACAAATATAAAAAAATAAACGAAGCAATTTACGTAGTCGGAAAATTGCTTCGTTCGGTTTATTGCCTAATATATACTTCTTCAGAACAAATATGCCGCCGTAATCGTCCAATAACGATTCTTGCCATTCAGAGTTTCATCCAGTGTCTTCACTTTTAACGTTTTGTTCAATCCCCAACCATATTGGGCGGAAATCTGCACTTTGCCCAATAATTCCAGTCCGGCACCGACATTTATCGAAGTATCAAAATTGCGTTCCTTAAACCCCTCCGATATCTTGTCGCCCACCAAAAAGGCAAAGCTCGGCCCCGCAAAAATATATGGTTTGACAAGAGGTAAACCCAATTTATATTTCAAGTTAACGGGTATTTCGATATAATCGAGTTTCGTTGTTGATTTATTACTTCCAATCACATTTCCGGCAGCATCGACTATATCACTAAATTTCAATTCAGATCCTCTTCGGGTATACATCACTGCCCCATCAAGGCCGAAGCCCAACCCGGGAATGATAAATTCGGCCATTACACCTCCGGTAAATCCGGCTACATTAGAACTCTTTACTTCTTTATTGAATTTCAAACTCGACATATTGGCTCCTGCACGGATACCCAATTTGAACTGTGCTTCAGCAGGCATAATCACGATTAACGCCAAAAACAAAGAAAGAAAAAAAACTTTTTTCATCATACATAATGTTTAAATTCCTACTTGCATTAGATAATTTACAGAAAAAGCCACAGCCTGATTAAATTTTACTCGAGTCAATTTTGTGAATTTCTTTTATCGGAAAATTTAAATTGGTTCTTACATTTTCTGTAAATTTTTGTTCCAAATATACAAAAAAAGCAGGACCATCATCCTGCTTATAAAATAAATATCAGATTTTTTTTACATTATCATATCAAAACAGATATGCTGCTGTAATAGTCCAGAAACGATTTTTAGCATTTATAGTAGTCGCATCGTCACTAAATCGAAGAGTCTTATTCAACCCCCATCCGTACTGTGCCGATACCTGCACTTTGTTCAATAACTCCAAGCCTGCGCCCAGATTTATCGATGTATCGAATTTTCGCTTTTTAAATTCTTCTGAAATATTGTTTCCCACCAAAAAAGCAAAACTTGGCCCGACAAACAAATAAGGTTTTACAACAGGCAAAGTAAACTTATACTTCAGATTCAATGGAATCTCGATATAATCGAGCTTCTGAGTTTTCGAATTTCCCAGTCCTACCACATTCCCCGCAATTTCCGTCACATCTTTGAACTTCAATTTCGAGCCATGACGACTGTACATCAATGCACCATCAACACCTACGCCCAAACCCGGAATCATAAACTCGGCCATCACACCTCCGGTAAATCCGGCCACATTCGATGATTTCATAATATCTTTACTGAAAGACAAGTCTGAAACATTGACCCCTGCCCGAATTCCAAACCTTAGCTGAGCCTCGGCCGTAGATATTGTCAAGAGTCCCACTACACACAATAAACCTGTTATCAATTTTTTCATTACATCCTTTTTTTTAAACGGTATCTATATTCCTTATTATTGTAAAACAAACAAACAGGCCAAATAGTCGATGAAAAATCAAAAATATTCTGAATAAAGCTAAAGTTCTGCTTCAGAAGCAATCCATTCGATATCTGTTTTTCCTATTTCACAAAAAAAGAGTATCTTCGTTTTATCAAAATCAGAATGATATGGAAAATGAAAATACAACAATAGAAGAAAAGATTGTAAAAATGTTACGAACTGTATATGACCCGGAAATTCCAGTCAATGTATACGACCTGGGGCTTATATACAATGTCGAAGTAGATGACGAGAAAAATGTAAAAATAGAAATGACCTTGACTGCCCCCAACTGCCCGGCTGCAGACTTCATCGTGGAAGATGTCCGCATGAAAATAGAGAGTATAGAAGACGTAAAAAGTGTGGATATACAACTGGTTTTCGAGCCCGAATGGGACAAAGACATGATGAGTGAAGAAGCCAAACTGGAACTCGGTTTTTTATAAAATACATAACCTTCTATCAATGAAGCAAATATATTTCATATCCGATTTGCATTTAGGTGCCCGCACGTTGGATAACCCGAGAGAAACCGAGCGGAGAGTCGTCCGGTGGCTTGACAGTGTAAAGGACAATGCCAAAGCCATATACCTAATGGGTGATATCCTGGATTACTGGTACGAATATAAAACTGTAGTTCCCCGTGGATATGTCCGTTTTTTCGGAAAGATAGCAGAACTAACGGATATGGGAATAGAAATTCATTGGTTTATCGGGAATCACGATATTTGGATATTCGATTATATCCCTTCAGAATTAGGAGTTATTGTACATACGAAACCTGAAATAAAAAATATCGAAGGGAAAAGTTTTTTTCTGGCCCATGGAGATGGATTAGGAAAAACACCTTTCTCATTCCGATTGATACGTAGTATATTTCATAATCGTTTTTGCCAAATTCTTTACAGTGCCATCCACCCCAGATGGACTGTCGCATTTGCCCACAAATGGTCGTCACACAGCAGGCTAAACGCTAAAGAAACTACCTATAAAGGAGAAAGTGAAGAATATCTGGTAAATTTTGCAAAAAACTTTCTATCCAAAGAACACATCGATTATTTCATTTTCGGCCACAGGCATATTATGCTCGACCTGATGTTAAAAAGAGACAGTCGTATACTGATTCTCGGAGACTGGATAACACTCTTCTCCTACGCCACTTTTGACGGAGAAAACATCAAGCTGGAACAATTTGAAACCGAATAATCAGACCCTGTCTTTTCACTTAGGATTACTAAAGCTCTTTCCGAAAAATTCAGTATATTTTTTATCTGATTTTATTTCTCTTTCAACATAACTTTTTTACCTTTGCCCCGATTCATTAAAAAATACAAAATGGACGATTATCATTCGCGTTATTATTAATTTAAGGCAGAATTTTTCACATTACGAATTCTGCCTGTAAAAACATGGAGGATTGTAATATGAAAAATTACATCATGGGAACAAACGGACTTATCTTTGTAAAAGAACGGATGCCCAATTGCTGGATTAATATAGAAGAACCGACTTCGGCCGAAATCCAATATCTGACACAGGAGCTAAAGATTCCTCTCTCTTTTTTAAAGGACATAGAAGATGTCGACGAACGTCCACGCATCGAAAATGAAGATGATTGGCAGATTATCATTATACGTATACCGGTACGCAGCAACGATGAGAAGCTTCCGTTTATCACGGTGCCATTAGGTATCATCCTGAAAGACGATATTATAGTCACCGTTTGCTATTACAAATCCGAGATGTTATCTGATTTTATCTCTTACAGCAATCGCAAAAACATAGGATTCAGCGGAAGATATGACCTTCTTCTCAAACTCTTGCTTTCCTCTTCCGTATGGTATCTGAAATATCTCAAACAAATAAATATATGCATCAAGTCCTGCGAAAAAGAACTTGAAAAATCGGTACGGAATCAAGAACTCCAAGCGTTGCTACAAATAGAAAAGTGTTTTGTATTTTTCATTACCTCTCTCAAAGGTAATTCCATATTGTTGTCCCGCATCAAAGGTAAGCCGGGAATAGATTCCGATTTATTAGAAGATGTAGAAATTGAGATGAAACAGGCTCTCGAAACGACCAACGTATATAGCGATATACTTGCCGGAATGATGGATGCTTATGCCTCAGTAATAGGGAACAATATGAATAATATAATGAAACAGCTTACGCTTATATCTATCATTCTAATGATTCCTACATTGATTGCAAGTTTTTATGGGATGAACGTACCCAACGCTTTACAAGATAATCCGTTCGGGCTGACAATTATCGTCATTACATCTCTACTTATTTCCTCATGCGGAGTATTACTATGCCGATACAGAAAATGGCTGTGAAACATAAACAAAAAAGACCGGTTTTTTCTTTTAAGAATCCGGCCTTTTTTCATACGTAGTTTTTATAATTAACGGTTTAAGAGAATCTCCTGCGTATCAGATGCTATCATATATTCTTCGTCAGTAGGAATAACAACAACTTTCACTTTTGAGTCGGCAGAACTTATTATCGCTTCAGTCCCCCTTACGGTTTTATTAGCCTCCGCATCGATCTTCACTCCCATAAATTCAAGGCCTTGGCAGGCAACCTCACGAGTCAGAGTCTGGTTTTCTCCCACTCCTCCGGTAAATACTATAATATCGACCCCACCTAAAGCCGCTGCATATGCTCCGATATATTTACGAATACGATAGTCATACATAGACAAAGCCAAACGTGCCCGTTCATTTCCCGCAGCAATGGCCGATTCTATTTCTCTCATATCCGAAGATACTCCCGATACACCAAGAACTCCACATTTTTTATTTACAAATGTCGACAATCCTGCTGCATCTAAATGTTCCTTTTCCATTATAAAAGAAAGGGCTCCGGCATCTATATCGCCCGAACGAGTTCCCATTAATAAGCCCTCAACAGGAGTCAATCCCATTGACGTATCTATCGACTTACCATCTTTAATCGCTGTAATAGAACCACCATTTCCCACATGGCAAGTTATAATACGCTGTGACTCATACGGTACCCCCAAAAATTCACAAGCACGACGCGACACATAGCGATGGCTGGTACCATGGAATCCATAACGGCGTATTGCATACTTTTCATACATTTCATACGGGATACCATACATATAAGCGTGTTTAGGCATAGTCTGGTGAAAAGCCGTATCAAACACTGCGACTTGCGGTACATTCGGCAAAATAGCCTCTACTGCGTCTATACCCTTCAAGTTGGCCGGATTATGTAACGGAGCAATATCGATACATTCGACAATCTTATCTTTTACCTCCTTGGTTATCAATACCGACTGGTTGAATTTCTCTCCTCCATGCACGACGCGATGGCCGACAGCATCAATTTCTTCCAAAGATTTTATGCAGCCATACTTTTCACTGGTCAATGTATTCAATATGAAATCTATGCCAACGGTATGTTCTGGAATATCTTTTTCCAGAATCACTTTCTCCCCATCAGGTAAAGTAAGCTTTAAGAAAGCTCCTTTCAACCCGATTTTTTCAACTCCGCCCTGAGCTAAAACAGCCTTCGTATCGGTATCGAACAATTTATATTTAATGGATGATGAACCGCAGTTCAATACTAAAACTTTCATGTCTTATCTTTTTATTATTTAAAATGCAATTCACTATTTACTTTTAATTCCTATAGCTTGGTTGGCGGTAATAGCAATCATCTTATATATATCATCCACAGAACATCCTCGTGAAAGGTCATTCACCGGAGCAGCAATACCTTGCAAAATAGGGCCAATGGCTTCTGCTCCACCTAAACGCTGAACAAGTTTGTACGAGATATTACCAGTCTCAAGAGACGGGAACACCAATACGTTGGCATGACCGGCAATAGAACTTCCCGGAGCTTTGCTCTCTCCTACCGAAGGAACAATCGCAGCATCAGCCTGCAACTCTCCCTCAATTTGCAAAGAAGGATCCATCTCTTTAGCAATACGGGTCGCTTCTACTACTTTATCTACCATTTCATGTTTCGCACTACCTTTAGTCGAGAAACTCAACATTGCAATACGAGGTTCAAAACCTGCAATCGTACGAGTAGTATGGCCGGTAGAGACGGCAATTTGAGCCAATTCTTCCGCATTCGGATTCGGAAGCACAGCACAATCAGCAAATACCATGATACCATTCTCTCCATATTCCTTATTAGGAACAAACATTAAGAATGCTCCTGAAACAACACTCACGCCCGGAGCGGTCTTCACAATCTGGAATGCAGCACGCAACACATTTCCCGTTGTATTCATTGCTCCAGCTACTTCTCCATCCGCATCACCACTCTTAATCATTAAGCACGCCAGGAATAAAGGATCCTCAACTGTTTTTGCAGCCTGCTCCACAGTCATACCTTTTTTCTTACGCAATTCGAACAACAAATTTGCGTATTCTTCCTTTTTCTCGTGGTCTTTCGGATCCACGATTACAGCTTTGCCAATATTACTCAAGCCATTTTTTTCAGCCAGAGCCATAATCTCGGCACGGTTACCAATCAATATTACATCAGCTACAGCATCTGCAATAACACGATCTGCAGCCTTTAATGTACGTTCCTCCGTTCCTTCCGGGAGGACAATGCGCTGCCTGTCTGCTTTTGCACGCGCAATAATCTGATTTATCAAATCCATAACTAAGGAAATATTTTGTTACACTTTACAAACTCTCCGATTCGCGGTACAAAAATACAAATAAATGCAATATGGAGATAGCAATTTTTAATAAAAATTCCAATCTCGGGTTATCAAAATCAACAAAAAGCTTTTCGACACATTTTAAGTTTTATATTTATCCCGTTCAAAGCCTCTTCTTCCTCAAAATAAGTAATTATTATCTATTTTTAATTATTATATTTGTATTTTATGATAAGAATTAAAACATAAGTATGAATATACGGAAATTCAAACAAATCTTTATAATATATATCATTTTATCTTTTATTTTTCCTCATGTTTATGCAAGAGAAAAAACGTATTTCAAACATGTATCTATTTATGGAAGTAATCACCCAATATCATTTCTTCAGACAGATTCTATTATAAAGCTCAGGATAATGCCTCCTCACCTGCAAAATATTATTTGCAAAATACAAAAACAAAAAAATATTATCGAATGCCCCAGAACTCTGTTCTATACCGATTATATTTACTTTTCTGATCCGGATATGAACGCTATTGCATTTAATTTATACATGACCTATTTATTTCTTGACAAAAATGACCGGATACATGCACTTGCTTTGTGCAACAAAATAGAAAATGATTTAGACTCCATTTCTGAAAAATTTCCCCGAGTGAAGTCTTTCCTAAAAGAATGGCTCAACTTGTTATATGCAAATATTTATATCGGAAACAAACAAAACCATATCGCAAGACTTTATTTGAAAAGGTTTGACACACATAACAATCCAGCCTTGGATATACCCAAATTGGAAACCTTTGCCCGCTATTATTTTTCATCGGACAAATACGACAAGGCTTTAGCCGTAACAGACTCAATAATACAAAAAAGTCAAAAGTCTTCGATATATATACCCGCTCTTTATTATAAAGCTTCTATATTCGAAAAATGGGAAAATTACGAAAAAGCAAATGAAATATATAAGGAAATCAATCTGACGAAAGATTCTATTCTGAATGAATTAGTATCCGAATATTCCATCCTAAAATTCAGAAAATATAATAAAAGCAAACATTTCCATGAAATTTCCGGAGCAACAATAAGCTCTATTTTTCTAATTACTGCTTTGATATGCATAGGATTTTTTAATCGTTCCTGGATAGATACATTTTTACGTAAACTCGTTTCCCAAGTGCCAAAACTTATTTCCGCCCCCAATAATATACAAAAAGAAAATACAACAAATCATGAAGAAATTCTTTTCAACCAGATACAAGATATCATGAAAAGAAAAGAGTTATTCAAAATACCTTCTTATTCCCTCGAAGAATTGAGCATGGAACTCTATACCAACCGTTCCTACATCTCCAGAAGTATAAACAAATATGGACAAATGAATTTTAACCAATGGCTCAATAGTTTACGAATAGACTATATCCTCTCTCGATTACCGTCCGACTGCACTTTAGCCAATTTAAAAGAAATTGCCTTTGAGTCCGGATTCGCTTCTATGGCTACATTTAACAGAGCCTTTTTAGCCGTCACAGGAGTATCTCCAAATCAATATTTAGAGCAAAAAAAGGTCAATTTAGAAGAATCCAAATCGTAAAAATGCAAAAATCAAATCGTAAAAACAAAATATTTCACTGATTATTAATTATTTATAGTATAAATCGGTATTTTGCAATTTTCGCTTGTTTTGTAATTTTAGAATTATATCTACCAAAGAATCTCTTATTTTTGTTTTTGGATAATAAAAGGAGTTTCTTCTCCTTAATTTTAAAACACAACAAAAATCACATTGCTATGAATGAATTAGTTGAAAAAATCAACCTTCTGTGGGACTCATTTTCTAAAGATGCTGATGCATTAGTTACAAAAGGTAACAAATCTGCAGGCCAAAGAGCTCGTAAAACATCATTAGAGCTTGCAGCTTTATTAAAAGAGTTCCGTGCTCAATCTATCGCAGAATCAAAAAAATAAATTTCTGTGAAAAAGGAAGAACGCTACTCTTCCGGGGTTTAGAAAAGTATTTGCTTATAGGTTAAAAAAAGTAGCGATAAAACGCCAAAACCAAAGATATCATCACATTATGAATTGAGGGTTTTTGCGTTTTATTTTTTATACGGAATTTGATATAAATCACGTAAAATAAGTTCTGAAGCCCCGGCATTATTCTTGATATAATCACCGGCAATAGTTCCGCTTGTTTTCAAATATTCAGAATCGGTGAGCAAACGCGATACTATGGAAACAAATTCTCTCTTATTCTTTACTGTAAACGCACCGCCACAAGCTATTAAATCTTTCGCTTCCTTAAATTTTTTAAAGTTCGGGCCGAATATCACAGGCAAACTATAAACCGCAGCTTCCGGTACATTATGTATACCAGCTCCAAACCCACCGCCGACATAAGCTATATCTCCATATCGATAAATAGACGATAACAGTCCAAAACAATCGATAATAAGACAATCCGCCTTTTTTACAGATTCTTCATCAGCCTGAGTATAAAACACATAAGGGCGTTTCAGTAAAGAGGTTAAATGCCTAAAGTGCTCCTCATTGATTTCATGTGGAGCTATTATCAATTTAAGCTCTGGAGTATTATTAAAAAACTCAATAAATACATCTTCATCTTTGGGCCAAGAACTGCCGGCAACCATTGTAATACACCCTTGAGAAAAAGTTTCTACCAAAGGCAATTCCTTAGCACGAGCCTGAATCTCCAACACCCTGTCGAAACGCGTATCGCCAACTACCGTAACATGCTCAACACCGATACCGGACAATAAAAGGCGGGAAGGTTCATCCTGAACATATAGATGAGTGAAATTTTTTAAAATCTTCCTGAAATAGCCGCCATAAGGCCTAAAAAATATCTGTTTAGACCTAAATATAGCCGACACAATATATGTCGGAATACGGCGAGATGCCAACTCATTCAAATAATTAGCCCAAAACTCATATTTAATAAAAATAGCTTGCGAAGGCTTCACTATGTCTAAAAAACGACGGACATTCCCCGGCAAATCAAAGGGCAAATAGCAAATCAGATCGGCATTTGAATAGTTCTTACGAACTTCATATCCTGAAGGAGAGAAAAAAGTAACTAATATTTTTTTCTCCGGCATCGCAGCTTTTATAGACTCGATAATAGGACGTCCCTGCTCAAATTCACCCAAAGATGAAGCATGTATCCATATATAACCTCCTTGAGGATCGGCATTTTCACTTAAATAACGAAATATTTCTTTATGTCCTTGTATCATCTTTTTCGCTTTCTTATTCTTTAATGAAGCTAATGACACCAATTGCTTATAAACAAATATTCCGAAATTATATCCTATTTTCATGTTCATTACAGGTTTAAGTCTCCAAACAGTGGCTTACAATATATCTTTTAATTTTATACTTTTATTTACCGGATTTTTCCGATTCTTCCACCTTTCACTATCTAAATAAAACCGAACGCTTAATTGTTGCTGATAGCTTATCTTTCCCGGTGTAAAATGAAGGTTGAATGACGCTTTACAATTGACAAAACTATTGTGAAAGATATAAGCATAAATATCGGTACGATTATAAAAATCTGACTGGAAGAAAGGATCACCTTGGTTCAATTGACTACCGAACTGCTCATAAAACGGCATTTGACTTTCTCCCGCATATAACGTATTATGCAAACCGAGCCATCGCCATTCACCCTGTATGTCACAAAGAAATCCCTGTGGACGATGCCACTCCCCAAGACCTCGATGGCGTTCCATACTCAACAAATAACCACATTTTACAGACAATATCGACAAAGGGGTATACCTCGCAAAGTCTGCACCAATATATGGATTTACAATCATATCATCCATCACCGACTGATCATCTCCTGCAGCGATCGTTCGGGCCAGATGATTCATCATTATATGTCCGCCCAAGAAAAACACTCCTGGCTGCCATTTACCACTCGCCACAATATTGAATGCTTCTCTTCTTTTTTTTGTCTGCATCTGGCGCCAGTCGATATACATCTCTATATATCCCCTACTACCCGAATACTGAAACAAAGCACCGGTAATATTCGGATTGTAATAAGTCAAAGAATCATATTGCATATACGAAGGCAACGGTTCTATCAATTGTGTACGGGGAAAAAGGCCAAAAGACATTTGAAAACGGGGCATTACACACCGATAATAAACAGTAGGATCGACACTGCCTTCTTCTGCTTTTCCTCCAATAGGCTGTATCCAACTTACCCCTGCCATAAGACGATGAGATGCTTGCTTGGGGCCCGACACAGCAACTCCTATTTCCGGAGACAGCCGGGTTGCAAATAAAGTTTGGGATTTCTGTTTATCGTATTTATATTCCCGATTATCGAAAAATCCATAAAAATCGACATCCCATAAAAAAGACTGTGCCGATACTTTTGTGACCAAAAACATCAGCACAAATAATATTATATATAAACGATGTATCATCCAAGTACTTTTATTGCCTTGTATAGGCGACGCAATGTTTCTTCTTTTCCAAGCACGGCAGTAAGGTCAAACATCTGAGGACCTTTTGACTCCCCGACCAAAGCCAACCGAAAAGCATTCATTATATTACCCAAATGATACCCTTTACCTGCAATCCATTCCTTAACCGTACTCTCTGTAGCCTCTACGTCATCAAAATTATCTATCGATTCGAGAATTCCGGCCAGTTCTGTCAGCAATTGGGCACTATCTTCTTTCCAGCGTTTTTTCACTGTCTTCTCATCGTACACTTCAGGCGCAACAAAAAAGAAACTGCTCTGGTCCCATAATTCCTTCACAAAACTTACTCTCGATTTCATTACAGCAACTACCCGGACCACTTTTTCCTGTTCTGCACTTATCCCTCTTGCTGCCAATTCCGGCATAAAAAGAGCAGCTAACTCCTCATTACTCTTTTCTTGAATATATTTGTGATTGAACCATTTCCCCTTTTCGTAGTCAAACTTTGCTCCACTACGGCTACACCGCTCCAACGAGAACATTTTTATAAGTTCATCCATAGAAAGAATTTCTTGGTCATTCCCCGGATTCCACCCTAACAAAGCCAAGAAATTCACCACAGCTTCCGGCAAATAACCGGACTCTCTATAGCCTGAAGATATATCGCCCGTCTTCGGGTCTTTCCATTCCAACGGAAATACCGGGAATCCAAGTCGATCACCATCTCTTTTACTCAACTTTCCATTGCCATCGGGTTTCAATAATAGAGGCAAGTGCGCAAAGAATGGCATTGTATCTTGCCAACCCAACGCTCTATATAACAAGACATGGAGTGGTGCCGAAGGAAGCCACTCTTCCCCTCTTATAACATGAGATACTTCCATCAAATGATCATCTACAATATTCGCCAAATGATAAGTCGGCAAATTGTCAGATGATTTATAAAGAACCTTATCATCAAGAATCGATGAATTTATAACAACTTCTCCTCGAATCAAATCATTTACTTTTACATCTTCACCTGGTTCTATCTTTATTCGAACGACATATTGTTCTCCATCAGAAATTAACTTCTCCACCTCTTTTTCAGACATAGTAAGAGAATTTCTCATTTGCATACGGGTAGAAGCGTCATATTGAAAATTAGGAATTTCTTTTCGCTTCTCTTCCAATTCTGCCGGAGTATCAAAGGCAATATATGCCTTGCCATCATTCAACAGCTGGTCTACATATTGCTTATATATATGCTTTCGTTCCGATTGTCGATAAGGACCGTAATCACCGCCATAGCTGACCCCTTCATCGAAATGTATGCCAAGCCACTCTAACGATTCTATGATATACGCTTCTGCACCGGGAACAAATCGATGTGAATCAGTATCTTCAATACGTAAAATCATATCTCCGTCATGCTGACGGGCAAACAAATAATTATACAACGCAGTTCTTACTCCACCAATATGAAGTGGGCCCGTAGGACTCGGAGCAAAACGTACTCTCACTTTTCTTTCTGACATAATCTGCTTTCTTTGAAAATCAGGACAAAATTAACTTTTTTTTTTGATTTACTATCACTGCAAGGTAAAAAGAGTCTCTTTGGATGAAAGATACAAAACCTCTAATCTCCAAGCTCCTCCAATATCTTCTTGACCTCTTTATCTGTCTCAAAAAGTTTCTCTTTACAAAAACGCAACAAAGTCAATGAACGTGTAGTATAATTTTTCAACTCATCGATTTCACACTCATTATTTTGAAGCTTAGAAACAATGGCTTCTAATTCAGCTATTGCCTCTGCATAAGTTTGTTTTTTCTTTTCTGCCATAATCTATCATTTTATTACTTTTGATTTTACTTTTCCATCAGCAAAGCATGTACACAGTTCATCGCCTGAAGTAACTTCTTGAGCCGACTTAACAATTTTTCCATTTTTCAAAGTCAGCGTATACCCTTTTTCCAACAATCTTTCCGGAGAAACCAGTTCGACAGTTTTCTCAATCATATTCAACCTGTTCTGCTCATCTTTCACATATCTCGGCAATTGCATTTTCAACGAAATGGTCAACCGCTCCAATTGAGCAAATTTTCCGGTCAAGATCCTTTCCGAAAGCAATGGAAACTGAGCTGCCAAGGTTTGAAGATAACGACTGCCATTTTCTATACACTTGCCTGCACTATTC
The DNA here is from genome assembly GCA_000803105.1 of Coprobacter secundus. Taxonomy (GTDB): domain Bacteria; phylum Bacteroidota; class Bacteroidia; order Bacteroidales; family Coprobacteraceae; genus Coprobacter; species Coprobacter secundus. The sequence continues at coordinate 420,005 of JTDA01000001.1, forward strand.
TGCAAGTCATGCTGCATTTGCAGACAACGCGTACGCTCTCCGGCCAATATTCTCTCTGCCAGCAAAGGAAGCCATCGAGCCATATTCTGAATATTATGTTTTTCATTGTCCATTTTTTGCCCGGCAAATAAGACAATCGAATCACGAAGTTTCTGCCTATGCACATCGGCCATTTCCATCCTATCAATCAACCATTCAGCCGCAGCAGTTGGAGTCTTTACTCTGACATTTGCAACACTGTCTATCACCGTATCATCCCGGTCATGACCGATACCGGTAATAATAGGTAACGGAAACTGGGTTATATGTAAAGCCAAGCTATAACTGTCAAAACAGCTTAAATCAGAAGTAGCTCCTCCACCTCTAATAATGGCAACTCCGTCAAAACAATCGGCACAATCATAAATTCTTTCCAATGCAGCAATAACAGATTCTTCTGCCTGCTCTCCCTGCATAACGGCATGAAACAGGGTGGTATAAAAGCAATAACCGTTTCGGTTATGATGTAACTGGTTCATAAAGTCTCCATAACCGGCAGCAGTAGGAGAAGATATGATGGCAATACGTTGAGGTAGCATGTCCCATTCCAATTCTTTATTCATATCCAACACGCCTTCATCCTCAAGTTGTTTTAATATCTCGGCCCGGCGACGAGCCATATCACCCAAAGTATAAGACGGGTCGATATCATGCACAGTAAGGCTATATCCGTATAGCTCATGAAAGTCCATGCTGACTTCAACTAAAATTTTTATTCCGGAGGAAAAAGCCTGTCCTGTCTCTCCCTCAAAATAGGGTTTTAACAATCGATAAGTTGTGGACCAAATCATCCCCTTAGCTTTAGCTATTATCTGTCCGGCAGACGACTTCTCGACAAACTCCAAATAACAATGCCCGGATGACAAGTTCTCTCTGACCTCACTCAATTCGGCCCGTACCCAATAACGGTCAGGAAAGCTCTTATTTACAACACGTCGTAATAAGCTATTCAGTTCATATAAAGACAATTCATTCTGAGGCATATCATTTCTTTATCATTTTTTGTATTTCCCTAAAGTTATCACCCATTACCAGAATAAAATATAATCCCGAAGGCAAAGATTGCAATGGAATTACCAGCTCTCCATTCTCATAGAAATAGCGATGCAATTGCACACCATAAGCAGAATATATATCAATTGTGTAAGGATGAGACGAACGCGGTAAATCCCTTAACAATAATATCTCCTCCGGAGCCGGAACTACACAAACTTTTTCACCCGGATGTTCCTGCGACAATAAAGTGGATTCCTGAGCATACACTTTATAAAAACGGGGCAGACCATACCCCTGCAAAGTATCCGGCCGGTTATATAAGGTGGCACTCTTTCGTATCCGATCAACAATTTCTTTGTTAGACAAGTGCGGTAACGCTTGTCTCAAACAAGCGGTCAATCCTGCCACAACCGGAGCAGAAAAAGATGTCCCGTCTGCTTTCACAACTTCACCACCCACCCCCAAAAGCGCTGTTTGTGTTCCCAAAGCCACAATATCCGGTTTTACCGTATCATTTTTCGTATAGCCATGACCGGTAAAATCACTGGAAACATCTTCTCCATCTATAGCGCCTACGGCCAGCACGCCATACACATCAGAAGGAAATATTATTTTACGCCATGGACGTCTTCCCTCATTACCGGCACTATTAACGACAATAATCCCTTTCTCTACTGCCTTTTTAGCAGCTTTAGAAATAAACGCCGACTCTCCGTTAAAATCTTTATAAGAATGATTCAGCAACGGATCGTCAAATTCAAAATACCCTAACGAACTATTAATGACATCCACACCCACGCTATCAGCAAACTCCGCAGCAGCAGCCCAATAATCTTCTTCGACAGGATACTCCGAATTACTATCCTCAGACCTTAAAAGCCAATAATCAGCCTCCGGTGCCGTACCGCAAAAAACATTCTCAATCTCTCCAAGCATAGCCGACAAAACCAAAGCTCCATGATTATGTACACTATATATATCAGAATTGGGTTCCACAAAATCACGAGTTCCCAAAATCCTGCTTTTGTCAATTCCCGGATTTCTATCGACATTCAAAAATCCCGCATCTATTACGGCTATCGTAATACCTTTACCTCTAAAACCTGCGGAATGCAACCTATCTCCTTCAAGATGGGATATTTGCCACAAAGCTGCCCCGTATGGAGATGACATGTCTTCCTCTTTTTTGATTGGAACCGTCGTATCAACAAAAAAATCTCCTCCTACAGCCGTATTTTCCCATACCAGTTCAATTTCACGGACAAAAGGAAATTCCCGCAGAGTATACAACCAGCTACTGTCCGATACTGAAACAACTACAGTATTCAGCCACTTCGACCGTGTAATCACAGGGAATCCTGCCATTTTCAGCTGTTCCACATACCGGCGGCTGACAGGCAAATCTGTCGAATCGATAGGAATACCATACCTCGCTTTTCTTGCTAAAGCCTTAGATGAAAGAATTCTTTCCGGTTTTTCCAAAGAAAAAGCCGTATCTTTCTTATCGGTAAGCCAAACCCGGAACTTATACTGCTCCTGACTGTAACCAAAGACCAGGCAAAACAGAAGACCTATGACACATATATACCTCATCGACCTATATATACTTTTTCAAATACCGCTGGTCATCAATTATACTTCCACCCAATACCCTGTCTCCTCTATAAAATACGGCTGATTGTCCGGGGGTCACAGCCGAAGCTTCATCACAAAATCGGACAATAGCCCGCCCTTCTCCGACAGAACACAAAGTTGCAGGAAGAGCAGCACTGCGGTAACGGATGCGTACTGATATTTCTTCTTCCGGAGACAGCGGAATCGGGAGAAGAACATCCCTGACCAACATCTCTTTTGCCAACAACTCACTCTTATCCCCCAAACGAATTGTATTCTTCCGCGCATTTATTTTAATAACATATGCCGGATGTCCCAAAGCTATTTCCAAACCTTTTCTCTGACCGACAGTATAAAAAGGGAAACCTTTATGACGACCTATTTTTCGACCTTCCTTATCGACAAAAAAACCTCCATTGACTTTTTCCGGCAATTCCGGAACCTCCTGTTTCAAAAATTCTCTATAATCATCCTCTATGAAGCAGATCTCCATACTTTCTTTTTTTTCGACTTTCTCTTTGAAACCTTTCGATAATACATATTTTTTTATGTCTTCTTTCTTCATTTCTCCTAAAGGGAACAAAGTACGAGACAATTCTTTCTGTCCCAATCTCCACAGAAAATAAGACTGATCTTTCAACGGGTCGATACCTTTTAATAGATAAAACATATCGTTCTCCCTCCCAATACGGGCGTAATGACCCGTTGCGACCCATTTACACCCATAACGATCGGCCGCTTCAAGAAGATACCTCCATTTAAAATATAAATTGCACATAACACAAGGATTGGGAGTACGCCCCTGCATATATTCTTCGATAAAATCCTGAATAACGGTCTGTCTAAAATCCGATCTGACATCCATTGAATGATGTTCTATTCCCAATTTTTCGGCCAAAGTCCGGGCCTCTAAAACATGGACAGGCTCCATTTGTCCCGAGTGTGGAAAATGCTTGGGTAAATCCCACATCCGTAGTGTGACCCCCACAACATCATATCCTTGCTCCTGCAGCAACATGCACACTGCCGAGCTGTCGACACCTCCGCTCATTCCCACTAAAACTCTCTTATCCCGGCCTTTACTCTTATTCATTGTTTCATCTTTGTATAGTCCATTACCATCCATACAAATGTAAGAACTTTATTCTAATCGACGAAATTTCAAAAACAGGCCTACACTATGAAATTAATTCTTTATTTTTGATTGGTTTATTTTCAGGACTTTTCCTAAATTTATACAAAACTATTCTGAGAAATCTTCTCAAGGATAATTCTTAAATTGGAGAAGGAAACAATAAGCAGTGTGACAAACAGAATCAAGGATAAAGACCGGAAGAAAAGTCAGAAAACAGACAAAATTACTTTATCAGAAAAATGAAATCAACCCTATGACTACCTATTGAAATAAATATCTAACATTTTTATTTATCATGAAAACTAAATTTATAATTTTTCTTTTGCTCTATTGTGCTGCTTCTTTGTGTGCCCAGACTCTTACCATTGGCAGCTACAACCTAAGAAACAAAAATGACTGGGATACCTCCAACGGCAACGGATGGAACCAACGCCTACCCTACATCTGTGGATTGATACGTACCAATTTTTTTGACATCATAGGGACCCAAGAAGTTCTTAATAGCCAACTAAATGACTTACTAAAAGGTCTACCCGAATACAACTATATCGGTGTTGCCCGAGATGATGGTAAAACCCAAGGAGAATATGCGGCTATATTTTACAGAAAAAGTCGTTTGAAACTATTGGAAAATGGGAATTTCTGGTTATCCGAGATCACCGACCGCCCCAATAAAGGTTGGGATGCATCCTTGCCAAGGATTTGTACGTGGGGAAAATTTCAAGAAATAAAAAACAAAAAACACTTTTGGTTTTTCAATTTACATATGGATCATATAGGAATAGAAGCTCGAAAAGAAAGTGCCAAACTCATATTGAAAAAGATAAAAGAAATGTGCGATGACGATATCGTTATCCTCACCGGTGATTTTAATGTAGACCAGCATAGCGACAGTTACAAATTACTACACAACTCTAATCTACTAAATGATTCTCATGAAGTAGCAGATATACGTTACGCTCCAAACGGAACATTTAACGACTTCAACCCTACTCTATTCACTGAAAGCCGAATAGATCATATTTTTGTAACGGCACCTGTGAAAGTAAAATCATACAGTGTATTGACCGATACATATCGCGTTCCAGTAGCAGAAAATAATAAAAATCTAAAATCTGGAAATTTCCCCAAAGAAGTTTCTTTAAAACAATATGAAATACGTGTACCCTCCGACCACTATCCGGTCAAAGTTCTTATCGATATAGCAAAAAATAATAAAAAGAAAGCGCACTAACAAATATTAGTGCGCTCATCAGAGCGGGAAACGGGACTCAAACCCGCGACCCTCAGCTTGGAAGGCTAATGCTCTATCAACTGAGCTATTCCCGCAAAAATGTGGGCGAAGATGGATTCGAACCACCGAAGTCGTAAGACAGCAGATTTACAGTCTGCCCCATTTGGCCACTCTGGTATTCGCCCGTCCCAAATGCGGAGCAAAGGTAGAAATTTTATTTTAACTTGCAAACAAAATCGTGCATTTTTATTGCAGTAATTGCTGCTTCGACACCTTTGTTACCATGAACACCTCCGGCTCTATCAAGAGATTGTTGCATCGTATCGGTAGTTAACACCCCAAATATAAAGGGAATACCAAACATTGTATTCAATTTTGTAATGCCAATCGTCACCCCCTGACATACATAATCAAAATGTGGCGTATCACCCCGGACAACACAACCTAACACGATTACGGCATCAGGTTCATATGTCTCAGCCATTTGTTGAGCGCCAAATGTCAGTTCAAATGTCCCGGGAACTCGTGCAACCAAAATATTTTCACTTCTCACCCCATTTTTTTCCAATGCATCACATGCTCCTTCAAGCAGCTTTTCTGTAACATTTGCATTCCATTCTGCACACACGATTGCTACACGCATATCCGATGCATCGGGAACCGAAGCCGGATCATAAGAAGACAGATTTTGATAAGCTGTTGCCATAAAAATTGTATCTATAATAATTTAATTTTAACTCAATAAAAAAGCCACCTTGGCAAAGGTAGCTTTTTTGTACTTATTTTAAAAATTCAATTTTATTTTCCTGTCTCTTCGTCACGAACGATATACTTCTCTATATCCTGATTTGACATTGATTTTGGATAAGAATCTTTTATTTTCTGGTACATTTCCAATGCCTTTTTCTTATTTCCCAACTTTTCATAAACAGTTGCTGCTTTTTTCAGATAAATAGGACTTAGCATATCATTATCGGCTTTCTTCGCTGCTCTTTCAAAATATCCGACACCTTCTTCATATTTATCCATATTCACATAGCAATCTCCTATTGTACCGATAATTGCCGGAGAGATAAACTCTTCGTCAGCATCAAAATTTTTCAAATAAGTAATAGCCTCATCATATTTGCCCAGATTATATAAACTCAACCCTGAATATGCAGCAGCCAAATTCCCGGCTTTGGTAGAACTATATTCATCTGCTATTGCCTTAAAACCAATAAAATCGGCTCCATTTCCTTGTAATGCCAATTGGAATGAATCTTTTTCGAAATAAAATACTCCTTTATACATTTCTGCCTGAGCTTTATTTTCACGAGGCAAAACATAAAAATGACGAACACCGATAATTGCCGATACAATAATAACAATAGCTAAAAGTCCCAATAAAATAGGTTTCTGATATTGTTGTATAAATTGCTCTGAACTGCTAAGAGCGGCGTTTACTTTGTCCAACTCGTCTAATTCTTTCTTTTCGTGTGACATATTTCTTTTTATTTTATTTCTATAAAACTGTAAGTATAAAGATTTAATTGGTTGACAAAAGTAATTTATTTCTGTATATAAATAAAATTTCCGCCCTACTTTTTTATATCTGCTACCTTAATATCTCGTTTTTAGCCTGTTTTCACATATCAAAAACTCAAAAAGTAAAAAACTTTATGTACGTTTGCAACAATAAATCTTATTAGAAATGATATTGAATCGCCTTTCTATTCTAAACTTCAAAAATATTGCGCAAGCCGATTTGGAATTATCATCGGGTATCAACTGTTTTTTAGGTAATAATGGAATGGGCAAAACAAATCTTCTCGACGCAGTATACTACCTCTCATTCTGTAAAAGCAGTACGAATGTCATCGATTCGCAAAATATCAAACACGAAGAGAATTTTTTCATGCTGCAAGGATATTATGACAGAGACGGAGTGCCCGAAGAACTATACTGCGGATTGAAACGAAAACAAAAAAAACAGTTCAAACGAAATAAGAAAGAATACAGCCGCTTGTCTGACCATATCGGATTCGTGCCTTTGGTATTGGTATCACCGGCCGATTCCGAACTTATAAGAGGCGGAAGTGATGAACGACGGAAATTCCTCGACTTGGTAATTTCTCAATTCGATAAAGATTACCTCAACACACTTATCCGGTATAATAAAGCTTCGGCCCAACGCAATGCCTTGCTGAAAGACGACGTTACCGAAGCATCGCTATATGAAATCTGGGAAGAACAAATGGCTCTATATGGCTTGTCAATCTATAACTCCCGCAAGGCCTTCTTACAAGAGTTTATCCCCGTTTTTCAAGAATTTTACGATTATATTTCCATCGGTAGTGAAGAAGTAAAATTAGAATATACATCCGACATTGTGCGAGGTGACTTATCAAAGCAACTCGCGTCAGTCAGAGACAGAGACCGCATTTTAGGTTATACTACCCGAGGTATTCATCGGGATGATTTGGAGATGAGGTTAGGTGAATACCCTATGAAACGAATCGGGTCACAAGGACAAAACAAAACGTTTTTAGTAGCTCTCAAACTTGCTCAATTTGATTTTTTAAATAAAAACGGCACAACCCCTATACTTCTCCTCGATGATATCTTCGACAAGTTAGACGCCCACCGAGTAGAAAGAATCATAAAACTCGTCTCAGGGGAGCGTTTTGGACAAATATTCATTACAGATACTAACCGGAAATATCTCGACGAAATTATCAAACAAACAGGAAACAGTTATCATTTGTATAATGTCGATGACGGAAATATAACTCGAAGCAAGGAGGATGCTTTATGAAAAAACAAGAAGCTCAATCTATCGGTGAAATAATTTCCCAGCTATTAAAAGACCAAAATCTCGATGTAAAATTAAACGAGACGAAACTCATAAAGTCTTGGAATAGTCTTCTCGGAGATTCCGTCGCCCGCTATACGACAAAACTCTATATACACAATCGCATATTATATGTGCAGCTATCATCTGCAGTCCTTCGTAACGAATTGAGCATGTGTCGAAATATGCTGATACAACGTTTGAACAAATACATAGGTACGGAAGTTATTACTGACATAATTTTTAAATAAAAACAATTATAAAATGGAAACTCCAGAATTTAAACATATCGTCCCCCTACAAATAAGATTCAATGATATCGATGCCTTAGGGCATCTCAACAATTCTGTATATTTTTCTTTTTACGATTTGGGAAAAGCCTCTTACTTCGAAACGGTAAAAGGAAAAGAAATCGACTGGAAAGATGCAGATATCGTCATTGCTAATATACACGCAGACTTTTTCTCTCCGGTATTTTTTAAAGATTCCATCGCCGTACAAACTACCGTCGCAGAAATAGGCAATAAGAGTATGCGGGTTTTACAACAAATTATCAATATCCAAACAAAAGAAATAAAAGCTGAATGTAGTACTATCATGGTCGGGTTCGACATCAAACTATCTGCTGCTAAAGAAATCTCTGAAACCTGGAGAAAATGCATAAGTCAATACGAAGGCAGAGACTTGAGCTGTAAATAGGCTCATTCTATCAATTATCGGTACTTTGAGACTCTCCGTAAACAGATGTTCCCGATATTGTGTTTGCCAACCGTTCGTTTTGTACATACAAATACGACGAATATCCGTAAGGCAGGCAATACACATCATCACTAATATCATAAAAACGTAAGGGTATATGCAGCTCTCCCTGTCCGTTGACAAACCCAATCTTATTATCACTCTGAACAACCGCTACTTTCCCGGTAAAGGATACAGAATTTTCATATTGAGGCATTATCTTCATTTTACCCTTTTTATCGATAAAGCCCCACTTTCCGTTCAGTAGAACAGGAGCCAATGCAAACCCATTAAACGGCCGTACAGCATCATATACGGCATCAATAATTACGCGACCATCTTCATCACACCAACCCCACTTCTTTCCTTGCCGAATCATATAATTATTACCATCTACAGACATTGCATCAAAACGAGGAGTAACGACATATTTCCCGTCACGACCTATCAGCCCGCATTTTCCTCCAACTTGGACAATCGCCCTTTGGTTAGAGTCAAACCTCAGATTCCCCGATTCATATGGGTTATTATAATCTACCCTATTAAAATCTTTCTCAAATAAAGCAGGGATAACCATCGCTCCCGAACAATCTATAAATCCCCACTTCCCTCCCACCGTACGCACAGCAGCCAAACCATGAGAAAACAAATCGGCATCAATATATTGGGGTATAACTATAATTTCTCCTTTTTTATTGATATACCCGAAAAGTGGAGCATTTCGATTTTTTATAACTGAAAAAAGGGCCATCTCATCAAAAAAAGTACTTACAGAAAAAGCACTGTCCAAAACTATCTCAACTTCTCCTGACGTATTAATCGCTTGAGGTACATCCCCCGGAAGAACCACCCATGCCAAACCTTCATTAAAGCACGTCGCCTGGCTGTATCGGGCAGGTATCACAAAATCACCTTCCCTATCAATATAGCCATAATATGTGTTATTCCCTTCTTCTATGGATACGACCGCAAGGCCCTCTCTGAACAAAGATGCAGAACAAAAATTTTTATCAATGGCAACATTTCCATCTGCATCAATATATTGCCAATATTCTCCAGTCTGCACAGGATACAGCTCTATCCGATTCTTTTCACCTGTACAACCCCAAAGAATACAAAAGTATCCCAAAATCAAACTTCGGGTTATAAAATCCATCATAATTTTCATATTTACCGATGGTAAGAATGGTCTGTATCCACTATGACATAATATGATTGACCATCCAATGCATTAGAAATATAATCCCTACTGATTTTATCATATTGAGGATTTATTACATAACGTCCATCCTCATTTATAAAGCCTATACGAGTACTGGTCCACACAACAGCCTGTTTCCCTACAAAAGGCAACGCCATATCAAACTGACGTTTTATCTTGATTTTTCCCTTTCTGTTAATATAGGCCCATTTCCCATCTATCCGTACAGGAGCCAACGGTGCATCATAAAAATTAAAACCTTTCTCAAAACGAGGCTCTATAACTATAGAACCATCTTCATTGCACCATCCCCATTTTTTGTTCTTTTCTATCAAAAGCCATTTCCCGTCCGCACGCATATGACTGTATTCGGGAGCTACAACACCCTCACCTTTTTCATTAATTACTCCCCATAATCCATTCACACAGACAATTGCCCGATCTTCCCGATAAAAAGGCTTCACTTTATCAAACATATAATCGATAATCACCTCTCCTGTTTTATCGATATATCCCCATTTACCTTTTTCATTCATTACTGCAGCTTTCCCAAAAGAAAAACTTCCGGCATTCTTAAAATGAGTATCAATAATTGTTTCCCCATTACGATTTACAAATCCCCAAAAAGAGCCTTTGGGCTCTTTTATAGAATAGGCCGCCATACCCTCACTGAAACATAATACATTCTCTGCCTCACGGAGAGTAAACTTCAACTCACCTTTCTTATTGATGGCACACGGAGCCTCCCCCTGCTTAACGACCCATGCAAGGCCTTCGCTAAATACCGTAGCTCGTTTGTAAAGAGGCGCTATAACAAACTCCCCGTCTTCATCAATATACCCATATTCCTGTTCTCGACCCTGTGTCTGTACAAGTGCCAGATTTTCCCTAAAAAGAGAACTTTCCGAATACTTTCCCCAAAAAACTGATTCGTCATTATCGTTGATATAACGGCATGTATCTTCTGCCCATACAGGTACCAACGAAACAGAATCGATGCGACTTTTACCTTTATCTCCACAAGAAAAAGCTCCGAACACTATCAGCAAAAATAAAGATAAAAAACTTTTTTTTCCAAGAACAACCATAGGACTTATTATTTATGAGAAAATAAAATATTATACATATCACCTGCCTATACAAAGATACATCTTTTTTCAACACAAAAACGGAGAGTAATACATTTTTACCCTCCGCTCACAAAACTCTTTCCTTTATAAAAATGCTATACAAGCTTGATTGTACCTACTTTATCATAAGTCTCAATATGTCTATTTCTCTTTTCTTCCAAAATTTCATTTACCGCAATCAATATGCCCGATTCCTCTACATCACCAAACTCATCATTGATTGCCGTCCCAAACATTTTCATCATAGGAGACAATCCCATATATGCATTTACCAACGGAGGAATATTATATCCCAAAGCCCGAACCTCTTGATTCAATATCCTATAATTTTCCTTAAAATCATCAGAGGGGAAAAGCTTCTCCATTTCCTTAACATCTGTAGTAGTCTGTAAAGGAGTACGCGGCCATACCAACTTTTCCTTATCAGGGAAATGTTTATTCAAAAAATAGAGAATCATATCCCGTCCACGTGTTGAGTAGCTCGGATACATAGTTACCTTTCCGAAAAAATATTCTATCTGCGGGTAGTCTACGGTCAGAGCTCCCAATCCATCCCAAAGATTATCTAAAGCATACAGGCCCTTTGCTCCTGCCCGGGACGACTGATACTCCAAAGTTACGAACGAACGTCCGAGTTCAAGAGTATAAGGCATATATTCATCTATAAATTTTTTAGAAAAATCAAACATATGGGAGGTTGCAATTATCGGCCTTCCGAGAGAATCATATTTGACATTCTCACCCAAAATAAAACGATAACCACCCAATATCTCCTCAGCCTCAGGATTCCAGACAATGAGCTGCTGGCACGGCTCCTCCATAGTATCATACTCATCAATATCACACGGCTTTCCCGTACCACCTCCCGCATAACGAAATGCGATTTCACGCAAACGCCCTATTTCTTTCAAAACATTGGGAGCATTATAACAATTAACGATATAAATTTCATTGTTTGCCTTACGCGTTTGGCGCATAAAACGTTCCGGAGTAAGTTCTGCTTTTATCAGTTTTTTATCCACCGGTGCTATTATCTCTTCCATAATACTGATAATTTTTCTATCATTTTTTTAAATCGTAAACCTGCTTTTTTACCTCCGTAGCCCACTGTCCCAAAGTCTTGGTCCGGTCGAATGTCTGCCAAGGTATCGGCTTGCCAAAATATATAGTAAACGTTTTATTTTCACTTTTAAACATTTCGCAGGGTAAATATATCAACTCAATATTAAATTTCAGCCCTAACATTTTCCTGATTCTTGCAAAACGGTAAAAGAATTTTGAGTTAAGACCATCAAAATATACCGGAACCACATCCCGTTGATATTGAATCGTCTTTGCGATGAATGTTTTCTTCCACTCTAAATCTTGTACTCCTCCCGGCTGCAACCGCGAACACAATCCGGCAGGAAATACTAAAATCTGATCATCTGACTCATAAGCCTTTCGTATCTCTTCGGCCGAGTCCTTCGCCTGCCCTCCATACTTATTAATAGGCAGAAAAACAGGAGCTAAGGGCTTCACATTCATCAATAAATCGTTGACCAGAAATTTTATTTTAGAATCATACTTGCTTCCCAAAACAGAAACTAAACTTATACCGTCGAGACCTCCTAAAGGATGATTAGAGGCAAATGTGAAACGCCCCTTTTCCGGAATATTTTCTGCACCGACAAGGTTGACGGTTACATTTAATTCATGAAGCAATGAATTTGCAAAGTCCACACCTTCATCCCCGTTATAAGTACGTAAGATGTAATTCATGCGCTCCTGGCAAATTGTCTTTTCAAGAAAACGGTAAGCGAACCCAGGGAGCTTTTTCCCCAACCCCGGGGCCTTCGTCTTTATAATTCGCTCAATGTCTAATTGTAGCGGTAATTCTTTATCCATTTAACCTTTATACAAAAAGAAAGTGCACAAAAGTACATTATTTTTTTTAGAAAAATGCCAGTATTATACAATTCTGTTCTTTTTTTCGGAAATTATTATCGATTTGCCTTTTTTCAACGATTTTTTATACCATTTTTCATATCGACTTTTTTTAAATCTTTACAGAAAATAAACATTGCGAAATCCTTAATTATCAAAAACTAACTGTTGATAACTTTTACATAAAAAATCGCTCTTTTCGTAAAGACAGATAAAAGAATTATTTCTAACTTTACCTGCTAAATCCGAGATAGTTTTATTTTTAGGTAAAAATGACGCAAAATCCTATATATCACATACCTGCTTTGCTCAATGAATGCATAGGCGGACTACACATTTCACCTTCCGGAACATATGTAGATGTTACATTCGGTGGCGGTGGTCACTCCAACGCTATACTGACACAGCTCAATGCATCAGGGCGCCTCTATGCATTTGACCAGGATAAAGATGCCGAAAAAAATATTATCAAAGATTCCAGATTTACTTTCATAAGAAGCAACTTTCGATTTCTGAAAAACTTTATGCGTTATCATAATGTACAAGAAATCGACGGCCTATTAGCAGACTTAGGAGTTTCTTTTCATCATTTTGACGATGCTCACAGGGGATTTTCATTCCGTTTCGACGGGAAACTTGACATGCGAATGAACAATCGAGGGGGAGAATCGGCAGCCGATGTTATCAATAACTACAGTGAGGAACAACTCTCAGATATTTTTTATCTCTACGGAGAGTTAAAATCTTCACGAAAAATCGCATCTGCCATAGTCAAGGCTCGAGACAACAAAAAGATAACCGAAACTCATGAGCTTTTAGAAATTATACAGCCATTCATCAACCGAAAACAGGAGAAAAAAGAACTGGCTCAACTATTTCAAGCTCTACGCATCGAAGTAAATCACGAAATGGATAGCTTGAAACGATTGCTAATACAGTCGACAGAATTACTGAAACCAAGAGGAAGGCTTGTCGTTCTTACCTATCACTCTCTCGAAGACCGAATAGTAAAAAATTATTTTAAAACCGGAAACTTTGAAGGAAAAATAGAAACCGATTTTTATGGACGAATAAATACTCCGTTAAAACAAATCAATAATAAAGTAATCACTCCCACGGAAGAGGAAATAGAAAAAAATCCTCGTTCCAGAAGTGCAAAGCTCAGAATAGCAGAAAAAATATAACTATCAGTTTCGACATATGGAAGAAGAGATGACAAATAATAAAGAGACAATAAACAATGATACGCCAGAAGAGAAAAAAACGTTCATGCATTATATAAAAATTTTATATAAAGCCATGACCGATATTTTCAAAGGGCGAGGTATTTCAAATGAAGTCCTTATAAATAGATGGAGAAGCATTGCCGTATTTATGATTCTCGTGCTCATCTATATAAGTAACAGATATACCTGCCAGCAAAAAATAGCCGAAATAGGTAGTTTGGAAAAGCAATTGACAGATATCCGGTACGAAGCTCTAACCTTGTCTTCCGAATTAATGGGCAGCAGTCGCCAATCACAAGTACAAGCACTGATAGAATCCAAAGGAATTTCTTTAGAAGAATCGAAACAGCCACCATTCAAATTGATAAAAAAAGCGACAGATAAATGACAGCAGATAAAGGTAACATATTGCTCCGTTATTCCATTATCATCATATGCATTCTTATTGTCTGTATAGCAATATTGACGCGTGCCGGACGGACTATCTTCGTCGAAAGAGAGGAATGGCAGAAAAAAGCCGACTCCCTGAAAATCGAAAATGTTACTCTCTATCCCAATCGAGGGAATATATACGCGGCCGACGGTCGCCTGATGGCAAGCAGCATCCCCCAATATTATCTGTATATCGATTTTAAAGCCGACGGGTTGAAGAAAGATACATTGATGAAATACATCAAACCTCTGAGCGAGGCCTTATCCAAAAAACTCGGAGACCGCTCCCCTCTCGGGTATGAAAAACATTTGTTGAACGGATATAGAAAAGGAAGCCGCCAATATCCGATTTGCAGAAAAAGAGTTTCATATACCGACATGAAAGAAATAAAGACTTTCCCATTCCTAAAAATGAGTCCTAACAAAAGCGGTTTTTATACCAAACGTATGGTAAGAAGAATCAAGCCTTTCGGTTCATTAGCATCCCGGACAATCGGAGACATATACGGTGAATATGAAAAAGGAGGGAAAAACGGCATCGAATTGGCCTATGACTCTCTCTTAAGAGGGAAACCAGGCTCTTGCACCAAGCAAAAAATACGAGGCAGATGGGTAAATATAGCCAATAAAGAGCCTATCAATGGATTAGATATCCATACGACCATCGATATTAACATCCAGGATATTACCGAAAAATCCCTTATTGAGATGCTAACAAAAACGGATGCAGAATCTGGCACTGCTGTGGTTATGGATGTAAAAACCGGAGAGGTAAAAGCAATTACCAATATAGGTAAAAATTATGCCGGAGTCTATGCAGAAACAAGGAATCATGCCGTCGCTGACGAATTGGAGCCGGGATCGACGTTCAAAGTCGCATCCATGATGGTCGCACTAGATGCAGGAGTTGTCAGACCCGACGATCCGGTAGATACTGGGAACGGAATATTTATGTATGCAGGCTCACGAATGACCGACCATAATGCACACAAAGGAGGTTACCATGTAATAACCGCAGCTCAATCAATCTGGTATTCCTCAAACATCGGTGTAGCTAAAATCATACTCAACGGATTCGGAAAAAGGCCGCAAGATTTCGTCGACGGTCTGTACGCAATAGGTCTGAACAAAACGGTAAAATTAAACATACCGGGAGAGGGACATCCAATCATCAAACATCCGATAAAAGACCGGAAAAACTGGTCCATGACATCTCTGCCGTGGATGTCATTCGGATACGAAACCCAGATTCCTCCTATCTACACCCTAATGTTTTATAATGCTATCGCTAATGGGGGAAAAATGATAAAACCCATCTTCGTAAAAGAAATATGCAAAGACGGGGTAAGCTTACAAAAGATGAGTACTGAAATTATAAACCCGCAAATATGCAAACCTACAACATTGACGATTATCCAACAAATGCTGGAAGACGTCGTAACGAAAGGTACAGCTAAAGCCGTGCTTTCTGACTATATAAAAATTGCAGGGAAAACAGGTACGGCGCAAATAGCTCAAGGAAGCGCCGGATATCGTAGTGCCGGGAAAAAACATCGTGTATCGTTTTGCGGATATTTTCCTGCAGATAATCCCCAATATTCGGCAATCGTAGTGATAACAGACCCCCGTATCGGTTATCCTTCCGGAGGAACGATGTCTGGTGGAGTAGTAAAAAACATCGCTGAACAGATTTATGCCCAAGGAATACAATCTGCCATTACACCCAACCAGCCGGACACTGTTCACAGCCATTTGCCCCGTATCAAAAATGGTAATTTCAAGCAGACGGTCTTCGCTTGTGATAAAATGAATCTCTCTTACGAAGATTTCGTAAGAGACGAGAGCT
Organism: Coprobacter secundus; assembly: GCA_000803105.1. Taxonomy (GTDB): domain Bacteria; phylum Bacteroidota; class Bacteroidia; order Bacteroidales; family Coprobacteraceae; genus Coprobacter; species Coprobacter secundus. The sequence goes on from JTDA01000001.1 coordinate 436,355, forward strand.
GGACAAAAGTCAGCGACGACACTCATAAAGTCCTCCTAAAAGGTCTATCGATAGAACCGAAAACCGCGCCAGATGTTATGGGTATGGGAGCTCGGGATGCTATATATTTACTGGAGCAAACAGGATTGAAAGTCTCTTTTTCAGGAAAAGGGCGAGTAATAAGCCAATCCATTCCTCCAGGACGTAACATTGTCAAAGGGCAGACGATTGCAATAGTTTTAAAATAAAAAATTCACACCGGAAATATTCTGGTTTTATATAATAAATGAATATAGGAATGACATTAGAAAGATTAGTACAACACATTACCGTAAAACAAATTTATGGTAAACCTGACATAAATATAGAAGGTATAGATTCCGATTCCCGAAATATCAAAGACAAATATCTTTTTATTGCCGTAAAAGGTACATCGGTCGACGGACATGAATTTATCGATAAGGCAATAGAACAAGGAGCAACTGCAATCGTGTGTGAAAGCTTGCCACAAAAAATATCAGACAAAGTTGTTTATATTCAGACAAATGACAGTGCCGAAGCATTAGGACGATTAGCCTCGGCCTGGTATAGAGAACCATCAAAAGAACTGACATTGGTCGGTGTAACCGGTACTAACGGTAAAACGACAACAGCGACTTTACTATATGAATTGTTCCGTCTTTTCGGTGAAAAAGTCGGGTTACTGTCTACTGTATGCAACTATATCGACACCGTTGCCATACCAGCGACACACACGACACCCGACCCCCTCAGCTTGCACAAATTATTGAGAGAAATGGTAGATGCAGGGTGTACCTATGCTTTTATGGAAGTAAGCTCTCACTCTGCCCATCAGAAAAGAATCGCTGGACTCGACTTTGATGGTGCCATTTTTACAAATCTGACTCGCGACCATCTGGATTATCACAAAACAGTAGATGCCTATTTGAAAGCAAAAAAGATGTTTTTTGATGGTCTGAAAAAAGAAGCCTTTGCCCTCGTCAATCTGGATGACAAATCAGGGCTGGTCATGCTACAAAATACCCGAGCCCAAAAACATACATATTCTCTACGCACATTGGCAGATTTTAAAGGACGCATTATCGAAAGTCGTCTTGACGGTACTACACTCGAACTAAACGGGCGAGAAGTAGAAGTACAATTTGTGGGAAAATTCAATGCTTACAATTTACTGGGTGTTTATGGTGCTGCCTGCCTTTTAGGAAAAGATGCCGAGGACATCCTCGTAAAAATGAGTTTGCTGGTTCCGGTTGCCGGACGTTTTCAAACATTACATGCCCCTGAAAAATATACAGCTATCATAGACTATGCTCACACTCCCGACGCATTAAACAACGTACTCGGGTCCATCAAGGAAGTTATTGGGGACAAAGGCCATATCATCACTGTAGTAGGAGCAGGAGGAAACCGCGATAAAGGAAAGCGCCCTCTTATGGCCCAAGAAGCCGTAAATGCCAGTGACAAAGTAATATTGACATCTGACAATCCCCGCTTTGAAGAACCCGGAGATATACTGAACGATATGTTAGCCGGATTGGACTCTATTCAAAGGAAAAAAGTTCTTTCCATAGCAGACCGGCGAGAAGCCATACGTACCGCAACTCAGTTTGCACAACCCGGAGATGTCATTTTAATTGCCGGAAAAGGACATGAAGATTACCAAGAAATAAAAGGTGTGAAACACCATTTTGACGATAAAGAAGAAGTAGAAAAAATTTTTCGGGGAGAAATGTAATATCGATGTAAAAAAATAAAAATATATACGAATATGTTATACTATTTGTTCCATTACCTTGACCAATTAGACTTTCCCGGAGCGGGGATGTTCAAATATATTTCTTTCCGTTCAGGAATGGCACTTATCTTTTCGCTGTTTATATCTACGATTATCGGGAAAAAAATTATCGACAAACTCCAATACATGCAAATTGGAGAAATAGTCAGAGACCTCGGATTAGAAGGACAGATGAGTAAAAAAGGGACCCCAACTATGGGTGGAATTATCATTATCATTGCCATAATCATACCATGCCTTCTATTTGGTCGCCTCGAAAATATATATATGCTTTTAATGCTCATCACAACGGTATGGTTGGGTGCTATCGGATTCCTCGATGATTATATAAAAGTATTCAAAAAAGATAAAGAAGGGCTGCACGGGCGCTTCAAAATCATCGGACAAGTCGGCTTAGGATTAATCGTAGGACTAACCTTATATTTAAGTCCCGATGTTGTAATTCGAGAAAATGTATATGCCAAAAATACCAATAACGAAGAGGTTATAAAATACATGCCCGAAAATATAAAATCCACACAGACCACCATTCCATTTTTAAAAAATAACAACTTTGATTATGCCGATTTGGTTCCATTTTTAGGAGAAAATGCTCAAATAGCCGGATGGATAATTTTCATATTAGTAACTATTTTCATTGTAACAGCAGTCTCCAACGGAGCAAATCTTACAGATGGACTCGACGGATTAGCTACCGGAAGCTCTGCCATAATCGGAGTTACACTTGGCATTTTGGCCTATCTCTCAGGACATATTGCCTATGCGTCATACTTGAATATTATGTATATTCCCGGGACAGAGGAGCTTGTCGTATTCGCAAGTGCTTTTATCGGAGCGACAATCGGGTTTCTATGGTATAATGCATTCCCGGCACAAGTGTTCATGGGTGATACCGGAAGTCTTACGTTAGGTGGTATAATCGCTGTATTTGCCATACTGATACACAAAGAATTACTAATTCCGGTTCTTTGCGCCATTTTCTTGGTAGAGGACCTTTCGGTAATGATACAAGTAGCCTACTTCAAATTTACCAAGAAAAAATACGGAGAAGGCAGACGGTTTTTCAAAATGGCCCCCTTACATCACCATTTTCAAAAACAAGGAAATTCGGGAATAGATGCCATTATACAACGGCCCTTCCGAGCTATTCCCGAATCTAAAATTGTAGTGCGATTTTGGATTGTAGGCATTATATTGGCTGTAATCACTATCGTAACATTAAAAATGCGATAATAAAAACAACGTTTTTTTAAGATAAGAAAAAAATGAATAAACGAATTGTTGTTTTAGGAGCTGGAGAAAGCGGTGCAGGCGCTGCTGTACTGGCCAAGGTAAAAGAATTTGACGTCTTTGTGTCAGATATGTCGCTTATCAAAGACAAATATAAAAATCTTCTCAATCAATATGATATCGTTTGGGAAGAAGGACATCACACACAAGAACTGATACTCAACGCCGACGAAGTAATAAAAAGTCCCGGAATACCCGAAAACGCCCCTATAATAGTGGCTTTACGGGAACGAAATATTCCTGTCATTTCAGAAATAGAATTTGCCGGACGATACACGCATGCCAAAATGATATGCATAACCGGCAGTAACGGCAAAACAACGACAACATTACTGACTTACCATATACTCAAAAACGCCGGGCTCAATGTAGGGCTTGCCGGAAACGTGGGGCAGAGCCTTGCTTACCAGGTAGCTACACAAAATTACGATTACTATGTCATAGAGTTGAGCAGTTTTCAACTTGACAACATGTACAATTTCAAGGCCAACATTGCCATTTTACTGAACATAACCCCCGACCACCTTGACCGATATGGATACAATATGCAAAACTATATAGACGCAAAATTCCGTATCACTCAGAACCAAACGGAAGACGATGTATTCATTTATTGGAATGACGACCCGGTCATATCAAAAGAATTGAAAGCCCACCATCTCAAAGCAAAACTATTCCCGTTTGCTGAAACCCACGAAGATGGAGTCAAGGCTTATAAAAAAGACCATGATATCATTATAGAGGCTCCAGATACCACTTTTTCTATAACTGACCAAGAGCTTGCATTACAAGGCAGGCACAACCTGTTCAACTCAATGGCTGCCAGTATTTCGGCCAATGTCCTGGACATAAAGAAAGAAGACATTCGCGCAGCATTGAGTGATTTCCAGGGAGTAGAACACCGGCTTGAAAAAGTTGCACGTATCCGGGGAGTAGAGTTCATCAACGACTCAAAAGCGACCAATGTAAACTCCTGCTGGTATGCATTAGAAAGCATGAGGACCAAAGTGGTCCTGATTTTAGGAGGAAAAGATAAAGGCAACGATTACACCGAAATAGAATCATTGGTACACGATAAAGTAAAAGCTATTATTTGCCTGGGAGTCGATAATAGCAAACTTCATGCTTTTTTTGACGGCAAAGTAGATACAATACAAGATGCCTCATCCATGAAAGAAGCCGTCGATAAAGCTTTTGCCGCGGCTCAACCGGGTGATACCGTATTACTATCTCCTTGCTGCGCCAGTTTCGACTTATTTAAAAGTTACGAAGACCGAGGTACTCAGTTCAAAGAATGCGTTAAGAACTTATAAACTCAACAATAGATATGGAAGGAATCAAATCTATCCCCAAAGGAGATAAATATATTTGGGGCATTTATTTTGTCCTTTGCATTATTTCCATTCTGGAGATATATAGTGCATCGAGCACCCTGACTTACAAAATACAGGATTATTTTGCACCTACCGTAAGACATGCATTATTTCTGTTTTGCGGAACAATAGGTGTGCTCATCATACAAAATATCCATTATAAATGGTTCAAGGGAGTAGGTCTGCTTCTCTTGCTGATTTCTTTCATTTTGCTTATTTATGCCTTAGTCGCTGGACAAGTCGTAAACGATGCCAAACGGTGGATTTCCTTTTTCGGAATATCCCTCCAACCATCTGAGTTTGCCAAATTAGGGATGGTAATATTCACAGCTTTCATTCTGGCCAACAAACAACAGCCAAACGGTGTAGAAAAAAACACATTCACAATTATTTCTTGCACAGCCGGAGTATTCTGCCTGCTGATTTTTCCGGAAAACTTTTCAACAGCATTTCTTTTAGCATCTGTCATATTCTGTATGATGCTTATAGGCCGCGTAGAACTGAAAAAACTTTTCGGCATGGTAGGAATCATCATTCTTGTGGGAGGACTCATATATCTCATCGTACCTCATCTACCTAAGGAATGGACACTCTTCGACCGTGTGACCACTTGGGAAAACCGTGTCGACCAATTCCTTCACGGCAGCGAAATACCCGAATATGAAGTTAAAACTGTAGATGGAAATTATCAAGTACATCATGCTCGTATGGCCATTGCCAACGGTGGAGTTTTCGGTAAATTCTGGGGAAACAGCCGGGAACGTGATTTTCTACCACAAGCTTATTCCGACTTCATTTATGCAATTATAATTGAAGAAATGGGATACATTGGAGGCATATTTGTCATGTTCCTGTATATCTCCTTACTGATACGAGCAGGCATGATAGCGAAAAAATGTACTCGGGCATTTCCAGCATTTCTCATATTGGGAATTGCTTTAATGATTGTATTTCAAGCAATTATAAATATGGCTGTCGCTGTGGGGTTGATTCCTGTTACCGGGCAACCGCTTCCGCTTATCAGTCGAGGCGGTACCTCCACCATCATTACATGTCTTTATTTCGGCATTATGCTAAGCATCAGCAGATATGCAACGATTGAAGGTATCGAAGAAGAGAAAAAATTAACCGGGACTGTAACCGAAATCCCAGAAGATCTTTCGGCTCCCAATCCCAATATGATGTAAATATATATGGAAAATCATATCAAAGTACTCATTAGCGGCGGTGGTACCGGAGGACATATCTTTCCGGCCATCTCTATCGCCAATGCTATAAAAGCAAAAATACCCGATGCCGATATCCTCTTTGTAGGAGCAGAAAACCGGATGGAAATGGAAAAAGTTCCGGCAGCCGGATATAATATCATAGGTCTTCCCGTTTGCGGATTTGATAGGAAAAACGTGTTTAAAAACTGCAAAGTCGTTGTTAAACTCTTACAAAGTATAAATAAAGCCCGAAAAACAGTAAAACAGTTCCAACCCGATATTGCTGTTGGAGTTGGAGGTTATGCCAGTGGTCCTACACTATGGGCTGCTGCACATATGGAAATACCGACAGTCATCCAAGAACAGAATTCGTACGCAGGAGTGACAAATAAATTGCTTGCATCCAAAGCAAAAAAAATTTGTGTCGCTTATGACAATATGGAAAAGTTTTTCCCGAAAGAGAAAATTGTAATAACAGGAAATCCGATTAGGCAGGAATTACTCAACAAGACAATCAGTCAGGAAGAAGCTGTACGTTTCTTCAACCTTGACCCAGAGAAAAAAACAATATTAGCCATAGGAGGGAGCCTGGGAGCCCGCACTATAAATGAAAGCATACTTGATTGGATAACTCGGTCAGAATCCGATGAAATACAAATCATCTGGCAAACCGGAAAAAACTTTGATGCAAAAGCTCAAAAAGCTTTATCTCAAAAAATTTGTCACCACATAAAGCAAATGCCTTTCATATCGCGTATGGATATGGCGTACAAAGCTGCTGATTTGGTCATTTCCCGGGCTGGAGCAAGCTCCATATCCGAACTTTGCCTATTAGAAAAGCCGGTCATTTTAGTTCCATCTCCCAATGTCGCAGAAGACCACCAGACAAAAAATGCACAAGCCTTGGAATACAAAGGTGCTGCCATTCTCATTCGAGACAACGAAGCCCGAGACAAGCTCATGCAAACAGCATTGGTCGTCATAAGGGACAACGATAAGCTGAAAAATATGCAAGACAATATCAAAACGTTGGCTCAAGCAAATTCTGCGGCAAGAATCGCAGATATCATCATCCAAATTGTCAACGAAAGGAAAAAATAAAAATGGAAAATTTCACATCACTTTATTTTATAGGAGCCGGAGGTATCGGCATGAGTGCCTTAGTACGCTATTTTTTAGCAAAAGGATATCATGTAGCCGGGTATGACCGTACCCCCTCTGACCTTACCGAAGCCCTGATAAATGAAGGGGCAGAAATCGTGTATGATGAAAGCTCCGCACTCATCCCCGAATACTGTCGCAATCCCAAAACAACACTGGTCGTATATACCCCTGCTGTACCAGAGAGCCACGACGGATTTTCTTATTTTCAAGAAAACGGATTCACTATTGTAAAGAGAGCCAAACTCTTAGGTATGATTACCCGTACAAGCAAAGCGCTATGCTTTGCCGGTACTCACGGAAAAACAACAACTTCGAGCATGGCCGCACATATATTGGCTCAATCACCCCTAGAATGTAATGCTTTCCTTGGCGGTATCTTGAAAAATTATAACAGCAACCTGATACTTTCCAATACCAGCGAATTTACCGTAATCGAAGCAGACGAGTACGACAGGTCGTTCCATCAATTATCTCCATATATGGCTGTAATTACAGCTACTGACCCCGACCATCTGGATATTTACGGTACGGAAGAGGCATATCTTGAAAGTTTCCGCTATTTTACATCATTGATACAACCAGGAGGAGCCTTAGTCATAAAAAAAGGTATCAAAGTACAGCCCGACGTGCAAAAGGGAGTGACTATATACCAATACTCGGCAGACAACGGGGGTGACTTCCATGCCCAGAACATTCGCATCGGAAAAGGAACGATTATATTTGATTTTGTTACTCCCAAAGAAGTTATTTCAGATATAGAGCTGGGAGTTCCGGTGAAAATCAATATAGAAAATAGTGTCGCTGCCATGGCCATCGCCTGGCTAAATGGTGTTGACGCAGTAGATATACGCAAGGCCATGGCATCTTTCAAAGGAGCAAAACGGCGTTTTGACTTTTGGCTGAAAAATGCCAATATAGTGATGATAGACGACTATGCTCATCATCCCGACGAACTAAAAGCCAGCATCACCTCTGTCCGGGCTTTATATCCTGGCAAAAAAATCAGCGGTATCTTCCAGCCGCACCTATATACCCGTACAAGGGACTTTTACAAAGAATTTGCAGCAGCACTGTCACTCCTTGACGAACTAATCTTATTAGATATATATCCGGCCAGGGAACAACCCATCCCCGGAGTTACATCCAAGCTTATCTTTGACAAAGTAACATGCAGCAATAAAGAACTTTGCCACAAAGATATGTTGTTAGAAAAAATAAAACAACGTAACTTTGAGGTCCTAATAACTCTTGGTGCCGGAGATATAGACCGGATGTTACCGGCAATAAAGGAGATATTGTCAGCCTGATGAAAAAGATATTTAAGTACATACTCGTAAGCCTGATGCCCATCTATTTGATTGTAACACTGGCTCTTTATGCTCCCGAAACCGGGAACATAAAATGCACACGCGTTCACATCGAGCTGGCAGACAGCCTGGAGACCCATTTCACTTCAGTAAAAGAGATTCAACGGGAAATTATGGATAAAGGAATAAACCCGATAGGAAAACTTTATTCACGAATAAACACCGAAAAAATGGAAAATGTACTTAAAAAAAATCAACTTATTGCCTCTGCCGAATGCTTCAAAACTCCATGCGGCACTGTACATATAAGACTGACCCAACGAATACCCATACTCAGAGTCATAAGTAACGGGGAAAATTATTATATCGACAAAGATGCCCAGATAATGCCTACTTCGGGAAACTTTACCGCATATCTGCCACTTGCTACAGGATACATAAATAAAGCATATGCAAAAAATAAATTATACCCTTTAGCCCATTTTCTTGACCAAGATGAATTCTGGAATGCTCAAATAGAGCAAATCTATGTCTCTCCTGAACAAGAGATTGAATTGATACCAAGAGTGGGTGATAATTTGATACTTTTAGGAAAAATAGATAACTTTGAACGGAAACTGGCAAATTTACGTTGTCTTTATGAACAAGCTCTGCCTAAAGTAGGTTGGAACAAATACGATACTATAAACATTAAATACGAAAACCAGGTGATATGCACCCGGAGAGCTTTATAACAAAACGCTATGGACGCAGAAAAATATATTGCAGCAATTGAACTCGGAACCTCGAAAATCATAGGTATAGTAGGGCAAAAAAACGAGGATGGCACTCTACAGGTGTTGGCAATCGAACGAGAAGAATCATCCGGATGTATAAAGCGCGGATGTATTCAAAACGTAGAAGAAGCGGCCAACCGGGTAAAAAAAATCATTACAAAGTTAGGAAATCGAGTTCCTGGCTCCATCAATAAAATGTATGTTGGTGTCGGAGGACAATCGGTACGTACAATCAGCCATAAAGTACGCAGGCGTCTGGCCGAAGATACTCCGGTAACAGAAGTACTGATAAATTCTTTACATGCCGAAAGCCGTACATTCCCGGTATTCAATGCTGAAATCATGGATGTCGTTCCAAATGAATATTTAATAGACAATCATCTTGAAACTAATCCTGTAGGTACATTTTGCTCCGATATTGAAGCCAATTTGAAACTCATTATCGGGAGACCGTCTATAAAGAAAAATATAGAACGGTGCCTATTCGAACGCAGCAAGATGCAAATTGCCGGCTACATTATTTCTGCACAGGCCACAGCAGCGGCATTGCTTACCAGTAACGAAAAAAGTCTGGGCTGCGCATTAATTGATTTCGGGGCCGGAACAACTACTTTGTCCATATATAAAGACGATTTGCTCCGATATATGATAACAATCCCGTTCGGAGGGAAAAATATAACGAAAGACATCGGGACATTAAACGTTTTGGATACCGATGCTGAAAAACTCAAAATTGCATTCGGTAGTGCAATCAGCACTCCTATCACGGAAAAAGGCATTCGGCAATTAGGCATAGACGGACTCGATTCCTCAAAAATAAAATATCAGGACCTCTGTCATGTAATAGAAGCCCGTATTGAAGAAATCGTGGAGAATGTAAAAGAGCAAATTGACGCTTCGGGATACGCTGACCAGCTTTCAGCCGGAATTATTATTACCGGTGGGGCATCCCAGTTACGGGAACTTCCCGAATTGCTTCACCAAAAAACCGGATTAGAAGTAAAAAGAGGTACCTTGCAAAAGAATATATCATTCGCCAACCGTGCCGAAGCAGGAAATCCAGCATATTCTCAAGCAATAGGACTATTATTGCTCGGAGAAGAAAACTGTATGACTAAAAAAGTCTCCGTAACCGAGACTGAACCAGAAGTCGTTACACCTCCGGCTCAAAAAGAAAAACCGAAAAAAACGCCCAAACCTCCTAAAGACCCAGACGGCCCTTCTTGGTGGAAAAATCTAAAAAACAAGGCAGAACAACTTTTTGACGAGAATGATGCCAAACTTTCTTAATAACGAATCATAAAAACAAAAAAGTAATTTAACAATATACAACCATGGACGAATTGACGGATAACTTACCGTGGGATTTCCCCGGGCCACAAAGTACTCCTTCCATTATAAAAGTAATCGGAGTTGGAGGTGGAGGTGGAAATGCTGTAAGCCATATGTATAAAGAGGGTATACAAGATGTAACGTTCGTCTTATGTAATACCGATAACCAAGCCTTGTTACGATCCGAAGTTCCCCGCAAAGTACAATTGGGGAAAACAACGACCGAAGGCCTCGGAGCAGGAAACCGACCTGAACGCGCTCGACTGGCGGCAGAAGAAAGCATCGATGAAATAAAAGACCTTTTCAACGACGGTACCAAGATGGTATTCATCACTGCCGGTATGGGAGGAGGAACAGGAACCGGAGCCGGGCCGGTCATTGCAAAAATAGCAAAAGAATTAGATATTCTTACTGTCGGTATCGTCACCATACCTTTCCTGTTTGAAGGAGAACGCAAAATATTGCAAGCACGCGAAGGGGTGAAAGAAATGGAACAATACGTCGACGCGCTATTAGTCATCAATAACGAGAATCTACGAAAGATATATCCCGACCTCGACTTTCTCAACGCCTTCGGCAAAGCCGACGATACACTGACTATCGCAGCCAAAAGTATCGCAGAAATTATCACGGTAGAGGGACATATCAATTTGGACTTTGCCGATGTAAACTCTATTCTCAAAAACGGAGGTAAAGCCATCATGAGTTCTGGTTACGGCTCCGGCGAGAAACGTGTATCAAAAGCTATACAAGATGCCCTTAATTCTCCGCTTCTCAATGACAGCGATATATACGACGCTAAAAAGATACTATTCAACCTCTATTTTAGCAGTACCAACCAGATAAAAATGGAAGAGATAAACGAGGTAAACTCTTTCATGGCAAAATTTGGGAAAAATGTTGAAGTTATTTGGGGAGCAGCCATTGATGACAGCCTGGAAGAAACCGTAAAGATCATCATACTGGCTACAGGATTCAAAGACGGGGCATCCATGGCTTCACAAAACTTTATCGATCCGTTCGAACAGCAAAACGAAGAATCCTTCAATGATACTCAAGATTCTATCACAGAGATGTATGGGCCCGAAGCTGCAAAGGAAATAGAAAGGAACAGGGTCAGAGCATCTTTTATGATATTAAAAGCCGAGCAAATGGACGACGATGCTTTACTTGAATTGCTCGATAAGTCCCCTACATACAATCGCGACCCGCAATTTGCTGCCCGCTTAGCCATCAACAGCAAATCGGCACAAAACAACGAGCCGGCTCCGTCGGCCCTACAATCATCCGCCAATGCGAATACAACAGGGACAACAGAAGGAACAATACGTTTTTAAAGTAGTATAACATCATTAAAATCAGAATATAAAATGAATTTATTTGATCAAATCAGTAATGACATAAAAAATGCCATGCTGGCTAAAGACAAATTGAGACTGGAAACTTTAAGAGGAATAAAAAAAGAATTTCTGGAAGCAAAAACGGCTAAAGGTTCAGACGGTGAGCTATCGGATGACATAGCAATGAAAATACTGGTAAAAATGGTAAAACAGCGTAAAGACAGCGCTCAAATATATATAGAACAAAACCGTCCGGAATTGGCTGAAAGCGAATTAGGCGAAGCTAAAGTCATTGAAGAATATCTCCCGAAACAAATGACTGAAGCAGAACTGGAAGCCGAATTGAAAAATATTATCGCTGAAGTAGGTGCAACATCAGCCAAGGATATGGGAAAAGTAATGGGTGTTGCCAGTAAAAAATTGGCCGGACGTGCCGAAGGGAAGGCTATCTCTGCCAAAGTAAAAGAACTATTAGCCTGATAAATATCAGACATATCACAAATACAAACATCATATTTATATGTTAACACTGGCTGCAATAAAAGAAAATCCGGAAGAAATTGTCCGGAAATTAGCCAAAAAGCATTTCGATGCCAAAGAGCTTATTAATAAAGTATTAGATTTAGATAAAACCCGACGCAACTCCCAATCCGAATTAGATGCACGTCTGGCAACTCTGAAAAACCTTTCGGGCCAAATAGGCAAATTAATGAAAGAAGGTAAAAAAGAAGAAGCAGAAAAAGTAAAAACCGAAGTTGCCAGTTTAAAAGAAGGAAATGTTGCATTAGAATCGGCTATGAACGATGCAGAAAAACAGATTACTGATATTCTGCTTTCTATTCCGAATACTCCTTGTGATGCAGTTCCTGAAGGCCGTACAGCCGAAGATAATATTGTAGAAAAAAGCGGTGGAACAATTCCCGACCTTCCGGAAGACGCTCTTCCTCACTGGGAACTGGCAAAAAAATATGACCTCATCGATTTCGAATTAGGAGTGAAAATCACGGGAGCGGGATTTCCCGTATATAAAGGGAAAGGTGCTCGCCTTCAACGTGCTCTCATCAGTTTCTTTTTGGACAATGCACGGGAAGCCGGCTATCTCGAAATACAACCTCCTTATGTCGTAAATGCAGCATCCGGATACGGAACCGGACAATTGCCCGATAAAGAAGGACAAATGTACCATTGTAACGAAGACGACTTGTATTTGATACCGACAGCCGAAGTCCCGGTCACCAATCTGTACCGAGATGTTATTTTAAATGAATCGGATCTGCCTATAAAAAATACAGCATACTCTGCATGCTTCCGCCGAGAAGCCGGCTCTTACGGTAAAGATGTACGAGGGTTGAATCGTCTCCATCAGTTCGATAAAGTTGAGATTGTTCAGATACAACATCCTGACCATTCTTATGAAGCTCTTCAGGAGATGATTGACTATGTACAAACGTTAGTCGAAAAACTCGAACTCCCGTGGCACATCCTTCGCCTCTGCGGTGGAGATATGAGTTTCACATCTGCCATTACCTTCGACTTCGAAGTATTCTCCGCTGCCCAAAAACGTTGGCTGGAAGTAAGTTCGGTATCCAATTTCGAAAGTTATCAAGCCAACCGCCTGAAATGCCGTTTCAAGGGCACCGATAAAAAAACAAGACTGGTACACACTTTGAATGGCAGTGCTCTGGCTTTGCCTCGTATAGTTGCCGCACTATTGGAAAATAACCAGACTCCCGAAGGCATACGTATCCCCAAGGCCCTGATCCCTTATACGGGATTTGACATCATCGACTAATCTCAATTGTTCCATACTCATCAAAAAAGAGGGTAACCATTTTGGATACCCTCTTTTTATATGGATATTCAATTTCTCTCTAATTCACCATTTTGGAATCTCCAGATCGTCCTTACTCGGTAGAGAAGGAAATTTCGCATGCGGTTCCGTCTGATACCAGAAAGAAGTCGACGAAATATCCGAATGTTGATTATTGTACCGCCCATCATGACGCCAGCCCAAATCCTGAATAGTTACTCTCAAATTTTTATCAAAACGTATCGGGTCCAAAACATGCCAGCGATACATACCAAAACTGGTCACCGCCCGGTACAAACCATCCGGCCGAATCACCTGATGAAATCCGGCATAAGGTGTCGTAAATTCCTGATATTGGTGCGTCTTCTGGTTTTCAAAATTATAAGAGCCACAAAAATAGTCTTCTGTCCCTGTTCCGCAAATCGTAGGATATTTTGTATCACCATCCATATAAAATTTAATCTCACCTTCCCCCCACCAGCAATTATCATTTACTCGCCATGCCAAATAAGTGCCGACATACTGGCCTTTTCCTTTAACCCCATCAATCAAGGTGTGAATAGACCCCTTTGTTGGATTGGAGCGACGGAACTGCGCATGGAAATATCCCTCATCTTCAGGAACATCCGTCAACGTATAATTGATTTGGTAATATAGACGCATATCTTCTACAGTATTTATATTTTCAATCGTTATGCGGGCTTTTTTCCGAAAGGGCATTTTCCAATAACAGTTAAACGCACTTCCCGGATTCACACACACCGCCAATGAAGATAATTGGGCATATTCATTATAAGCACTTGCAAAGAAATCACCCACAGGACATTCCACTGAAGGTTCTTTTTCATCATCCCAATACATACGTAAAATAGAGAAACGCCAATTTCCTGTCGGAGTCATCCATATCTGCTGAATAGCTCCCGGCCCTTCTATTTCTGCAATCGTAATCGTCTCACCAGGATTTACAATAATATAAGGATTCACTTTCCAGCCTTTGCCCAGTGTTCGGGCACAATTAGCAGAATTCGCTTTATTTCTTATCCCTTTATCTTTTACCGGATCGGCCATACCGCCTTTTCCTGATTCTCCGGTAAAATTTTCAGGGCTGATAGAACGCGTTTTTGCATCCGACAAGCGGGACAAATTTCCCATATTCATATCCAGCCCATTGAATGAGTATTTTTGAGCATAACCCCAAAAACACATACTTAAAACTAAAAATAAAAATGTTACTTTTCTCATGGTTTACACGTCTTTATTAGTACACACACTTATATAAATTGAACATCCATTCAATAAGAATTCTTACCATACAATAAGAAAAAATATCTTGGCTCTTGACAATACAAATATCAGTCAAATAATAACCAAACCGAATATTTACGCAATTTATAAAAAAATTAGTTTTTACTCAAAAAATCGTCTCTACTAAACGATTTTTCTGAAAATTCAATCATCTTGAGCCTTTTGACGTTCGTATTCAATAGCAACTTCACAAAGTTCATTATACCACACTTCTCCAAACTTTCGGATCAATGGTTCTTTCAAAAACTGATAAACTTTTACACCCTCTTTACGCCCCAAAACCTCTGCTGCTTTACAAATTTTCCAACGGTTATAATTCACTGCAGTAAAACCACTATATTTCTTCGTCCGTATCGGATACAAATGACATGATATGGGCTTATAAAAATCGATTCGCCCTTCCTTATATGCTTTTTCTATGGCACAATAACACATGCCATTAGCCCCATAACAGGTAAAAACACAATCCTTACCATTTACTATAGACGTAACCACATCACCTTCCTGGTCAATATAAGCAACTCCTTGTTCTCGAATGACAGACTGTGCTGCAGGTAACAAATCATCCCAAATAACCGGTAATATGTCTTTAAGCTTTTGCCGCTCCTCTTCCTCCAAAGGTGCACCGGCATCTCCCTCAATACAACAAGCCCCCAGACAAGCTTCCAGGTTACATATAAATTCCTTCTCAATAACATCGAGACTAACTAATGTATCTCCTATTTCCAACATAACAGGTTCCATGTATAATAATAAATAACGGACAATGAGTAACGGCATTTATCCGCTGCCCGTTGTCCGCTACTATTTAATCATCGATAACTATTCAGTCTTTAATCAAACAACGTCCGGTCATCTCTTTCGGTGGAGTTATTCCCAATATATGACAAATTGAAGGAGCCACATCGGCCAATATTCCGTTTTCGACTTTTGCATCCTTATTATCTGTCACATACACAAACGGTACGGGATTCAAAGAATGCGCGGTATTCGGAGTCCCGTCCTCATTCAAGGCATGGTCTGCATTACCATGATCGGCAATAATAATAGCTTCATAACCGTTAGCTTTAGCCGCTTCGATAGCATCTTTCACACAAGCGTCAACAGCTACCACAGCCTTTTCTATCGCTTCATAAACCCCTGTATGACCGACCATATCACCATTGGCATAATTTACAACGATAAAGTCATATTTATTTTCATTAATAGCAGCAACCAATTTCTCTTTCACTTCATATACACTCATTTCGGGCTTAAGGTCATAAGTCGCTACTTTAGGAGAAGGAACCAGAATACGGTCTTCACCTTCATATGGAGCTTCACGGCCACCATTAAAGAAGAATGTTACGTGTGCATATTTTTCCGTTTCTGCAATATGTAATTGCTTCAATCCTTTAGATGCTATAAACTCACCCAAAGTATTCACAACATTTTCCTTGTCGAAAAGAATATGGACACCCTTAAATGATGCATCGTAAGGTGTCATGCAATAATATTGCAAATCAGGAATCGTGTACATACCAACTTCGGGCATATCCTGCTGTGTAAGAACAATCGTTAATTCTTTCGCACGGTCGTTCCGGTAATTGAAGAAAATAACAACATCACCCTCCTTTATCGTTCCGTCAAAATTCGCATTTACGATAGGTTTTATAAATTCATCAGTTACTCCTTCATCATAAGACTCTTGCATAGCCTGAACCATACAATCAGCTTTCTTGCCCACACCGTTCACCAGCAAATCATATGCTTCTTTTACCCGTTCCCAACGTTTATCACGGTCCATAGCATAATAACGGCCGATAATAGAAGCTATCTTGCCTGCACTCTTGTCGCAATGTGCATACAATTGTTCTATAAACCCTTTTCCACTCTTAGGATCAGTATCTCGGCCATCCATGAAACAATGGATAAAAGTATTCTCAATCTGATACTCTTTAGCAATATCACAAAGTTTAAATAAATGCTCCAAAGAACTATGTACCCCTCCATCTGAAGTCAGTCCCATAAAATGGATATTCTTCCCGTTTTCTTTAGCATATGTAAATGCAGAAATAATTTCCGGATTTTTCAATATACTATTATCTGCACAGGCCCGGTTAATCTTAACCAAATCCTGATATACAACACGTCCCGCACCAATATTCAAATGTCCTACCTCCGAATTTCCCATTTGTCCGTCAGGCAAACCTACATTTTCGCCCGAAGCTTGTAATTGAGAATTAGGATAGTTTGCCAGCAAAGAATCCCAATAAGGAGTAGGAGTATTAAAGATAACATCATCTTTACCGTGGTCACCTATTCCCCACCCATCGAGAATCATCAAAAAAGCTTTCTTGTTCATTTGTGTATCTGTTTTATAGTTTTATATCCTATTTTTTCGGATACAAAGTTACTACAAAAAAGTGGAATACGGAAGAATGAAGTAATAGAATTGATTTACAGAGGTTTCATTTAAGCTGCCGATTCTCTCCAACGCCACCACAATCCTTGCAAAAGCCAAATCAAGACGTCGCTACGTTACTTGTTCGTAACCACACCATATAAGTGACGAAATGGGTAAGAATGGTAAAACAAGACATTGTGATATAGTGAGTTACTGACAACTCACGCAATAAATCCGGTTACGGAAAAAGATTGCGCCGTTCCTCCGTGTTTTGCGTACCGACGAAGGATTCTTCACCGACTAATTTTGAACCTAAAAAAATTAAGGACGATGAAGAGTACATTTTCAGTTATCTACTACCTCAAACGTCAGGTAGTGAAAAAGGACGGGACAGTACCCGTCATGGGACGTATCACGGTGGACGGAAGCCAAACACAGTTCAGCTGCAAACTGACCGTCGATCCCAAGCTGTGGGACACCAAAGGAGGACGTGTCACGGGCAGAAGCACGGCTGCACTCGAAACGAACCGTATGCTCGACAAGATGCGCGTACGCATCAACAAGCACTATCAGGAAATCATGGAGCGTGACAACTTCGTCACTGCGGAAAAGGTGAAAAACGCCTTTCTCGGACTGGAACACCGCTACCACACGCTGTTGCAGGTGTTCCGGCAACACAACGAGGACTATGCCAAGCAGGTGGAGGCAGGCATGAAAGCCAAAGGCACGTTTAACAAGTACAAGATCGTTTACAAGCACCTGCAAGAGTTTCTCACCATCCGCTACCATGTGAAGGACATTGCCCTGAAAGAGCTTACACCCGCTTTCATTTCCGATTTTGAAATGTTCCTGCGCACGGACAAACACTGCTGCACCAATACCGTGTGGCTGTATGTCTGCCCGCTTCGGACGATGGTGTTCATCGCCATCAACAATGAGTGGCTCACGCGCGACCCGTTCCGTGAGTATGAAATCAAGAAGGAGGAAACGACCCGCAGCTTTCTGACGAAAGATGAAATCCGCCTGCTGATGGAAGGCAAGCTGAAGAATGCGAAGCAAGAACTGTATCGTGATTTATACCTATTCTGCGCCTTCACGGGCTTGTCGTTCGCCGATATGCGCAACCTGACGGAAGAGAATATCCGCACCTACTTTGATGAACACGAGTGGATAAACATCAACCGCCAGAAGACGGGTGTGGTGTCCAACATCCGTATGCTCGACATAGCGAAGCGCATCATCGACAAATACCGTGGGCTGTGCGGGGACGGCAGGATATTCCCCGTACCCCACTATAACACGTGCCTTGCCGGAATCCGGACCGTCGCCAAGCGTTGCGGTATCACCAAGCATATTACATGGCATCAAAGCCGCCATACGGCCGCCACGACGGTGTTCCTCTCCAACGGCGTACCTATCGAAACGGTCAGTTCCATGCTGGGACACAAGAGCATAAAGACAACGCAGATATACGCGAAAATAACCAAAGAGAAGCTCAATCAAGACATGGAGAACCTTGCCGCGAGATTGAACCAAATCGAGGAATTTGCAGGTTGTACCATCTAAAACAGAGAAGCCATGAAACGTGACATAATCATCATTGAGGACAAGGCGGTCAGCGTAACCGGTAACGATGTATGGATGACCGCCGGAGAAATCGCCGGACTGTTCCACACAGGTGTCCCGGCAGTGAACGCCGCCATTAAAGCCATCCTCAAAGCGGACGTGTTGAGTGACTACGAGGTATGCCGCTACATTCAACTTGAAAACGGTCTGTATGCGGATGTTTACTCGCTTGAGATCATCATCCCCGTCGCTTTCAGATTGAACACCTACTGCACGCACGTGTTCCGCACGTGGCTGGTGTGTAAAGCTCTCTCGAAAGAAAAGCGACAGGCATACGTGATGTTCATACAGAACGGGAAAGCCGGGTATTGCTGAACACGCATACGTGCCAACAAAAAGGAAACGGACAGCCTAATTTGAGTTGTCCGTTTCCTTTTTGTTCGTTTTCATGCTTCCTTTATTCTATTGGCTTGCGGTAATTCGCCTCCAGCAGTTCACGCAATCCCGATTCGGGGTAAAGCACTTTTCCTCCTAAAAGGATGAAGGGCAACACCCTGTTGTTGCGGTATTCCTGCAAGGTACGGCGGCTCACACGGAGCAACTCCGCCACCTCCCTGTCCGTCAGGTAACGTTCCCCGTCCAGCGGCGGACGGTAGTTTTCCAAAAATGCGGAGAGCCATTTAGAGCCTTTGCGCATATTCTGCACCACGGTGGCAAGCGGCTCGTCCTCCAGTGTAAAAACATTGTTGTTCTCGTTCATCATGACTTTGGATTCAGTGGGTGAATAACAAGATTATCTGCCGCCGGGATAGAGCGTACCGATAAGCGGAATCAGCCTCTTGACTTCTTCCTGCTTGTAATAGAACCTGCGGTTTATCTGCGAGTAGCCGATAAGCCGTTTGTCGCGTAACGTCTGCAACGTGCGCGGGCTGATTCTCAACTGCCCGCAGACTTCCTCGCCCGTGAGCCATCTTTCCAGCCGCCCTCCGTCGTTCTTGCGCTTCAGGGCGGCAACCTTCTCCGAGAGGGCATTGAAGGACGCCAACATCATCTCGAAGGTCTTTTTCTCGATAGATACAATTTCCATATTCAAAACATTTCTGGTTTGCCGCAAAGGTAACGCCATCCTCATGAACGCATATCGTTTCCCACTGAAAGGCTGTATGTTGCGCCATCTGTCCGGGTTACGGAGCCATTTCCGATAAAAATCTTACGTGAGACACGTAGTGAGCTGTTAAAGCCCCTTTTGTTTATTGCCGAATTTTGCCGCAGAAACCAAAAGAAAGGACTGAATATGAAAGTAATAACGATGGAAAGTTCCGTCTTCACCGCATTGACGGAACAGATAGCCGAGATAGCGGCACACGTGCGTGCCGTTTCCGGCGAAAGAAAGGAAAAATCCGCAGACAGGTTGCTCACCACCCGTGAGGCGGCGCACCTGCTGAATGTGAGTACCCGCACCCTCCAGCGTATGCGCAGCGAGCATCGCATCGGCTATGTGGTGCTGCGCGGCAAGTGCCGCTACCGCCAGTCTGAAATCGACCGCCTGCTTGCGGACTGCACCGTCATGGAAGACGCGGCGACACCGACGGAAATGAAACGCAACCATACGCTGCGCACGGGAGGCGGCAAACCCAAAGGAAGGAGGACGTGACGTATGGAACTGCTTACCCGAAACAATTTCGAGAGCTGGATGCAGAAACTGGTTGAACGGCTCGACCGTCAGGACGAACTGCTGCTCTCCTTGCAACCGTCCGGCAAAACCCCAAACCCGATGGAACGTATCAGGATGTTCGACAACCAAGACCTCTGTATGCTGCTCCAGATCAGCAAGCGCACCCTACAACGCTACCGCAGCATCGGCGCGTTGCCGTATAAGACGCTCGGCAAAAAGACCTATTACAGCGAGGAGGACGTGCTGACGTTCCTTTCCGGACACGTAAAGGACTTCAAAAAAGAAGATATAGCCTTCTACAAGGCTCGTATCCATAATTTCTTTCAAAAATAACCCATTAAAACATTTTTCAAATGGCAAAGAAAAAAAGTGAAAAGGACGTGCTGATAGTCCGTGACGAGAAGACGGGCGAAATCAGCGTGGTAGCCGGGCTGGATGCCGACGGTTCCCCCAAGCGTACCCCCGCGAAAGCGGAGAACGCGCAGAGTTTCCTGCAATTCGACCGCCACGGCGATGTGCTGGACAACTTCTTCAAAAACTTCTTCCGGCAGTGCAAGGAACCCAGCCGCTTCGGTTTCTACCGTGTCGCGGCAGACCAAGCCGACAAACTGATGGAGGTGATGAAAGACCTGCTGAAAGACCCCGAAGCCAACAAGGAACTGCTTGCGCCCCACAAGGTGGACACTTCCGGCTACGAAAAGCAGGTGAAGGAAGAACAGACCGCCGAAAAGACGGAGCAGACGGAACAAAAGCAGGAAGAGCAGCCCAAAGAAAAACAAGAACAGGAAGAAATGGAAAAGAAGCAGGAACAGAATCAGGAAAGCCCGCAACAACAGGCACAGGGCAGACGGGGCTACCAGCCCATCGACGAGAGCAAAATCAACTGGCAGGAGTTGGAAGAGAAATGGGGCGTGAAACGTGACGACCTTGAAAAGTCCGGTGACCTTCAGAAGATGCTCAACTACGGCAAATCCGACTTGGTAAAGGTGTCGCCCAAGTTTGGCGGCGAGGCTTTTGAACTGGACGCCCGCCTTTCCTTTAAGAAAGACGGTGAAGGCAATGTCAGCCTCGTGCCGCACTTCATCCGCAAGGAGCAGAAACTCGACGAGTACAAGGAACACAAGTTTTCGGACGAAGACCGTAAGAACCTGCGCGAAACGGGCAATCTCGGCAGGGTCGTGGACATCGTGGACAAGGAAACGGGTGAAATCATCCCCTCGTTCATCAGCATAGACCGCAAGACAAATGAAATCACGGACATACCAGCAAACAAAGTGCGCATACCGGAGCGCATCGGAAAGACGGAAATCACCAAACAGGAACAGGATATGCTGCGTGCCGGGCTGCCCGTGCGCGACAAACTTATTGAGCGCAACGACGGCAGGAAATTCGTCACCACTCTTCAAGTGAATGTAGAGCAGCGAGGCGTGGAGTTCGTACCGGGAACCGGCAGGTCGCCGCGTACTGCCCAGACGCAGGAAGCCAAGAACAATCTCACACAAGGACAGGCTCAGGGCATGGAAAATTCCGCAGCCCCACAGAAAGAGCAACGCCGCAACACGTGGACGAACGCCGACGGCAGCATCCGCCCCATCAGCAAATGGAGCGGCATGAACTTCACCGACCAGCAGAAAGCCGATTATGCAGCGGGTAAGGCGATAAAGCTGGAGAACGTGACAGACAAACAGGGTTTCCATGCCACGATGTATATCAAGTTCAACCCGGAGAAGGGTCGTCCTTATCGCTACGACACCAATCCTGACAACGCACAGAAGGTAGCCCCCTCCAACGAAAGCCGCACACAGGTGGCGGTGAACAGCGAGGGCAAGACCAACGAGGCGACCAAGAACCTGAAAGAGCCGTTGCAGAAGGGACAGACCGCTCCGAAGGACGACAAACAGCAACAGCAGCAGGAGAAACCACAGAAGAAAAACAACAAGGGCATGAAGATGTAATCTCCCGTGTCCACCACTAAATCCAAAATAGAATCCAAAGTATCACTAAAAAGTAAGAAAACATGAAGACAATCATTGCAGAAAAGCCATCCGTGGCACGTGAAATCGCCCGCATCGTGGGCGCGACAAAAAGAGAGGAAGGATATTTCGAGGGAGGCGGCTATGCCGTGACATGGGCATTCGGACACCTCGTCCAGCTTGCCATGCCCGACGGCTACGGCATACGTGGTTTCGTCCGTGGTAACCTGCCCGTCATCCCCGGAACCTTCACGCTCATTCCCCGTCAGGAAAAGACAGAGAAAGGCTACAAGTCCGACAGCGGCGTGGTGTCGCAGATAAAAATCATCGCCCGTCTTTTCAAGGAAAGCGAGCAGATCATCGTGGCGACCGATGCCGGACGCGAAGGTGAGCTTATCTTCCGCTACCTCTACCACTATATCGGATGTACCACTCCTTTCGTGCGCCTTTGGATAAGCTCGCTTACCGACAAGGCTATCCGTGAGGGACTGCGCAACCTCGAAGCGGGCGACAAATACGACAACCTCTACCTTGCCGCCAAAGCACGGAGCGAATCCGACTGGCTTGTGGGCATCAACGGCACGCAGGCACTCTCCATCGCCGCTGGACACGGCACATATTCCGTCGGACGGGTACAGACACCTACGCTGGCGATGGTATGCGCACGTTACTGGGAGAACCGCCGTTTCACGGTAGAACCGTTCTGGCAGCTCCATATCGCCGCAGACGGAGGCAACGGTGATACCGTGAAATTCTCGTCCTCCGAGAAATGGAAAGAGAAAGAGCCTGCGACGGAATTATATAATAAAGTAAAGGAAGCAGGCACAGCCACCGTCACGAAAGCGGAGCGCAAGGAGAAGATAGAGGACACTCCGCTCCTGTACGACCTGACCACGCTCCAGAAGGAGGCCAACGCCAAACACGGCTTCACAGCGGAGCAGACACTCGAAATCGCGCAGAAGCTCTACGAGAAGAAACTTATCACCTATCCGAGAACCGGAAGCCGCTACATCCCCGAAGACGTGTTCGTGGAAATTCCCAAGTTGCTCGCCTTCATCGGCAACCTGCCCGAATGGAAAGACAAAGTCAATCCGAAGGCAGTGCCGACACGCCGCAGCGTGGACGGCGGCAAGGTAACAGACCACCATGCCCTACTCGTCACGGGCGAGAAACCGCTGTTCCTCTCCAAAGAAGATAATACCGTCTATCAGATGATTGCCGGACGCATGATTGAGGCTTTCTCTGAAAAATGCGTCAAAGACACCGCTACTGTTACGGCGGAGTGTGCCGGAGCGGAGTTCGTGGTGAAAGGCAGTGTTATCAGGCAAGTCGGGTGGCGTGCAGTCTATGGCGAGGAAGAGAAAGAGGAGACCATCATACCCGGCTGGCAGGAAGACGATAGGCTGGCACTGAAAGCCGCCTCCATCACGGAAGGTAAGACCAAGCCTAAGCCGCTGCATACCGAAGCCTCCCTGCTGTCCGCAATGGAAACGGCTGGCAAGGAGATAGAGGACGACGCGCTGCGTCAGGCATTGAAGGATTGCGGCATCGGCACGCCTGCCACCCGTGCAGCCATCATCGAAACGCTTTTCAAACGCGGTTACATGGAACGTTGCAAGAAGTCGCTTGTACCCACCGAAAAAGGGCTTGCCCTCTACTCGGTCGTGAAGACGATGCTCATCGCCGACGTCGCCATGACGGGTGAATGGGAGAAGGAACTGGCACGCATCGAGCGCGGGGAACTGCTCGCCGATACCTTCCGCAAGGAGATAGAGGCGTACACAAAGGAGATTACCTCCGAACTGCTCTCGTGCGACAAACTGTTCGCCCGCAGGGATTCCGGCTGCAAGTGTCCCAAGTGCGGGACGGGCAGTATGCAGTTCTACGGCAAGGTCGTCCGCTGCGACAACGCGGAGTGCGGGCTGCCCGTGTTCCGCCTGAAGGCAAACCGTACCCTCACCGATGACGAAATCAAAGACCTGCTCACCGACGGACACACGAAACTGCTCAAAGGTTTCAAGAGCAAGCAGGGCAAGAGTTTCGATGCCGTGGTTGCCTTTGACGGGGACTACAACACGACTTTCGTGTTCCCCGAAAGGAAAAGTAAGGCAACCTCTGCGAGAAGAAGAAAATAATGAGTAACTTTGCCACTGATTCAGAGTAATGAACTGTTCTTCGATACCGGATTACACTCATGCTTTGGATTTAGTGGTGGCACTCGGAGGGATACCGAGTGCCTTTTCTTTCTCCTTTCAGACAATTATCCCGGTCATGATTTACCAATCCACTAAATTCCAAAGTAATGAACAACAAGAAGAAAAACGAGGGGCAGACCGACTTTTCCTACTACGGTCTGTACCTGCTAGACTATCTCCGAACAAACAGATTTGAACAGGCGACCGACGAAGCCTTCATCCGTGAACGCGCCGACCGTGCCGCCGGAACGTATGAACGGGCAATGCTCGAAGGCTATCCCGCCGCAGGTGCGCAGGAATTGGCTATGCGCACGCTGACGGAGGGGCTTCGCTACTCCAAGTACGCCATCCTGCGCGAAGTCGTAGAGAACGAGTTTGCCGACGACGTGCCGGAAGCGGAGCGTGAATCCTTTACCCGAAAACTGCTGCCGCTTGTCGGAAACGTATTCTCCATTTATGACCTTTCGGATGACAATTTCGCCCTGTCGCCCGATTATGACCTGCTCTACACGGAGCTGACGGGGGCTGTCGTCCTTTATATAGAGGAATATGGCGTTTAACCGCAAACAAAGGTTGCGGGACAACATCGAGGCGATACGGACGGCATTCGTCCTTGACAGGGAACAACGCACCCCCACCGCACGCGAAAGGCTCTTGTTGGAGCGTTATTGCGGTTTCGGTGGACTGAAGTGCATACTGAACCCAGCAAAGGAACTGACGGATGCCGTCCATTGGGCGAAATCCGACCTCGAACTGTTTGCCCCTACCGTGGAACTGCACAAGTTACTACGGGAGAATACAAAAGACGATACGGAGTATAAGCGGTACATGGATGCTATGAAGCAATCCGTTCTGACCGCTTTCTATACTCCGCCGGAGATAACAGGCACTATTGCGGACGTGCTGCATGAACACGGCATACGCCCCGACCGGGTACTGGAACCATCGGCAGGCGTTGGCGCATTTGTGGATGCCGTATTAGAGAACAAGCCGGACGCGGACATCATGGCTTTTGAGAAAGACCTGATGACGGGCAAGATATTGAAACACCTGCATCCCGACCAGAAAGTAAGGATACAGGGGTACGAGAAAATTGAAAAGCCGTTCATGAACCATTTTGATCTGGCTATATCCAATATCCCCTTTGGTGATGTGGCGGTGTTCGACCCGGAATTTACCAACAGTCATGACATGGCAAGACGGTCGGCATCCAAGACGATACACAACTATTTCTTTCTGAAAAGCCTTGATGCGGTGCGTGAAGGCGGAATCGTGGCGTTCATTACCTCGCAGGGGGTGTTGGATGCCCCGACCAATGCGCCCATACGCGAGTATATGATGAACCACGCCAATCTGGTGGGTGTTGCCCGTCTGCCGAACAACCTCTTTACGGAAAATGCGGGTACGGAGGTGGGCAGTGATTTGATTATTCTGCAAAAGAACAGCGGAAAGAACGGGAAACTGTATTATAATGAGAAACTTTTTGTGCAAACAGAACAGACCCCTATCGGCACTTCCGTAAATGGGTATGTATGGAGCATCGGTTCGCTTTCCCACACGGATTTAACCAAAAGTACCGACCCTTACGGAAAGCCTGCCTATAAGCTCATGCACAGAGGCGATACCGTACAATTGGCGGAAGACTTACGGGAACATCTGAAAATAGAACTGCACCAACTCAACAGGGAACTCTACGAAAGACATAGCCTGCATCCGACGCAAACGGAAAGTACGGATAAAAGTATGAATGTGGAAGTACAGCCGTCTCCGAAAGTAGAAGCGGTGACTTCTACCGCTAATGTTTTTATCACAGAAGCGGAGAAACCGAAAGTTCAACCCATAGACGAGAAGCCGGAGATTGAGCCACGCCAGACGAATCATTCAAATGCCGTTCAGCTCACTCTGCTTGACCTTTGGGGTATGCCCATAGAAGAACCTGCCAAAAAGAAAAAGGCAACCAAAAAGGAAAACAAGGCAAAGCGTGCTATTCCTAAACCGAAACCGCCGATTATGGCAGTTCCTCCTGTTGAATCCGTCAAGCCTGCAACCGAAAGCAAGAAGGCAAAGCCGGAAAGTGCAGGGAAGCAAAGCGACCCTGAAGATATTTATGCCACTTTGGACTGGGACACCAATCCACCCATCAACGGCTTCTATGAAACGATGATGAGCCTGACACCGGAACGGCGCAAGGCTCTACGGCTTGAAGCGGAACGGCACAGACAGGAACAACTGAAAAAGTCGGGTATCAAGGACACGATGAATCCTGCCTTTGTGCCTTCGTCGGATAACAAACCGGAGCAAAAGGAAGCAGCAAAACAACCCGAAGCACAGCCGGAGGCAACTCCCGTTCCTATTACGGACAATAGCCCAAGTGAGAAAGCAACCGCTTCACTATTCCCGGAATTTGAAACGGAAAAGCCGAAGGAGGAAGCCCCCGACCTTACGCCGCGTCCCTATCACCGCACACCGGAAATGCACCTGCGTGAAGGGTCGCTGGTGGCTGACAGGTCACGCCGTACCGTCGGCTACCTGAAGGACATCACGCCTTACGGCGCGACATTCCAACCGCTTGACCTGACTGGCTACCAGAAGGAGAAAGCGATGTTGTATGTGTCACTCCGTGATTCATACGAGCGGCTTTACCGCTACGAGGCGGAGTATCACGATGAAGGGTCTGCACAACGCATAGCGTTGAACACCTGCTACGATGAGTTTGTCATGCGCTACGGCAACCTCAATGCCAAGCAGAACGTGAAACTGTTGATGATGGATGCCGCCGGGCGCGACATCCTTTCGTTGGAACGTGCGGAAGACGGCAGGTTCGTCAAGGCGGACATCTTCGAGCGTCCCGTTTCCTTCTCGGTGGAGAGCCATGCCAACGTAAGCTCTCCCGAAGAGGCACTCTCCGCATCGCTCAACAAGTTCGGCACGGTCAATCTCGACTATATGCGGGAGATAACCGACAGCACGGAAGAGGGATTGCTTGACGCCCTCAAAGGACGCATCTTCTACAACCCGCTCGTAACCGGTTACGAGATAAAGGACAGGTTCATCGCCGGGAACGTGATAGAGAAGGCGGAGCGCATCAAGGCATGGATGGGTGACAACCCAGAAAACGGGCGTATGCCGGAAGTGAAGCAGGCGTTGTTGGCTCTGAAAGAAGCCGAGCCGCCGCGCATCGCCTTCGAGGACCTCGACTTCAATTTCGGGGAACGCTGGATTCCGACGGGCGTGTACGCCGCCTACATGAGCCATCTTTTCGACACGGACGTGAAAATCGCCTACTCCGCAAGCATGGACGAGTATTCGGTGGCGTGCGGCTACCGCACCATGAAAATCACGGACGAGTTTTTAGTGAAGGGCTATTACCGGAACTATGACGGTATGCACCTGTTGAAACACGCCCTGCACAACACCTGCCCCGACATGATGAAGTCCATCGGCAAGGATGAGCATGGCAATGACATCAAGGTGCGCGACAGCGAGGGCATACAGCTCGCCAACGCCAAGATTGACGAAATCCGTAACGGGTTCTCGGAATGGCTGGAAGAGCAGTCGCCGCAGTTCAAGGAACGGCTGACGACAATGTACAACCGCAAGTTCAACTGTTTCGTGCGACCGAAGTATGACGGTTCGCACCAGACGTTTCCCGACCTCAATCTGAAAGGATTGGCAAGCCGGGGTATTCAAAGCGTTTATCCGTCGCAGAAGGATTGCGTCTGGATGATAAAACAGAACGGAGGCGGGATCTGTGACCACGAAGTTGGAACAGGTAAAACACTGATAATGTGTATTGCAGCGCATGAAATGAAGCGTCTGAACTTGGCGCACAAGCCGATGATTATCGGCTTGAAGGCGAACGTGGCGGAGATAGTAGCCACTTATCAGGCGGCATATCCTAATGCGAGGATTCTCTACGCTTCGGAAAAGGATTTCTCGACTGCCAACCGCGTGCGTTTTTTCAACAACATCAAGAACAACGACTACGATTGCGTCATCATGTCGCACGACCAGTTCGGCAAGATACCACAGTCGCCGGAGTTGCAACAGCGCATCCTGCAAGCGGAGCTTGACACGGTGGAGGAAAACCTTGAAGTGCTGCGGCAGCAGGGCAAGAACGTGTCGCGGGCGATGCTGAAAGGATTGGAGAAACGCAAGCACAACCTTGTGGCGAAGTTGGAGAAAGTGGAACACGCCATCAAATCCCGCACGGATGACGTAGTGGACTTCAAGCAGATGGGCATCGACCACATCTTCATTGACGAGAGCCACCAATTCAAGAACTTGACTTTCAACACCCGGCATGACCGTGTGGCGGGGTTGGGAAACTCGGAAGGAAGCCAGAAAGCCCTGAATATGCTTTTTGCCATACGAACTATACAGGAGCGCACGGACAAGGACTTGGGGGCTACGTTCCTGTCCGGCACAACCATTTCCAACAGTCTGACGGAATTGTACCTGCTCTTCAAGTATCTGCGTCCGAAGGAATTGGAAAGGCAGGATATCCGATGCTTCGACGCATGGGCGGCAATTTTCGCCAAAAAGACAACCGACTTCGAGTTCAACGTGACGAACAATGTGGTTCAGAAGGAGCGTTTCCGATATTTCATCAAAGTGCCGGAGCTTGCCGCCTTCTACAACGAGATTACCGATTACCGCACGGCGGAGGACGTGGGTGTGGATCGTCCGCGTAAGAACGAGATACTGCATCAC
The DNA here is from genome assembly GCA_000803105.1 of Coprobacter secundus. GTDB lineage: Bacteria > Bacteroidota > Bacteroidia > Bacteroidales > Coprobacteraceae > Coprobacter > Coprobacter secundus. The sequence goes on from JTDA01000001.1 coordinate 465,563, forward strand.
ATACCTCCCACGCCCGACCAAGAGTATTTCATCAAACAGCTGATGCAGTTCGCCAAGACGGGTGACGCCACGCTGCTGGGCAGACCGCCCCTGTCGGAAACGGAGGAGAAGGCGAAGATGCTTATCGCCACCGATTACGCGCGGAAGATGGCTCTCGACATGCGCATGATAGACCCGCATTATGAGGACCACCCCGACAACAAGGCTTCCCACTGCGCCAAGACGATTGCGGAGTATTACCACAAATACGACGCGCAGAAAGGCACGCAGTTCGTGTTCTCGGATCTGGGAACATACCAGCCGGGCGACGGATGGAACGTGTACAGCGAGATAAAGCGGAAGCTGACGGAGGACTACGGCATCCCGGCAAGCGAGGTGCGCTTCATTCAGGAGTGCAAGACCGACAAGGCACGCAAGGGGGTGATAGACGCCATGAACGCCGGAACGGTGCGCGTGCTGTTCGGTTCCACTTCCATGCTCGGAACGGGTGTGAACGCGCAGAAACGGTGTGTCGCAATCCATCATTTGGATACGCCGTGGGTGCGACATGAAGTCGCATAGATAATTGTTGGAATGATACTTACGGGTATCAGCTTTAACCCGCTGTTCCGTCAGCGGTAGCCTACCGACCGATGCACCTTAATGTTGTATTAAGCGGTCGGGACGAAGTACACTTTCGCAAGACAAGACAGAACCGTGAGGGGAAGTCAAGTACGGTTAGTATCATACCGTAGAGTGGCGAGGCTGGATAGTATGGTTAGCGCAAGCGAACTGTTAGTAAACTTCGTAATGTCACGAAAGAGTGTAAGATACTGGCACACTCTACCCAAAAGGGAAGCGGTCGGTTAATCCTCTCCATGGTAGGATTACACGGATATAAGCACCGCCGGAGGATGAGACAGAACCTAACCTATCCGTTAGTTATCTATGTGGAACATGGTAAGCCTGTATATCTCCTGTCATGTAAAAATGACAGGTAAGCTGACAGCAATGAAAGCCGAATGGTGTGCAGGTATAAGATAACAGAAAAAGCGAATGCCGTTCTGTAATGGAGCGGATACGGATTGAACCGACATCACGGGCTGATGTGGGCGACATCATCCGACACGAAAGTGGGCAGACTTCTGTGACGACATTAGGTAGGCAATCAAACCGAATGTTGTCAAATGGTGATTCTTTACAATTAACTTTTAGAACTTTCAAAAGGAGGAAAGCAAATGAACGAAAACAAGACATCGTGTGCGCCTGCTGACAATCAGCAAACACTTTGGGACAGAATAGACTGGACTAAAGCGGAGTTGGCTGTCAGAAAGCTACAAGCACGAATTGTAAAGGCTCAGAAGGAAGGCAGATACAACAAGGTGAAAGCCTTGCAGTGGACGCTGACCCACTCTTTTTACGCAAAAGCCTTAGCCGTAAAGAGAGTTACTTCTAACGGAGGTGGCAACACCCCCGGAGTGGACATGGAAACATGGGAGAAACCCGAAGCAAAAACACAAGCGATAAGCGAACTCAAACGCAGAGGCTACCAGCCGAAGCCATTGAGAAGAGTCCACATCAAAAAGAGTAATGGCAAACTGCGACCGTTGGGAATACCGACAATGAAAGACAGAGCCATGCAAGCACTCTACCTTATGGCATTAGAACCAGTGTCGGAAACAACAGCCGACTCACGTTCATACGGTTTCCGCAAGGAACGCCGCTGTATGGACGCGGTAATGCAATGCCATAACATTCTCCGAAAAGGCTATTCTCCCGAATGGATTCTGGAGGGTGACATAAAGGGGTGCTTCGACCACATCAGCCATGAATGGCTGCTTGCCAACATCCCTATGGACAAGGCAATACTCCGAAAATGGTTGAAATGCGGCTATATCTTCAACAAACAGATGTTCCCGACAGAGGAGGGAACGCCACAAGGTGGCATTATCTCTCCCACGCTTGCCAATATGACATTGGACGGATTGCAGAAAGTCCTTGCAGAGAAATATAAACGAGTTAGAATCAAAGGTAAGTTATATTCGCCAATGGTGAATCTTGTCCGTTACGCTGATGACTTTATAATTACCTGCGAGAACCGTGAAACACTTGAAAAGGAAATCAAGCCATTGGTAGCCGACTTTATGTCTGAAAGAGGTCTGACCTTATCAGAAGAAAAGACGGTGATAACCAATATCCGTGACGGTTTCGATTTTCTCGGTTTCAACATCCGCAAATTCGGCAATGAAATATTGACCAAGCCGACCAAGAAAGCCGAAAAACGCTTTATGGAGAATATCCGTAAGGTGACAAAAGGTCATAAGGGTTGCAAGCAGGAATCATTAATCAGGATGTTGAATGCTAAAATTCGAGGATGGGGAGCATATTATCAGCATGGGGCGACACGTGATTCTTTTCACAGAATCGACCATCAGATATTTCTCGCCTTGTGGCAATGGGCTAAACGCCGTCATTCCAAGAAAGGGAAACAGTGGATAAAAGACCGCTATTGGCACAATATCCGAGGGAACAGCTGGACTTTTGCGGCTAAGTTCAAGAAATCAAACGGCAAAGAAGACCAACTTACCTTGTTGAAACTGGCATCTTCGTTTCCTTTTCTGCAATATACGCAGATAAAGGGGGACATGAATCCGTTTGACGCAGACTGCCGCCTGTACTTCAATAAAAGAATGAAGTCAAAGATGCTTGTGACGCTGAAAGGACGTAAATCCCTGCTTTACCTATGGGAAAAGCAAGGTCGGAAATGTCCGATATGTGGTGAACCGATTGACACGCATAAGGCATGGAATGTAATGCCGACCGTACAAGACGGACGGAAATGCAATCTGTTGGTTCATGATGAATGTTTCAAATTATCCCGTAAAAACAATGGAAACAAGAAGTAGGATGAGCCGGTCTCTGCACACGAACAGAGACTTTGAAAAGCTTGAGCCGTATGAGGGGAAACCCTCACGTACGGTTCTGAGGGGGGAAGAGGGCAGTAATGCCCTTGACCTACCCGATCGTCCATCCGACCTGCAACAGCGTGACGGACGCGGAGTTAGGGCGGGCAACGAGATTGCCAAGCGTTTTGCCGGGAACAATGTGGATGTCATCATCTACGCGGTGGAAAAGTCGTTGGACAGCTACAAGTTCAACCTGCTGCACTGCAAGCAGACGTTCATCTCGCAGCTCAAAAGCGGGGCGATGGGCGCACGTACCATCGATGAGGGGGCTATGGACGAGAAATCGGGCATGAACTTCTCGGAGTACATGGCGTTGCTCTCCGGCAATACCGACCTTTTGGACAAGGCGAAACTGGAGAAGCGTATCGCATCGCTTGAAGGGGAACGCAAGTCGTTCAACAAGGGCAAGCGCGATTCGGAGTTCAAGCTGGAAGCCAAGACGGGGGAACTGCGCAACAACACGGCTGTCATCGAAGCCATGACGGAGGACTGGAACCGTTTTCTTTCCGTTGTGCAGACTGATAAGGAAGGTAGTCGCCTTAATATTGTCAAGGTGGACGGCGTGGATTCAACCGACGAAAAAGTTATTGGAAAGCGTTTGCAGGAGATAGCCAAGAACGCCACGACGGGCGGTTTGTACAAGCCTGTCGGGGAGATTTACGGTTTCCCGATAATGGTGGTCAGCGAGAGGATACTCAAAGAGGGGCTGGAATTTACCGACAATCGCTTCGTGGTGGAAGGGAATTACAAATACACCTATAACAACGGGCATCTGGCGATGGCTGACCCGGTAGCCGCCGCACGTAATTTCCTGAATGCATTGGAGAGGATTCCGTCCATCATCGACCAGTATAAGGCGAAGAACGAGGTGCTGGAAAAGGAGGTTCCGCAGTTGCAGGAGATAGCGGGCAAGGTGTGGAAGAAAGAGGACGAACTGAAACAGTTGAAGTCCGAACTTGCCGCGCTTGACCGCAAGATACAGTTGGAGCTTGCGCCGCCCGCGCAGGAAGTCACCGAAAAAGAAAAGAACGGGCAGGAGATCAAGCCAGATGCGGAAGGTGTACGGAGCATATCGCCACAACAAACCGATGATGTCCCGCAGATTCGCAGCCCGATGGATAAACGAAGTCCGTCTGGCAATTTCATTGCCAATCATATCATTATCGGGCGTCCGGGTTTTCAGTTTAAGGATGAAAACCGATCGAAAGGGATAAAAATTTAAAATTATGAATTTTATATAAAATATTAATAGGGGCTATCCAAAAGGTCTAAAAGTAAATCTTATCCCCTCTGCAAGTATCTGTAGAAGAGTGATTGCAAGAATTTCTTTCTTTTTGGGCAGCCTCTATTAAATTTATTTATTCTTTCTTGATTTATGTTTATAAACATTATACCAAAAACATTCCAACTAACCTTGTTTATGTTTTGTCAGCCACCATTTGCACAACCATATTTGACTCCCAAAGAGAGTGAATTCGATAAGATAACTTGCTGCATACCCACAATAAGGGGCTAAATAGAATACGAATGGGAAATAGATAACAGTACCGACAACAGATTGCGTTATGTAGTTGGTTAAACTCATTTTACCATAAAGCTGTAATGTGGAAACCGCTTTTTTGACACGTTCCTTATGACACAATAATATGAACGAGAATATTTCTACAGAATCATCAGTAAAACAGAAAAAAATACTAATTTTGTTTTTGATGATCATTTCAAAAGGAATTAGAAAAAATGTCTAATTCTAACTTATAGAGGAAAAAGCAACAATTAAATATTAAAGAATAAAAGATACGAAAAATATGACGCCAAAAGAGATACTACAAGAATGGATTGACTGCTTCAACGCCGCCGATGCAGTCGCTTTGGCAAACTTATACGCTCAGGATGCCATAAACCATCAAGTCGCAAACACCCCGGTTATAGGAAAAACAGCTATCCATAAAATGTTTGTAAATGAATTTGCAACCTCAAAAATGGTTTGTATTGTTGAGCATATATTCGAGGATGGAGAATGGGCTATCATGGAATGGAAAGATCCGCTCGGGTTGCGAGGATGCGGATTCTTCCATGTGCAAAACGATAAAATCGTTTTCCAAAGAGGTTATTGGGATAAGCTCAGCTTTCTCAAACAGCACGGTTTAACCGTAGAGAATAGTGATAAAAATCCAAACACATAACACCGTCCGATATGGGAATCATCATTCATTCTTTAGAGTCCGTTTCTTTCAAAGATTTGTATGCGGCATTCTCATCCGCATTCAAAGATTATGATTTCTCTTTGAATGCGGATGAATTGCGACGCATGCTCGACCGACGAGGATACAATCCACAACTATCTTTCGGAGCATTTTTCGAAGGACGGCTGATTTCTTTTGTGTTTAACGGAACAGGCATGTACAACAACATCTTGACGGCCTATGACACAGGGACGGGAACCGTACCTTCATTCCGGGGATTACACCTAACCCAAAAAATATTCACTTTCAGCCTCGAATTGATATATCAACAAGGAGTTCGGCAATATGTACTGGAAGTTTTGCAACACAATCACAAAGCAATAAAAATATATCGCAAATTAGGCTTTGAAACACAGAGAAATTTCAACTACTACTCTGCCAAACTGAGCGATATTGTTCCTGTATTGCAAGTAAACCATACCGCATGTCGCATACTCCCATCGGATTTAAAAAACTGCCTTAACCAAACGGCCTGGTTCGATTTTCATCCTTCATGGCAAAATGACAGGGCTTCACTGGAACGCGGAATCGACAATTTGGACATATTGGGAGCTTATGAAAGAGAAGAACTTGTCGGATTTGTTATCTTTGAACCGGCATCAGGCGATATTTCATCCCTCGCAGTTGCAAAAGATTACCGGCGTAAAGGAATAGGTAAGTCCTTGCTTAAAAGTGCTGTCAGTCATTTTCAAAGCGATGTACTCAAATTTACTAATGTTGATTGCGATTGTGAATCAGTCACTGGTTTCTTGTCATCATTAGGACTTACCCCAAAAGGACAACAGTTTGAAATGGTCAGAAAAATTTAACCTACATTTATATGAATAGCCCTCATCATCAAATAACGGTTCTCAGCTATACGCAGGCAGGGATTTTAACCACTGAACTTCCTACGAAGAACTGAACTTTAAATTTACCACTTAACTGTCCTACGAAGCACGAAAGCCCTGCTTGCGTATAGGTGATGTTATGCGGTCGGTTTTCATTTTCTCTTCTTTCTCGTTAATTTGTCAAGCAAAGTTACTAAATTTGCAGTCAAGCAATTTCAATTTTTGAATTATGTATTTCAGCAGACCTTGGACTTCTATCTAAGTGATAGGCAGTCCTGAAAATTCCAATCTCTTTTAGGTCAAGACAATTAGTCTATGGGTTTCGTGTACCGACTTTTTTGTAAAGGCGTTACGTTGTCATAGTTGCTCTGTCGGGTAATACTGTCTATTCACTTCTCCACGATTTGAATTCAAGTATTCACCTGTAAGAAGTTACTAAACCTGTTGGCGGAATTAATTTAGTGCATACTTAATTCTGCCAATGGGCTTGTCGTTAATGAAGTTTACGTATTGCAGAATGGTAAGTGCACTAATTTTGCCAATGATTCTGGCAAACAAACCATTCGTTATTTTCGCGTAGTTCCTGATGACCAAGAACTGGTCTGTAAGTTGTGAGAATATTGTCTCAATCCTCTTTCTTGCCTTTGCAAACGGAATGAATGTCGGTTTCCAATCCTTTTGGTTGAGCCGATACGGACACTCCAGTCTTATGTGTGCGGTTTCGAACAAGTCAAGCTGTACGTCAGCTCCAATATACCCTTTGTCACCATAGATGCTACAGTCGTGATAAGTATGTTTTACATCCTTCATATAATGGAGGTCAGCCACACTTGCCTTTGACAGATCATAGGAATGGATAACTCCACTTAACCCACAGAGAGCGTGTAACTTATAACCAAAATAATACGTGTTCTGCGAAGCACAGAAGCCGAAGTCGGGAGCTTGCGAGAAATTGCCGGCACGCCCCATCTTGCAACGTTTTCCTCTTGCAACCCTACAGACCTCTATCGGCTTGGAGTCAACAAAGAATTGTTCCTCTCCGCCATCCATTTCCATGGCAATCCGCTTGCGCAGTTCCTCACACAGGCCTGACGTTTTCTTCCTGCGGTCATTGAACTGTCTCCTTGATATGAGATTGGGAATGCTGTCCTTGTATTCTTGCAATTTATAGTCGAACAACCACTTCTCACTATCAATGCTCTCGGTCTCTGCCGTCAGGGATAGCGCCACCACTTCCAAATCCGAAAACTTGGGAACAGGACCACGACGTGGAACATTACCCGAATCATTGACGAGATTTTCAGAGAATTGCTTGCATATCTCAAGTATTTTGACGAATTTTGCATAAAGGTTGTACATACGATGGTTTGAACTTAATGTTTTAATCACCACTAAGTTACTAAAAATCAGCGACATGTACAACTTTTTACTCATATTTATCAACTTAAATTAATTCCGCCAACGGGTTTACTAATGACAAAAAAGAAATTGCCCGTTCGTTTTACGGGTCAGCACTTTACTATTATAAAGTGCTAATAAAAGATGCAATAAGACAAGCAAATATAAGTAATCAGGATACGGTTTTAGATATTGGGGCAGGCAAGGGGTTTCTTACTGTTCATTTATTAAAAATCGCCAACAATGTTGTTGCTATTGAAAACGACACAGCTTTGGTTGAACATTTACGAAAATTATTTTCTGATGCCCGAAATGTTCAAGTTGTCGGTTGTGATTTTAGGAATTTTGCAGTTCCGAAATTTCCTTTCAAAGTGGTGTCAAATATTCCTTATGGCATTACTTCCGATATTTTCAAAATCCTGATGTTTGAGAGTCTTGGAAATTTTCTGGGAGGTTCCATTGTCCTTCAGTTAGAACCTACACAAAAGTTATTTTCGAGGAAGCTTTACAATCCATATACCGTTTTCTATCATACTTTTTTTGATTTGAAACTTGTCTATGAGGTAGGTCCTGAAAGTTTCTTTCCACCGCCAACTGTCAAATCAGCCCTGTTAAACATTAAAAGAAAACAGTTATTTTTTGATTTTAAGTTTAAAGCCAAATACTTAGCATTTATTTCCTGTCTGTTAGAGAAACCTGATTTATCTGTAAAAACAGCTTTAAAGTCGATTTTCAGGAAAAGTCAGGTCAGGTCAATTTCGGAAAAATTCGGTTTAAACCTTAATGCTCAAATTGTTTGTTTGTCTCCAAGTCAATGGGTAAACTGTTTTTTGGAAATGCTGGAAGTTGTCCCTGAAAAATTTCATCCTTCGTAGTTCAAAGTCGGGTGGTTGTCAAGATGATTTTTCTGGTTTGGTGTCGTCTTTTAAGCTGCCGCATAACAAATTAATAATACCAAATAAAAATACGTATAGATTAAAAAAGTTCTTTGTGCTTTTGTCAGGGAACTTTTTTTTCGTAAATTTGCGTTCAATTATGCGGCAGTAATAATATACATATTAATACGAGTTAGTAATCCTGTAGTTCTCATATGCTACGAGGAGGTATTAAAAGGTGCGTTTCGACAATGCATCTACTGTAGTATATTATTGCTTAATCCAAATGAATATTATAAATTTAGGAATTCTTGCTCACATTGATGCAGGAAAAACTTCCGTAACCGAGAATCTGCTGTTTGCCAGTGGAGCAACGGAAAAGTGCGGCCGTGTGGATAATGGTGACACCATAACGGACTCTATGGATATAGAAAAACGTAGAGGAATTACTATTCGGGCTTCTACGACATCTATTGTTTGGAATGGTGTGAAATGCAATATCATTGACACTCCGGGACACATGGATTTTATTGCAGAGGTGGAGCGGACATTCAAAATGCTTGATGGAGCAGTCCTCATCTTATCCGCAAAGGAAGGCATACAAGCGCAGACAAAGTTGCTGTTCAGTACTTTACAAAAGCTGCAAATCCCGACAATTATATTTATCAATAAGATTGACCGTGCCGGTGTGAATTTGGAGCGTTTGTATATGGATATAAAAACAAATCTGTCGCAAGATGTCCTGTTTATGCAAACTGTTGTCGATGGATCGGTTTATCCGGTTTGCTCCCAAACATATATAAAGGAAGAATACAAAGAATTTGTATGCAACCATGACGACGATATATTAGAACGATATTTGGCGGATAGCGAAATTTCACCGGCTGATTATTGGAATACGATAATCGCTCTTGTGGCAAAAGCCAAAGTCTATCCGGTGCTACATGGATCAGCAATGTTCAATATCGGTATCAATGAGTTGTTGGACGCCATTTCTTCTTTTATACTTCCTCCGGCATCAGTCTCAAACAGACTTTCAGCTTATCTCTATAAGATAGAGCATGACCCCAAAGGGCATAAAAGAAGTTTTCTTAAAATAATTGACGGAAGTCTGAGACTTCGAGACGTTGTAAGAATCAACGATTCGGAAAAATTCATCAAGATTAAAAATCTAAAGACTATTTATCAGGGCAGAGAGATAAATGTTGATGAAGTGGGTGCCAATGATATCGCGATTGTAGAAGATATAGAAGATTTTCGAATCGGAGATTATTTAGGTGCTAAACCTTGTTTGATTCAAGGATTATCTCATCAGCATCCCGCCCTCAAATCTTCTGTCCGACCAGACAAGCCCGAAGAGAGAAGCAAGGTGATATCCGCTCTGAATACATTGTGGATTGAAGACCCGTCTTTGTCCTTTTCCATAAACTCATATAGTGATGAATTGGAAATCTCGTTATATGGTTTGACCCAAAAGGAAATCATACAGACATTGCTGGAAGAACGATTTTCCGTAAAGGTCCATTTTGATGAGATCAAGACTATCTACAAAGAACGACCTATAAAAAAGGTCAATAAGATTATTCAGATCGAAGTACCACCCAACCCTTACTGGGCCACAATAGGGCTGACTCTTGAACCCTTACCGTTAGGGGCAGGGTTGCAAATCGAAAGTGACATCTCCTATGGTTATCTGAACCATTCTTTTCAAAATGCCGTTTTTGAAGGGATTCGTATGTCTTGCCAATCTGGTTTACATGGATGGGAAGTGACAGATCTGAAAGTAACTTTTACTCAAGCCGAGTATTATAGCCCGGTAAGTACACCTGCTGATTTCAGACAGCTGACCCCTTATGTCTTCAGGCTGGCTTTGCAACAGTCAGGTGTGGACATTCTCGAACCGATGCTCTGTTTTGAGTTGCAGATACCCCAAGTAGCGAGTTCCAAAGCTATTACAGATTTGCAAAAACTGATGTCTGAGATTGAAGACATCAGTTGTAATAATGAGTGGTGTCATATTAAAGGGAAAGTTCCATTAAATACAAGTAAAGACTATGCCTCAGAAGTAAGTTCGTACACTAAGGGCTTAGGCATTTTTATGGTTAAGCCATGTGGGTATCAAATAACAAAAGACGGTTATTCTGATAATATCCGCATGAACGAAAAAGATAAACTTTTATTCATGTTCCAAAAATCAATGTCATTAAAATAATGGAGCGGTCAGGAAATTTCTATAAGGCAATACGGTTGGGATATATACTTATCTCCGTTCTTATCGGATGTATGGCATATAATAGCCTCTATGAATGGCAGGAGATAGAAGCATTAGAACTTGGCAATAAAAAAATAGACGAGCTCCGAAAAGAAATAAACAATATCAATATTCAAATGATAAAATTTTCTCTATTGGGTGAAACAATACTGGAATGGAACGATAAAGATATCGAACATTACCATGCACAGCGTATGGCAATGGATAGTATGCTCTGCCGTTTCAAGGCCACCTATCCAGCAGAGCGCATCGATAGTGTGCGCAGTCTTTTAGAGGATAAGGAACGACAGATGTTCCAGATAGTCCGGTTAATGGATGAACAACAATCTATTAACAAGAAGATAGCCAATCAAATTCCGGTTATTGTACAGAAAAGTGTGCAGGAACAGTCCAAAAAGCCAAAACGAAAAGGTTTCTTAGGCATATTCGGCAAAAAAAAGGAAGTAACTCCAGCAGTATCAACCACTATCCTTCATTCGGTCAATAGAAACGTAATCAGCGAACAGAAAGTGCAGGATCGCCAATTGTCGGAACAAGCCGACAGCCTTGCAGCTCGTAATGCAGAACTTAACAGACAACTGCAAGAATTGATTTGCCAAATAGAAGAAAAGGTACAAACCGAACTGCAAAGCCGGGAAAACGAAATAGTTGCCATGCGTGAAAAGTCATTTATGCAAGTAGGCGGTTTAATGGGATTCGTTCTTCTATTGTTGTTAATTTCCTACATCATCATACATCGTGATGCAAAAAGCATTAAACAATACAAGCACAAGACAACTGATTTGATAAGGCAACTGGAACAATCCGTACAACGGAACGAGGCACTGATAACGTCAAGGAAGAAGGCGGTACATACTATCACCCATGAACTGCGCACACCGCTGACAGCAATAACAGGCTATGCCGGACTGATACGGAAAGAACAGTGTGAGGATAAGTCCGGGCAGTATATCCAAAACATACTGCAATCCTCCGACCGTATGCGGGATATGCTTAACACTTTGCTTGACTTCTTCCGCCTGGACAACGGCAAGGAACAGCCCCGTCTGTCACCCTGCCGGATTTCAGCAATCACGCACACACTTGAAACGGAGTTCATGCCTGTTGCCGTGAACAAAGGGCTGTCCTTGTCCGTGAAGACTGGACACGATGCCATTGTATTGACCGACAAAGAGCGAATAATACAAATCGGGAATAACCTGCTGTCAAACGCTGTCAAGTTCACAGAAGAAGGCGGTGTTTCTTTGATTACTGAATATGATAATGGAGTTCTGACACTGGTCGTTGAAGATACAGGTACAGGCATGACAGAAGAGGAACAGAAACAAGCGTTCGGTGCGTTTGAACGTCTATCAAATGCCGCCGCAAAGGAGGGTTTCGGGCTTGGGCTTGCCATAATGCGTAATATTGTGTCGATGCTTGGCGGAACAATCCGTTTAGACAGCAAGAAAGGGAAAGGCAGTCGTTTCACAGTTGAAATTTCTATGCAGGAAGCTGAAGAACAGCTTGGATATACAAGCAATACACCTGTTTATCATAACAATAAATTCCATGATGTTGTCGCCATTGACAATGATGAGGTATTACTTCTGATGCTGAAAGAGATGTATTCCCAAGAAGGAATACACTGCGACACTTGCACCGATGCTGCGGCACTGATGGAAATGATACGCCAGAAAGAATACAGCCTGTTGCTGACAGACTTGAATATGCCCGATATAAACGGTTTCGAATTGCTGGAACTGTTGCGTTCGTCCAACGTGGGCAATTCACCAACAATCCCGGTGGTTGTGGCAACCGCTTCGGGCAGTTGTAACAAAGGGGAACTATTGGCAAAAGGCTTTGCCGGATGCCTGTTCAAACCGTTCTCCATATCGGAACTGATGGAGGTTTCCGACAGGTGTGCCATAAAAGCGACACCGGACGGGAAACCGGACTTTTCCGCCTTATTGTCCTATGGCAATGAAGCCGTCATGCTGGAAAAGTTGATAACTGAAACAGAAAAGGAAATGCAGGCGGTACGGGATGCAGCAAAAGAAAAAGACCTGCAAAAGCTGGATTCCCTGATCCACCACCTGCGCAGTTCGTGGGAGGTGCTCCGTGCCGACCAACCGCTGAATGTACTTTACGGATTGCTTCGTGGCGATGCTCTCCCGGATGGTGAAGCGTTAAGCCATGCCGTGACTGCCGTGCTGGATAAGGGAGTGGAAATAATACGGTTGGCAGAAGAGGAAAGGAGAAAATACGAAGATGAATAAGACAAAAATAATTGTGGTGGAAGACAACATCGTGTATTGCGAATATGTCTGCAATATGCTGTCACGGGAGGGCTACCGCAATATGAAGGCTTACCACCTCTCAACCGCGAAGAAACATCTGCAACAGGCAACAGATAATGATATCGTGGTTGCCGACCTGCGTCTGCCTGACGGCAGTGGCATAGACCTTTTGTGCTGGATGCGAAAGGAGGGAAAGATGCAGCCCTTCATCATTATGACCGACTACGCCGAAGTTAATACCGCCGTGGAAAGCATGAAACTCGGCTCGATAGACTATATTCCCAAACAGCTTGTGGAGGATAAACTTGTCCCCCTGATCCGTTCCATACTGAAAGAACGTCAGGCAGGACAACGCCGTATGCCTATATTCGCCCGTGAAGGTTCCGCCTTTCAGAAAATCATGCACCGCATAAGGCTGGTAGCCGCCACCGATATGAGCGTGATGATATTTGGTGAGAACGGCACGGGCAAGGAGCATATTGCCCACCTGTTGCATGACAAGAGCAAACGTGCAGGCAAGCCATTTGTGGCGGTGGACTGCGGTTCACTCTCCAAAGAGCTTGCACCGTCGGCTTTCTTCGGACACGTCAAAGGTGCATTTACAGGTGCGGACAATGCCAAGAAAGGATATTTCCATGAGGCGGAAGGCGGCACGTTGTTTCTGGACGAGGTAGGAAACCTCGCGTTGGAAACCCAACAGATGTTGCTCCGTGCCATACAGGAGAGGCGGTATCGCCCGGTCGGAGACAAGGCAGACCGGAATTTCAATGTCCGCATCATCGCTGCTACCAATGAAGATTTGGAGGTATCGGTGAATGAAAAGCGTTTTCGGCAGGATCTTCTGTACCGCCTGCACGACTTCGGGATAACCGTTCCTCCGTTGCGTGACTGTCAAGAAGACATTATGCCGCTGGCAGAGTTCTTCCGTGATATGGCAAACAGAGAGCTGGAGTGTAGCGTGAGCGGGTTCAGTTCCGAAGCACGTAAAGCGTTGCTGACACACGCATGGCCGGGCAACGTGCGGGAACTTCGGCAGAAAGTTATGGGTGCTGTATTGCAGGCGCAGGAAGGTGTTGTCATGAAAGAGCATCTGGAACTTGCCGTGACGAAACCAACCTCACCTGTCAGTTTCGCCCTGCGAAACGACGCGGAAGACAAGGAGCGGATTTTGCGTGCGTTGAAACAGGCGAACGGAAACCGAAAGGTTGCCGCCGAACTGCTCGGAATAGGACGTACTACGCTGTACAGCAAGCTGGAAGAGTATGGGTTGAAATACAAATTCAGGCAATCATAGCCGGTAATTCACTGAATTTAGCTATCTTTGCATGAACATTTGAAGGTAAACGGCGATTGGGGAGCCTTTCGCCGCCGATATATAACATAAGACCGCAAGGTGTTTCTAATGGAAATCTGGAAAATTGACATTAACAGGAACTATTGCGTGATTGCTTATGCTATGCCTACGCATAGCGTGCATTCACCTATTCCTGTTAGGGCATTCCAGAGCCTCCATTAGAAGTAGTGTGGATTGCACGCTACTTTTTTGCTCCTTGCCCAACGAAAGAAAAAGGCTATGGGTAAAGTTCAGATTCTTGCCGTCCTCACGATGGACGGGTGTCATTCTTCAGAATTATATGGCAAAGCGTATGAGGATTTACGCCTTGACCGCTGCGATATTGACAAAATAAGGGAAAACGCGCTTTACCATGTCACGCCGGACTACTCCATCTCCATGCTGGACGAATGGCGGAAAGACAATACCAACATCTGCTATCTCGCAGAAGCCACTCCCGATAATTCGGACTATATCAACGGGCTGTTGCGTATGCGGGTGGTGGATGAGATTATTCTATATACCGTGCCTTTCATATCGGGAACGGGACGGCATTTCTTCAAGTCGGCACTACCTGAAGCACGCTGGACACTCTCCTCACAAAAGAGTTATTCCAATGGAGTGTACCGGAGCATCTACACACGCATGGAAACCATGAAATAGCCGGAATGTTCCATAGGAGAACACTTTTATAATCCGTTTAATAAAGCAATGTTCTGAAAAAGAACATTTTAAGACTGCCATAATTCATGCCGGATAAAAAACATCAATTATTATTGCGCTGAAATCCAGTACGTTGTAAAGACCGTGCCGGATTTTTTGCTTTTTGGTCGCGATTTTTGCCAATATTATTCATGTGCGCATACCGAAAACAGAGTGTAAAATTTCAAAATTGACAGGACATGAATTATTTTTTATTGGCGGAAACCGATTTCTTCCGCCAGATAAACGAAGCCGGGGACTGCAATATGGAAAAAGCATACACGGCTTTCGCCACCCAAGTGATCGAACTGTGTATCGGCAGCCCGGACACGAACCGGACCATCATCGCGTTGGCTTACATCGAAATCGAATTACAGCATCATCCCGTGCGTAACCTTCCCGAAGAAAAGAAGGAAATAGCCAACTATGTCAGCAAGGCTCTCTCTTTCGTAAGGAAGATGCAGAAGTTTCTTGCCGCTCCCCAAGTGCCGCCACGAATCCCCATCCAAACATCCACCGACAACACAAACGAAAATACCGCCTCACCCTTGCAATGGACGGGCAACGCCATCGATCTCGTGGAACTGATCTACGGCATCAACGAGATGGGCTGTATCAACAACGGCAATATGCCGCTCAAACAGCTCGCCCCACTCCTGTACAAGATATTCGGTGTGGAATCAAAGGACTGTTACCGTTTCTACATCGACATCAAACGCCGGAAGAACGAGAGCCGCACCTATTTCCTTGACAAAATGCAGGAAAAACTGAACGAGAAGATGCTCCGTGATGAAGAGATGGAGCGCATGAGAAGATAAACAAAGAATACCTGAAGAAAATAATGGGCGGAACAAGTTTGACACTTTGCTCCGCCCGTTTTCATTGTACCCCGTCAGCTCTGTTATTTCTGCTGTAACAGATGTTTCAGATTTTCGTCGTTGGCAATCCGTTCCAGTTCCTCCTGAACAATCTGCTTGACTTCCTCCTTGATTCGCCTGTAATTCTCCTGCACCGTTTCCTTCATGCGGTCGTTACCTTTTTCGTCCGTGAAGTCGGTAATGACGGGTATCTTCTTGTAGGCTTTTTCCTCGCGCTTCACCTTCTCGGCATCCACGACAATCTCACAGTGAAAAATCTTCTGTTCGATACGCTCGTTGAAGTTATCGGACACAGAACCGACAAACATTCCCTGCGTCAAGCCGGAAATCTTGCTGGGCGGGATAAGCGCGTCCATCTGCGTATTGATGGAGGTGGAAACATCCTGTCGGTTGATGGATATGGACTGCCGTTTCTGCAAGACCTTTCCAAAACGTTCGGATAGCGTCTTGGCGGTTTCACCCACCACCTGCCCGGAGAAGATATTGCCGACGGTATTCATTACGACTTTGGCTTCCTTATCGCCATAGTCGCGTACCAACTGGCTGAAATCCTGAAAGCCCAGACACACGGCAACCTTGTTGCTTCGTGCGGTGGCGATAAGGTTGTCCAGCCCCTTGAAATATATCGTCGGTAGTTCATCTATAATAACCGACGACTTCAGCATCCCCTTCTTGTTTATGAGCTTTACGATACGGGAGTTATACAGACCGAGTGCCGCACCGTAAATATTCTGACGGTCGGGATTGTTACCCACGCACAGGATTTTCGGCTCTTCGGGATTGTTTATGTCCAGCGTAAACTCGCTGTCCGACATTACCCAATAGAGTTGCGGGGAAATCATTCGCGAGAGCGGAATTTTTGCACTTGCTATCTGCCCTTGAAGCTGCTCAGCCGCCCCACCGAGCCAAGCATCCATGAATGGTGATAGGTAGTTTTCAAGTTCGGGATATGAGGAAAGAATCGGGAAAATATCCTCGTAACGACGGTTCAAAAACTCAATGGCATGGGGAAACGTGCAATACTTACCACCCTTATAGATTTTGAGATACCATATAATGCTGGCAAACAGAATAATAGGTGATTCCACAAAGAAGTCGCCCTGCTTCTGCACCCACGTTTTATTGAGATTGAGCATAATCGTGTACGCACTCTCGTAAGCATCTGTAATATCCTCCATGAAGTCCGGGTGGATAGGATTACAACGGTGTGAGCGTCGCGGGTCGTCAAAGTTTATCACATAGAACTTCGGCTTCACCTTGTAGCCCTCCGGGTGGTTCAGCAGATGGTTGTAGGCAATAGTTGAAAGGTCGGGATATTTGAAGTCATAAATGTATTGACTAAATCCCTTTTCAATCTGCTGCTTGATGAAATTATTTACCACCGCATAGGATTTACCACTGCCCGGCGTACCCAACACGATGGAAGCCCTAAATGGATTCACGACATTGATCCAGCCGTTGTTCCAACGCTTTTTGTAGTAAAATCGTGTCGGAAGATTGACCGAATACTCACTTTCAATAAGCCGTGTTTCCTGCATGAAACTCTCGTTTTCGTTATTGAACACATCGTCCATGAGGTTGTGCTTCAACAGACGGCTCATCCACAGACCGCCCATCAACAGGCAGACATAACCTGCGCCAACGGTCAGGATATACAGTCCCGTCACCGCCTCTATCGGTAGCGGCAAAGCCAGTATCCACCAGTTGAGGAAGAACAGCACAAAGCCGACGGCAAGAGCCGTCCAGATTCGTCCCCAAGTGATTTTCTCACCTTTCACGCCCTTTGTCCCCAGACAGGACAGGGCAAGCAGTAGGACGGCAAACAGTTTCGTGTACAGGATGGAACGGAACAGCCCCGCCGTGCGGTTGAAGTTCATCAGGATTCTGTCCACCACACCGATGTCCACACCCCAAAGCCGGATTGCTTCGTAGCAGAACCAGTACACATTCATGACCACTAAAATAATACTCACGGCACGCAGAAAATCCATGATTTTCGCCAATGCCCTCAAATCGTCTTCTTGTTGTGACATACATTGATTTTTTGATTGTTGATATTTTCGATTACATACCCAAGCCCTTGCGCTTCTTCTTTTTCTTCTTGCGCTGCATCGCCCGGATGAAGGCTTCCTCTTCAGCGTCCACTGCCGGACCTTCGGGGGCAAACAGGTTCATGCCACCGGAATGGCTCTCGTATTCCCCACCGGAATAGCCTTGTTTGTCCTCTTGTCCCTCCACCGTAACGGAAAGAGGAATCGGAGGCTGTCCGGCGTAAGGCAGCGTGAAGTGTTCCTGCAAGGCGTTGGCGGAAAGCTCCTTGCCCATGCGTGAGCCGTTCAGCACGCAGCCCGTGCGGTGGTCGATGAACGTAGCTCCGTAGATGCGCCCTTCCTCCGTGTAGAGCAGTACGGTGTCGATGCCCTTCCCTTTGAGCGCGGCTACAAACTTCTCCTTGTCATACGTGCCTTCCAGCACGGAAAGGACGGTGCGTTTCGTCATGTCAGCAAGTTTCCTGTCCTTAATCTCCTGCTTGGAACGGGCAAACTTCTTCTGCACAGCTTCATAGCCAACGGACTTCCCGAACAGTGAGGACTTGAAAGGATTGCCGACCTTGTTGCCCTTATCGTCCGTGACGGAATAGACCAGCCCGTGATACTCGCGTCCGCGCACATTGCCATGCGCTTCCTCAACCGTCATATTATATAAGGAAAGAAGGGCGCGGTATTCGCCCATCGTCTGGAAGCGGTACTGCCCGCTGATAGCCTTGACGATATTTCCTGCCTGCTTCTTCACGTCGCCCGCAGAAGCGTCCACTTTGCGCAGCGGCGTGTCAAGACGGCGGTTCTTGCGTTCCGCGTCGTGCAGCCCGTATTTCCGTTCCAGTTCGCGTGTTATCTGCTTGCTCCGGTAAAAGTTATTCCGGGTGTCTATGCTCCTGCCGTTCTCGTCCACCCTGACCGTCACGATATGCAGATGGTGGCGGTCGATGTCCTCATGCTTGAAAACGAGATACGGCTGGTTGCCGAACCCCATCTTCTCCAGATACTCCAGTGCGATGTCCTGAAGTTCTGTATCCGTCAAAATATCGTCGGGATGCGGATTGAGCGAGATATGTACCACCGGTTTCTCTACCTTCGACCGCACGGGCATCATGCCGAGAAAGTCCTCCATTGCCCGGTGGATGTCCATCGTTCCCGTACCGTCATTGTAGATGCGGTTGGTCGTCAGAAGCCGCCCTTTCGCCTCGTTGATCTTCTCCCCGTTGTAGGCAAGTGCGCCGTACAACGAGTTTCCTATACTGATTTTTGCGACCATTTTTCCTGCATCTCCCTTGAAAGTTCCACAATCTTACGGCTCAGTTTTACGAGTTCGACGGTCTGTTGCTCCAGCTTGTAGAGCAACGCCATCGCCTTTTTCTCGGAAAAATGCAGCCTCAGTTCCTTCACTACTTGGTTGTAATTTGTACCTATTGCGCGGAACTGCGCATGAAAATCGGACAGTTTGGTGTAGTAATCCACCAGCGTCTTGTCCACTTTCAGCACTTTGAACGGCTGTCCGAAGAAGTGCGCCTTCAGGAAAACCGACTTGGCGTAAACGCCTGACTTCTCGAACATGGAGAGGAAACGGTTGTGTTCCTCCTCGTTGAAACGGACGGTGTAGCGGAACACCGCCGGATCGAGTTTGGGATTTCTCCCGCCTTTGTTTCTTCTTTTTTCACTCATATTGCTTTGGATTTAGCGGTTTGACGGCATAAGCCGCCGCTTCGAGGCACAGCACCGCAGGTTTGAGAGGCTTCCCGACTTCGGAGGGTAAGCCCGCCCCCCTGTAAGGGCAAGGCGTTTTCGTGGCTGCTCAAAATGTTTTGAGCGGCTGAAAACATACCTTGCTATGTTCAGGTGAACATAAAAATCCGTCGGGGACGGATTGGGGGAATGCCTTTCAAACTCCGGGCTGCGCCACCTGTGGCGAACCCTGCCGTTCGGGTGCAAAGTTACGCCCTTAACGCGGTATCGGACAGAGGCTTGACCCGGACAATCAATGCCAACCGACGCAACGTGCTGCCACTTGCCGGAGAAGTGATACGGATTCAAAAATATCCTTGTTTATTTGCAGCATGATTCAAGAAACGAACGATTTGAAGATATGGAAAAAGGAACTTTCAGATACCCGGCAAACCGCTTCGGCGGATATTTGCCAAACCGAATATCCGAACCGTCGGATAGCCGGTTTTCCAGTGACGCGGTGATTTATGGATTCAATGACTTCATGACGCAATGCCGTCATTCATCGGTTATCCGAATCCCAGCTTCACCATTGAAGCGGATACGTGACGGACCAATCTGTCAGTGTTTCACGGACGCCGATATGTATATCACCGCTTCCGTACAGGAACAGGAAAACAATTCATCAACCATTAAAAGCAATAGAACCATGAGTAATGAAATCTTCGTTGCATTCGCAACACAAAAGGGAGGTATCGGAAAATCGACCGTCACGGCTCTTGCCGCCAGCTACCTCCACAACGTGCAAGGTCACAATGTTGCCGTCATAGATTGCGACGCCCCGCAGCACAGCATCCACGGGCTGCGCGAACGTGAAACGAAACTTATCGACGAGAGCCTCTATTTCAAGGCACTCGCGTGTGACCACTTCCGCAAAATAAAAAAGAACGCCTATCCGGTCATTGCAAGCGATGCCCTCAACGCCCTTGACGATGCCGAAAGGATGCTTGCCGAAGAAGATGCGAAACCGGACATCGTGTTCTTCGATATGCCGGGAACGCTGAAAAGCAACGGCGTGGTAAAGACCCTCTCACAGATGGATTACATCTTCGCGCCCATGAGTGCCGACCGCTTCGTCGTGGAAAGCACCCTGCAATTCGCCGTGATGTTCCGTGACAACCTCATGACGACGGGACAGGCGAAAACAAAGGGGCTATACCTGTTCTGGACGATGGTGGACGGCAGGGAGAAGAACGGGCTGTACGACCTGTATGAAGATGTGATTGCCGAAATGGGGCTGTCGGTGTTGTCCACCCGCCTGCCCGACAGCAAGAAGTTCCGGCGCGACCTCTCGGAAGAGCGCAAGAGCGTTTTCCGCTCGACCATCTTCCCGATGGACGCATCCCTGCTGAAAGGGAGCGGCATCCGTGAGTTCTCGGAAGAGATAAGCCGTATCATCAAACCTCAATGAGCATGGGCAGCAGGAAAGTGAACACCGAAGGCATCGACGAGGAACTGTTGATAGCCTCCATCGGCAGACGCAAGCAGGACGGGACCCTGTACCGCGCACAGGAGCCGCCCGTGCCTGCCCCCGAAGAAGAGAGCGTCCCGGAAACGGAACCACCGCCCACGGCATCCCCGTCAAGGGAGAAGGTGCAGAAAGACACCGCCCGCCGCAAACGGCAGGAGGACGACTATTCCGGTCTGTTCCTCCGCCGCAACGAGATAAAGACACGCCAGTGCGTCTATATCAGCCGCGACGTACACAGCAAGATTCTTAAAATCGTGAACGACATCGCCGGACGGGAAATATCGGTAGGCGGCTACGTGGACACCGTGTTGCGCCAACATCTGGAACAGCACAAGGAGAAAATAAACGAACTGTACAAGAAACAACGTGAAGATTTAATATGAATATGGATATGAATCAGGAAAAGAACCAGAAAAACAGAAGTCCGCACCATGACGGCGGAGGTATGCTTGCCCAAGTGCAGGCGAGTGTGGAAATCCTGTCGCCCGTGCCGGTAAGCGGCAAATGCGGAGAAAAGGACTATGAACGGCTTTTCATCCGTGAACCCGAAGTAAAGGCACGCGAGGGGAAGATGGCATACGTGCGCCCGGAGTATCACGACCGCATCATGCGCATAACCCGTGTAATCGGGCATGACAGATTATCGCTGTCCGCCTATATCGACCATGTGCTTACACACCACTTCAACCAGTGCGAAGAGGCGATAAAGAGCCTTTACGCCCGGAATTACGACGCAGTATTTTAATCATCAAAAAGAAAAAGAAATGAGTAGAAAAAAGAATGATTATCGCGCCTTCCTGAAAAAATCAGGCTTCAAGGCAAGGGAAGGAAAACAAGTGTCCATCAGCAAAGAGACCCATGACAAGGTTGCCATGATTGTCCGCTGGCTGGGTGATGGTGAAGTCACAATGGCCGACTTCACTGAGAACGTGGTACGCGAGTTTCTCCGTACACACCGTGACGAACTGAACCGTATGTTGAACGCACTCCCCAGAATAGATTTATGAGCATGACGATGATTCTCCTGACCGTATCGGTCGGCTGCAACCTATGGTTCCTGTTCCTGCTGCTCTACGACCGCATCATGGAAACGAGATTCGTCCGCTTCCTTAAAGGCATTGCCGGGCTATGGCGGTCATTGGGCGGCACGGAGGTAAAGCAGGAAATGATACGGGAAACACCTCCCGCAGAAACATCGGACATCATCGGCAAAAGCCGTTTCAAGATGGCATCAACCCGGACAACCGCTGCCATACCGATGCAAGAAGCCGCCACTTCGGAAAAAGGCATTGAGCTGTCGGAGGAAGAGGCTACTTTTGACGATGGAAACACGGAAACCGTGTCCCGTCCGGCACAAGTCCCGGAGGAAAAACTCGATGAAACCTTCACGAGCATCCCGCCTTCGGAACTGGAGTTCGGGGAGGATGAACCGGAGGACGGAACGCCCGACACACCAAGAGCTACGGGGAGCAGTTTTGACGAGATAGACGATGCGGTCAGGGCTGCCAAGAACCCGGAAGCGACAAAGAAGGAATGTGAGCGTGCGGCAAAGGTCTTCTCCGATATGGAAGGAACGGAACTGTACGAGAAACTGATGTCCGGCTCAACTGAAATGAGCATCCGCATCAAGGGGCTTATCGAAGTCCGGCTGAAGAAACCGAAAAAGGAATTTACCGTACCCGACAACATTGACGAGTTCAATATTCGGGACTATGTATAACGACTAAAAAAGAGTGGAAATGAAAACGTAAGACGGCATCAACCATGCGCACGGCAGTACAAGGTACAGCCAACCCGCAACGGACAGCCCCAAGTCCGTAGAAACAAACGGGCTACCACTAAAACCAAAGTAAAGTAATCAAGTATCAACCGCCCGAAAAAGGACTATCCACCCTTTGGACGGCACAAAAAAAAGAACAGTTTATGAACAAGAACATCAGACAAAAGTTCATCATCTCTGCGGCACTCATGATTGCCGCAACCGCTTCTGCTTTCGCACAAGGAAACGGTCTGGCAGGCATCAACGAAGCCACCTCTATGGTCTCAAGCTATTTTGACCCAGGCACGAAATTAATTTACGCCATCGGCGCGGTGGTCGGGCTTATCGGCGGCGTGAAAGTCTATGGCAAGTTCTCGTCCGGCGACCCCGACACGAGCAAGACAGCCGCCTCATGGTTCGGGGCTTGCATCTTCCTGATTGTCGCCGCCACCATCCTGCGTTCATTCTTCCTTTAATAAACAATGTATGGCTGAATACCCGATAAACAAGGGTATCGGCCGTCCGGTAGAGTTCAAGGGCTTGAAGGCTCAGTACCTCTTCATCTTCTGCGGAGGTCTGCTGGCTCTCTTCGTCTTGTTCGTCATACTCTACATGGTCGGCATCGACCAGTGGATATGTATCGGCTTCGGCGCGGCATCGTCTTCCGTCCTCGTATGGCAGACCTTCGCGCTGAACGCCCGGTACGGCGAACACGGGCTGATGAAATTGGGAGCGGCAAGGAGCCATCCCCGATACCTTATCAACCGGCGGCGGATCACCCGATTATTCAAACGGCAACGAAAGGAAGAAACGACATGAGAAATACATCCAAAATGACAACACTGGAAAACAAGTTCCCGCTGCTGGCGGTGGAGCATGGCTGCATCATTTCCAAAGACGCCGACATCACGGTGGCTTTCGAGGTGGAACTGCCGGAGCTTTATACCGTGACGGGCGCGGAGTACGAGGCGATACACGGCTGCTGGTGCAAGGCTATCAAGGTGCTGCCGGACTTCTGCGTCGTGCATAAGCAGGACTGGTTCATCAAGGAACGCTACAAGCCGGAGCTACAGAAGGACGACATGAGTTTCTTGAGCCGCTCTTTTGAACGCCACTTCAACGAGCGTCCGTACCTGAAACATTCCTGCTACCTCTACCTGACCAAGACGACAAAGGAGCGTAACCGGATGCAGAGCAACTTCAGTACGCTGTGCCGGGGGCATATCATCCCGAAGGAGCTGGATAAGGAAACCGCCGGGAAGTTCATGGAAGCCGCCGAACAGTTCGAGCGCATCATGAACGACAGCGGCTTTGTCAGGCTGCGCCGCTTCTCCACCGACGAGCTTGTCGGGACGGAGAAGTCTGCCGGGCTGATAGAGCGTTACTTCTCGCTCATGCCCGAAGGCGACACGACCTTGCAGGACATCGACCTCTCGGCAAAGGAAATGCGCATCGGCGACAACCGCCTGTGTCTGCACACCCTCTCCGACGCGGAGGATATGCCCGGAAAGGTAGCTACCGACATCCGGTACGAAAAACTTTCCACCGACCGCTCGGACTGCCGCCTCTCCTTCGCCTCCCCCGTGGGGCTGCTGCTCTCCTGCAACCACATCTACAACCAGTATGTGATTATCGACAACAGCGAGGAAAATTTGCAGAAGTTCGAGAAGTCCGCGAGGAATATGCAGTCGCTCTCCCGATACAGCCGGAGCAACAGCATCAACCGCGAGTGGATAGACCAGTACCTGAACGAAGCCCATTCCTACGGGCTGACCTCGGTACGGGCGCACTTCAACGTCATGGCATGGAGCGATGACGCGGAGGAACTGAAGCATATCAAGAACGATGTAGGCAGCCAGCTGGCGAGTATGGAGTGCGTACCGCGCCACAACACCATCGACTGCCCGACACTCTACTGGGCGGCGATGCCCGGCAATGCGGCGGACTTCCCGGCGGAAGAGAGTTTCCATATCTTCATCGAGCAGGCGGTATGCCTTTTCACGGAGGAAACCAACTACCGCAGCTCGCTCTCGCCCTTCGGCATCAAGATGGTGGACAGGCTCACTGGAAAACCGTTGCACCTTGATATCAGCGACCTGCCGATGAAGCGGGGCATCACGACGAACCGCAACAAGTTCGTGTTGGGTCCTTCGGGCAGCGGCAAATCCTTCTTTATGAACCACCTCGTGAGGCAATACTACGAGCAGGGTACGCATGTGGTACTGGTGGACACGGGAAACTCCTATCAGGGCTTGTGCGAGATGATCCGGCGCAAAACAAACGGGGCGGACGGCGTGTACTTCACCTACACGGAGGAGAAACCGATTTCGTTCAACCCGTTCTACACCGATGATTACGTGTTCGACGTGGAGAAAAAGGACAGCATCAAGACGCTGCTGCTGACGCTCTGGAAGTCGGAGGACGACAAAGTGACGAAGACGGAAAGCGGCGAACTGGGCAGTGCGGTGAACGCCTATATTGAGCGTATCAGGGCTGACAGGAGCATCGTCCCCTCGTTCAACACCTTCTACGAGTATATGCGCGACGACTACCGCCGCGAACTGGCGGAACGTGAGATAAAGGTGGAGAAGTCAGACTTCAACATCGACAATATGCTCACCACCATGCGGCAGTATTACCGGGGCGGACGCTACGACTTCCTGCTCAACTCCACGGAGAACATCGACCTGCTCGGCAAACGGTTCATTGTTTTCGAGATTGACAGTATTAAGGAAAATCGCGAGCTTTTCCCGGTCGTGACCATCATCATCATGGAAGCCTTCATCAACAAGATGCGCCGTCTGAAAGGCGTAAGGAAACAGCTGATAGTGGAAGAGGCTTGGAAGGCTCTATCTTCGGCGAACATGGCTGAGTACCTGCGCTATATGTACAAGACCGTGCGCAAGTATTACGGGGAGGCAATCGTGGTGACGCAGGAGGTGGACGACATCATTTCCTCGCCCGTGGTCAAGGAGAGTATCATCAATAACTCCGACTGCAAGATACTTCTCGACCAGCGGAAGTACATGAACAAGTTTGATGCCATACAGTCCCTGTTGGGTCTGACGGAGAAGGAGAAGTCGCAGATACTCTCCATCAACATGGCGAACAACCCGTCAAGGCTCTACAAGGAAGTCTGGATCGGACTGGGCGGCACGCAGTCGGCGGTCTATGCCACCGAAGTTAGTGCTGAAGAGTATCTGGCGTACACCACTGAAGAAACGGAGAAGGTGGAGGTTTACCGTCTGGCGGAGCAGCTGGGCGGCGACATCGAAGCCGCCATCCGGCAGCTTGCCGAAAGGCGGAGAAACAAGAAATAATAGAAACAGATTCATCAACCAAAAAAGAAAATGTGTATGAGTATATCAAGAACGAAAATGCTGCAAGTCAGCAAGTGTTTAATCGGGCTGGCAGTCATGATACTGCAATCCTGCGAAACTGTGGACAACCGCCGCGACCTGCTTTGCGGGAACTGGGAGAGCGTTGAGGGAAAGCCCGACGTGCTTATCTACAAGGAGGGCGAAGCCTATAAGGTAACAGTATTCAAGCGGAGCGGTCTGCGCCGTAAGCTGAAACCGGAAACCTATCTCTTGCAGGAGGAGAACGGCAACCTGTTCATGAACACCGGATTCCGTATCGACGTGTCCTACAACGAGGCGACGGACATCCTGACCTTCTCGCCCAACGGGGACTATGTGCGCGTGAACCCGAAACCGGACCATCCGATAGGCGAGCAATAAATAATGAAATCCACTAAAATCCAAAGTAACATGAGAACAAGAATAACATTAGCCATCTGCCTGTGCCTGTTTGCAGTCGGCAGGGCAAGCGCACAGTGGGCGGTGATAGACCCGTCCAACATCGCGCAGAGCATCGTGAACACCTCCAAGAACGTGGTACACACTTCCACGACCGCCCAGAATATGATAAAAAATTTTCAAGAGACGGTGAAGATTTACGAGCAGGGCAAGAAGTATTATGACGCACTCAAATCCGTGAACAATCTGGTAAAGGACGCCCGGAAGGTGCAGCAAACCATCCTGATGGTGGGTGACATCACCGACACCTATGTGACCAGTTTCCAGAGGATGATGCGTGACGATAACTTCACGGTGGAGGAACTGGGAGCCATCGCTTTCGGCTACACGAAACTGCTGGAGGAATCCAACGACGTGCTGACGGAACTGAAGAATGTGGTGAACATCACCACGCTCTCCATGACAGACAAGGAGCGCATGGACGTGGTGGAACGCTGCTACTCCAAGATGAAGCGTTACCGCAACCTTGTGAGCTACTACACCAACAAGAACATCAGCGTGAGCTACCTGCGTGCGAAAAAGAAGAACGACCTCGACCGCATCATGGGGCTGTACGGGAACATGAACGAAAGATACTGGTAGCCTATGAATTTCGACAACCTTCACCAGATTCTGCGCTCGCTCTACGAACAGATGATGCCGCTATGCGGGGACATGGCGGGCGTGGCGAAAGGCATCGCCGGGCTGGGTGCGCTGTTCTACGTCGCCTACCGGGTGTGGCAGTCGCTGGCGAGAGCCGAACCGATAGACGTGTTCCCCATGCTGCGCCCGTTTGCGATAGGCTTATGCATCATGTTCTTCCCGACGGTGGTATTAGGCACGATAAACAGTGTCATGTCGCCCGTCGTGCAGGGCACGGCAAAGATGCTGGAGGCGGAAACGCTGGACATGAACCAGTACCGTGAGCAGAAAGACAAACTGGAATACGAGGCGATGATGCGCAACCCCGAAACCGCCTACCTTGTGTCGAACGAGGAGTTTGACAAACAGCTGGAGGAACTGGGCTGGTCACCCGGTGACATGGTGACGATGGCGGGGATGTATATCGAGCGCGGGATGTACAACATGAAGAAGGGCATCCGCGACTTCTTCCGCGAGATACTGGAACTGATGTTCCAAGCCGCCGCCCTCGTGATAGATACCATCCGCACGTTCTTCCTCGTGGTGCTGGCGATACTCGGTCCGATAGCCTTCGCCATATCGGTGTGGGACGGCTTTCAAAGTACACTCACACAGTGGATATGCCGCTACATACAGGTTTATCTGTGGCTGCCCGTGTCGGATATGTTCAGCACCATACTGGCGAAGATTCAGGTGCTGATGCTGCAAAGCGACATCGAGCGTATGCAGGCTGACCCGAACTTCTCGCTGGATTCGAGCGACGGTGTGTATATCGTCTTCATGATCATAGGAATCATCGGCTACTTCACCATCCCGACGGTGGCAGGCTGGATTATCCAAGCCGGAGGCATGGGAAGCTACGGTCGCAACGTGAACCAGACGGCAGGACGAGCAGGAAGCATGGCGGGCAGCGTGGCGGGTGCAGCCGCAGGCAACATGGTCGGACGTGCCGGGAAACTGCTGAAATAATCAACTGACAATTAAAAACGAATAAAAAACAATGGAATTTAAGTCACTCAAAAACATCGAATCATCGTTCAGGCAGATACGCCTGTTCGGTATCGTCTTCCTCTCGTTGTGCGCCGTGATAACGGTATGGAGCGTGTGGAGTTCCTACCGCTTCGCAGAGCGGCAACGGGAAAAGATTTACGTGCTGGACAACGGCAAGTCGCTGATGCTGGCTCTCTCGCAGGACTTGTCGCAGAACCGTCCGGCGGAGGCAAGGGAACACGTGCGTCGTTTCCACGAGCTGTTCTTCACGCTCTCGCCCGAAAAGAGCGCGATAGAGCATAACGTGAAACGCGCCCTGC
Source organism: Coprobacter secundus (assembly GCA_000803105.1). GTDB lineage: Bacteria > Bacteroidota > Bacteroidia > Bacteroidales > Coprobacteraceae > Coprobacter > Coprobacter secundus. Next base: position 494,079 of record JTDA01000001.1, read on the forward strand.
TATTAGCGGACAAAAGTGTGTACAACTACTATTCGGACTTTGCCGAGAAAGGGTACTACAACCGCATTATCGCCGGGAACATCAACCAAGTGCTGAAGGTGGACAGCGTGGTATGCGACTTCAACGGTTATCCCTACCGTGCCGTGACCTACGCCACACAGAAGATCATCCGGCAAAGCAACGTCACCGAGCGCAGCCTCGTGACCACGTGCCGCCTCTTGAACTCGTCCCGTTCGGACGACAATCCCAACGGTTTCACCATCGAGGGATTCACCATCATCGAGAACAAGGATTTACAAACCATCAAAAGGTAACGGACATGAAGAAAATCAGGAAATCATTTTGGCGTGCGTACTGGATGCTCCACGACAAAAAGAAAATGCTGGTGGCAAGGCTCAAAGGTTATCTGGACGGCTTGCCCCCGAAAACACGCAGGCGCATCGTGCTGGCGATGCTCGCCGCCTTCGCGGTGCTTGCCCTCTACACCTTCGGCAAAGCCGTCTATGACATTGGCAGGAATGACGGCAGCCGGATAGTAACAAACCATGCCGGACAGGTGGAACTGTCCGCAAAGCCGGACAACAATCATAATGTAATACCTTATTTATATGGAGCAGACGAAGAATGAACCTAAAAACGAGAACACGGCGGCTCCCGACAACGGGAAACCGAAGAAGGAGCGCAAGCCGCTGACCGAAGCCCAAAGGCTGAAACGTCAGAAAATGATAGTACTGCCCGCTATGGTGCTGGTATTTATCGGGGTGATGTGGCTGATATTCGCCCCGTCTTCCGACAAGGAGCAGCAACCGGGAACGGGTGGTTACAACATCGAAATGCCCGATGCGGACAAGGCGAACCGCCAGATCATCGGCGACAAGGCGAAAGCCTACGAACAGGGGGCGATGGAGGAACGGCAGGAAAACCGCAGCCGCGCCATGCAGGAGCTTGGCGATATGTTCGACCGCGAGGTGGCGGAAGCGGACGGCGGCAGGGACTTCGACCTTGCCAATCCCGGAAATGCGGAAGATGCAACAGCAACATCATCCGCTCCGAAAACCATCCAATCCTCCGCAGCCGCCTACCGCGACCTCAATGCCACGCTCGGCAACTTCTACGAGCAGCCGAAGAACGACAACGCGGAAATGGACGAACTATTGGAGCGCATCGCCTCGCTGGAATCGGAATTGGAATGCGAGAAGGGCAAGGCGTCCGCTATGGATGACCAAGTGGCACTCATGGAGAAGTCCTACGAGCTGGCGGCGAAGTACATGGGCGGACAAAACGGCACACAGCCACCTGTTGGACAGGCGGCAGAGCCTTACCCCGTGCAGAAAGCCGGAAAGAACACGGCTGCACCTGTCAGGCAGGTAACGCATCAGGTGGTGTCCTCGCTCTCACAGCCGATGAGCAACGCTGAGTTTGTCGCCTCCTTCTCGCAGGAGCGTAACCGCAGTTTCAATACGGCGGTGGGGGTCACGACCGTATCGGACAAAAACACCATTTCGGCGTGCATCTATGGGGCGCAGAGTGTGACGGACGGGCAAGCTGTCAAACTCCGGCTGCTGGAGCCAATGGCGGTGGCGGACAAAATCATCCCCCGTAATGCGGTGGTGGTAGGCACGGCAAAGATTCAGGGCGAACGGCTCGATATTGAAATTACTTCGCTGGAGTACGCGGGTACGATCATACCGGTGGAACTGGCGGTGTATGACACAGACGGGCAGCCCGGTATCTTCATTCCCAATTCGATGGAAATGAACGCCGTCCGGGAGGTCGCCGCCAACATGGGCGGCTCGCTGGGAAGCAGCATCAACATCTCCACCAATGCCGGGGCGCAGCTCGCCTCCGACTTGGGCAAGGGGCTGATACAAGGCACGAGCCAGTACATCGCCAAAAAGATGCGAACCGTCAAGGTGCATCTGAAAGCCGGGTACAGGGTCATGCTTTACCAAGAAAAATATTGAAAACAATAAAAATTACCACTAAAATCCAAAAGTAATGAGAAAAGTAATCATCATGTTTGCCCTCGCTATGGGCATCATAACTGCCAACGCGCAGGAGAATGTAACCGTTGAAACGACCAACGGAAGTGAACAACCGACCTTGACGAAGGAGGTCTATCCGCAGAAGGAGGCGGACGGCGACCTATATCACGGGCTGTCACGCAAGCTGACCTTCGACCGCATGATACCGCCGCACGGTCTGGAAGTGACCTACGACAAGACCGTCCACGTCATTTTTCCGGCGGAGGTGCGCTATGTCGATTTAGGCTCGCCCGACCTGATTGCCGGGAAAGCCGACGGAGCGGAGAACATCATCCGTGTGAAGGCTACCGTAAGGAATTTTCCCAACGAAACGAATATGTCCGTCATCACGGAGGACGGCAGTTTCTACACCTTCAACGTGAAGTACGCCGCCGAACCGCTGTTGCTCAACGTGGAGATGTGCGACTTCATCCATGACGGCAGCACGGTGAACCGCCCGAACAACGCGCAGGAAATCTATCTGAAAGAGCTGGGCAGCGAAAGCCCGATGCTGGTGCGCCTTATCATGAAGTCCATCCACAAACAGAACAAGCGCGAGGTGAAGCATATCGGCTGCAAGCGTTTCGGCATCCAATACCTGTTGAAAGGCATCTACACGCACAACGGCTTGCTTTATTTCCACACGGAGATAAAGAACCAGAGCAACGTGCCTTTCGATGTGGACTACATCACTTGGAAAATCGTGGACAAGAAGGTTGCGAAGCGTACTGCCGTGCAGGAGCAGATTATTCTGCCGCTCCGCGCGCAGAACTACGCCACCCTCGTGCCGGGCAAAAAGAGCGAGCGCACGGTCTTCACGATGGCGAAGTTCACCATCCCCGATGACAAGTGCCTCGTGGTGGAATTGAACGAGAAGAACGGCGGCCGTCACCAGTCCTTCGTGATTGAGAACGAGGATTTGGTACGCGCGGGTACCATCAACGAACTTCAAGTACGCTGACCATGAGAAAGTACATCGCAATAATCATCGCGTCGCTTGCCCTTTTTACAGGGCAGGCGCACGCCCAGCGGTGTCTGCCGAAGATGCAGGGCATCGAGGTGAGGGCGGACATGGCGGACGGCTTCAATCTCGGCGGCAAGGACGGCGGGTACAGCTTCGGGGCGGCTCTCTCCACCTACACGAAGAAGGGGAACAAGTGGGTGTTCGGTGGCGAATACCTGTTGAAGAACAATCCCTACAAGGACACCAAGATACCCGTGGCGCAGTTCACGGCGGAGGGCGGCTATTACTTCAAGATACTGTCGGACGCCCGAAAGATTGTTTTCGTCTATGCCGGGGCTTCGGCTCTCGCCGGATATGAGGCGGTAAATTGGGGGAAGAAGGTGCTGCATGACGGCTCCACGCTGCACGACCGGGACGCCTTCATCTACGGCGGTGCGCTGACGCTCGATGTGGAGTGTTACGTGGCAGACCGTATCGCCCTGCTTGCCAACCTGCGGGAGCGTTGCCTTTGGGGTGGCGACACACGGAAGTTCCACACGCAGTTCGGGGTCGGTATCAAGTTCATCATCAACTGACACGGGCATGGAAAGGACGGAAATAGATGCTGTCAGAAGGATGCCGCTTGCGGATTTTCTCGCACGGCTGGGGCATGAGCCTGTCAGAAGGAGCGGTAACGAGCTGTGGTATCTTGCCCCGTACAGGGGCGAGCGCACATCCTCTTTCCGTGTGAACGTGGCGAAACAGCTCTGGTACGACTTCGGTTTGGGCAAGGGCGGCGACATCTTCACGCTTGCCGGGGAGTTTCTGCAAAGCGATGACTTCATGAAGCAAGCGAAGTTCATAGCGGAAGCCGCCAATATGACGGTTGCCGGATGGGAAAAGCCCGTCTATCTCTCGAAGCCGACCGAATCCGTTTTTGAGGATGTGGAGGTCGCTCCGCTGCTCCGCTCACTGCTGACGGAGTATTTAGAGGAACGGGGCATCCCTTACGCCATCGCATCCCGTCACTGCTGCCGCTTGAACTACGGTGTGCGTGGGAAACGGTATTTTGCCGTTGGCTTTCCGAACATGGCAGGTGGCTATGAAGTCAGAAGCCGATATTTCAAGGGTTGCATACCTCCGAAGTCTGTATCACTGGTAAAGGCGAATGACATCCCGGCTGACGAGTGCCTCGTGTTCGAGGGCTTCATGGACTTTCTCTCTGCCGTG
>JTDA01000002.1 GCA_000803105.1 Coprobacter secundus
AAAAAAATGTAAAAAAAATTAAAACAGTTTTTATGCTGTAATAAAAACTGTTCTTTTTTAAAAAACACTTCATACTTTGAGAACAAAAAATATGAAGTGTTTTTTATGTACATATAAATAGCCTCTCCAAAACTTTTTCTATTTTAAATAATAACAAAAAGTTGTATCTTCACAGCGAAAAATACATTTTTACAAAATGGAGACCTTTCACATAAAAAATAATTAGTAAAAAGAGTATAAATTGTAATCTCTACTTTGCAAAATTGTATTTTTTATATACATTTGTGCCGCATTATAATATTGTGAAGTGGAAGCATTTTTTAGGACACACAAATATCTGGTTGAGCACACCAGTTCTCCGGTTAAAAGAGAATTGATGCAAGAAATTAACTGGGATAACCGGCTTATAGGAATAAAAGGAAGCCGGGGAGTAGGTAAAACTACATTCCTCCTTCAATATGCAAAAGAAAATTTCGGTACTGACAGATCTTGTCTATACATAAATTTAAACCATTTATATTTTACTGAACGAACATTAGCCGATTTTGCAGATGAATTTCGAGTAAAAGGGGGTAAAACTCTGCTTATTGATCAAGTTTTTAAATATCCCAATTGGTCTAATGAACTTAAATATTGCTATGATAATTTTCCTGAATTAAAAATTGTGTTTACCGGTTCGTCTGTCATGCGACTAAAAGAGGAAAACCCGGTACTTTCAGGATTAGTAGACTCATACAACTTAAGAGGTTTCTCATTTCGAGAATATTTAAATTTAATGGCTGGGACAGATTTCCCCTCATTCAAATTAGAAGAACTATTAGATAATCATACAAAGATAGCCGAAGACATATGCAGCAAGGTAAAACCTTTAGCATATTTCCAAGATTATTTGCACCATGGATTTTATCCGTTTTTTTTAGAAAAACGCAATTTTTCTGAAAACCTGATAAAAACCATAAATATGATGATGGAGGTAGATATATTATTCTTAAAACAAATAGAACTTACATATTTACCTAAAGTACGAAAATTACTTTACTTACTATCGATAAATGCTCCTTGTGCTCCAAATGTAAGTCAATTGAGTAAAGAAATACAAACATCAAGAGCCACAGTAGTAAATTATATAAAATATTTAAAAGATGCACGGCTTATCAATATGCTTTATCCAATTAATGAAGAATTTCCGAAAAAACCTGCAATGGTATATATGCATAATACAAATCTCATGTATCCGATGCGTCCTTCTCAAGTAGGAGAACAAGCGGTAAGAGAAACATTCTTCTACAATATCCTGCATAAGGATAACCGGTTGAACAAAGGAGAACGAAATGCTCAATTTTTGGTGAATCAAAAATATAATTTCAGAATTGAAGGGGAAAATATCCGAAGAAGGGCTAACCCAGACTTATATTATGCCGTGGATATGATAGAAACTGGATACGAAAATAAAATTCCACTCTGGCTCTTCGGCTTTTTATATTGATTTAAGTAACGAGATTCTCAAATTTTCAAATATAATTTAGAATATGACCAAACAAAAAAAATGTTAACCTGTGACGGTAATCAGGCAGCAGCTCATATCTCGTATATGTTCAGCGAAGTAGCTGCTATTTACCCCATCACACCCTCCTCTACTATGGCAGAATATGTAGACGAGTGGGCTGCCGCAGGACGCAAAAACATCTTCGGCGAAACTGTATTAGTGCAGGAAATGCAATCAGAGGCAGGAGCTGCAGGAGCCGTTCACGGTTCATTGCAAGCCGGTGCATTAACAACCACCTACACGGCCTCTCAAGGACTACTACTAATGATCCCGAACATGTACAAAATTGCCGGTGAATTTCTTCCGTGTGTATTTCATGTTTCGGCTCGTACATTAGCATCTCACGCTCTTTGTATTTTTGGTGACCACCAAGATGTAATGTCTACACGCCAAACAGGCTTTGCTATGTTAGCCGAAGGTTCAGTTCAGGAAGTTATGGACTTGGCAGGAGTAGCACACTTATCTACGATCAAAGCAAGAGTTCCCTTCGTTAATTTCTTTGACGGTTTCCGTACTTCTCATGAAATACAGAAAATCGAAATGCTTGAAAACGAAGATTTAGCTCCGCTTATAGATCAAAAAGCTCTACAAGAATTCCGTGACCGCGCATTAAATCCGGAAAAACCAGTGGCACGCGGTATGGCTGAAAATCCGGATACATTCTTCCAACACAGAGAATCATGTAACAGTTACTACGAAGCTGTTCCTGCTATCGTTGAAGAATACATGAACGAAATATCCAAAATTACCGGCCGCAAATACGGATTATTCAACTACTATGGAGCAGAAGATGCCGACCGCGTAATCATTGCCATGGGCTCTGTTACAGAAGCAGCTCGTGAAGCTATAGACTATCTCATGTCTAAAGGTGAAAAAGTCGGATTAGTATCAGTACATCTATATCGTCCATTCTCTGCAAAACATTTCTTAGCTGCAGTCCCCAAAACAGCCAAGAAAATTGCAGTCCTTGACAGAACCAAAGAACCAGGTGCAACTGGTGAGCCATTATATCTTGATGTCAAAGATGTATTCTACGGACAAGAAAACGCTCCAGAGATTGTAGGTGGACGCTATGGATTAGGCTCTAAGGACACCACTCCTGCCCAAATTCTTTCTGTATTTGAGAATTTAGCATTACCAATGCCTAAAAATAACTTTACTATCGGTATCGTTGACGATGTAACTTTCACATCTTTACCTCAAAAAGAAGAAATTGCTCTTGGAGGAGAAGGCATGTTTGAAGCTAAATTTTACGGATTGGGTGCAGATGGCACTGTAGGGGCAAATAAAAACTCTGTAAAAATCATTGGAGATAATACAGACAAACACTGCCAGGCTTACTTCTCTTATGACTCAAAAAAATCTGGAGGTTTCACTTGTTCTCATTTACGCTTTGGCGATAGTCCTATACGTTCTACTTATTTAGTAAATACTCCTAATTTCGTAGCTTGCCATGTACAAGCATACCTTCGCATGTATGATGTAACACGCGGTTTACGGGAAAATGGTACATTCTTACTGAATACAATCTGGAGCGAAGAAGAATTAGCAAAACATCTACCTAATAAAGTAAAACGCTATTTTGCTCAAAAAAATATCTCTGTTTACTATATCAATGCAACTCAAATTGCCCAAGAAATAGGATTAGGTAATCGTACCAATACCATATTACAATCGGCATTTTTCCGCATTACAGGAGTAATTCCTGTTGATTTGGCTATCGAACAAATGAAAAAGTTCATCGTAAAATCTTACGGAAAAAAAGGAGAGGATATTGTAAACAAAAATTATGCTGCAGTTGACCGTGGTGGTGAATATAAACAACTGACTGTAGACCCAAGTTGGGCTAATCTACCTGATGATGAAATCATTGCAAATAATGATCCAGCATTCATCAATGAAGTAGTACGCCCAATCAATGCTCAAGATGGGGACCTTCTTCCTGTCTCTGCATTTAAAGGAATCGAAGATGGAACTTGGCCACAAGGTACTGCTAAATACGAAAAACGCGGTGTAGCAGCATTTGTTCCAGAATGGACACCTGAAAATTGTATCCAATGTAACAAATGTGCTTATGTTTGTCCACATGCTTCAATCCGCCCATTTGTACTTGATGCAACAGAGCAATCTGGAGCAAACTTCCCGTCTATAAAGGCCGTAGGTAAAGCATTTGACGGTATGACATTCCGCATGCAAGTAGACGTCTTAGACTGTTTAGGTTGTGGTAATTGTGTCGATGTATGTCCCGGTAACAAGAATGGCAAAGCTCTAGCAATGAAAACTCTTGAATCTCAATTGCCTGAAGCTAGCAATTGGACATACTGTATTGATAACGTAAAGAGCAAACAACATCTAGTAGATATCAAAGCTAATGTAAAAAATTCACAATTTGCCACTCCACTATTTGAGTTCTCTGGAGCTTGTTCTGGTTGTGGTGAAACTCCATACGTAAAATTAATTTCTCAATTATTTGGAGATCGTGAAATGGTTGCAAATGCAACAGGATGCTCTTCTATATATTCTGGGTCCATACCCTCAACACCTTATACTACAAACGAAAAAGGCCACGGGGTTGCATGGGCAAACTCATTATTTGAGGACTTCGCTGAATTTGGCATGGGTATGAGTCTCGCTGTTGAAAAAATGCGTGAACGTATTGTTAAACTAATGAATCAAGCCATAGAAAGCGATAATTGTCCATCTGAAACCAAAGAACTTTTTAAAGAATGGATTGCAGATAAAGATAATACAGAACGTTCTATTGAGCTTGAAGCCAAAATTACTCCTATCGTAACAGCTAATGCTGATAAATGTGATATTTGTAAAGAAATAGCGTCTTTGTCTAAATTCTTAATCAAAAAATCTCAATGGATTATTGGTGGTGACGGAGCTTCTTATGATATAGGATTTGGAGGTCTTGACCATGTATTAGCATCCGGTAAAAATGTAAATATCCTAGTATTAGATACTGAAGTTTACTCTAATACTGGTGGGCAGGCATCTAAAGCTACCCCTGTAGGAGCAATTGCCAAATTTGCTGCAGCCGGTAAACGTGTACGCAAAAAAGATTTGGGTCTTATAGCATCAACCTATGGATATGTGTATTGCGCACAAATCGCAATGGGTGCAGATCAAGCTCAAACCTTAAAGGCTATCCGTGAAGCAGAAGCTTACAACGGTCCTTCTATTATTATTGCCTATGCACCATGTATCAACCACGGCTTGAAAAAAGGTATGGGTAAGGCACAAGCTGAAGAAGCTGCAGCTGTTGAATGCGGATATTGGCATTTATGGCGCTATAACCCAATGTTGGAAGCCGAAGGTAAAAATCCATTCACACTGGACAGCAAAGAGCCTCAATGGGATAAATTCGAAGACTTCCTTAAAGGTGAGGTACGTTATGCATCAGTAATGAAGCAATATCCTCAAGAAGCAGAAGAACTCTTCCAAGCAGCCAAAGAAAATGCAAAATGGCGCTATAATAACTACAAACGTTTAGCAAAACAACAATGGGGAGTAGATCAGGACTAATTAGAATCTTGATACAATAAATAAAAATGGAGTATCTCTGACAGAGATACTCATTTTTATTTATTGTACTATACAACATTACCTATTTTCTGCATTTAACAAAAGGAAGAAATAAATGCATAAAAATGCGCATTTTGACATGAAATCAAATAAAAACTATTTATTTGTTATTTTTATTACAAAAATACTTGCAAATATCAAATTATTTATTGTACATTTGCATCGAAATGAAAGAAACATATCATTTTGATATCAAACCGAATCAAAGATGATAATTCAATTAGAACTTATAACTATATAAAAAGAATAATACAATGAATGTACAAAATGTATTAAGCGAACTGAAAAGACGCTTTCCGAATGAACCTGAATATCATCAGGCTGTAGAAGAAGTGTTATCAACAATTGAAGATGCTTATAATGAACATCCTGAATTTGACCGTTTCAATCTAATTGAAAGGCTTTGTATACCTGACCGCATTTTTTCATTCCGCGTAACTTGGATGGATGACAAAGGAAAAGTTCATACCAACATGGGATACCGGATACAACACAATAACGCTATTGGTCCATATAAAGGAGGAATTCGTTTTCACTCTTCTGTAAATTTATCGATTTTAAAATTTCTTGCATTTGAACAAACATTCAAAAATGCTTTGACAACACTTCCTATGGGCGGAGGAAAAGGAGGTTCAGACTTTAATCCAAAAGGGAAATCTGACACAGAAATTATGCGTTTTTGCCAAGCTTTCGTTACCGAATTATGGCGTCACATAGGTCCAGAAACCGACGTTCCTGCTGGAGATATAGGCGTAGGAGGACGTGAAGTAAGCTATATGTATGGCATGTATAAAAAACTTGCCCGCGAGAACACAGGAACATTCACAGGCAAAGGCCTTGAATTTGGAGGCTCTTTAATCCGTCCAGAAGCTACAGGATACGGTAACGTATATTTTCTTCTCGAAATGTTAAAAACTCGTAACATTGACATTAAGGACAAAGTTGTTACAGTTTCAGGTTCAGGTAATGTTGCTCAGTATACAGTAGAAAAATTGATCAGCTTAGGGGCTAAAGTCGTTACAATGTCTGACAGTAACGGATACATTTACGATCCAGATGGTATTGATGAAAAGAAACTCAAGTACATATTTGAGCTTAAAAACCTTTATCGTGGACGTATTAAAGAATATGCAGAAGAATTTGGCTGCAAATATGTTGAAGGTGGACGTCCATGGAATGAAAAATGTGATATTGCTATGCCGAGTGCTACTCAAAATGAATTAGATGGAGATGACGCACGTGCTTTATTAGCAAACGGCTGTATAGCTGTATCAGAAGGAGCTAATATGCCGTCGACTCCCGAAGCAATTGACGAATTCTTGAAAGCAAAAATCTTATATGCTCCGGGCAAAGCTGCTAATGCAGGAGGAGTCTCAGTCAGCGGTCTCGAAATGACCCAAAATGCAATTAAGCTAAGTTGGACAAAAGAAGAAGTTGACGCTCGACTGAAACAGATCATGTTTGATATCCACTCCCAATGCTGCCGTTATGGAAAAGAAAACGATGGATATGTAAATTACGTGAAGGGAGCTAATATTGCAGGATTTATGAAAGTAGCTAAAGCAATGATGGCTCAAGGTGTACTCTAAAAATATCTGCTCTCAATAAAAGAGAATTCAAAGAAGGATATCCCTTTGAGTTCTTTTTTATTGAGAGTATTTTACACTTAATAGTCTAATTTCAAAACTGATAATTATCCAGTCATATACAAAAAAAGCATTAATACTATTTTTATAAGCAGCCATTATCTCTGTATATATATCCATCTCAAACAAACTACCTTTTGAATTTTCCCAATATACATATTTGGTTGAAATGAATCATACCCTAAAGTATGTTATTTTTATCTTTCTAACGTTTTCTTTCATACCAACATAATTTCCAACAAACAAATTCTAAAGGTCTTATATTTGTTATAAATCAATCGTGAAATAGCCCAAACTATTTTAACCCCTTATCTTTTCAAGAATCTAAAATCTATCGATAAGTGTAATATATCTATCATCTTTTACACTTACATTTTAATATTAATCCTTTTCCAAAAAATAAAATACAAACAATAAAACACCTTTCCGAAACCAACACAAATCCAAATAGTGTGGTATAACAAGGAAAAGTTTAGAAAAGAACAATAATAAATATCTATATCAAAAATAATACACACTAACAGGACGGCAAATAATTATTAAGACGTCAGAAGGTACTACAAAACGGCACTCTGAATCTTTCTATCCAATTTAAATAAAATGATACTCCCAAATACTCTCTACAATTTTTACCGACTATGAAGGTAATTTTTATTTATCGGATTCTTTCAGCTCTTCCAATTTACTTATAAAAACACTAATCTTATTCTTTAAAGATTCCAAATCTCCATCTAACAATGCTAAAAACTCTTTAAACATTAACTGCATATTTTCACAAGTTTTATATTCTTCTGAAGGTTCTGCAAAAGTTTGAGAAACAAATTCCTCACGCTCTAGATAATCACTTGAACTATTTTCTTGGTTTTCATTTTCATCCGTTAACACAACCTTTTTCTCAAAAAAATCTTCAATCGACAAGCCATACCGATTACAGATTTTCAATAAAACACCAATATTCAAGTTCCCGCCTCTAACTGCTTTTCCAATAGTATTCTTATCTATCTTTAAATCAGCAGCTGCAGCTTTATAAGTAATCCCTCTTTTTTGGAGAAACTCTCTAAAATTATCCCCAGTATAGCTCGTACGAATTATTTTCGCCATGTTAAAAAATCTTTAACTAATAAATATCTACTGATTTTATATACAAATACAAAACTAAATTGTTAGTTTTGTATTTACTAATATACAAATTTTTAAGGATATAAGCATCTGTGTTTTTCTCTTTCAAATTTGTAAGCTAAAAGACAACTACTTATTTCATCACTATGGAAGAGGCATTATTAGATAATTTAAAGAAATTACAAGAAAAATGTGAAGAAAGGCATATAAATTATGGGTTGTTCATTTGCGACAAGCCTCACTCTGTAACAGGAGCCGCAAATTTTACATTAGAGGAAATTTCTATTATGATAGAAAACATTGCAAGATCTCTTCCATTAAAGCATATTCAATTCATTCAACACATTTTGTCATTAGTTGCCAAAGAAAAACAGCACGAAACAAACAAAGAAAAAGTTAACTAAATCCAAAGTTCTTCACTATATTTTCTATCAAAGTTTCATCAATGAAAATTCATATTCAAAATTGGGAGTAAAAACATCACGTTTGAGAAAGTTTTTTATCTCAGAAATAGTCCAAAAACGGCCTTCTGTAACCTCATCCAAATCAGGAATTATAACTCCATTATATATTGTACGATAAGAATTAACTAATTCCCTTTCTATATCTGATTCAAAAATATAGTGGAACCATAATTGTGCCTCAAAACCAAATATTCCTAATTCTTCTCGACTCTCTCGATAAAGTGCGTCTTCAATTTTTTCTCCGTAATTAACATGTCCACCTACAGCAGTATCCCACTTTCCTGGTTGTATATCCTTCTGTTTTGACCTTTTTTGCAAAAACAACTCTCCTTTCTCATTAAAGACATGTAAATGAACAACCGGATGCAAAATCTTCGATCCATTATGGCACTCATAACGCGTAGTTTTCCCAATAGTGTTTCCATTCTCATCTATCACCGGAAAATATTCTATTGTCCTCATATATATCCAATTTATTCGGGAAACAAGGATAGGCCTCCTGCCATCGAATCCCTAAATTTCTGTACAATAATTTTTAAATCACTATCTACTAAATTTTCACCATATTCATCAAAAGACAGCCTAAAATTACATCCATCTTTCCAATCTGAACATCCATATGCAGTTTTTCCCTTTACAATATATCCTTTTCCACACACCGGACACAAAATAGGTTCTGATTGAATTACTTGAATACTTTTACCCTGTGTATCTTCTTTTCTGGAAGAGAGACCCTCATTTTTCTTTTTTTCTTTAACCTTCCGCCCTTTCTTAGTAATCGTATCATTTTTCTCTTTCTCTGTGTTAGACGCCTGCACTCCTAAAGGCGTTTGTATCGTAATTGAACGTACTGCTTGGTCATGTTTTACTTTGTTTACAATTTCCGCAACCATAAGTTTCAATTCTTCCAAAAAATCTTTAGCACGATATTCATTACGCTCTATCCTGCGAAGTTTATTCTCCCAAATACCTGTCAATTCAGCTGATTTTAACAACTCCTCATGAATAATGGCAATCAGTTCAATACCCGTCTGCGTTGCTAATAAATTTTTTCGTTCTTTACGAATATAATTACGCTTAAACAAAGTTTCTATAATAGCAGCTCGTGTTGAAGGCCTACCTATTCCATTCTCTTTCAACGCATCTCTTAATTCATCATTCTCCACCAACCGTCCTGCAGTTTCCATAGCTCGTAATAACGTAGCTTCTGTATAATATTTCGGAGGTTGAGTCCATTTTTCACCCAATGCCGGCTCATGTGGTCCACTCTCCCCTTTTACAAAATCAGGTAAGACTCTCTCTTCATCTGTGTCCTTTTCCTCTTTTTCTACATCTTTTTCCTTTTCAAAAACTATTCTCCATCCAGGTTCAATAATTTGCTTTCCCGTCGCTTTAAATTCTATATTTCCAACCTTACCTAAAACAGTTGTTGTTGCAACTCTGCAATCAGGATAAAAGGCAGCAATAAATCGCCTAACTACTAAATCATATACTTTACGTTCATTATCAGTTAGATTACTTGGGCGCACATTTGTCGGTATAATTGCATGATGATCTGTCACTTTGGAATTATCAAAAACTTTTTTTGATTTTGGTAAGTTACTTCTCCATAAAGGATTTATTAACGGTTCATATACCTGAGATGTCTGTAAAACTTGCAAAATATTGGGAACTTTCGGATATATATCATCACTTAAAAAAGTCGTATCAACACGCGGATATGTAGTTACTTTCTTCTCATAAAGCGACTGTATAAGTTTCAATGTATCTTCGGCTGAATAAGCAAACTTTTTATTACACTCTACTTGCAATGACGTCAAGTCAAATAAACGGGGAGGTGATTCTTTCCCCTGCTTTTTTGCAATATCAACTACTTCAAAAGGGCCCCCTTGTACCTGTTGCAAAAAAACTTCACCTTCCTCTACCGTAGAAAATCGACCTTTCGTTACAGAAAATACTGTATCTCTATATATAGTTTTCAATTCCCAATAAGGTTGAGAAACAAAATTATCGATTTCTAACTGGCGATTTACAATCAAAGCCAATGTCGGAGTCTGTACTCGTCCTATAGAAAGCACCTGACGGCTCTGTCCATACTTTATCGTATATAAACGGGTAGCATTTATTCCCAATAACCAATCACCAATCGCTCGTGACAGTCCTGCTTCATATAGCGTATTGAATTCTTCTTGTCGTTTCAAAGATGCAAAGCCTTCCCGTATAGATTCTTCGGTCAAAGATGAAATCCATAATCGGTAGACTGGACATTTACAGCCGGCCTTTTGCATCACCCATCTTTGTATAAGCTCCCCTTCCTGCCCCGCATCACCACAATTGATTACCGCTTCTGCTTCTGACATCAGTTTTTCTATAATTGCAAACTGCTTTTCTATACCTTTATCTGGTATAAGTTTTATACCAAAACGCGGAGGAATCATCGGCAATGTCCATAAAGACCATGATTTCCATTGCGGAGT
Source organism: Coprobacter secundus (assembly GCA_000803105.1). GTDB lineage: Bacteria > Bacteroidota > Bacteroidia > Bacteroidales > Coprobacteraceae > Coprobacter > Coprobacter secundus. The sequence goes on from JTDA01000002.1 coordinate 10,844, forward strand.
ATATTCGTGTGGTTCTTTCAGTGTACATAAATGTCCAAAAGTCCAGGTTACCCGATAACCATTCCCTTCGTAATATCCATCTTTTTTAGTTTTCGCTCCTACAATATCAGCTATTTCTTTGGCTACACTGGGTTTTTCTGCAATGCAAACTCTCATTTTGATTTCCGTTTCATAACACAAAAATAAGATTTAATTTTTATCCAAGAAAGGGATTATTCAAGACAATTTCTCACAAGAAATTTCATCTCATATATCTTAGCCTTAAATCACTTATCTACACCATAGTTCAATATAACACTTCATTTCTGAAAAGAAAAGTTTTTTTGGTAAACTATGTCTTTAAGAAACACATTACTTATATTTTCTACCTCCGAACATAATTCTTGTGAAGTTAAAGGACGGCCAAGAGATTGTAACCGCATCATGAATCGACGAGTAATAAATAAATCGGTCTGAATGTCTGGAGTCAATCCAAACTGGTTAATATACACTTGTCTCTGTTTCCTCAACACTGCATTTTCTCGCATCAATATTTGAAGGTCCTTATATTTTCGATTAAACTTATCCATTTTATAAGAAAAATTCTGTATCGATAATGTATCTGACGGGGTTTTCATTTGCAAAGCACAAGAAACCAATTCCTTCTCTTCAGGATTCAATTCTATTCCATATTGGGAAAAATCTGATAAAAAATCATTAACTGTCCAACTCATTTTCTCTCTAATAGGCAAAATATGTTCCAAATAGTGAATAAACAATTTATAATCTGCTGCAGACAAAGACAACTCATCATGACGAGGCAAAATACCTAAAAAAGCATAAAAAGAATCAGGCAAACATCTTCCTTTATTTGCTGTATAATATTGCTCATAATCAAGCATGTGTCGGCCATAAACATACCATACATTCATTTTAAGAAGATGTGATATCTTATATGATAGCAAATTTTCCTTTTCCAATTTCTCTATATTCTGTAACCTCTTCTGTAAATTCCACTTTTCTTTCATATCAAATGAATCAGGAGATAAAGAGCGAACATCTTCAGCATACCGCTGTACATCAAATAAATCAAAACTTCGATAGTACTTCAACTCATTATTCTCTTGGCCCAATTCTCCTGAATAGTTTAAATATCGCGCTTTAGATTCGATTTCTTCTAAATTCAACACCGGACGAGTAAGTTCATCCATATCTGCATAAACCATTAATTCTTTTCCTGGTTCAAGATAAAAATTAATATAACCATCCGGTAACAACAGAACTTGCTGCACAGGATAATATAACTCCATTTTTACCTCAAAAGAGCCATCATCATTAAACTTCACTGGAATATTTTGTACTTCTGTAGTTACTACATTATCCAAAACAATCACTCCTTCTCCCCATTTCAATCTAGGATGATAACCCCGTATATAGCCTCTTAACACTGCAGTATCCACTCTCAATATTTTTCGATAATCTTGTTCTCGATTTTTCTCATTCTTAATCGGGTATTGGGAAACAGACAAAGCTTTATTTCCTGATTCAAGCTGTATATCTATCAATCGTATCGGTTTCTTTTGAATTTTTTCAAATATATCTACATTTTTTACATTATCTGGTAAAGCTGGAAAATCGACAGAAACTTTTACTACTCCTAACTCTGAAAATTGAAATTTCCGACCTAAATCAATACCATCAGCTTCTATTGCTTCCCATTCTTTTCCTGAAGATGGATCTGACAATGTCAAACTTCTATCAATTACCATCCACTGATTGGGTAATCCTTTAAAATTAAAATAAAACCTAGTAAGATCTTCTCTCAATTCTACACTATCTATAGATATCACAGATGTGCTACGTGCCTTCATTTGAGGAAAATGAATAACTCGGGCATCAATAGATAAAATAAACAATTCCAATACAAATAATAAATATACTGTCTTTTGCATTCTCATTTTATTTTAATAAACTTCCTAACTGTTATTTCCCCCCCCCTTGCTCCTAACAAAAATGAAAATAAAAAAATCTTCTCACATATCAACATATTTTCCATCTTTAAAATCGGATTTGTAATAAACATATTTCTAAAAAATTATGACTGTCTTTATAAATATATTAACAAAAAATACCCATTTCCAGTTCATCAATGGAAATGGGTATTCATATTTATATACTATAATTTTTTATTAACTTATCACCATAAGCTCATTTGCGACAAATCAGGCTTTATCTCTGTCTTTTCTTCAACGGGTTCTTCCTTCATCTTTTTTTCTGCTTTTCGTTTTTCTATCATATCTGGAGTATCCGGCAAAGTTGGCCTCATCCAATTTTCTTCTTCTGATTCTTGAACTACTTCTCCAACTACCACCCTATTTGAAAGTTGTTGCCTCATCTCTTTTACCTGTTTTTCAAGAGCAGATATTTCTAACTTATAGTCTTTCTGGCTTTTTTCCGCATCTTTCAATGTACTCTCCAACTCTGAGATATACTGCTGTAAATTAGATCTCTCTTGCCGCTCTTTCTCCATATTATCCAGCAAATCCTGGCGTTGAGTCTTCATTGCTGAAAGCATATCGTTCGCAACACGTAATTCATGTTTTAACTGACCCAACTCTTCCTCTTTTCCTGACGAGATTTGCGCTACAGCTTCCTTTTCTTTTAAATTAGCCTCCTTAAGCTCATCTATTTTCTTTAATAATTTTTCATTATACTGCCAAGCTTCATCTACTGTATCTTGCAACGTTTTCACCTTCTCTTTCAAAGCTTCAAGTTCATCTCTATCGTCAGAAGTACGCTCTTCTTTCTCTTTTTCAAGAAGTAATCTTTGCTTTTCCTGCTCCTTAGCAACATCTAACGCTTCCGCTAACTTTTGTTGGAGTTCATCAAGTTCCTTATTCAGCTCATTTATACGTATATCATTTTTTTCTGATTTCTCTGTTGATTCTTGAACTAAGACATCCAAATGCTTTTTATATGTTTGTTCGTTATTTTCAACTCTTTTAAGCAGATTCTCTTTTTCTATCGATAATTTTTGTAACTCAGTATTCAGAGATTCAACTTGTACAAAATACTGGGATATCTCCTTCTCTTTATTCCCGAGATTTTCAGATAGTTGCTCCTCTTTGCGACGGAGCTCAATAACTTGGTTTTCCTTTTCTGCCAACATACGAGTCAATTCCTCTTTTGCATGTAAAACATTAGATAAACCTTCATGTACAGTATCTAATTCATTTTTATATCTTCTTTCTGTCTCAGTCAATTTATCATTCAATTCTACTAATAATGAATCTTTTTCTGCAGATTTAGCAATTAATTCATCCTTTTCAACTATCTGACGAGCGAGTTCATCCCTGTCATTTAATATTTTCTCTATATTATGATTTAATTCAGTCAATTGCTCCTGATAACGGCTTTCTACACCATCCAAAGTCTGCTGTAATTGTTGCAAACGGACTTCCTGCTCCTGATTTGTAATAGACAATTTTTCCTTATCAGCTAATTGTTTTCCTAACTGCTCATTTGCATTTCGGATATCCAGAACTTCCTCCTGCAACTTTTCTATTTGTTCCTGATAAGACGTTTCTGTCTCACTTAACTTCTCTTGCAAAGCTATCACCTGCTCAACTCTCTCTCTGGCTTCTTGTTCTATCTGCTCTTTTTCCTCAAGACGATATTTCAAGCTTTCATTTTCTTCACTTAATTGTCGCAAATCTTTTTCCAAAACCTGTTTAGAGGCTACGACATTTTCAATCTCTTGAGATAAATTCTGCAAACTATCTATTTTCTGTTTGTATTGTTCTAATGTAATCGATATCTCATCTCTCTGTACTGTCAATTCAGTTATTTTAGCCTCTAATCCTGCCAGCTCAGCCTTTAAACGAACACATTCTTCTTGTGTATCTTTATCTTGCACTTCCGCCACCTTCAATTTATTGAGCAACGCATTTTTTTCAATATCTACTTGCTCCTTCTCAGCCTCAAGTGTCGTTACCCTCATCTCCAACTCGTGTACTCTTTCATTCAAAGCACGCTTTTGCCTCTCTGCACTTAGTTGGGATTTTTGTATTTCTTCTTTCTTTAAATTCGTCTCTTTTATTTTCTCCGTTAATGACAATATTTCACTTTTGAATTTTCCCTCATCCTTCCTCCACTTCGAAGCTCCATCCTTTTCTAATTTACTATATATAAACTTTATATAATCAGTAAACGGTTCCAACAAATGAGAATATATATTTCTCTTCTCGGCCTCCTTATCTATACTTTGACGTACAATCTCCGGAATAGAACTATTTATTAATTCCGACATTTTATCAAGCAAAGACGCTGGTATCTGTTCATTCATTAAAGCTTTAAGATACTCCTGACTGTAAGTATCATCCTCAACTCTCGCCTCCGTAAGTTGCAAACTTTTACTTGTTTCTTTTTCTCCTTCATTCGCTGGCCACCACGCCTGCATTGATTTGAATAGTTTTGACATCATTCAGTCTTATATAGTGTTAGTATTTTCTGTTCTCTCTACAATAATTCCGGGTTTCAACACCAGCCCAATGTTCTTCTTTCCATTAATTTTGACTACTACCGGCTTTTCGAATTGAATTACTCTCAAAAAACGAGTTTCTTCTTCTGCCTCAAAGCCTTCAAGATACGCCTCATCAAAAAAGCCATCATTCATAAAAGGATTTATAGTAAAATATCCTACTCCAAATGAAGTCAGATTCTGAAAAAAATGGGTTCCTTGACTTGGCTCTATTCGATAATTTTTCAACGCCGACTCCACGATTAAGCGAGCATTGGATATATGGGGCCATTTCACTGGAATACCCAAAGCCGTATCACTCGATCCCCACCGTCCAGGACCAACCAATATATAGTTTTCGCCTTTCTCTACAAACCTTCGGTTTATCTTCTCTATCTCACGAGCAATCAACATATTGTTCGACGAATTAAAATCTTTCGTCTTCACGTACACAATATGATACAAATCATTCATGATACCATGACCAAGAGCCGAATTACTTTTCAATATCGTCTGTTCATCAGGCAAATCGAAAACTTCATCGTCACGCATTTCTTTCGTATCAACAATAGGACGTATTTGTAACCAATATAAAGTTCCTTGTTTATTTTCCTCACTTGGTAATGTACCCGCAAACTCTATTTCCACATGACGCCCCATTTCTTTTGAACCAAACTCAAGCATCATAGATAAAAGTTCAGCTAACGGAAATGCATCATGTTGCAATATATTTGCAAAGGTAACGACTTTTCTGCCTCCATCATAATATCCGTCTCGCATTATTTGGTCATATGGGTCAAAAGTTGATACCATCAACCGTAAAGAACCATCCTTTTCGGCTTCCCGCATATGGAGTTTTAACAAATTAAAACTATCATCCACTGAAAAAGATTCTTGCATATTTTTTAAGTCTAAAGCATAAAAACGAGTCTGAGTATCACTTAATGCTAAATCAAGAGTGCTGGTCTGTAACACGTTCCGAGGATGTTTTGGCGAAAAACGCAGGCTTCGTCCTCCATCTACAATATACTTGCCCAAACCTATCGCCAAATCTACAACTCCGTCTTCAGCTTTTTCATCATTGATAGGATAATAATTCAAAGAACGCCCCACCCCAGAGAAAGACGGATAATATCGGTCATCATATTGTGTTCCAACAACCTCCTGCAAAATAATAGCCATCTTCTCCTGATCTATCACATTAGAAGTTGCAGTCATATATGCTTTACTATCAGCATAAAATACAGAAGCATATACCCCTTTAATCGAATCACTCAACATTCTTAACATTTCATACTTATCTTCCAAGTACGGAATCATATAAGTCGAATATATACCAGCAAATGGCTGATAATGAGAATCTTCTAAAAGGCTCGAAGATCGTATGGCAATCGGACGTCTCACGACATCAAAAAAAGCAAGAAAATCTTCTATTAACTTATCAGGTAACTTAGCTCTTAAAAAGTAACGCAGAATTTGGTCGTCGGGCAAGTCTGATAGTGCCACTTGATACAGATTATTTGCCTCCATAAACTCATCAAATATATCTGTACATAATACAACTGTCTTAGGAACAGTAACATTCACACCTTGATAATCTTCCAGAATCGGATGCCGTTTTATTAAAGAATCAATAAAGGCCAATCCCCTTCCTTTACCCCCCAAAGAACCCTGCCCAATACGAGCAAAATTTGAATATTTGTCAAAACGATCACGTTTGAATACAGCCACAACCCCCCTATTTTTCATTTTCCTATATTGGACTATAGCATTAAAAATCAGTTCCCGGACTTCCTGAGATTCACTAATATCAGTAAATGCTTTTCGTCTAAGTAGTTCTGCAATAGGAAACATTGCTCGAGAATATAACCAACGCGAAATATGATTACGAGAACCATGAAAATAAAGCGAATCGTCAGGAACTGACATAATTGTGTTTTGCAAATCTTTTAAATTACGCACAGTATATAAAACTTCTCCACTATCAGGGTCCACAAATTCAAAATCTCCAAAACCAAAATTACGTAAAATAGTTTTACGCAAATCAACAGGCAATTTTTTTGAGTTTTTATCTAGAAAACATGCATTAAGGTTCAATGCCATGGTCTGGTTTTCGATTTCAGACGATTCTATAATTATAGGAACAAATTCATCATGTTCTCTGACATAAGAACAAAACTCTATCCCAGCTTTTTTATCTTTAACACCATTATGTTTAAAAGAAACATCCGATACAATTCCCAACACATTATTGGAATATTTATTGTAAATTGCAATAGCCTCCTCATAAGTACGGGCCAGTTTTATCTTAGGACGCCCCCTCATTCGCAACATTTGTTCATGTTCATTTAATGCTTCTGTTGAAAATATCTGAGATTGTTTCAACACAAATTTATATAAATGAGGCAATATCGATGAATAAAATCGAATAGAATCTTCTACCAACAAAATCATTTGTACCCCTACCGATTTTATATCTTCTTCAGCATTCATTTTATCTTCAATAAGCTTGATAATAGCTAATAACAAATCAGCATTACCCAACCAACTGAAAACATAATCAACTCCACTTAAATCTTCATTACCTATACGCTGCGACACCTCTCTTGAAAAAGGAGTCAGAACAACAATTGGAATATCTGGATATTTCTCTTTTATATTTTTACATTGCTCAAATGTATCACTTTTCTCTATACCCGGCATAGTTATAACCAAATCATAACGCTTGCTTGATAGCTCATAAAAAGCATGATCAAAATTATTTACCTGCTTTACACGAGGAGGAGAACTTAAATTCAGAGAAACATACTCAAAAAAAATCTGTTCATCCACCCGTCCATCTTCCTCAAGCATAAATGCGTCATAGCGACTGGCAATAAGTAACACATTAAAAATGCGCTTTTGCATTAAGTTAGCAAAAGAGGTGTCTTTGAGATATAATTGATTAAAATTCTTCGTATCCATCATCAATACAAGGGTATTTTTCTTACAAATTGTCAGAACAAATTAATAATCTTTAATGTTCAAATTTAGTAAAAATAATTTTTTTATCCACATAAATAACTAAATTTGCAATAAAGGTATTGCTGAAATAGTAACGGCTATACTCAAACATAAAAAATAACCATTAAAAACACAATGTCATGAATATCGATAACATTGTATTCTCATTAGAAACAAAACATCCTGGAGAACCTGAGTATTTACAGGCTGTGAAAGAAGTTCTTACCTCCATAGAAGACGTTTATAACCAACATCCTGAATTCGAAAAAGCAAAAATTATAGAACGATTGGTAGAGCCAGACCGTATTTTCACATTTAAAGTTCCTTGGGTAGATGACAAAGGAAATGTACAAATTAATCTTGGTTATCGTATACAATTTAACAATGCTATAGGCCCATATAAAGGAGGCATACGTTTTCATGCTTCTGTAAATCTATCTATCCTAAAGTTTTTAGGATTTGAACAAACATTCAAAAATGCATTGACAACTCTTCCTATGGGTGGAGCAAAAGGAGGCTCCGATTTCAGTCCTCGTGGTAAATCTGATGGTGAAATCATGAGATTCTGCCAAGCTTTTATGTTAGAATTATGGCGTCATATCGGCCCTGACACAGACGTTCCAGCTGGGGATATAGGAGTTGGAGGACGAGAAGTCGGTTACATGTATGGTATGTACAAAAAACTAAAACAAGAAAATACCGGGACGTTTACTGGTAAAGGTTTAGAATTCGGAGGCTCACTCATCCGACCTGAAGCGACGGGATTCGGAGGGCTTTATTTCGTAAAACAGATGCTTGCAACAAAAGATATAGACATAAAGGATAAGATTATTGCCGTAAGCGGATTCGGAAATGTTGCATGGGGAGCCGTAACAAAAGCTACCGAATTAGGAGCAAAAGTAGTTACACTTTCTGGTCCTGATGGATATATATATGATCCTGATGGCATTTCCGGAGAAAAAATCGATTATATGTTAGACCTTCGCTCATCTGGGAATGATGTCGTTGAACCTTATGCTGAAAAATTTGGAGTACAATTTTTCCCAGGGAAACGCCCATGGGAACAAAAAGTTGATATTGCACTGCCCTGCGCTACTCAAAATGAACTCAATGAGGACGATGCTCAACAACTTATTAGTAATGGGGTTATTTGCGTAGGTGAAATTTCTAATATGGGTTGTCGTCCCGAAGCAATCGATTTATTTATCAAAAATCGCATTATGTATGGACCAGGTAAAGCTGTCAACGCTGGAGGAGTAGCTACATCAGGACTCGAAATGACCCAGAATGCCATGCACATCAATTGGAGTGCTGAAGAAGTCGATAACCGTCTGCATCAGATTATGAGTGATATTCATACTCAATGCGTAAAATACGGAACAGAAGAAGATGGTTATGTCAATTATATGAAAGGTGCAAATATCGCTGGATTTATGAAAGTTGCAAAAGCTATGATGGCACAAGGAATACTTTAGTCAAAAAGCATCTTTCTAACAACAGTATGCAAATAAGGGTGAATCTCAACGTCTTATATAAAAAAGAGATTCACTCTTAATTTTTACAGAAAATATAACCCATTCTCCCGAAGAGATTTCCATAAAGAAGACCGAAGCAGTTCATCGAAACTTCTACCATGTTGTATTCTAAAATCTTTTTCCCAGTCGATTAAAGTCAGCTTTTCTTCATGAGGGAAACGAACAGCACGTAAATGTTCAAGTAACCATTGTCCCCATTCAGACTTTAAACGAAAAACTTGAGACTCTGAAGAAGTCATAATAATGAATTCAGATACAATCACTTTTTTACCTTTTTTGGTACGTTCATAATAACGCATCCAAGGCAACGTTTTTGATATCCAAACCAATCTTCGTTGCCCATCTTTTGCTATTGTATCTAAACTCTTATCTAATAACCGCTCAATATAAGTAGGAGGAATAGTTGTTTGAGGAACAGGAGTATCGAACCACTTATATAATGGTAACTCAAAACCAACCCCTCGCATATAATTATATAAAGAAATACGTAAACCCTCACCAAACAAATCGTGGTCAGCTCCTGCTGTATCTACAAAATCAATATCATTACGTGCAAATCCACCAAAAGGCTTTTCTGTTATTTTTACTGCATATTTTTCCGGATGACAACCTACAGGGCTATGTGCTGTCATAGCAAATCGATGCCAAAATCCCGATTGTACTAAACCATTCATAAATAATTGACGCACAATCTCTAAAGAATCAATAGTTTCCTGAGCTGTCTCCGAAGGAAATCCATACATTAAATAGGCATGTACCATAATACCTGATTGAGTAAAGTAATCAGTTACTTTGGCTACTTGAGGAACAGTAACCCCCTTATTTATAAGTTTCAACAAACGATCTGATGCAACCTCCAGTCCTCCAGAAACAGCAATACAACCAGAACGCTTAAGCAAACGACATAAATCAAGTGTATAACTTTTCTCAAACCTGATATTTGTCCACCATACAACAACTAACTTCCGACGAATGATTTCTAATGCCAATTCTTTTAATAAAGCCGGAGGTGCAGCTTCATCAACAAAATGAAATCCCCTTTCACCTGTTTGAGAAATAAGAGCTTCCATCCGATTTGCTATTTCCTGTGCCGTCAATGGTTCAAACCGTCCTATATAATCAAGAGAACCGTCACAAAAAGCACATTTCCCCCAATAACAGCCATGAGCCAAAGTTAATTTATTCCAACGCCCATTGCTCCATAAAGAGTGCATCGGATTGGTCATTTCAATAACCGATAGGTATTTATCGAGCAACAACCCCGAATAGTCCGGGATACCTCTTTTGCTCATCGGAATGTCTGAAAAACTATTATTATTCACATAAACAACATCTTTCCCTTTTAAAATATACGTTCTTACATAATCCGATTCTCTGCCAATCAATAATTGTTTCAACGGTAATTCTCCATCATCAAGAGTAATATAATCACAATACAAAAACAACCGTGCATCAGACAGTTGTCTTAATTCTGTCGTGATAAAACCACCTCCTATCTCAACCTTTATTTGAGGATAATTTTTCTTTATGTATTCACCACAGCGTAATGCACTATATAAATTCCCTGGAAAAGGTACACTCAATGCCACCCAATCAAAAGTATATGAAGATAACCAATATTTTAATCTCTGTATAAGTATACGGTCTATATAAGTATATGGTTTTAACAACTCATTATATAGATCATCAAAAGATGAAGCCGACCTGCCTAACTGCTCCGCATACCGGCTAAAACCGAAATGTGCATCTACCGCTGCCACCAAGTGAGAGATATCTTCAAGATATAAAGTCACTATATGACGAGCTTTATCTTGTATCCCCATAGTTCCAAAGGCCCACTCCAGATCCTCTTCTTCCGGACGAACACCAGCTACCGGCAAAAAATCACCGTTACAAATCAAATGTGCTAACGAGGGCTCTCGTCCCTGTAAAAAAGCAATCGCCAAATCTATCGTCGCAATATATTCTTCCTTAAGGGATATAATACGTTTCAACATTTCATCTTCCAAAGAAATCTGAAGAGTGGATATTTCTTCGAATAAGTCCGATAACCCTGATGAAGAAAAGAGATGAAGAATCACTTCAAGACTTAAATCAGCTTGTCTTGACTCAATATCCAAAGTATTTAAAAATCCCTTAAGGTAGGCTGTAGCCGGATAGGGAGTATTCAATTGAGTAAAAGGAGGAGTTATAAGCAATATCCGGGACATAACCATATATTAAAGCTTAGATTCATATCTGCAAATGTATTATATTAGCAGCATATCTGCAATCAAGTATAGTGAAAAGATAAACTAAACATATCGAACCATTCTCTCTGCCCGATTGTTTCTAATGCTAAATATTAATTGCATAATAACATGAAAACTGCCATACTACCATATCTCATCATTCTGTTATTTTGTATATCTTGTTCTCCAGCAAGAAAAGATAAAATTATATATTCCTGTAATAGTTATACAGTATATGAAAATCGAGTCACACAAGGGAAATTTAAAGCCATTGCCACATCTCCAAATGAAATTATCTCGAACTACCAAAGCCCAGTAAGTCTCTCTTACTCTCCAATCATTGAATTCAAATTCAGTATCAACAGCAGAGATAATGAACTCCCTATTGGAGAAAATCATAAAATTATTATCCGCCCTCAAAATGGTAAATTTATATCTCCCATTTTATCTTTCGGGGAAAAAGATTCCACAGGAGAAACTAATAATAACGATATTCCAAATACGATTCCTGCCAATACAGCTTGGACTGTGAGAGTCGACATGAACCACATGTTAAAAGCTTTCAAAGAACAAGGCTTCTACAAGACCCCTACAAACGATATCATTTACAGTAATGATTTCAAAGGTCTATATATCGCGGGAAGTGGAGAACCTCTTACTTGGGATTTTGAAAATTTATATAACAAAGAAGAAATAACTCTTACGGACAACGACGGTAACGGTGTATACGAAACAACAATACGGCTCAATACACAAGACAATACCACAGATAAATTTTCCGAATGGAAACGACACAATAATCTCAATCATTATCCCCGCTACCAATCCAACCAACTACTTATCGACGCACTTTACAATATGGCTCTGGATGAACTGGTAGACAATATTCGTCAAGATGGAACCTTCCGAGCAGGAGCAGCATGGGATGGTGTCTGGACTCGAGATATAAGTTATTCTATTTGGTTAGCTTTAGGATACATAAATCCTGAGGCTTCTTCAAAGAGTCTAAAAGCAAAAGTGAAAAATGGACGAATTGTACAAGATACAGGAACCGGTGGCGCGTGGCCTATATCAAGCGATCGAGTTGTATGGAGCATAGCTGCATGGGAATTATATAAAATCACAGGAGATAACAATTGGCTGAATTATGCATTCGATGTCATTCAAAAATCTGCCCAAGACGACCAATATACCATAAAAGATTCTCAAACTGGTTTGATGAGAGGGGAACAGTCTTATCTCGATTGGAGAGAGCAATCTTATCCTCGCTGGATGCAACCAATAGATATCTATCAATCTCTCTGCTTAGGCACAAATGTAGTGCACTATGCCATGTATTCCATACTGGGACAAATGGCCCAATTATTAGGAAAAGACATCTCACCTTACACACATCAGGCTGCACTATTGAAAAAGGCGATCAACCAACATCTATGGATGCCGGAAAAAGGATATTATGGCGAATACTTATATAACAGCATATATCCTATACTATCTTCTGGAGCTGACAACTTAGGTGAATCTTTAAGTATTCTCTCAAATGTCGCATCACCACAACAAGCCAAACAGATAATTTCCCATATTCCTATAACTGAGTTTGGAACAACCAGTATATTTCCTCAACTCAGCAAGATAAAACCATATCATAATAATGCAATATGGCCTTTTGTCCAAGCATTTTGGAATTTAGCTGCAGCCAAAGCAGAAAACGAAACAGCCGTAGTAAAAGGATTAGGGTCTCTCTACCGTGCTGCCGCACTTTTTACTACACATAAAGAATTATTTGTTGCATCAGATGGAGATTATAAAGGCTCCGCTGTAAATTCTGATAAAATGTTATGGAGCTTATCCGGAAATATCGCTATGATTTATCGACTTTACTTCGGTATGAATTTTGAACCAGATGGAATACGCTTCAGACCTTTTGTTCCTTCCAGTATTAATGGAGAAAAACAAATACAAAAATTTCTCTATCGAGATGCTATACTATACTTAAAATTAAGTGGTACAGGAAATAAAATTACGGAATTTCGAATCAATGGGAAACTGACTTCTGAACCCTTTTTCCCAGCAAATTTAACCGGAAAACACAAAATAGAAATTGTTTTGGCCAATAATAAAATTCCTTATCAAGAGGTTAATGTACAAAATATAGAATATATGCCTGAAACTACAGAATTCAGTTTCATGCCTAACGATACTACCATAAAAATAGAAAACTATACACACCCCAATGAATACGAATTATACCTCAACGGGATTTCCCACGGCAAAATAAATAATGAAATGTTTAAAATATATCCTTTAAATACGTTTACTCAAGTTGCTATTGTTCCTACCAATAACCAAGGATATACCGGATTTACAGGAAAACCTATCATATACCTCCCTCCAAACGAAGAATGGATAATAGAAGCCGAAAATCATATACGTCCATCCAAGCATAATCATGATGGTTATTCTGGCAAAGGATATATAGAAACATCTACATCTTTAAATTCAAATATAACTTTCGAGGTCGAAGTTCCTACATCTGGAACCTATTATATTGATATCAGATATGCCAATGGAAACGGCCCTATTAATACAGAAAACAAATGTGCCATACGGACTTTATTCACTAATGGAAGACCTACGGGGCCCATTGTCATGCCACAAAGAGGAAAAGACGAATGGTCAAATTGGGGATATTCAAATCCAGTTATGTCTGTGTTACATGCAGGTAAAAATACAATATCAATAATATATATAAAACCTCAGGACGAAAACATGAATGGTGAGACCAATATGGCTTTAATAGATTTCATCAGGCTTAGAAAAGGAAACCAACGGCCTTTGATACGCCTATTCCCCCCTATCATCTTCCCTAAAAACGATTAACAATAACAATAAATTATGAAAAAAACAACTTTAATAAGCTACTTTTTAATTGTATCATTAATTACAAACGCAGCGATAAAAATAGATCGTCTCGAACCTGCATTTTGGTGGACTGGCATGCAAAATAAAGAACTTCAAATTATGGTATACGGACCGAATATAGCTCAATGTGAAGTCTCAGTAAAATATCCAGGTATAACCCTTGACCGTTGCATAAAGCTAGAAAGTCCCAATTACTTATTTCTTTATCTTACTTTGAGTGATAATCTAAAACCTGATTACTTCGACATATATTTCCGTCAAGGAAAACAAAAAACTAAATATCGATACGAACTAAAAGCCCGTAATATAAATCCTGAATCAAGAAAAGGATTCAGTGCCTCAGATGTATTATATCTTATCATGCCCGATAGATTTGCAGACGGTGATCCCAAAACAAATGTCATACCGACAATGCGATTTCCTGCACCAGTCGACCGAAATGATCCAAATGCCCGGCATGGAGGAGATTTACAAGGAATCGAGCAACATCTTGACTATATACAAAATTTGGGAGTAACAGCTATCTGGCTCAATCCAGTACTTGAAAATGATATGCCCGGAGGTTCCTATCATGGATATGCAACAACAGACTACTATAAAGTAGATCCTCGCTTCGGGACAAATGAATACTACAAACATCTCATTGAAAAATGCCACCAAAGAGGCATGAAAGTCGTAATGGACATGATTTTTAACCATTGCGGTAGTGAACATATATGGTTTATAGATCGTCCCTCTCATGACTGGTTTAATTTTCCAGATGGTTATGTACAGACTTCTTATCGACTAACTCCTCATTTTGACCCTTATGTATCACAATATGATAAAGCCATTACAGAAAAAGGTTGGTTCGTCCAAAGTATGCCCGACCTTAACCAACACAATCCTCATTTGATGAAATACCTAACACAAAACAGCATCTGGTGGATAGAATATGCCAACATCGACGGGATACGTATGGATACACATCCTTATGTATTCTTTGATTCCATGTCTCAATGGTGTGCTGATATAATGAAAGAATATCCTAATTTCAATATTGTAGGCGAATGTTGGTACAATACTGAAGCTGGCTCAGCTTACTGGCAAAAAAATAGCATACTTGATCCATCCAGAAACTCAAATCTGAAAAGTGTAATGGATTTTCCTCTGCAAGGTCTCGTACGTGACGCCTTTATGCAACAAACCGATAGTTGGAATGGATTAAACAAAATATACGATAGAATAGCAATGGATTTCATGTACTCAGACCCAATGTCTGTTCTCATTTTCTTAGACAATCACGATACCGACCGTTTTCTTCTCAATGAACCAAAGAATTTAGGATTTTTCAAACAAGCAATTGCTTTCCTACTAACAACCCGAGGCATCCCTCAAATTTATTATGGTACAGAGATTCTAATGCATGGAACTAAACAAAAAAGCGACGGCCTGATACGGCTTGATTTTCCCGGAGGATTTCCAGACGATAGAGTAAACGATTTTTTATCTTCCAATCGTACTCCAATGCAAAATGAAGCTTTTGATTTCATCAAAAAAATATTACAATGGAGAAAAGGAAAAGAAGTCATATCAAAAGGGAAAATGATACATTATATGCCAACGAACGGATTATATGTATATCAAAGAGAATATAATGATAAGAAGGTCATTATCATCATGAACGGAAACGATACTACGAAAACCATATCTATGACTCGTTATGCTGAAATACTAAAAGGGATAAAATCCGCTCCTGATATTATATCCGGAGAAATAGTAACGCTTTCTTCTGAAATGACATTTGCTCCAAGAGCATTGTATATTCTCGAAATAAATTAAAAAAACAAAAAGATAATCATTGAAAGCAGTGAAAAATAAATGTATTTATAACTGCTTTCAATGATTATTTTTATGTAACACGCCATTTCATAATATTAGAATATACATTTTTCACCTCACTTCTTCAAATTTTTATAAAATCTTTATGTGTTTTGTATTTATATTCCCTAAAATAATACATAAATTTGATACGAAAAACATAATCAAAATATGCAAAAAAATAAACGGAATTATGCTATATATATAATTATGATGGCTGTCTTTTGCAGTCTGATTTATTTGGCTATCTCTAATGGGGAACGGTTCAGTCATTTACAATCAGTACGTTCAAATACTGATATATCTCCATTTACCATGTTTCTCAACATTATTGTCGAAAATTTAAGCCATCCTCTCACTATACTCTTATGCCAAATAATCGTGATATTATTCACAGTTCGTATCTTTTCTCAAATCTTCAAATATATCGGGCAACCCGGAGTCATCGGAGAAATTGTTGCAGGAATAGTACTCGGCCCTTCCCTTTTAGGCTATTTCTTTCCTGAATTTTCAGAAACTTTATTCCCCCTCAATTCGTTACATAACCTCGAACTTATCAGCCAAATAGGACTAGTGCTTTTTATGTTCGTCATTGGCATGGAACTCGATTTCGGAATTTTGAAAAATAAAATAAATGAGACATTAGTTATCAGTCACGCAGGTATCGTAATTCCCTTCTTCTTAGGTATAGTATCATCCTTTTGGGTATATGAAGAATATGCAGCTGCACAAACTGACTTTCTCCCTTTTGCTCTATTTTTAGGAATATCAATGAGCATCACAGCATTCCCAGTTCTTGCCCGTATTGTACAAGAACGAAATATGACACACACACCTGTAGGCATCTTATCATTAGCATCTGCAGCAAATGATGATGTCACAGCGTGGTGTCTATTGGCTGTAGTTATAGCTATTGCCAAAGCAGGAACATTTGTAAGTGCACTATATACAATAGGGCTTACTCTAATTTATATACTACTTATGTTCTTAGTCATACGTCCATTTTTAAAAAAAATTGGGACTTTATATGCAAACAAGGAAGTTATCAACAAATCTTTTGTCGGTTTTATATTTTTAATCTTGATTATTTCCTCGGTAACGACAGAAATTATCGGTATACATGCTCTCTTCGGAGCATTTATGGCAGGAGTTGTAATGCCTGTCAATTTTGGTTTTCGTAAAGTTATGATGGAAAAAGTTGAAGATATAGCAACTGTATTATTTCTCCCTCTCTTTTTCGCATATACCGGTCTCAATACTCAAATTGGACTTATAAACTCTCCTACCCTCTGGGGGATTTGCATTATGTTTATATTAGTATCAATAACCGGAAAGCTAGGAGGTTGTGCATTAGCAGCACGTTCTGTCGGAGAAAATTGGAAAAACAGCTTTATCATTGGAACTTTAATGAATACTCGGGGACTAATGGAGCTTGTAGCCCTGAATATAGGAAGAGAAATGGGCATTTTGCCCCCTGAAATTTTTGCTATATTGGTTATTATGGCATTAAGTACTTCTTTTATGACAACCCCAATGCTTATCGGTGTTGAAAAATTATATCATAAAAAAGCAAACTTAAGCCAATACAAACGAATTGTGCTCTCTTTCGGACGACCAGAAAGTGGAAAATTGCTCCTACTTATAGCTCGTATTTTATTCGGAAAACAACTAAAACAAATGAAAATTATAGCAAGTCACTATACATTAGGTACTGACTTGGCTCCAGTAAAGGCCCTACAATATGCGAAAGAAAGTTTTGCTCCTATTATGCGAGAAGCATCAAAACTACATTTAAAGATAGATAAAAGATATAAAGTTACCGATAAGCTGAATCAAGAAATCATCCAATTAGGAAACGAGGAACATACAGACCTTTTACTCTTAGGAGCAGGTCCCCGCTTCATGTCGGAAAGCTGTAACTTGGAAAACAAATCTGAACACTTTAATATCCCCGTCATTTCCCACTTTGTACATTTCTTAAAAGAATCTCCCCTGCATTTACCAGGCATATTATTACGAGAAAAAATAGAATCTATTATGTCTAAGGTCGACTGCCCAGTCGCTGTATTTGAAAATAGAAACTTCAAAGGAGCCTCCCGTTACCTATTTATTCTTGATGGAGATAAGGATAAATTTTTATTGGATTACCTCGATACAATATTTAGTAATGGAGTATCCAAAATAACTCTTTTATTAGTAGACAAGCCATTAATAGGTAGTCTCTTAGAACAAAAAATCATAAAAGTAAAAGAAGAATATCCAAATAAAATCATTACAGCTCCCTTAATGTCTGAAAACACCCGTTTCTCTACCCAGAAAGATATTCTATTTTTAAGCTATGATACTTGTAAGTATTTATCTTCTGACATAAGAATATATGCAGAGTTTCCCTCTTTTCTTGCTATACGCCCCGCAACAGAGAATAGCGACAGGTCTTAACTATATCTTTACTAAACACAAGATACCGGTATAATTCCTATTCCTGGTAATTCTGTCGATATAATTTTTCCCTCCTTTAGCTCGGCACCTCTAAAGCAATCATTAGTAATAAGCAAGTTCCCATCAAGGTCTGTCCAATCGGCCAAAGGAGAAAGTTGTGCTGCCGCACTAATGGCACAAGAAGTCTCAGTCATACAACCAAGCATAATTTTCATTCCTGCCAACCTCGCTTTCTCGACTATGCAATATGCCTCAGCCATTCCTGCACATTTCATCAATTTAATATTTACTCCAGAAAATACGTCTTTTACCACATCCAAATCAGCTAATCGCTGAAAAGACTCATCTGCAATCGTCGGAATCGGACTCTTTTCTGTCAACCAAGCCATATCATCAATTTGTTCCTTAGGCATAGGTTGCTCCGCAAATATAACTCCCTGTTCTTTACACCAAAACAACATATCCAAAGCATAATGTTTATCGGTCCAACCCTGATTAACATCTACACAAATAGGACAATTCGTCACAGAACGTATCGCTGATATAATCATTTTATCGGTATCCCTGCCCAATTTAACTTTTAATAATCGAAAGTCTTTCGCTTCCTTAGTTTTTTGTTTAATTTGATCTTTCGAATCAATACCTATCGTAAAAGATGTATAAGGCGCTGATAATCTATCAAGTCCCCATATCTGCCACCATGCTTTATTTATCGCTTTTCCATATAAATCGTGGATAGCAATATCTACAGCAGCTTTTGCGGCAGCATTTCCCTCCTCAACAGAGTGCACATAAACCAAAATTTCTTCTAAAGACTGGGCTAAAGAAAACGGTCCTAATCTCAGTTGAGATAAAAAGCGGATCACTGACTCTTGATTTTCTTTCAAATAAGGAGGTAACGATGCCTCCCCATATCCGATATACCCATCGCTTTCGACTGAAACCAATACTATAGGAGTCACATTGCGAGACGAAGTAGCCAAAGTAAAAACATGACGTAGCTCTAACGTATATGGCTTATATGAAAGTTTCATTACATTTCCTAATTTTCCAGTTCATTTTCAGTATCCTCTTCTGAGCAAGATTGTAAACCTGAAGGAAGCTCTTTTTTGGCTTTAATTCCCAAAGTCCTCAATTTTTCTGCTTTACTTATTAAATTACCCTTACCTTCTTTCAACTGGCTAAATGCTTGCTGATAGCTTCGAGCAACTTTATCTATATTGGTACCTATCTCGGTCATCGAATTTACGAAACCTACAAATTTATCATATAATGATGCACCCTGATTTGCAATTTCTATTGCATGGCGACTTTGCTTATCTCGATTCCACAAATCTACGATCAACTTTAATGCAGCAATCAGATTAGTAGGGCTAATAAGCATCACTCGGTGATCATAAGCAAATTGCCATAAAGTAGGCTCTTGTTGCATAGCAACTAAATATGCCGGTTCGTTGGGCACAAACATCATGACAAAATCAAGAGATTCTACATAATCCTGATATCGTTTGGCTGCCAATTCAAGAACATGATTCTTGAGAGAACGAATATGTTCCTGCAAAGCTTTTGTCGCATCTTCTGGAGATTCTGCATCAACATAACGAGAATACGCTGTCAGAGAAACTTTTGAATCTATAATCACTCTTCTTTTATCCGGATAAATCACAATAATATCTGGACGCATTTTCCGTCCATCTTCATTTATCTGAGCTTTCCCAACTTCATCAGCCAAGGTCTCTTGAGTAAAATATTCTCTACCTTTCACCAGTCCTGACTTCTCAAGAATGCTCTCTAAAATCATCTCCCCCCAATCACCTTGAACTTTACTATCTCCCTTAAGAGCTTTTGTTAGATTATTTGCTTCTTGACTAATCTGCCTGTTCAATTCTACCAACTCTCGTATTCGGGTATCCAGACTAAACCTCTCCTTTGACTCCTTATCATATGTATCTTCTACCTTTTGCTTAAACTCTACCAACTTCTCTTGCAATGGAGTCAATATGCGACCTATATTTTCTTGATTTATCTCAGTAAAACGTCTTGACTTTTCTTCAAGAATTGAGTTAGCCATAAGGCGGAATTCATTATTCATTTGTTCTCGCATTGTTTCTGCCTCATTTCTTTGAGCTGATAAACGGTCATTCAATATACGATTATCTGCTTCTAACCGAGATACAATTAATTTCTCCTCATGTAATAACTCTTCTGATTTTTTTTGCCCTGTTCTCGCTTCAATCAACTCTTGCCGTACCTGTTTTCCCGAATTATATTGCATAATAAAAACGACCACTGCAACCAATAATCCAGACAACAATCCAATAATAAGATAAATGATTTCCATACTACACCTTTCACTTCGCAGAAGTTAATACCAGTCCTACATATGTACAAAGAAGCCCTATCATTACACTTCCTAAAATATACAATAAAAATAAAATCGAATTTCCACTGCGCAATAAAATCAACGACTCGCTGGAAAAGGTTGAAAATGTAGTAAAACCCCCACATACTCCAACAATTAACAACATCCGTAATTCAGTAGAAAACCATTCGAAACGCCCCGCAAATCCACATAACAAACCTATAAGAAAACATCCTGAAAGATTTACAATGAACGTCCCCCACGGAAAACATCCAGAAGAATGAGCAACAATAAAGCGAGATACTATATACCGAAAAATACTCCCAATAAAACCACCTAATCCCACCAGTAAAATTGTCCTCATGCCTCAAACCTTAATTCACAACCACAATTTTCCTCGTTTACTATTCCTTTATCATAGACTTTTACTCCATTGACAAAAGTAGTCTCAATCGTAGCAGGAAATGTATATCCATAAAAAGGCGACCATCCACACTTAGACAAAATATTTTCTCGAGTTACAGTATACTTCTTTTGTGGATCTACCAATACTAAATCGGCATAATACCCCTCTCGTATATAACCTCTTTTCTGTACTCTAAATAATTCAGCTGGAGCATGACACATCTTTTCGACCACCTTCGTCATAGAAATCTCCCCTCTGTAAAACTTATCAACCATTGTCAATAGAGAATGTTGTATCAACGGTCCACCTGAAGCTGCTTTTAGACATGACCCTTGTTTTTCCGACCATAAATGAGGCGCATGATCAGTAGCAATAACATCTATCCGATTTCCATTCACGGCTTTCATCAACGCCAATCTATCTGCCATAGTTTTTATTGCCGGATTCCATTTTATCAAATTTCCACATTGGGCATAATCATTATCATCAAAAAACAGATGATGCACACACACCTCTCCAGTAATACGCTTTTCTGACAACGGTTTGTCCTCTAATAAAGATAATTCTTTAGCCGTTGAAAGGTGTAATATATGTAAACGTGTATTATATTTTGATGCCAGCTCCACAGCCTGAGCTGATGATGCATAACAAGCTTCAGCACTACGAATAAGAGGATGAAACATAACTGGCAAATCTTCCCCAAAACGAGATACGTACATCTCCCGATTAGCTTTTATAATCTCCTCCTTTTCACAATGTACAGCAATAACCGAAGAAATCTCCCTAAATATATTTTCTAACGTCCGAGTATTATTTACTAACATATTACCCGTAGAAGACCCCATAAAAACTTTCACTCCGCATATTCGTTTGGGATTTATTTTCTTTAATTCGGCAAGATTATCATTATTCGCTCCTATATAGAAAGAATAATTGACCACCGAAGTCCGTGCTGCTCGCTCAAATTTCCATTCCAATGCATCTATTGTCGTTGTCTGTGGAACTGTATTAGGCATTTCCATATAAGAAGTAATACCTCCAGCTGCAGCAGCCATTGATTCACTATGGATATCAGCCTTATATGTAAGCCCAGGTTCTCTAAAATGTACTTGGTCATCAATAACCCCAGGAATTAACCACTTTCCAGAAGCATCTATAATTTCATCAGAGATATTAATCATTCTGTCATACAAATCCCCTTCATATATCTGCTCTATTTTATCGCCCTGTATGAGAACAGAACCTCTAAATTCTCGATTCTCATTAATAATCACTGCGTCTTTAATCCAAATTCTCTTCATTGTATCTTTTTGCTGGGATATTTTTTAAACCAACTTCCTATTTTCAATTGTATCACTCCTAAAACTGCCTCACCGAAAATACTCGAATTCATTTTACTGACCCCTAATACTCGATTTATAAATATAATAGGAACCTCGACTAACTTAAACCCACATTTATACGCTGTAAATTTCATCTCTATCTGAAAAGCATACCCTTTGAATCTGATAGTATCCAAATTTATCGTGTCCAATACTTCCCGCCGATAACAAACAAAACCGGCTGTCGTATCAGCAATTTTCATTCCAGTAATCAAGCGCACATACTTAGACGCATAATATGACATAATCACTCTCCCCATTGGCCAATTTACAACATTTACTCCCGTTATATACCGAGATCCAATAGCCATATCTGCTCCTTTTACAGCACAAGCTGACCACAATTTTAATAAATCATTCGGATTATGGGAAAAGTCAGCGTCCATTTCAAATATATAATCATATCCTCTCAAGACCGCCCATTTAAAACCCGTAATATAAGCCGTTCCCAAACCTTGTTTACCTTTACGCTCCAGCAGATGTAAACGTTCTGGAAATTCATCTTTCAGACGTTTTACGATTTCAGCTGTCCCATCCGGAGAACCATCATCAATAATCAGAATATGAAAAATTTTTTCCAAAGCAAATACAGCCCGAATAATATTTTCTACATTCTCTCTTTCATTATATGTAGGTATTATTACCACTCCATCACATCCTATAACTGTATCTACCTGTTTCATACTTCATTCATTTCTTTTTTGATCAATCTCCTTTAAGCCTATCAGTTACAACAATTATATAAACAAGACAAATATACTACATTTTCAAAAAAAGCAACAGTTATAAGAAAGCAATAAAATTAGCAAATCAATAAATTAAATTTTCTTAGAATTTCCATTAAAAATCCACGATAAACAAGAACTAATTTTTAACAGAAAATCAAGCCCCTCGTTCATTGTCCATCATCAATCATTCATTACTTTTGTAAATCAATAAAAAATTCTCTTTTCCATACATTCAGAAAAGAGTCATTTTTGTTCTAAATTTACACTATGGATACAGAACAACTATATACACTTTTCAATACTCCGGCCCGAATAAAGGCTTTACAACATTTTATTAGCGATAAAAAAAAAGGGACTTTGCATATTAACGGCTTACAAGGCTCTGCCGCAGCATTACTTTTTTCCTCTTTATTGTCATCTAATCGACATTTTATATTAGTGGCTAACGACTTGGAGGAAGCCGGATATTTATACCATGATTTGGTACAAATCAAAGGAGAAACATCGATATTATTTTTCCCATCCGGATACAAACGGGCAATCAAATACGGACAATCTGACTCGGCTAATGAAATATTAAGAACCGAAGCTCTCAACAGATTGCAAGAAAAAAACAAAGCACTTATTATAGTTACATATCCCGAAGCACTAGCTGAAAAAGTCGTAAAAGCGGATTTATTAAACCAAAAAACACTACGACTAAAAAAAAATGAATATATAGAATCTACTGTCGTTGCAGATACTCTTTTTGAATATGGTTTCGAACGGGTCGACTATGTATATGAACCTGGACAATACGCTGTACGAGGCAGTATCTTGGATGTGTATTCATTCTCAAACGAATTACCATATCGAATAGATTTTTTTGGGGACGAAATAGAAAGTATCCGCACATTTGACATTGAAACTCAATTATCAAACGAACAACTTGACAATATTAGTATTATTCCTAACATGTCTGAAAATGGCATATTTGGAGAATCTTTGCCAGAATTCATTGATGAAAGTGTTATATGGGCATTTCATGATTTTACATTTTCTGTCAATAAAATAGAAGCTATCACAAATGGAGCTATTTCTCCTCAATTATTGATAGCCGAAGAAGGGGATATAAATGCCATAAAAAAAATCATAAATCCTGTAAAATTTAAAAAAAAAATACTTGAGTTTAAACGTATCGAATTTGGTTCTCGAACACAAACTACATATTCAGCCATCTTACATATTGAATGTCAACCACAACCGATATATCATAAAAACTTCAATTTGGTAAGTGATTCGTTCAAAAACCTCATTGCAGAAGGTTACTCTTTATATATTCTCAGCGATAGCGAAAAACAAATAGAACGTTTACAAAATATTTTTAAAGATCGTAAGGATAATATAAAGTTCACCCCTATATTAAAGACTCTACACGAAGGTTTCATCGATAAAGAACAAAAAATTTGTTTTTTTACAGATCATCAGCTTTTTGACCGATTCCATAAATATAATCTAAAAAGTGAAAAAGCTCGTTCAGGGAAATTAGCTTTAACACTGAAAGAACTCAATCAATTCGAAACAGGAGATTATATTGTACATGTAGATCATGGAGTCGGCAAATTTGGAGGATTGATTCATACCGAAATCAATGGTAAGATGCAAGAAGTCATTAAATTAATTTATCAAAACGACGACATTCTCTTTGTAAGCATACATGCATTGCACAAATTAGCTAAATATCGGGGAAAAGAAGGTGAACCACCGCGCATCAACAAACTGGGAACCGGTGCTTGGGAACGCATGAAAGAAAAGACTAAAAGCAAAATGAAAGATATTGCTCGAGACCTGATAAAGCTCTATGCAAAACGACGAGAAGAAAAAGGTCACGCTTATCCCCCAGACTCCTTTTTACAACAAGAATTGGAGGCATCTTTTATATATGAAGATACTCCTGACCAATTAAAATCTACTGCAGAAGTAAAACAGGATATGGAACAAGAACAGCCTATGGATCGCCTCATTTGTGGCGATGTAGGTTTTGGAAAAACTGAAATAGCCATACGCGCCGCTTTTAAAGCAGCATGCGATAATAAGCAAGTTGCAGTACTAGTTCCTACTACAGTATTAGCCTTCCAACATTACAAAACATTCGCTGACAGACTAAAAGACTTCCCTGTGAAAATAGATTATTTGAGTCGAGCTCGAAAATCCTCAGATATACGAAAAATTATCCAAGAACTATCCGAAGGAAAAATAGATATCCTTATCGGCACACACCGTATCATTGGAAAAGATGTAAAATTTAAAGACTTAGGTTTATTAATCATTGATGAGGAACAAAAATTTGGCGTAGCAGTAAAGGAAAAATTAAAACAAATGAAAGTTAATGTCGACACTCTTACCATGTCTGCAACTCCAATACCAAGAACTTTACAATTTTCTCTTATGGGAGCCAGAGATCTGTCGGTAATCACTACACCTCCCCCTAATCGCTATCCAATACAAACCGAAGTTCATGGATTTAATGAAGATATAATAAAAGAGGCTATCAATTTTGAAATGAGTCGCAACGGACAAGTATTCATCGTCAATAATCGAATACAACAAATTGACGAACTGGCCACTCTAGTACATAGATTAGTTCCTGATGCTCGTATTTGTACCGGACACGGGCAAATGGAACCAGATCGTTTGGAACAAACCATTATAGATTTTGCTAATTATGACTACGACGTATTGATAGCTACAACTATTATAGAATCTGGTATTGACATTCCCAATACAAACACAATTATTATCAACAATGCTCAGAACTTTGGTCTCAGCGAACTACATCAATTACGGGGCCGAGTAGGGCGAAGTAATAAAAAGGCTTTTTGTTACCTGCTTACTCCTCCTTTACATACGCTCAGTACAGATGCACGCCGGAGACTACAAGCCATCGAAAGTTTTTCCGAGTTAGGCAGTGGTGTTCATATTGCCATGCAAGACCTCGACATTCGAGGTGCCGGTAATTTATTAGGTGCAGAACAGAGTGGATTCATCGCAGATTTAGGATATGAAACATACCAAAAAGTTCTGAAAGAAGCTGTTGAAGAATTGAAAAATGAAGAATTTTCAGAATTGTATAACGACGAAAATAATAAACATACGAATGAGAATGAAATTTTCGTCACAGACTGTATCATCGAGTCCGATCTTGAACTCTTGTTTTCCAATGAATACATCCCTAATGTCTCAGAACGAATTTCCCTCTATCAGGAGCTCGACAACATGGAAAAAGAAAGTGATATACAACAATTCACATCAAAACTCGAAGACCGATTTGGCCGTATTCCAGAAGAAGGTAAAGAGCTTATTCGAGTAGTACGTCTAAGACAATTAGCCAAACAACTGGGTATGGAAAAAATTGTTTTAAAACAAGGAAAGATGATACTGTTTTTCGTTTCTGATTCACATATCCGTTACTTCCAGTCAACCGCTTTCGGTAAAGTTATCTGTTACCTGCAAAAAAATCCTCGACAATGTCAATTACGTGAAATAAAGGAGAAACGATCTATGGTAATATCAAATATTAATACTGTAGAAAACGCTGTTTCAGTATTAAATGATATATTGCACCAAGAATCAATATAAAACCGAAACTTGCTGCGGCAATCGCCCCCCTCTTTCTTCTATTATCTGTAACTATACATCAATGAACCTCAATGATTCAACTTTTGATAGGCGGTTACGTAAATACGCCATTTCTGTACGACGTATACGTAATGTCACATCACAATCCATGTCAAAATATTGCGATATAATAGTTACATTGTTTTCCTTTATTATATGCATAACATCATTTAAGAAAGGATATTCAAAACAAATGCGTATATCATCTTCAACTAAACATTCTATGATTTCATTTGCACGAATAGCTTCGGCTGCAGCTTCACGATATGCAACAATAAGTCCACTCGTTCCTAACTTTATCCCTCCAAAATAACGAATTACGATAATTAATATATTGGTCAAACCAAAAGAATTTATTTGTCCTAATATTGGCTTCCCTGCTGTACCAGAAGGTTCCCCATTATCATTCGACCTGAAATCTTTACGTTCATATCCCAACATATAAGCCCAACATACATGCCGTGCATCATAATATTTTTTCTGATAAAGCCCAATATATTCTTTGACTTCTTCAACTGTAGATACCGGAATAGCAAAAGAGATAAACTTACTCATCTTCTCTTTATAAAGACCCTCAGACAAACACGCTATTGTTTTATAGACATCTTCCATCACAATACAAAAATATGAAAGAGTTAGCAGAAGTCCAAATATCCCATTTTTTAAGCCAATTATTTTCTTCTATGGATACCTTATTTTATCAGATTTTCTTATTTTTCCAATTTGCTTTTTTCAAATAAAAAACGAAATGGATAATGTCACTATCCAATAAATATATTCAACAAACCAACAATATTGAACGGATGGCCTCCACCAAAAAATAATAAAATAAATAGCCAAAAGATATACCCCCGCTGTAATCATTTCTATTAAAAAGGTCGACTTAGTATTACCTGTTCCCGCAACAGTATTAAAAAATATACTTCCCGGTACTGTAATAAGGTAATACAGTACCATGGTAAACAAAGACGGAATACTTTCCTTTATCAATGCTTCATTATCTGTATAAATGTGTAATAAAAGAGTTGGCTGCACAAACACAAAAAACATTAAGGGTATAATAATCATATAACATATTCGTATAATACGCCTTGCTATGGGCATCACTTCTTGAGGACGTCCAGCACCCATTGCATTACTAACCAAAGTACAAGACGTCGCAGCAAAAGCATTTACCGGCATAAAAAATATAGTAGAAACACTACGCACAATATTTGCAATAGCCAAAGATCGTTCACCCAAATGCTCAATAGCTACAAAAAATATAAACCATGTAATTATCGGCAAAAAAAATTGTATCATAGTCCATATAGAAACACTTAATACCCGCACAATAACTTTAGGGTCAAAACCCGAAATATTAAAAAAAGCATACTTTTCCCCATCTACCTTCATACCGGTATATAACATAAAAAATATAACCGAAATAAATTCTGATAAAACTGACCCCAAGGCCGCTCCAGCAATTCCCATCTCCGGGCAACCGAATTTCCCAAACACAAGCATATAATTAAGAGCAATATTTGCCAAAGCCATTATAACAGCATTGACTGTAAGAATTCGAGTCTGAGTAATACCCACATAAAATGCTCGAAACATGGCAGCAACAAAAGAAAAAAATAAACCAAAAATTCGATAGTCAAGAAATTCTATTGTTGCGCTATAAATAGCTTCAGAACTAATCATCCAATGCAAAAACCAAGGAGCACAAATATCATTTATCCCAAACAATAATGCTGCTAATAAAATCATAAAAAATGTGCTCTGTAACATTATACTTCCAATAGCAGAATATCGGCCCTCACCATTACGTCGTGCCATCAGTATCTGTGCTCCAGTACTAAACCCAAAACCAATCATATACACAGACATATAATATACTCCTGCTAAAGCTGAAGCTCCTAACTCTATTTCTCCTACCCGCCCTAAAAAAGCTGTATCAGTAATATTTATAAGGTTTTGTACTACCAAACTAATAAGGATAGGATAAGCTACTCGCCATATTTCTTTTTTAGTAAACACAATCTTATTTAGTTAAAAAATTAGATAGAAATGATTAAACCTCATTATACAAAATAAGTCCAACAATTAAATCATTCTATAATAAACATTATATTCTAATTATCTTTCCCAGATATAAATATTTCTACTTTTATTATATGAAAACAGAAAACAAAACCCACCTATACAAGTGGGCTTCTAATATATCCATGCTCTCTCAACAATCTTTTCTTCTATAATAGAAAAAAATTATTCAGATTAATTTATTTGTTGTAGTATCTGGAAATATAACTGTAGGCGTAAATGTCTTAGCTTCTTCAAAATCCATCATAGCATACGACATAATAATAACAATATCTCCTGGCTGAACCTTACGGGCAGCAGCTCCGTTCAAACAAACCATGCCAGATCCCCGCTCCCCCTTAATGACATACGTAGAAAAACGTTCTCCGTTATTATTATTTACAATATATACTTTTTCATTAGCTATAATATTGGCAGCATCCATAAGATCTTCGTCAATCGTAATACTACCTATATAATTCAGATCAGCCTGTGTAACTGTAACCCGATGTATTTTAGATTTTACAACTTCTACCAACATAATTCTATTTCAATAATTTCCATGCCATCTATCAACGATGGTAAATAACATTATCTATCAAACGTACCTCTCCACAATACACTGTGACGCATCCAACAACATAATCTGTTTGGTCCCAACTTTCTACCGGTAGCAGAGTACGCCCATCAACTATTTCATAATATTCGACCTCCAATCCGTCAACAGCATTTATCGTATCTACTACAAAAGCAAGTGTCTCTGCAACAGTATGATTTTGAGCAAAGGTACGACTTTTAAACAATGTAGCAGAAATATTTAATGCATTTTTTCTTTGTTCCGGAGTCAATCTACGGTTGCGGCTACTAAGAGCCAAACCATCTTCTTCTCTAACAATCGGACAGTCAACAATTTCTACCGGAGAATTTATCAATTTCACCATCGAACGAATAACTGCAATCTGTTGAAAATCTTTTTCTCCAAAATAAGCCCGGTCAGGGGTGACTGCATAAAATAATTTACTTACAATCTGAGCCACTCCATTAAAATGACCTGGACGATATTTCCCTTCCATCACTTCCGCTACAGGGCCAAGCTCAAACACCCGGGTATCTTCTTCCGGATACATTTCCTCTACAGATGGAACAAAAGCAATAGTACAACCTACCGAGCGTAACAATTCACAGTCAGCCTCCAACGTTCGAGGGTAATGTAATAAATCATTTTTATCATTAAACTGTGTAGGATTTACAAAAATACTTACTACACAACAATCATTTTCAACGACACAACGTCTCACTAACTGTAAATGTCCATTATGCAGTGCTCCCATAGTAGGGACTAGACCTACTTTACCTCCATTAGCCTTAACTGCAACTATTTTTCGCTGCAAATCAGCTATTTTAGTAATTATTTCCATCTTGCTTTTTTTAAAATCGGATGCAAAAGAAGCAAATAAAACCCAAATGACGAAGTATTCTACTAAAAAATATTATACAAAATACAA
Organism: Coprobacter secundus; assembly: GCA_000803105.1. GTDB lineage: Bacteria > Bacteroidota > Bacteroidia > Bacteroidales > Coprobacteraceae > Coprobacter > Coprobacter secundus. The sequence goes on from JTDA01000002.1 coordinate 41,436, forward strand.
TTTTCTATTTACTATTTTGGCAAATAAGGTGTTCCAAAAAGAAAAACAACTTCAAAATCTTCTTTAGTAAAAATCTCAAAAAATTCTTGTTATAAAAAACATCATCTTTTTACAATCCTTATTTTAATCATATATTTAAATACTTAATCACAATTTATCACACAATCATAAAAAATGGGCTTTATTACTTTCTTGCATGTTAATACTTCTAATATTTGGAGATTTACGATAATTTTTTTATTATCTTTGCAAAATAATTATAGAGATAAGAGGACTTAGACAGATGAAAGCCAATAAGGTATTATTTATTACACAAGAAATTACTCCGTATTTACCGGAATCAGAAATCGCCACCATCTGCCGGAATCTACCACAAGGAATCCAGGAAAGAGGACGAGAAATACGCACTTTCATGCCCAAGTATGGCAACATTAACGAACGCAGAAATCAACTACACGAAGTTATCCGCCTGTCAGGTATGAACCTAATTATAGATGATACCGACCATCCGCTTATAATTAAGGTTGCCTCTATCCAAGCAGCCCGTATGCAAGTATATTTTATCGATAATGATGACTATTTCCAGAGAAAATTTACAATAGAAGATGAAAATGGCGTCGAATTCGAAGATAACGATGAACGTAGTATATTCTATGTCCGTGGTGTTATGGAAACAGTAAAAAAACTACGTTGGGTCCCAGATATTATCCATTGTCACGGATGGATAACAGCATTAGCTCCTTTATATATTAAACGGGTATATGCAGAAGACCCTTCTTTCAGAAACTCAAAAATCGTATATTCTGTTTATGACAACGACTTTAAAATCCCTTTTAAAGCAGGATTTGCCAATAAATTGATACAGGATGAAATAAAATTATCAGATTTAAAATTCAAGCCTGAAGATTCGGTCGATTGTACGACTCTTACAAAACTGGCAATCGATTATTCTGACGGAATAATACAAGCCAGTCAAACTATAAATCCTGATATACAAACTTATGCTCAATCGGCAGGAATTCCATTCCTCCCTTATCAAAATTCAGAAACATACATCGATGCATATAATGATTTCTACGATGTGGTATGGGAAAATGCCAATAAATAAAAATTACAGGAAAATATGAAACTTAAATGGATACTTCCCCTTGCATTGATAACGGCAATGGTTGCTTCATGTAATGATGATCTTAATCAAATAGGCTCTTCAATTGACGATACTGTTATATCCATAATAGAAGACTCCACTTTTAGTGAAAATCTTTCCATAAAATCTATTCCAAACGAAGCAATACCCAACAGGACCTTAACACAAATGTTAGGGGCAATGAATATTCCCGAGTATGGCTCCTTGCGTTCTGGATTCATGACACAATTAATTCCCTATAATGAATTAGACCTAGATGCAATATATCAAGATAAAATAGATTCACTTATTGTTACATTTACTTATAAAAGTGATGCATTTATAGGTGACTCTTTAGCTCCTATGCAGGTAAGTGTATACGAACTCGATAAAGAATTACCAACGCGCTTATATAGCAATATAGACCCTGAAGCAGAAGGATATGTCGACTTATCCAAAGTTATAGGCCAATGCAGCTATTCCGCGTCTAATTTAAACATACCTGATTCTCTTTACTATGCAGGATACAAGACTATAGAAGTAAGATTATCTGACGAATTAAAAGACCGTCTATATAATGCTTATAAAGCAAATCCTGATCAAATGATGGATATTGACTATTTTAAAGAAATATTTCCAGGATTATATGCACGTAACACTTATGGTACAGGTTCCATATCCAACATCAGTGAAACCATCATGGGATGGTGTTACAAAAAGAAAGTGCGTGATTCAGAAGGAAATTTCATAACAATAAAAGATGATGAAGGAAATATTCTAAGAGATTCCGTTATTTCAACATCGACTGCCGGATATGTATTTACCAATGCTGTACCATCCATCAACTTAATACAAGCGAACGTTGCATCCAATATAGAAAAGGCTATAGCTCAAGGGAAGGTATATATACAAGGCCCGATAGGTTATGATGCAGAAATCAAATTTCCAACTCGTAAAATTATTGAAGCATATGAAAATGCCAAAAAAGATAAAGAAGATATCGTATGTTTGCTAAATGCTGTGACACTCTCTATACCAGTTGTCGATCCAGGAACAAACGAACATGGAGTTGTCCCTCCGCCTTACTTACTATTTATGCGTAAAGGGGGAAAAGTATATAATAGTGATAATGTGTTAGTAGAAACCAGTAAAAATATTTTCTTCAGCGATAAATTATTACCTGATAGTAAAAATTATTTCTACGCAACATATGATGCAACTAATCATGTGTACAATTTCGGGAATATCCGAGGTTTTATTACTAGCATTATGGAAAAAAATCCTAATACTGATAATCCTGATGCAAATGAAGATATGATATTAGTTCCTGTTGATATAACAACAGAATCATCATCAAGTAGCAGTGCTGAAACAATCACTGCTATGACCCCATACATCGCCAAACCATCTCAGGTTGAATTAGATACAGAAAATATAAAAATAAAGCTTATATACAGTATCAAAAAATATTGATATAAATCAACAAAAAGAAAAAATAGGTGTACCAAAAAGTGGTATTTTTCGAAAAAAGTACTACATTTGCACCGTTTTCGCCGCAATAGCTCAGTCGGTAGAGCGTTTCACTCGTAATGAAAAGGTCGCCGGTTCGATTCCGGCTTGCGGCTCAAGACAAAATAAATTTATATATCAGACAATTACGGTAAAAATCTACCGTAATTTTTTTATACTATAAAATTTTAGATGTTTTAATATTTGCTACACAAATATTATATAAAAATTCGGTTTGCCTCCATTATTTCCTCCCAAAATGAGAATAATACAAATTTTGATTACAACTCCTGATATTAATTAAAAGTGATTCACTAATATATCATTTAATATGAAATCAAAGGTAAAAATGAGAATAATAACCTAAAATTATAGCTATATTCTGTATTTATTTTTTATCACTAAATTTGCACTTTCTCCTTTAGATTTTTGTTATATGGTTTAAATGATTTGATTTTATGAATAAAAAACAAGAAGACATTCTCAATATACAATGCAAACCCAGCTTATTTGCACTGAGTCCTTTATTCGTTTTTTTGAGTGTTTACCTTGTTACGTCTATCATAATAAACGATTTTTATAAAGTTCCTATAACTGTCGCTTTTCTGATATCGTCTGCTTTTTCAATCCTTATATCACGAGGTAAAACATTAAATGAGCGTATTGTACACTTCTCTGCGGGAGCCTCGAATGGAAATATTATGTTGATGATTTGGATTTTTATTTTAGCAGGAGCATTCGCCCAATCAGCTAAAAGCATGGGAGCCATTGATGCGACTGTAAATCTTACACTACAAATACTACCTAATAATCTATTATTAGCAGGAATGTTCATCGCAGCATGTTTCATATCCCTGTCTATTGGGACATCCGTAGGAACAATTGTAGCTCTAATTCCTGTCGCTGTCGGTATTGCTGAAAAGATTGGAGTAGATATTCCTTTTATTGTTGCAATTATTGCTGGAGGAGCATTCTTTGGAGATAATCTTTCCTTCATATCCGATACAACCATTGCTGCAACCAAAACTCAAGGGTGCCTGATGAAAGATAAATTTAAAGTAAATAGTATGATAGTAATACCAGCTGCGATACTTGTACTTATATATTATATTTTTTGCGGGACACAAGTACATACACCAGTACAACCCGGTTCTGTACAATGGATAAAAGTACTTCCATATCTTGTTGTATTAGGTACAGCTATTGCAGGAATAAATGTAATGATAGTTCTTATCTTAGGCATCATTGTCACTGGCATTACTGGTATATTCACATCAGGATTTGACTTCTTTGGCTGGTTGGGAGCAATGGGTGAAGGTATATTAGGTATGGGAGAACTCATTATCATCACACTAATGGCTGGAGGAATGCTTGAAATGATTCGGATTAATGGAGGGATAGCTTATATTATCAAGAAAATGACCCAAAAAGTAAAAAGCAAACGAGGCGCAGAACTCAGCATTGCCGGTTTGGTCAGTTTTGCTAATTTATGTACGGCCAATAATACTATAGCCATTATTACTGTAGGGGGGATAGCAAAGGACATCGCCGAAAAATTTCATGTTGATAAACGAAAATCAGCCAGTATACTCGATACTTTTTCTTGCCTTATACAAGGGATAATCCCTTATGGAGCTCAAATGCTTATGGCTGCATCTCTGGCTGAAGTTTCCCCTCTTGAAATTATTCGTTACCTCTATTATCCTGTATTGATGGGTATTGCAGCATTATTTGCAATTTTATTTCGTTATCCCAAACGATATTCATAATAAATATATTTTTCTCTTTCTGTTCATAAAACAATCTTATTGTATTTATTTTAGTACATTTGTATTATTATAAATATATATAAATAGACAATCTAATTATGAAATTCTAAGAGTAATTGCAATGATATTTATTATCATTTGGCATTTCTTATTTCATGGACTCTCACATATTCTATACAATTCAAATCCCAATATTCCTATTCTGTCAACACCTGGTATTGTAAACTTTTTTGGAACAAAATTTTTATCTTACATTAGTGCTGTAGAGATAAACTGCTATGTTCTTATCAGTGGCTATTTTCTAATAAAATCAGAATTTCGATTCAATAGGATTATAAAAATATGGGGCGAGACATTCTTTTACTCTTTTTTCATCTGTATACTGATATATTTTTTCGGAAGTACAACAATAGAGATTAAAGAAATAATAAAATCGGCCTTTCCTATTAAATACAATATTTATTGGTTCGTTACTAATTATATAGCATTAGTCGTACTCGCACCTTTTCTTTCCCGACTAATTTTTTCATTGAAAAAGAGGGATTTCCAAATCTTGATAATTATTTTATCTATCCTCAATTTAGACTTGTTTAAAGGCATACCTTATGGTAATATATTTTCTGGTTCTCAAAGCCTATTCTGGTTTATTTATTTATTTTTTATAGCCTCATATATTCGCTTATATGAACCATTAAAACATGTGAAATATTTTGGCTTATACTTTATTTCTTTATGCCTTTTATTGACAGTCCTTTTTGCAATAAACATATACATACACTATGAGTTCTTAGGACAAAAAACCGTTTATAATTTTATAATAAATTATAATGGAATAACATTTTTCTCTTCTGTATTATTATTCATGTGTATTAAACATCATTCCTTCCCCAGTAATAAATTTATACATTTTATTACAAGAATAGCACCTTACACTTTCGGTATCTACTTAATATATGATAACCCTTACATACGAGAACTTATATGGGAACACTGGGTCAACAGCATGAAATATGTTAATTCATATTTCCTTTTGCCTCTATTATTGTTTGTATCTATCAGTATTTTTTGTATATGTGCATTGCTCGATTATTCCCGCTCTAAACTTGTCGACATATTACATATAAACAAATTGCCTTCTTTTATTATAAATAAACTCGGCAATCATAAATGGGTTATCTGCATAAAAGATTTTAGGAAGAGCAAAAATGTGTAAAAAACATCATTCTACTCAACAATCCTCCGAATTATTTTTCCTGAATATGTCTCTTGAAAATGCTTCTTAAACAAAATTAATTTCGGACACTCATAAGGTGTCAATACATGAGCAATCTTTTTCTTAAATAATTCTACTTTCTCATAGTCCCATCTTTTCCCTTCAATGACTAATACTAAGCGTTCTCCTAAACGTTCGTCAGACTGTGATGTTAGAAAGAAACGAGAAGAAATAAATGGAGATATTTTTTGTTCTATTTTCTCAGGAAATAATTTTACTCCTCCTGAATTAATAACATTATCATATCGGCCTAACCATATAAAATGGTAATTATCAATCAATTGTACTACATCATTAGTTTCAAAAACTCTATGGCTCAAATGTGGAGCATTAATTATTAAACATCCTCTTGCATCTTGAGAGAACCAAACATCTCCTATAGCTGCATATTCTTTTGTTTTCCCGTCCAATTTTCGTAAAGCAACATGAGACACAGTTTCGGTCATACCATATGTAGCATAACTCCTTATAGGTAGTTTAGCTAATCTTTGCTCCAATAACGACGAAACTGCTGCTCCTCCTATTATCAATGATTTTATATTCTTTAATCGTTCTCGAGTAAAATCATGACTTAGAGATTCCTGAACCTGCATTGGAACCATTGCTGCAAAATCAAGAGGAATATCTATTCCTACAAGAGGGGACGATGAAGGCTTTACTGTAATCAAATCAGCTCCAGCAATCATTGCTCTGACAAGCATCATTTTACCGGCAATATAATCTGGAGACAAACAAAGAAACATCGATGAAGAAGCTTTTATTCCAAAAAAATCATTTGTCAATCGAGCTGAAGCTATCATATCTTTTTTTTGTAACTCGACTTTTTGGGGAATACCGGTTGATCCAGATGTCTGACCTGATACTGTATCTCCGAAAGAGCTCCATTCATCCAAAAAATCGGCAATTTCATATCCACCGGCATCTTTTGCCTCTTCTATTGTGTGACACAATATATGATTTAATCGTATCTCCATGATAAATTACTCAGATCCCATTTAGCTTTTCTATCATATGTCAATACCGAACTCCGCTGCACTAAAGGAGAGCCTATATTATTTTTATACAACTGTCCAGTACCCAAACCTTGAGGTATGACAGGATTTAATACACTCGTCCATTGAGCTATCGCATTCAGGCCAATATTCGACTCTAAAGCCGATGTTATCCACCAACCAATATTCCTTTTCTGTGCTAAAGAAATCCATTCCTCAGACCCCGAAAAGCCACCGGCTAATGCCGGTTTTAAAATAATATATTGAGGCGCTATCAATTCTAACATCTCTATTTTCCGAGATACATCGTTTATCCCAATTAATTCTTCATCCAACGCTATCGGGATAGGGGTATTTCGACATAACTTAGACATGGCTTCCCATTGTCCCTGACGAATAGGCTGTTCTATCGAATGTAATCCCAAACGAGACAACGCATCCAATTTGAATAACGCTTCTTCAGGAGAAAAGGCTCCATTCGCATCAACTCTTAGTTCTATAACACTCTGGCTGAAACGGGAACGGATTTCCTTTAAAAGAGATAATTCTGACTCAAAATCTATAGCTCCAATTTTCAACTTAATACAACGGAATCCCTGATTCAGTTTATCTTCAATTTGCTGCCGCATAGTGATTTTATTGCCCATCCATATCAATCCGTTTATCTCAATAGGTTCTTCTCCCCTAACAAAAGATGAATCTACAATAACATGATGACCTCCATTACGTAAATCGGCCAAAGCTGTTTCTACACCAAATCGTATAGAACTCCATAATTTCAAACTATCAATCTGCAAATTGTCAATTTGTCTACAAACATCATAAAGCTTCGATTCATAAGTCGGCACATCATCTGCACTTAATCCTCGAAATAAAGCACATTCTCCCACACCGTAACAGAGAGGATTTGCATCATCCCAAATTTTTATAAACCAAGTTTCTTTATCATGCAAAATACCCCTAGAGGTCCCACTAGGTATTTTAAACTGAAGTATATAACGAGTATAAGCAGCTCTTAACATAGTATATTCCTATCCGGGAAATTTAGGAAATTTCTGAAAATCTGGATCACGTTTTTCCAAGAAAGCTTTTTTCCCTTCCTGAGCCTCTTCCATCAAATAGTACATCAACGTAGCATCTCCAGCAAACTCCATCAGACCTCTCTGTCCGTCAAGTTCAGCATTTAATGCCCTCTTTATCATTCGTATAGCCATCGGACTACGTTTTAAAATCGTTTGGCACCACTCTACAGTTTCGTCTTCGAGCCTATCAAAAGGAACTACTTTATTCACCATACCCATATCTTCTGCCTCTTTAGCAGTATACTGGCGACATAGGAACCAAATTTCCCGAACCTTCTTCTGACCTACACATCGAGCTAAATAAGAAGATCCAAATCCTCCATCAAAACTTCCGACTTTAGGACCAGTCTGCCCAAAACGAGCATTTTCAGCTGCTATCGTCAAATCACAAACCACATGCAATACATGTCCCCCTCCAATAGCGTACCCATTCACCATAGCAATTACCGGCTTAGGAATAGAACGAATAGCTTTATGCAGATCAAGTACATTTAAACGCGGTACTCCATTTTCATCGATATATCCACCGAGGCCTTTCACTTTCTGGTCTCCTCCAGAGCAAAAAGCCTTATCACCAGCTCCTGTCAATATAATCACTCCGATATCGTTCCGTTCACGACAAATCGACATCGCATCAAGCATTTCAAAATTCGTTTGAGGACGAAATGCATTATATACTTCAGGTCGATTTATTGTAATTTTAGCGATACCTTCGAAATATTCAAACTTTATATCGTCGTAATCTTTTATTTTCTGCCACTCTCTTGCTATCATAGGTTTCTCTCTATTTATCATTTTAATTGTACAAATATAATCAATAATCAGCGAAGAGAGAAACTCCTATATCTATTTGAACAAATCATCCATACCAAATACTCTTTTCTAAAGAGTTCCTTTTGTACTCGGCAACTCATAATGAAATATATCTCTACGAATAGCCATCTTAATAGCACGAGCGAACGCTTTGAATATTCCTTCTATTTTATGATGCTCATTTTCTCCTTCCGCGTAAATATTCAGATTCATACGAGCCGAATCAGCTAATGATTTAAAAAAATGGAAAAACATCTCTGTAGGCATATCTCCAACCTTTTCTCGTTTGAATTTCGCATCCCATACTAGCCATGGACGTCCACTAAAATCTAATGCTACACGACATAAGCAATCATCCATCGGCAGACAAAAGCCATAGCGCTCTATTCCCCGTTTATCTCCTAATGCCTGAGCTATAGCATTACCTAAAACTATAGCGGTATCTTCTATTGTATGATGCTCGTCAACATACAAGTCTCCTTTTACTTTTACCGTAAGATCTATACCCGAATGCCTCCCAATCTGCTCAAGCATATGATCAAAAAATCCCAGTCCTGTATTTATATTACACTTACCATGACCATCCAAATTAAGCGCTATATAAATATCGGTCTCTGATGTTTTTCGTACTATTTCTGTCCGCCGCTCACCGGCAAATAAAAATTCTGTAATCCGGTCCCAACTGTTTGTTATAAGTGTACATGTATCACTCAAACCTGACTCTTCAATTTTTTGTTCTCCCTCTTCCGGTATAGCGAACAAGATACCCTTACATCCTAAATTTTGAGCAAGTTGCATATCTGTAATACGATCCCCAATCACATATGAATGCATCAAATCATAATCTCCCTCCAAATATTTTCCCAGCATTCCTACTCCGGGCTTCCGAGTTGGTAAATTATCTTCAGGGAAAGAACGGTCAATAAGAACATCATCAAATATAACATCTTCATTTTTAAAAGCCTGTAAAATTTTTTTATGTGCAGGCCAAAAGGTGTTTTCAGGAAATGATGTCGTACCTAATCCATCCTGATTTGTAACTATTACCAACTCAAAATCAAGCTTTTCCCTAATAAAATGTAAATTACGAAAAACTCCAGGGATAAATTCTAATTTCTCCAAACTATCGAGCTGACAATCAACAAGGGGCTCGACAACCAAAGTTCCGTCTCGGTCTATAAATAATACACGTTTCGCCATATATCTTCTCCTTATATAGAAGTGTCTAACAATCTTTCAAATATGATTTTCTCATTCACCACCCTTTTCAAAAAAATAATATTCTCAATTTTTCCTAAAATACATATTCTTTCAGAGCATCAAGTAATATTTGATTTTCTTCGGACGTGCCTACAGTAATACGTATACATCCCATACAAAGTGTAATATTACTTCGGTTACGAACAATTATCCCTTTTGTTACTAAATAATTATATAATCGCTGAGCATCATTGGTCTTCACCAACAAAAAATTTGCATCACTTGGATAAATCTTATTTATAAAAGAAAATGCAGCTAATTGTCGAGCAAGCTCATTTCGTTCGTCAATAAGTTCTTTAACCCATAATCGAACTTGGTCCTGATGAGACAAAAGTATCAGAGCATGTTCTTGTGTCAGTTTATTGATATTGTATGGATATTTTATTTTATTAAAGATGCTAATAATTTCCGAAGATGCAAAAGCCATTCCCAAGCGTATACCAGCACTTCCCCAGGCTTTGGAGAATGTTTGCAATACGACCAGATTAGGATATTCATTTAATTTCTTTAAAAAAGACGGTTGTGAAGAAAAATCGATATAAGCCTCATCTACTATGACTATACCTGAAAAACGGGTGAGAACTTCAACTATTTTTGTCACAGATAAAGCATTCCCTGTCGGATTATTAGGAGAACAAAGAAATATTAGTTTTGTATTTTCATCACAGGCATCTAATAATTTATCCGGAGAGAAATCAAAGTCTTCATTAAGCACGACAGGCCGATATTCTACATCATTAATATCGGCACACACTTTATACATACCGTAAGTAGGATCTATAGCTACTACATTATTGATTCCCGGTCGGCAAAACGCTCTAAACAATAAATCTATCGGTTCGTCACTTCCTACTCCTAACAATATATTTTCAGGGGAAACACCCTTTATTTGAGCTATTTTTTCTTTTACCTCCCATTGCAAAGGGTCAGGATAACGATTATATGGAGGATTAAAAGGGTTTTCATTAGCATCAAGAAAAACAGAAGCTTCTCCTTTAAATTCATTTCTTGCTGATGAATACGGTTTTAATTGACGTATATTAGGGCGTAAAAGCTTATTCAAATCTATTTTCATCGTATTTATTGATTATTTAAACGTATTGATACTGCATTTTTATGCGCATCAAGATGCTCATTTGCAGCCATAACTTCAATAGTTTTACCCAGATTCTGTAATCCTTCTCGTGTAATCTTCTGAAACGTTATTTTTCTAAGAAAACTATCAAGATTCACCCCGCTATATGCCTTTGCATATCCACTGGTTGGTAACGTATGATTTGTACCCGAGGCATAATCTCCAGCGCTTTCCGGAGTATATGGACCTAAAAAGACAGAACCAGCATTGACTATGCGTTCAGCTAATTGCATATAGTTTGAACTTTGAATAATAAGATGTTCCGGTGCATATTCATTAGTAAGCTCTATCAAATCATCTATATCCCTTACCACTACAATTTTACTATGCATAAGAGACTTTTTTGTCAACTCTTTACGGGGCAACAAAGCCAATTGTTTTTCAATCTCTTCTTGCACCGGCATAATAATAGACTCATCAACAGTAAACAACATAGATTGACTATCTGCGCCATGTTCAGCTTGAGAAAGAAAATCTGATGCCACAAATGATGGATTTGACGATGTATCGGCTATTATTGCTACCTCTGACGGACCTGCCGGCATATCTATTGCAACATCTCTCAGACTTACAATCTGTTTAGCTGCAGTCACATACTGATTACCCGGACCAAATATCTTATACACTTTTGGTACGCTATCGGTACCATAAGCCATCGCACCAATAGCCTGGATACCACCTAATTTAAATATACGTTTAACTCCAGCAGCACGAGCAGAAAAAAGAATAGCCGGATGTACTTTTCCTGTTTTACTATTACAGGGCGTACACATAATTATCTCCCGACATCCTGCAATACGGGCCGGAACACCCAGCATAAGTACTGTGGAAAATAAAGGAGCTGTTCCCCCCGGAATGTAAAGCCCAACTTTTTCAATACCTACAGGCTTCTGCCAACATATAACTCCAGTAGAGGTTTCTACTTTATTTATAGAAATAGACTGAGAAGAATGAAAACGAGCTATATTATCACGAGCATTTTCAATTGCTACTTTCAGGTCAGATGGCACCAAATTATCAGCTTCATCCCACTCTTCTGCTGAAACTTCTATATCGCTCAACTTTATACCATCAAACTTTTCTGTATAAAACTGTAAAGCTTCATCCCCCCTCTCCTTAATTTCTTGTAACACTTCAGTTACAGTATTGTGTAATGAAAGAGTATCTAAATGAGGCCGAGCGACAATCGCTTTCCATTCTGTTTTCGAAGGATATTTTATAACTTCCATAAGAAAATGCTTATAACACCATTTTTTCAATATTTAACACCAATATTCCTTCTGCCCCAGCCTGTTTCAATTTGTTGATAATCTCCCAAAAGCACTTCTCATTTAATACTGTATGTACAGAGCTCCAGCCCTCTTGGGCCAATGGCATTATCGTAGGGCTTTTAATTCCCGGTAATACACTTAAAACTTCTTCAAGATTTTTATTCGGCACATTCATCAAAATATATTTTTTGTCATCTGCCGCTTGTACCGCATCTATACGAAAAATCAACTCTTCCAATATTTCTTTTTTTTCATCTGAAAGATTATTATTGCCAATAAGAATAGCCTCAGACTCAACTACTATTTCAACCTCTTTCAGCCTATTGCTTACCAAAGTACTACCAGAACTCACAATATCAAAAATGGCATCAGCAAGGCCTATTCCTGGAGCAATTTCTACAGAACCTGTAATTACATGAATATCGGCATTGATATTATTTTTCTGCAAATAATTTTTCAATATGCCAGGATATGATGTTGCGATCTTCTTCCCCTCGAACCAATTTATATCGGAATACTCTATATCTTTCGGAATCGCTAAGGACAAACGGCATTTACTGAATCCAAGATTTTTAAGAATTTGAGCATCTTTTCCTTTCTCCATAAATTCATTTCTGCCAACAATGCCAATATCTGCAACTCCAGAAGCTACAGAATCAGGAATATCATCATCTCTCAGAAATAAAATCTCTACCGGAAAGTTCCGAGCCGGAATCAACAACGTTCTTTTTGCAGATGATAATTTTATACCTGCCTCGGTCAATAATTCCATCGTATCTTCATACAAACGGCCCTTAGCCTGAATCGCAATTCGTAACATCTTTCTATTATTTTTTAAAGTTAAAATTTCTCTTATAACAAAAAGGCTTACCTTATATAAGGTAAGCCTTTTGATAAATATTTTTATATACAATACATCCACAGCTCACCTCTTACAGAGTCAAGTAATGATGATGCGTATGATGTAATGTAACAAATATCATAACTATTTTCCTTGCTTTTTGCAAATGTACTTCAAAAATTGAAATTTGCAAATAGAATCCATCAAAATATTTTTCTTTGGTTTATTTTTTTCATATAATCTTTCATTTTGTAATCACAATCTCATCTAGATTATCTAACATTAATCGAAATATATTAACAATACTAATGTTGTTTTTAATAATATATTTCTATACATTTGCAACATTATTTATCTGTTAATTAATAAATTAATATTTTAATATGAATAAGATTTTAGTAAGTTTCATTTTCGTATTTTCTTTATTTTGTGCAACTGAAATATCTGCACAAAAGGATAACAAAAACAAAGAAAAGATCGAATGTTGTTGTAAAAAATGTACATGCAAAGATTGCAAATGTAACACTGATTGTTCTAACTGTAGTGATTGCAAAAACAATAAGGACTGTAATGAATGCAAAGACTGCAATCATAAAGGATATTGCTGCGAACAACATCACAATAGACATCATCATAAAGGCGGATGTTGTAAAAGAGGCTGTTGACCTTTAATAGCACTCATTAAGTAAAAGTCTATAATAAATACCTTTTATATTCCAGAGAATTTGTAATAGCCCATTATAAGCTCTGGAATTTTTATTTATACATCAATATTTTTAGCTTTTACCCTCAATATTGTAAAAGAATAAGGCTTAAAGATTTGTAAGAAATTATTAGAAAAACTTTTAGATATCGTCTGTATCGGGACAATCAATTCTGGATAATCAAACGAATTTTCTAATTTATCAGAAGCTGCAGATAATGTAATAACACGACCTTTTCCTGAAACCTTACATGCATTTAGTTCGATATTTAAAGAAAGTTCCTGCCCTGTTCCATTCAAAACTTTTATAACGATTTCTTTCGACCTATAATCATATCCACCAATCGCTTGTACACGTTCTGATAAGGTATCTGCAAATGATATCAATTCCGTTTTCAAATTTACATCCGGACGATTAAGGCTAAACATCTGTTGAACATAATATGATGAACGCCCAACAACTTTTTCATTATTTACCCAAATCATATTTGTACTCCAATCACGACGATTCGAATTTTCTATCAATGGAGCATAAGAAGTCATGGTAACTAAATCGGAATTCCGTTCCATCCCCATCATAAAGGCAGCCTCACTCAAAGCAGCTTCTAAAGTTCCACTACCTACCCCCTGATTACAAGCATACTCTCCTACATAGACTTTATATTTACCTCTTTTCTTTGTATCGAATAAACGTGTATTTTTATAAAAAAAGTCGGCATTTACATACCAATGCGGATCTATCATATCAGTTTTATCAATACGATCTTCATCATCCCCAAAACCGATAGTCGATATAAATATTATCTGAGGATAACGCGATTTCAACTCTTTATAAAACCGATTATAAATAGTTGCATAATGTACTCCCCAATTTTCATTACCTAATTCTACATATTTTAAAGGAAATGTTTTTTTATGACCAGCTTGAATACGTTTCAGCCCCCATTCTGTCGAAGCATCTCCTACAGCATAATCAATAGCATCACATATATCTTGAATATAAACTGGCAATTGTGATTCATCTACATAATCACCATTTCTAAAACGACATGAAAGCCCCACATTAGCTACAAACATCGCATCAGCTCCAATATCTTCACAATACTGAAGAAACTCATGATATCCAAATCCCATTGTAGTACGATAATTCCACAAATCCCACTCTCCTTTTCGAGTCATAGGATCTCCTAATGTCTCTTTCCATTTCACCCGATTTTCTATAGTCGCTCCTTCTACAATACACCCTCCCGGCCATCGAATAAAAGCAGGTTTTAAGTCTGCCAATTTTTGGGCAACATCTGCTCGTAAACCATTTTCTCGACAATTAAATGTCTTCTCAGGAAATAAAGAAACATAATCTACCCATACTGTACCAGGAGCATCAAAACATAATTCAAAAGAACCCTTGAAATCAGTATCTTTGGCCCGAAGAACACCTACATATTCATTCCAACCCTCCTTACATTCAACGTTAAATCTTTTTTCTGCTAATACCTTATTGTCAGAAGAAACAATACGCGCAACAACACCGCCTTTATAATCTTGTGATGCTCTTAAAAAGAAACGTAGATTATATTTCTCATTTTTCCTGACAGGTACACCCCAATACCCTTCATTTATTAATTTAATAAAACCATCCGTATACACATTATTGATAGAAATTTTCATCGAATGCGGAGTTGCTGCATGAAGCGGGGCGTCACTTACAATATCACAAGAAGCATCTCCCAACAAATCATCTAATTTCCATGCCGTATATTTCAACTTTTCAATATCCCATGGATGTTTCCAATTTGAAATATTCCCCGATATATAATTCGGAGATTGCGGAGCATAAGCAAATCCGTCTCTATACTCACAACCCGAGATTAACACATGCTCTTCAAAGCCCCGATTTTGAATCAATTCAGCGTATAAAGCACCATCTCCTGAATGATTAATTTCTTCGAAAAATATTCCGTACATACTCGGAGAGATAGATGCCCCCTTCTGTTGGAAATCTACTAATAATTTTGCTTGAGAAAATACAGATAATATAAAAAGATTATAAACAAATAACAATATAGACTTTTTACTCATGCACCGAATATATTTAAGGAAAATGTTTATGGTCAACAAATATAGAGACGAAACCTCTATATTGAATAATACAATTCTGCCAGAAAACAATAAAAAAATATCATCTTCTGAAATAAAAATTATTTTCGCCTAAAATATCCGTTCAATATACAGTCATTTACTTTCCGAGGTGTATGTATAGCTAAAATTGAAGCAGATTCTTTTTCTGCAAAAAAAGCAGGTAAAACATTTTGTAAAGCCTGTTCATCAAATACCGACCAACAAGAGAATCCGTGCAACCGAGCAAATCCTTCTACATCAACTTGACGATAAGTCTCAAAAAATTCTTCTAATTCCGGTAATTCAGATGGTCCTTGTATAAAACGAAAGATTCCTCCGCCATCGTTACACATCACTACTATTTTCAATTTTGGCGTAACATAATGACTCCATAAAGCATTCGAATCATACAAAAAGCCCATATCTCCTGTAATAAAGATTGTCATTTCTTCATTTACCCACGAAGCCCCTACTGCAGTAGAAGTAGCGCCATCTATACCACTGGTTCCTCTATTACAATCAACACGTTTCATTTGCTTATACTCGAATAATTGAGCATAACGTACCGGTGTACTATTAGATAGCTGTAAAGCAGCTCCTTCCGGTATTGCAGGAAATAATTGAGAAAAAGCTTTTAAATCACACCATGGTATGGTATCAATATACTTTGAATGCGAATAGGTTGCTCGTAACTTTAAACTTTGCCACAATTCGGCATAATTACTCTTGCCATCTTTTATACAGCCAGAAAGTTGTCTCCAAAAACCACATGGTTGCACTGCTATATGCCGTGTAAGGCATTGCATAGTATCTACGATATGATTGCTGGGAGATATATGCCAATGTTCTATCGGCGGATAATTGCGCAACCATGTCTTCACCATCTTGGAAATTAAAGAGCCACCAAACGTTATCAACAATTCTGGAGCCAAAGATTTTTTCTCATCTTGTGTCATGACTGATAAAACTCGGTCAATCGTTTGAATAAACTTGTGAGAAGATAAATTTGCAACCGTTTCTGTCAATACGATGACATTACAACAACCGGCAATCTCCTCTAAGGACTTATTTAGAGTCATATCTGGTGCACCAAAAGACGCTAATACCATCACTTTTTTATAATTAGCAATCGTATTTACCAACTCGGTCATCATTTCCACCCCTATCTGTTGTTCTGCATATAAAGTATTTACTGTCCTTTCCAATTCTGGATTTTCATAGTTTTTGACCCTATATAATGGCTCTCGTAAAGGAATATTTATGTGTACCGGACCAGGTAATCCATCCTGAGACAAATTAATCGCTTCATTTATCATTCGATTTATATACCAATGTTCATCATTACAATTAATCTCTGTCGGAAATGAATATGAAGCTTTCACGTAATTACGAAATACATCCCTCTGACGAATTGTCTGACTATCATTTTGATCAATCCACTCTTCAGGGCGATCGGCAGATATAACAATTAATGGTAAATGCTGATAAAAGGCCTCAGCAACAGCTGGTGCATAATTAAGTAAAGCTGTCCCTGAAGTACAAACTAAAACTACAGGGTTCCCACTCTGCTGTACCATACCCAATGCGATAAAAGCGGCACTTCGTTCATCTAATACAACAAAATGTTCTATATGGGGCTCTCGAGCAAATGCAATAATTAGCGGAGCATTTCGTGAACCTGGAGATAATACTACTCGCTTTATCCCTTTTTGAACTAAAAGTTCTACTAATATCTTACATCCGGTTTTATCTGTAGTCTCCATACCTGAGAATTATAAAAATAGTACACATAAATTATTTGCCTTATTATTTTATCAAGTCAAGCATCGTTCTTGATTTGATTTCCGTCTCAGTCCATTCCAACTGGGGTTGTGAAAACTTCGTAATACCCCCACCTACATATACATGTACACAGTTGGAAAAAATCTCCATACAACGCAAATTGACAAATAAATCAAAATTATTCTTATCTAACACCGGTCCTAAATATCCGGCATAATACCGACGGTCATATGTCTCCGTTTCATGAATCAACTGTATCGCATCTTTTTTAGGAAATCCTCCAACTGCAGGAGTAGGATGTAACTCTTGAAGTAAGGTATCCATGTCTTCCGAGGATATATGACAGCGAAATAACGTACAAAGATGCGATACTTTCCCCGCATTTCGCGTAAACGTTCCAGATATATCCGGTTGGCCTCCAGACAACCGTGATAGTACTACTTTTATACTATCTGTTACAATTTGTTGTTCGTCTTGTTCCTTATCTCCCCATGAATATCTATCATCTGAACATTTTGTCCCAGCCAAAGACATAGTTTCTACCATCCCATTGCGATTAGACAATAACGTCTCCGGTGAAGCCCCCAGCCAAAGCTCTTTACCTGGAATAAAAATTAAAGATACAAAAGCTGAAGGATACAATGTCGTCATCTGCAAAAATATCTCTGCAACGTTGACATTACATGCCACTGTAATCGGCCGTGACAACACGGCTTTTTTTAATCTTCCAGAACGAAAACAATCTACCATCTTCATCACTTGTCCTGAATAAATAGAATAAGGAGTATCTATATATTCTCCTATTTTCACATTATATTCCATACTCGGAAGGGCATGTAACCGATTCCAACCATCCTTGTCTGTCAAACGAATATCTCCACGCAAATAATAAGCCGGGGTATCGCTTTGAGTATCAAAGGGCGAAAAAATGAAACCTGGAGAGGATGTTATATCTGAAAAATTTCTAAAGAAACGAACTTCTGAATCACCTTGTGCTCCAAAATACAATTCTATATCATCGGGCAAACGATAAGTATAAAAGGGGATTCCCTTCTTCAGACAGAGCATAATGGCCCGTGATAATTCAATATTTGTCACATGTTGTTCGGACATAAATATCAAATTTTAATTATACTATCTCACCAAATAAATCAAATGGCTGCGCCGACGTTATTTTTACATTATAAAATTCTCCAAGATTCAAAGCTTTATTCTTTATAATGAGAACCTCAGGATCCACTTCCGGCGAATCAAACTGAGTACGCCCAACGTAGTATTCAACCTCTTCCCGGTCTATTATTACCCGTAATACCTGTCCAACTTTTGCGCTATTTATTTCTGTCGCAATTTCTTCCTGTAATGCCATCAGCTCATCTAAACGTTTCCGCTTCACTTCTTCCGGAATATCATCTTTATAATGGTTAGCAGAGTATGTACCTTCTTCTTCTGAATAAGTAAAAGCACCCATACGCTCAAAACGCATATCTTTTACAAATTGCTTCAATTCCTCAAAATCATCTTCTGTCTCCCCTGGATGCCCAACCATCAACGTTGTACGTATATGTATTCCCGGAACTTCCTTTCGAATACGATTCAGCAACTCATAAGTCTCTACTTTATTCACGTGACGATACATTCTATCAAGCATATTATCACTAATATGCTGCAATGCTATATCCAAATACTTACATATATTATCATGACGGGCCATCACCGATAATAATTCATATGGAAATTTAGCAGGATAAGCATAATGCAGGCGTATCCATTCTACACCTGATATCTGGGCCATTTGATCAATTAATTCAGGTAATTTCCACTTCTTATACAAATCCATTCCATAGTAGGTAAGGTCTTGAGCTATTATCTGAAACTCTTTAACTCCGTCTCGTACCAACTTTGACACTTCTTCTAATATTTCTTCTATTGGACGAGAATGATAATGCCCTGTTATAATCGGTATAGCACAATATGAACAGCAGCGATTACAACCTTCACTGATCTTTACATAAGCATAGTGCGATGGTGTAGTCAGTACTCTATCAATAGATAAATCGTTTCGATACGTTTTGCCTAAATCTGCAATTAAATTCTTCCAGTCAAATTTACCATAAAACTTATCTACCTCAGGAATCTCCCCACGAAGTTCCTTCATATAACGTTCCGACAAACAGCCCATAACATATAAACGGCGTATTTTTTTCTGAGCTTTTGCCTGGACAAAATTTAAAATCATATTTACAGATTCCTCCTTAGCATCTCCTATAAAGCCACAAGTATTTATCACCACAATCTCTCCTGTCACTTTTTCGGCATCATGCTTAACTATATAACCTGCAGCTTCAAATTGTTTCATCAATTGCTCAGAATCTACCAGATTTTTCGAGCATCCCAAGGTTATTATATCAACTCTATTTTTTATCATTATTTCCTTCATTAACATCATAAAACAGCCGTGAAAGCAACACGAGAAAAAACATTTCCCGCATCGTTTCCACGGCCTATGATTCTTTGCTTTTATTCGTCTCCAAAAAGAGAATCTACAAATTCTTTTCGCCTGAAAATTTGCAAATCTTCTATACCTTCACCTAATCCGATGTATTTCACCGGTGTTTTAAATTGGTCAGAAATACCAATAACAACACCCCCTTTAGCCGTACCATCAAGCTTTGTTATAGCTAAGGCATTCACTTCTGTTGCTGCTGTAAACTGCTTAGCTTGCTCAAAAGCATTTTGTCCTGTAGAGCCATCAAGTACCAACAAAATTTCATGTGGTGCCCCAGGTATCACTTTCTCCATCACTTTCTTTATTTTAGAAAGTTCATTCATCAAGTTTATTTTATTATGTAAACGTCCGGCCGTATCAATAATCACAACATCCGCATTATTTGCCTTTGCAGAACTCAATGTATCAAAAGCAACTGAAGCAGGATCTGAACCCATTTTCTGCTTGATAACCGGAACACCTACTCTTTCGCCCCAAATGACCAACTGCTCAACAGCTGCAGCACGGAAAGTATCAGCAGCTCCCAAATACACAGTGTTCCCAGCTTTCTTAAACTGATAAGCCAGTTTACCTATAGTTGTAGTTTTACCTACACCATTTACGCCAACTACCATAATCACATACGGCTTCTTATCGGCAGCAATTGTAAACTCAGGCACATCCTCAATATTATTTTCAGTAAGCAATGCAGCAATCTCCTCACGAAGCATACTTTTCAACTCCGAAGTATTCACATACTTATCACGAGATACCCGCTTCTCTATACGCTCTATGATACGCAAAGTCGTCTCTACACCTACATCTGAAGTAATCAGTACTTCCTCCAAATCATCGAGAATTTCATCGTCGACCTTTGACTTGCCAGCGACAACCCTTGCCAATTTAGAGAATACCCCCTCCTTGGTCTTAGAAAGACCCTTATCAAGAGTTTCTTTCTTTTCTTTAGAGAAAAAGTTAAATAATCCCATTCCCTTAATAATGAAAAAGTTAATAATGATTCATGAAAAACCGTTCCTGAAAATACCAGGTTACCTTAATATATGCATATATCATACATCAATCTGGACTGCTTACAGTTTAAAAGTATGTACTACAATGCTTTCCTTCGCAAAGGTATAAAAAAGTGTGATAATAAAAAATAAGCTTTCCTTTTTTACTATTCAAAAGAAGTACTTTTCTTTGTAAACATATTACACAAAAACAATCTCTACATATAGATATAAAAATCAACAATTTATTTTTATTTCTGTAGTCAAACGTTGCCTAATAGACTTACTATCTATATATACTTGTATCTTTATTATCTGAAAAATTTTATCAGCAATGATATAAAAAAAATTTTATTCTTAATCCTCCATATAGGCTCTATTTATATTAGTATGTAATGGTCATCTCTAACCACCGAATTCGACAAGTCTAAATATGATGATAAACAGTACACCAGACTCCTTTCTCCTTAATAGCTATTTAGATTTGCCTCAGACTAAATCCCTATTTATAAAAAGTAAAACTAATCGGCTCATCTTTATCGGGAAAATACACTATTTAAATTTAGTTATAAATGCAAAATAGGGACTAATTTTCTGTTAACATTTTTACCATTGCCAAAAGAGCACGATGAGTAGAACGCTCTATATTATATTCTCTATTATCACCAAATACTAACATCTCACTATGTAACTTGTCTCCACAAGCGACAGCAATCCAAACTGTTCCTACTGGTTTTTCTGGTGTTCCTCCCCCAGGCCCTGCAATTCCTGAAACAGCAATTGCACAATCTGTATTCATCAAACATTGTACTCCACGAGCCATTTGTTCCACTACAGGCCGACTTACAGCACCATAAATTTCTATATCATTTTTGCTTACTCCCAGAACATGCTCTTTTACTTCATTGGCATAAGATACGACACTCCCCTTGAAATAAGTTGATGAGCCAGGAATAAGTGTAAGCTGATGAGCAATATTTCCTCCAGTACAACTCTCTGCTGTCGCAAGAGTCTTATGCTGTTCTTTCAACAAAAGTCCCACAGCTCCTGCTACCGTCGTATCTTGGTGACAAAATATATTATCTCCGAGTAATGTATTCAACTTCGATGACTGAATATCAAGCTGGTGTTGCAAATCTTTTCCACCTCTCCCCCGTGCTGTAAGCCTTAGTCGTACAACTCCCGGATTAGGCAAGTAGGCTAACTTTATACACTCCGGTAACTGAGCTTCAAAATCAGCCAAAAACTCAGATAATGCAGATTCTGTGTAATTTTTTACCAAACATGTATAATGTAAAATAGAACTATCGTCATGGAATTTTGTCACCAAACGAGGTATTACCTCATTAACCATTACATGTTTCATTTCCAAAGGTACACCTGGCATTGAGACTAATACTTTCCTTTCTTTTTCAAACCACATTACCGGAGCAGTACCTACTGTATTTTGAATTACAGTACATACATCCGGCACCATTGCCTGACTACGCGTAGAAGCATTCATTTTCAATTTTCTTTTTGCCAATAATTCTTCTACATTTCTAAGTACAGACTCGTCTAAAACTAATTTTCCTCCAAAAAATTCACATAATGTTTGTTTGGTTATATCATCCTTTGTAGGTCCTAATCCTCCTGTAACCAGTACAATATCAACTCTAGAAAAAGCCTGTTCAAAGGCCGAAAGCATTTCTGTTTTCCTGTCGCGAACAGTTGTTATTTCAGTAATTTCCCAACCTATTTTATTCATTTCCCGGGCAATCCAATTAGAATTGGTATCTACCACTTGCCCAATCAACAACTCATCTCCAATAACGACAATCTCTACATTCATTTTTTTTCCATTTTATACAACTTCGCTATACGCTGCAGTAAAGTAGGATGCGAATAATACACTTTTACATATAACGGATGTGGGGTCAAGTTCGATAAAGCTTTCACTGTTATCTTCTTTAGTCCACTAACTAATGCCTCAGATAGACCAAACTGACCAGCAAAATTATCGGCTTGATATTCATTCTTCCGTGAAAGAACATTTATCAATACTCCTATAACTAAACCTATAGGAGTATATAATAAAGAAAATGACACCAATGATAGCGCAAATGAAGAACGGTTTCCGCCCAGGGCTTCTGCAAACTGTATATTATCAAGAGTCCATGAAAATAGATAAAACATTAGAATTACATTAAGAACCGATACAATAAGCATCTGCAATGTATGACGATGTTTATAATGTCCTATTTCATGAGCCAATACTGCAACAATCTCTTCCGTTGTCAACTCGTCAATCAAAGTATCATACAAAACTACCCGCTTGCGTGACCCCAGCCCACTAAAATAAGCATTTGCTTTCGTCGATCGACGCGACCCATCAATAACAAAAATATTATCGAGACAAAAGCCAGAACGTTTTGCAAAATTCTCTATTTCAGTACGTAACACACCTTCTCCCAATGGCGTTTGTTTGTTAAATAACGGTACAATCCATTGAGAGTAAAACATATTTAACAACAGCATAAAAACAACTACTACACCACAAGCAACTACCCAAAATCCATGCCCCAACCATCCATACAACAACACTATGATTGTTAATAACACTCCTCCTAATATCAAACTCACAAACAATGACTTTAGCTGGTCGGCAATAAATGTTTTCGGGGTAGTTTTGTTAAATCCAAATCGGCCTTCAATGACAAAAGTATCATATACCTCAAATGGCAAAGAAAATAACTCATTCGCCAAAAACAATATACCGAAAAAAAGCAGTGTACTCCACAATAATGAATCGGAAGTAATCTCCCGCGTCCACTCATCAAGCCACCCTAATAAACCAGTAAACAGCAGTATCAATATTGCCAATATTGTCGCAGTATTCATAATACTCCCAAACCGATTATTCTCAGCAAAGTATCGTTGCTGTTCGGCATATTTCTCTTTATCATACAATCCTACCAACTCCAAAGGCAGAGACGGTGATGCTGCACGTCTATTCAACATAGACAAGCTTTGTTGAACTAAATACTCTACAATAACAAAAAACAGTATAAAATAAAAAATCGTATTATACCCCATAATTATAACTCAACCCTTGCAAAAGGTGTCACATCTATCGAACAAAAATCGTTATCAAGATACTTATAATAACCAGTGATAGCTACCATAGCTGCATTATCTGTCGTAAACGAAAATTTAGGCAAATGTATTTTCCATCCATAGCGAACAGCATGTTCTTCAAATGCACCCCGTACTGCAGAATTAGCCGATACTCCTCCAGCAACAGCAACCTCATTTATTTTCAAATCTTTAGCAGCTTTTCGTAATTTATCCATCAATATATCCACTATTGTGGCTTGTAAAGATGCACATAAATCACTTTTATTTTTTTCTACAAAGTTAGAATCTTCTTTAAGACGATCCCTCAATAGATATAGGAATGATGTTTTCAAGCCGCTAAAACTATAATTGTATCCTTGAATATGAGGTTTATTAAAATGGAATGCATCTTTATTCCCTTCTTTTGCTAAACGGTCTATTATAGGCCCCCCCGGATAAGGAAGTCCCATGACTTTCGCACATTTATCAAATGCTTCTCCAGCGGCATCGTCTATTGTTTGGCCAATAACCTCCATATCCTTATAAGAATTCACCTTTATTATTTGAGAATTTCCTCCCGATACCAATAAACAAAGGAAGGGGAAATCCGGCTGGTGATTATCATCTTCACTTTCTTTTATAAAATGGGCCAACACATGAGCTTGCAAATGGTTTACATCAATCATGGGAATACCCAAAGCTGATGAAAAACCTTTTGCAAAAGAAGTTCCCACCAATAGGGATCCCATCAGTCCCGGTCCTCTTGTGAATGCGATAGCACTCAATTCCTCCTTTTTCACTCCGGCACGTTTCAATGCTTCCGAGACTACCGGAATTATATTTTGTTGATGAGCTCGCGACGCCAATTCCGGAACTACTCCTCCAAATGCCTCATGCACAGCTTGGCTTGAAATAACATTTGACAACATTACTCCGTCCCGGACAACTGCTGCCGATGTATCGTCGCAAGATGACTCTATTCCTAAAATAATCGTATTCATAATCTACACATCTTTGTAATGGGCGAAATTACACAATAAAAAACAATTATTTAATAGCTTGCTCTAAAATTATTCCCCGAAAAATCATAAATTTGCGTCTTAATGATATGAAGACTCTATATAAGATATTCAAATATATAACAATCGGCCTAGTAGTTTCTATCTGCATTCTGTATTCGGGTCTTTATCTTGCCTTAAGCATTCCTTCCGTACAGCAGAAAGTCAGAGAAATAGGTACAGCTGAACTTTCGGCAAGGCTACATGTTCCGGTCTCTATCGGGGAAGTAAATATTTACCCCTTTGATAAAATAGCGTTACATGATGTTTTCTTGCCTGACCAAAAAGGTGATACATTATTATTTGCCGACAAATTGATGGTGGGTATTGAACTATCATCTTTACTTGACCGCAAACTAGTCTTCACAACAGCACACCTCCTTGACTTCGATATACATATTTCTAAAGATACACCGGAATCTAAAACAAATTTTCAGTTCATTATTGACGCATTCAAACCTCAAGAAAAAAAGGAAAAACATCCTTTTGACGTGCAAATAAATACAGTCGTAATTCGACGAGGTAATGTCTCATATAATCTCTTATCAGAGCCATATAAACAATCCGGATTTGATAAAAACCATATAATCCTTAAAAACGTACTCTCCACAATATCATTAAAATCATTACGGAGAGATTCCATTAATATAAACGTCAGAAGATTAAGTTTTGAAGAAAAATCAGGATTTTCATTACCTAAATTATCATTCAAACTTGCTGCAAACCAAAAAGAAGCTTATTTCTCTCAGTTCAAATTACAACTGCAGCAATCATTGATTGCATTGAACACCGCCCACGTAGATTTAAGTACAGTACAAAACTATACACAATTTTGCGATAGTTCAAATATAAGATTGGTTATCAATCATTCCCGACTTGTACTTAGTGATTTGGCTCCATTTCTTCCCATACTACAAAAGTTTGATACTCCTACCGATTTCACATGCCATGTACAAGGTGTTATCAATCATTTACAACTAAGTAGTTTACAATTAAATTACGGAAAAGGGAACATTATTGTCGAAGGAGAAGGGACTCTTGACGGTATTACTCAGTTACAAGATGCATTTTTATTCGGTAAAGTGAATAAATTACGAGCGACTCCTGATGGAATTGTTTCTCTAATCCAGAACCTATCTTCAATAGAAAAGCCTATCTCTCCTATCTTTACTCGTTTGGGAACCGTCAATTTCCAAGGTGAAATATCGGGATTTCTCAGCAATTTGGTCATGTTTGGGAATCTATCAGGAAATCCCGGAAAAGTACATGCAGATCTTATGTTTTCTCGAAATATAGAAAAAAAATCCCTAACATATCAAGGTAATATTGAAGCTATAGATTTCGACTTGCATCAACTTTTCAGTGAAAACAACTTATTTGGGACTGCAAGCTTAAAGTTCAATGTTGATGGCACCCACTATATAAATGGCTATCCTACGGGAAAGCTTTTTGGAGAGATAACCCATATCGACTACAATGGATATTCTTACAAAAATATCGAGCTTAACGGAAATTATAAAGGTCCCAGATTCGAAGGTACAGCTAAAATAGATGATGAAAACGGGCATTTAATGATGCAAGGATTAATAGACTTAATTAAAGAAAAACCGGAGTTTAAATTTACCGCTATCGGAACCAATATTCGTCCAGAAGCTCTAAAACTTACAAAAAAATATAAAGATGCAGACCTATCATTCAACATACATGCTAACTTCATAGGGAACACTCCAGATAACGCTGAGGGTGAATTATCAATAGATAGCATCACCTTCATAAAAGGAAATGAACGTTTTTTCTTAAAACGTTTTTTGGTCACAGCCCATAATGAACAAGTTCCTCAATCTCTCAAAATACACTCAGATATATTAAACGGAGAGATTAGCGGGCAATACTCTTTCCGCACTCTAAAAAATTCCATAACAGAAATCATTAGTTCAGTATTACCATCTATAGTTACCCCACCTAAAAAGAAACTAAAAGCTGAAAATATTTTCAGCTACACATTCAAAATAGAACCCACTGAATCTGTATCAAAAATATTTGAACTTCCAATCACACTATCTTCAGGCGGAGAAATAGAAGGATTTTATAACGACAAAGAAAGCCGCTTCCGTTTCGAAAGTTCATTTCCTATATTACAAATAAGAAAATCGAAACTTGATAATACTCTGATATTATCTGAAAAAAGCAACGGAACTATCACTTTTTCCGCGCGAGCAAGTAATACCAATAAAAAAAATAAAACACTTATCTGGTCACTTAATGCCGATGCAAAACATGACAATTTGAATGCCCGTATAAATTGGAGTAATTCGGGTGAATCTACTTTTTGTGGAGAATTGTCGACAACAACTCATTTCTCAAAATCAGAAACTGAGAAATTGCCTATAATGGACATTAAAATAAATCCGTCAAATCTGATTTTAAACGACTCTATATGGAAAATACAACCTGCAACAGTATTGGTTGATTCTGGAAGAATAAATATAAGTAGTTTTGAAATACGACATGGAAAACAATATCTCCATATAGACGGTATCGCATCCAAATTGCCTGACGATGAAATAAATTTACAACTTAACGATCTCAACCTTGATTATATCTTCGAATCACTAAACATACGGCATGTTACATTCGGAGGACAAGCCACAGGAAATATACTTGTCTCGAATCTCATGTCCGGAGCTCCCAGACTAAGTACCAAAAAATTCGACGTAAAAGATTTTACATATAATGATGCATATCTGGGGGACCTCAACTTATATAGCCAATGGATAAATGAAAACCAAGGCATATTATTAAAAGGGAAAATATCCCAACAGGGACACCCCGATACAGGGATATATGGACATATATTTCCTACACGAGATTCTTTGCATCTCTCATTCGATGCTCACTATTTAAATCTTGACTTTATACAACCCTTTATAGGTAATATCCTTACCGGATTTACAGGAAGGGCTACCGGGAAAATTGACTTTTACGGCAAGTTCAACGCTCTCAATGTCTCAGGTAACGCTTTCGCTCAGAATGTAAAATTCGGAGTTGATTACTTAAATACCACTTATTCTCTGACCGACAGTGTACATCTCACGCCTAACTCTATATGGTTCGACAATGTAACTGTAACCGACAAATTCGGACATACAGCCCGAGCTAAAGGTATGCTTAAGCATAACCATTTTAAAAATCTTACTTATGACATAGGTATCTCAGAAATACGAAACTTGCTTGTTTTTGATGTAACAGAACAACTTAATCCTGTCTATTATGGTACTATTTTCGGAACAGGAACTGCATCTATCATAGGGGATATGGATAAAACAGATATAGATGTAAATATGAGGACTGATGCCAAATCAAAATTTACATTTGTTCTCACTGGAAACGAAACAGCCAATGATTACCAATTTATTACCTTTGTCAACAAGACAGAAGAACTACGCAAAGAAGAACTGCGAGACAGTACAAATCTGTCTCTAATAGATAATATCAAAAGAATAGAAGAAACTACCGGAGCACATACGACCAATGTAAATCTTCAGATAGATGCTACTCCTGATGCTACAATGCAAATAGTTATGGACCCAGCAACAGGAGATATTATCAAAGCAAATGGAGCCGGAGGTATCCGTATCGAATACAATACATTCTCTGATATGAAAATATACGGTACTTATACACTTGAAAAAGGAAGTTATAGTTTTAGTTTACAAGATCTTATTACCAAAGTTTTTAATATCAAATCCGGTAGTCAAATTTCATTTCGGGGAAATCCTCTTGAAGCAGACTTAAACATCGACGCTATATATTCACTTACCGCCAATCTCACCGACTTATCAGAAAGCTTTGCTGAAGAAAAAGAATTGAGCCGTACAACTGTACCTGTAAATACAGTACTTAGTGTATCTGGAAATCTACAACATCCCGATTTAAAATTCGATATAGCCTTCCCCACCCTTACACAAGATATCGATCGACAAGTAAGAAGTATCATCAGTACTGAAGAAATGATGAACCGTCAAATCATATATTTGCTGGCATTAGGGAAATTCTATACCCCAGATTATATGAATGTTGGCCAAGCTCGTAACAATGAACTGGCATCTGTAGCATCATCAACCTTATCTTCACAATTAAGTAACATGCTAGGACAGATTAGTGATAAATGGAACATCGGAACTAATATCAGAAGCGACAAAGGCGACTTTTCGGATGTTGAAGTAGAATTGGCCTTATCAAGTCAATTACTAAATAACCGGCTCATTTTCAACGGAAACTTTGGCTATCGAGATAACCAAGTAAATAGTAATGCCTTTGTCGGAGATTTTGACCTCGAATACTTACTTAATAAAAGCGGAAGTCTGCGACTAAAAGCTTACAATCATTATAACGACCGAAATTATTATATAAAATCAGCATTAACTACACAGGGTGTCGGCATAATGTTCAAAAGAGATTTCGGACGTTTTACCGAACTTTTCAACCGGATACATAACAATGTAATAAAGAGACGAAAAAAGCGAGAAAATAAAAATCTCGAAAATAGTCTGACTCCTGTTCTTTCACAACCAACGAATTCAGGGAAAAAATAGTTTTTCTTCGGTGAAGAAAATTATTACAAACCTTATCTACTATATTATTAAATTAAGTAGATAAAACAAAGATTTGGTACACAAATATTAGCATAATCTAAAAATAATCCATACAAAGTTAACAAAGTAAAAATATATTTCATATATCACATTTTTACGTATTTTTGCAATATCTGACACATATGTCAGATATATATGTCAACTATTTATTTTAAATGTGCTCGATTATGTATAGGGTTGGTTTAGATATAGGTTCAACTACAGCAAAGATAGTAGTCTTGAAAGAAAACGAGAACTCTGTTCTATTTTCAAAATATGAAAGACATCAAGCGAAAATACAAGAAATTTTATTCTCATTTTTCCAAGAGCTCATTCAAAAAATTGGAAATGCATCTTTATCTATATCCATAACTGGTTCTGTCGGTATGGGAATTGCAGAAAAATATTCCCTGCCCTTCGTACAAGAAGTAGTAGCCGCCACCCATTACATTCGTAAGAGACAATCACCCATATCTACTATGATAGATATTGGAGGAGAAGATGCAAAAGTGGTTTTCTTCCGTGATCACCAAGCTATAGACTTACGCATGAATGGAAACTGCGCAGGAGGAACCGGTGCATTTATTGACCAAATGGCTATTTTGCTGGGAGTATCAATAAACGAGTTGAACGACCTCGCCCAGAAAGCAACCGAAGTATATCCCATAGCATCAAGATGTGGTGTATTCTGTAAAACTGATATACAAAACTTAATTGCTAAAAACATATCCAAAGAAAATATTGCTGCGTCTATCTTCCATGCTGTAGCAGTACAAACAATCGTCACCTTAGCTCATGGTTGCGATATAGAAGCACCGGTATTACTATGTGGAGGTCCTCTGGCTTTTATCCCGGCACTTAGAAAAGCATTTGCCGATTATCTACATTTGTCAGAAAGCAAAGATTTCATTCTTCCTGAAAATAGTAATTTAATACCGGCATGGGGTACTGCTTTATCCGATAACGGACAAAACATCACTCCAAAAGATTTAATACAAATATTAGGAAAAAAACAAAATATATCTCCAAATCCGCAACACGGACTTCCCTCTATTTTTAATGAGGAATCAGAATACGCACAGTGGAAAAAGGAAATAAGCCGACATAAAGTACTACGAACAGGACTAAACTCTGGAATACAAGAAGTAACCATAGGCATAGATTCTGGGTCTACTACAACTAAAATAGTCGTACTTGGTAAAAACAATGATATACTTTTCTCTTATTATCACGATAATAATGGAAATCCAATAAAAGCTGTTGAAACCGGATTACGGCAGCTATATGACGAATGTCAAAAGCAAGGTACTTCTTTACAAATAAAAGGATGTTGCTCTACCGGATATGGAGAGGATCTTATCAAAGCTGCATTTCAATTAGACGGAGGCATCATCGAAACGATAGCTCATTATATGGCAGCCAAACATATCAATGAAAATGTCTCTTTTATACTGGATATCGGAGGGCAAGACATGAAAGCAATCTTCATCCATAACGGAGTCATCAGTCGTATTGAAATAAATGAGGCTTGCTCGTCAGGATGTGGCTCTTTCATTAGTACATTCGCCCAATCACTCAATTACAATATAAATGATTTTTCCAGAATAGCATGTTTTTCTAAAATGCCTTGCGATTTAGGTACCCGATGCACCGTATTTATGAACTCTAAAGTGAAACAAGTTCTTAGAGAAGGGGCATCTGTAGCAGATATAGCGGCTGGTCTATCTTATTCGGTTGTTAAAAATTGCTTATACAAAGTGTTACAGCTAAAAAATACAGATGAACTAGGCGAATATATTGTTGTACAAGGAGGTACCATGCGCAACGACTCCATAGTAAGAGCTTTGGAAAAGCTGACGGGTAAACAAATTTCCCGTAGTGACTGTCCTGAGCTCATGGGTGCCCTGGGCTGCGCTTTATATGCCCGTCAAATAAAAAACACATCAAATATAGATTTGGAAAATATGTTACAACGGGCTGAATACACATCGAAACAAAACCAATGCCGAGGATGTGAAAATCAATGCACTGTAACACAATACAAATTCAACAACGGGAATTATTATTATTCAGGAAATCGTTGCGAAAAAATATTCTCTAACAAAGGGAATCAATCTAATCAAGGAATAAATGCATACTCTCATAAAACAAAATTATTGTTTGACAGAAAAACCGAAATAGTGAATCCTTCACTCACAATAGGTATTCCACGTTGTCTGAATATGTATGAAGAATACCCTTTTTGGCACACATTATTTACCCATTGCGGCATACAAGTATACCTCTCAGAAACATCGACTTTCAATAAATACGAAGTTGCCGCCAGAATGGTAATGTCTGACAATATCTGTTTTCCTGCCAAATTAGTTCACAGTCATATCCAAAATCTTATAAAGCACAATGTTGACCGGATATTTATGCCATTTGTCGTATACGAAAAAACAGACAAACAGCAACAAAACAGTTACAATTGTCCTATCGTATCGGGTTACTCTGAAGTCATAAAAAGCGTACAATCAGGAAATATCCCCATAGACTCCCCCGCCATTTCTTTCAAAGATACGAAACTCTTATATAAGCAATGTAAAAAGTACCTAACACAATTAGGAATTTCAGAAAACACGATCAAAACAGCATTTGACCATGCCCAAAAGGAACAATATCTTTTTGAAGAGCAACTTATCCTCTACAATAAATCAATACTGGATGATAGTAATAAAACACAAAAGTTAACCATACTTTTGGCCGGACGACCATATCATTCAGACCCACTTATACAACACAAAGTATCAGATATGGTTGCTGCTCTGGGAGTAAATGTAATAACTGACGATATCGTCCGGCATCAAGACATCACTCTCAATGACATTCATTTTGTCTCACAATGGGCATATACAAATCGTATTCTCAAAGCAGCCAAATGGGTTGCATTACAAAATAACGATATTCAATACATGCAATTAACATCTTTCGGATGTGGTCCAGATGCTTTTTTTACCGACGAAGTACGCTCTGTACTTAAACGACACGGAAAAACATCAACACTCTTAAAAATAGATGATGTAAGTAACGTGGGCTCTATTAAATTACGCGTACGTTCTTTGATAGAAAGCTTAAAAATAAGTCTACAACTACATAATAACAAAGGTGTAGCATCTTTTGATACCACACCCATATTCGGGACAAAAGACAAAAAGAAAAAAATTATAGCACCATTCTTCACACCATTTATTTCTCCTCTTATCCCATCAATTATGAAAGTTGCCGGATATGATGTAGAAAATCTACCTGCAAGTGATACAGCCTCATGTGATTGGGGCCTAAAATCAGCTAATAATGAAGTCTGTTACCCAGCAACTCTTATTGTAGGAGATATTGTCAAAGCATTTAAAAGCGGGCGTTATGACCCTGAAAATACAGCAGTCACTATCACCCAGACGGGAGGCCAATGCCGAGCAAGTAATTACATCTCTCTTATTAAAAAAGCTCTTGTAGATAATGGCTATGCTAATGTGCCCGTAATATCATTATCTTTCGGCAGCGGTATAAATAATGAACAACCCGGATTTAAAATCAACTGGTTAAAAATAATACCAATCGCTTTATCCTCAATCTTATATAGTGATTGTATCTCTAAATTTTATTATGCATCAATAATCAGAGAAAAACGACAAGGAGAAGCAACTGCTCTGAAAGACAAATACATCGAGAAAGCTAAAGATGCTATTTTACAAAACGAGCCAAAGATACTGTATCAATACCTATCTTCCGCAGCAAAAGAATTCAATCAAATTTGTAAAAACGGATCTTATCCTAAAGTAGGTATCGTAGGTGAAATATTTTTAAAATTCAACCCTTTTGCACAAAAAGATATTACACACTGGCTAATCGACCGACATATCGAAGTCGTACCTCCTCTATTGATCGACTTTTTCCTGCAAAGTTTTGTAAATTTAAAAAATAATCAAAATAATCATCTTCAAAAAAAAACTATACCCGATTTTATTATAAATTGGCTATACAACAAAATCCAAAAGACTATATCTGCAATAAACGAAATAGGAAAAGAATTTCATTATTTCACACCTTTCGAAAATATCTTTACAAAAGCAAAAGATGCAGAAAAAGTAATATCCCTGAACGCTCAATTCGGAGAAGGTTGGCTAATTTCCGGTGAAATACTTTCCTTTGCTCGCCAAGGAATAAATCATGTCGTCAGTCTACAACCTTTCGGTTGTATTGCCAATCATATCATAGTCAAAGGGATAGAAAAAAGGATAAAGGCTTTATATCCTCAAATGAATATCCTATCATTAGACTTTGATAGCAGTGTTAGTGACGTAAATATCATAAACCGTTTATTATTATTTATCGACAATATAGAAAATCAGATATGGGAGCAACAGAAAACAATCATTTAGAACAACGTATCATCGAAACGGCCCAACAACTATTTATAGAAAAAGGATTTACAGAAACCAGTATGAGCGATATCGCTCATACCGTCGGCATCAATCGTACCACACTTCACTACTATTTCAGAACGAAAGACAAAATGTTCCAAGCGGTATTCAATAAGATTATAACCTCCATCATTCCACGGGTACATGATATCCTGACTCAAGATATACCATTCATTGAACGTATCGACAAAATACTGGACGAATATATTATGAAATTTACCGAAAATCCTTTTCTACCCAAATTCATTTTCGGAGAAATACAACGCGATGTAAATCATCTATTACATACCATTAAAGAATTGAATTCCGATAAATACTTCGAAGCGCTCAAACTGTATTTATATACAGAAATGCAACAAGGTAAACTTAAAAAGGTTCCTTTACATTTTGTATTCCTCACTTTTTATGGGCTACTCGCATATCCTATGATTTCAAAAAATCTACTTGTAACAGTTTTTCTAAATGGAAAAGAAGAAAACTTTACTCCGATGTTGCAAGAATGGAAACAATATATAATAGAACAAATGAAACATTTACTATGCTACGACTGAAAGTCATTTCTCTAAAATCCAATAAATGCCGTTTTATTACTTTATGAAGACAGCATTTATTGGAATATTATATCATTAAAAAATCTGCCACCATCTTTTTTCATGGAGCTGCGGTTCCATATTCTGTTCTTCTTCCCCGTAGCCATAACTATAACCGTAACCATAGCCATAGCCATATCTCTTCTGTTTCATACCAACGCCATTCAATAGAATACACAATTTTTTGAATGCATTTCCTCTATAAATACGTTCCACATCAGCCAATTGACGACGATCCATCAATCCCTCCCGAATTACATAAATAGTAATATCGGTTACCCGAGCTGTAATGGAAGCATCGGCAACCATCATGGATGGGACACTATCTATAATGATATAATCATAACGGTTTCGTATCTCATCAACCAAAATATCTAACCGCTTACTTAATAATAATTCAGCTGGATTTGGAGGAGTAGGGCCTGCATGTATCACATCTAAACATTCATGAAATTCATCTTTCATTATTAATTCATCTATATTATTAACTCGCCCAGACAAGTAATTTGTTAATCCAATACCCTCTGCGTGCATACGTTTGCTTAAAGAACGCTTCCGTAAGTCCACATCTAATAACAATACCTTCTTCCCAGCCAAAGCCAATGTCATAGCCAAATTAAACGATACAAAAGTCTTACCCGATCCTGGATTTGCAGATGTCAACATAATTACTTTCGCATTATTTTCACCACCAACCATAAAATCCAAATTAGTACGCAATATTCTAAAAGCCTCCGACACACTATCTCGCCCGCCCTCTCGAACTATGACAATGTCTCCTTCAGCTTTATTTCTCTTAAACGGTATTTCAGCCAAAAAAGGTACGGTAGTATTATCTTCAATATCTTTGCGCCCTCGTACCGTGGTATTTAATAACATAATCAAAGCTATCACTGCGGCAGGAATCACACACCCAATAGCTAAAGCTGCCAATAATATCATCATCGTTTTCGGAGACACCGGTGTATCGCTGCCATTAGCAGCATCTATTACCCGAGCATTACTCTCAGTAATCGCCATATTCAACGCATTTTCTTCCCTCTTATTTAATAGATACAAATACAATTCCTCTTTTATTTTTTGCTGACGAGCAATAGATAAAACTTGTTTTTCTTGAGAGGGAACTGAA
This sequence comes from Coprobacter secundus, assembly GCA_000803105.1. Lineage (GTDB taxonomy): Bacteria > Bacteroidota > Bacteroidia > Bacteroidales > Coprobacteraceae > Coprobacter > Coprobacter secundus. The sequence goes on from JTDA01000002.1 coordinate 77,575, forward strand.
GCAATTTTATGCCGAGCTATCTGCTCTTGTTCTTGTATGCTCTTCATCCTAATATTCAAAGTAACTAATAAATTATCTATTGATTGAATGATAGAATTTCGCATAGTCGATAATGTCTGATTCAAATCTATAACCATGGGATTTCGGTCACTCGAATTTGACATTAACCGGTCCCGTTTTAATAAAAGTTGGTTATATTCTGATATAGCCCCTGAAATTTCAGCACTTTCTATACCTGTATTAGCAGGTATCAAATCATTTATTTTTACTGGATCAGACAAATAGTCTTTTATAAAATTTACCAAGCTTATCTGATTCTCTAAGCTCACCCCTTCATTCATATATCCACTTTTCATTGTTAGAGACATCCCTGCTTCCGAAGTAATATCTGTTAACTCATTTTCCTTTTTAAAAGTTTCTATTTGGCTATCTACATCCCCTAATTCTTGACTGATAATTTCTAATCGGTCATCAATAAATCTCGCAGTATTTACAGCCAATCGATTTTTATCGGCGATAGCATCCTCGTTATATTTAGCTATTAATGTATTTATCACATCTTCGGCCCGTTTTATATCAGTGTCATTCATTGTAATATTCAACGCCCCTCCATTCTTGCTTTCTAAAGAAACTGAAACAGCCCTTCTATATCGAGTAGTAGCATCTTTCAACCGTCTTTTATTTACTGTGATGACCTTTTTTTTAAACTTTGTCAAAGGAATTCCCGTATTATTTACAACTAACACTCCAACCGGAGTAGAAACCGTATCTCCTAATTGTACCTTTTTTGACCAACCTTCATTCGAACTAAAATCTGACAACAGAACTTCTTGATCTGAAATAGGAACAATATCAAAAGAGAACTGTGAATTGTTGTCTTTTGTTATAAAACTCACTGCTAACGGACTATCTTTATACAAACTCCTATCTCGTAGTCCGCCTTGCATCACATAACCCACATCTAAATCTAATTGAGAAACTACATCTTGCATCAAACGATAGGACTGAAATATCAACATTTCCGTCTCTGCACTACTACGCACATTTATCATATCCATAGAGCCCAAGTCTTTAAACATAGCCGACTCGGAAAATCCCCCAGATTTATTATCTTTTATTATCACCGATGCCGACCGGGTATAGATATATGGTAAAGTCTGTACATATACATAAGCGATACTCAAACATACGATTACCGAAAGAGCAAACCATTTCCAGTTGGCAAGACCGATCTCCAGTATATCGCGCAGACTTAAACCATTATCTGTACTTTCCTCTACTTGCTGACCATATATTTCTTGTTGTTCCTTTGCCATATAAAGATTATTTAAAAATAAGTACTGCAATTGTCGTCAAGAAAGAAGCAACCGAAATCCATAACCCGACAGAATTATTCTGATTGATATTCGTCTGTCCAGCTCTATATTTATTCGGCTCTACATATACCATATCATTCTGTTGCAAATAATATGCAGGAGAATCGAATACCGATTTCGAACGCAAATCATTATATACAATCTGCCGATTGCCATTTACCTCCCGTATCACCATCACCCGGTCACGCTTCCCGTAAATCGTAAGATCACCAGCCAAGCTCAATGCCTCGAACAACGTAATCCTATCAGATGATACATTATACGTCCCCGGATGATTCACCTCCCCGATAACAGAAATTTTAAAATTCAAAAATTTCACCAATACCACTGCATCATTTACATATCCTCCGGATTTCAATAGCTTTTCTATCTCATCGGCTACCTCATCTCTCGTAAGACCTCCTACATGTATCCTTCCTAATATCGGGAAATTGATATCCCCATCTGCATCGACTAAATGTCCCTGTATTTGACTCGAAGCAGCTGAAGTCCCCTGTCCGGCAGATAACCTAACTTCAGGCAAGTTAAAAATACTCACTAATTCCGGATCCCGACTATTCACGATAATACTCAACAGGTCATTCGGTTGTATTTTTATCTCCTGCTCTTTTTGTATCTGCAAAATAGTATCCTGTTTTACATCCTGCAAATACAAAACCTTCTTCTGAGCTGTACAAGAAGACAATAACACAATTGCCATCAAAAAACACTTATATAAACTTTTCCCTTCCATGACAAGTCCGGTATAAAATCCATTTATTTTATATTTTTCAAAATCTCTTTTACTATTATATGTACATCCTTTTCCGTAACCCAAGGACCACTTGGAAGACAAAGCCCCACCTTAAATAAAGATTCACTAACACCATTTACATAAGCCGGTACATTCCGATAAACGGGCTGTTTATGCATAGGTTTCCATAATGGACGACTTTCGATGCCCATTGCATCCAATACCGCACGCATAGCCTCGACATTCCTATTCGGTTCGCAATCGGTATGCACATTTTCAACCGTATGCGTGACCCCTGCCGCACCACCGACAGCTCCTTTTACGACTGTCATATAAGCCTTCTCCTCTCCTGCTACATGTAAATCAGGCGAAAGGGTAATCGTATTGAGCCAATAATTCGAATCATAGCACGCTGAAGGATTTCTATGGAATACAATACCCGGCACATCATCGAACAACTCTTCATATAATGCCGCCAAACGTTGATGATGACGAATATGTTCCTCCAAAACCGTCATCTGCCCACGTCCTATTCCGGCACAAATATTCGACATCCGATAGTTATAACCGACTTTCTCATGTTGATAATAAGGATATCCTTCTCGAGCTTGAGTCGCATAAAACATGATATTCTGTTTATCCTCTTGATCTCCGCAAATCAACGCTCCACCTCCGGAGGTCGTAATCATCTTATTGCCATTGAAAGAAAGTACACCGTACTTTCCGAACGTCCCGCATACTCGACCATTATAACGACTTCCCAATCCCTCCGCAGCATCTTCGACAACAGGTATATCGTATTTATTGGCAATAGCCATTATTTCATCGATTTTCGCAGGCATTCCATACAGATAAACGACAACAATAGCTTTCGGCTTCTTTCCCGTTCGAGCCATCCTGTCCTGAATTGCGTTCTCCAGAAGCTCAGGATCCATATTCCAAGTATCCGATTCGCTATCTACCAGTATTGGGACAGCACCAAGGTACATAATCGGATGACAAGAAGCACAAAATGTAAAAGACTGGCAAATTACTTCATCACCGGCCTGAACTCCGCAAGCGACCAATGCCAAATGCACGGCAGCCGTCCCAGCAGATAATGCCACGACCTTCTTGTCCTCACCGACAAAATTTTCCAAATCCTGCTCAAAAGCATTCACATTCGGCCCCAAAGGCACTACCCAATTGGTATCGAAAGCCTCTTGGATATACTTCTGCTCCTCTCCACTCATGTGTGCGAGACACAGGTAAATTCTTTTATCCATTATATTATAGCTAAATATTTAAAGTCAATAAATCTTTCAATTCCGGTATTTTAAAATCAGGTAAATACTCTTCAGGCAAGTCAAAATCCTGCCGATGAATATTTCTTCCATCATCTAAAAGACACACCGTCTTCCATCCCAGCCGATTAGGAGATACAAAATCTTTTTTAATATTATCCCCTACATAAACAAAATCGGCATTTACATATTTATGCTGAAAAAACAAATAATTCTTTTTCGATGGTTTTTCTGTACCAAATTCCTCAGATATAATCAAGTCATCTTCCTTAATGAAGCGGTCTAACTGCAAAGCACAGAATTTATTACGTTGAGGGATGGAATATCCGTCTGTTATGATACCTAAATTACACTCTTGCCGAAGGACGTCCAACATTTCACAAGTACCCCACTCCAACCGGATATTAGGTTTATGCGTTCTGTACATCCTTAACAGATCCGTCGTCATTAGCGGTAAATCGTATTTCTCAATCATTAAAGAAAATACATCCATTTTCGACTCATAAGCCTTTATCATAAACGGATAAATATCCGTTTGGGAAAATTCTACTTCTACCCAATCTGCAATCTCCCGATAAGCAGAGCGTAAAAAGTCGATCTCTTTATATAATGTATCGTCAAGATCGAATACAAATACTTTATTCCTCATGAACTATTATTTCACTATCATACCTCAACATTAGTGTATTATTTTTCCAAGTATCAGTATAATCCAAAGTCTCTCCCAATACATATTCTCTAATCATATATTCCGGGAAATTGGCTCCCGCATAATACGAAAGAGGATATCCCCCTCCAAAGCGAGGATTTATCTCGATACCGACAACATCATCATCTGAATCTCTATAAAACAATTGAATACAAATACAACCAATCACCCCAGGTAAATAGGCTAATCGTTCTTTCAGGAACTGAACTAAATAATTTTTTCGAGTATATCCTTTATTTATTTCACCGGCACGAATCTCAATCCTTTCACGAGGCACGATAGATTTTACCTTATTGTCTTTACCATAGTACATATCTACCGTAAACTCTTTATATACATTCTTATCAATATACTCCATAAAAATCAATTTAGGATGATTCAAGATCTCCGGAGTCAACTCTTCTTTATCTCTTATAATATACAAGTCTTTACTCAAAGAGCCATCATACGGTTTCGCAAACATCGGAAACCGATCTCCATACTTATCTCTTAAAGCTGGAACACGAATACCGTGCTCACTCAAAAATATGCCGGTATTCCGTTTATCGCGACAAGCCTGCACAAAAGAGAAATCCGAAACCATTACATAAATTCCCTGTTTTTCAAACCGACCTTTATTTTCCGCTAAAATCAAAAGTTCCGTATCTATCGTCGGGATAATTATCCCAATATTATTAGAGATACATATTTCTAAAAGATTATCTATATATTCATTTGATGTTACACGCGGAACCTTAAAACATCCATCAGAAATCACTGCCGCAGGAGACAACCGAGGATTCATCTCCGTTGTGTAGACTTTTGAAACCGCTGTAATTTTTTTTAGCTCTTCTTGAAAAAATCGTACCAATTTAACCCTCTTTCCTACAGAAGATATCAAAACATTAAACACCATATCCATACTCAATTATTCCCTTCAAAAAATTCCATTGTCGCACTCGTATCCGAAGAAATTCCCTCTCTCTTAAATACCTTTTTTATAGTCATAAAAACAATTTTCAAATCCAGAAGAAAAGAGCAATGGTCCACATACCATACATCCAACTCGAATTTCCGTTGCCAAGATATAGCATTACGTCCATTCACTTGAGCCCAACCCGTTATTCCCGGGCGCACTTCATGTCTGCGCGCCTGCTCCTTATTATATAAGGGCAGATATTGTACAAGCAAAGGACGAGGGCCTATCAGTGCCATATCTCCTTTCAAAACATTGATCAGTTGAGGCAACTCATCTAAAGATGTAGACCGTACAAAACGACCGACTTTCGTCAAACGATCTGCATCAGGCAACAGATTCCCCTTCTCGTCACGCTCGTCTGTCATAGTTTTATACTTAATCAACTTAAATATCCTCCCATTTTTACCCGGACGTTGTTGACAAAAAAATGCACCCACTCCTTTATTCGCAAAATGAAGCCAAACAGCGACAACCAATAACACCGGCCAAATAATCGACAACACACTCAGGACGATAAGAAAATCCAATATACGTTTAAAATAGCACTTATACATAGACCAAAATTTCAATCGATAAACAATCGAATATTATATCTCAATTTTTCTTACACTTTCCCAATCAATGCCTTTTATAGCCTGCGCTACACTAACAAAATCATACTCATCAAGTAATCGAATGAACTTATCATACGCCCCCTCTATTCCATAATAATTTTTAAAGTATCTCATATTCCAAACTCTCTTTTGCCCTTTATCGAAATCTCTCATATGGAAATAGGTCATCAAGTAGTTATTTTTGCCGATAAATTTCTTTAATAATGGAAAAGGGAACAATCGGAAATATCCTCCACCCGAGAATGCTACGTCTCTTCCCAACACACGCGTCACATTAATAGGAAGCTCCTTCATTTCCGTTCCTCGATAACTTACAATAACTGGCTTATCTTCCGAGAATTCAGGAAATCCCCCAAAATCTCTGCTCGCAGGAAAAATAGAACAGTCATATTCTATTCCCATTTCAGATAAAATATTCAATGCCCATTTATTCCTACTTCCGATCGAAAAAGCCGGAGCTCTATATCCTTTTACCTTTTCACCCGTAATATCCTCAATCGAAGCTAAAGCCTCATACGTATCCTCATAGAATTCCTTTTCAGAAAGGTCTGTCAACCATCGGTGTTCATTCGAATGACAAGCAATCTCATGCCCCGCTTCTGCAATTCTCCGTACTACAGAAGGGAATTGCTTGGCCAACTTTCCCAAACAAAAGAAAGTCGCTTTAATACCTCTTTTTCCCAAATCACCCAATACACGGTCCAAAAGCACGTCGTATCGTCCGGCATATTCATCTACAGAACCTTGCCCATGAAACTGCAAAATATACCACTCTTCGATATCGAAAGTTAAAATATAAGACTGTTCCATCAGTTTTCTCCTCTCCGTTGAATTTGCTTAACCACTTTTGCTGGTCTTCCCGTCGCAATCGTCCATGCCGGGATATCTTTCGTTACCAATGACCCGGCTCCGACGATGGCACCTTCTCCAACCGTAACTCCCGGCATGACCATCGATCCCATACCGATCAGACAACCTTTTTTCAAATGGATCTCTCCCAATCGATATCCGAGCTTCGCATAATCGTCACCGACATAGTAATGAGACAAATCTCTCTGGTGACAAAGTAATGTACACTGTCCGGCAATATGCACATGATCTTCCAGAACTATTAAATCGGCATGGCCGGCATCTATTATCACATGCGCTCCGATAAAAACGTCTTTCCCGACTCGGCATCCTACCCATCTCAACACTTTAGGCCGAAGTTTTCTCGGACTTATAGGTTCCAATAATGCCGAATTCATCAGATACTTCAACAGAAAAGCGTTTTTCATATTCTTAAAACCTCTACTAAAAACATCCGTCAAAGAGATCTGTCCGTATTCCTCCTCCGAATAATTCAGCCCCAATTTCCGAAGAAATAAATATGTTCTACTCAATTGTTTTCCCATTTTTCTCTCCTATTAATAATTTCTCGATATATGGCCAGACTTTTTTATGATCGAAATTCTCGACAACCCATTCTCGGGCATTCATCCCCATCTCTCTCCTTAAGTCTGCATCCAACAGTCTCTCAACGCCACAACATATACCTGACGGAGAAATGTCGATATAAAAACCAGTCTTCCCATCTATAATCGAATCGATACAACCGGTCTTTCGCGAGGTCAATATCGGCTTTTCCATTGCCGACGCTTCCAATACTGCAGTAGGAAATCCTTCTCTATAAGATGGAAGTATCAGCAAAGACATTATAGAATAGTATAACTCCATATTTCCATCTACAAAGCCGGTAAAAACGATATCTTGAGAAGCTCTCATATATTCGACCAACTCTAAAGGTATCGAATCTCTCTTTTCCAATGGACCCACTACCAACAATTTAAAAGAAAGATGCGGATATTTCTCTTTCAATAGTTTAAATCCTTCCACGAGTTCTATAACGCCCTTATCTTTCACCAATCGACCGCAAAATCCAATGACAATATCCGAATCCGAAATCTGCAATTGCCGTTTAAGCCTCTTTTTATCGTCATCGGAAATCCTCTCCGGATTAAATTTGTTCTGAGTATCTATCCCACCGCAGGTACCTTTCCCTAAAATCACCTGTTTGTCTATAACATCTATTTTTTCTCTCAATCGTACTTGTGATACGGACCGACTAACACAAACAACATAATCGGCACAAAAAGATTCGAACTTGCTTTCCCAAAGTAAAAGTTTCCTCTTGAGCCCCCTCGATGTTTCAAACAATGCTCCATGTGCAAATATTACTATTTTAGGAACCCCCATTATCTTACCAGCTAATACAGACAACAACCGGCCTTTTACTTGATGCCCGACTATAACATCGATCTTATTCTTACGGATATATTTACATATAGCAATCAAAGCCTTTAAATCCTTGAAAGGAGACAGTTGTCTTTCTAAAACAACGCTCTTATATGCAATCCCTTGCTCCTTAGCAAACGCATCTAATCGCTCTGCCGGACTGCATATCAAATGCATATTCGCACCTTTTTCATTTAAATAACGAAATTGAGGACCGATAAAATTTTCTGCTGATAAAAACAGATTTATAACTTCTAAAACATTCGACATTATAATTCCTGTTTTATTTTATTTAATGTATCTACAAAAGCGGCCGACTCCTCCGATGACGGGGCTTTTCCTCTCAGCTTCAATACCCTTTCTGCACCCAACAAAGGAAAAATAAAAATACTGGCCAGATAACGGACTCCACCCTTAAAAAACGATTTGTACTTTTTATTTTTGCAAGCAATCAAAACCTCACGTCTATAAATCCGAGGCAATCGAGATAAGGAAAAAGAATCGAACTCTGAATAATAATACAAAATATCATCTGTTATCATATAATTTTTCCCAGCAAAAGCCTTCGAAAGAAAATCTAAATCTTCCCCTCTTTCCAGCGAACAATCATAGTGTGTCCCAGGTTCGACATCCTCAGCCCTAAAAATCGAATTTGCATGAGTTACCGGACATCTTCCTGACAATGGCATTTTCTTTATCACCGAATCACCTTTTCCTCTTACCATCGTACAATTTTTTTCATAGCTGAACGAAAACAACCCACCACTCAATAATGAAATTTCAGGATTGTTCTCCATCATTTCAACCTGTCTCGACAACTTCTCGAAATGATAAATATCGTCGGCATCAAGCATGGCAATATACTTTCCCCGGGCCAATTCCAACCCTTTTTGTCGGGCACTCGAACGGCCTCTATTCTTATCGAAATGATAAATAACGAAACGTGTATCCGTCAGTCTGTCGAGGAAATCCTGAGTATTATCTGTCGATCCGTCATTAATGATTATACATTCCCAATCGGAATAAGTCTGTATCAATAATGATTGTATCGAATATCGGATGTAAGGCATGCCATTATAAACCGGCATAATAACAGAAACCATAGAATAACAATATTTTAACTTCTAATCCACATAAAATATGCAAACAGATAATACAATAAAATAACTATGGCAAGTACACGATTACGATTCTTAAAAGTATTCATTCGTACTAATGGATACGCAAAAACCAAAGGAATCAAAAACCAAGATAAAGATGCAATTCTATTCGAATAATTACTTCTTATAACCAATACCCAAATCGCATTAGCCAATACATAAGTTCCGTAAATAAAATTATAATATAAATCTGTCGCCTTATTTTTTACAATTGCATAATATCCCCAAAAAACCGGTATCGAACTGTATATTAAAAAATCCCATCTAAAACCGGTATATGAAAATACAGAGGGGTCTATTGTCGTAAGTTCTTCCGCCAAATAACCTTGGCCTTCCGATGAAATAAAATCATATCTCAAAAATATATCTTCGACATAACGTCCGACAAGAAGAGAAAATATAAAAGATAAAAACCAAAATAATAAAATAAATTTCGGTTTCGGAAAAAACTTAGATACTAAAATTGCCCCAATCGTAAGAATAGATGATCCATGTATACAATAGGCCAAGAACAAAAACAAAAAGAAAAGGATATTTTTGTTCCAATAATATATAGCCCACAATATCATGGCAAATGCCCAACCATTGCGAATACCATTGACACCAAAACTATACCAGATAAAATTAGTTGCAAAAAACAGTAATACAATAAATGAATAATTTTTACCTATTTTACAGGACAAATAATACATCGGTAAACAATATACCATCGCAGAAAAGATAAAAAACAGTTCCGGAGACAAATTAAAATACGCCCAATATACATACAGCCCATTGAACAATTTACTCTTTCCCCCCCAAACATCATCACTTAAAGAATGAATCCTGCTGAATCGTAAACCGTACCCCGCCGAATCAACAAACAATGGATCGATCCAATCTCTCCAACCGATAATAACGATCATGAAAAGCAAAAGAAAAACCGTATACCTTTTACTTTCATAAGAACGGGGCACATATCTTCCGGTACGCCCGATATAAGACAAGAATACTCCTAAAGTCAGCAGTAACAGAAAATTGTATAGAAATATATATTGTACCCTCGCATCAAGTACCATACCATTTATTCTATCTACAAATTATTCCCGACAACGCTTTATAATAATTTTGCCACGAATATTCCTGAATGGCTCTTTGTCTGGCTTTCAGTCCTTCTTCAGCAACAATCTCCGGATGGTCAATCAGGAACATCAACAATTCAGATAACTCTTTTTGAGAATCCTGAGTTATCAACCAGCCCCCATATCCATCTTTCACAGCATCCGGTATTCCCCCGGCACGAGTTCCAATAACAGCCGTTCCACAAGCCTGAGCCTCGACAAAAACCAACCCGAAACCCTCGACATTCTTTAATCCCAGTTCCTCCCTCGTGCACAAAACAAAAATATCTGCCGAAGAATAGAAATCACACAATTTACCGTCATCGATAAACCCTTCAAATCCAATGGTATCCTCAAGACGCAATTCCCGGGTCAAAGCCACCAATGATTCTTTATAAGGTCCATTTCCTCCGATAGTTAAAGATATTTTCTCTTTATATTTCGAAGGCAAAGAAGATATCACACGAATCAAAAAATCATGACCTTTAAACTTTTCCAATCGAGACAACGAGCATAAATGTAAAACGCCATCTCTCATCTTCGAAGAAGTAGGCCTAAAATAATCGTAATCAACAGCCAACGGTATTGTATAAACCTTCGACAGAGGAGAGCATAAGCGAACCAGTCTTTCCGTATAATGACTATTCGCAATAACACCAGAAGCTGATTTCAACAAATATTTCCGATAATATTTCCAAACATATTTCTGAAAAAAAGATTTACCAGGTAACAGTTCGGCACCGTGAGCTAACATATAAACTTTACGACCTGATAGCCATCCGAGCAAACCATCCGGATGAAAAGTACCGGTCAATATTATATCATCTCTCTCTGTATTTTTTTTCAAGTAATTCAATATACGCCACTCTAACAGTCCTCTTTTCCCGACAATACGAATAACATCCTCATCATTTTCCATATCTGTGCCGGAAGAAGCCAAAGTAACGACCCTTACAGACAAACCGTTTAACTTGCACTGCTTCTTTATCTCGAAGCAAAGCCGTGCTATTCCTCCATTGTTTGGAGGATAATCATATGTCAATATAATCACTCGCTTCATTTATATATAAATTTCCGCCCCGTTTTCTCACCCTTATCCATTTATACTCGGAGACTTCCATTGTCAATAATTTGTAACTTTGGGAGACATTGAGGCTTTTTGTCGGCCCTCGGTATATGCTTTTCTAAACACTTTAAACAGAGAACTATTTTTATATGCCAGCATATAGGACAAAACCAATTTGACAAGAACAAAATAAGCAGTCAGTCTTTGATATCGATTCAAATATCTATGGATGATAATAGACCGATTATGAACCAAGGCATAAATATACTTTTCAATATCCAAGACCCGGCATCCCCCTGTCGGAGCCGCTAAATGCCAAATATGGGCATTATAATTAAAAAACACCTTATACCCTGATTTTTTCACTCTCAGACAAATATCTGTCTCTTCATATAATGCAGCTCCGACATTCAAATATTCGTCAACACCCCCAACCTTATAAAAAACATCCTTCTTTATCGAATAATTTCCACCTCCAGCATGATCGACATACCCATTCTTCATCAAATGAAATCCACGTTCTGGGGTAGCCGAAAAAAAATGGAACACCCCCGTATTACGAGATTTCGGATTTTCCTTATATTTTTCTGTAATTCCGCCAGCAACGATTCCGATATGTTGCTGAGATATATACTTATAGTGTTCGGCTAAAAGATTCTCATTACATTCTATATCATCATCCAAATATAAAATATAATCGTACCGGGCACATTGTGCGCCGTAATTTCTGGCTTCAGGTAAACCTTTGAACATTGTCACATGGTGATAATGTACCTCATTTCCCAAATCTTCAAACTTCTGATTCGGTTTCGGAGATTGATCTACAATAATTATTTCATAGGGCTTATCGAATACTTGTCTTGCCAAATATTCGATAGTATTCGTCAAAAAACTTTCCCTATTCAAAGTCGGTATTACGACACTTATTCCATCCATAACATCATCTGCGCAATAAACTATTTTTTATAATTATCTTACTCAACAACCAGAATTCTTTTCCCGATAACCACCCGTAATGCAGCGCCTTTCTCAAAATTTTACAGCCTTTAAAAAATTCTTTATTCGCAAAAAAGCTAATCGATACATCGAAATAATTATATCTATATATCCTATTATATTCTTGCTTGGTAAGAATACCCAAATACGGATCTATCGCAGAAAAAAAATCATTTTTTACCTGTAAATACGTCTCTGCTTTAGGATTATTTCTCGCTCCTTCAATATGTATTCTCACCAAGGGTTTCTCTACTAAAAGCAAAGTATAATAATTAAAGAAGCGACTAAAAAATTCCAAATCGACATGACGTCTCATCGTCTCATTAAAACCCGAAACAACATCGAAAACTTCTCTTTTCAATAACACCGAAGAACCAAAATACGAAACCTGTCCCATCAACATCGGATACAGAAGATTCCCTTCATCATTCTTTTTCCTGAAAGACGTAGCAATCTCTTGTCCTTTACCTCTTTTCAATACATTACAATAAACACCACCGACATTACGGTCTTCTTTATATTCGGATAACAATTCTATTTGTCGCTCTATTTTATCAGGCAAAAACTCATCATCGTCATCTAAAAAACCGACAAATTCTCCTTTCGAAGTTTTTATGCCTTTATTCAGTGCCGCAGACTGCCTCAAATTGCGAGGTTGTCGTACATACGTTACCCTCCCGTTCGAAGCAAAATCTTCCATTACCATTTCCGTTTTCTTCCGATAATCAGAAACCGGATCATTATCATCTACCACTATAACTTCTACATTCGAATATGTCTGATTCAATATACTATTAATCGATCGCGCCAGCAATTCAGGACGTCTATAAGTCGTAATGACTATACTTACTAAAGGTAATGCCATCAATTTTTTATTTTATTTCATATCTCCGTTTATTCAATACATACCGAATTCGAAACAATAAATATCTCGTCACAATCCAATATATTCTTTTCAAAGGCTGCCTATAATATGATTTTAATGCCCGCTCCGCCTTCCTTTGTATTTTGATATCCTTATTTTCAACTAAAGCAAAATCTGTACATACATCGATACGCTGATTCTCATACGCATTCTGATCTTCTACCGAAGCATGAGTTCCACTTCCGTCGCGACCATAATTACGGACTTTAGATATCGTAGGAAAGATACATTTTTTATTCTCCAACAATAACTTACGAGCATACATCGTATCGCCGAATACATCTTTCTCATTCACAATCAATAATAAAGCGAAAATGGTAAAAATACGCTTCCGGGCAATTTTAATCGTCTGTTTGAAACTCGTTAACGTATGTATCACCGTTTCATACGAAAAATCCGTCTCATAATCTTCATAACGGTCTCTCCAAATAGCATATCCCCAAGCATCATACGCCGGTAATCTAATACACGTACAATTACGCATCTCCGGATAATCGGCAAGATGCAGATAACCACATACCGCTAAAATACCTGTATCATCGTTATATTTATCTAAAGCTTGATTGATATATTCTAAAAAATTCGGAGAAAAGATATTATCATCCTCCGTAAAAATAACCCTATCGTACTTCTCAAATATAAGTTTTTTTAACTCATGAGAGTTTCTTTCGGCACCATAATTATATTCTCGTTTTACGATATGTACTTTCTTAAAACCTTCAATTGAGACAAGATACTGCTCTATTTTTCTATATCCCTCCCAATGAGACTCTTTCGTCGGATAATCCAATCCAATATAAAGCTCAGTCTCACTCGCCAAAGAATTAGCAGCTAAAGACTCTACGCATTTCACCAAATGTTCATACCGGCACAATGTCGGTATCATTATCGGAGCATAACTCATCTCAAACGTATTATTGAAATAATATTGTCTAAATCTTTATTATTATACCTTTGATCAATAGGCAAAGGAATAATATCTTTAGCCAAATAATATTCTAATTGATCTTCCGTACACCACTGCATAACATTCGGCCAATAGGTAGGAACATATATCTTATTTTTAATAAGCCTATCCCTCAACGTACGATCATCAGACCAATACGGATACACCATAGGACAAGAAAAACTATTTATATCGCCAATATCAAACTTATTCGAAGCCGATAACCGATCATGCAGATATAAAAAATTAGAATTTCTGATGTTCTTAACCGTAGTAAAATCGATGTTCCCGATAAGAGCTTTTGTCAAATTTGACATATAGGCCATCTTCTGATCTTTCAGCTTCGTACTATTCATTCTAAATATCGAATAACCATCAGAAGCAAGACGGTCATACCGAGAAAGTAAATGCTCGCACCTATCGTACGACTTGTCGAAATCAAGTTCCACTTCCTCTCTCTTTTCACAATAGGCAACTCCGCCGTCCGGTAACCCGACAAATTTTCTCGGACTATAAAAAGTCGGAATATCCATCCATCGTTCCGCAAATAAAGCCTGAGAATTATCGATTATCAAACAAGACTTATACACATTTGCCAATTGTTTTACATAATAATCTTTTATCCCGAAATAATTGGTATATAATACATAATCTCCATCTCCCAATTTCAAACAATCTTGAATCTCCAAGTTAGAGTCTATACCATAGAACTCATATTTTATTCCCCTTCTCAATATAGGCTCTAACACCACCTCACAGGTATAAAACGGAAGAAAGATTTTCTTTACCGATAATTGCATCAGAATATATTCGAAACTACATCTTCCCGAATTGAGCAATATCCCACCATAATGAGAAAAATTACAAATCCTGTTTAGCTCCAAATGGAAATAACCGCCAATTTCTTCCATAATATTAATCAGTTACAATACGTCGACAAGGATTTTCGATTCAATATCGATTTCGGCCAGATCCATCGCCGATTTATCAGAAAAATGCAGAAAGACGATACCGACAGCTTTACCGGCACCATCGAATGCTTCGACTCGATCACCTTGCCGCTTATATATTACCTGTCGATAAACTGCAGACTTTAGTTCCGGAGCAATACTTATCCCACTGAAAATGCCATCCACGTTACTATGCAACACGTAGGTCATGAAAGCTCCCTTAGCTGACACGGGATTTAACTCAACCGACTCACCCATACATATTTTTATATTTGCTTCGATAAGATCAACACCAAAGGCATCTGAGAGTTGAATAGGGATCATATTTCCACCTGCACGTGGACCAACTTCAAGGAAATGGATACTGTCGTCTCTACCAACTAGAACCTCTATGTTGAATTCTCCAAAACGAACATTCAACGCATCCACAAGCCGTTGGAGTTCTGAGTATAATCGTTTCTTCTGCCTATCAGAAAGCCCATTAGGTCTCTTTTCCCCAATAGGAATGAGACTTTTTCCATGGTCACCACGCAGGCATTCCATATCACCGAATAAAACTATTTTACCACTTTCCACAAAAATATCGCCACCTATCACATAGGGATAGATACGCTCTATAAATTCTTCGGCTATAAGAATCTTATTGCGTGAATAACAGTCAGCATATGTGATTGCAGTAGCCAAAGATCCTGAGTCGTTTAAAAATGATACGCCCTTTGAGCCAGATGAATCAGTAGGTTTTACAACTATGGGAAAGCGCATATTTTCAATTCCTTGTTGCACCTCCACCAAGGATGTAGCAGGAGAAAAAGTAAATGTGGCAGGGCATGCAAAACTATTTTCCTTAAGAAACTCTCGAAATTTATGCTTAACACCTAATATCTCAACAGCCTTTACAGGATTGGTCGGCAAGCCGAGACGCTCACAAACCAATGCAGCCGGAAACGCCGCAGGGTCAGAAGCATACGCCAAAATACCAGACACTTGTTCATCTTTGGCAATACGATAAACAGACTCAACATCGGTAGTGCTCTCTTGATACCATTTATCGGCAACAAACTGTCCGGGATTTTCGGAAAGATAGTCAATCAAAACTGTCCGATAACCGAGTCGTTTTGCTGTCTCAATGGCTGGCACCTGTTGACGAGAACCCCCAAGTAATAATATAGATTTCATTTCCTCACTTGTTCAATTACGCGTCCAACCTCATCTTTGTTCAGTGCATGATGCATAGGCAAACAGATGACACTATTGGCCATGCGGTAGGCATTGGGTAGATTCTCAGGATTGGCAGATGAGAGACCGCGATAAGTAGAAAATTCGCTGATAAGAGGATAGAAATAGCGACGTCCAAACACATTAGCTTCACGCATTTTAAAATAAAGTTCATCACGAGTCATTCCGTACTGTTCAGCATTGACGAAAATCGGAAAATATGAATAATTATGTTTCACACCAGGCATATCTTCCATGAATGAAATTCCCGAGACATTACGCAATTCTCGCCTATATCTTATAGCAATTTGATGACGAGCTTCTATAGCTCTATCTACATACTCCAAATTTAAAATTCCATAAGCAGCTCGAATTTCATCCATCTTTCCATTTATGCCGGGAGCAACAACCGTAGTTTCATCCGCAAAACCGAAATTCTTTAAATAATCTATACGCTGCTTAGTCTTTTCATCATGACAAACCAAAGCTCCCCCTTCTATCGTATTATAAACTTTAGTAGCATGGAAACTAAGCGTCGACATATCTCCTGCGTCAATAATAGATTTATCACCTACTTCCACCCCAAATGCATGAGCCGCATCATAAATAACTTTCAAGCCATATTTATCGGCAATTTCTTGTATCTTCTCGGTATTACATGGCTTTCCATACACATGAACCGGCATAATAGCCGTCGTCTTAGGAGTAATAGCCGCCTCTATTTTATCAGGATCGATATTACAGGTCTGTGGGTCGATATCGACAAAAACAGGCTTTATCCCATTCCACCATAAAGAATGAGTAGTAGCGACAAAACTGTAGGGTGTCGTAATAACTTCCCCTGATATTCTCAGTGCCTGCAAAGCACAAATCAAAGGCAATGTCCCATTTGTAAATAAACTTATATATGGAACCTTAAGATACACACAAAGTGCTCTTTCCAACTCCTGATGGTAGTAGCCATTATTCGTCAACCATTTTTTATCCCAAATATCTTCTAAATAAGAGAAAAATTCATCCAACGGAGGTAACAACGGTGATGTTACTGTTATTTGCTTATCTGACATAAAAATATAAATTTAGGAAATCACTTTTTTATTATATTTAAAATCTCTTTCAATTCAGGAAGCCCCAACATATATGACCCCGTTGCATATATAAAAAAGTATATGATACACCCCAGTAAAAGCTGAGCCCAAACTACAGAGAAACAAGGGAGGAGAAGATAAACGACTACTCCGGAAAAAATCGACAATAAAAAAATCGGATAAATATCTTTCAGTTGAGACCAGATACTTAAACCTATCAACTTTTTTGTATAATACGTATTGACAAATAACCCTATATACCACGTAAATACCAGACCGCAACACATTACAAAAACACTATATTGAACAGTGATGCATAGAACCCCGATACCCAATATCTTCTTCACGACTTCTAAACGCAGCGTAAGGTCTGAACGACCCTTAACCATAATAATATTTAAGTTAATCAACGAAACCGGATACAGCATCATAGCAAAAGAGAGCAGTTTTAATAACGGTGCCACTTCAAGCCATTTATCCGTTAACAAAAAAGAAATCATCGGAGTACTCAACGCAGCCATAGCAATCATGATAGGAAACACTATATAGACCGATAACCTCAAAAGTCGACGATAATTATAATACAACCGCTCATCATCATCTTGCATTTTACTTAATACAGGATAAAATACCCGGCTCAATACCGTAGATATATTTTCCGAAGGTAAAATCGCAAAACCATACGCTCTGGTATAATATCCTAAATCTGTAGCAGAAAACTTCTTTCCTATCACTATAGTATATAAGTTCTGATATATCGTCTCCAATAATCCTGAAGCCAATAATTTAGAGCCAAACGAAAACATATCTACAAATGACTTCTTCGAAAAGCACCAAAGAGGACGCCATCGAGAATACAACCAAAACAAAGAAGCCGTCAACAGATTCAATAGCACACTCTGAATGGCCAAAGCCCAAAATCCCCATCCTTTATATGCCAAGAACAAAGCTGCTATACCAGAACAAAAAGATGCAATAAACGTAATTTTAGTTTGTGTTTTAAAATCGATACGAATGGTAAAATATGCTCGTTGTACGACACAAAAAGAATTGAATATCAAATTCAGACCGATAACACGCGTCAAAATAGTCAATCTCGGCTCATGATAAAATGAAGAAATATAAGGTGCCGAAACAAATAACAATCCATAGCACAATACTCCTATAACGATATTAAAATAAAAAGCCGTAGAAAAATCGACATCAGAAAGCTCTTTTTTACGTACAAGAGCTTTATAAAATCCGCTATCTATAAAAGTCTGAGAAACAGCCATAAAAACAGACAGCATCCCTATCAAACCATAATCGGATGGAAGAAGTAACCTCGCTATAATTATCCCTAAGATAAAATGTATACCTTGACTTCCAAACCGCTCAGAAGCACTCCATAATACCCCCTTAATAGTCCGAGCCTTTAACGACTGATCTTCCATAATTTACATTTACCCTTTACCTACCAAGCAAGGAGTATATCTATATAGAATCTTAGAAAAATTATGAATCAATAAAATAGAAACAATAACAATGGATATCCCTACCCAATAAGAGTTGTTGAAATATTTGCTTTGTACAATCGTAGATATTTCAAAAATAGCAGGATGCAATCCCATCAAAACCAAACTTTCAGTACCGAGAACCTTTAAAAATTTCAGATTGCATTTATCCATCAAGAATATAAACACATAATAAAAGGAGATAACGATGGATAAAGACAAAGGCAACAAATAAACCGGAAATCTATTCGACTTCAAATCAACTTCCGGAGATAATTGTATAGAAATAACGAATAGCAATATTATCGATAATATTGCTAATAGAGATATATCTCTATTTAAAAATTTCGAATTTTTAAACAAATACCCCAAATGGAAATAAATAAGTACCGAAAGTACCGTATCGAGAAAATATGGAAGATCGATATTTTTATCATACAATGTCCAACCGATTATATAAAACAAAATGGAAACCCCACTTAATATTATCAGATTTTTAATTCTCGTAAAAAGCAAATAATAAACGATATACACTTCGAACAAGGCTACCAAAAACCATATCGTACGAAAACAAACATATGACGATTCGTCTCCTTTAATTCCAGACCAAAGACTACCTAATGCAATTCTTAAGGAACCGCGGAAATCTCGTGTAGTATAAAAGTAAAGAACAATCAATAAAGCAAATAGTATAAATGAAAAAAATGCCCACGGAATCATCAATTGTTTAGTCTTCTTTTCTACAAATTCTCTAATAGGTACAGGCTTAAAAAAACATCCCGATACAAAAAAGAACAAAGGCATATGAAAACTGTATATAAAGGTTTTTATAGCCGGAGGACATAAAGTATGCCCCCATAAAACCAATATGATACCTAACCCTTTCAAATAGTCGAACTGATCTAACCTTTTTATCGGTTTCGAGATATTATAGTCTCCCATCGACAAGCTCTTTCGGCAAAATGGATTTCACATCAAATATTACACTCTTGTCTTTAGCCCAAGAACAGATATCGATATCTTTAAACTTGTCGTGAGCCACAGCCAAAACAATACTATCGAAATTTTCATTAGGCAACTCATTTGTCACACTAATTCCATATTCCCGTTCCACAATCGAAGGTTCTGCCCAAGGATCGAATACCGTAATATTTACATTATACTCTTCTAATGAGTGATAAATATCTATAACTTTCGTATTTCGTACATCTGGACAATTTTCCTTAAAAGTAAAGCCAAGAATCAAAATCTTAGAATTCAAAACCTGAATGCCTTTTTTCAACATCGACTTGATGACTTGAGTTGCGACATAATCGCCCATACCATCATTCATTCTTCGTCCAGCCAAAATTATTTCCGGATTATACCCATAACGCTGGGCACATTGAGCCAAATAATAGGGATCTACTCCGATACAATGTCCTCCAACCAATCCTGGTTTAAAAGGAAGGAAATTCCATTTTGTCGATGCAGCCTCCAAAACATCTTGAGTATCGATACCCATTTTATTAAATATCTTCGATAATTCATTAACAAAAGCAATATTGATATCCCTCTGCGAATTCTCGATTACCTTTGCCGCTTCTGCAACTTTTATAGAAGGTGCTAAATGCGTCCCGGCAAGGATTACAGAGGCATATACATCATTTACAATCTTTCCGACAGCATTTGTCGAACCTGACGTCACTTTTTTGATCTTATCGACAGTATGAAGTTTATCTCCCGGATTAATGCGTTCCGGAGAATATCCGGCGTAAAAATCGACATTATATTTTAATCCAGAAACTTTTTCAACAACAGGGATACATTCATCTTCTGTAACCCCAGGATACACCGTAGACTCATATACTACAATATCGCCTTTCGAAATGACTTTTCCGACAGTCTCGCTCGCACTGTAAAGAGGCGATAAATCCGGATTATTATTTTCATCTACAGGTGTAGGTACTGCCACTACATAAAAATTACAATCCCGAATTTTCTCAATATCTGCAGTACAAACGAATCCCGATCGTATAGCAGATTGCAATAACTCATCTGATACCTCAAGAGTCGAATCCCGGCCCTCCATCAAAGATGCGACCCGAGCTTTATTCATATCGAAACCGACAGTCTCATATTTAGTCGAAAATAAACGAGCTAAGGGTAATCCTACATATCCCAACCCGATTACGGCAATTTTTATATTTTCCATATCGCTATACTTAGTATTCATTACAAATTTTCCCAATACCATTTTACAGCCTCTTTCAATCCGTCTTTCATACTATAAAGCGGCCGATACCCTAACAAGCTCTTAGCTTTCTCTATACTGGCTAACGAATGAGGTATATCTCCCAAACGATTGGGTCCATGAACAATATCTACCTTAGCTATCTCACTGTCATATAAAGTCAAATATTCCTTCAAATACGATACCAACTGGTTCAGTGTAGTTCTCTCTCCATATGCCGTATTATAAACCGTATTCACAGCCTCCTCATTCTCTACAGACATAGCCAACAGATTCATCTGTATAACATTATCTATATATGTAAAATCGCGAGAATATTCTCCGTCCCCATTAATCACCGGAGACTCATGATTTATCAGTTTTTTCACAAAAAGGGGTATTACTGCGGCATAAGCTCCATCAGGATTTTGCTTCCTTCCGAACACATTGAAATAACGCAAACCGATACACTCCATACCATACGTCCGGGAAAATATATCCGCATAAAGTTCATTCACATATTTAGTAATTGCATACGGAGACAATGGCTTTCCTATGATATCTTCTACTTTAGGCAATGATGCTGAATCCCCATAAGTCGATGAGCTAGCGGCATATATAAACCGTTTAACTCCCACATCCCGAGAAGCAACCAGCATATTTAAAAAACCATCGATATTTACACTATTCGTCGTTATAGGGTCTTTTATAGATCGGGGAACAGAGCCTAAAGCCGCTTCATGAAACACATAATCGACACCATCCACTGCATTGTTACAATCTGATATATTACGAATATCGCCTACTATTAATTTAAATTTTGAATTAGAAAAAAAGAGTTGAATATTTTCCGGTTTTCCCGTGGAAAAATTATCCAAACAGACAACTTCATGACCATCTTGCAACAACTTTTCACACAAATTAGAACCTATAAAACCGGCTCCGCCCGTTACCAATATTTTCATAGTGAAACTTATAATTTTATAAATTGATACTTTTCCGATATCTTATCTACACACCCGTTTTTAAAGATCTTTTTGCATGTACAGATCCTTAAACCTAAGTGTAAAAACAAATAGATTTCAGAATGATTTTTTATCTAAATACGAACGTTATTAAGACTTATAAAGACATCACTTCCTTTTCAAAAGAAGAATTATCAAGCGAAAATTCACTTTTTTATAAATGCTATAAAGATGAACTCTTTTTTATTTCATTAAAATGATATTCGGAATTTCCGACAGCGAAATCTTATCCCCTCTTCAATTCATCGATTACTTTCAACAGATACTGTCCATACTGATTTTTCGACATAGGTTCTGCCATTTCTCTCATGCGTTCTTCTGTAATCCACCCTTTCCTATAAGCAATACCCTCAAGACAAGCGACCTTCAGTCCCTGACGCTTCTCAATTACTTCTACGAATATAGAAGCCTCGCTCAATGAGTCGTGAGTTCCGGTATCGAGCCAAGCAAATCCCCGGCCTAAAAGTTTTACCTTAAGAGATCCATTATTTAAAAAGTGCTGATTCACCGTCGTGATCTCCAATTCTCCTCGAGCTGACGGCTTTATATTCTTTGCAACCTTTACCACTTCGTTCGGATAAAAATAGAGTCCTACTACAGCATAATTCGATTTCGGGAATCGAGGCTTCTCCTCGATACTCAAGACATTCCCCTCCTTATCAAAATCGGCTACGCCATAACGTTCGGGATCATTGACCCAATAACCGAATACCGTAGCTTTATGCTCCTCCTCAACGGTACGTACCGCATCTATAAGCATCCGGCTAAACCCCTGCCCATAGAATATATTATCTCCTAATACCAAACATACAGAATCTTTCCCTATAAAATTTTCCCCTATAATAAAAGCTTGGGCTAACCCATCAGGAGTAGGCTGTTCTGCATATTCGAACCGAACACCGAAATTAGAACCGTCACCGAGTAACCGCTCAAAGCCCGACAAATCCTGTGGAGTAGATATGATCAAAATATCCCGTATACCGGCCAACATCAAAACTGATATAGGATAATAAATCATCGGCTTGTCGTAAATCGGAAGTAATTGTTTACTAACCCCTTTAGTTATAGGATAAAGCCTAGTGCCGGAACCTCCAGCCAATACTATTCCTTTCATAAATCAACCTATAAAAATCAATACGAATCAGCACCTCATCACCTCATCCATTTCTACAGTAGTAAGAGCACAGCCGAAATGATGAAGACGTATAGCAACCCGAGTCTTACCCCGAAAATCAACTAATTCTCCTTCGAAACCTTCGAGATCTCCTAAAATAATACGGACTTTATCGCCCACTCGAATATTCTCGAATGAAAACTCGATTTCTCGGGTTGATTTTTCTACTACATAACGTAAATTATCTATTTGTACCGCCGGAATAGGAACCATCTTACGATCTTCCTTGAGAAAGGATACTACCCCCGGAACTTTCAAGACAGTAAAATATTCTTCTTCAAAAATATATACAAAAAGATATCCCGGGACAAGGGGACTTTGTACTTTCTTTTTACGGTCGCTCCACTTTTTTATTTGCGTGCATAATGGCAAATAATTTTCTACCCCCAAGTCATCAAGCCGCTCTTTAATTTTCTTTTCAGCCCGAGACATGGTTTTCACGGCATACCACTGTTTTGTACTTATTTCCATAAATGAAGTTAAAACTTCTTCTATTATTTCTATGCATTAATTGGTCCTACGGCCTTTCCCTCCTCGACTTGAACCTCTTCTCTCAACTCTCTATCATATTGCTCATAAATAGAGTTGTTCGACTTAAATTCCGGAACAATTTTTTTCATCAGACGTACAGTATCTGGAATGCGTACTTCCAAAGACAACTGTGACAATTTTTCAATAGCCCGAGCTACTTCTTCATAATCATATTGACGGACATCGGCAATACGTATTTTTTTATGCGTCGTTGGTTTTGTATTTTCTTCATTGCTTAATAGCTCTTCATATAGCTTCTCCCCAGGGCGCAACCCTGTATATTCTATCTTAATATCCTTATCTGGTTCAAATCCAGCCAGTTCTATCATTCGACGTGCTAAATTTGCAATTTTTACCGGTTCTCCCATCTCAAAAATAAAAATTTCATCACCTCTCCCCATAGTAGCCGCCTCCATTACTAAACGACAGGCTTCAGGTATAGTCATAAAATAACGAATAATATCGGGATGGGTCACAGTCACCGGACCGCCTTTTTCTATCTGCGCCCGAAAACGAGGTATAACGGAACCGTTACTACCCAATACATTTCCAAACCGAGTTGTGATAAACCGAGTCTTCCCTTCTTTCTGTCCCCGTCCAATAGCTATGCTCAAACTTTGTACATAAATTTCAGCTAAACGTTTGGATGCACCCATCACATTTGTCGGATTGACGGCTTTATCAGTAGACACCATGATAAACTTCTCTACACCATAACTTACTGCATAATTAGCGACACATGCTGTACCTTTTACATTCACCAAAACAGCCTCACACGGATTTTCTTCCATTAAAGGTACATGTTTATAAGCTGCAGCATGAAATATTATCTGCGGATGAAACTTCCGCATGGCAAAATCGACACGTGCTTCTTGTCTCACATCTCCAATAACCGGTACAAAATAAAGATCGGGAAAACGCTCTTCAAGCTCTAATCGAAGATTATGCATAGGAGTCTCTGCCGAATCAAAAAGCACAAGTTGTTTTACATGAAAAGTAGCTAACTGGCGACAAAGTTCACTACCAATAGATCCAGCTGCACCAGTCACCATAATTACTTTTCCTTGAAAATTGGCTATAACTTCCGACATACTTATTTCTATCTCATCACGCATAAGCAAATCTTCAATACGAACTTCCTGTATTTTCTGCGGTTTTATCGTATTTCCAGCTGCTTCCTCAATGGGTTGGGCTATTAAAATTTTTACTTTATCTTTCCCACAATAACGAATAATACGGTCTTGCTCTTCCCGAACAGACTTCTGGTCTGGAAAAAGAATTGCTTGCATGCCATATCGCTTTCGCAAGTTCTCAAATCCGATATAATCTTCTATTTGTAATACCGGATGTCCTAAGATACGATATGATTCATACTGCTTACCAATGGTGAGAAAACCCATTACCCTATATTTTTTATCAGGCAACATAGTGGCTACGGCAACCGCATCCTGCCCAATGCCATATATCAATATAGGAGTCTGTTTAGGATAAAAATTAATAATGACAGCATCATATAAAAAGAGCAATATAACCCGAAATGCAATGAGTGCTATAATACTTAATGAGAAATCGACTGTAACAGTCAAAATAAGCTGACGTATAGTCAATACATCATCATTTAAGGTCAATATCAACAAAAATAAAACAACTACTTTACAAAAAACGGCTACTCCAAGTCGCCAAAGTTCTTTTAAAGTCGTATGACGTATTATACTCCGATATGTTCTCCATATCAAATATGACAATAACGTAGAAAATGTTGATAATAAAAGTACTTGTATAAACTCCCCAGGGACAACAGACAGACGGGCAATGTAAGATACAAACAAACATGAAAGTAACGAACAAAATACCGAAATGAGAACATCTGCTAATAATATGACCCAACGATTGACATACTTTGAATTGACTAAGGTCTGGAGAGTCTTTCTAATAGTCATAATGAATTTAAGTTAATTTACTTAAAGTATATATAAATAAAATAATAAATATTGTATGAAACGAGATGATTTTTGGTGAAAGAATAAGAATTCTTAAATAGATAATACTCTATCTTTCAATTTATTGTAATAAAAAATATTGACTTTAACAAAAAAAAATAAATAATCAATTATATACCTCCGGTATGGTCACTCCCAATTACCGCACTTATGGCTAGTGATGAAAAATGACAGAATTGTATCTAACTCTTTCTAAACTTGCCACAAATATATATAAAAAGTCAAATATATACTATAATTTATTTTTATTTTTTATATACATTTAAGTAAAACAGATTGCACACTAAATTAAATATATTCATAAACAAATGTTTAAATATAAAGAAAAGATTTCTTGAAAATGTATTATGGAAGCATTACTTATGATATTTACAACACTATTCTCGATAACAACTCATAACGACATCTTACAAATATTTTTTACAAACAATCCGGGTAAAAAATCAAAATATATATTTCTTCAAATACTTTATCCTCTTACTCCAATAAATTTCTGAATAGTTCAATAAACCTTGCCGGAATATTGCTTTTTACATTATAAATAGATTATTTTGCGTCTACAAATACTAAAAACCATGAATGGAAATATCATTTTAATTATCATCGGCTGTTATTTTGCATTTCTAATGTTTATTTCCCATCTAACCAGCCGAAATAACGATAATGAAACTTTTTTTATCGGAGGGAAAAAATCTCCATGGTTTTTAGTAGCTTTCGGTATGATAGGAACATCCATATCAGGGGTCACTTTTGTTTCGGTTCCTGGCATGCCTTTACATATAGATATGACTTATATGCAAACGGTACTGGGTTTTGCACTCGGATACCTCATCATTGCACAACTTTTGTTACCCTTATATTACAAGTTCAACTTGACTTCTATCTATACATATCTCGAAGAAAGGTTTGGACACAAAGCATATAAAACAGGAGCTTCTTTCTTCCTATTATCAAAAAACATTGGGGCTGCAGCACGACTATATATCGTTGTACTTATCTTACAACGTTTCGTTTTTGACTATTGGAATATACCTTTTGCAGTAACAACAACAGTCATTGTACTACTTATATGGCTATATTCACATAAAAGTGGTATCAAAACCATTGTCTGGACCGATGCTTTACAAACTTTTTTCTTACTAGGCGGGCTGATTATGATTATATGGCAATTAATGTCAAAAATGAATCTCGATATTGATGGAGTCATTTCTATTGTTCAGAAAAGTAATATGTCACGTATTTTCGTATTTGACGATTGGCATACAAAACAAAATTTTTTCAAACAATTTATCAGCGGCATATTTATCACTATTGTTATGACAGGTCTGGACCAAGATATGATGCAAAAAAACCTATCTATCAAAACTCTTAAAGAATCCCAAAAGAATATGTATTTTTATGGAATAGCATTCATCCCTGTAAATTTACTTTTCCTAACTTTAGGTATTTTACTCATTTCTTATGCTACACAATCGGATATAGCTCTTCCAGAAACCAGCGATGAGATACTACCACTTTTTGCCACTCAATATCTGGGGAATACGGTACTCTTATTCTTTTGTATCGGAATCATAGCAGCAGCTTTTTCAAGTGCAGACTCGGCACTGACAGCTCTAACAACTTCTTTCTGTATTGATATCCTCGATGTAAAAAAACGCCCGGCTTCTAAAGCCATACTATGGCGTAGAAGAGCCCATATATTTATCTCAGTCTTATTTGTTCTCATTATTCTCATTATTAAAGCTGTAAATAATAAAAGTATCATAGATGCCATCTATATGATTGCAGGATATACTTATGGTCCCCTATTAGGGATGTTTGCTTTCGGACTTTTCTGTCGAAAACGTCCAATAGACAAATACATACCTATTATTGCTTTTACAGCTCCACTATTATGTTATCTAATCGATTTTTTTTCTACAAAATACTACAATTATCAATTTGGATACGAATTACTTATGCTCAACGGACTGCTTACATACTTAGGATTATATCTGATATCTATAAAACAACCTAAGCTAAAAAAGGACAGTTTTTACAGAATCTAAGAATTGGTCTAATTTTAGTTTCTCTTTGCAAGCATAATAATTTTTATTATATAAAAAATACTGAATATATCGGCCTTCGGTATAAAAATCACTATCTTTGTTTACAATCAAAAAATATATATTGTCAATAAATTCAAATACAACCATATGAAACCAAACATCTTGCCCATTAAAAATCTGATTGCCATTCTGGCTATTATTATGTTATTTTCCTGTAATAAACAAAGTGACTACTTACAATCTATCCCAGCAGATGCCAATATCGTCATCACACTAAACCCCAAAAGCATAGCTGAAAAAGGGAATGTCATCGAATTATTGAAAAATCAAAAAATAAATGAAAGGCAAAGAATCTGGTTGAACCGCTTAGGCCCGGAAAGTAAAGAATTATTTGAAAAAGTCTTACAAAATCCCACAGAGTTAGGTATTTCACTAAAAAATGACATTATATTTTTTTCCGACGCCATTGAAAATGAAATAGGTTTATTACTAAAAATAGATGACCAACAAAAATTCGAAACTTTTCTTTCTATCTTATCATCAGAAAAAGGAAAAGATACAAATATCAAAAGAGAAAACGATATCTTCATCTCCGAAATAAATGCAAACGCAATCTGCACATTTGATGATAACAAGGCTTTGTTTCTTTTTGCTTTACAATACAACACTGAAATCACAGAACTGAAAAAAGATGCCACAGCTCTTATGAATCAAAATAAAGAGAAAAGCTTGTTATCTAACAATGGTTTTTCCAAATTTTCCCAATCAAACAAGGATGTAAACATTTGGATGTCTATGGCAGCAATACCATCCACAACATTGAAACTATACTCTTCGTTTTTACCAACAGATTTAAAAATCAGCAGTATCTATAGTACCACTCATATCGATTTCCAAAGGGGGAAAATCATCATTGAATCAGGTAGTTATTCGGACGATACCAAAACCAAAAAAGCTTTAGACAATCTTATTTCCGTAGTGGGAAAAACCTCAAACTCATTTTTAAAACAAATCCCGGAAAATTCATGGTTAGTATGGAGTGTCAACCTCAATGGGGAAAAATTATATAATATATTGATGGAAAATTCCAAGTTTGCTGCAGAAATAGGAAATGTTTCAAAAGAAATCAACTTGCAACAACTCATTGGTTCCATTGATGGCGATTTAACAATGGGGTTGATAGACATAACATCTTCAAGCTCATATGGATACTCTCCTAATTTAGTATTTTTTGCCAAAGTAAAAGATGATTCTATACTAAATTTTTTAAAAGATAATTTACAACTGGCAGGAATTACTACACTATCTGAAAATCAACATCTTATATCATGGAGTGGAACAAGTATCTACTTCGGAATGAAGGATAATAAATACCTTTATGTGTCGACCGACAAAAATATCATTGATAATTTTTCTAAAGGAATAGAATCTCCATTATCAAAAACTCCATTCGCAGAAATATTTAAGTCTGGAGGAGCTATGCTTATAAATACGCAACAGATTTTACAAAACTTGCCAGAGGAATTATGGAAATCATCTGATGCCACAACTTATAAACAGTTACTCGCTCTATTTTCCTCTATTGAAATGCATTCAGAGGGACAGGCCAACAAAACAATAATAAACATGGCCGACTCATCCGATAATGCATTATCTACTATTATCAAAAGTTTGGACAAGGAATTGAAATAGGAAATAAGCTCTTTTACAATGAATACGATAACATTACAGCAGGTGCTCCCTGCTGTTTTTTCCGAAACTCATGAAGGCTTCGACTCAGATGTATGGTTAAAGAACCTTACCATCGAAAAAGGTAAATTTTACCTAATCGAAGCTGCTTCCGGAACGGGAAAATCTTCGTTTTGTAGTTATTTATACGGATATCGACATGATTATTCGGGAGAAATCTTATTTGACAACAAATCCTCTCAATTATTGTCTACTCGCCAATGGACCTCTCTACGTCGTAGTTCTCTTAGTTTCTTATTCCAAGATCTACGGTTATTTCCCGAGTTGACAGCCAGAGAAAATATT
Source organism: Coprobacter secundus (assembly GCA_000803105.1). Taxonomy (GTDB): domain Bacteria; phylum Bacteroidota; class Bacteroidia; order Bacteroidales; family Coprobacteraceae; genus Coprobacter; species Coprobacter secundus. The sequence continues at coordinate 107,485 of JTDA01000002.1, forward strand.
GAATTGAAAAATAATATTACCCATCACAAATCAGAGCTTGAAATACGACAATTTTTTGAAATGATGGGTATCAATGACAAATGGGACACAAAAGTTTCTAAAATGTCTTTCGGGCAACAGCAACGTATAGCTTTTATCCGGGCTCTTTGCCAACCATTTGACTTTATTCTTCTTGATGAGCCTATTAGCCATCTTGATGATGCAAACGGCCACATTATGGCCCGGATCTTATTACAAGAATGTAAAGTCCAAAATGCAGGAATCATCGTCACTTCCATAGGAAAACATTTAGAAATAAATTATGATAAGATATTGAGTCTATAAACTCTTTCTTTAATAAATAGACAATTGAACGATATGAAAATAGTTTGGAAACTTCTCCGTCAACATTTAAGTATAGGCCAATTTGCAGGTTTTTTTCTTGCTAACCTAGTCGGCATGATAATTGTTCTTTTCAGCCTCCAATTTTACAAGGATGTTGCTCCATTCTTTTCAGGAAATGATAATCTACTAAAAAGTGAATATCTCATATTATCAAAAAAAATCAGCACATTAGGTTCCATCACCGGACAAAGTACCCAGTTTTCAGAGGCTGACTTGGAAGAAATAAAAGAGCAATCTTTTGTAAAAAACATCGGAGAATTTACATCCAGTCAATATCACGTATCAGCAGGTATCAATATGGCTGGACAACAAATGCGTTTATCTACACAGATGTTTTTCGAGTCGGTCCCTGATGCATTTGTTGACATAAAATCTACATCTGATTGGCATTTTGACGAAAGAGACGACCTTATTCCTATTATTTTGCCCAAGAATTATTTGAACCTTTATAACTATGGTTTTGCCCAGTCAAGGAGCTTACCTCAACTATCTGAGGGTATTCTTGGGCTAATTGGTATAGACATACATATATCAGGCAATGGACAAAATCATGATTTTAAAGGCAATATAGTAGGATTTTCAAATCGGTTAAATACAATACTGGTTCCCGAATCTTTTATGAAATGGAGTAATAAAATATACGGAGACGGACGTACATCAACAGCCTCACGTATCATCATTGAGGTAGATAATCCTGCCGACGACAACATTGTACAATTTCTACAAAAAAAAGGATATGAAACGGAGGGTGATAAACTGAATGCGGGGAAAACTAATTATTTCCTAAAAATTATTACAGGACTAGTCATTGGGATAGGTCTTATTATCAGCATTTTATCATTCTTTGTATTAATGCTAAGTATCTACCTTTTATTACAAAAAAATACACAAAAGCTTGAAAATTTATTACTAATAGGATATAGTCCTGCACAAGTATCACGACCTTATCAACTACTGACTATAGGACTGAACTCTTGTGTCCTAATTATATCTCTGGCTATCATATTTTTTGCAAGAGAATACTATATTGCCTTATTAAATAAAATGTGGCCCAGCTTCGAAGGGGAAAATATATTTATTTCTACTGCCACAGGAATCTTACTTTTCCTCGCTATATCTATCTTTAACATTATTGCTATACGCCATAAAGTAAATTCATTATGGGATGGAACGAAATAAATATTTTATACTACATCCTAAAAATGGCCTAAGATATTGATATCAAAAAAATCTAAAGTATAGAATAATATCAATATATTTTCTTCAACTCTGCATGCTTGAAATAATGAAATAAAATCTGGTTATATGTATATCCCTGACTACCCATTACTGCTGCTCCAATCTGACAAAGGCCTACTCCATGCCCCCATCCGGCTCCAGTTAAAGTAAATAGTACCGGTACTCCATCAAAACCGACTTCTTTGTCAACAACAAAAGCGGAACTATAAAGATGTGTTGGAGACAAAGTACGGCGAATCATCAACTCTTTGCCAATAATTATACTTCTGCATGAGCCTACTATCTGAAGGCGAATAATACGTCCTGAATCACCACGAACCAGCGGTTTCAAATCAAGAATATCACCCAAGTCAATATTTAGTCGATTCTTAATTATAGAAGCAATTTCTTTCTGAGTATATTTGATTTGCCAACGATAAAAATCCGGGGTCTCCCGATCATAATTATTTAAAACCTGATTTAATATACTTTCGTCCACAGTATTACAAAAAGCTTCCGGCAAACTACGAATAAAATTCTCAGCTTCTTGCTCATTAACTAAATGAGGCATCTGACTTCCAGCTTCTCTATCATAAACCGGTACTAAATAAGGATGAGGCATGTCTTCCCAACAGTTCTCAAAACGTTCACTTATACCTCCACAACATTTTGAAAAACGGGCATCACATATTTCTCCATTATACATTAACACTTCTCCCCGAGTATATTGTACAGCGTCTGTCACCTGTGGTGCCGAAACTCGCGTTACCCCCTGATAACGCTGACAATGGTCATCGGCGCATACGTCAAACAAAAGGTGATCTTCTCTGTCGAACCAACGAATGATTTCATCAGAAGCCTGCTCTTGTAAATGAGGGCTCTTCTTTTTCTGAGAACCGGCTAATTGTGCCAACAACCAACTACGAGAGATAACGGCATGAGCTTGTAGAAGTGCTGTTGATGCAGTCGCTTTCATCTCCGATGATATGACACTGGCCAAATATGTCTCCAATAATACCCGATTAATAGCCCAAATCTCCTTCCCATCGGAAATAACTTTCAACTCTCCCGGAAAACATAACTTTTCTTCTCTTTCCCAATGAAATTGGATCCCAATAGTTACATTATATAAATCAAAAGAATTACTATATTGCATCGGAGTAAAGCTCAAAGCATCAAAAACTTCGCCCCGGAACAAAATTCCTTTCGCTGTCCATATAGCTTTATAGTATCCCGGCACAATCTCATCTGTACCATTCAACAAAAACTCTCCGTTCAAGGCAAATTCAATTTGCTGATGATGCAAAATACCTACCTCTATAAATGGTTCTGATTGCAGCATAGTCATTTTTCACTTTTTTCTAACCACAAAGTAACACAAAGTTTTCAGTAGTTTATCAATAAACGCAATGTGTTCTGAATATTTTTTAATAAATTGCAACCTCAAATAGTACCTAAATGACAACACTAATTGCTGATAGCGGTTCGACCAAAACCGACTGGTGTTTAATAACCGAAAACCAGTCAATCCAAATCTCTACTCCGGGTATAAATCCTTTTTTTCAAAACGAACAAGAAATAAAACAACTTTTATGTGAAGAACTTTTACCTAAAATCCAAGCTTCGACAATAAATCATATTCACTTTTTTGGAGCTGGATGCATAGGGAGATCTGCTTGTAACCTATTATATCGTCCTCTACATGAACTCTTCTGTACTTCTGATATAGAAATTGCAAGTGACCTCTTAGGGGCCGCCCGATCATTATGCGGAAACCGTAGTGGTATTGCCTGCATTTTGGGAACAGGTTCTAATTCATGCTTATATGACGGCAAAAATATCACAAGAAATATTCCACCTTTGGGATTCATTCTCGGAGATGAAGGTAGCGGTAACGCACTGGGGAAAAGACTGATTTCCGATTGTCTGAAAGGCATACTTCCTACAGGAATCATTCAACAATTCCTGAATAAATATCACCTTACACAAGCTGATATTTTACAATCGGTATATCAAGAATCATTCCCAAATCGTTATTTGGCCTCATTTACACCCTTTTTGAGTGAAAACATACATGTTCCAGAAATAAGGCAACTTGTAGAAGAATGCTTCTGCGCTTTCTTCGAACGTAACCTACAATTATATAATATTCCTAATGCTGAAATTCATTTTACAGGTTCAATAGCCTGGCATTTCAAAGAAATATTACAAAGACTATCCAAACAATACGGTTTTATTGTCAAAAATATCACACGTAGGCCAATAGAGGGTCTTATACGTTATTATGAAACAATATACTAATTATGAGTTTCGAAAAAATCACAGAAAAATCGTCTTTATACGAAAATTTAGAAAAAAAGTCGATACACGAATTATTAGTCGACATCAACAATGAAGATAAAAAAGTACCTGGAGCTGTCGAAAAAGCTATACCTCAGATTGAGAAACTGGCAGAGGCCATAATAAAACGAATGCAATGCGGTGGCCGTATATTCTATATGGGAGCTGGAACAAGTGGAAGACTTGGAGTTTTAGATGCTTCTGAAATACCACCCACTTACGGTATGCCCAATACCTTTGTCATAGGACTAATTGCCGGAGGGGACAAAGCTTTACGCAACCCAGTAGAGGCAGCCGAAGACAGTACAGACAAAGGCTGGCAAGAATTACAAGAACACAAAATAAATAGAAAAGACACTGTTATCGGTATTGCTGCATCGGGAACTACCCCATATGTTATAGGTGCACTAAAACATTGCCGAGAAAACGGTATTCTTACAGCTTGTATTACCTGTAATCCGAACTCGCCAGTAGCAGAACAGGCGGATATTCCCATTGAAGTAATTGTCGGGCCAGAATTTGTAACCGGAAGTACTCGAATGAAATCGGGAACAGCCCAAAAGCTTGTCCTTAATATGATTACTACCAGTGTCATGATAAAATTAGGGAGGGTAAAAGGCAACAGAATGGTAAATATGCAACTGACAAATAAAAAATTGGTAGACCGTGGTACACGCATGATTATGGAAGAAACTCATTTGGAATACGATGACGCTAAAAATCTATTGCTATTATATGGTTCTGTGAAAAAGGCTATCGATTCATATTCAAAAAAATAATAATTATGAAAAATATCACCTGCTTCTTCAATTATATTTCAGATACACAAATAAAGCCTACTGTGGCTGCCCTTACTAACCACGTAGACATCCATAAAATTTTTTTATTATATACAGGCAACTTCGCTCCACAAATATCCGGATGTATTCCCATTCACATTGATATGCTTCATTCCTCAAATACTGTACGACTTATCTCCGAATATGCACAAACTCCTTACATATTAGTGGGACTGGGAAATACGTCTCTCTATCTTAACGAATATGGTATTGAACGGATGTTACAAATTGCAGAAGATACTCAAGCAGGAATATTATATTCTGATTCATACCAAATAAACAAAAATATCAGAATTCCTCATCCTGTAATCGATTACCAATTAGGAAGTTTACGCGATGATTTCGACTTCGGGAATCTTCAACTATACCAAACATCTGCTCTTAAAAAATTTACTAAATCAGATAATTCGACTTTTCAGTTTGCCGGTTGGTATAACTTGAGACTAAAAATATCACAACATTATAATATCATACATATACATGAATATTTATATACCGATATAGCAACAGATACTCGAAACTCAGGTGAAAAGCAGTTCGACTACGTAGACTCTAAAAACAGAGAAGTACAAATAGAAATGGAACAAGCCTGCACTCAACATTTGAAAGATATCAATGGATGGTTGCCGGCTACTCACAAAAAAATAGATGTGACTACCGCAACTTTCCCTTTAGAAGCTTCGGTAATAATCCCTGTATATAATCGTGAAAGAACCATTGCCGACGCAATACGTTCTGTACTGAAACAAGAATGCAACTTCCCATTTAATGTCATCATTATCGATAATCACTCGACTGATAGTACTGGAAAAGAAATAGCACAATTTATCAAAGATACTCGTGTAATACATCTCATTCCTGAACAAAATAACTTAGGTATAGGAGGATGTTGGAACCTGGGAATTCATCATCCAATGTGTGGCAAATTTGCCGTTCAACTCGACAGTGACGACATCTATAAAGACCGACACACATTACAAAAAATAGTCGACACTTTTTATCAAGAAAAATGTGGTATGGTAATAGGCAGTTATGTCATGACAGACTTCAATATGCAAGTAATACCTCCCGGAATAATAGATCATCGTGAATGGAGTGACGAGAATGGATGCAACAATGCACTACGTATCAATGGATTAGGAGCACCTCGAGCATTTTATACTCCATTATTACGTCAGATAAAAGTTCCTAATACTAATTATGGAGAAGATTATGCACTCGGATTGCGCTTTTCAAGGGAATATCGTATCGGACGCATTTATGATGTAATCTACCTATGCCGCCGCTGGGAAGGAAATTCGGATGCAGCATTGAATATAGAACAAATAAATGCCAACAATTTATATAAAGATAGCCTAAGAACCTATGAATTGATGGCTCGGATACAAATGAATCGGAAACAAAAATAGCTATGGATTTACAACAAGAAGTTTCAAATCTGTTTGTCCAACAAATAAAAGACTGGAAACTGGCCAGTCAAAATTACAAAGTATTAGAAACAGTTTTATCTCGGGAGTTAACTGTCGGAGGCATAAAAATTTCCATACAATTCAACCCAGCCAGAATACAATCGACAAATGCAGCGGTTTCGGCTACAGCCGTCAATAAACGCCCGTGCTTTCTTTGCCCTGGAAACCGTCCTAAAGAACAAGGATATATCCCTTACAACAACAAATATCTAATTTTAGTAAATCCTTATCCTATTTTTCCAAAACATTTTACAATTCCCTATACAATACATTCGCCACAACAGATAGAACACCACTTGCCCGACATGCTAAATATTGCATCGGAATTGTCTGACTACATTTTGTTCTATAACGGTCCACAATGCGGGGCATCTGCACCTGACCACATGCATTTCCAGGCTGGGAACAAAGGATTTCTTCCACTAGAAAAAGATTGGGAAATCATAAAAAATCAGGGGAAAATCCTTGTTCAAACGAAATCTCTTACCGTATTTCACCTGCCACAATATCCTCAAGCAGTATTCATTGCGGAATCAAATAAAAAAGAAGAAATTATAAATCTCTTCGACTACTTTACCACTTTACTACCGATTGACCAAAGTAGTAAAGAGATTATGGTCAACCTTCTCTGCCTTTTTGACAACGGAATATGGAGATTATACATTATGCCCAGAAAAGCACATCGCCCGACCCAATATTACAATTCTCAAAAACTAATCAGCCCTGGAGCTGTCGATGTCAGCGGAGTCATTATTACTCCAAGAGAATCGGATTTTATCGAATTAACCAATCAAGAAGCTGAAGATATACTAAAGCAAGTATCCATCACTCCTGAAACTACCCATTTTATATGCGATCAGCTAATAAAAATATAAGTATGCTTTTTCCCCATAAAATATCTCCATGGAAATGGATTCCTTCCTTATATTTTGCTCAAGGAATACCCTATGTCACAGTAATGACAATAGCCGTTATTTTTTATAAACGAATGGAAATTTCCAATACAGACATTGCTTTATATACCAGTTGGCTTTATTTACCATGGGTGCTAAAACCTTTATGGAGCCCATTTATAGATATCCTCAAAACTAAACGGTGGTGGATTATATCCATGCAAATACTAATTGGAGCTGGACTTGCCGGTGTAGCATTTTGTATCCCTGCTTCCCTCTTCTTTCAAGCGACATTAGCCTTCTTCTGGTTATTAGCTTTTGCTTCTGCAACTCACGACATAGCGGCCGACGGTTTCTATATGTTAGCACTCAACAGCCATGAACAATCCTTATATGTAGGTATCCGAAATACATTTTATCGAATAGCCATGATTTCCGGACAAGGTTTACTTATTATGTTGGCAGGAATTCTTGAAATACATACCGAGAATATCTCTTTAGCTTGGAGTATCACATTTTTCATTCTTTCCGGAATTTTTATCATGATTTGTCTATATCACAAGTACATTCTACCTTATCCGCCAGAAGATAAAGTTTCCGGAAATATCTATACTGCAAAAACGATATGGAAAGAATTTTTACAAACGTTTATCTCCTTTTTTAAAAAGAAAGAAATTGTCTCCGGACTATTTTTCATGTTAACATTTCGCTTATCAGAATCTCAACTATTAAAATTAGCGTCACCTTTCATGCTCGACCCCAAAGAAGCCGGAGGATTAGAACTAACTACCGGAGAAGTCGGACTCGTATATGGAACCGTCGGTGTATTGGCTCTTACTATCGGAGGAATTATTGGTGGTATAGTTGCTTCTCGCCAAGGCCTCAAGTTTTGGCTTTGGCCAATGACACTGGCTATAACACTCCCTAATTTAGTATATGTATATCTATCATATTTACAACCCAATAATCTGATACTAATCAACTCTGCAGTCGCAATAGAACAATTTGGATATGGATTTGGATTCACCGCTTATATGCTTTATATGATAAGTTTTGCCAACGGAAAACATAAAACAGCCCATTATGCCATCTGTACTGCATTTATGGCTTTGGGAATGATGCTACCCGGAATGATAGCCGGATGGCTACAAGATATGATCGGATATAAACAATTCTTTATTTGGGTTATGATATGTACACTACCGGCTTACTTATCAGTAGCATTTTTAAAAGTTGATCCCAAATTCGGAAAGAAATAAAATACTTTTTCTCACTAAGGATACTTTGAACTGAAAAAATATATAATTTCGCTATAAAAATATCTCAAAAATGGAAATAAATGATTTATACACTCTCTATAAACAATATCCTACAATAACCACAGATAGCCGGAAATGTGTACCCGGTTCTATTTTTTTCGCTTTAAAGGGTGAAAATTTTAATGGAAACCAATTTGCTACTCAAGCACTAAAAGAAGGTTGTTCTTATGCTATTGTAGATGAGGCCGATTATGTTACAGATGATAAACGCATCATATTAGTAGATAATTGTTTGTCAACCCTCCAAGCTCTCGCTCACTATCATCGGAAGATTTTGGGATTACCTATCATCGGTATTACAGGAACTAACGGAAAAACAACAACTAAAGAATTGACAGCAGCTTGCCTTGCTCAAAAATTTAATGTATTGGCAACTGAAGGTAACCTAAATAACCATATTGGGGTTCCTTTAACTTTATTGAAGCTAACCTCTTCTCACGAAATTGCAATCATCGAAATGGGTGCCAGTCATCCTGGCGATATAAAAGAGCTGGTAGAGATTACCGAACCCAATTACGGAATAATTACGAATGTAGGGAAAGCTCATTTACAAGGTTTCGGCTCATTCGAAGGTGTATTACAGACCAAATGTGAAATGTATGACTTTATACGAACACATAAAGGCCATATTTTTATACAACATGAAAACCTTTATTTACAGCCTCAAAGCAATGGCATCGAAAAAACAGAATATGGGATATCTGAAAATCTCTTTATCAGTGGAAGTATTATAGACTGTTCGCCATTTCTCTTCTTCGAAATGAAACATAATAATATATCTATAAAAATTCAAACACAGCTGATTGGTAGTTATAATCTCACAAATGCATTAGCTGCTGCTGCAATAGCCGTATATTTCGGAGTAAAGCCAAACAAAATAAAAGATGCTATCGAAACATACATTCCACAAAACAAACGTTCTCAATTACAAAAAACAAAATATAATACACTGATTATAGATGCTTATAACGCCAATCCTACCAGCATGGGAGCTGCTCTTGACAATTTTGTTCAAATAAAAGCTAACCACAAGGCCGTTATACTCGGGAATATGGGTGAACTCGGTATTGAAAGTGAAAATGAGCATCGAAAAATAATAGGCAGACTTCAAGAAGCAAACTTTGACAAAGTTTTATTATCCGGAAACGAATTCTGCAAAATAGATAATAATTTTGAATGTTTTTCCAGCACTAATAACCTAATTGAAGAACTTAAAAAGAATCCATTAAAAGGATATACAATTTTAATAAAAGGCTCAAGAAGTACTCAATTAGAACGGTGCATCGAATGGCTATAATCTCTTTTGAAATTACAATTTGTTATTTTTTTATAGCTAATAGTCAACATAAGAAGACAAAAATTTTATTCAAAATTCACATTCAATAGAGATAACTTAACACAAATATATCCTAACCAGACTTTCTAATATTTAAAGTTTTATTATTACTTTTGCGAACAAAGATGTTATTCCTAAACTATAAAAATAGGGAAACTCTTTAAAAATTTATTTTATTACTTATAAATAAAATAAGACAAAGACAATGTATACGGCTAAGTTCTTACCAGAAATAGAGCTTCGAAAAACTAAATTGCAAAATGCAATGAAAAATGCCGAAGCTGATGCAATGCTGATTAGCAGCAACACTAATTTATTTTATACATCGGGACGTATTTTCTGTGGATACACTTACATTCCTGTAGAGGGGGAGATACTATTCTTTGTACGTCGGCCTGTCGATCTCAAAGGTGATAACGTCATATATATACGTAAACCAGAAGATATACCTGCTATAATGCATGAACGAGGAATAAATATGCCTCAGAAACTCTTATTAGAAGATGACGTTCTTACTTATAATGAGAGAATACGCTTAGCGACAATTTTTACAAATGCCACTTTTGACAACAGTTCCCAAATTATACGGAATGTAAGAGCAATAAAGACTCCATACGAAATAGAGTTAATCCGTGAATCAGCAGCCAAACATGCAAGCATGTATCACCGTATACCAGCAGAATATAAAGATGGAATGTCCGATACAGAATTTTCCATAGAATTAGAACGGCTTGCTCGTTTACACGGCTCTTTAGGTATAGTTCGTATTTTTGGCTCAAGTATGGAAATATATATGGGCAGTTTACTTTCCGGAGACAATGCCGACACTCCATCTCCATACGATTTCGCATTAGGAGGTGCAGGACTAAACAGTTCTCTTCCTATCGGATGTAATGGAGCAATGATACGACCAGGAACAACCGTCATGGTCGATATAGGAGGAAATTTCACAGGATACATGTCTGATTTAAGCCGAGTATTTTCTCTTGGAGAAATACCAGAATTAGCACAAAATGCACATCAAGTGGCTTTACAAATACAAGATGCAATTATTGAAAAAGGTAGGCCTGGTGTCCCTGTAGCAGAACTATATGAATTAGCTTTGAACACCGCTAAACAAGCAGGCCTCGAAGAATATTTTATGGGACATAGGCAACATGCTGGTTTCATTGGCCACGGTGTGGGAATTGAATTAAATGAAAAACCGGTGTTGGCACCTCGTTCAAAAGAAATTCTAGAAGAAAATATGGTCTTTGCCTTAGAACCTAAATTCGTCATACCCCATGTTGGAGCTGTCGGTATCGAGAATACACTTTTAGTCACTAAAACGGGAATAGAAAAAATAACACATTGTCCTGAAGAAATCATCCCATTAGACTGAATCGATAAAATTCTCATTATATAGTTTCTTAAGGCATATTTATTCGAATCATTGATAAATATGCCTTTTTATTATACTTATTAAAAATAATCAAACAGATTTTGTACGTCAATTAAAATCTGTACTTTTGCACCCTGAAAACAAAAGCCAGTAATATACATGCAGCCAGATAATGTTTTTTTAAAAAAACATCTTAAAAATCCTATATTTCACCTCATATCTGAAACCGCGGATGTAATGAATATGCCTTGTTACATTATAGGAGGATATGTAAGAGACATTTTTTTAAAAAGAGAATCTAAGGATATCGATATCGTCACTTTAGGTAGTGGAATTGAACTGGCTACAGCACTCACTGAAAAGTTAGGCAAAAAAGCCTATCTTTCTGTTTTCAAAAATTTCGGCACAGCTCAGGTTAAATATAAAAATTTAGAAGTAGAGTTTGTCGGTGCACGCAAAGAATCATACAACAGAGATTCACGTAAACCTATTGTCGAAAATGGAACACTGACCGATGACCAAAATCGACGAGATTTCACAATAAACGCTTTGGCAATATGTTTAAACCAAAGCCATTTCGGTGAATTAACTGACCCTTTTGGCGGAATCAATGATTTAAAAGACAAAATCATACGTACTCCTCTTGATCCAGATATTACATTTAGTGACGACCCTCTACGTATGATGCGGGCCATACGTTTCGCGACTCAATTGGGGTTTGCGATAGAGAATAACACTTTTCAAGCTATATCTCGGAACAAAGAACGTATACACATTATATCAAAAGAACGCATAATCGATGAGCTGAATAAAATTATATCGTCAGAGCACCCGTCTACAGGTTTTCTTCTTCTTGATAAATGTGGACTTCTACCATTGATATTTCCTGATTTAGACGCTCTTAAAGGAATAGATACCCGTGGAGGACGGGGGCATAAAGATAACTTTTATCATACATTAGCTGTACTTGATAATTTATCGGCTCACAGCAATAATCTATGGTTGAGATGGGCTGCAATATTCCATGACATAGCCAAACCTGTAACTAAACGTTATGATGAAAAATTAGGATGGACATTTCATAACCATAACTTCATCGGAGCAAAAATGATTCCAGGGATTTTTCGAAAAATGAAACTTCCTCTTAATGAAAAAATGAAATACGTCCAAAAATTAGTTGAACTTCATATGCGTCCTATCATTTTAGCGGAAGATATAGTTACTGACTCTGCAGTCCGCCGGTTACTATTCGATGCAGGAGATGATATAGACGACCTTATGACTTTATGTGAAGCTGACATAACTTCAAAAAATAAAGAAAAAGTCAAACGTTTTCTGGATAATTTCGCCCTTGTACGCCAAAAGCTTAAAGAAATAGAAGAAAAAGACCGAATTCGAAATATGCAACCACCTATAAGTGGGGAAGAAATTATGAGAATTTTCAACTTAACTCCCTGTCGTATGGTAGGAGATATAAAGGCTTCTATTAAAGAAGCCATACTTGACGGTATTATTCCTAACGAACGTGATGCCGCTTACAAATATATGTTGGAATATGCTGAATCAATAGGGATAAAACCTATTGATTAAAAATGATAATTTACAAACAAAATATTTTCTGGATTATATATTAAAATACATCCCTTAAAATTATTCAAACATCGACACTGCATCATCCACACTCTGCAAAAATATAACTTTCCTATCTATAATAATCTCTTTCCTATTTTTACAAGAGTACGATTCATGATAACGTCTTGAAGATTTATTTCATAATTCCTTCCCGAAAAATATCTATTAATATAGGTCGTACACCACTAACAAAACATTCTACAGCAATCACCATCAAAATAAGTCCCATCAGTCTCATCATTACATTATTACCCGTCTCTCCTAAAAACCGGAAAAGCCGAGGTGATGTCCTAAGTATCCAATAAGTTATCAGAAAGACCAATGCAAGTACCCCGATCAAAACGATTTTATATATATAATTCTGAGCATCTTCCATAAGAACAATACCATTGGCTATAGCCCCCGGGCCACAAAGCATCGGTATGGCTAATGGAGTAATGGATATATCATCAACAAATGATTTCATTTCTTTCTCATTCAGCTTTATATGTGTATACTGGGCCTGAAGCATATCATAGCCAATTTTAAAAATAATAACGCCTCCTGCTATCCTGAAACCATTGGTAGAAATACCAAAAAATTGAAAAAGGAAACGGCCACATACTGTAAAAGCCAATAATATAACAAACGAAACAAGCGTAGCTTTCATTACGATTGCCTTCCTTTCCCGGTTGCTGCATCCCTCAGTCATTGACAGAAATACAGGCATAGTACCCAACGGATTTACCAATGTAAAGAAAGAAGTAAAACACAATAATGCAAAAGGCAATAAACTATCCATTACTATAAAACTTATTTAGACATTCCTAATGAATTTACAATTTACACTTTCAACAATTTGTCTTAAATTATACATAACTATTGCACTTATACTTTGACTTCTACATTACCATACGACGAGTAACTCTAAACTGCCTCATTATCCACACAATAAAGCTGCTGACTACAAAAGCCAATATCGCCATAATAATGATATAGAGAAATGTCGGCAAAGAAACCACTGACGTCAAAAAATCATATGCAACTTGTACAAAAACAAAGTGACATAAATATATGCCAAAAGTATATGATGCTAAACGCGATAACCAAACAACCGATGGAATGTTCATTTTTTGTATTATAACGAAAACCGGAAAAGTCATCATAAATACATTGATACCTGCAAAATACCAAACTATTTCAAGATAAGCATAATTCCCCGGAAAATACTTCTGAGTCAAAACATAACCCAAAGAAGTAATTAAATATCCGACAAAAAACATCGGCAGAGTAATGCATAACATTTTCTTCCAACTCCAATCTAACGGATATTTCACCAAATAATATGCCAATACTAAATAACCGATAAACCCTGATACATAATAAAACGTACCATAATCGTTCCAATCACAAATTCCCAATATTCCCATATTTCCAAAATTACCAGTATATCCCAATAACGGAGCAGCCATTTTGATATAAGGTAATAACAATGAAATACCCCAAACATATAAAAAAAGCTTTATATCTCGACGTGATGCTTGCTTTAACCATACATCCAATACAGGTATAATAAAATAAAGCCCTATCAGCATATAAAGATACCATAACGGAGTAGTATCATAATTAAAATTAAATATAAATGTATATATTTTCGTTAATGTTGCACCGAAAACATAATTCTCAGGATCAATCAATGGACTATGCGAAGTTGTAATAAAATTCAAATAAATATAATACAATAAAGGTAATACAACAGACCAAAAAATAAGAGGAATAAGGATTCGACCAATTCGTTTCTTATAAAAATCTCCCATACTTATTCGCACTGGAAATAATAATACCCCAGACATCATAACAAACAAAGGTACACAAGCTCGAACAAAACTCCCAGAAAATACACCTGTCAAAAATGTGCTTCTATCATTATCAAATTGTGCTACAAAAGGGTCACAACAATGCGAAAAGACAACTAAAAAACATGCCACAACCCGCAACAAATCGACCCATCCAATATTTTCCCGTTTACTTATTTCCATGATATTATCTTGTTATATTTCAATATTTTACTTTATATCCTGTATTCGTGTTATTTTTACACCGACATCCTTAATATTCTGAATAACATCTTCTCTCATGCCTTGCTGTATAAGTATCGGATATTTACCAGGAACAGAAAAGCGAACTCTCTTTTTAAAAGGGATTTCCTGCTGATAAGAGGGTCCCCAACCTGAACCATACCATTTTCCATAAACATCAGCCAAACGGCATTCTAACGTATCAGTACGTTGCTTCCCCTCTCCATCAGTATATACAATAAACAACCACAAATTACTATACGCATAATCATTGGTATATCTCAGAGACACATCTATATCGTATAAACTTAAAGTATCTTCAATTTCAGGAGAAAACCTCTGTATCTCCCTCTTATCCCATCCCCTCTCTGGAAGATGATTGAATGAATGATATATGACTCCACTATCACTACAAGCACATAACAGAGCCACCCAAACAATACTTATTAATATTCTATTCCCCGCTATTTTCACGATTCTGCTTCGATTGATCATTCACAGGTTTCCGCACAGGTTTCGGTTGATTGCCATTTCCTCCTTCACCATTCACATTCGTTCTCTTTACAAAGTTTTTTTTCTTTCGTTTATTATTCCCATTCGATTTCTTTTTTGCCTTGTCAAAACGCGTAAGGCTATCCTGACCAACAACATCTTCAAAATCCTTACGAACAGGTTCTTTATTAGTCTCTATTTCCAAACTATCTGGCCGTACACCTCGCTTATTCAAAGCTATAATCTCAAAAACCCGAGATGCATCCAAAGTTACCAAATTAGCAGCCATATCCTTACTTGAGGAATAAGTCATCTGACGTTTGAAAATATCTGTTTTAAAATGATAATATACTGCATCTTTTGTCTCTAAAGGAATCTCCTTCGAGGGTAATTTTTTCTGACTTTCTACATAAGCATCCACCTCGTAGTTCAAACAACACTTCAACTTAGCACATTGACCTGCCAACTTTTGAGGATTTAATGAAATATCCTGATAACGAGCTGCACTTGTAGCTACAGAAACAAAACTCGTCATCCAGCTGGAACAACACAATTGACGTCCACAAGGTCCTATTCCACCTATCCTTCCAGCTTCCTGCCGAGCTCCGATTTGCTTCATCTCAATACGAACCTTAAAAACTTCCGCCAATACTTTTATCAACTGTCTAAAATCAACCCGGTCATCTGCAATATAATAAAAAATTGCTTTATTACCATCCCCCTGATATTCTACATCTCCAATCTTCATATTCAGATTCAAATCCTCTGCTATCTTACGAGCTCGGAGCATTGTATCATGTTCTTTGGCCTTTGCTTCTTCGCATTTTTCCAAATCGTTTGGTTTCGCTTTCCGATAAATCCTCTTCAAATCTGGATTATCAAGTTTCACTCCATTCTTTTTCATCTGCAGTAAAACCAATCGGCCTGTCAATGTAACAACTCCAATATCATGTCCAGGGTTCGCTTCAACAGCTACAATATCTCCTTTTTCAAGCTTTATATGAGTGGAATTTTTATAATATCCTTTTCTTGTATTCTTAAACTGCACTTCCACCATCTCCGTATCATTATGCGATTCCGGCAAATCAGCTAACCAATCATAACAATATAACTTGTTAGCCTGATCTCGACAACAACATTTTTTTTTCGGAGTCTGGTTACTTATATTATTATCTGACGAATTGTCCATTGTATTATATTTTAATTACACAAACCACAGACCACACAAAAAGTTTTGAGTGACATCTGTGGTTTGTGCCGTTATATTATGCCTTAAAGCAATAACTTTATATCATTTATTTTGCAAAGCTTACCGCACGAGTTTCCCGTATAACGGTAATCTTAACCTGACCTGGATAAGTCATTTCGTCTTGAATCCGTTTAGCTATTTCCGTTGACAGGTTTTCAGTCTCTGCATCATCAATTTTATCAGCCCCCACAATTACCCTCAATTCTCGGCCAGCCTGTATTGCATATGTTTTCAATACTCCCGGATATGAAAGCGCCAATTGTTCAAGGTCATTTAATCTCTTTATATAGGCCTCAACAATCTCACGACGGGCACCAGGTCTTGCGCCCGAGATAGCATCACACACTTGTACTAAAGGAGCAATAAGACTACTCATTTCCACTTCATCATGATGAGATCCAATGGCATTACAGATGTCAGGTTTCTCTTTGTATTTTTCAGCTAATTTCATTCCTAATAAAGCATGTGGCAACTCCGGCTCCTCATCAGGAACCTTTCCTATATCATGTAGTAATCCAGCACGCTTCGCTTTTTTAGGATTCAAACCAAGTTCGCTCGCCATCACTGCACATAAATTGGCTGTCTCCCGAGAATGTTGCAATAAATTCTGTCCATAAGAAGAACGGTATTTCATCTTACCTACTAAACGAATCAATTCAGGATGCAGACCATGAATTCCTAAATCTATTGCTGTACGTTTTCCCGTCTCTATAATTTCTTCCTCTATTTGTTTCCTAACTTTTGTAACAACTTCTTCGATACGTGCAGGATGGATACGCCCATCGGTAACTAACTGATGCAACGCCAAACGGGCAATCTCGCGCCGAACAGGATCAAAAGCAGACAGGACAATTGCCTCCGGAGTATCATCTACAATTATCTCAACACCAGTAGCAGCTTCTAGAGCCCGGATATTACGCCCTTCACGACCTATAATACGCCCTTTTATTTCATCCGATTCAATATGGAACACCGTTACTGAATTTTCTATTGCCGTTTCTGTAGCAACTCGTTGTATACTCTGAATAACAATCCGTTTAGCTTCTTTATTAGCTGTCAACTTGGCTTCATCCATTATATCATTAATATAAGATGCAGCCTCAGTCTTTGCTTCTTCTTTCAATGATTCTATTAATTTTTCTTTCGCTTCGTCAGCAGAAAGGCCCGATAAATGCTCTAATTTCTCAACCTCTGTTTTATGTAACCGTTCCAACTCCTGTTTCTTCTTTTCAATTACTTCAAGTTGGGCATCCAAATTTGACCGTATAGCATCAGCCTCAGCTTTTTTACGCTGCAATTCCTGCTGCTGTTGATTTAACTGTAATTCTCGTTGTTTCGCTTTAGCTTCAGCCGACTGCAATTTAGCATTACGAGCATTAGCTTGTTTTTCCATATCAGCCTTCAAGTGAAGAAATTTCTCTTTCACTTCAAGCATCTTATTTTTCTTTATAACTTCAGCCTCTTTACCGGCCTCCTCAATAATTGATTTTACTCTGGACTTCAGTAAGGTTTTGTAGATAACGTAAACCAAACCGCCACCTAACAACAAACAACCAATACCGATTCCAATTAATAGTATGTATTCCATCTGTTCGTATTTAATTATTATAAAAAAGCACTACAAACAAGGCTATAACACCTTGATGCAGTGCAGGAAAATTCATTGTTTATATTTTATTAATCGTTTTTCAAATAGCCTCCTAAATTCTCATCCAGCTCCTTAATTGATTGGGCTAACATATCCACATCCCGTGATTCTTTCATTTTTAGATATGCATATGATAATTCCAATGCCGTCATACTCAGAAAATCCTGTTGGGTTTTCGTTTTATCTGCGCCTAAACGCCCTGTATAATTAGCAAGTTTTATCTCTATCAATTTTGCCGCTTTCCTGATAAGCTCTTCTTCCTCTGGTCTAATAAAAAGAGTATGCGAACTTCCGGCTATTATCAAATTAATTTTTAACTTATCGTTCATAGCATCTATTCATTTAATAAAGAGATGCACTTATCGATTTCCCGCACTAATTTGTTGAACCTGTTTCGAGCTTCACGGACATCACTATCTCCAAATGCAAGTCCTTTTGCCGTTTTCAGGTTCCGGTATTTGATATTCATCTCCTCTAATTCCTTTCGTAAAGCCGATATTTCTTCAGACTGTTCTGCTATATGCATTTCCATCGCTTCCGCTCTTTCCTTCAGCTCCTCATGACGCCTCATCAATTCCCTGATTTTTGCGCCTAAAGTAACCAATAACAATTTTGGATTATCGGACATTTTATATCAAATTCTACACAAATATAGAGATTATCATCGAAAATTAAAATATATAGCCGAATATTTTAACTCTTTATTTAAAAATCAGAACATACAAACATTTATTTCTATACATTTAATTATGATAAAGAATTAAGGCCGAAGAGCCAGGAACTAAAATTTTTCCACCAAACGTTTTTCCTATACCATCTTCATCAATCTTTCCATCCTTCCCAACTATAATCCACTCCTCTTTTGGTATTTCTATTTGTTTATCCATTTTATTTCCATTAAACACCACTAAAATTTCTTTCCACAAATCGTCATTTGCGTACTCGCCCAGAGTATAAGCAATCACTCCATTTTGCCCCGTATCTAAAAAATGCAGCTTTTCTTGTATATCTTCGGTACGTTGCATCCGAAATGCTGGATGATTTTTTCTCAAAGAAATAAGAGCTTTATAATAGGTATATAGATCCTTATATATACTCTTATTGGTCCAATTTATTTTATTGATAGAATCCGGAGATTGAAAAGAATTATGTACTCCCTTTTTAGAACGGAAAACTTCTTCTCCATTAAACATAAAAGGTACGCCTTGAGAAGTAAACACAATCGTTTGTGCCAATTTATCATATTTCAATAAATCTTCTTGTGAAGCATCCGGATTAGAAATTTGCAATTTATCAACCAAATTCAAGTCATCATGACTCGATACATAATTTATAGACTGATATGGATGAACGGAATAAGGTGCTGAAGAATAATTTACTTTTCCATAATTTATTTGAGGATGAGATGTTGCAGCAACAATTCCAAACTTAACACTTTCATCCAACGTAGTATCTCCTGTTGCAAATCCTCTCATTACATCATCCTTGAAGCTTCCCTTTATGCCATCTCGTATGTCATCATTAAAAACAGCAATCCCAGGCATCTGAGCAGCATTTTTTTTCAAAGCTCTTTTTTCCTCTGGATAAGGAGATGGTCCAGCCGTCCACCCTTCACCATATATAAAAATCGTAGGATCAATTTCATCTAACGCTTTCCGTACCTGATTCATTGTTTCCAAATCATGTATCCCCATTAAATCAAAACGAAAACCATCTACATGAAACTCCTTTGCCCAATATTTAACCGATTCTACAATATATCGTCTCACCATTTCCCGTTCTGAAGCTGTCTCGTTTCCACAATGAGCAGCATCGGAATAACTTCCGTCCGGATTATGTCTATAAAAATAGCCTGGAACTGTCAAACTAAAATTCGATTCATCATTTTTATATGTATGATTATACACTACGTCCATAACTACCCGTATTCCATTTTTATGTAAAGACTGTATCATTTTTTTCATTTCTCGTATACGAGTCTCCGGAGTGTAAGGGTCTGTTGAATATGAGCCTTCTGGTACATTATAATTTTGAGGATCATATCCCCAATTATACACATTTTCATTTAATTTGCGTTCATCTATAGAACCAAAATCGTATGAAGGTAATATATGAACATGAGTTACCCCCAAATCCTTCAGATGATCTATTCCTGTCATTTCTCCCGAAGGGCTTTTTGTCCCTTCTTCGGTCAATGCTAAAAATTTTCCACGATTTTGGATACCGGACGTAGAATCGATAGAAAAATCCCTATGATGCATTTCATAAAGAATAATATCACTAAAACTATTTAATGCCGGTCTTTGGTCATTTTCCCAACCATCTGGATTTGTAGCTGCCATATCTATAATAGCCGCCCTTTTACCATTCACACCTACTGCTTTATTCCATATACCAGGAGTTTCAGCCAGCCATTTACCATTTTCCTTTATCTTAAAAGTATAAAACTTTCCATAAAGTTGTCCCTTTAAGGTAGCTCTCCATGGGTCTTTGCCCGACTTTCGAATCATTTTTATTATTTGTTCAGGCTCCCCAGTTTCACCATTATCATATATTCGCAATTCCACCTCCTCCGCGGCCGGAGACCACAAAGCAAAATTTGTTTCATTATCAGAAACTTTCACCCCCAAATCATCTCCCCAATATGATGGATAATCGCTATAATCTGTATACGGCATTCTTTTTCGATGGCAACTTCCAATAAATATCAAAGACAAAAGTATCCAATAAATAATAGTTTTCATATATAACAAAATAAGTTTTTCATTTTATAACAGTATTTTCCATTAAATAGTTTAGTCCATATCGCACCTACGAAATTTTACATTCTTACTATCATGAGTGTACATTCAACGCAGGCCAATCGATTTGCTTTCACTCTCGTTCATATTATCTTTATATCTTTGTACAAAAAATACCAGATATTTATGAAATTACTTTGGATAGACTTAAATAGCTCTTACGCCCATGCATCTCTAGCATTGCCTGCGCTACACGCCCAAATGCAAAACGAAAAATCCATTGAATGGTCAGTTATATCTGCAACTATCAACGAAAATATTGGAATGGTAGTAAAAAATGCAGCAAAATACAAACCAGATATTATCGCTGCCACAGCATGGCTCTTTAACCGAGAGTTTTTGCTCCATGTTATATCTCGCCTAAAAGCAATTTATCCCGAAACTACCGTTATACTCGGCGGTCCCGAATTTTTAGGAGACAATTACGACTTTCTTTCTATACACCCATATATCAATTGTGTATTCAGAGGAGAAGGAGAAGAATATTTCCCTAAATGGATTGATATTTGGGACAATCAGGCCCAATGGAATACTATAACAGGATTGTGCTATTTCGATAACTCTCAAAAATATCATGACAATGGCACAGCCCGAGTTTTGAAATTTGATAAATTAAAATATCCTGAATCCAGCTGTTTTTTCAATTGGAATAAGCCTTTTGTTCAATTAGAAACGACAAGAGGATGTTTCAATACATGTGCTTTTTGTGTCAGCGGAGGAGAAAAACCTGTAAGAACATTGCCCGTAGAAACAATACGTATGAGATTACAAAACATTAAATCTCACGGAATACAAAATGTCAGAATCCTTGACCGCACATTCAATTATAACACAGCTAGAGCGAAAGAACTTTTAGCCCTCTTCTCTGAATTTGAAGGTTCTATTCGTTTTCACTTAGAAATACATCCTGGACTATTAAATGCAGAAACTAAAAACACATTAAAAAACATGCCTAAAGGAATTTTACACTTGGAAGCGGGAATTCAAAGTTTACACGAGGAGGTATTAGACTGTTGCCGTAGGAAAGGAAATTTAAAAAATTCCCTTGACGGACTACAATTTCTTTGTAATCTACCTAATATGGAAACCCATGCAGACCTGATAGCGGGACTGCCACTATATCATTTTGACCAAATCATAAGTGACATTTATACTTTAGCACAATTCGGAGCAGGAGAAATTCAACTCGAATCGCTAAAATTATTACCAGGAACAGAAATGCGTCGCAGAGCTGAAGAATTAGGTATCCATTATTCACCTCTTCCACCATACGAAGTTTTAGAAACGGCATCAATATCCATTGAAGAGTTACAACAAGCCAGGCTCATTTCTCGTCTACTCGATGGATATTATAATACTCCTATATGGAAAGATATTACAAGAAAATTAATAATATCTGAGAAAGATTTTATTCTACACTTTCTCAAATACCTTATAAAGTCAGATGTTATAGACAAACCTTTAAGTATCGAAAAAAGAGGGTTATTACTTTATGATTTCTGTAAAAAAGAATATTCATCTTATACATCCGACGTAGCGTTTGCTTGGATAAAAGCCGGAATGTCCCTAAAAAAAGAACCTGCCGAAAACATAAAAACCAAAGGACAAACTCCTCCTAATAATTGGAAAATAATACAAGGCAAATATCATAAAGATATGAAACTTTACATGTTACCCTCTCTCGAAAATAAATATTGGTTTGGTTACGACCCTCTAAAAAAACAGTTCATTCCTGATATGATAGCTATCTCTAATTGACAAAAAAAGTTTACAGATAAAAATTATTTCTGAAAAAGCACAAAAATTATGCATTGAGTTTATTACTATTTAGCATATTTCACTACATTTGTTTGCTCTCAAAAACGAATAAAATGCAGGAATTTATTAATTATTTACAAGATAATCTTCAACTATCCTCACTTCAAACAGAATTTTTGAAGACACAAATAGTTCCTCAGCATTTTAAAAAGGGAGAAATACGGGTGAATCCTTCTGAATTTGATGAACAAATATATTATATTAAAAAAGGCGGATGCCGTAGTTTTTATTTAAAAGATGGGAAAGACATTACTTTCTCATTTGCTTTTGAATCGAACCTACTCATATCCGTACGTTCTAAATTAACAAAAAAAGACTATCCTGAAATTATAGAATTTCTCGAAGATACAGAAGCTTTCTCTTTAAAATTGCTTCCTTTTGATGAACTTTGTAAAGACTATCCTCAATTTGCTCGGTTCTCATTAACCATTTTATATCGTTATAACACTTTTTTAGAAGAAAGAATTATAAATTTACAATGTAAAACTGCAAAAGAACGTTACGAATGGTTACTTTCCAAATATCCAAAACTTTTACAAAAAGCAACTTTAGGACATATAGCCTCGTTTTTAGGCATTACTCCGGAGACTCTCAGCCGAATTCGTGCAGACAAGAGTTATAACATTTAGAAATAAACAAAAACTTTTTTTTTATTTAATAAACAATTTAACAAAAATATCTTTTAACCACCTTTATTATTATAGCCTTTATTTTTTTGACAAATATCAAAAAATAGTAATAAGAATCAGGGTAATTTTGCATACAATTTTATCCGTGATGGATAAAACTAATAGGTTTTCAAAATAATAATTATATCAATAGAAGATAACATCAAAACAAGCAGACAATGAAAATTAGCAAATCTATGATTATTCAATCTCAAAGAGTAATTTTAATCGCTTTGTCTCTCTCTCTTTTTGCCTGTGGCAAAAAAGGACAAACTTTACCTAACGCAGCTCAAGAGTATGCTGTTGTTACGCTCAAACCAACAGCCATAGAGCTAAACAACAGTTATCCAGCAACAATAAAAGGTTGCCAGGATATCGAAATTCGTCCAAATGTAAGTGGATTCATCACTAAATTATGTGTAGATGAAGGTGCATTGGTACGGAAAGGACAACTTTTATTCGTCATTGACCCCGTTCAATATCAAGAAGCTGTAAAAGTAGCTGAAGCAAATGTAAAAGTAGCTGAAGCAAATGTAGCTACAAATGAACTTACCGTCAAAAATAAAAGAGAACTTGAAAAGAAAAATATCATTAGTGATTACGATTTACAAATGGCTGAAAATCAGCTAGCAACTCAAAAAGCGACATTAGCTCAAGCTCAGGCACAACTGACCAACGCAAGAAACAATCTTTCTTATACTCAAGTCACAAGCCCATCAGACGGAATCGTAGGAAATATACCTTTCCGTGTCGGAAGTTTGGTAAGTCCATCATCTGCAACCCCTTTAACAGTCGTATCTGATTTTTCTAAAATGTTTGTCTACTTCTCAATGAATGAAAAACAAATTTTAGAGCTTACTCGCCAAGGAAAAGGTGCTTTATCTCAAATGCCTGAAGTAGAGTTACAATTAGCAGACGGTAGCATCTATTCAGAAAAAGGAAAAATCGAAACATTAAGTGGTGTTATCGACCAAACAACTGGAGCAGCAAGCATTCGTGCCACATTTTCAAATCCAGAAAGAGTATTGCGGAGTGGTGGTTCGGGAAATATATTGGTTCCTGTTAAAAACGATTCTGCAATTGTAATTCCTCAAAAGGCAACATACGAAATACAAGATAAAAAATATGCTTTTGTAGTAAATGATAGCTCTGTTGTAAAAATTGTAGGAATTGAAATCCTTCCTATTAATAATGGACAACAATATGTTGTGACCTCTGGGTTGAAAGCCGGAGACCGAGTAGTGGTTGAAGGTGTAGGTACTACTGTAAAAGACGGTATGACCATCAAGCCTATTACCCCTGAAGAATCCGCTGCCAAAATTCAGCATGCAGCGCAACAAGCATCAGCCATGGGCGCAGCTAAAAAATAAAGATTCATCGTCTATCATTTTATCAAACGGAAAAATCAATCCGTATTAAATACAGAAAATTATGAAATTAGACAGATTTATAAAGCGGCCGGTATTGTCAACGGTTATTTCTATTCTAATCGTTATTTTAGGTATTCTGGGCTTAGTATCATTACCTATAACCCAATATCCGGATATCGCTCCTCCTACAGTTCAAGTAAGTACAACTTATACTGGTGCTAATGCACAAACTGTATTAAACAGTGTTATCGCTCCTTTGGAAGAACAAATAAATGGTGTAGAAAACATGATGTACATGACTTCTACGGCTTCAAATAATGGAGAAGCAACCATCCAAGTATATTTCAAGCAAGGAACCGATCCTGACATGGCAGCAGTCAATGTGCAGAATCGTGTAGCTAAAGCCCAAGGATTTCTTCCAGCAGAAGTAACCCAAGTCGGTGTGATTACCAGTAAACGGCAAACCAGTATGTTGATGGGTATCTCCGTCTTCAGTTCTGATAACCGATACGACGAAACTTTTCTGCAAAATTATGTAAAAATCAATCTTATCCCTCAAATTCAACGTGTTGCCGGAGTAGGTGATGCAATGGTAATGGGTGCTGATTATTCCATGCGTATTTGGCTGAAACCAGATGTGATGGCTCAATATAAATTAATGCCAAGCGATATTTCTGCAGCTCTTGCCGAGCAGAATATCGAAGCGGCTCCCGGTCAATTTGGAGAAAGTGGAAATCAATCTTTCCAATATATCATGAGATATAAAGGTCGATTAGAAACGCCCGAAGAATTTGAAGACATTGTAATACGAGCTACGGAAAGCGGAGAAGTTCTACGTTTAAAAGATGTCGCACGTATAGAATTAGGAGGTTTGACATACGGCTTC
The DNA here is from genome assembly GCA_000803105.1 of Coprobacter secundus. GTDB lineage: Bacteria > Bacteroidota > Bacteroidia > Bacteroidales > Coprobacteraceae > Coprobacter > Coprobacter secundus. Next base: position 133,285 of record JTDA01000002.1, read on the forward strand.
GGAACTCGGACTAATGGACATCCAGGGGTCACGGCCATGATATTCCAGACTGCAGGATCGAACGCTACAGAGATTATCAATAATATCAGTAAAATCCTTGAAGATTCATCTAAAGATTTTCCTCCCGGAGTAAAATATGATGTGTTACTGAATGCCAATGATTTCTTATATGCATCTATTCATGAAGTATTAAAAACGTTGATCGAGGCATTTATTTTAGTATTCCTTGTAGTATTCATTTTCTTACAAGATTTCCGTTCCACATTAATACCAGCCATTGCTATACCGGTAGCATTGATAGGTACTTTCTGTATTCTGTCTCTCATCGGATTCAGTCTGAACTTGTTGACCCTCTGTGCACTTGTGCTAGCAATCGCGATAGTCGTCGACGATGCGATAGTCGTCGTCGAAGCGGTACATGCAAAACTCGACCAAGGTTACAAGTCTCCTGTCAAAGCATCTATCGATGCCATGAATGAAATATCCGGTGCTATCGTATCCATTACATTAGTGATGATGTCCGTATTCATTCCTGTAAGTTTTATGCCAGGAACATCCGGAACATTCTTCCGCCAATTTGGATTAACGATGGCTATATCTATTGGACTTTCTGCTATTAATGCATTGACTTTGAGTCCTGCTCTTTGTGCCTTATTCCTGAAACCTCATCAAAAAGATGAAGAAGGGAAAAAAGTCAAAATGAGTCTAATGAAAAGGTTCCATACTGCATTTAATACAGCTTATGATATAACCCTTGAAAAATATAAAAAGGGTATCATGATTTTCATCAACAAAAAATGGTTAGGATTTGGAGCTGTAATTGCCAGTATTGTAATATTAGTTGCATTGATGAAAACAACACCTACTGGACTTGTACCCAATGAAGATACAGGAACATTCTTTGTTGTAGTCGATATGCCTCCGGCAACTTCACTCGAAAGGACTCAAGCAGCATTGGCAAAAATAGACAGTCTAATTGCTGCTAATCCCGCTGTTAAAAGTCGTACAGAAATTGCAGGCTATAGCTTTATTTCAGGTCAAGGAAGTTCATATGGAACATTTATTTGTAAGCTTAAACCATGGGATGAACGAAGCAAAGGACAGGATGTAACATCAGTTACTGGTATGCTCTATATGCAAGCCATGAACTTGATAAAAGATGCTCGTGTTCTGGTATTTGCTCCTCCAATGATACCAGGATATAGTGTAACTAATGGTTTCGAATTTAACTTACAAGATAAAACTGGAGGTGATTTGGACCGTTTCTATTCTGTTGCTCAAAGTTTCTTGGCAAAACTAAATGAACGTCCGGAAATTGCAGCAGCGCAAACATCATTTAATCCAAACTATCCACAATATATGGTAGACATCGATGCAGCAAAATGTAAACAAGCTGGTATCAGTCCTAGTACATTATTATCTGCATTACAAGGTTACTATGGTGGATTATATGCATCAAACTTCAATCGTTTTGGTAAGCTATACCGTGTCATGATACAAGCTGATGCCAATTTCCGTGTAAGTCCTGAAACACTGAATCAGATTATGATACGTAATGGGAACGAAATGGCCCCGATTACCCAATTCATGACATTGCGCAAAGTATATGGACCGGATAATATCAAGCGATTTAACATGTTCACATCTATGACTGTTAATGGTTCTCCTGCACCGGGATATAGTTCAGGGCAAGCCATCCAAGCAATTGAAGAAGTTGCCAAAGAAACTCTGCCTTCGGGATATGGATACGAATACTCCGGTATGACACGAGAAGAACAAAGTACAAGTGGTAGTACTACATATTTGATATTCGTACTATGTTTCGTATTCGTTTATCTTTTATTAAGTGCACAATACGAAAGTTACATCTTGCCATTAGCTGTTATACTTTCTGTTCCATTTGGATTAATGGGAAGTTTCATTTTTGCCCAATTTATGGGAGTAGAAAACAATATCTATATGCAAATTGCATTGATTATGTTGATTGGTCTTTTGGCTAAAAATGCTATCCTTATTGTCGAATTCGCACTCGAACGGAGACAAACAGGAATGAGTATTGTTTCTGCTGCAGTTCTTGGTGCTTCTGCCCGTTTACGTCCTATATTGATGACCTCATTAGCTATGGTTATTGGATTACTACCCATGATGTTCGCTCATGGTGTCGGGGCAAATGGTAACAGTACTTTAGGTACCGGAGCTATCGGAGGTATGCTAATCGGTATGATTTGCCAGATATTCATAGTTCCTACACTATTTGTTGCATTCCAAACGCTACAAGAGAAATTCAAACCGATGGAATGGAAAGATCTGGACAATACAGAACTGGAAGCCGATATCGAACAATATATTAAATAAGTAAGAATTTGTACAGAAACGGTTTTTAAAGATAAAAAGAATGAAGAAACAAATTTTATATACCGTATGTCTGGCAGCTTTGATGAGTAGCTGCCACATATACAAATCCTATGATCGGCCCGAAATTGATACAAAAGGTCTTTACCGAGATCCTCTCTCTGTAAATGATACGCTTACTTCAGATACGACTAATATGGGCAATCTACCGTGGAAAGAAGTATTCACCGATCCTAAGTTACAAGAAATTATACAATTAGGCTTAGATCAAAATACGGATTTACAGAGTGCCATGTTAAATGTAAAACAAGCTGAAGCAAGTTTTATGAGTGCACGTATGGCTTATGCTCCCTCTCTGGTTTTATCACCACAGGGAGGAGTTAGTAGCTTTAATAAATCAAATCCAACATGGACATGGTCTGCTCCGGTCGCAGCCAGTTGGGAAATTGACTTATTCGGGAAATTGCTTAACTCAAAGCGTAAAGCAAAAGTTGCTTTACTACAAAGTGAAGCTTATAAACAAGCAGTACAAACGCAAGTAATATCTGCTATCGCAAATTATTACTATACCTTACTGATGTTAGACAAACAGCTATCTATCACAGAAGAAACATCGGTAATTTGGGACAAAAGCTTAGAAACCATGCGAGCAATGAAAGAAGCCGGAATGGTTAATGAAGCTGCAATTGTACAAAGTGAAGCAAACAGTTATATGGTCAAAGCTTCAATCCCAGACATAAAACAACAAATAAAAGAAGCAGAAAACGCATTATCTTTGCTTCTAAAACAGGCTCCTCAAAAAATAGAAAGGGGTTCTATAGATGAACAAAATTTCCCAGAAGTTTTAAATGCGGGAATTCCAGCACAATTATTGGCTAACCGGCCGGATGTAAAAGCCGCAGAAATGGCACTTGCCATGGCTTACTACGGAACAAATGAAGCCCGTGCAAATTTTTATCCGCAAATTTCCATTTCCGGGACATTAGGATGGACAAATCAAGCTGGAAATATGATAGTCAACCCAGGAAAAATGATTTTGTCAGCTTTAGGTTCTCTCACACAACCACTTTTTTACCGTGGAGCCAATATTGCTCAACTAAAAATAGCTAAAGCTCAACAAGAAAGTGCAAAACTAAGCTTTGAACAGGCAATTCTAAATGCAGGAAGTGAAGTTAGCAATGCTTTAACTTCCTATGAATCTGCAAAAGAAAAGAGTATTCAACGCGAAAAACAAATAAATTCTTTAGAAAAATCGGTTGAATATACACAACAATTGTTAACTTTAGGGACATCGACATACCTCGAAGTACTCACTGCTCAACAATCGTTACTAAGTGCACAACTTTCACAGGTATCTGATAGTTTCCAACGTATGCAATCGATAGTTAATCTCTATCATGCATTAGGTGGAGGACGATAAGTTATGAACCTTAAATTAGTAAAATTATGATTAGTCCATTGGCCTATGTAAATCCGAAGGCAAAAATTGGGAAAGATGTCACCATCCACCCTTTTGCGTACATTGATGAAAATGTCGAAATCGGAGACAACTGTACAATTATGCCTTATGCAAGTATCCTGTCAGGAACCCATATGGGAAATAATAATATGGTGTACCAAGCTGCAATCATCGGTGCAACTCCTCAGGACTTTCAATTTAAAGGAGATGAAACTTTTGTAGAAATCGGTAATGATAATGTAATTCGAGAAAAAGCAATTATCAACCGAGCAACATTTAAAGGAAATTCCACAACTGTCGGAAATGGAAATTTCATTTTAGAGGGTGTCCATGTAGCCCATGATACTCAAATCGGAAATTTTTGTATTTTGGGTAACGGGACAAAAACTGCAGGAAACTGCACCCTTGACGATAAAGCAATTTTAGGTAGTGGCGTTATCCTCAAACATGGTTGCCACGTAGGTGGTTGGACATTAGTCAGGGATGGTTGTCGAGCAAATAAAGACGTACCTCCATATATTGTCGCTGCTCATAATCCAATCAGTTATTATGGAATCAATGCTGTTCTTTTATCAAAGAAAGGAAATATTTCTAATGACATTTTAGATAATATAGCAAAAGCTTATCGTCAAATATATCAATGTGGAACCAGTTTAGAAAACGCTCTCCGCAATATAAGAGAAATGGTACCCATGTCTCCAGAGATTCAATATATCTTGGACTTTATCGAACATTCTGATAAAGGAATTATCGGAGGCGTTCAATAAGAAACTAAATAGACTTACATAAACATCATATATCTTAATTTAAAAATATACCATTCATAGTCCGATAAGTACAAGAATTAGATAATAAAGTACTTTTTTAGGTATTTAACAAGCTCTATATTTGTTGTATACATTTAACCATCAATATTATATGAGAAAAACATTTTATCTATTTTCGAAAACAGAGTTTCTATCTGTTATTCTTATTTTATTGTCAGTTCTTCCTTCCCAAGCGATATCTGACAAATTCACGAGTGGAGAAGGAACAATCAGCTCCCCATATATTATCCAGACAGCAGAACAGATACAAAATATTACTCTATATCGAGATGCTTATTTTCAATTAGGGAATAATATTGATTTAACAGAATGGATAAATACCAACAATCCTGAAAAAGGGTGGGAATCTTTATGCCCAGAAGAGTCTATGCCTTTTACTGGTCAGCTAGATGGTGCAGGATATGCCATTACTGGGCTTTGGTTTAACCGACCAACCGATAGTCACATAGGCGGACTCTTCTCCTGGGTAGGGACAAATGCTGTCATTAAAAACCTCATTCTAAAAACAACAGCCCAAGGCATTATCGGAGGGTCAGATGTTGGAGGAATTGTAGGCCGCATATCCAATAATGCAACTAATATTCTAATCAATAACTGCTTCGCAGATGTACACGTAAAAGGGACAACAAACAGCGGGGGCATTTTAGGATATAGTTATACCGGTGGAGTAATTATATCCAATTGTTATGTCACCGGACAAGTAACCGCCAAAAACAGTAATGCCGGTGGTATAGCTGGACAGTTATGGAATAAAGCAGATTTTATTATACAAAATTGCTATACAACAGCCAATATCATTTCTGAGAATGCAGATTGTGTAGGTGGTATTGTAGGTACTATAGGCGGACCTTCTGTCGATAAGGCTGCCCATATAACTCTCAAAAACTGTGTAGCGGTTAATCCTCTTCTGCAAATAAGCAGTTCCAGTACCGAAAATTCCATTGGACATATTATTGGAAGATTAGTAAAAAAAAATACTACAGGAACTATAGAAAATAATATAGCTCTAAAAGAAACCAAACTTATTAAAGATGGTACCAATATCATACCTGAAAATAACACGATAGAAAACGACGGAACAACCAAAAATATACATGAATTGATTGAACAAACTGTATATTTACAATTGGGATGGGACTTTACTAATATCTGGACAATGCCCAATAAAGAGTATTCATTTCCCATTTTAAGCCAACTGTCAACAGATGAACAACCCATAAAATTGTCTGACGAATTAAATAACCTACTCAATACACCTAAAATTGAGTTTGAGGGTGGTGATGGTTCCGAAGCGTCTCCATATATCATAAAAACAGCGACCCAACTACATAATATAGGAATTTTTCCTAATGCTCATTACAAACTCTCTGGAAACATTGATTTAACAGAATGGATATATGCGAATAGCCCAGAGACTGGATGGATACCTTTATGCTCATTGACTGAGCCCTTCACCGGGACACTAGATGGTAACGGATTTACAATAACAGGGCTTTGGATTGACATGCCAACAACAAATGAAACAGGTCTATTCTCATATGTCGGAGGTAATGCTATCATCAAAAACTTAGGAGTAAAAACTTTAGACAAAGGAATCAGAGGAAAAGAAAATATTGGTGCCATAGTAGGAAGAATAAAAGAAAATGCTAATGCTGAAATCAAAAATTGCTACGCTGATGCTTGCATTATTGGAGAAAAAAGCTGTGGTGGTATTTTAGGTTATAGTTATAAAGGTAATGTAATTATATCTGATTGTTACAGTTCAGGAAATATATCCATCAACACTGAAGGAGCAGGTGGAATCGCTGGATATTTATGGAATAAAGCAGAGTTTGTTATACGAAATTGCTATAGTACAAGTAAAATCAATGCTACAGGTGACGGATACAACATCGGAGGTCTATTGGGAATTGTAGGTGGTCCAGGAACAAGCATCAGTGCAACAATTACGATCGAAAATTGCGTAGCAATAAATCCCTCTATATCTTTCGAAGCTACATCAGAAACCGCACAAACAAGAATCGGACGTATTGCCGGATGGATTAAAGACGGGACTGTCAATGCTACTATCAGGAATAATAGAGCTCTTTCTGACATAAAACTAATAAGAGGAACTGAAACTCTTAATGCCGAAAGTAATGCTTCCGGAAAAGATGGATTGAACTCAACTGCATCCGACTTAAAAAAGGAAGATTCATATCTCAATTTGGAGTGGAATTTTATCAGCATATGGAACATGAGCAATGAAAAATATCCACTTCCTATCTTATCCGGAATGAACACAGAAAATCAACCAAAAACTTTACCAGAAGAATTAGCCAAAATATTTTCAGAATCGACTACCGGAATATCAACTGTTAGCAATAATCTTATTGATATCATAATAAAAGGAAATACATTGATTATTCGAAATAAATTACCCGAAAATATTGTTTCAATTTTCGACATAACAGGAAAACATATGTTAGATACATATGAGTCAAGAATCGAATTAAACAATTTCCCTAAAGGTATCTATATATTAAACACGCAGAAACAATCTCTGAAATTTTCAAAATAAAGACCTATTCTCAAAAATTCAATAATAATATCAATCATGAATCTCAGCAAACATACAGTTAGCGTACTTTTTACTACTTTATTTGTAGTTACATCTTTTGCGCAAGGAATCGATAACATCCCTCAAAAATCTGAAATTTTAAAGAAAATAAAATTGGTAAATGACTATTATTTATCTGGGCACTCAACTCCAGGAAATAATCAATGGGTCACTTCGATATATTTTACTGGATGTATGGAATTTTATAAAATATATCCAGATAAAGAGTTACTAAACTATATGAACAATTGGGGTGAGAAGAATAATTGGGCTTTAGGAAGTTCTGCTGCTAATCATGGTGCAGACCAGCAAGTATGTGGACAAACATATATCGACCTTTATAACTTGGACGAAATAAAAAATGAAATTAAAATCAAAGCTATCAAAGAAAGTATAGATGATTTGATAAAAAATCCAATAGAAGCCAAAGATGATTGGTTCTGGGTAGACGCTTTATATATGGCTATGCCTGTATTTTCAAAACTGGGAGTTTTATATGAAGATGACGCATATTTCAACCAAATGTACTCTATGTATCAAGATACAAAAAATACACGAAAACTGTATGATACAACTGACCATCTATGGTTCAGAGATGGAAACTCTTTCAAAAAAAGTCCTAATGGGAAAAAAGTATTCTGGTCTCGAGGCAATGGCTGGGCATTAGCTGCTTATGCTCGGGTATTAAGGGATCTACCAGAAAACAGTCCATATCGGGAAGAATTTATAACATCATTCAAAGAAATGGCCGAAGCTATAAAAAGCAGACAAAGGGACGATGGCTTCTGGAATGTAAACTTAGATGACCCGGAACACTATGGTGGCATGGAAACAAGCGGGACAGCTCTTTTTGTCTATGGGCTTTCTTGGGGAATCAATAACGGTCTTCTAGACAAAGCAACTTACCTTCCTACTATATTGAAAGCATGGGATGGACTGACAACTTATGCAATACAGCCATCGGGACTTCTAGGGTATGTTCAAGGTGCCGGTTGGCAACCTGAATCTTCTCAACCTGTTACAGCAACAAGTACAGCAGATTTCGGTGTAGGAGCTTTTTTATTAGCAAGCAGTGAATTCATTAAAATGGCTCCAGGCGATATGCCTGAACCAGAAAAGCCCATTATAGATATCGATGTCACTGCCAGCGATTATGAAGCTGGAACAGAAAATACACCTGATAAAACCTTAGACAGACAATTTTCTACTCGATGGTCCGCCGAAGGAGAACAATGGATTATGTTCGACTTAAGATTAAAAAAAAACATTGCATCCGTAGACATTGCATTCTACACTGGGGACAAACGTAAGACAACTTTTTCTATAGAATTATCAACAGATGGAAAAGCTTTCACTGAGGTTTTTAACGGTACGTCAAGCGGTACGACCAGCAGTTGGGAAAATTTTCCATTTCCTCCACAGGAAGCTCGTTACATCAGAATAAATTGTAACGGAAATACCCAAAACAAATGGAATAGTATCTCTGAAGTCAGAATTAACGATACCAGCGAATATGATACAAGCATAGAAATAGTCTCTAAAAGAATTGTCCAGCAGCTAATTGCTAATGGTTATACAGATCCAACTCAACTAATGAATACCATAAATGAAGATGGCTCTTGGCCAGGCATTGACTATTCGGATACCCATTCATTAACTGATGGATGGGAACCTGATAAACACTTCAGTAACTTACTCGTTTTAGCTACAGCATATAACCACCCCAAGTGCAGTTATTATAAAAGCCCACTCTTACTGAAAAAAATCATATCCGGATGCGAATATGTTACCCGATGGGATTATCCGACTGACGAAGACAATTGGTGGTGGAACTCAATCGGAGATCCTCAGAAATACTCCTATACACTCATACTAATAAAAAACGAAGTCCCGACATCAGATATAAAAAGATATTCCACGTTTATAAAAGACGATACAGGAAATCAAAGTCATCAAGGACAAAATCGGGCATGGGTTTCGGAAATAACTTTTAATAAAGGTTGTATTGAAAACAATTATAATCTAACATTCCGAGGTTTTTCATCAATGGCATCTATTTTACAAATTGCAAAAACAAAATTTCCAATCAACGGAAGTGAATCTAAAGAAGAAGGCTTAAAATCAGACTTTAGTTTTCATCAACACAGACGGCAAGTTCAATCTGGAAGCTACGGACTAGAATTAATCTCTGCTCTAAACAACACAATTATTCTTACCGAAGGTACAACTTTCAGTTCAGCTTTCAGTTCAGAAAAAAGAAAACTATTTTCAGATATGATGCTTAATGGCCATATGCTCTTCAGCTACAAAAAAGTCATGGATTTCGGAGTAAAAGGCCGAAATATAGCACGCCCATCCGATTATGATATGAATTTCATCCCACAAGAATTAGACAAAATGGCAAAATTTGATACAGAACATGCCGATATATATTTTAAATGGAAACAACATATTGAAGAAGATGCACCTTTCCCTACCTCGGGTAACAAACACTTTTGGCTATCCGATATGATGACCCACCATGGAAAGAATTATTACCTTTCTGCTAAAGTAATATCATCCAGAACCAATGGTTCAGAGTCTCTCAATGGAGAAAATATCAAAGCTGCCAACCTTCCCTGTGGTGCAACCAATATTATGACAACCGGTGAGGAATATTTTAATATTTTCCCGTTATGGAATTGGAATAGAATCCCGGGTACTACATCTATTCAGAAAGATAGCTTTACAAATTTAAACGGATATATATTAGCAACAAACACTTTCGCAGGAGGAATCAGTGATAGCCTTTCAGGAATTTTAGCCTACCAACATAATTATAAGAATGTAAAAGCAAACAAATCTTATTTCTTCATGGACGATGCCATGATATGTTTAGGTTCCGACATTATTTCTTCTGAGGCAGCTCCCGTTGTAACATCAGTCAATCAATGTTTCCAATCAGGAGATGTTTTCTATTCTGACGGAGCTAATTTGAAAAAACTCTCTGACGAAAACATCACTTCGGAAGATATAAAATGGGTACACCACAATAATATAGGTTATATATTTCCTCAACAAGCCAATATCAATATAGAGGCGAAAGAGCAAGCAGGCTCGTGGAGCAAAATAACCAAATCAGGGAGTACTGAAACAATAACTGCGCCCATATTCAGTATATGGCTCAATCATGGCACAACTCCTGATAATGCCACTTACCAATATATCGTTGCTCCAAACAAAACGATACAAGAAATGGAATCATATGCTCAAAATACAGGTTTAGAAATAAAAAAAAATGATTCCAAAGGACAAATTGTATATAGCAAAATAAACAACTTATATGCAATTGTCATGTATACGGCTGGTACAATCAATTTAGAAAAAGAATTATCCCTTTACAGTGATAAACCATGTATGATACTATTGAAAATAAAAGATCAGAAATATACCATATCAATTTCTGACCCTACTTACTCTCAACAAAAGATCAATATATCCATTTCTAAAATACTCTCCGGTAATAATGCAGAAATTGCATTGAATGGAAATAGCACCAACATCGAATTTAATCTTCCAAATCCTAACGATGAATATGTTGGTAACACCGTCACTTATACATATATAGAAGAAAAAACTACAGACGTCTCAGTAATAGAAATACAAAATAAAATATCTGTATATCCTAATCCTGTAACAGAAACCTTATATATAGAGGGGACTAATAATGATGCTTTAATTTACATACTAAATTGTACAGGTAATTTGATAATGAAAACTCAGAACAAACAAATAAAAATGGATTCTTATCCTAAAGGTATTTACTTCGTCAAAATACAAGATAGAACTTTTAAAATAATAAAAAAATAATATATTTTGTATCGGGAATCAATAACTTGTATTATAAATAAACCCTGAAAATTTGATACAGGATTTTCAGGATTTATTTTTCATCTCTCCTAATTTATTTATTCCTCATTCAACTTTTCTCCAATAATACGAGCAGCAATAGCAACATATTCTGCACATGGACGACGTTTATAATACTCTTCTGTACGGTCTGAAGGTATCGGATCATCCTTTTTCTTAGTAAGTCCTAATAATTCTCTACATACAATAGAACCATTTTCTTTTTTAAACCGCTCGGCCAGCTCTTGTATTACAGTATAATTTTTCGTTTTAGCTTCTTTCCCCTCGGGTGTATTGGCAGGTATACCAGCCGGATACTTTAACCCGGCAATTATAAAAGAAGCACTTACTGTTCCACAAACTTCTCTTAATCGGCCCATACCTCCCCCTAAAGGAGCAACCAAAGTTGCCCCAAATCTTTCATCAATCCCAAATAAATCACAATATGCCAAAAATACCGATTGAGAACAATTATATCCGTCCAAGAAAAAAGCTTTTGCCCTTCTTGAACGCTCTTCTACATCTATTTTCATAAAACATTACCATTGTATAGGCTCTATCCCATGGGACCGCAAATATTCGTTCGTCCTACTAAAGTGTTTATTTCCAAAAAAACCCCTATGTGCTGATAATGGAGAGGGATGTGGAGACTTTAAAACCAAATGTTTCGAACGATCTATAAAATCCCCTTTTCTCTGTGCATAAGAACCCCACAAAATAAATACAAGATGTTCTCGTTCTTCTGCCAAACGATGTATTACAGCATCGGTAAACTGCTCCCACCCCCGATTCTGATGTGATCCGGCCTGATGTGCTCTTACCGTTAAAGTCGCATTCAATAACAAAACTCCCTGTGATGCCCAACGCGATAAATCGCCACTCTTAGGAATGGAAATTCCCAAATCAGATTCTATTTCTTTAAAGATGTTTTGCAATGAAGGAGGGAACATAATCCCATCATTTACTGAAAAACATAGACCATTGGCCTGACGAGGTTCATGATAGGGATCCTGACCCAAAATTACAACTTTTACTTTATCAAAAGGACAAGCATCAAAGGCGCTAAACATCTGACTACCGGGAGGATACACTGTAGTAGTAGCATACTCCGAACGGACAAAATCAGTAAGCTTCACAAAATAGTCTTTATCAAACTCATCTTGTAACCGTCGCTTCCAGCTTTCTTCAATTCGCACATTCATAAATTATAGAATTAAACTTTTTAATATATCTATTTGCAAAGCTACAAATATTTCTTACATTTGCATGCCAAAAGGCCCCATAGTTTAGTGAATAGAACGTCAGATTCCGGTTCTGAAGGTCGCAGGTTTGAGTCCTGCTGGGGTCACAAAATAAAAACCAACAAGTTAACAATATAAACCATATTTCTTTTAAAGATTTATGGTTTATATTTTATTTACTTTTACTTGAAAACGTTTCGCAATAGTTTCGTAAATTTCAATCATGGCCACAATCAAAGTAAAAGTTGAAAAAACAGGAAAAGAGAGATCTTAAATATTAGAAACTGGGTAAAAAAGGAAGAGAATATTTTACAAAGATAAAAAATAGTTGGTGTCATAACATTATGTTAATATTTACAAACAACTTATATTAAATATATATTATACCATGAAAAATCTGTTGAATATATTTTTTTTCTACTTGCTTCTACTGATATGTATCAGCTGTAATGCCTCTCTAAAAACAGAAACATATCTAATTGAAATTCCTGTACCTCAAAGACCTGCAGGACAATCTGATGTCATTGCTCTAACTGCCCCCAAATTAGATACTGTCCGTACCGGATTTATCGGATTAGGAATGAGAGGGCCAAGTGCCGTAAGCAGATTTACTCATATTCCCGGAGTCAAAATTATAGCTCTCTGTGACATTCGCCCTGAGTGTGTAGAAAAGACTCAAAAAATTTTAGACAAAAACGGATATCCGCAAGCCATTTCCTATACAGGAAGCGAGGATGCATGGAAACAACTTTGTGAACGAGACGACATTGATTTGGTGTATATAGCCACAGACTGGAAACATCATGCCGACATGGCTATATATGCCATGGAACATGGGAAACATGTAGCAGTAGAAGTTCCTGCTGCTATGACTTTAGATGAAATTTGGAAATTGATAGATACTTCGGAAAGAACCCGAAAACATTGTATGCAACTTGAAAACTGTGTCTACGACTATTTTGAACTAACGACTCTAAATATGGCACAGCAAGGTCTATTCGGAGAAATCTTACATGTAGAAGGCTCATATATCCACAATTTGGAAGAATTTTGGCCAGAATATTGGAATAACTGGCGTATGGATTACAATCGCAGATTCCGAGGTGACATATATGCGACACATGGAATGGGGCCGGCCTGCCAATTATTAAACATTCACCGAGGAGACAAAATGAATTTTTTAGTGGCTATGGATACTAAAGCTGTAACAGGCCCAGATATTATAAAAAAACAAACCGGAGAAGATATTTTAGATTTTCAAAATGGAGACCACACAACAACCATGATTCGTACAGAAAAAGGTAAAACCTTGATGATTCAACATAATGTCATGAATCCTCGCCCTTATAGCCGTATGTATCAGTTAACCGGAACGAATGGGTTTGCCAACAAATACCCAGTAGAAGGATATACCCTACGTCCGACTCCAATATCGAAAAAAATAACTCCTAACTTCGAAAATTTGACCGCTCATGGATTTGTATCGGAAGACATAAAAAAAGCATTAATGGAGAAATACAAACATCCTATTATCAAAGAATTAGAAGAAACGGCAAAACAAGTTGGAGGTCATGGAGGAATGGATTATATCATGGATTATCGCCTGATATATTGCCTTCGTAATGGACTTCCTTTGGATATGGATGTCTATGACTTAGCAGAATGGTGCTGCTTAGCAGAACTAACCAGAATTTCTATAGAAAATAACAGCGCACCTGTCACTATCCCAGATTTCACACGTGGAAGCTGGAACAAACTTAATGAATTAAAATTTGCTTACTAAAATAATCAAGAACCTTAAAAGTATCAGAACAACTATGGTAGTCCAGATACTTTTAAGGTTCTATTCTCTCACCAATACTAATTCTTGACCATATCTCCCGCACTTTTACATATTCTAATCCCAAGATATTAGCACGTTGCATAATAATAATCTTAATAAAATCAACCAATACGCCTAAAACCAATAACCTAAATTAGATGCCATTGTGTATCATTCGTATCTATCGTAGTACCGTAAATGCAAAATTGGATGATTTTTCCCCTCTGCATCAACATCATCTCTCCCAACAATTTTATAACCTAAATGAAAATAAAATTTCAAAGCTTTCTTATTCTCTTCATTTACGCCTACATTATAAACATGCATACGATTTAAAGCAAAATGTATAAGTTGTGTACCAAAACTTTGTCTATGATAATTCGGATGAACAAACAACATCTCGACCTGATTGTCTGACAAACCGATAAATGCTTTTATTTCAGAAACACTTTCTTTGATACCATATAACTTCACATTATCAAAATAATATTCCAATATAGCTTTTTTATAAAACAAAATTTCTTCTTCTTCCAAGAAGTCATGAGTCTCCCTTACCGATGCTTCCCAAACTTTGATTAATGAGAAATAATCTTTTTTATCTAAAATCTGTATTTGCTCATCCATCATAATCTATAAAAATAATAAAATCAAAAAGACGATGGATATAAATCCACCGTCTTTATTAAATGTTTACGCTCCAAAATCATCATACATAAGCATCTCTCTAGGAACTCCCAAATCCCAAAGCATTTTCTTAACAGCATTGGCCATTGGACCAGGACCACACATATAATATTCTATATCCTCTGGGGCCTCATGGTCTTTCAAATAATGATCATATATTACTTGATGAATGAACCCCGTATATCCAGTCCAATTATCTTCAGGCTGAGGGTCACTTAATGCAATGTGGAAAGAGAAATTTGGGAATTCCCGTTCAATCTCCCGGAAATCTTCTTCATAAAAAATTTCCCGTCGAGAACGAGCTCCATACCAATAGGAGATTTTACGATCAGTTGTTTTCAGCGTTTTGAATAAGTGCAACAATTGAGAACGCAAAGGCGCCATACCTGCACCGCCACCAATATACAACATTTCTCGTTTAGTATCAAGGATATGAAACTCTCCATAAGGTCCTGAAATAGTGACCTTATCACCCGGTTTTCGAGTAAAAAGATAAGAAGAACAAATACCTGGTTTTATTCCCTGTGCCCATGTCCCTGTATTCCGGTCAAATGGAGGTGTAGCAATACGAATATTCAACATTACGATATCCCCCTCGGCCGGATAATTCGCCATAGAATATGCGCGATAAGTTTCTTCATCATTTTTACAAACAAGCCCCCACATCTTAAATTTATCCCATTCATCACGGAATTTTTCCTCAATTTCCATATCGGTAAATTTAATATCGTATTTAGGGACATCTATCTGGATATAACTACCCGGCTTAAAATTCAATCTTTCTCCTTCTGGTAAACGAACTACAAATTCTTTAATAAAAGAAGCCACATTACGGTTCGAAATTACTTCACACTCCCATTTCTTAATTCCCAGTACTTCTTGAGGAATCTTAATCTGAAGATCATTTTTAACTTTTACCTGACAAGCCAAGCGATAATGGTCATGTATTTGTTTGCGAGTAAAAAATCCAGTCTCGGTAGGAAGTATCTCTCCTCCCCCTTCTAATACCTGACAACGACACATTCCGCAACTTCCACCACCACCACAGGCAGATGGTAAAAATATTTTATTTGCAGCTAAAGTCGAAAGCAATGTAGAACCCGCTCCGGTTACAACTTCTCTCTCTCCATCATTTATATTTATTTTCAATTCACCTGAAGGAGTCAACTTATTTTTTGCAAATAACAATACTGCTACCAATACTAAAATAAGTATCAGAAATATAACTACTGCTACCCCGATAGTCAGACTGTTAATCATTGATAATACCATCGTATCTTTCTATTTAAAATGAATACCCGATTATAATTTAATCCCCAAAAAACTCATAAAAGCAATGCCCATAAGACCTGTTGCTATAAACGTAATCCCAATACCTTTAAGAGGCGCAGGAACATTGGAATAAGCCAACTTTTCGCGAATAGCGGCAATCCCCATAATTGCCAACAACCAACCAATTCCTGAGCCTAATCCATATATTGTAGCTGCTCCAACAGAAGGGAATGCTCTCTGTTGCATAAAAAGCGAACCACCTAATATAGCACAATTTACAGCTATTAACGGTAAAAAGATTCCTAATGAAGCATAAAGAGAAGGAGCATATTTCTCAACTATCATCTCAACTAATTGAGTCATTGATGCAATTACCGCAATAAACATAATCAGGCTAAGAAAACTCAAATCTACAGTTTTGTACTCGTCTCCAAGCCATTGTAAAGCTCCAGGCTTAAGAATATAGTTTTCCAGCAAATAATCCACCGGTAAAGTTATTACCAACACAAACGTTACAGCAAGTCCCAATCCTATTGCTGTTTTTACATTTTTAGACACAGCAAGATAAGAACACATGCCTAAAAAGTAAGCAAATATCATATTGTCTATAAAGATAGACCGGATAAACAGATTTAAATTTTCCATTTTCTATTTATTTTAAGGAACCTACTACTTTTCTTGCAAATCTTTATTTCGAGAGCGATGTACCCAGATAATACACGCAACAGTAATCAAAGCCATCGGAGGCAATATCATCAAACCATTATTCTCATATCCCCAATCGTAAAAAGCTTGAGGTATCACTTGGTAGCCAAATAATGTTCCTGAACCTAATAGCTCTCGGAAAAAAGCAACAATAACCAATATTATTCCATATCCGATTCCATTACCAACACCATCCAAGAAAGATTCCCACGGTCCATTACCTAAAGCAAAAGCTTCAAGACGTCCCATTAAAATACAATTGGTAATAATCAACCCTACAAAAACGGACAACTGTTTACTTACATCATATGCATAGGCTTTCAATACTTGGTCTACAATAATAACTAATGCAGCAACCACAACCAATTGCACGATAATACGTATACTATTAGGTATTGTATTACGCAAAAGCGATATAATCACGTTTGCAAATGCCAACACAGCCGTTACGGAGATAGCCATAACAAAAGCTGGCTCCAGCTTTGCAGTAACGGCTAATGCCGAACAAATACCCAATATCTGCACAATTACCGGGTTATTCTTTGAGAGCGGACCCAGTAATACTTGTTTTGTTTTTTTCGATAACATATTTTTCTTCTCCGCTTATTTTTTTAATGATTTTAAAAAATTCTGATAAGGAGCAATACTATTCTGCATCATAGACTGAACCCCCTTACTGGTAATTGTACCACCAGATATAGCATCGACATATTCTGCTCCATTTACGGGCTTCTGCCCCTTTTTCTCAACAGCTACAGATTTAAAATCTCCATCAACAAAAAAATGTTTACCTTGATATTGATCTGAAAACATAGGTTTTTCTATTTCTGCACCTAATCCTGGAGTTTCTCCCTGATGAGCAAAAAAAGCACCATAAATAGTATCTCCATCCGTATCGACAGAGACATATCCCCAAATTGGTCCCCATAAACCAGCACCATACATCGGGAAAATATATTTCTCAGCTCCATCATCTAATCGACAAACAAATACGGGTAATTCTCTTTTATCCGGGTCTAATTTTACCTGAGCTGCAACATCTACATCAAAGGCATTGCCTTCTATTTTATCACCCTGTTTATCAATAATGTACGAATCGACGATATATTTTTTATATAAATCCTGTGCATTCGTCGCATCTGAAGAAATATTTACAGAACTCAATATCTGCTTCATCTTATCTATTTCTACATTTTTTGTCTGTTGAGGTTTCAACGACAACGATGCAAAGGCTAACACTGCAGCGACAACAACTACCATCACTGAAGCATATATTATTGTATAACCATTACTCTGCTTATTCATAACTTCATTTTTTATGCATTAGTATTAGCTCGTTTGAGTCGTTTCTTAACATTGCTTTCTACCACGAAATAATCGATCAGAGGCGCGAACACATTCATCAACAATACAGCAAGCATAGCTCCTTCAGGATAGCCTGTATTATATACACGAATTAAAATAGCGATGACACCTATCATAAAACCATAAATATATTTTCCCAATGTTGTACGAGCTCCTGTTACGGGATCAGTCGCCATAAATACAGCTGCAAAAGCAAATCCACCTAAACAAACCTGGTCAAGCGGAGACAACATCGAACCCGGATAAGTTGATGAAGCAAACAAATTTGCAATATATCCCATAAATAATCCACCGACAAACACCGACAACATAATCCGCCAACTAGCTATTCGTGTAAACAACAAGATTGCAGCACCGATAAGAATAGCCAAAGTTGATGTCTCGCCAATAGAGCCTGGAATCAATCCAACAAAAGAATCCCACAATGAAATAGGCTCACCCAATATGTTGGTCAAATGTACTTGTCCGCCTGTCGTTGTAGCAACCTGTCCCAGAGGTGTTGCCCCTGAAAAATTATCAACGATCGTGCCCGCTCCTAGACCAAAAGTATCGGACGTCCTCACAAATACAGCATCTCCCGACATTTTTGATGGATATGCAAAGAAAAGGAAAGCCCTTGTTACCAATGCAACATTAAACACATTCATACCTGTTCCTCCAAACACTTCCTTGGCAAAAATAACAGCAAATGCTGTTGCGACAGCAATCATCCATAATGGAGTATCTACAGGAACAATCATCGGTATAAGAATCCCCGATACTAAAAATCCTTCTTGAATTTCATGTCCTCGTATCTGAGCTGCTGTAAACTCAATACCTAAACCAACAACATATGATACAATAATCTTAGGAAGAACTGCCAAAAATCCGAAAAGAAAGGTTGTCCAAAATCCCGTATTATCACTTTCACCTATAGCCAAATAATGCTGATAGCCAACATTGTACATTCCGACTAATAATGCCGGAATCAAGGCTAGAATAACCACAGACATTGTCCGTTTGGCATCTATACTGTCATGGATATGTACACCTGATTTCGACGTGGTTGCCGGAACAAATAGAAAAGTCTCGAATCCTTCAAATACCGATTGAAACTTCTCGAATTTTCCACCTGGTTCGAAATTAGGTTTTATTTTATCGATATAATTTCTTAATGCTTTCAATGTTATATAAATTTTATTGATTATAAGTTTAGTTCATCTCTTTCATCAATTCGTCAAGGCCATTACGAATAATTTTCTGAATTTCGAGCTTCGATGTATCGACAAATTCACACAAGGCAAAATCTTCCGGAGCAACTTCATAAATACCCAAATTTTCCATCTTTTCTACATCAAATGCAATAGTTGCTTTAATCAAAAATTCAGGAAGGATATTCATCGGAAACACTCTATCATATTCTCCAGACATAATGATAGCTCGCTCTCCCCCATTCAAACGTGCATCAAGTACATATTCTTTTTTCTTTCCTAACAACCAAGTAAAATATGCATGGCTTACACTATATTTCCTCAATCCCGGTGTCGCCCATCCCAATAATTCATGACAATCGTCTCCCTCAGGAATAACAGTTATCTGACTATGAGGAGCTCTCAAATAATCATTTTCCGAGACTTTTGTACCGGTCAGTACATTACCACTGATATAGCGCTGATGATAATTGGTCTTTTTTACTCTTTCAGACAAAATTGAATCTATACGAGCGCCCAACCGAGTCCGAACATATAAAGGCTTTTTTATTTCAGACCCAGTAACTGCTACTATACGAGAAAAATCGACAATACCATTGTTCAATAAACGGCCAATAAACAAAACATCAAATGCACTCATCGTCCAAACAACGTCTCCTTTGTTTATCGGCGCAATATGCTGTATCTGCACGCCAACGTTCCCTGCAGGATGAGGCCCTTCGAAAAGAACAGATTCGACATTTGATACAGAAATAGGATTACTGACCGACATACCAACGTATACTTTCCCTGACGTCAATTTTCTCAAAGCATCTAGTCCTGTCTGAAAATTTATTTCATCACCTTTCAATACAAAATTGAAATCTGGAGCCAATGGTGCTGTATCCCATGCTGTAACAAAAATATCCCGAGGATTAACTTCCGGATTAGCAATAACATCATATGGACGTTGCTTTATAAATGGAAATATACCAGACTGCAATAACAAATCTTTAATTTGTTCTCCCGTAAGATCGTCTACATTTTTCTTACCAAACTCGACATACGTTTGTTCGGTATCTGCTTTTACTGTAATATCCAGCACTTTTCGACGTTCACCCCTATTAATAGCCACAACTTCACCACTTACCGGTGATACAAATTGAACCTCCGGCCGATTTTTGTCATACATAAGAGGAGCTCCCGCATCGACATGCTCGCCAGGTTTAACTACAACTTTAGGTACAACGCCATGAAAATCGTCCGGTATTATTGCGAAATATTCGCTAACCGCAGCTTCTTCAACTACGTTAACCGGCCTCCCTTTCAGGTTTATATCTAAGCCTTTCTTTAATTTCACCACATTTGCCATGTTGATTTCAATAAATTTTAGAATTTGGGTGCAAAGATAGCCTTTTTACACCAATTTATAACAAAAAATATTTCAAATAAAGATTTTTTTCTTTATTTAGCTCCTTAATAGTCAATTATAAAGCTTATTTATCAGGCATTGCCATCTTTATTTTTCATTTTTTAATAAATTCTGCTATTTCAAGATTACAAAGTAGTTTTATAAAAAATCAATTTGACTAAAAAAACAGCTTTAACCAAACAACACAAAAAAGCAGTGAATCAAGAAGAAACCACTGCTTTTTATAAAAATTTAATATTTTTTTTCTTTTATTTATCCCAATCAGGATGTTCTGCAAGATATTGTTCACACAGGGAATAAGTAATACCATCAACTATTCCAATTGTCGGAACCCAAATTTCTGTAGCTTTTACATGATGTGCTATTTGTAAATATAGTTCAGCTGCAGGAACAATTACATCTGCCCTATCGGGTTTCAAATCGAACTTACGGATCCTCTCCTTTACCGGTATAGCACTAAGCATATCTAACTCTTCTCGTAACTTTACGGTAGTCAAGGGTACCCCTTTAGGGAGTTCGGATATTCGAAATAACTTATTGATATTTCCTCCTGAACCAATAACGGACAATTTCGGATATCCTTCAGATAAAAGCTTAAGGTCATTATACATACGCAAAAGCTCAACCTTATCGACCTTATTATTTAATATACGTACTGTGCCTATGTTATAAGACGCGGAGCTCTTCAGAACCCTATTACTAATCAAGCTGATTTCTGTACTCCCCCCGCCAACGTCTACATAAATATAATCCCCTGGTCGATTTAACTCATCGACAATATGGCTATCATAAACTATCCGGGCTTCTTCCTGTCCATTTACAATCTCAATTTCAACGCCCGTTTTCTCTACAATATATTTTGTGACTTCTTTTCCGTTCTCTGCATCCCTCATAGCTGAAGTCGCACAAGCTCTATAAGACTGCACGTTATATATCTGCATCAATTGCCTGAAAGCTTTTACTAATCGGAGCAACTTCCCAGTTTTATCATTAGATATCCGTCCTAAAGTAAATGCATCTTGTCCTAACCGTAATGGGACACGAACCATGAAGACTTTTGTTAAATTTTCAATGGTTTCTCCATGAGCAATACCTTTTATCATCAAACGAACGGCATTAGAACCTATATCTATCGCAGCAAAATTTAGTTTGTCCATTTTAAACTTCTTTTCTAATTGCGAAGATAATTCAAAAAAGGAAAATCAAAACACTGAAAATATCTTTTAATATCTGTCACATTTCTTTTTTATCGCATCAAACTAAGTCGCACCGCAACGCCAAAACTACTATCAGATATCGGATATGAGGTTGAAGAAACCAAAGGTGTATTTATTTGCCGGTCATAAAAAGCCCTTAACGTAATTAGTTTACTCAGAGCATAATCAGCAGAAAATGAAATGGTTAATGTTTTTGTTCCACTTGTTGCTTGAGTAAAGTTCTGCTCAATACGACGTATCAGTGCCTGATTTTTCCGAAATGAAAAATCTGCCCGTAAAGTCAAGTCATTATTAAATGATTCCATTTTATCATTTTTCAACTTTAAGACAGCATTAAAATTGGCAATCTTATATCCCGCGCCAACGGTAATATCTTGAGTAGAAGATTCCACTATTTGTCCGGCTGCAGAATTCAAACTCAAATTTCTTGTATCCTTATACTCTGCACGAAGTGTCACATTGTTATTCATCGTCATATCTATGCCTAACAAAGGAGCAAAACTCTCCGTAATACTTACCGAGGATATATCGAAAGGAGATGAAGGTACAGGATTTCCTGATATCTCATCCTTCACAAATCCCCACCCATCACTATCTCCGCCAACAGCTTCTAACCAATTTAAGTAAGAAGAAAAAGAACCTACACTGTATGTACAACGGTATGCATGGCTCAAAACTATACTTTTAAAATATTTTTTCAATTTTTGTATTTTCCCCAAACCATCATAGGTTATACGCCAATTGGGTAATAAACTTTTTAATGACGGAAAAGCTGTCAATCCTACTTTGTTTGGATTCTTTCCTGAATACGCAGCTATAAAAGCCGGAATCATTACATCCGACGAACTAAGACTCACTCCCCCATTTTGCGAGTTATAAGGACGTCCTGCCAATAACGGATTATTTTGAGCTATATATCCTGATTTTGGATAATGTAAATTCCTACCAGCGTATAAATTTTCAATACGATTGGCTATTATCTGACGATATGCTAAAAAGTTCTCAAAAGCTTTAGAACTATAACCATTACTTGCCTTTGAGCCTCTCAATGAAGTTTTTATGGCAATGTGGGTCATTGTAAAATTACCACCCTGTATCTGAGGCATACCATCATACATAAATTGTACCTGATTGTTGTGATTATGTGTACGATTTGCATTCAGAGTAATTTTCAGTCCTTTTATCGGTTCTAAGGATGCATCTATTTGTACTTCTTCTGTACGATTTATAACTACAGGACTTACCAACGAATCACTGACAATCAACCAATCTTTGTCCATTATTTTACGAATATAATCCTCATCGGTAAATCCAAAAGCAAAATCCAGTCCAGGTGCTAATATATCATAGGAATTGGACTGTCCAAAAATGTCACCTACATTCGGCTTAAATGAAGGGACATACATCGTATTTGAACGACGATAGCGTATATTGACATTACGCACCATCATTGCAAAACGAGACGTATATTCGGCAGCTTTATACCAAAGCTGATCCTCTGGTCTTTTTCCCGGAGTAATCGTAAGTTTTATATGTGCTGTATCACGAGTCAATATTTGTATATTATTTTTATCTACAATTTTATATTTTACCGGATAAATTCTACCATCTGACCCTTTCGCCGTTACTGACAGCTTTTTATTGTCTAAATTATGCCGTATCGACACAGACGTATCAGATTTTAACGTTATCTGGCGTGTAAATGGTTTTCTTTTTTTCTGACTGGAGACCGAACTTCGTGAAGAATTGCTAAATTTTCGATTTACATTCTTCAAAAACTTCGATTTATTATAAAGGGCCTCCAAATTAGCCCGGCCATCAAAATTCCACTGTCCTTGATTATTAATACTATTTCCCAAATTTGTCTCAGCATCAACAGCAACTCCCCTATCCCACGCATAAGTAGAGTTATATTTTACAGAGAAGTTTGCCCAATCTAATGCAGGAATCTTATTCAACGGTACATCAAATGATGCATTAAAAGTTTGATTATAATTCCACGGCCGACCAAGTTGAAGGATACTGTGCATTACCGTATCTTTCCAAGCTTTATATTCATCGGGATAAAGCTCCTTATTTACAATTCCAGCAGGTTCGTCAATACGGGCATTCGTCATTGTAGCCAATGAGAAATTCAATGTCTTTGTTAAATTCCACTGTATTCCAAACTGACGATCCCAAAGGAAATTTTTATTTATGGATACAGGCAATTGCATATCAATCCCTTCGTCTAAATCACGTAATTGCTGCTCATAGTAATAACGCGACATATTTGTGTTAAACGTTATATTATTGGGCAAATAATTAAGTCCAAAATCCTTAAATAATCTTAAATGTTTAGACTTGCTTTTTATAAATTTAAATGGAGTCCATGGTTTTACATAAGGAGTATATGTATAACCAAAATTACCTCGGTGGTCATAGGTATTTTCAAATAACGTCGTAGGATTCTTTTTACTCTGCCGGTTGTATGAATAGCTAAAAGTGAAGTTAGCAGGATCATAAGGCATCGGATTTTTACTTTGAATATCAACTCTTAATCCTGAAAGACTAAAACTCTCGATAGTAGAACGATCAATTGAATATTCTTTTATTGAATCTTTTTCTTCTTTGGTGACTGCTGCATCTAAAGCATCCTTCAATAAAACGTCCTGATCAAGAGGATTATATTTAGGAGTATTTATCTCTTCCGATAATGAATAAAACAATGGAATTTTTACCTTCGCTTTTTCTGGGAAGAATCGTCCTAAATCTACCATCGTTGCAACATTATACTGATAATAATTTTCCATTCTTCGCTCAGTCAGACTTTGGTCTAAGCCACCAAAACCAATTGTTTCAATATGCCCACCAACGTTTACAGTTGCAATATCAGATACACTCAGATTTACATTAGCCCGAGCAGCCCAACCACCATCTTCATCAAAACCTGTAAGTCTCAATTCATTCACCCAAACAACAGCATCTTTCTCTGTTGCCGAATTATTCCTGACACCAATAAAAATAGAAGCAATATCGGACAAACTGGGATTACCTATCACAGAAACTTTATTTTTGGGATGATCAGGATCGTACATCGTATATAAAGTCGTATAATTTACCGATGCATCACCCCTTCTTTTGGCAGCATTACGTTTCAACTTCAAATCGGTAAGCAGTGATAACGGAAAATCAAACATATTTTGCGAAGGCCAAACAGCATTCTGGTCCTCTGCATTATATGTATTATAAGTTCCTGGAGCTGTAAGGTCTAATGGTATTTCATATTCATAATAATTACTTTTATAATCAGAGCCTAATCGAATAAATACGGCCAATTCACCATTTGCCAGACTTGATTTATCGTCAATCAACTTTTCTGCATGAGTAAACATTTGTAAACGCTTGTAAGTGCGCATATCCAAATTTGTATTTTTATATACACCTCTTGCTGCTTTAGATGGTAAATTTTGTACCTTCAATGACAACGCTTGCTCATTTAATTGAGTAATCTGAGACTGGCTCGGATCAACAATACGAGTAACACCTGGAGGCAAGACGTAATTTACAGGAACCTGACCTGCATTTTCCTCAATATTTACCGTAGATACATCCAAGTCTCCTTCTGCCGGTAAATTTGTACCTCCAGTATTATTTGACAAACTATAACTATATGTCCTCCAGTCTCCTCTAACTAGTTCCATTGTAGCAAATCTCAGATGAGTCTCTTCTTCAAAACCGGTCAAAAATATACGAGCAAAACGAATAGTTCGAAAGTCTTGAATACTTCCAACTTTTTCCCGAGGAGCGTGTGTCCCATCACTGGTGTCATCCTTCAACGGTATTTTAAACTGATACCAG
Organism: Coprobacter secundus; assembly: GCA_000803105.1. Lineage (GTDB taxonomy): Bacteria > Bacteroidota > Bacteroidia > Bacteroidales > Coprobacteraceae > Coprobacter > Coprobacter secundus. The sequence continues at coordinate 159,157 of JTDA01000002.1, forward strand.
GTTACCTCTTCCTGTTTCCCATTTCTTAACTTTACTGTTGTTGTTCGCTTGTCGGTAATATAGTTACGCCCAACTTGTAAATCTTCTTTTCTAATGGAAACTTTATATTGATAATAACGTTCATATTCATTCAGTGTATTATCTTGATTGATATCTTCCACATCAGGAACACTTTTAGACGATTGGTAGTATCTATCAGAAGCATCGTCAGGAGAAGATGAATTTCCCTCAACACCGTTATAATGCTTATAACGGCTCAAAATATTCATTTCTGCATTATCATAATCAACACCTCGATAAAAATGATAATTATCACCTGCCGGATCATTCAACGGAGAGAATTGGTCTTGGCTCATTCTTTCTTGAGCTTCCATAGACAACTTCGTTCTCAATTCCTGCAAAAAATTTGCATATGTTGGATAAGTAAACTCTTCATCATTTGATAATCCGTCCAACCCAACATCTTGTTTCTCTCTAGCACCTTCAGAGTTATCAAAAGCATATACCATAGATTGCCGTTTTGAGACTTTACCCCATACGGTCTTAGCTAGATGAGTCGTATCTCCGTCAATAGGTAAACCATTCTCAAAAGACTTCATTCCATCTTTCAATATGTCTTCTGAAATCTCTCCAAAATTAAAATATAAGTCTCCTCCATCGTGGGTTCCATTTTCGTCTTCCAAAAATGGATCGAGCATCCAGAATTGAACATATTCGATATTTGCCGCCTCAAAATCCGGAGTATCCATTTTTCTCATAATTCCCCCCCAACGCTTCTGAGGATTGGTAAAATAACCATTGGCATCCATATTGTCCACATCCATATTATAGGGTCCACGTTCCTGAGGATAATAAGAAAGATTCAATACTTGCAATGTGGATGACTCTCCATAGCCCAGCTCTTTATTCGGAAAAATCTCACTAATGTCTATTTCTCTCACATAATGACTCGATAGCTGATCTAAATCATTCTTAATATGAGATGGTACTAAAGATGAATTTCTTTGAGTAAACATCCGATCAATGTAATACCAAGACAACAAGGACCTATTTTTTCCATACTTAATATCGTTCGATAACTTCGATTCCTCAAACATAGACGGTGTGGAAGCAATCACCCAAGAATATGGTGTACGGATATCTAATCCCGTCTGAGAAGATTCAAAATCATCAATATATGAAGTAGAATTATTTTTAGCTTTGCCCGGTATAAGCTGAGCAAACTCCGCATTTAATGCTAATCTCGAAGGTGCTGTCGCATTTACTGTCGGTATTTTATTTACCAAAGAGGTTAACCATTGGAACTCGGTATTATAAGAGGTATTTAATCCCCATAATGTATTATTTAATACTTCATCTCCGATATTTACTTTTTCTGTCAATGATTTTTCTCCTAAGTGCATAATAGTAGCACCAATATTAAAATTTTTAGAAAAAGCATAATTCAAATCAAGCCCCACCATCGTCTTTCGCTGCATATTGAAAAACGACTGGTTTTCAAGAGAGACGCTAATCGGTGTGCCTGAATCAATATAGCTTTGGTTAAGTATCGTAACAATCCCAGACGAATAATCTACTGAATAATCAACATTCTCTGTCAGTGTCATTCCTCCGGCTGTCACTCGAACTGACCCTCTTGGCACATTCATGGCGTTTAACCGAATTTCTGCACCGGACGATGCTTGATATTCTCCCTTAATTACAAACTTATTCTTTTCCGCAAATTGTCTCGCAACCGTCAAAGTGGAATCATATAATTCTTGATAGACATACTTGTCTACATCAGGAATATTCCCAATTTTAGCTTTCAAATGTGAACCAAACGGTTCAACCACGGGGAAAATAACTCGGCCAGTCGATGCCAAAACTGTATATCCTTCTATAAAGTCAAAGAATCCATTCGGATTAGCCTCATTATTATTATCCAATCTATCAAGGTTCATTACTTTCAGCAAGGTCTGATCTTTAATATTCCCGACAGGCATATATGCTAAAGTTGTACCGGCTGTATCGCTCTTATAATATATATCCAATCGAAACTTATCTTTCTGAACTTGCATTGCATTCAAAGAATAAACATTCTTCATCATCAGTTTCCATATAGGTAACTGTGTTGTTACTGTTGTCCCTTTCAACAATTTCAAAAACAAACAATTATCTGTATCCGTTATATCCCCTGAAAACTCTCCGACCTGATAGACCTGGCCATTTTTTGTATATTCAAATGCTACAGCCAATACTTCATCTGAATTGAGAGTACTCTTCAACGAAATATAGCCCAACTGTGTGTTCAATGTATATTCAGAACTTTCAAGCTTTCGCGCACTCTCTATCTTTACATAGTCTCGCCCACCTACAACTTCTACAGGAAGGGATGCTTCGAGCACTTGTGTTACTTGATTGATATTTCGTGCACCATCTATAGCCTTAAGCCGAGCATACAAGTCATTCGAATTATTCGAAGGGAATTGATATTGTGCATTTGACGTCCAACCGTTGTAGGCCTTCTTACTATACTCAGCAAGGTCCATAAAACCCACTATGTTTCTTGACTGATCGTAATTTCCTCTTTTATTGGTTACCCAAACCTCTATACGATTAATTGTTACCCCCGATGATACGTACGGTAATTTAGAAACAAATTGATCGTAATTGTCCCTAAAATAATGAGCTAAGAAAAAATGTCTATTTTCGTCATAACTATCGGCACTAAATTCAAATTCAGTAGTCTGCGCTCCACCTTTTGAGTTTACGGTCTTTGATTCTGATTCTTGTTGCGATACCAAGGCCGTTGCCGTAAGCTTGCCAAACTGCATAGTCGTCTTTATACCAAATAAGGCAGAACTACCTCGTATAAGCGATGATCCTGTAGTCATGCTGACATTACCGGCCTCTATATTTTTTATAATTTCATCTTCTTTCCCTTCATATTGCAATTTCAATTTCTGAGCATCAAAGTCAAACGTAGCATCAGTATTATAATTCATATTGAAATTGAGCTTATCTCCAACTTTTGCAGTTATATTTGCTTGAATTTTCTCATCAAAATCAAAATATGTCTTTTTCCGGGCAGAAACGGACAAGGCCGGATTGTCTATTTTATTCGTTTTTATAGCCATCGTAAGTTCAGCCGATCCTTGAGTTTTTATCTGTACACCACCCGGGCCAAATACCTTATCCAGAGGTCCGATATTAAACTTCATATCCAAGAAGTCAAATTCCTTTTTTCCTTTGGCAAAAGTTTCTGCATTTTTCTGTCGATAATACGCCTGCATAGATTTTTTCAACGAATAATCTTGATATTCATCAGCAGTCATCATAATAGGGGTCACGATTTCTTTATCCCCTACCTTCGTTCGAATAACATAGCAATTAGTTTCAGGATCATAATCGACTACAGTTCTCACGTTTTCAGGAGTTTTCAAATCAGCCGGATGATTTTTTATCAAATCTTCATAAGTTTCAGAAGATGTCTTAGCCACCGGATAACGAGGTTTTGCTTTGGGTGTTGTAACAGAATCCTGTGAAACGGAGTTCTCGGCTTTAGCTCTCAATTCCGAGGAAATATCAAGAAATTCTGGATAACTGAAATGATTATATGCAGCAAAAGCGGAGTAAATACACACCCCGCTTATGAAAAGAAGAATATAAAAAATATAATTTATCCTCTTGTTGTTCATTATTCTGCAAACCCTTTTTCCTGCTGACAGGAGCAAAGGTTACATCATTTTTAATGCAGCCTTTATTACCTCTTCGACCGTCATTAGAGGAGACTCTTTCAGCAATTTCTGTATTGCCTTCTGAGACTGAATTTGAGAAAAGCCGAGCATTACCAACGCTGCTAAAGCTTCTTCTTGTACTTCGGAATTAGAAGGCGTACTTATATTTAACGTATCCCCCCCCCGTTTTATTTTATCTTTAAGATCAACAATTATTCTCTGAGCCGTTTTTGCTCCAATGCCTTTTACTCCCTTCAACATATTTACATTGCCAGAAGCAATAACCTGTTCCAATTCCGGAGGTGTCAATGATGACAAAATCATGCGTGCAGTATTAGGCCCTACACCAGAAACAGATATGAGCAAAAGAAATAATTCTCTTTCTCTTCGATCGAGAAAACCATACAAAATGTATGCATCTTCTCGAATAGCTTCATACACATATAATTTACCTGAATTTTTCGAAGACAAAGAGCTGTACGTCGTTAGTGATATATTTAAGAAATATCCTATGCCATTACATTCTAATATAACTGATGTAGGCGTAAGGTCTACTACTTGTCCGCTTATATATTCTATCATAAGTAAATATGTTTTTGAGATATACTAACTGTTACAACCATTGTCTGCCAACAGAATGACAATAATCACTTCTTTCCAGACTCACTGATTGGTTCCTGAGATGTTGCAAACTTATCCAACGCCAATTTGAAAAGTCTTGTCCCTGTAGAAGAATCTACATTTGCTGACGGCCCCGTAATACATCCTCCTTCACAAGCCATAACTTCTACAAATTTTGCCGGAGATTTTCCTTTTGCAAAAGCTCTTAATAGGGCAATATTCTTCTTATTCAAATTTGCCACCTGAATAGCTTTCAAATCCGGGATTAACCCCTGAGCCTTGACAGCACCCAAAACACCACCTGTCATACCAAAACCTTTTCCATCTCTATGAGCATCACAAACAAAATCTCCTTTTCCAACTTGAGAAACGTCAATTCCCAAACCATCAAAAACAGACTGTACTTCTTCAAATGTCATAACAAAATCCACAGCTTCATCTTTCCTCGCTTCGGCCCGTTTTGCGACACACGGACCTATAAAAACGACCTGGGCATCGGGATATTTTTCTTTTGCAATCCGAGCAGAAAAATACATAGGAGAACCTGTATGTGAGACATAAGGTTTCATATCTTTTACATGTTTTTCTACTAATGCTATATATGAAGGGCAACAAGAAGTTGTCATAAAAACTTGACCTTCTTCAAGCTTTTCTTTCAATTCTTTGGCCTCATTATAAGTAGTCTCCATAGCCCCCTGAGCAACTTCAAGTACATCATGAAAACCAATTTTCTTTATTGCATTAAATATTTCCTCAAGACTTTCCGAATACTGTCCCATTATAGACGGAGCCACAATTGCCACAACTTTTTTTCCAGACCGAATCTGAGATAATATATCAAAAACTTGGGATATTTCAAAAATAGAGCCAAAGGGACAAGCATTTATACACTTACCACAATAAATACACTTTGACTCATCTATATGTTCTATTCCATTCTCATCTTTAGAAATCGCTTTTACTGGACATGCTTCTTCACAAGGAATAGGGATATATACAATAGCATGATAAGGACACGCTTCTTTACAAATACCACAGCTGATACATTTATCATGATCTATCTTAGCCTGTCCATTACGGTCAAATGTAATCGCATGTTTGCTACAATTCATATAACAAGCTCTGGCTACACACCCACGACATAAGTTTGTCACTTCATAATTTACTTGCACACATGCCGAACAAGCCTCATCAATAACACATAAAATATTTTCTTTGGTATTCTTTCCTCTTTTTAACGCTTCCGATGCATAATAAGAAAGAGGTACAAGCTCGTCCGTCTCATCCTGCATGTCAAAACCTAATAAAGGAAATGATTTATATTTCCATACAGCACGCTCCTTATGCACACAACAGCGGCCTCTAACTTTTGCATTACGGGGAGTCAATTCGATGGGCAAACGGTCAATTTTCTCCACTAATTGGTCTTGATTCCATAAATTTACCAATCGGGCCATCAATACTCGACGAACAATCAATACGTTATTTGCAAATGCCATAGAATGTTATTAAAAGCTAATTTTTGAAATGAGGCACAAAGGTACACCTATTTTCTTAAACAACAAATCACTCTGTACCTTTATTACATTTCAGAAGAAAATTGGAGCATTGTGCATTTGCCATTGATTTGAGCTTTCGGTTCTATAGCTAAAGTTGAGACCTCAATATCACCCTCCAATAACGAAGTCGATTTCAATACTAATTTTTCCTCAACCTTTATATTTCCCTTAACTGCTCCCATTATTTCTGCATTAACAGCATTTATATTCCCTGTAACCTTCCCCTTCTCTCCAATAATTACTTTCCCCCTACAATCCAAATTTCCTTCCAATATACCATCGATACGAATATCAGAGGATGCTGATATATTACCTATTACCGTAGTATCTACAGTCAACGAGTTGTGTGTAAGTCCTGGGGAAAGAATATCTCTTGCCATATTAAGTAGATTAATAAATAATTCGCATTATTTGCAAAAATAATATTTATCCCCATAAAAATACGACTTTATGATTACAAAACTTTTTTAATCATCAGTTTTTTACGTAATTTGTATCGTTACTTTGAATACCCATAAATATGGAAAGTTATATTGAACTTGAAAAAATACACTTTTATGCCTATCATGGTGTTTCTGAAGAAGAACGAAAAGTTGGTAACAATTATGAAGTATATATAAAAGTATATACAGATATAACTCAAGCAATAGCAACCGATAATCTTCTTACAACTATCGATTACGGACAATTATATGAATGGATTAAAGAAGAAATGATGCAACCGTCAAAGCTCTTGGAACATGTAGTAGGTCGTATAAAAAAAAGTATTCTAAAAAACTGTCCGAACATCACAGGAGGAACAATAAAAATATCAAAAATAAAGCCCCCTATACCAGGAGATATAGAAAGGGCTTCGGTCACCATTAATTGGTAATATAAGAACTTTTATTACTTAAGATTCAATCTTTTTTGAATATCCTTAGGTATCGCATTTTTATTAACAACATAACTGATCGTTTTATAAAGGACAAAAGGTTCTGATGCATAGAAATAACCATCATAATCATTATCTGTCCCCCATGAGTTTTTAACTTTATAATATTTATTTCCATTTTGATCTACAGCCGTACCTACAATTTGCATACCGTGATCATCTGTCGTTTCATAATTATCAAAAGCTTCCTGACGTACTTCTTGAGTTATTAATTTTTCTTTCTTAGATTTTTCCTTGCTTTCTTTTTGCTTTTCCTCTTCGGATAATTTTGTCCATCTAGCTTTTTCCGAATCACTCATATCTTTGACTTTATCATCTGGGACAATAGCATAACCTTTATTATATAAAAAACCTCGTTCACTAACATCTGATGCCCAAAAAATCGTATAGCCTTTATCTATCGAGTTTTTCATTATACGAGAAAAATCCTCTAAAGGCACATTATAAGAAAGGCCCCATGCCCAATTATCCGGCACCTCTACAGCAAAAGGCTGATCAAATGGATGATGAGTAAAAGAAGTAATGGAAACATAATCGTCCAAATTCAACCCCAAAGAATCAAAAAATGTTTTAGGTGTATACTCTTTTCCCTGATAAGTAAAAGTCTCTGGTTCTTTACCCAGATAAGCATCTAATATAGCAATATATCCTTCTTTCCACGAAGGTGTTAACTTGCGGTTTTTATTTGTTATTACAGCTTTAACATATGCTTCAAGCACAGCATCCAATTCTCCATGACGGTGAATATCAAGACCATAATTAAGACCTTTATAAGCTTCTTCAGGAACGATTCCATATTTTTTTATTATATCCAATACATCTAAAGTAGAACCTCCGCCACCGAAATTGATGGTGCCATGCATACGAACATACTTTTCAGCCTTTTCAATATACGCATGACGGACAATAAACATTTCAGACAAATCAACTTCTGGCTTACCTTGTCTCAATAATTCGCTTTCAAGAAAAGCAGTTCCTGCAAAACTCCAACATGTACCTGAACTACTTTGATTTTTTACTGGTGTAGTTTTCAATAACTTCACATCTGTAAACTGATACTCTTTCGTTTTTTTTGCATTTTTGACACTATCATTTTTTTCTACGGTTTGAGCCATAGTTCCAACTGCAATAAACATCATCATTCCGATGGTAAGAACATTTTTCAGCATAATATCTCTTCCTTGTTAAATTTTCGAGCCGTAAAGATAGTAATATCATTTATAAAAAAAATCGAAAGATTTATTGCTTTTTCAGAATTTACATTAATACGTTACTATGATACACTGAAAAATTTGAAAATTCAAATAGGATTATTCAACCTCTACAAATATTTTATTATGTTTGTATTCAGAAACATACAAAATATAAAACAACATAAATGAGTACTCTAATTAAAATAATAACCATCTTCATAATCTCTTTTTCCGTTTTCTTTCCTGCAAAGGGAGCTATCGTTTATCAGACTAAAGCATTACATCCTTCTATACAGACAATACGTACGCGAGTTTTTGATAAAGCATATTTCCCCCCAGTTATACGTCTTGACAATGACGACCAACTTATCGTATCTTTTGATAAATTTGCTGAAGAAAGTGAATATCTGGAATACAAAATCGTTCATTGTAACGCAAACTGGACACCTTCAGATCTATCTGTCATGGAATATCTTGATGGTTTTAATCAAAACAGAGTAGAAGAAGGTGAACTTTCGTTCAACACATTCCGACATTACGTACATTACACAATTACATTACCTAATGAGTCTGTACGATTTAAAGTATCAGGGAATTATGTACTGATCGTTTTTCCAGAAAATCAACCAGAAAAACCTCTTTTACAAGTCTGCTTCTCCGTATTTGAAAACCGCGTAACAGTACCCATATCCATAACTTCTCGTACAGACATCGATTATAATAAATCTCATCAACAACTCGAATTTTCAATTTTACATCCTAATTATAATATAAGAAACCCCCAAACTGATTTAAAAATATATATATCACAAAACAATCGTCTCGACAATCAAACTCAAATAAACCACCCTTTATATGTAAAATCAAACGAATTAGTATACGCCCATAATCCCAACCTCATTTTCGAAGCAGGAAATGAGTACCGTAGATTCGAAATGGTAAGCACCCGCTATGCCGGAATAAATGTGGAAAGTATCCAATACTTCGATCCATATTACCATGTTGATTTATTCCCTGACCGTCTTCGTAATCAAGGGAATTATGTATTTGACCAAACCCAATACGGACATTTCACCATACGACAAAGTGATGCCGATAATAGTGATGTAGAAGCCGATTATTTCATCGTACATTTTACACTCGATTATGATAATGCTTTAATACCCGGAACCATATATATAGATGGAGAATTTACCAACGGACAATTTAACGACCAAAACAAAATGGTTTATAATTTTGAGACCAAACGATACGAAAAAGCATTATATCTAAAACAGGGTTCCTACAATTATCAATATCTTTTCATCCCACATGGGACAACCAAGGGAACTCCTGCAAATATAGAAGGGAATTTTTATGAAACCAAAAATGAATATTTGGTCAAAGTATATCATCGTGTCCCAGGAGAACGGTATGATCGCTTAATTGGTATTGGTAGAGCGTTTTCCGGTGAATAAATGTTCTTAAAAGAAGGTATATCACTTGAAATTATTCTCAAATCAAATACAAAAGAAAAGCGGAAATATCAAAAATTTTCAGAATATTTCCGCTTTAAATATAGAATTTAGTTAATCATCATGTTCGGTTTTCTTCCATTTTCCACTTTTATCAAAATGAATATCTGAAGATACGTGCTTGTTATCTACTTTTACTTTATAACCATTTTTCTTACGTTCTATTTTTTTTATATCACTTCCCTGATGTTGCGTATTGACATAACTGACAGTCTCTGCAGGAATTAACTTTAACAAAACGGGAGAAAATGGAGTTGTTTCCGTTTCAATCTCTAACCATTGTCCTACTCTATCGAATTCGAGTTCATACCCATTTGCCAATTTTACATCATACCGGGTCCAAGGCATTTCTCGTTCACATTTTACAACCTTTATTCCTGGGAACATTTTTTCAATAAAATTACGAGCATCCGATGGTAACTGGTCGTACGAAATACTATTATTATCTCCTGCCATCACTAGAGGTACAGCAATTCCTAATACTAGAACCAACGTAAATATCAATTTTTTCATAAATCTATATTTTAAATTCATCTTATTTTATTAAACAAAACTATAGACAAGATGTTTATTAAAATATATAAACAGATGTTGCATAACAAATAGAAAATTGTTTTTTCCATTTCAGTAAGTTTGTGTATATTTAGCACTAAATATGCAATACTCGGAGGGTTTCAAATCTTTATGAAAAGAATATTTAAATATATTATTGTTTTTCTTATTTGTATACTGGCAATTCTTATCTCATTACCGGTCTTATTATATATACCCACAATACAGAATTGGATAAAAAATATTGCAACGGAATATATTTCAACAAATATGGGTATGCAAATTTCAATCGAAAGGATTAGGCTTTCTTTTCCTTTAGACCTTGTCATAGAACATAGCCAGGTAATTACAGAACAAGGAGATACACTTCTTCACTCAGAAGAGTTACATTTGGATATTGCATTGAATCCGTTATTAAAGAAACAAGTAAAAGTCAATCAATTTTCATTTAAAAATACCCAATTCTCTTATTCAGATAGTACTTCCCAATTTAAGATTTCAGGTGATATCCAACATTTTATATTATCTGTAAATTCAGCAAACTTAGTTACAGAAGAGGCAAAAATTCCAAGAATAATATTAAAGGGAGGACAGGTTAATCTCTCTTTAGGAGAAAGCGAGCCTGACACACTAAAATCAGAAAGTACTCCGATAAAATGGATTTTTGATGTACGAAAACTTGCACTTTCAGATATAATTTTTACAATGCAAATGTCTGAGCCTCAAACAGACTTATGTGTAAAAATCAAAAATGCCTTGCTTAAACAAGGACTTATTGATTTAGGAAAACAAACAGTTGATGTAAACTCGCTACTGATAGAGCAAGGCCAATATTCATATTTGGCCGATACAGCCCGATATAATAAAACACAGTCCGATATACCTGATAAAGCATCTCTCCCGTGGACTGTACAAGCTAATCACATAAAATTAACTGATAATCAGGCCACATACGGACTTCCTAATCATATACCGGAACCAGGATTAGACCTAAACTACATCTCTGCCAACAACATTAATATGCTAATCGATTCTTTATATAATCGAGGTAGTAAAATAGAAGCTAATCTCAAACATTTGTCTCTAAATGAACGGTCCGGGATTTCTATCATCCAAAGTAACGGTATATTCTTTATGGATTCTGTGCAGCTGTCTTTACAAAAATTTGCACTGAAAACATATACTTCTGATATACGAGCTAAGGCTAATATAGGGATGTCTATATCAGAAATGGCCCCCTCAACACCTTTATCTTTCTTGTTAGATGCACAAATAGGTATTGCCGATATTTATGCTCTATATCCTTCTATAAAAAAGGAACTAAAACTACTTCCTGTGGAAAAACTTATTGCAAACGCTGACATTACAGGAACTTTAGGAAAAGTAAAGATAAAAGAGATAAACATAAACTTTCCTGGACATGCAGTATTAACCAGCAACGGAAATCTAAACTCTATCACTCAACCTGAGAAAATGAGCGGTGATTTTAAATGGCAGGGAAATTTCAATCATTTAGATTTTGTAAAAACTCTTTTGCTTGATACAGCTTTACGAAACCGTATTATAATTCCCAACAACATAAAGCTTAACGGTCAAATATCCATTGCAGGACAAAACTATCGACCAGATATGTATCTTATCACAGACAATGGAAAAATTTCGCTCTCTGGACTTATAAATCCAAAACGAGAAGTCTATGATATGGCTCTACTTATTGATTCTTTTTCTGTAAAAAGTTTTTTGCCGAAAGACTCTCTCGGTCTATTATCTGTCAAAGCCAAAGCTAAAGGAAAAGGCTTTGACTTTCTTTCAGAAAAAACATTTACCAATGCTTTAATAAACATAAATCAAGCAGAATATAATGGGTATAATTATGAGAATATAGAACTGAAAGCCTCATTAAACAAACAAATACTAAGTGGGGCATTATCTTGTAATGCTGAAGCTCTGGATATAGACTTAGAAATAAATGGAGTATTGAGCCCTGACCTCATTCAAGCTCATATTTTTGGTCCTGTCAACCAATTAAACTTAGAAAAAATGCATTTTTCTTCTTCACCTCTTTCGATGGGTATGCATCTTGATATTGAAGGATCAACTGATCAAAAAGATAAGTATTCAGCGAATGTCAATATCAAGGACTTTATATTAAGAATGAATTCCAAAGAGAATAAACTAAAACAAATAACTCTCAATACTAATGTTGACAAAGATTTCATTCACGGTAAATTTGCAGCTGATAATATATCTGTCCGTTTTGACTCTCCGGTAGGAATAGATATACTAACAAAGGGAATTGAAAATACCCAACAATTACTGGAAAAACAACTGCAAGAATGGCAATTTAATCTTGCATCCCTAGAACAGCAACTTCCACCATTCTCTTTTTCAGCTCAAGCATCCAAAAATGATTTTTTAAAATCTATTTTAGAACCTGCAGGAATAGATTTTAAACAAGCTGGAGTTGAAGTAGAATCTTCAGAAAAACGCCCATTCCATATAAAAGCCGACATCGATCAACTTGTCAAAAGCGGAATACAAATTGATACGATACGCATGTATGCACATCAAGGACGTGACAGTTCTAAAATTGTATACCATTTACATATCGGAAATGTTCCAGGAAATTTAGACCAAGCTGCACAGGTAGGAATGTCTGGATACATAGAGAGCAATCATATGTTGATGAGATGCAAACAAAAGAATCGTTCAGGAGAACAGGGATTCAACTTTGGTTATGAAGCATGGCTACAAGATAGTTTAGTACGAATTTCTTTTTTACCTGACCCAATACTCGGATTTGAACCATGGACCGTCAATAAAAATAACTTTATTGAATATTTCTTTGACAACAGCTTGGATGCAGACCTGACAATGAAAGCTGCTGGTAAAAATATAATTCTTCAACCCGCCGATAAAAACATATATAAAAAAGGAGCACTAAACATAAAAATAGACGGATTGGACATTGCATCTCTATTAAGTGTTTCTCCTTTTGCTCCACCATTAGGAGGCATCTTCTCTACAAATATGAACTTATATCTCCCTCAACAACAAGTAGATGTACAAGGTTCTATCGGTATTTCCGACATGAATTATAATAAACAAAGAATCGGGGACATCAATTTAGGTGTATATTATAAACTCGATTCGATCAATAGACAACAAGTCAATGCAGATTTAATAATAAACGAAACCAAAGCTTTAACTATTTCAGGTAATTACGATACAAATGACAAAAATTCTATTGGGGTAACTGTCGATATACCATCACTTCCACTTGAGACTGTAAATCCATTTCTCTCTGGAATGGCTGGATTGCAAGGGAGCCTAAAAGGGAATATGAAAATAACAGGAAATACAGACTCACCTCTCATCAACGGATATTTGCAATTAATGTCGACATCTGTAAATGTCCCCATGATAGGTACATCCTTTGGCTTTTCATCAGATCAACTTAAAATAGTCGACAACCAAATATTATTCCAAAAGTATTCTATAAACGGTCCTAACAAACAACCTTTAGTTATTAATGGGAATGTTGACTTTCAAGAATTTTCTCACATCCTGACCAACTTATCAATAACTGCAACAGAATTCCAATTAGTTAACGTATCCAAGAATAATAAATCAATGGTCTATGGAAAAGCTTTTTCGGACCTTGATTTAACCGTAAATGGTGCTGTAGATGAATTAAGGTTGCGAGGCAATATCGGATTATTAAACGGAACAGATGTAACTTATGTAATGCAAGACTCACCTCTGGATATAAAACAGGAAACTCAAAATATGGTTACATTCGTCTCTTTTAATGATACTACAGTCGTAGAAGAAGACTCCATACCCGTATCCCGTATCGGAGGGATGGATATACTTGTAAATGTAAACATTGCCAGTGCTGTAAAATTAGCTGTCAATCTATCGGCCGACGGTAAAAATCGAATTAATCTGCAAGGCGGAGGCAATCTGTCCTATTCCATGAATTCACTCGGTGATAGCCGATTTACCGGACGATATGAGCTGACAGGAGGAACTGTACGTTATTCGCCTCCTATTATTGCAGAGAAAAGTTTTAATATCCAACAAGGCAGTTATGTTTCCTGGAGTGGAAACATAGCAGACCCCAATATGAACATTACAGCTATAGACCCTCTCCGCATCAATGTTACTGAAGATGATAAAACAAGTCGTCCGGTCACATTCGATGTCAGCATTAATATAAAAAATTCGCTCGAAAACTTAGCTATAACATTCGACGTATCAGCACCACAAGACCTGACAATTCAAAATGAACTTATGGCTCTAACTGCAGAACAAAGGGCTACACAAGCAATGAACCTACTTATATATAATACATATTCGGGACCAGGGTCTTCATCTTCCAAAATTGCAACAGGTAATCCACTAAACTCCTTTATAACAAAAGAGCTAAATCAATGGGCACAAAACAACCTTAAAAACATCGATGTCAGTTTTGGAATCGATAGTTATGACGATGGAACTCCCGGAGGCACAGGAACCCACACCGACTACTCCTACCAAGTATCAAAAACTCTTTTTAATGACAGATTTAAAGTTGTTATCGGCGGCAGTTTCAGCCCTGATGATAATACCAATCAGAATTTAAAAGAAAACCTCATTGATGACGTTTCTTTGGAATATATGCTCGATAAAAGAGAAAACATGTTAATTAAACTCTTCCACCATACGGGTTACGAAAGTATTCTTGAAGGAGAAATAACACAAACTGGAGTTGGATTTGTTGTCCGTAAAAAATTATTCAAATTAAGTGAGCTATTCCGCATCAGTTCAAGAAAATCTAAAAATACTGAAAAATGAAACAGCTCTTTTACAACATATATATAGTTTTACTATCACTATTCTTCATATTTACCAGCTGCTCTACAACTAAACGTTTGGCAGAAGGAGATGTTTTATATACCGGAGTAAAAAAAATGGAAATAGAAGGAGCTAACGGGATGAAAGTTCCCGGAGAAGTTAAATCGGCCATCAAGTCTCCCCTTTCAGTAAAACCTAATAATCCCCTCTTCAGTCCATATATTCGTTCTCCGTTTCCTTTTGGTCTATGGGTTTATAATCATATGAATCCTCCTAAAAAAGAAAAAGGTTTTAAACATTGGTTTTATAACAAATTTGCCAAAGAACCTGTGCTAATATCCAATGTAAATCCAGAATTGCGAGTAAAAGTCGTTGACGATATATTGAGCAATTTCGGTTATTTCGGTGCTCATACTCAATATAAATTGATATATAATAAAAAGAACAAAAAAGGCAAGAATCAGTTATAAAGTCATAGTTCCTCCTCCATCTTTCTATGACAGTATTTCATTTCCAGAACCGACATCCCCGCTTACTCAACTAATCGACAGTAGCCGAGTAAATACTCTTCTTCATGTCGGTTCACAATATAACATTGACACTTTATCTGCCGAAAGAAGTCGTATCGCAACTTTGGCAAGGAACAACGGTTATTTTTACTTTCGTCCTGAATATATTGAATATCTGGCTGATACAACGCAAAAAGCTTTTGGCATAAATTTAAAAATGATTATTGGAAAAGGAGTTCCTGCAGAAGCTTTAAAAGCTTATAAAGTAGGAGACATTAATGTATTTTTGGCAAGTGCAAACGGAAAAGGAAATCTAGACAGCTTACATTATAAGAATATGAAAGTTACCTTTCAGAAACCAATGCATCTACGAAAATTTGTATTGCCCAGTAATATAACATTACAACCAGGAGAAATATATTCAGTAGAAAAACAAGACCAAAGTCAAACAAATTTGAGCAAACTAAATATATTTCGCTATGTAAATTTGAATGTAACTCCCATAGATTCATTAAAAGGATCTGATTCATTAAATGTTGCTATCGATGCTGCATTCGACATCCCACTCGAATCAGAATTTGAAGTTGATGTATCTTCTAAGTCTAACAGCTTTATCGGACCCGGCATGACTTTTGGTGTCAGCAAAAAGAATTTATTCGGAGCCGGAGAAATTCTATCCGTAAAACTTAATGGTTCATATGAATGGCAAACCGGCAAAAAAGTAAAAGGAGCTAAATCATCGTTATTGAACTCATACGAATTAGGCATCAACGGTACATTAACTTTTCCACGCTTATTAGTACCTCGCTTTATCAAGCACAACAGGAAATATGGCGCAAAAACTTATTTCCAATTGGGAGCTGACTTAATGAATCGTCCGCATTATTTCCGTATGTTATCATTCAACGCTTCTGCTAATTATGATTTTCAAACTTCTTCATCAAGTTATCATACTTTGACCCCAGTAAAGCTGGTATATAACAAACTTTTAAATACAACCAGCTCATTCGATAAAACTTTGGAAGAAAACCAAGCTATTGCTCTGAGTTTCAAAAACCAGTTTATTCCTACAACCGGATACACTTATACATTTGATCGAAGTTTTGGGAAAAATCAAAATAATCGAATATTCTGGCAAACGTCTGCTACTTCTGCTGGAAATATTTTAGCCGGAATCATGGATTTAGCAGGGAAAAAAGGCCAGAAAGAACTTTTTGGAAATCAATTTTCCCAATTTGTAAAGGGGACGACTGAACTGAAATATTATCGCAGGTTGTGGGGAGACAACTGGTTAGCATCCAGATTTATGGTAGGAGCTGGACATGCATATGGCAATTCTAAAGTAATGCCATATAGTGAACAATTCTATATCGGAGGGGCAAATAGCATACGAGCATTTACAATCCGCTCTCTCGGTCCTGGAAGCTATAGGCCCGATGCCGATAAAGCGAATGGATATTTTGACCAAACTGGAGACTTCAAACTCGAAGCCAATGTCGAGTTCCGCTTCAAAATTATGGGAAGCCTTCATGGTGCAATTTTCATGGATGCCGGAAATATCTGGTTACTGAAAAATGACCCGCAAAGACCTGGTGGAAAGCTGGAACTAAAAACTTTTGGAAAAGATATCGCCTTAGGTACGGGTTTCGGACTACGCTATGACATAAGCTATATCGTACTCCGAGCTGATTTAGGAATCGGACTGCATGCTCCATATGAAAATCCTGATAAACCGCATTATTATAATATGTCAAGTTTCAAGAACAGTTTAGGATTTCATTTAGCAATCGGTTATCCATTCTAAAAAAACAGATATAAAATCGTCATATTCTACTACATTCAAATTATCAAAACAAGCTTTTTTGATAATTTGAATGATTAATTTGACGCATTGATAGTTCTACATATAGTTTTAGAACCTTAATTTGCATTTATATTATCAAATAATAAAGAATTTCATGAAAAATCTGTTTTTTACGTTTCACTCTTGGTATTTTTATCATCTGTTATGTCTGGGTGCTCTGATTCTAACGAAAATGACGAACCCATAAATGAAGAAGATGCATTTCTAAACGTATCACATGTTGTATTGACATTCAATGAATCGGATGCCAGTAAAAATGTAATTACCATCAAAAGTAATTATCCCTGGGAAGCAACAACCAGTCATCAATCTCTAAAAATAGATAAAAATACCGGAGATGCCGGAGAAGATAAAATTACAATAAAAGACTTGCCTTCAGGTGAAAATTATAAACTGACTATCACAACTAAGGCAAAAACACCTAAAAATGTTATATCAAAAGAAATTACTGTCAAACGAAAAAATAATATCAATACAACAATATATTATAGTAATAACTTTGATAAAGAAATTGCCACCAAGACTTATAATGGCTCCTATTGGCCATATCTTGACCAATTCAATGGCTGGGATAATAAAAACGGAGAAGGGAGTGGAACTGTTACCTATTCTTTTATAAGTTTAAGTGTTAGAAACGATTGGTTCTCTAACTTTAATCCTACAAACGCTTATCGAGGACAAGCCTCCGGAGCAAATAATCTTTATTTCTCATCGGCAAACAGTTATTTTGTTATAGAAAATATTACCATCCCGAACAACCAAAAAGACTTTTTATTTACATTTGGCTGCCAAGAAGCCAATGCGTTCAATTTTTCTCATCTAACTATATCAATAAGCAAAGACGGAATATCTTGGATACCTCTGACTTATAGCAGGGATAATAGTAAAGAATGGGATTTAGCCACTGTTTCTTTTTCATTAAAACAAGAAACTTCAACTTTACATTTCCGTTTTCAAACAACCGTTTCTAACCAAATACGTGTCGACGACGTCAAGCTATCCTCAGGTACCACATCTACAAATATTATTGATTTCGGTAATGTAACACAATATCCATTGGTAGAATTACCTCAATTAAATCTTACTATAAATAATTATCAATATATCACTCATTCTGCAACCCTAAATAACCGAAAAGTTCGAAATTATACGATGTGTTTCGATAAAAACATGCATGCTGCACATTGGGTTGCATATCCATTACATTCGTCCTATCGGGGAGGAAGTGGAAGAACCGAGGCTTGGGCCGCTGATCCTTTAATAGAAGAACAATATCAACCTAAATTATATGGAACAGATGGACTAACATTTTATCGAAATTATTCCAGAGGACATCAAATTCCGTCGGCTGACCGTACGGCAAATGATGAATTAAACAATCAGACATTCTACGCGTCCAACATGACCCCCCAATCAGGAGACTTTAATGGAGGTATCTGGGGTACATTAGAAGGAAAAATCAGAGATAATATTTGCAATGATACACTTTACGTTGTTACAGGTTGCTACTTCGGAAACAACTATACAACAACAAGGGATGGCTGTAACGGTAATAATGAGAGTCAAATCTCAAAAGACTGCCCAGTTCCAACTCATTATTTTAAAGTCATACTACGCACCAGAAGTGGTTCTTCCGGAAAACCCATACCTGAATGTTCGGCAAATGAGCTGAAAGCCATCGGTTTTTGGCTCGAACACAAAGCTATAGAAAATGATGCCAGCCTATTAAAAAACTATTGCAAATCCGTAACCGAAATAGAACAGTTGACCGGTATAAAATTTTTCCCAGTAATTCCTGAAAGCGTAAAGGAACAATGTACACCTTCTGACTGGTCATTATAAACACATATTTTATCATACAAACCTCTAATTACAAAAATCCCTGCAACATATACAACATATATTTGCAGGGATTTTCTATATAAATCATAGATAAAAGAATTATTTAGCAACTCAAAAAATTTCAACCTAAAGCACATTTTTACAAAAAACATTAAAAAAGAACATAAAAACAGAGAAATTGACATTGACACAATAAATACAATACATTTATTTTGCATAATAAAATATGCAACAGAAGTGTTGTGGAGGTCATATTTTATAAATGAATCTGTCTCGCTGCCTCCCAAGACACAAAATAAAGAAATATGAAAAAATTTGTACTTACAACAACAATGGTATTTCTTACAGCCATTTATTCTTTCGGTCAAGAAATTGGATTCGGAGTTAAAGCAGGACTTTCTCTCGCAAATTTGACAGAAACATCATACCATGTTCGTCCCGGTCTTGTAATCGGAGGGTTTGCCAATATTCGTTTCAACGATTATGTAGCTCTTCAACCAGAACTACAATATGCCATGCAAGGAGGTAAATATAATGAGGTGGCAGCCAAATTAGATTATATACAAATCCCTGTTATGGTAAAAGGGTACCTGTGGAAAGGACTAAATCTGGAACTTGGTCCCCAACTTGGTTTTCGAGTTGTTGGAAAAAGTAAAATAGGAGACGAAAGTTATAGTATTAAAGACGCTACAAACGTTTGTGATTTCGCTATTGGGGTAGGACTTGGATATGAAACCGAAATGGGACTGACCGCAGGATTCCGTTATACTATTAGTGCCACAAAAGCAATTAAAGATTCTGACCCTAAAAATAGTGTATTCCAACTTGCTTTAGGATGGAAATTTTAATATAAATTTTTTATAATGCCAAACCGTATACCATTCTTTACTTTAGGTATACGGTTTTCTTTTATGTTACAACTGAAACCACCCGATATTCAATTGCTATACTTAAAAACATCCATATTAAAATACATACTCTACCACATTTTTACATTCTCCTATTATCCCTATTTATACCGATTTATCCCACACAAACAGAACTAAAAATACGCCTCCGTTAAATAATTTACAATCTTTCTCTCATTTCAAATACTTATATCTTTCCAAATAAGTGTCCAAAAGCCTTACAAAAAATTATCAAAGACATAATAGCACCCCAATTTTCATAGTCAAGCGTCCAATTACGACATTAAATTTTATCTATAGTTCAACCTGTTTTTACAAAAAAAATTACTAAAAAATAATATTTGATAATCAATTGAATTATTCCAATATGACCAAGTATGTCCTCCTGGACGAATAATATAATCATGATCAATTTTTTGCTCCAGTAGTCTTCGGTGAAGGTCACTATTCACGGATAAGAAAAAGTCATCACACCCACAATCTATTATTAAAGCTAAATTCCCATTTTTCAATTTATTAAGCTGGCTTATAACCATATGCTTATCCCATACTTTTTTATTCTTCGCTCGGTCTCCTAATAGACTATGAATATTCCATTTATCAGGAAACGACCTTATATCGACGCCACCACTCATACTGCCCGCAGCACCAAAAACATCTTGATGCCTTATAGCCAACCACAATGCACCATGTCCACCCATGCTGGAACCTGTTATAGCACGCCCATCTCTGTCGGCAACCGTATAATAATGATCATCTACATATTTTATCAGTTCTTTTGATATAAACGTTTCGAATCGAGAGTTCTTATCTTTTGGGCTATCCCAATACCAGCTATTTTCCCCATTCGGACAAACGATTATCATTCCGTACCGGTCGGCAATTCGTGGTAGTTCAGTTTTGATATTATCGACCCAAACTTTATGACTATCCCTATATCCTTTTGCACTATACCCGTGCAAAAGATATAAAACCGGGCATCGAAACCCACCAGTCATTCTATCAGGCGTAATAACGACGCAAGGAATATCCCGGTTCATCTTCTTACTTCTCACCTCTACGGTATCGACTACAGAAGAAATGACCGGAAGAGATACCCACAAACCAATAAGCGGCAAAAAATATTTCAACAATGAAATCATATATTAAAGAAAAATATTCAATTTCCAGTTAATCCACTGATATATTCATCTAAAAAGAGAAGAGTTTTCACTGATTCAAGAGCACAATTCATCCAAAAACTTTTTCCCGGTCTCACTATCCACAACGTAGCCAAGAATCCGGAAGAAGCATCTTGCCATACCGTAATCGTATTCGCCAGACTTACAGCCTTAGCCAATAATAGCGGATCTTTCGTCTTATCATACGCTGCCATCAAGACATTTATCACATTACAAGCACTGGCATCTACCGGTGTCTGATAATGATATTGCTCAAATACACAAGGCGTCCCTATCGGATAAATACCGTTTTTACCTTTAGGGGTATCCCATATTACAAACTGATCCTCACAAAAACGCATCAACTCCAAAGCATACTGTATATCTTTTTTTGTCGAGTTCTTATCATTTAGCACCATCTTGGCAAAAGGCGCAGCTGTACAATTCGTCAAATTATCATACGGTTTAAGCAATACGGTAACATCCTCGAATTGCCCATGCCAATCATAAGCCGGACATATCTCTTTTTTAATATAATTGAATGCTCTTTCCCGAGCAGAACTAAAGTCTGTATATCCATATTGGGATTTCAATCTATCAAAAAAAGAAATCAAATCTATCGGAATAGCTTTCACATCATTAACCGGAACTCCGCTTTCGAAATCTACTTTAACAGGCCATGAGCCATCTTCTGACTGTGTATTCAAATAAGTCCGAGCGATTCCCAATGCTTGATTCAAATAAATCTCTTCATGCACCAAATCATACAAATCGAGAAAAGCATTAGCTGCCTGCACCGCTTCCATCATCATCGTCTTCCCGATATTCTCCGGACTTCGGGCAGTCAATTGATTTCCATAATAAGTCGGAGGGAAAAATGCCAAAGACGTACCCTGCGGACGACTTTGATTTATCAAAAACTGTGCCGCATTTTTCGCGATCCTCTCAGCACTCTCTCCGAAATCGGGATTGAATTTCGCAATCATAACTGCCATCGATACTGTTGCTCCGATAATCTTACAAGGATACGCATTATGAATATAGCTCATATCCGGTTCCTGAGAAGTAATCCAATGTTTGAAATACGGTTGATGACAAAAATAAAACATTCCTTTCAACGCTGCTTCTTTATAAGAACGGGTATTCTGTATATATGGACCTTCGAATACCTCCTTTTTTTCAAATGTGCGACGACCGGCATCCCCTATATATTGTCCCTTCTTATCGAACGACTTCACTACCAATTCATTGTTTTTTCCTACCGGAACTTTATCCCACACTTGAGACAAAGATGACAACACCGAATTAGATTTAAATGTAATGGTATCATTTATAGAAAAAACATAGTAAGCTGCTTTTTTTACTGGAGCGAACTCAAAAACCGGAGCATAGATAAACGATGGAGCACAGCCGTTCCAAAACGGGAATTTTTTGCCATCTCCCGGTCTGACAGGAACCAAATATTCTGCAGCAGCACGTTTATTCAATTCATCGAAATCAAACTTTAATAAATACTCATACGGAGTGAATTTCTGTGCACTCGAACCGGCACATAGAATTGTAGAAATAAATATCCCTATTATCCTCTTATACATACTCATTTTACAATATTTTTTTATTATTTCGGTTTATACTTTATCTCCTATTATTACATTACTTAAAAATATCAAAATAAAATATTCCGCTTCCGGCCGTTGCCGCATGTATCCGCTGTTTTTTTGCATCGGAAACAACTGAAATCCAACGTAAACAACCTAACGAAGCATCATAAATATCCGTCCATTCTTTTCCGTCAATATCCGTACTGATAAAAAGACGAGTAGGCGTATCCCCCAAAGGATGATTAGAGCAAGCCAACACCATCAACGGACGCCCACTATTATCTCTACTTATCGAAAATGAACTGGCATTGTACTTCTTTAGTCCCCGAGGTTTTACCTGAGACCATGATTCACCATAATCCTCGCTTTTCCACAACCCTCCATTCCAAAAACCGGCATATACGACACCGCTCTTATCCGGATCGGTATACAGCAACGATAAAACACTATTTTTCTTTTTATCGAACGGTAACTTTTTATCGACTCTTTCCCAATTTTTTCCGGCATCATCACTTCTGAAAATACCTTCGGTCCATTCTCCAACATAAATAACATCCTTTTTCTGCGAATCGAGAGCCATCATCTGGCCCGTCCCGCATCCGTTTTTATGCTGATAATTTACAATAGGTGTCAAATCCTTGTCGATTTTAAATTCTTCCGCAGGTAACGTTTCGATATTTCCCCAACAAGGATTATTCACTTTTTCCCATTCCTCTCCGAAATCATTGCTAACATATATCCCTGCAGGAATCTCACCATCAACATTCGTATCGATATTACCTTCCATATAAGCCCAAAAACGTCCCGGTACCAAAGGGTCTTCTTTTATATCTTGTAAAAAGTTCTGACCTTTCTGCTCCCATACGATATGACCGGTCTTTCCCATATCCTTGCTCTTGTACAATCTCATATATTGTCCTTTCCGTTGAGCAGCAAACAAAAGCAACTCCGGATCACGCATAGAAAAACTGGCAGTTCTTCCTGGGCCCACCGTTATCGGAGCCATTTTGTACGACTTACTGTCATCAAACGAAAGAGCTGGAGCATGGTCACAAACCCCACATGCCCAAACGCCATCCAGAGTGGGATGTTTTATCAACGTTTCGCAACAAATGATTCCGATACCTTTAAATTGATGTCCATAAAAATTCTTTCCGGCATCGTAAGTAATCGTCACACCCCACCAATTCGAAATATATAGTTTATTCGGATCCTTGCAATCTGGCAAAATATGAGAAACGGCACTACCGATTTTCTCGGGCCTACGTCCATGCCATTCTTTAGGAAATTCGAACATGTTTTCCGGTTTACAATTCGGACTAATAGGGAGCCATGATGCACCTTTATCTTCAGATTTATAGATGGTCACCGGATATTTTGTAGGAAACTCTTCTGCTGCATAAAGGACATCAGGATTTAAATCGGATTGCACTAACGTACGGTATTTCAGTTGATGAGGCAAATCTTCAACTATCGAAAAGCTCCGCCCGCCATCGGTACTGCGATATACTCCTGGTTGAGAAGCGAACAACACCGTATTTCCATTATCTGCAATCACTAATTCATATAAAGCAGCTTTATCACTTTCAAATAAAACTTGCCAATGTTTGCCCCCGTCATCCGACATATACAAACGTCCGGTCTTATTTCGTGGAAAGTCTTGAAGTTCGGCCAACTTCTCTTTTATTCTATTCTTATCCAGATCACCTTTAAACATCGCTTTGTCCGAAATCGTACCTACATAAATACGATTGTTATCAAACTTGACACACGAAATACGGTCACCTGACAATCCTGAATATTTCCAAGTTTCTCCTCCGTCTTTGCTCAGCCATATTCCTTTCGAATACGAACCGGCAGCCACTTCACCCTTTTTATTCGGATTGTAACATATCAATTCCCCGAACTGACGAGTAGGACCATTTCCATAATAGTCTAAACCCGATTTTACCAAATACCAACTTTTACCTCCATCCGTCGATTTATGAATCCGTCCGATAAAACGGAAATCACGAACATCTCCTGTAGCACGCAATAACGACTGGTTGTCGAATGGATCCAATGCCATCGAATGGCAATAATGATCGGACATCTTATCTAACCCTCCATTTCGAGGTATCCAAGATTTTCCCCCGTCTACACTCTTGAATACACCAGCAACATCCGATCGGGCATACAATACATCCGGATTCGTTTTGTCCTGAACGATACCCGTAATATATCCGCCTCCTCCCATGTCGGTCTGGTAAACCTGAACTTTATAGTCACCTTTAAAAACAGACTGCATATCTATCTTCAAAGGTTGGCTCACCGAATAAAAAACGACACAGAAAAAGGCAATTATAACAATCAAAAATCTATTCTTCATACCATCCATTTTCTAAATCTTATAAGTATTTTTTCTTAAAATTATTTTATCCTATCAGAAAATTAATTTAAAAGTCTTTACTTCCCCTCCATACACCAAACGAACAATATTCATCCCTTTCGTAAAAAACTCTTTCGGAATAAAATATTCAAACTTATCTCTAAAAAGCAAAAAGTCGGAAAATAAGACCTTACCATCTACCGAAACGACTTTCACATCCATAGCTGAATTCATTGGATAATCAAATATAAATTTAACTCCATCCGATACTCTTTCGGTTCTTATATGATTTCTATCACTGATATAATCACGTATACCTGTATCATTCGGATCTTTCAAATCGAAATAGACAGGCTCTCCCTCTTTCATTGTTACATTGATCAACGTTTCAGTGTTCGTCCTACTTTGTATGGCAACCCCTTCTACAGGAGTAACCAAATCCCAACTGCCATTTATCGTCAAAGTCGTAGACGTCGGTGTAGAATGCCATACATAAACAGCATCGCTTTCGGGACACAAATCAGGATTACAAACCGCAAATTTATACCGATTTGAAGTGACATCCCTCTTTACCATCAACAAATGCCTGAATGTAGTCGCTTTTACTATTCCGAAATCCAAATCGCTTACCGCATCATAAAAAGCATACGCGGTCGTATTGTTCGGTAAGTAAGTCAAAGCATGTACTTTATCTGTCTGAGATTCTATTGTGAATATTTTTGCCTGAGTGCTACGCATCCTCATGGCAAACTGGCTCATTGCCTCTGTCGTCGTTGCAGGAAGAAGGACAAAAACATCCTTTGCCCCGGAAGGTTTTACACCATGATTGATATATGCTTTCGCCGCAATCAATGCAGTCGTCGGATTCGCACAGTCCGCCCCCGTCTGATTCGGAGTAGATTGTTCTCCGAATTTTAAAACAATCGGATCATTACCTTTAGGTACGAAATAACCCGTACCGGCAGGAGTAATAAACCAATTATCTGTCGTAGCAGAGTTGATCGTTCTCTCACCCTGCTGAGCAACCTCTCCGTTTACGATCAAATCTCCGACCGATCCGGTCACAACATTTTGAAATAAATTAGTTGCCGTAATCATATCATCATCATAAGTCCCAGACGAAGCAATATCGCTTCCTATACATACAACCATATCGCCAAAGGCAAACATCGTCTTCTTGAATACCAAATTCGTCGAAGTATAGCATACCGTACCACCCCATCTATCAATTTGGTCGAAATCCGTTGCAAAAACACCGCAATCGTTCCACGCCAAAGCTCCCGAGAAATTTTTCTCTTTACTGAACTGATCGAAACGCTGAGTAGTCGACTCTTTCGGCATCATTTTCGACCATGAGGTATAATGTACCGTCGTCGTTCCCGGAACGACATTCCAATCATAACCGGCAGCAGTAGTCGGATAACCGCTTTCTGCTACAGTTCCGTCATAAAGCACATCCAAACTTCCATGACTTTGATAACGTCCGAACCTATTTTGACCGCTATATATTTCGGCCCCCCAAAATTTCGTCGTAATAGAACGCATCGATACGACCCAATTATCTTTTCTGAAAATTGCTGCCGGACTATAATTAAATGCATAAAAACCGCTATAATCGGCAACATCTACAGCATAAGTATTCGTTCCCGAAAAATAATTGTAAGCAGCCTTCAACTCAGCATTATCACCTTTAATATCAACACCAGTCTCTATCAATTTATTAAAATGATCATTGCTATAAGCCAAGGTTATACCAGCACCGAACGGATTACGTCCGGCAAACGTATTGGCAAAATAATGAAGAGAACCTTTCGTAGCCATAATATACTCCGAAAGCACGGCTTTCTTGAACCGTTCATAAGCATCCTCGGCTATCCGAAACGGAGTTCCGCGCATATACCACATACATACGGTCCAAGGCTGATACGAATACATATAATTGTTATAATGAGTATTATGATGAAATCCCGTCCCATCGGGTTTCAATATACCTTTACATCCCGGTGTATATTCTGTACTACGTTCCATATAACGCTTTACCGCCTTCAGTTCCCTCACGGCAACAGCATCATCTGTCTGATATGCCGCTATAGCTGGGAAATGAGACAAATACAGATACATATAATCCGATACCAAATTTTGTTTATATGCCTCTTCCGAACGATATACCTCATTATAATATGAGAACCATTGGGCGAAATCTAAAAGACGTTGGCGCAACTCCCCTTCACAAGCATACGCAACATCTATTACATGAGCCGGTATATTCATACCTGCTGTATAAAAATTCATGTTCGAACTCATAAAATAATTACACCCTTCTCCCACACCTTGATCCAGAAAATACCGAACCGCTTTCAAAAATGTCTCTCTATAATCGCTTCTGGTCGATAAATTGGATAAATGAGTAAATACCGCTTCGATATATGTATCGCTCAAAGCGCTATACGAAATATCGATCGGTGTTCCACGCAACGTACCGTCCGCGTTCTCGACAATATTCAGAGCATTTATAAAATTCATCGAAACTCTCAACTGTACCGAAGTTGGAGTATTTACTTTTCTAGCTAACCTCTCCCGTAACAATTGCAAACCGTTCAACTCATCTTGTGTAGGCTGAGTCACCGGAATATCTCTTTCCGATGCATAAAGCTCCAAATAAGAGACATCGCCTTTTAAATATTGCTTATCGAGAATCATGTGCGGACCTTCGACTCTCGAAGTAATCGTCGTATTATTGAATTCTACATTATCGAACAAAATTTTCCGACTTCCCAGAACTTTTTTATTCCAATGTAAACCGACTTCTATATTATCGACCCGAGTAGATGTTTGATCTTTATACTCCACATAAGTACGATTAAATTCCCTCCAACCTTGGAAGTTACACAATATGCGAGCCTCTCTTTTAACCGCACCCTGATATTTAAAACGAATAACGATCGTATCATTCGTTATTTTCGGAGAATATACATATAAAAGAGTTCCATTCGTAGCCAGGACCTTAAGGTCGATAGGAATATTAATCACAGAGTTCGCATTGGAAGTCCACTCTAAAGAATAACTTCCCTCCTTATACGTACGATCCGTTAAAGAAAGAGTTCCTCCCGTTACCGTCCAATTCGAAGGAACTGCATCCTCAAAAGTAAAGAGTGTCTGAGCTTTACTTTCAAATACGACCGACAACAACAACAGAAATATTATTTTTTTCATATAAAATCTTTTTTATACAAATGTTACCTCAGTCCAAAACCAAAAGGAAATGGGTCTAAAAGAGTCTGCTTTACCCATTTTCTATATTCTCATCTAAAAAATTCATTACTCCACTCAGGAACAGGTTATAAACTTTTCGGCTCAAATTCTTGAAACCGGTTTCAATACCCTGCATTTTGAGAAAATTTAGCCAATTCTACCTCTTTCGGAGGAAGCGGCATCAAATAGTTTTCTTTATTCCTATCTATATATCCAGCCTCTACTACACGAGAATTATATCGGTTACACTCTTCTACTTTCTCACGACGGACCAACTGGAACCAGCGCTTGAATTCAGCAAAAAACTCCCATCCCCGTTCATCGAAAACATATTTATCAAAATCCTCGCCAGAAAGATTTTCCGGGATATCATTGGGTGTTCCACCTGTCGCTCTTTTCCGGACATCGTTTATACAACGATAAGCCAAATCATCCGGACCATTGTTCGCCAAATTCTGAGCCTCTGCATAAATAAGCAATACGTCTGCATACCGATATATAGGAATAATTCCGTCGGATTGGGCAGCATCTGTCCCATAATCACGATACTTATTGATAAAAGGAGACTTCATGGTAGACTGCGTATACGGTACGATGATCGTTTGCCCAGGTCTTCCCGCACGATTATAGGTCGTTTTATAATTAAACGCTTTCCGTTCGTCATCTGGATACTTTAGATAAAAAGCCTCATCTGCTAAATAATCACTCCAACCATTTTCTTCCATAGCAAGAAAAGAAATACCATATTGACTGGCCATACTATTCAACCGAGAACAATTGATGGCAAAAATATGCTCCGTATTATCACTCTTCATCACCTCTTTCCACAAATCTTCATAATGTTCTACCAATCGATGCGTGTTGTAAGAAGCCTCTATTATCTGTTTCGCCTTTTCCGCAGCTTTTGCATAATATTCGGTTCGTTTCAAAGGCCATCCTGCCATAGTCAAATATACTTCGGACAGACAAGTCTGGGCAGCAATCTTTCCGACAGACGAATTATCCCGAGTACGAGGAACCTCTGGCAAATACTCTTCGGCCATTATCAAATCGGGAACAATAATTTTATCATAAATATCTGCAACCCTATTGCGACCAATATTTTCATTACCCAAAACATCCTGAGCCGATTTCGAATCGATAATAGCCGGAACATCACCAAAAATTCTCACCAAGTTATAATATGCAAAAGCCCTCATAAAGTATGCCTCGCCCAAATAGGGTTTCTTTTCTTCAAAAGATCCAGAACTACCGGAAATGCCTTCAATCATCAAATTGGAATTCAAAATCAGATTATACATATTCGTCCAAAAATATTTCACATCCAATTCACTGATCGTAGCATCGGCACGTAACTCATCGATAACGATAACCCGAGTTTTACTCAACTGTCCGGCAATCACATCATCGGCTCCCAACGTCAACGTAAATAAACGGCAGCAATATCCGTAGTTCCAGCCCCAAAGCGCACGATACAAACCATTCGCCATAGTAGTCATATTCGATTCGTCGTACGATACATTTTCCGGGGTCAAGAAACTCAACGGCTCCTGCTTCAAATCAACACATCCGAACAAAGATAAAACCCCTAAAATACTTATAATAATTTTCTTCATGATCTTCTTTTTTAAAATGAAAAGTCCAGCCCTATCATATAATTACGTCCATTCGGATAATATCCCCAATCGATACCTGAGGTCAACGGATTCTTCAATGTCACTTCAGGATCCATTCCCGAATACTTCGTTATCAAAAACGGATTCTGAATAGAAGCATAACATCTTAAAGAATTCACCCTCAATTTCTGTAAAGCCTTCTTGGGAAGAGTATACCCGACAGTAATACTTTTTACTTTCAAAAAACCGCCTTTTTCTACAAATAAAGAAGACGGACGAGTAGTAGGTGTTTTAACAAATCCCTCGATATAACCAGCCTCATTATCCGGACGCCAACGATTATTCATTTCCGGATTAGGAGTCAATCCTATGGTTCTGGCTTGACGAGTATAATTGTAAATGTCGAAGCCATGATACCCGATCATAAACAAACTGAAATCGAAATTTTTATAAGCGACCGTATTGCTCCACCCCCAATTGAACTTAGGCTGTCCATTTCCAATGACACACTGATCATCTGTCGTTACCGAACCACTTTCATCAATATCTCTATACTTATATTGACCAGCCTCGGGTCGATCTACCACAGCAGGTAAAGCAGCGACTTCATCGGTTTTCCAAATACCATCGCATACATACCCCCAAATCGTTCCGATCCGCTGACCTTTGATATAACGGAAATAATCGTATTCATATCCTCCTGACGGAACAATCATATCGGTACCATCCGAAAATTTCTCGAAAGTCCCGTTATTATGAGTAAGTGTCAGAACACTGTTCCAAGTCACCTCTTTCGTCGTTACCGGAGTTGCATTGATCGTAACCTCTATACCTTTATTCAAAATATGAGCAGCATTGGCTAAAGTCGTCTCTTGTCCTGTATAAGAAGGGACATTGACATTGATCAACACATCTTTACTCAATTTATGATATAAATCAACATTAAAAGCCAATCTATTATTAAAAAAACCGAAATCTAATCCTAAATTATATTGTTCCGTATGCTCCCATTTCAACTTAGGATTTCCTATACGTACCAATTGGAGCAATAATTCATTCGCGGCATTTCTGGATGCCGAATATTCATTGAATGCCGAATAAGCGGCAACTGCCTGATTCCCTGTCTGTCCGTATCCTAAACGGAGCTTCAATTGATCGAATGGAGTACTTTCCATAAAAGGTTCTTGCTTGATATCCCAAGCCAAAGCAAGAGACGGAAAAGCATCCCAACGATTTTCATAAGCCAAACGAGACGAACCATCCCAACGATATGAAGCCGTCAACATATACCGATTCATCAAAACGTAACTGACGCGAGCCAAAGCCGACATCAAAGTAGCCTTCGATCTCGAAGAGGATGCACCTACTGTCGCTCCTAACGATGTATTATTCGCTCCGATTTCGATAGAAGGCAATCCCACAGCAGTAGTCGTATTGAGAAAACTATCACTATAACTTTGTTCGAAAACAAGGGTTGCATTCAATCTATGATTGCGATTTATTTCTTTCATATAACTCAATATATTCGAATTTACCCAGCTTTTCGACTGACTGCTTTGTGCCCTTGCCGAAGAAAGACCGTTTCCCGACCAAGCCTCATACGAATCCTCATTAAAAGTCGAACGGTAAAGATTCGATCCGAATGTAACGCTATGATTCGTTCTCAAAGTCAACCCCGGCAACAACGTCAACTCCACATATCCTTGCAAACGGGTACTGAGCGTATAGTCATCTTTATCCAATTCCCATATATGCCCCATCGGATTATACTGAGCACTCGACAACAGATTAAGATTATTATATTTTCCATTTTCATTTTTAGGAGCAACGGTATTCGGAAAAATGAGACTCTCTATCAATATTCCCCGATATTGGGAAAATCTCGGACCAATCGAAGTTCCGTATTCCCCCCACAAATTTACACCGGCTTTCAACCAAGGTTTTATTTCGCTATCGATTTTCACTCTATAATTCGCGGTTTTGCTCGAAGAAGTCTTTACAATACCATCATTATAAGAATAACGGCCCGAAATAAGATACTGAGTTTTATTCTCTCCACCAGACACCGAAACCTCATGTGTATGCTCGATCGCCACTTTTCTGAATATATTTCCGACATAGTCGTATCCGGCGCTTCCATTATCGAAAGCTGCAATTTCATCATCAGTATAGAATACTCTCGGAGCAGCTCCTGAAGCTGTATAAAATTCATTTCCATAATCATTCGCCAATCTTGCAAACTCACCTGGAGTCATTCTATCTGGCAAACTATATGGTGTTTTAAAATTTACATAACCATTATAGTGGACGCTGACTTTTCCTTTCTCTGCATTTCTCGTAGTTACCAGTATTACACCGTTTGCACCTTGCGATCCATATATTGCAGTAGCAGAAGCATCTTTCAAAACTTCGATAGACTGTATATCTGCTGGATTCAATGAAGTAAGACTACCCCCTATAAAACCGTCTATTACCACTAATGGTCCCGTATCAGCATTGATAGAGTTAACTCCACGCACACGAATTGTAGCCGATGACCCCGGCTGACCGGAGGCCGAAACGATGCTGACACCGGACAATCTTCCCTGTAAAGCATCCGTAATATTCGATGCCGGCATTTGTTTCAACGCTTCTCCTGCATTTACCGATGCCACAGACCCTGTTAAATCGGACTTGCGCATCACTCCATAACCGACTACCACCACTTCATCCAGATTATGGTCATCCTCCTCCAACACCACTTTTAAGAAATTCTTTCCGTTAACCGATACCTGCTTTGTTTTATAACCGATACAAGATACCTGCAAAACCGATTTCGAAGTACACGACATAGAGAAATCTCCATTACCGTCGGTCATCGAACCTTTTTTCGTTTCTTTTACAAAAACCGAGGCTCCCGGAATTTCCTCACCGGTCTTACTTTCCACTCTTCCCTTTACTACCATTTCCTGAGCTGATATGCCCATTCCACATAACAAACAAAGGAATAAAAAAATTATTCGTTTTCTAATCATAATGTTTAGTTTATTTAAACGTGAGTCCGAAAAATTTTATCGGACTCACATCGCCTTCTTAGCTCATATACAGCTCTCTTTACTTATTTTATCGCAACAATCATAACACAACCTTCCCTGTCACCGAATGCCCGTCCGTTTCCACTTTTACTATATATATTCCACTCTCCAATGCTACTGGTTCGACCAAATTGCCGGTATTAAAAGACACAACAAGTTTTCCCGAAATATCGAACACCGATACTCGGCTATATTCCGAGTTCACATATAAATATCCAGAAGAAGCATATATACATGATTCATCAATAGCTGATAAAGACAAATGCGAATCACCTTTCACGGCTTCATAAGCTCCCAAATCACAGGGATCCCCCTCTGTCAAAGCACGGATATTCCCAGCTAAATCTTTATCATAAGCAATGTCGACAGAAAGATTGTCTCCTTTGTCGACAAGAAATGACGTAGACTTTATTCTCCAATCGGCAGACCTTATCTCTGCTAAAGAATCAGCGTCCAAAGTAACCGATGCTCCGATAAAAGTTGTAGGATTAATAAATTCCGGATAATTCTCATTTTCAGCGCTTCCCATATTATCATTCGACAAAACATACACATGATCATCCCATGTAGATGTCTCGGCCGAAATAATTTCCCCATTATGTGCCAAATTATATAAGATAGCAACATAATTGTTCACAGCAGTATATATACCAGAAATCTCCTTATTCGTATATTGATTATTCCAAATTACACTGTTTCCCAAAATCTGGGTCTGAGCTCCGCCAAAATAAACAGCGTCAGAACTACCCTTTATCCCTACCAAATTATTACAAACAGTCAGGTTCACAAAAGTACCTCCGTTCGAAACAGCAACCGGAGACCCAGAATTATTATAAACAAGGCAGTTGATAAACGTATTCGAGGGATATGCTGAAAAAATGGCAGCTCCCTGACCATATCCGAGAGTGGCATCACCGGCCATATTATTATAAAAAATACAGTTCGCAACAGTCGTCGCAGCATTTGCTTTCAGACCACCACCCTGTATAGAATAATGGTAAGGACGTCCGTAGTTGCTATCAAAAACACAATTCTCCACAAACATTGGAGTATCGAGAGTAGATGCATTCGAATACAATCCGGCCCCCCCATTTCTATCATCCGACCGAGATATATTATTATAAAAATAACAGTATCTTACAGTTCCGCCTTGATACATTTGTACGCCACCGCCACCCCATGTAGAAACATTCTCTCGGAATATACAATTCTGGACCGTAGTTCCTTTTCTAACAGTACAAGCTGTGCCTATACTCTTTTCAAAAGTAAACCCATCGGTAATTCTTGGATTATTAAATGTTGCCGTTTGGTTGAAAAGATTTGAAGCCGCAAGCAAAGGATCTTTCGTTATCACCGTCTCATTCACAAAATCCCAAGGATTACCACCTTCGACTTTGGCCCGGTCTTCTACAGAAGTTTCTGTACCGACAAATCCCCCATAAATAGAAACCCCGTCTTTCATATTCAACGCCTCCGAAAGTTGGTACTCTCCGGCAGACACCCAAATTTCATCTCCGAATACTGCATTTTCCATGGCTGTTTTCAAATCGGTATACACCGACCCGGCAGATGCATTCGACCATGCAACAGACGAAACATCCGGTTTTACATAAAGCGTTTTAGCCGAAGCCGCGCTTACTACGCAAAGTGAAACAAGAAATAAATTCAGTTTTTTCATATCATTCAATTTTTCAATAAATATTCATCTACAACGTCCTAAAAAATAACTGTAACGATGAAAAACTCAGATTTTAATTTTCAGATTCCGCACACTTCCATTCTGTGTGACATGTAATAAGTAAATACCCGGAGCATCGACACTTATTATATTCACTCCCGAAATAAATGCCCGAGTCTTTATCAAAGAACCATTTATCGCAAAAACTTCTATCACACCCGACTCATCGGTATCAAAAATAATATCGGTTCCCACAACCCGTACTTTTAATCCGTCATTATCCTCCTCCGCTTGTTTTATCAAACTGGATACACCTTTTTCATAAGCACCGATACTAATTTTATTCCCCGAAAGACGAGAATTTCCCGCTAAATCAGTTTTATAAATTGCATCATACCACAAAACAGGCTCTCCCGTATCATAATTATCGGTCCAGAAATTCCAATAAAGAACTGATCCTCCACCCCCGCAAACACTGGACTCCGATAACATCCAATCTACAGCAGCAATCTCCTGAGCTTGTTCATCGGTTTGCGCTACTCCACTAAAAGATGTAGGTCTTTCAAATGTGTTATTTTCCGACAATACGAAATTTCCATCGACAACAGAAGTATTAGCAGCAGAAGAATCTCCGCCTGTAGGTACAATAAATTGAATATCCTTATTCAATGCATTGTTATAAAACTCACTGTAAAAAGCATTATCGGCTTTAATAAACGCAGGCGAATCATTCAACATATTACCTACAATTAAATTATTGACCATTCCAATATATGTCTGAGAAGCATATATCCCCCCAACATTATTCACCCATGTATTATTCAAATAGGATCCACCGATAAGATTGAAGCAAACATCGGGTGCAGAATTATTATAAACTGAACAATTTGTCATCAATAATCCATTCTCCGAATAAATAATCGCTGCCGGCTTAGTCACAACCGATATATCCGATTTATTCTCATTATTTCTAAAAACACAACGAGAAAAACGCGTAGAACCCGTATACTTACAAATCAATGCAGCTCCCCCCATCGTTTCGATAGAATTGTTCTCAATACAACAATCCGTAATATGCAACCCCTTCGTAAGCGAATGAGTGATAGCCATCCCGGCGGAAGTTCCGTTATCTGTCGCTGGATTATAGTTAGCCGGAACCCCGACATGATTATCATGAATCCTCACCCGAGAAATAGTTCCAGCCATCAAACCTTCCATTTCGCTCGGGTTGACTTCTCCAGCTCCCAATGTCGAATAATAAGCCAACGCACAAGAGTTCGAACGACAAATTTCTACATTATCAACAGTCACGATATCAGCAGATGCTTTAACTCGGCGAAGATCCAACGATACCCCCGACTTCGTCCCATCATACAAACATCCAATAATCGTTCCCCCATCTTCGAAATAAGTAATTGAAGTTGTTGCCCCACAATCGATAAACCGACAATTCAACAAATTTACTTTCTCTTTAAAATAACATACTCTCCCGTTCGAAGTTTGAAAACCATCGACTGTAATTCCATCTATCCAAGTCTCCGTTTTCCATTCCGTCGTTTTATCAATGCGATCGAACAAACGCATCGACGGGTCACTCCCCTTTATAGACGTCACTTCAGAAAAAATCCAAGGCTTCTCTGTATCCGGCTGTACACGTTCCGATAATGAAGTCGCTCCGACCGCGAATCCGCCACGAATATTCACACCTTCTACTATGTTTATCGTCTTAGAAACTGTATATAAACCACCGGACATCCAAACTTCATCTCCAGATACAACATTTTCCATTACAGCATTTAAATCCGAAGCCGGATCGGACCAACTCGTCCCAGCCCCCATTCCTCCAGGAGTCAAATACACGATTTTAGCATCGGCGGAAATTCCGCCGATCGCTAAAAATGTTGCCCCTAAAACAATCGTTCTTATCGAATATTTCATAATATTACTTTTTCTGTTATTAAACTTCCACCTTCCGACTCAACCTTCACAATATAAATTCCACTCTCTAAGATCACCGATTCCATCGAATTTCCTGTACGGAAAAAAGCTACGAGCTTTCCTGAGATATCGAACACTGACACTATACTATTCTCTACACCTACATGCAAAACTCCAGATGCTGCATATATAGATTTCTCATCCTCTATAGAAGATACTGCAATAGCAGTTGGATTAGAAGGTTCTACCTCATAAACTCCTAAATCGACACGATCCTCTTCGGTCAAAGCTCGAACTTTCCCAGACAAATCAGTATCGTACTCCAATGGTACGAATTCATTATTTCCTTTATTAATCAAGAAAGAAGATCCTCTTATTTTCCAGTCGGCAGCGCTCAATTCGGCTAAAGAATCGACATCTGAAGTATATACTACTCCTACAAAAGAGGTAGGAAGTACGAATTCTGGATAATTTACCCCCTCTTCTGAGCCTGTATTATTATCGGAAAGATCATACACGAAATTATCTTCAAGCATATCTGTCGTAATTGCCCCAGTTATTCCAGAAGCCCCGTTGTTACAAGCTAGATAACTAAGAGTCGTACTCGAAGTATTACCCACACTATTTATTTTAGTTGCAGTTCCTTTTGCCGTTTTATTATTCCAAACGATACTATTTACCAATTTATAACCATTAGCCGTAGCTTTAGCAAAATGAACCGGATTGGTTACAACATTATTACAAATCGTCATATTGATAAAATTTCCTCCATCATTTGCATATATAGCGCTATGACCTACATTATTATATATCAAACAGTTGACAAATGTATTTGATGCCCAAGAAGAGAAAATAGCCGAGCCTTTTCCGCCAGCCGCCATATTATTGTAAAAAATACAATTTGCAACCGTTGTAGCAGCATTGGCTCTCATTCCAGCTCCACCACCTGTAGCCCATCCAAGTCCGACATTACTATCAAAAAAACAATTCTCCACATAGCAAGGAGTATTCACATTAGTCGAATGTGCATATAATCCAGCCCCTCCATTCGTATCGGCAACACCTTCCGTTGCCAAACGAGATCTATTTTTATAAAAATAGCAATATCTCACTGTTCCGCCCATGTACATTTGTACACCACCACCGCCTACTATAGAAATATTCTCACGGAATATACAATTTTGGACAATACCGCCTTGTCTGACCGTAACAGCAGAGCCGATACTTTTTTCAAATGTAATGCCATCGATAATAGCCGATATGGCTAATGTATTGCTTTGCCCGATAAAATTCGATGCTGTAAGAGCTTCATCTCTCGTCACTACCGTTTCATTAACAAAATCCCATACATGTCCACCCTCTTTTTTCGCACGGTCATCCAATGAAGTCTCTGTCCCAGCAAATCCTCCATATAAAG
This sequence comes from Coprobacter secundus, assembly GCA_000803105.1. Taxonomy (GTDB): domain Bacteria; phylum Bacteroidota; class Bacteroidia; order Bacteroidales; family Coprobacteraceae; genus Coprobacter; species Coprobacter secundus. The sequence continues at coordinate 197,315 of JTDA01000002.1, forward strand.
AAACTCCACTTTTCAACGACATCATTTCCGAAAACACATATTCTCCTGCTGATACCCAAACTTGATCTCCAGCAACAGCTGCAGAATATGCAGTAGAAATACTCGTATAAACTGTACCTTCGACATTTGACCATGCAGTAGACAAAACATCGGGCTTTACATAAAGTGTTTTTGCTGAAGCTACATTTATAATACATAGCAAAACAAAAAGTAATTTTAGGTTTTTCATATAATTCATTTTTAATGTTAACACCGCAAAAATAGAAGAGAAAATTATCCGACATTGGATAATTTTGTACTGAATATTATCTGCTTTTTTCCGTTTTCAGATATTTATACCCAATATTTTCAATAGATTATCAAATACGAAACATTACAAAAAAATGTCTCTCCACAAAAAAAGTATGAAGAGACATTCTTATCTATCTTTTTACAACTACAGAAATATTCTAATGCGTTTCTTTTCTGTAAATTGTAGGGGCTACCCCGAATTGGTCCTTAAAACATTTACTGAAATACTTGGGAGAACTGAATCCCAAAGCATACGTTATATCGGCAATAGACATATCCGGCTTTTCTCGAAGATAGAAAGATGCCTTTTTTAACCGTATATTCAAAATAAAATCATTAGGCGTTTGCGCCGAAATACCTTTCATCTTCGAAAATAGCTTCGTTCTTCCCATATTTAGTTCCGAACATAAAGTCGGGACATCAAATTCCGGATCATCGATATATTTTTCGATGACAGCACATACTCTTTCGATAAATGCCATATCTTGCTCGTTCGTAGCCAAAACCTTTGCCGAAGAATCTGGATGTTTACTAAATTTATCCTGAAGAATTCTTCGATTATTTATCAAATTATTACAACGAACGACAAGAGTCCTGATATTAAACGGTTTAGTTATATAATCGTCTGCCCCGTTTTTCAATCCCTCAATGTTACTCTCTATTGTCGTCCGAGCAGTCAATAAAACAACTGGGATATGGCAAGTATCTAAATTGGATTTTATTTTCTGACACATATCAAACCCAGATAAACGAGGCATCATCACATCACTCAAAACAATGTCCGGATGCCACTCATTCACCTTTTCCAGCCCATCAATACCATCCACTGCCAAAATAACACTATATACCGAAGAGAATACATCGCGCAACATAAACCTCAACTCTGGATTATCCTCAACGATCAGGATCGATGGTTTCTCCTTGTCAGACATATCGTTTTCATGAATGATATCAACGATAAAATCCATATCGGATTGAGATAACTGCCCTATGCAATCACAATCTTGTTTAATATCAGCGTCATTATGTATTTCGGACACATCAAAATGCTCTTTTCCTTTCAGAATTGAAACTGTAAAGCAACTCTGCACACCCGGCGTACTGGTAACCGATATATGTCCAGAATGAGCATCGACGATCATCTTGGACAGAGCTAACCCAATACCAGTACCGAGTGTCATATCACTGACTTGCATTCCATTGTCGACCTGATAAAAACGATCGAAAATTTTGTCTATATGTTCCGGAGAAATACCTATTCCACTATCCGTCACAGAAACAGACACATCCTTATCGCTCTCTAAAACCTTAATCGTCACAGACCCCTGAAATGATGTAAATTTAAATGCATTAGAAATCAAATTATAAAATACTTTCTGCATTTGTAACGGATCTATCCATACAAAAATATCCTTTTCTGTTTTTTCTAATTTAAATGTTATATTTCTTAACCGCGCCAATTCTATAAAAGAAACGTATATCTCATCCAAAAAGTCATTTATATTTATTTGAGAAACTTTTAAAATCAGATGTCCCTGCTCATATTTGCGAAACTCAAGTAATTCGGTAATAAGACTTTGCATATGAGATGCATTCCTTTTTATTGCAAGAATTTTTCTATAAACCACAGGAGAAACACGGGATGTTTGTAGCAGCATATCGACCTGACCCAAAATAAGAGTCAAAGGCGTCCTAAACTCATGCGATATATTTGTAAAAAAACGCAATTTAGATTGATTGGTTTGTTCTATACGGTCCTTTTCTTTTTTTTCATATTCAAGAGATGTTTTCAATAATAATTTAGATTTAGCCGAAGACAGATAAACCCAAATCAAAGAAATAATAACAAATATATATATCAGATACGCCCACCATGATTTGTAAAATGGAGGAGAAACATGAATCAATAATTGTTTTTCAGAAGCAATCTGCTGAGTTCCTTCCCATCTCCCTCGAATTTTAAGTGTATAATCTCCCTCCGCAAGGTGCATAAAATTAAGGCTATATATATGTGGTGGTATTTTAACCCACTGATTCGACAATCCAAACATCTGATACTCATAAACACAACGATTAGATGAAATATAATTATCTGAAATAAACGAAATAGAAAGTATTGTCTGGTCATACTTCAAATCTATTTTTTTTGTATATGCCAATACCGATTTTAATATACCTGTAGAATCACCGGGAACAATCTTACAATTATTCACCATAAGCTCCTGAAATTCAACTCTAAAAGGTATATATTCTTGCTTCAGGTCTTTTTCTGTAAATGACACAACTCCATCTATTCCAGAAAGGTAAATCTGCCCGTCAGAAGTAATATGAATATCCCCACCATAAGCAGAAGAAAGCGGAAACCCATTTTCAATCCCATAATTATATACCTTCCTATTCCGAGGATCAAACAACGAAATACCTTCAGTATGCAAAAGAATTAAATGCCCGTTTCTGGATTCAGCTATATTACCAATATAATTATTTTTTAATCCACAACTACGTTGGTCAAATCTATGAAAACAATCATTTTTCTCATCATACAAATTCAAACCACCTCCTCCCGTTGTCACCCATAATCTATTTTGTGAATCCAGAAAAAGCTTCTCCATATTATTGCTACTTAAAGAATTCTCCTTTTTCGGGTCATACAAATACTCTCTTATTTCTCCGGTCTTAACATTAAAATATAATAGTCCTTTCCCTGCAACCCAAAGATTCTGTTTTTTATCGAACAATATATCTACAACAAAAGGATTATATTTATGTAAATGTTCAGAAAAAAGAGTGAAATCATTGGTTCGAGTATTAAACAAATATAATCCAGAATGAGTCCCAACCAATAATGAATCTTTCCCGTATGGCTTAATAGCCCGCACTGAAGCAGCGTCACCGACTGCATTCCAAGAATACTGATATTCATCAAATATTGTATATTCCCGTGTGGACATATTAAATTTACACAATCCTCCAAAGTGTAGTCCCAGCCATAATATACGCTTATTCTTATCGTAGTATGCAGCCTTTATGTTCGACTTAAATAAATATTGATTTCGGGGATTCTTAATAGAGTATTGCTCACATTGCTTTTTCTTTACGTCATAATAAATCACCCCCTCACCTTCTGTACATAAAAAAAGATTTTCATGCTCGTCTTCGATAATACACCCGACAATAGAAGCAGAATTTTTTACTTTTCCGGGATATTGCAAATCAAGATAATTATACAATTTTATTTCGGGATTAAAATAATTTACTCCACCATAATAAGTACCAACCCAAATAGTACCTTGTACATCTTTATACAAAGACCAAACAGAGCAGTCAGACAATTTTCGAGAATCACGCCCCCCTTCTTTATCAAAAAAATACAAATGTTGTCGATCCTCACTTAACCGATTAATTCCAAGAGATGTACCTATCCAGATATCACCATTATTATCTTCACAGATATCTCTTACAAAATCTGAAGACAAACGACATTCGCCTTTTAGAGCCGCTGTACAATAATGCTCTACCAAACGTGTATCCTGAAAATAATATAAACCTTTAGTATAGGACCCTATCCAAAGGTCATTTTTCAAATCTTCATATATAACAGAAACTCTCCCTATGTCCGACAGCAGTTGCGTAATCCGCTTTTTCTTGTCCAAATAATACACCCCTGAAGAAAATGTCCCAACGACAAGGCAACCATTTTTCAATTCCTTTATTGCTGATATATTTACCTGATCCGGAAATTGAAAAAACTTTTCGATACACCCATCTTTATAAACAAATAGCCTATTATACTCTGCAATCCAAAGCCGATTATATCCATAGGAAATTGCAGTACATACATTATCTTTCAATGTCAGAAAAGCATTTGTCTTTAAGTTATATTCCGAAATACCTCTATTTGTGAGAATAAATACACTTCCGTTCTTATCTCCGCATATTTGTCTGATCCTTTCACCACACAGAGAATTTAGATTACCCGGTTCAGGAGTAAAAACCTGTATTCCATTTTGGTCATAACGGTTTAGTCCTTCTCGAGTTCCGAACCAAAAAGAGCCCAACTCATCCTGATAAATACTCATTACCGAAGGATGAGACAAACCTTGGGACATTCCCAATCTCGAAAAATAAACATCATCTGCACACAATGCATTACAATAAAGAGAAAAATAAACAGAAAGTAACCCTACAACAAAAAATTTCATTTCCAATATATAATTACAACAACAAAATTTTATATAGTATTACAATATTTAAATCCAAAGATAATATATTATATAATATAATTATTCAAATTCAAAAACAAATAAGATTACACATTTTAATTTAGCATTATCAAATTCTTGATTAATATATAAATAATTTTTCGGCTTTTGTTATAAAAGAATCAGATTCTATCTACTTTTGCAACACCAAAAAGATTATTTATATATTGTCAGAATATGAAAAATAGATCATCTATAATTCGACTAATTTATCCGCAATGGCAAGGTGGTGTCATTTCCCACTGGATGCTTGATATCCCAGCTAATGATGCTTCAAAAGGATATTATTTAGGTGCAAAACTTTTGAATATGCTGGCACCAGAAACTAATCAGGAAATTATTGAAATACCAATATCTTTAGATATAAAGGATAGAAAAATTGAAAATGGAATCAACTCTTATCAAGTTATTCTAAACCAGACAAAATCAGCTCTTGATACAATTAAAGAAAACAACCCCGACAAAATTGTTACTCTCGGAGGTGATTGTTCAGTCAGTGTTGTTCCCTTCACATATCTGGCAAAAAAATATCAAAATGATATAGCTATTATTTGGATAGACGCTCATCCAGACATAACGCTTCCATACGATGAATACACCGGTTATCATGCTATGGCCTTAACTGCCTGTCTAGGCATGGGAGATAAAAAAATAATAAATTTATTACCAGAGAAATTTGATATTTCAAAAACTTTAATTGTTGGCCTTCGTTCATGGGATAAAGGAATGAAAGAACGCCAAGAAGAACTAAAAATAAAAAGTTTATCTCCTGATGAAGTAAGGAACAATAGTTCGGCAATACTAGAATGGCTAAAAAATACCGGTGTATCTAAAGTTGTTATTCATTTTGACTTAGATGTGTTAGATCCTGCTGAAATCATTGCAGGTGTTGGTGTCGAAGCTAATGGAATGAAAATAAAAGAAGTCATTCGCATTATCAACGATATTGCCTCTAAACATGACTTAGTAGGACTTACTATAGCTGAACCTATGCCCCGGATTGCCATCAAACTCAAAAATATGATGAACGAATTACCTCTATTAAAATAAAGTATTTTTAAATCCGTACAAATTAATAACTTAAATGCACATATATCACAGGAATATTACACTGAGAGAATGGCTCCCCCTTTTAGGTTTAACTTTTTCTGCATTTATATTCAATACATCAGAATTTATACCTATCGGGCTACTTACTGATATCGCTACAGATTTAAAAATAACTGAAGCTCATGCTGGTTTACTTATTTCTGTATATGCATGGGTCGTCGCTCTGACATCATTACCTCTAATGTTGCTCGTCTCTAAAATGGAATACCGCAAGTTGTTGCTTTATACAATTATCTTATTTATTGTAAGCCACATACTTTCAGCTCTTTCTATAGGATATGCAACTTTAATGATTTCTCGTATCGGTGTAGCTTGTTCTCACGCAGTTTTCTGGTCTATTGCCTCCCCTCTTGCCGTTAATATAGCACCTGAAGGGCATCGTTCCATGGCTCTCAGTATGATTGTGACCGGGACATCTATAGCCATGATAGTAGGTCTGCCACTGGGCCGTATCATAGGCTTACACATAGGCTGGAGAATGACATTTTTCTGCATTGCAGCTATCGCTTTTGCCATATTTCTCTTGTTAGTCATTATTTTTCCTAAGGTTCCCAACCGCAACTCTATTACTTTGCGTATGTTACCTTCTATTCTTAATAATCCAGTATTACTCAGTATTTATTGCCTGACCTTTATTATTGTAACAGCACATTATACAGGGTATAGTTACATAGAACCATTTTTAAGCCAAGTTGCCGGATTAAAAGACAACTGGATAACTTTGACATTAACAGCTTTCGGTATCTCTGGAATAATAGGGAGTATTCTATTTTCTCGTTATTTCGACAAACATCCTTACCCGTTTATATGTTTTGCCATCACAGGTATTGCCACTTTTCTGATTTTATTACACTTTTCTTCTTTCAGTCATTACACTGTCATAGCTTTATGTATCTTCTGGGGAATAGCTATTACAGCTTTCAATCTCGTATTCCAAGCTGAAGTTATCCGATTTGCTCCCCAAGCTACAACAATAGCAATGTCAATATATTCAGGAATCTACAATCTCGGTATTGGTAGTGGAGCACTAATCGGAGGAATGGTCTGTTCTCATTTATCAATTTCCGATATCGGATATGTCGGAGGAGCTATTGCCATCATAGCTTCAATTTATTGTATCAAAAAAGTACTACGGCTCTTAATACAAAAATAAATACTCTTTTATCACACTCTTATTCGGACATAAAAAAACCTATAAAAAAGAAAAGGTTGTCTCACGACAACCAATCTTCGTTAACCTTAAATCTAATACTATGAAAAACACAGTGCAAATATATATTATTTATGCTATACAACATATATTTTTCTCTAAAAAAATCATCAAATTAACAATATTTAAACTTTACTTTCTTCTATTTCTGCTTCTATATTATCACCATTATCGTCTTCTTCAGGTAGTTCCTTTTTCACAAATAAGGCACTAATTTCATATAACATATATATAGGTAAGAAAACAACCATTAATGTAAAAGGGTCTCCTGATGGAGTTATAACTGCTGACAGCACTAATAGTCCCACTATAGCATATCTCCTATATCTTTTAAAAAATGACCGAGTCAAAAGCCCTATGTTAGATAATATCCATGATAATAAAGGTAATTCAAAAACTACTCCCATAATAAAAATCATAGTAAGGAAATTACCCATATACGAATCAAGAGAAATCTGATTTGGTATTATAGTACTGATCTGATATCCTGCTAAAAAACGTAAAGTCAATGGAAATACTAAAAAATACCCGACTGCAACACCAATAAAAAACATGATATTTCCTACTAAAAAAGCAAACCGGGCATTCTGCTTTTCTTTTTCATAAAGAGCCGGACTAATGAATGTCCACAACTGATAAATTACAAACGGAAACGCAAATACCAATCCCAGCCAAAAAGAAGTACTCATATGAATAAAAAACTGGGAAGCTAACTGAATATTTATCAAATTGACATGAAACTCGGAATTACAAAAATCAGGTAATACTGATATATAATGACTCAAATTACATATAAAACGATATAATATAAAGTCTGAAAAGCAAGGAGCCAATATAATTTGATCAAATATATCAGTCATAAAACAAAAAAATAACCCTGCTAATAAAGCTACAACAAGTAAAGACCTGAAAAGGACTTTACGCAAAGCCTCTACATGATCCCAAAAGTTCATCTCAACCATAAGCAAAACGATCAAATAAGAATACAAGAACAAGGCGTAGTTTAATAACTACGCCTATAAACATATATACAAAAAAATTATTTTTCTTTCTCGTCAGGTTCATTAACGGCCTTATCGATTTGATTTTCAACATCTTTCATGCCGTCTTTAAAGCTTCTAATACCTTTACCTAAACCTTTCATCAATTCAGGAATCTTCTTACCTCCGAAAAGCAATAAAATTGCAAAAGCGATAATGATGATTTCTCCAGTTCCCAGATTTAAAAACAAAAGGGTTTTCATACTATTCTTCTTATTTTAATTAATAACAAAACTATAACAGTTTACAAATGTAAGAAATATTGTTGGCAATAAACTGCTTTTTCCTCTGAAAAAGATTAACTTTGTAACCGTTTTTATGCAACAATACTTAATAAAAATAGATTTATATGAAAGCATTTGTATTTCCCGGACAAGGAGCGCAATTTGTAGGAATGGGTAAAGACCTTTACGAAAACCATCCAAAAGCGAAAGAAATGTTTGAAAAAGCAAACGAAATATTGGGTTTCCGTATTACTGATTTAATGTTTGAAGGTACAGATGAAGACCTTCGTCAAACCAAGGTTACACAACCTGCCATCTTCCTACATTCTGTAATATTAGCAAAGACAATGGGTCCTGACTTCTGTCCAGATATGGTTGCTGGCCATTCTCTGGGAGAATTCTCTGCACTAGTTGCAGCCGGAGCTTTATCATTTGAAGACGGTGTACGTTTAGTGTCAGCTCGTGCTATGGCTATGCAGAAAGCTTGTGAAAAAACACCATCAACCATGGCTGCTGTTTTAGCATTACCTGATGAAAAAGTAGAAGAAATTTGTAATTCTATAAAAGATGAAATCGTCGTTCCTGCTAACTATAACTGTCCAGGACAAATCGTTATTTCAGGAAGTGAAGCCGGTATCGATCAAGCCTGTGAAAAAATGCTGGCAGCAGGGGCAAAACGTGCATTAAAACTTAAGGTTGGCGGGGCATTCCATTCTCCTATTATGGAACCTGCGCGTACAGAATTAGCCGAAGCTATTCAAAAAACACAATTTTTTGCACCTACATGTCCTGTTTATCAAAATGTAAATGCTAAAGCTGAAACTAATCCTGATATCATTAAAGAAAATCTTGTTGCTCAACTGACATCTCCCGTACGTTGGACTCAATCGGTATTAAATATGATTGCCGATGGTGCTAACTCATTTACAGAAGTAGGTCCAGGCAATGTATTACAGGGATTAGTCAAAAAAATAAATAGAGAAGTCGCTACCAATGGTTTCCAATGATTCCCCAAAACCGATTCGAAGTCTTTTGAAAAAATAAAACAACGCCGACTGATTTATAATGAAATAGTCGGCGTTATCCGTATTTCGAGCATATCTCTATAAAATCAAGTCTAACAATAAAAATAAAAGAAATTTGTTTATCTTATTTTATATATAATTATAGTTCTAATTTCCCAGATGTACTCGTACCTTTACGTATATCTTTCGGAGAAAATCCATATTGCTTCATAAAACATTTCGAAAAATAAGTAACATTATTAATACCTACGATCTCACTTATTTGAGATATACTATAATCCGATTCGCTCAGCAACTGATAGGCTTTTTCCATGCGTACTGAACGAATATACTCTCCCACAGTCAAATTTACTAATGATCTAAATTTTCGTTGCAGATTAGAACGGCTCATATATACCTCTTCACAAAGTATGTCGATATTGAATTTCTCATTCGTTAAATTATCTGCTATAATAGCATTCACATTATCTAGCCACTCCTTATCTGCTTTCTTAATAATTTTTCCCTGAAACGCCATACCGTGAGAAGTATCAAGATGTTCTCTCTGCCGTTTTCGGTTATTAATAAAACTCCTTATGATACTGATAAGATAATTCATATCGAAAGGTTTCTCGATATATGCTTCAGCTCCATCTTCAAAACCTAAAAGTTTTAACTGTTCTGAACTTTGGGCAGATAAAAATATCAACGGTATATGCGAAAACTGTTTATCACCCTTTATTTTTTGCAAAAATGTCATACCGTCCATCTTAGGCATCATCAAGTCGCAAAGAATCAGATCAATTTCGTACAAATGAAGTATATCCAACGCTTCCAGACCATTTTCTGCAGTAAAGACGTTGAATCTTTCACTCAACTTATTATATAAGAAATATAATAACTCTTTTTCATCATCTATCAACAATATCGTCGACTGCAACTCTTTTTTTTCTGTTTTTTCGAATACTGGACCTACCTGAGAATGTTCAGTGTCATTCTGTACCGGTAACAAAGTATGTTGTTCTCCGTCAGCCATTTCGATATAAGGTATCTCCACAATAATTTCACACCCCGATACCATCCTCTCATTAACATATACGATACCTTTATGTTTTTTCACTAATGAATTTACAAGACTCAAACCCAATCCAATTCCCGAAGTCGATTTTTCTGTATCTGGAATCTGATAAAAAGGTTCAAAAACAGCCTTTACATTTTCAGAAGAAATACCCCTACCATCATCTCTTACCGCAATAGATAAAATCCGGTTATCTCCCTTTCGGAATTCATCTATTCTTACGACAACAATCTTTCTGGCATACTTTTTCGCATTGATAAATAAATTACTCAATATTTTAGTAAACGCCTCCTTATCCAAATTAAATTCAATATCATTCTTTTGGAATTGAGCGATTATAAATATATCTGACCGGCTTTTAGTATTAAATCGTTCCAACATCTCCTGAACATGTATATTCACATTTACAGGCTCCAAATTCAATTTATAGCCTCCTTGTTCCATCTTTCTAAAATCCAGCAATTGTTTCACTAAATCCATAAGCCTATTTACATTCTTCTTTACTATTGCTAAATAATCAGATGTATCTTCCGTCCATTTATTCGATTGTATAACCTCATCTAAAGGAGAAATTATAAGGCTCAATGGCGTTTTTATCTCATGTGTTATCTGCGTAAAGAACTGTATTTTAGACTGAAAAGACTCAATCTCCTTTTTCTGTTCTATTTCATGGATTCTCTTTCGTTCTTTCTCTTTTTGACTTTTCCAATAAAAGTAAAATACAATAAACAAAAGTGTCGATAACAAAATAAAATAGCCGACATACGCCCATGTAGATTTCCAAGGTTCAGGAGAAATTTTAATCCGGATAAACTCTTCTTTATCAGAATAATACCCATCATTATTACTTCCTTTTATTCTAAATGTATATTCTCCAGCCGGCAAATTCAAAAAAGAAACATTGTTCGATCTCGTCTCTATCCAATCGGAATAAATAGGCTCTAATTTATAACGATATACATTTTTTTTAGGTTGAATAAAACTAAAACTGTTATATTCTATATTTATAGACTTATTTTTATAAGAAAGACAGATTTCTCTATTTTCCGGTATGACAATTTTAGATTGCGTACTCTCCATATTTCCCAATAACGTAACCGATTTGATATCGAGACGAGGCTTAAATGTGTTTACAACAATACCGCTCGGTGCAAAAGAGGTAAACCCGTTAACTCCTCCGAAATATAACACTCCATCCCTCGTTTTAAGAAAAGATTTTAAATTGAATTGATTGCTTTGCAACCCGTCTTCATAAGTATAATTTTTGACAATTTTTTTTTCTGGAGAATAACAAATCAATCCACTATTAGAAGAGATCCAAAGTTGTCCGAAATCATCTTCCAACATCCCATACGTATTGTAACACTTCAAATTTTGGTTCTCACCGTAATGCTTCATTTCGCCAGTCTTAAAATCGAAACAGTTCAAACCTTCACCACGTCCTCCCATCCATAAACGTTCCTCACCATCCACATACAGCCAATTGATGCTATTGGAGGCAATCAAAGCAGAATCGGATACCAAACCTCCGTAATTTACCAAATCATTCTTCTCCCGTTTTCTCGACAACAAAGAACTTATTTTATATCTAAAGACACCTCTATTTTCCGTCGCTATCCACAGAAAGCCGTACTCGTCTTCAAGCATACAATATACATCGGATCCATTTAATTCCGGGATCTGAATAAAGCCATCTTTATCAGGACTGAAATAGGATAATCCACTTTCAGTTCCGATAAAAATGCGTCCTGTCGAAATCTTATATATAGCGTTTATATTATTATTTGGAAGAGAATAAGATTTTTCCGTTTTCGAATAATTTTTAACCGAACCGTTTTTCAAATCTACGACATCCAAACCTTTCGTATAACAGCCTATCCACAACCGATCATCATCTATCATCAACGCATGTAAATTATTATAACTGATTTTTCCTTGGACGAGATGATATTTTTCATTAAAATTCATTAAACGAGCCGATTTTACATCATAATAAAACAATCCTCGATTTTCACTGATGAGCCAAATATCCCCATTATTATCCTCTTTCATCTCTCCGAAACAGATACCGGCTCCCATATTCCCATCACGTCCCCCGACATTCTGAAAATTAGATTTGATAGGTGAAAGATAACTCACCCCATTAAAAAACGTTCCTATCCATATTCCGCCTTCGCTATCCCGACAAATAGAGCGAACACTCTCATTTTGCAAATAGTTCTTCACTTTATTACACGTTCCATTATCTTTATTGAACAGGTATAACCCGTCACCCGAACCAATCATAAACGTATTCAACGAATATGGGAAAATAACTCGAACCCGCTTAATATACAACGTATCATCCATTGAAAAATGGGATTCTATCCTCATTGTATTCTGATCGACCCGATATAATCCACCATCGAATGTACCAAACCACAAATATCCATCTGCATCCTCTTGAAAACAGGTTATATGATTATTCACGATTCTATCGCAATTCAAAAAATCTCGAAAATAAGAGAGGAATTTATCTCGAGATTTATCATACAAGTAGAGTCCTTTATTCGACCCTACCCACAAACGTCCTCCTCGATCGAGGAATAAAGATTCGAACGAATTACACAGTAAACCATGATATGAATTAGACGCTAAATACGATTTTATATGACCGTCCGGATACAATATATACAAGCCTTCATGCGTAGCGATCCACAAATTTCCATTCGTATCGTACAACAAAGAATACAAATCAGGAAAAGGCTTCCGCCGCTCTTCATCCAACCACACCGGGCATATCTTATGCTCATCTTTTTTAAATAAAAATAATCCTTGTGTACTACCTATCCACACATCCTTTTTATTAACATGATTCAATAAAGTATTGATAAAAAAGACCTCCGTACTTTTTACATATCCCGACACATCTTCCTGTCTGAACTGTTCGAAAGTAATCCCATTAAATCGATTTATTCCGTCTTTCGTACCGAACCACATATATCCATAATGATCTTGAAGAATACACATCACCGAATTCTCTGAAAGACCATCCAAAACATCATACTTACGTATATCACTAAAAGAATCAATGATACATAAAAAGAGAAAATATATCGATAACTTAAATCTCATACTAAACAAATATCCGATAACACGAAATTTCTATATCCGATTTATATAGCACAATACCGGATATAAAAATCTATCAACATTTTGCCTATCTATTATTATTTTACTAACTTATTCAGATAATTATCCATAAAAAACAACGTCTTTATCGATTCATAAGCACAATTCATCCATAAATCCTTTCCTTGGCCTATTTTCCACAAAGTCGGTAAAAATCCAGAAGCAGTATTTTGCCAAACAGTGATATTGTTTGTCAGGCTCATTGCTTTCGCCAAATACAGAGCATCTTTAGTCTTATTATATGCACGAATATATGCATTAATCATGTTGCATGCACTCGCATCCACAGGTGTTTGGTAATCATATTGTTCAAAAACACAAGGAATACCAATAGGAACTATACCATTCCCATCAGCCGGTGTCCCCCATAAAACAAACTGATCCTCACAAAAACGAATCAATTCCAACGCCTTCTCTGTATCTACATCAGATAAATTTTTTTTGTCCAATAATAAACAAGCAAACAATGATGGTGTACAATTCGTCATATTTTCATACGGCTGTACAAATACAGTCATATCTTCGAATTGTCCTCTCCAATCATACGTTTTCATCGTATGATTCATAACATAATCGAAAGCTTTTTCCCTACTGGAAACAAACTCAGTAAATCCATAATCGTTTTTCAATCTGTCGAAGAGCAATATCAACTCCGTAGGGGTCGACTTGGCATCATTTACCGGTTCTGCCGTACAGAAATCGACTTTTATCGGCCAAGAACCATCCTCTTGTTGCAATTTTAAATAGGTCCGAGCAATATTAACGGCCCTATCCAAATAAGATTTATCTTTTAGTAAATCATACATATCGAGAAACGCATTAGCTACGTACACCGCCTCCATCATCATCGTTTTACCTACATTTTCCGGACGCTTTGCAGTCATTTTATCTCCATAATATGTCGGTGGAAAATATGCTAAAGGAGCCCCTTCCGGCTGACTTAAACGAATTAAGAAAGAAGCCGAATTTTTCGCTATCTGTATGGCATTCTCTCTATATTCAGGAATATAACGGGCAATCGCAACAGCAATAGAAATCGTAGATCCTATAATTTTACACGCATAAGAATTATATCCATGACGCATATCCGGTTCCTGATTCTTAATCCAATGATTAAAAAACGGTTGTTGACTAAAAAAAAGTAACCCCTTCAATGCCGTTTCCCTATACGTTCTCACCGCTTCATTGTAAGGACCTTTAAACGGATATTTCTTTATGAAATCTCGACGTCCGATCTCTCCCAACAAACGATTTTTTTTATCGAAAGCTTCAACGACGAGAGTATGGTTACCTATCGATAATACATTCCATATTTCCGATAACGAAGCTATAGGTGTATCGGCTTTAAAATGAATAGTATCATTCACAGTATATCGATAATATTTAGCTTTATCTTTTCCCACAAACTCAAAAACCGGGGCGAACATAAAACTTTTCGCGTACTTATTCCAAAAAGGCATACCATCATTATCTCCTGGACGAACTGGAATCGAATACTCTCTTATTGCTTGTCGATTCAACGAAATAAAATCTTTATCCAAGACCTTTTCATACGAGTACTGTTGGGCTCTAAGAACGTAGAACACAAATATAGACAAAATTACCAATCCGTATCTTTTCATCGATACCATTTTTACTCTTTCTTTATTTTCCATAATATATATCTGTCTGTATTCCCACAAAATTATCGAAGCGATGCTTGCAACATATTTTTATCGAGTACCATTTTATCATATCTCATCAACGCCTCCACAAAATAATAATCTCCGTAGGTCAAAGGTACATCCACCTCTTGATTACCTGGCAAGTTACCGACCCCATGCATCAATATAAAATGATTATTTTTCCCAGGAGCTGCCAAATAATCATCCGAAGCCAGTTCTCTTAATTGAGTTTCGGCTACACCTAAATATTTTTGGCTGATATCTTTATCTTTTATAAATGTACTCAACTCTATAAGCGCCGAAGCCATAATCGCTGCAGCCGACGAATCCCTGTAATCATCTGCATCCGTCGTATTGAAGTCCCAATAAGGGATGCAATCTTTCGGCATGTTCGGATGATTGATCAAATAATTAGCTACATGCTGTGCCTGCTCCAAATAATTCACAGTCCCTGTCTCTCTGAACATCATCGTGTACCCATATAAAGCCCAAGCCTGTCCTCTGGCCCAAGAAGAACCATCACTCAATCCTTGTACCGTTTGCTTCCGAATTATGCTTCCGTTTACCGGATTATAGTCAACTAAATGATAAGTACTATAATTATCCCTAAAATGATTTTTCATCGTCGTATTAGCATGCTTACACGAAGCTATCTTCAATGAGTCACAATCGAAGTTTTTAGCCACGAACATCAATAATTCCAAATTCATCATATTATCGATGATTACCGGATATGACCATTTCTTATTATCCCAACTCTTTATACAACCCACCGACGGTTTAAATCTTGAATACAACGAATGCGCACCGGTATACAAAACTTCTTTATAATCAGGATTTCCAGTAAGTCTCAGACCATTACCATAACTACAATAAAGTTGAAAACCAACATCATGATCGTTTGTCACGAATTTCAAAGAGTCTAACATTTCGGTATACTCCTCTGCCAAGTTCCGAATACTCGTATCCAAAGAATACTCATACAAATACCACAAAGTTCCAGGATAAAATCCACTACACCACCAATATTTACCGGACGTCTCCAACGAACCATCCGGAGCCGTCGTCTTTGGGAAAGCATTTTGTCGTAAAGTCTCATTCATATCTTTATATTGAACAATCGCCACATTCATCGCCCGATCTATCAATTCAGACATACTCTCTTGTTTATCTGAACATGAGCAAAACAAGACAACAACCAACAAAGAAAAAATCATTCTTTTCATCATATTATCAATCTTTTGTTACCAAACGCACCTTAAGAGAAACTTTCTGTTTGGGAGAAAGCATTTTCACAAAACCGACTCTGCAAGTCCCAGGATTCGGAGTCTCAATAGTATTTCCCGGATTATTATTCCAAACTTCCCACGAAACATCTTTCGGAGAATCGATAATTAATTCAGCCTTCTTATTATTTTGTGTAAGTTCTATCTTTCGAGGAGCGACAATTTTAGGAGTTGCTTTCGTAACCATTGTCCACTGAACTTTCGTAACCGAATCGGACGCCTGAATATCATCTTTTATCTGTAAGAAATCTCCATTATTCAATGAAATCTCCCGAACAGCTTTCGATAAATCTCCCCTGAATAAAGGGGTTAAATCTAAAACTCCACCCTGTTTTTTAGGAGTATCGATTACCTTATCTATACCTATTTCAGCTGTTGCCAAATGATTTTTATCATTAACTGTCAATGTATTATGATACTTATTATTCTGGCGTAAAAGATTCCAACGTTCTGAACCGTCATTCTGATTCCAAAGATCTATTCCCGCAGTTTCTATACGTAAATAACTATCTTGGGGAAGATCTATCGCCCATCGTACTCCATCTGATTCGTATACGAAAGAACCGGCATCCAAATGAGCATGGCTGGTCTGGGCACACCCCCCTTTGAGTCCCAAAAATTTTGCCCCCATAACCCAATCAGTACGTACAAGAACTACCGGAGTTTTCCCTCTGCCATACCACATTTTTGTTGTAGGAGCCGTTACTCGAGAAAAATCGAGATCCTTGGCATATATCAAATAAGAAGGTAGCAACGTCTCCGTAAAACGATTCATACGAATCAAGTTCAGCTCATTGTACAGCAAAGAAGTATCTCCAATTTTCGCTGCAATATAGAACATCGGAGACATAGACAACACTTTATTAGCCCCACTATCTGAATATCCGAAAGCTTGTAATGAAGGTGCTACCATATGCTGTATATAATTTCCCGACCGCAGAAATCCCGGATAATCGGATAAACCGAAGTCCGTTCCCAATGCTGTCTCTAAAGAAGTATTCAGCATCGCCTGAAATCCAGTTCCATATCCCCAATAACCGAATCCCTCAGGGTAAGCTCCATCAGGGGCATATTCACATAATGCTATAGGAAGAGTCTCTAATGCTCTTTTCAAAATTTTATCACATTTTTCAGGATACGATTCATACAACGCCAAAGCAGCCATTCCTAATCCACCGTTACATACCTGATTCCAATTATGAGTAGCCCCATAAAACCAGTTGTTCACGTCTTTTCCCATATCCGGCGTATATACTGGATCTGCAGGAAGGAAAGCGAATTTTTCTATAGCATCTTCTACCATTTTTTTCGTCTTATCCGATAAATCATCGTATAGCCAATCATAAGCGATAGATACCCCCATCGCCATTTCCCCCACATCTAAAAAATGAGAGGGATTCCAATTCGGGAATGCCGCCACAGCTCTCAATTCTTGCTCTGCCCGTACCGCATAACGTTTGTCTCCTGTCATACGATAAGCATAAGATAAATTAAACAAAACACGAAATGCATCTCTGGAAACATGTAAAAGACGTTTTCCTTGTTTATAATAATAATTCGTTGGCTTAAAAATAAACTCATCCGCTGTGTTTAATATATTCCTGTGAATAATCTGTAATTCTGGAGACTGCTCGAGTTTCTCCTTTATTTTCATCTCTTCCCCCTCTTTCAACAACAAACGAGGATGTTTCTCCAACTTACTCCAATCAATTGTCCTTTGAGAAAATCCGAGTTGCATACTAACAAAAGAGAGAAAAACGACAATAAAAAATTTCGGATATCGAATCATACTTTTTCAATAATAAATAGATATCATACTTTATTACGATGAACGAAGCGACGAACATCTATAAAGTCCTCGCTTCGTTCAAAATAATATATTTTGTTATCTCACTATCACTTTCTTATTTCCTTTTTCAGTAACTACAATATAGATACCGGATAGAGCATCTTGTTCTATAAGAGTTCCATCGGAAACACCCGAAGCTATAGCTCGACCCGACAAATCGACGATGGAATAACGTCCTGTCACTCCATTCAGAACGATTTTACCATTTTGACCATAAACCGTACCATCGAATATAATCGCATCCTCTACACCGACCGGAATCTCGAAATCTTTTCCTTTAGCTGTCGCAAAAGCTTGCCAAGAAGCTATCTCTGTTTGATAACCACCGCAATTATCTGAAATTTCCAATCTCACTTTCGAACATACAGTCGTACGATCTGTCGTATTGAAGATATAAGCGATTCCCATGAATGGCCAATCTACATCTTTCATCTCATGCAACACGACCCAATCATTTTTCTCCACACTGAATCCTTTCATAACAAAATCTCTTGGAGAAGTCGTCGTATAAGCAAATTTCGATTTACTATAATTGAATATATTATACGGAATTCCTATAAGATATGAACCTATAGCAGAAGGTGTTACCATATCGTATTCCAAATAAGATTCTAACACTCCAGTTTCACTATAACAATAATTGCTTGGAAAACGGTCTACTGCCATTCCCTCAAAACCGGCTTCTTTTTGATACATATCCGTAGACATACGAGCCCGAGACGTATTATCATCGACATCTTGCAACAAATTTCCGGATATTCGACAATCATTTACACCGTTTTTCAACGGGAAACCGAATAACTGAATTTCAGAAATATCGATCTTGCTCACTCCTTTTACCGTTATTTTATATTGTGAATAAGACACATTGTTTCCATAATTTGAATTACGCCCGTATACCGTCTTACAATTATACGAAGCCAACTGCATATATGTACCTTGATCTTCCGTCAAAATAAGAGGAATAGCCACCCATCCGTTAGTCGGATGATATCCCATTACCGTCATATCAGCAAGTAAATCTTTGTTTTCCAATGAAGTTACGATCCGATATCCCATCAATATATGATCATAATTCAAACTAACCGTAATATCTGCTGACGTCTGCCCCTCTAAAACAAATGAAGTCGACTCATCATTATCTTTTATATTGTTTAGCCCAATAGTACCCTTATCGCAAGAAAGTGTAGTTTCATCCGACATCAATAAATTATATGTTGCTGGTTTTACAAAAGGTCTGTCATTGTTCACACAAACCATATCAATAACTGGAGAAGAAGTCTCATCTCCATTTGCTACCGGAGAAAAGACCAGTTGGTTCATACCGGCTTTCAATGTAACTTCGAATCGTTTGGCTCGCATTCCGTAGTATGACGTAACAGTTTCATTACCCTCTCCATCTTCTCCAAATTCTAAACTGGATTCTCCAGTATTCGTTTTATTGTTCTCGCTGACGAATGTATACTCTCTATTATTATCGCTCACATTAACAACTTTCAAGCCTCTTTCAGCATCACTACAATAAAATATATCGAGATAAAATACTCCACCCTTAGGCATATCGACATTCAATGTAGCAGCTTCTCCAGCCTTCAACTGAATGGCTTTTCCTCCAGACAGGCCGGCACCTTCTACAATAGAGAAAGAACCTGTAGCCTCATTCATATCACTCCTTACAGCAACTGAACATTGATTTCCCGGTCGAGCGACCTCAATTTTAGCATCATCCGATATGGTAAAATAATCTACATATCCAGTAAACCATGTATCATACCACGCATGACGGCCAGCAGTCATCGTAATCGTATTAGTTCCTTCTTCCAAATGTACCGGAAGCACATACTGTTCGGGAGAATACCAATCGGCCGAAAGTGGGAACAACCATCCCCATTCGGTTTTCGTCCCGAATACATCTTTCGATAATCCCATAAGAGACAAATCTACTTCACTGACAAAAGATAATCTTTGATACTCCTGATGATTGACTCCGATTTGCATCGCACGAGCTTTCATCTGCCCCATGTACAAATTCAAATTATATGTACCAGCTTTCGGTATTCCGTTTATTACATATGTAGTCACATATTCCACTCCACCAGACATAAATTGTACACTTTTTTTATTGGAAAAACCTTCATTACTTTTTATAGTTTTTCCTTCCATATCATTGACATGACAATTCAATTCACTGACCCAATCTTCGGCCTCGATAAAGTTGTTCGTCGTCAAATCGAACTGACCAAACGCCACCAATGTAGAACAGCACAACATCGCGACAGTCAAAAAGTTTTTGTTTTTCATAATAAACTAATTAAAAGTTAAACAAAAAATAATATATCAATTCTCTACTCTATCGGTATAAGTTTTACCGTAATAGTCCCTTTAAATCCCGCTGGGAATTTCGTTTGTACACCGACCCGACAACCGGAATTAGCAATATCGTAACTATTAGGTCCTACATTTGTTAACTGCAACAAACTGAAATCGCAAGGTGCATCTACGACCATCCTCATTTTTTTCGTCAAATACGACAATACTAACGAATTATCACTCTCTTTTTCTGAAGTCGCTTCCGTATTCATAATCCACTGAATATCACAATCGACTGTCGGTTTCGCCTCGACACTATCTTTAATCGTCAGAATATTACCCTCCAAGGTTATGTCACGAAGAATCAAGTCCACATCCTCGCTATACAATCCGGACATATCTGCAAGTGCACCCTGCTTCTTATCAGTCATATAGGTATCTTTGAGAAATACCACCCCATTGACCTTATGATGTTTATTGTTTATAGTCAACGTACTATGCGAACTATTTCCCAATCGAAAAACATTCCAACGAGTAGAAGCATCTGTCATGTCCCATAAAGTGACCACCGATTCTAATGTCCCATAAGATTGAAGGCCTAAATCTTTTGACCATCTGACACCTCCATACTCATAACAGAAAGACCCTCCATCCATGTGCGAATGGTTCGAAGCAGCATATCCACCTTTAATACCTAAATAAGTATCGGTCGTTTCTTTCCATCCAGAACGATACACATATATAGGAGTAACCCCTCCGCTATACCAAAAATGATTTGAATTTTCTGGAACAGAAGTCAAATCGAGACGTGAACCGTAAATCGTAATAAACGGCTTAAAAATCTCACCGGCACTATATGGAATAGTAGATTCCAAATAACGAGCTTCTACTGCCAATAGCGATGGATCGTTTTTTCTATAAGCCATCCAAAATACACAAGGAGAAATATAAGCAGCTTCTGCACAATCGGAATAATTCCAGCACTTTCCGGTTGGAGCTGTTGTAAATTGCCGAAATCGTGCCGATTCCATAAATCCCGGATAATCGCTCAATCCGTAATCCGTACCATATACATCGATAAGAGCAGCACTCATCAAACACTGATAAGTAGTTCCATATCCCCAATAACCATATCCTTCAGGATATCCACCGTCAGGTGCATACATAGTCAAAACTTTCGGATTCGAAGCAACAGCTTTTTCAACCAATTTCTTCGTCAATTCCGGATAAACATCCCGAACAGCCAATGCAGCAACTACCATACCTCCATTACATACCGAATTCCAGTTATTCGTCTGATTAAAGCCCTGTTCCCATACCGTGTTCAAACCTTTCTCTACAATAGCTTCTCGTATTTCAATACGACTTTCTTCCGACAAATAATCATAAAGCCAATCATACCCGATCCCCATTGCTGCCAATAATGTAGCCGTATCGAGCCAATGAGAAGGATGCCAATCCTGAAAGCGAGCCGCAGCCAACAACTCTTTTTCAGCACGAACCGCATAAGATACTGTCCCCGTTACCCGATAAGCATATGACAATAAAAACACTCTCCGAAAAACTTCCTCCGAAACATCCAACAATCGATTCGCCGATATTTGATATTTCGAAACTGCAGTTCGTAATATCGGAGCACATTCCGATATAAGCGACTTATGGACTTTAGATAATAATGGACTTCTTTCTATCCTCTCAAGCATAGCTGCTTCTTCTCCTTTTTTCAAAAATAAACTGGGATGAACAGCCGCCTGTGTTTCGGGAATCTTAAAAGTAATACTGTCAATCTCAGACAATAAATACTCTACAACAGTAGAAGACTGATGTATCAACATTTTAGCTCCTTCCTGCGAATAAATCGCTAAAGCCCCGACAAATAAAAATGTTATTAATACTGATAGCTTTTTCATTGTTTTTGAAATTTTATATTCTTATCTGCTATTCTTAAAATATAAATACCGGAAGAGAAACGGGAAATATCGATCATCTCTCCTGAACGGAAAGAATTATTTTTATAATATACCATTCCGTTCATTCCCATTAAAACCACCGGTTGTGCTTCCGGCATTCCAAACACGACCGTAATATTATTTACTGCCGGATTGGGATACACTTTTATCGCTTCCGGCAAAACTTTCTCTTCAAAAATATCAGTAGGTTCTTCTGTTGAAAAATAAATTTTCGATATTTCGGACATGACTACTGATCGTTGAGATTCCGTTTTTTCCTGAATCAGAATTACTCCATCTACAAATTTGATTTTCTGTATATCGGAGATAGATATACGCTCTATCTCCAATCCGCCATTTCCTGAAATAATCAACCGAATCTCTTTTTCATCAGCCTTAACGCCAATTACCTCCCCAAAAAAGAGGAACAAACAACAAGCAAATGCTTTTATATATACACTCGATCTCATTTTTTTGAACATTCATTAGTGTTTTTCATAAATTCTAATAGGCCCAACCCTCACGTTTTTTCAAATTTGGATTCTTTTGTACCTCTGTAGCAGGAGCTCCCCACGGCCATTTCGCATCATTCTGCTTCCAATTTCCATTCGTAATTTCACCCCATGCATTTTTAAAACCGGTACCTTTCTTAGACATCCACGTTCCCCAACGTACTTCATTAAAGAAATTGACTCCTTCCAAACATAGCTCAATCCTACTCTCATATTGAATACGAGCCAACATATCATCCGCATCTATAACAGCATTAGGCCCATCTCCTCCATTCGTCAAAGGAGGCATCCCTGCTCTGGTTCTAATACGATTCGTCTGTTCTATCGCACCATCTATATCTCCTAAAGCATTCAAACATTCCGCTCTTCTCAAAACAACATCGGTAAGCCGAATCAATGGATAATCATTATGACATTTCGCCCGATTATCGATAATACTATTCGTCATTTCATTATATTTTCGATATATGTAATAAAAAGAGTTCCGTTTATCGGGCCACATATCTCCACCATCTGCACCTCTGTTCAAAAAAGGCCAACGCAACTCCTTATTTTTCATCACTTTGGCATCATTCGCCCATATCGAATAGCAATCATACGGCTCATACGGAGTAATTACAATTTGCTTCAACCGAGGATCACGATTTTCATAACAAGCACGCAAACGATCTTCATTTCCAGAGTCAAGATAAAGTCTCTTTACCAAAGAGTTAGCCCCACGATTATCTAATTCATTCCAAAAATCTTTATAAGCAGTTTCCGTAGAACTTTTCAACCCGTCTCTTAAAAAATACATTTCTTTTTGAATACCGGTCAAATTATTGAATCCCGGAAAATGGTCAGCCCAATCGAATGGACTTCCATCTGCATTCTGAAAAGAATTGACAAAATCGCAACTCGGTTGCAAAACTGTCCATGAATCATGATGATCACGAGCTCCCACCATCTGTTGTATATTATCATAATAACCCATAGCATCGGAATATTGCAATGGGAATATCATTTCCGAATTCTTTTCATTGGCATAAGAAAATTGATCGAGATAAGAACCTTGGAATAATGAATAACCACATTTCTCCACATTTTCAAAATCACTCAGAGCCAAGTCATATTCTTTTTTCCAGAGATAAACCATTCCTCTCAAAGCATACGCAGCTCCTTTGGAAGGACGACCATAAAGCGTATTCAAGGTATTATCACTAATATTGGGTTCCTTTATTACATCAGTAAGGTCGTTTATACAAACTTGCCATACAGAATCTGCCGACACTTGACCTCTCGTGCACTCATCATTCTCGATCGGTTCCAAATATACCGGGACTCCCTGAAACAATTGATTCAAACGATAATAGAAAAACGCTCTCAAAAATTTACATTCAGCCATTAAACGGCCGTATTTACTTTCAGAAATAGGAGCTTTATACAGATTAGCTATCGCATCGTTGCAACGATGTATACCCTCATAACCGAATTTCCACTCTTTCGTCACATACGCATCACTCGCACTCGGAGTCTCAGAAGTTAAAATACCACAAGATCCGGCATAAGCCGTACAGAATCCTAAAGACTCTATTCCTTGCTTATTGATACCTCCGGCAGAACCTGCTGCTATATCATTGAGATCTGTATTATAAAAAACTCCGTATATACCTAATACTCCTTTATCAGCTAACTCTTCGGTAGTCCACATCACAGAACCACTTATCGCATCGGGGGAAGTTATATCCAATATATCCGTACATGAGAAAAGAAGTACCGATAAAATTCCACTTAAATATATTTTTTTCATAATCTGTTTCTCTTTATAAAGTTATCTGTATACCAAAAGCCCATTGCTTTACCAATGGATAAGTTATATCTGTTCCCATTTCCGGATCAAGTCCGGGATATTTCGTAATCGTTAAAAGATTCTCTCCCGATACATATAAGCGCAAATCATTTACAAAAAACTTCTTCGTCCATTTCTGCGGGAAAGTATATCCGATCTGTACATTTTTCAATTTCGCCCAATTACCCTTATACTCCCAAAAATTGCTTGTCGAACCATTACTCATTTCCGAATCCAACGTCAATCGAGGATAATACGCATCTTGATTTTCGAAAGTATAATGATCATAAGCTACCGATTTAGCAAAAGAATGTCCATAACTTACTGCCGTTCCATTATACCGATTATGATGCCAATAAAGATAATGTCCGGCTTGTCCTTGCCACAACATGTAAAAATCGAGTCCTTTCCACGCCAAAGACAGATTCACACCGAAATTATATTTAGGAGTATATGAATGTCCGCTCAAATAAAAATCATCCCCATCTCCATAGTCTCCGTCGCCATCTAAATCAGCATAGATAAAATCTCCGTAATACAGACCATCCGGACCTACATCTGTACTGCCATTAAAAGTATAACCGGCTTTTACCATTTGGCTTACCCATCGATAATCGGCATCTGTACGGATCATTCCATCTTTAGGCCCGGCATTGATATCCAACGTCGACCCATCATAGCCAGCGCCAGTGCCTGAATAAACCTTTCTCAAATATGTTTCTCCCAACATGTGACCTTCGAGAATACGACCTCCGAAACCACTCTGAGAAACCTCTCCTATATTTGTATAGTAATCGACGACATTTCCATTCTCATCATACACCCAATGGCGGTCTAACTTACCTTTATATTTGGTAACGACATTTTTATTGAAAGCAAAATTACCGCCAATTTTATATTCAAAGTTACCTATTTTGTCTTGCCAGTTCAACTGGAACTCGACACCCTTATTATTTACCGATGCAATATTCTCCGTCGAACCAGAAACTGTTCCCATAGTCATATATAAAGAGGGCGTATACAAAATTCCATCTGTATTCTTATTATAAAAATCGGCCTCTAACGTCAATCGATTATTGAAAATTCCGACATCCAACCCCACATTAGTAGAAGTCGTACTCTCCCACTCTAAAGCATTGTTTCCTATTTTCGATATATAGAAACCGGTACTCGTCTCACCTTCCACCGTCACTTTATTCGTCCGGTACAAAGATTGCCAATCATAATTACCGGAAGCATTATTTCCCGTCTTTCCCCAAGAAGCTCTAATCTTCAAATTAGAAAGCCAATTGAATTGTTTCATAAAACGCTCTTCGCTGATTCTCCACCCGGCAGAAAAAGATGGGAACAGCCCCCAACGATGAGAAGGTGAAAAACGAGAACTACCATCATATCGCACGTTCGCTTCGAATATATAACGAGAGTCATAAATATAATTTGTTCTTCCGAAGAAAGAAACTAAAGCCCATTCCGATGCTGAACCTGTTGCACTGATAACCTCTTCTACTGTATCAAAAGTATGCAAATCATAACTGCTCATGCCATTCTTCCCTGCGCCGAAAGTCTGTGTCTCGTAATGAGACAAAGAATATCCGGCCAAAACTGAAAAATCATGTCTTTCTTTAAACACAGAATTGTACCGAATCAAAGCATTTGCATCGGAACGTTTAGATCGTCCCACACTCTGCGATACCCCCCTTTCGGAAGAAGGAGTTTCACTGACCAATTTATTTTCCGTATAATTCCATTTAATTTTCGGCTGCCCCCATTTTTCTACATCCGAACGGTATATAGTATATGTATAATCACCTTCGAGATAAAGACCTTCGATAATTTTCAGTTTCGCAAATAGAGTTCCATTAACATTATATGTATCAGAATATCCCTCCATTCCGGTCATTTGCTCGAAAATATTATTCGCATTCGTTGATTCTTCCGGATTAGCCGGTTGTCCGAAATAGCCCTCTCCATCACCTGGATATATACCAGGAACTGTTTTATCCAAATAATTAAACGCACCATCGACATTCGACAAACCCAATTTAGACAATTGCCCATACAAATTACACCCTACAGTAAGATGTTTGAACAAAGTTGTCTCCAGTTTACTACGAATCGAATACTTCTTTTGTGAAGAATCGAACCCTCGTTGATTCATAATACCTTCATTTCCCAGATAACCAACAGAGAGATAATAGTTCATTTCATCGGGCTTACCACCGGAAATAGAAAGATTATGTTGCTGAACCAAACCCCGATTAAAAATTTCAGAGAACCAATCGGTATTCGGATAAGCTTTCCAATTCTCTACACCATATTCGTTCAAACCGTACGGATCAGCTTCTGCCGCCCTCCAGCGATCAATAGCCGATTGAGAATAAATGGCTGTTTTTCCTACATTATAAGCAGCTTCATTAACCAATTCCATCAAATCGGCATAATTCGAAACCAATTCTAATTTATTTACCGGATTTTGTAAAGTAAAATATCCGTTATAAGTAATCTTCGTTTTACCCGATCCTTTTTTGGTAGTCACCAAAATCACACCATTCGCTGCTCGAGAACCATATATCGCTGTAGACGCAGCATCTTTCAAAATACTGATCGACTCTATATCATTCGGATTAAGGTTATCCAACGAGAACTCTACTCCATCTACCAAAACTAACGGAGTATTCGAATTCAATGTACCCAATCCCCTTATCCTTATTGTCGAACCGTCGCTTCCTGGTTTACCGGTAGATTGTACAACTGAAACTCCGGCTGCCAACCCAGCTAAAGCATTCGACGATTGCATAATAGGCCTACTACTCATCTCGGTACCGAAATTTACAGTAGAAACCGATCCGGTCATATTCACTTTTTTCTGTGTGCCATAACCGACAACAACGATTTCATCTAAATTTTTCACATCGGGAACCAAATAGACCATATAGGAAGTTGCACCAGTTAACTTTAGATGATACGTATTATATCCCATATAACTGATTCTAACAGTACCTTCGACAGGAACCTTTAATGTAAACTTACCATCCATATCAGTCACCGTTCCGACATCGATACCTTCCACTCTCACTGCAGCTCCGATAACCGCCTCTTTATTCTCATCAAATACTACTCCCGAAATTTCCTGATTTTGGGCCATGAGAGGAATAGATAATAAAAAGAAAAGTAAAAGCCACACACACTTCGCTCTAAACAATGTTGTGTTATTCATAATATAATAGTTTAGTTATTCATGATTTCGATTTTGTTCAACATTATAAAAATTATTCCTGCTTTATCGATTACAAAATTATAGGAAAGACCTATCTGCGCACTTTAGAAAAATTTCAGAAAACGTCACAATCCGGTCAAATTAAATATATAAAGACCCAAATCGAGTTTTCCTAAATTATACCCACACAATAAAAATGGAAAAACTCTTCGTTTCATACATGATAATGAAAACATATTTTATATAACTTTGCACCTCAATAACAAATAACATTTACTAAAACAATACAAAATGAAAAAGATTACATTACTATGCTTATTACTGAGCATTATTGCAATGAGTGCAAATGCTCAATACAAAAAAGGAGATATCGAATTGGAAGGTGAAGTGAGTTACACAAATATTGAAGGAATAAACTCTTACAAAATAGCTCCTGAAGTAAATATTTTTCTGAGTGAACATTGGGCTATAGAGGCCGGCATATCTCTATCCGGTAATGACGATTGTCATTTCGGAATCAATGTAGGTGCCAGTTATTATCTTCCAATAATATCTAAACTTTACTTTGCTCCATCCTTAAAAGCAGAAATAATTTTTGGAGATGAGAACTGGGCCGTAGGGTTACAACCTAAACTTATATATGAACTAACCGAACATCTTTCTACCAACTTAGGAATCGGGTATCTTGGATATGGAGAAATTAATGGCGCCAACACGTTTCATTTTGGTATTACAGACCAGCTTTCTTGGGGCATTGCGTACAAATTTTAATTTATGCGAATCTATTTAAAGTCACCTCTTCTATCCTAAAGAAGCGACTTTGAATATAGTTGTCTTCCGAAAAATTATAATACCGTAAACGTCTTCTCTTACTTTACATCATTTCTTCTAAATAACTTCACACTTTTTCTAAACAAAAACCTTTGGATAGGTGTTGAATTTATAAGAAAAGATTATTTTAAAACTCATTATTATGAACGAAGACTACGGATTGACTGACAACACAGAGAAACATCAATATGAATTCCATATTGAAGGGTTGGTTCCCCGCATAGAATATATAAAGACAAATAATGGAGAAATATATCTTACTCATACAGAAGTCCCCTATGCTCTCGAAAGAAGAGGAGTAGGCTCACAGCTAGTAAAAAAAGCATTACAAGATATTGAAAAACAAAATTTAAGACTCATCCCTTTATGCCCTTTTGTTGCCAAATATATTCAGAGAAACCCTGAATGGAAAAAAATGGTAATGAAAGAGCATTATATAGAACAACCTCAGGCATAATCATATCTCATTAAAAATCATTAAATTAACAAAATACCCACTCCAACAGAGATAAAGATATCGATTACTTTCTTTAAAATTTAAAGGAAAAGCTTACTTTTGCATCATACTGTTTCAATACTTTTACATTTATCAAAAACGGATGAGCAAAATTTTAATTATCGATGATGAAAACCAGATCCGGCAATTATTGTCGCGTATAATTGCTCTCGAAGGATATGAAGTTATCCAAGCTGCTGATTGTAAATCTGGACTAAAACAATTAGAACTGCACTCTCCTGAAGTAATTCTTTGTGATGTTTTCCTGCCTGACGGGAACGGGGTAGATTTAGTTTCTACCATAAAAAAGAATTCGCCAACCTCAGAAGTCATACTATTAACAGCACACGGTAACATTCCTGATGGGGTACAGGCCATTAAAAATGGAGCATTCGATTATATAACTAAAGGTGACGATAATAATAGAATCATCCCATTACTCTCAAAAGCCACAGAAAAAGCCCTCTTAAACAAGCAAGGCCATAATTCTGAAAAATGTACGGGAGAAAAATATACATTCGACTCCATATTAGGAAAATCCCGGGTTATCAAAGAAGCTATTGCTTTAGCCCAAAAAGTTGCATCTACAGATGTTCCCGTATTGTTAACAGGGGAAACCGGCACAGGGAAAGAGGTATTTGCTCAAGCTATACATCAGAATAGCAAGCGATCAAAAAAGAATTTCGTCGCAGTTAACTGCTCTTCGTTCAGCAAAGAATTGCTTGAAAGTGAAATGTTCGGACATAAAGCCGGGTCTTTTACTGGAGCACTAAAAGACAAAAAGGGATTATTCGAAGAAGCTGATAATGGGACTATATTCTTAGACGAAATAGGAGAAATGGCTTTCGAACTGCAAGCTAAGTTGTTAAGAATACTCGAAACAGGAGAGTATATAAAAATAGGAGAGACAAAACCAACTAAAGTCAATGTACGTATCATAGCAGCAACAAATCGGAATCTAAAAACAGAAATTTCTGAAAATCATTTCAGAGAAGATTTGTTCTACCGATTATCTGTTTTTCAAATACATCTTCCGCCACTGCGTGATCGCAAAGAAGATATACCACTCCTGACCGAAGCTTTTATCCATAATTTTTCAAAAAAACTATCTTGCAACATACAAGAAATAAAGCCAGATTTTCTCAACGCACTGAAACAACAACCATGGAAGGGAAATATCAGAGAACTTAGAAACACAATAGAACGAAGCCTCATCGTTTGTAACGGTAATTCATTGGGTGTAGAAGACTTGCCCCTCGAAATTCAGAATAACCATTATGAACAAAATGACGGGCAAAATTTCTCCGATTTTGAACTTGCAGCAATGGAAAAGCGCCATATCAGTCGAGTATTAGAATATACTAAAGGAAATAAAACCGAAACTGCCAAGCTGTTGAAAATTGGCTTAACTACTTTATATCGAAAAATAGAAGAATACAAAATATTGTCATAATAGAACAAGACCCTACCAAAATGAAAAGGTTGCATCAGAATATTCTGATGCAACCTTTTCATATATATCTGATAAACAAAACATTGCAATATTATATCCATTTTTGGCATATTTTTGGCAAAAGAGCCCGCGTAAATAATTTAATTAATTAAAAATAATAAGAAATGGAAATTACACTAAACTTTATTTTTTGCCTGCTAAGCGGGTTTGCCTGTTTTTGGCTCTTTTACAAATGTGTCGATTGGTTTGAGAAAATCTAAAAAAGGAGGTAACAATGTACACAGCACTATTTATTATTGGGTTAATCATTTTCGGTTATATGATGTATGTACTTATCAAACCGGAAAAGTTTTAAAATTCATTAAGACAAACTAAACAATGAATACTGAAATATTAGGAATTGCAATTCAAATTATCCTGTTGGTGGTACTCAGCTATCCACTAGGAAAATATATTGCTAAAGTTTATAAAGGGGAAAAATGTTGGTCTGACTTCATGACCCCGATTGAAAATTTTATTTACAAAGTTTGTGGTATCGATCCCAAAGAGGAAATGGGATGGAAAAAATTCTTAAAGACACTTTTAATACTAAATGCTTTCTGGTTCCTTTGGGGAATGGTGTTATTAGTCATCCAACATCTACTACCTCTCAATCCTGATGGCAATGGGCCACAGACTCCTGACCAAGCATTTAATACATGTATCAGTTTCATGGTAAACTGTAATCTACAACATTACAGTGGAGAAAGTGGATTGACTTATTTTACACAACTTTTTGTCATCATGCTCTTCCAGTTTATAACAGCTGCGACAGGCATGGCAGCCATGGCAGGAATCATGAAATCCATTTCTCTTAAAACTACTCGGACTATCGGAAACTTCTGGTATTTCCTAGTAAGAAGCTGTACTCGTATATTATTACCTCTATCTCTCATCGTCGGATTTATCCTTATCGTACAAGGAACTCCAATGGGATTTGATGGTAAAATGACAATACCGACCTTAGAAGGTGGAGAACAAACCGTATCCCAAGGTCCTACAGCTGCAATTGTGCCTATCAAGCAATTAGGGACAAATGGTGGTGGTTATTTTGGTGTAAACTCTTCTCACCCATTAGAGAATCCCACTTATCTCACCAATATGGTAGAATGCTGGTCTATCCTTATCATTCCAATGGCTATGGTTTTGGCATTCGGATTTTATCTAAAAAGGAAAAAATTGGCTTACAGCATTTACGGAGTTATGTTATTCGCATTTCTTGTCGGAGTTGGGATTAATACTTATCAGGAAATGAATGGTAACCCGCGAATCGACGACATGGGCATTGCTCAGGAAAATGGTGCAATGGAAGGTAAAGAGATCCGAATCGGTTCAGGAGATACAGCTTTGTGGAGTATCGTAACAACCGTCACTTCCAATGGTTCTGTAAATGGTATGCACGATAGTACGATGCCACTTTCCGGTATGATGGAAATGCTCAACATGCAAATCAACACATGGTTTGGAGGTGTAGGTGTAGGTTGGATGAATTATTATACATTCATTATCATTGCAGTATTCATCAGTGGTTTAATGGTAGGACGAACACCAGAATTTTTAGGGAAAAAGGTTGAAGCCCGTGAAATGAAAATAGCTACTATTGTCGCTCTTCTCCACCCATTTGTCATCTTAGTGGGAACAGCTCTTTCAAGTTACTTATACGCTCATAATCCAGAATTCGTCGAAAGTGAAGGCGGATGGTTAAACAATCCAGGATTTCATGGCCTCAGCGAAATGTTATACGAATACACCTCTTGTGCTGCCAATAATGGTTCAGGATTTGAAGGATTAGGTGATAATACCTGGTTCTGGAACTATACCTGTGGTCTTGTACTTATACTTAGCCGGTTCATACCTATTGTCGGACAGGTTGCTATTGCAGGTCTACTTGCAGAGAAAAAATTTATCCCCGAAAGTGCCGGAACATTAAAAACAGATACTGTAACATTCGGTGTAATGACATTTGCTGTTATTTTCATCATTGCTGCTTTATCATTCTTCCCGGTACATGCTCTAAGTACTATTGCTGAACATTTTAGTCTATAATAGAAAAAAGATATGAAAGAAAATACATCAGCTTCTTTATTTCCTAAGGAGCAAGTTATAGAAAGCCTGAAACAATCGTTTGTCAAGCTGAATCCGAAAGTAATGATCAAAAACCCTATCATGTTTACCGTTGAGGTTTCTACAGTAATCATGTTATTGGTTACAGGTTATTCACTCTTCGATGCTTCACAAGGTTCATTCGGATATAATTTATCCGTTTTTATAATACTTTTCATCACATTACTATTTGCCAATTTTGCTGAAGCTATTGCTGAAGCTCGAGGCAAAGCACAAGCCGACAGTTTAAGAAAAACGAGAGAAGAAACCCCGGCAAAACGAATAGTTAAAGATAAAATAGAAGTCGTAACCAGCTCTCAATTACGTAAAGGAGATATATTCGTCTGTGAAGCAGGCGATGTAATTCCTGCCGACGGTGAAATCATAGAAGGTCTCGCATCAATAGATGAAAGTGCCATTACAGGAGAAAGTGCACCAGTAATACGAGAAGCAGGTGGAGATAAAAGTTCGGTTACTGGAGGAACAAAAGTTTTGTCTGACCAAATTAAAGTATTGGTTACAACACAACCCGGAGAAAGTTTTTTGGATAAAATGATTGCTCTTGTCGAAGGTGCATCTCGTAAAAAAACGCCAAATGAAATAGCCTTGACTATACTATTAGCCGGTTTTACATTGGTTTTCATAATTGTATGTATTACGTTAAAGCCTTTTGCCGATTACAGCCATACAGTCATAACAATCGCATCGCTCATTTCTCTCTTTGTTTGTCTTATACCTACGACAATTGGAGGACTTTTATCTGCCATCGGTATTGCAGGTATGGATCGGGCTTTAAGAGCAAATGTCATTACTAAATCAGGAAAAGCTGTCGAAACTGCCGGGGATATAGATACTTTACTACTTGATAAAACAGGAACGATAACGATAGGTAACCGTAAAGCTACTAAATTTTACTGTACGCCGACTATGAACATGGAATTCCATGAATTTATCCGTTATTGTATGTTATCTTCTGTATCTGATAATACTCCCGAAGGAAAATCAATTATCGAACTGGCTCATGAAAGTAACCTTCACATGAGAAGTTTAGACACAACAGGGGCTCGCATGGTAAAATTCTCTGCTGAAACAAAATGCAGTGGAATAGATTTAGCCGATGGTACAGAAATACGAAAAGGTGCATACGAAGCCATTCGAAAAATAGTGGAAAGCGCAGGAAATAAATTTCCGAAAGAAACTGAAGAATTGGTACAAGCAATTTCAAGTAATGGAGGAACGCCCCTTGTTGTCTGTGTAAACAAACAAGTTGCCGGAGTAATAGAGTTACAAGACATTATCAAACCAGGTATCCAAGAACGTTTCGAACGTCTTCGTAAAATGGGTGTAAAAACCGTTATGGTAACTGGTGATAACCCGTTAACAGCAAAATATATTGCAGAGAAAGCAGGTGTCGACGACTTCATTGCTGAGGCTAAACCTGAAGACAAAATGAACTATATCCGAAGAGAACAAGAAGCTGGTAAATTAGTTGCAATGATGGGAGACGGAACCAATGATGCACCAGCTCTTGCTCAAGCAAATGTCGGTGTAGCAATGAACAGTGGAACTCAAGCTGCTAAAGAAGCAGGTAATATGGTCGACTTAGACAATGACCCGACCAAATTGATTGAAATTGTTGAAATCGGCAAACAATTACTGATGACCCGAGGTACATTGACAACCTTCTCAATCGCAAATGACGTTGCAAAATATTTTGCTATTGTCCCCGCTTTATTCATGGTAGCTATACCCGAATTAGCAGCACTGAATATTATGCATTTACATAGTCCTGAAAGCGCAATTCTTTCAGCTATCATCTTCAATGCTATTATCATTCCGATATTGATACCTCTGGCTTTAAAAGGAGTAAAATATAAACCTATTGGAGCTTCAGCTTTACTTCGTCGAAATTTATTGATTTACGGATTCGGTGGAATATTGGCTCCATTTATCGGAATAAAATTAATAGACATGATTGTCGGTTTGTTTTTCTAAAAAATAATTAAGCAAAAATGAGAACGCTATTAAAATCATTAAAAATAACTATTGCATTCTGTTTATTCTTTTCAGTATGCTATATCCTCATTCTTTGGGTATTTGCCCTCGTAGCAGGACCAAATAAAGGAAATGCCGAACTGGTTACATTAAATGGTAAAGTTGTCGGTGCAGCCAATGTAGGACAACAATTTACAAAAGATATTTATTTCTGGGGACGTCCATCTGCGGTCGATTATACAGCAGACGGTTCAGGCGGAAGTAATAAAGGTCCTACAAATGAAGAATACTTGGCTGAAGTAGAAGCCCGAATAGACTCTTTCCTGATACATCATCCATATCTCAATCGGAAAGAAATACCTGCAGAAATGGTTACAGCCAGCGGTTCTGGATTGGATCCGAATATTACACGCCAATGTGCATATGTACAAATTAAACGTATCGCTAAGGCTCGTGGAATGAACGAATCCGATATTCAAGAAATTGTAAATAAACATATTGAAAAGCCTTTTCTTGGCCTCTTTGGTACTGAAAAAATAAATGTATTAAAACTCAACGTTGCTCTTGATGAAGCAAATAAATCAATAATCGCAGAAAAATGAAAACAATAATTAAATCTATCACATTAGCTTGTGCATTCTCCATTTTTGGAGCAAATACAACATTCTCTCAAGAAGAATCAAAAAGTGTTAATTTCAATGTTGCCGGAGATTTGGTAAGTTCTTACATCTGGCGTGGTATGTATCAGTCAGGAGCCGCCATACAACCGACATTAGGTTTAAGTGTAAAAGGATTTTCTCTTACAGCTTGGGGAAGTGTCGACTTTACAGGTCAAGGACATAAAGAAGCAGATATTACTGCAGCATATAGTATCGCCGGACTGACCATTTCTGTTGCAGATTTTTGGTGGGCAGGACAATCGGGAATATATAATGACAGAGAAAATTTGAAAAATAACTATTTCAATTTCAACCACAATAGTACCGACCATATTTTCGAAGGAGCTCTATCCTATCAATTACCCGTTGAAAGGTTCCCACTAAGTATCTCTTGGTATACGATGTTTGCAGGAAACGATTATGTGCTAAAATCTAATGGGACAGATAGGAAAAGGGCATATTCTACATATGTAGAATTAGGATATCCGTTTTCTGTTAAAGGAGTAGATTTAGTAGCAAATGTAGGGCTCAGCCCATGGGAATCTGCACAATATAAAAATGATGGTTTTGCGGTAACCAATGTTTCATTAAAAGCAACAAAAGTGTTACCCATTACCAAAAATTTCTCACTTCCCATTTATACTCAAGTTATTTGGAACCCCAATCGAGAAGACGTACATTTTGTCTTTGGTTTGACAATAAGATAATCACATAACCATAGTCTTTCATAATAAAAAATAACCGATAGATGCATATATTTGCATCGTCGGTTATACCTCTTTAAAAATACGAAGTGAATGAATAATGAAGAAAGCGTTCAACATTTCCTCGAACTGATCAAAAAATCACGACGTGGAAAATTTAAAATCTACATCGGAATGATTGCCGGAGTAGGGAAAAGTTATCGTATGCTACAAGAAGCTCATGATCTGTTGGATAATGGCGTTGATGTACAAATTGGTTACATCGAAACACACAAAAGAGCCGGAACTGAAGCCTTACTCGAAGGCCTTCCCATTATTCCCCGGAAAAAGATTTTCTACAAAGGGAAAGAATTGGAAGAAATGGATTTGGAAGCTATCCTACGTATCCATCCAGAAATTGTCATTGTAGACGAATTGGCCCACACAAATGTCGAAGGTAGTGCTAATAAGAAAAGATGGCAAGATGTTATAGCATTACTTGATGCCGGTATCAATGTTATATCAGCAGTCAACATTCAACACATAGAGAGCTTAAATGAAGAGGTTCAAGGGATATCCGGAATAGAAGTTAAGGAAAGAATACCTGACAGTGTATTACAGGAGGCAGATGAGGTCGTTAACATAGACCTCACAGCAGAAGAACTGATAAATCGTCTAAAAGCCGGAAAAATTTATAAACCAGAAAAGATAGCAACAGCTCTCAATAATTTTTTCAAAACGGAAAACATACTCCAATTGAGAGAATTAGCCTTAAAAGAGGTAGCTTTACGAGTTGAGAAAAAAGTCGAAAATGAAGTTGTAATATCAAATGTCGGAGTTCGACATGAAAAATTTTTGGCATGCATCAGTTCTAATGAAAAAACACCAAGAAAAATCATCCGTAAAACAGCCCGACTGGCAACACGTTATAATGCATCTTTCGTTGCCCTCTATGTACAAACTCCTCAAGAAAACCCAGACAGAATATCTTTAGCCAGCCAACGACATCTAATAAATCATTTCAAATTGGTCACAGAATTGGGAGGGGAAGTAGTTCAAGTACAGTCACCTCACGTAACCGAAAGCATAATAAAGGTTTGCAAAGAAAAACAGATTACAACTATTTGCATGGGACAACCTGCATTTAAATTACCTCAAGCCTATATCAAGATTCACTATTATAAAAAATTTATTCACTTTCTGGCACAAGCCAATATAGATTTACTTATATTAGCATAAGTTTAATACATCATTTTATGAATATAAAAACTAAATTATTATTTGGCATCGGAATGCTGGCCGGTATGATTATACTACTGGTAACTTTATCAGTCGTAAACTTACAGATATTGACAGCAACAGATCCTGATAGTCCTACAGCAGGCCCGGGGTTACAAAGAGCATTAATATGGATTTCCATTGTCGGAGGGTTCTGTGTGTTAGTAGGGTTAGGGTTACTAATCTGGCTGCCTAAATCTATCGAACGCCCTATCAAAGAACTTACTAATGGAATTATGGAAATAGCCAATCGAAATTATGAAAAAAGGCTCAATCTAAAAGGAAATGAAGAGTTCAATGACGTTGCTGAAAGTTTCAATCGGATGGCAGAGCGTCTTGCTGAATACAGATCGAGTACATTAGCAGATATATTATCTACAAAAAAATATCTCGAAGCTATTGTCAATAGTATAAATGAACCCATTATCGGACTAAACACTAATCGTGAAATTCTTTTCATAAACGATGAAGCTCTTGGAATTCTAAATTTAAAAAGGGAAAACGTTATACGCCAATCGGCAGAAGAACTTGCTCTGAAAAATGATTTGTTGAGAAGACTAATCCGAGAGCTAGTATCTCCTGATGAAAAAAAAGAACCCTTAAAAATATATGCAGACAATAAAGAAAGTTATTTCCAAGTGCGCTACATTCCTATTCGTTATGTAGAAACAGGAGAATCTTCAGCCAAAAGTATCGGAGATGTCATTTTATTAAAAAATATTACGGAGTTTAAAGAATTAGATTCGGCTAAGACAACTTTTATCTCTACCATATCCCATGAACTGAAAACTCCAATATCTGCTATTATGATGAGCCTACAACTCCTCGAAGATAAACGTATAGGCAATCTAAATGAAGAGCAAGAACAACTCTCAAAAAGTATAAAAGATAATAGTGAGAGGTTATTGAATATTACTGGAGAATTATTGAACATGACGCAAGTCGAAGCCGGTAAATTACAATTAATGCCTAAAATCACTAAGCCTATCGAACTAATCAATTACGCAATAAATGCCAACCGCGTACAAGCAGAAAAGTTCGGATGTCAGGTAGAGGTCGAATATCCTGAAAAAATCAGCAAATTATTTGTCGATAGTGAAAAAATAGCCTGGGTTATCACAAATCTTTTAAGTAATGCTATACGTTATTCTAAAGAAAACAGCAGAGTTATTATAGGAGCTAAACAGGAAAACAATATAGTAGAAATATATGTACAAGATTTCGGAAAAGGTATAGACCCAAGATATCATAAAAGCATCTTTGACCGATACTTCCGAGTACCTGGCACTAAAGTACAAGGTAGTGGATTAGGCCTATCTATTTCTAAAGATTTTGTAGAAGCGCATAATGGAACCTTGACTGTAGAAAGTGAATTAGGAAAAGGCAGTAAATTTATTATACGTTTCAATGTGGGTTAAAGAATATTGGGAATCCTGTTTTGGGGTTAGGGATGAAAAAAGCATCCCAAATAGGTAATAAAAATAATTTCTCTAACTTTGTATACATAACAAACATCAAGTTTAATTGACTTTAAAAAGAGAAGTTAAATGATAAAAATTGCAATTCCTACTCGAGATGAACAAGTGGATGACCATTTTGGACATTGTGACCACTACACGTTATTTACTATTGATGACCAAAAACAAATAATCGAAAAAGAATATCTTGCTTCACCTGAAGGTTGTGGATGCAAATCGAACATTGCATCTATTCTTGAAGAAAAAGGTATCACTCTTATGCTCGCCGGAAATATGGGTGAAGGAGCAAAAAACGTGCTTAATTCACATCATATAGAGGTTATACGTGGATGTAAAGGTGATATTAAAGAAATTGTAAAACAGTATCTTTCAGGGTTTATTCTCGATTCTGGAGAAAGCTGTCACCAACACGAAAACGGGCATATATGCTCACATAAGGAATAAAAAAAGAGGTATTTTTACAGTGAACCCTAAAAAGTTTATTATCTAACTTTTAGGATTCACTGTATTTTCAGACATCCTCTTCTCCCCAAAATTTACACACAATCACTTATTCTCATTATCAATATCGACTATCTGTCCTGAATGGTGAAGCAGGCAATCCTGCTCCATTATACAAATTACAAGAAATATTATCGGCCCAACCATACCTAACAGCATAGGGACGAGGCACTTTAGGAGAAAACACAATAATCTCATCTCCTTCTATACGAGCTTCTGCCCAATAATAGCAATGGTCTGAGCCACATATAGCAAAACCTTTCAATGATTCTCCATCCGGAGTTTTCAATCCTCCTTCAACATGAGAAAAAGAAATCCTTATTTTATCATCCTCAACCTTATACGTCTTAAATATGGGACCCGAATAAGGGTTGTCTTCTCCATAAGTTTTAGCTCTTGCAATCAGCGCTAAACGCCGGCCTACTTCCTGTTTGTTTTTAGGATGAATATCCTTAGCATCTCCTATATCCATTGTAACTGCCATACCGGTATTACTCCAATGCAATGTATTCAACTGGGCCTCACGTAAAGCTGCCCATTCCGAATCGTATGGTTCCGCTCTCTCTGGATTGAATGAGGCCAACTGAACAAAATAAAACGGAAAGTTTCGTTTCCACAAAGACCGCCAATCATTAATCAATAATGGGAAAAGTGTGCGGTATTGTTCTGCCATCGAAGCATTCGCCTCTCCTTGATACCAAATCACTCCTTGGAATGCAAATGGGGCTAAAGGATACAACATTGCATTATATAATGTCGTTGGACACTTTGGATTATCTACAGGAGAAATTGGTCTTAAAGGTATTTCAGACTGTTTAAGCCCGATTTGATATTTCCAGTTTCCAGATAAAGATATGGAATCACTGTTTTTCAACATCAATTGTAAAGTAACAGGGTCTCCATAAAAACCTCCAGATAAAGCCATATCCGATATACGCACAGCAATAACGGCCTTTCCCGCTTTTACCAAACCTGCCGGAACATTGTATTCTCGCTGTACATTCCAACCTTCACTATGGCCAACTTCTTCTCCATTGAAAAATGTTATATCATCATCGTCTATACCCCCTAATCTTAAAGTCAGTTCTTTTCCTTGCCATCGTAAAGGTATTTCTATTGTTTTTCTCACCCATACAACACCGTCAAAATCAGGTAACACACTATTTTCCCAAGAACCCGGAACCGGCATATCCTCCCATTTTACATCATCAAAATCGGGAGATGCCCATTTTGCATAATGCTTTTCGTATCCTAAATCTATTTCCTCCACTTTTCTTTGCCACTCTTTTAACTGCCCGATATAAAATAACGATAAATCATTTTGAGAGACCTGTTTCAATTGCCGTACATAATCCTTAAAATAAGGCATTGTTTCCAATGATTCGGCACTCACCCATGACTCAGCCGGAGTACCTCCCCACGATGTATGGATAAGACCAACCGGAACCTTTCTATTTTTTACCAGATCACGCCCAAAGAAATATGCAACAGCAGAAAACTCAGGGATTGTCTTCGAAGAACAAACTTGCCAACCTGTATTATTTTCAGTAAATACATCTTTTTGAGGAGTATTTCTTATTACTTTTTTTACTTGAAAAAGTCTCATATCAGGATAATTAGCTGCAGCTATTTCATCTTGATAATTTTGAATTTTTCCCCAACCAGCCAATGGCATTTCCATATTAGATTGCCCCGAACAGATCCAGACTTCCCCAATCATAACATTCCGTAACACCACTTTTTTACCATCACTTATAGTTATGGAATAAGGTCCGCCAAACTTTGGAGTCGGTATATTTATATTCCAATACCCCTTATTATCTGATTTTGTCTCATATTCACGAACCTCCCAACCGACCATAACTTTAACCACCTTATTAGGGGCTGCTTCTCCCCAAAATGGAGCATCCGTACACTGCTGTAAAACCATATTATCAGTAAACAAGGCCGGTAATCTCACATCTGCATAAATTGAGATACATATTAATTGCAAAGCAAAAGACAACCCAATTATTTTCTTCATACCACTAATTTTCTCCATCTGTATTTATAACCAAAACAAAACCTCCGTAAGGCTGAATAGAAATTTGAATTTCACCATTTTCTGCAATTGACATGTTCCTTATCTCTGTTTCATTATTCGTGTTTGACTTGTCTGTTATCAATTGAGCCATAGTTTCTTTTTGAATAAAAGGTAACTGACAAGAAAAATCTTTTGCTATTTTTTCACCATTAATCCCAGCAACATACCATATTTTCCCCGAACGGCGAGCCATCATAACATCTTTTCCAGGATAGCCGTCTATCAATAGGGTTTCGTCCCATGTAGAAGGAACTTTTGACAAATAATTCCATACATATTGGGGAAATTGCTTCAAGTTGTCAGGAACAATGCCAAAATGTTCTACTGGAGAATAGAGTATTACCGGTAACGCTAATTCAAAAGCAGCAGTAGTCATTCTCTTGGCCCCTGTACCCGGAACCTCGCCAAGAGTAGGATTTAAAACGACCGGTGTAAAATCCATCGGGGCTACCACATTACGAATAAATGGCAATATCGTACAATGTTTTGGTTGCCAATCCGCATTTTTTTGGTCAAATTTACAGAATTCCATCCCCATAACAGCTTCAGCTGTCACAAAATTTGGAAACATACGATCCCACCCTCTGGGAAGAGTTGCCCCATGAAAATTACAAGCAATGCCAAAATCATTTGCATCTTCCAAAATATCCTGATATAGTTGCATTCCACTCTGTTTATCTCCCCCAAAGAAATCAACTTTTATTCCTTTTATTCCAATTTTTTGCATCCAAGCCAATTCCTCTCTTCTGGCATCACGTGTATTCATTCGGTTCAGAGGACTCTGTGGAGCATCATTCCAATTTCCATTAGAATTGTACCAAAGGATAAGTCCTATATTTTTAACTGCAGCATATTTCGCCAGTTCTTCTATTTTATCTCTACCTATTTGTGTATCCCAAATAGCATCAATCAGACAATATTCAAAATCTAAACTATCTGCTAAATCAATGAACTCTTTTGTATCTTTATAAGTCGTATGACCATCATTATACACTAACCAACTCCAGCTGGCCTTTCCAGACCTATAATCGCCATTCGGACTATAATAAGGAGTAACCAAATCTTGAGCCATAGTAGACTCAACAATAGTATTCAGGTTCTCTCCTATCGTTATTGTTCTCCATGGTGTTGTAAAAGGCAAAGTAACTGCAGCTGTCGCTGGGTCTTCTGGCAAATTATGATCTGCATGGGGAAACTCCACTTTATACAACCCTCCTTGAGAATCATCAGCTAAATGTGTTGCTACATAATTACAATCAACCCCTGTCTCTGAAATCAAAACCCAACCTTCATCTCCTATACGGAATAAGGCCGGATATACCCACCCCTGTCCATAATCAGATGGAGTTCCTATAGGAATATCTAACTGATAATGATCTTCATAACTCGGATTTGTCTTAGCCCACCCAGACTTGGCTTTTGCCAATGGCGCCATAAATGCAGTTGTCTTTTCCGGAAAATTAAATCCCGAATTTTCAGATAATACTTCTTCTTCCCCATTTCCTTTTATATTATAAGCATAGGCAACTCCATCATTACTCACTCGAAATATTACTCCCAGTTGTTTACCTTCCTTATTTTTTACATTAAACATTTGTTCTTTATAAGATTGTGTAACTTGAGATTTTTTACCTCGAAGTAAACTATACTGCTGGTTCTCTTCTTTCAATTCTG
The DNA here is from genome assembly GCA_000803105.1 of Coprobacter secundus. Taxonomy (GTDB): domain Bacteria; phylum Bacteroidota; class Bacteroidia; order Bacteroidales; family Coprobacteraceae; genus Coprobacter; species Coprobacter secundus. Next base: position 240,593 of record JTDA01000002.1, read on the forward strand.
AAATATCTTCAAAAATCAAATCTTTAGTAAAATCGCTATTCTTTGTCGTAATTCCCAATGGGGATGCTTCAAGGACAGGAGAATTTTCTAATTCAACATCATAAAATAATTTTCCTTCTCTTAAATAAACGTTTACCGACACCTTACTATCTGGACTCGTCAAAGACATTTTTTCACCCGTATCACAAGCCATACATAATAAAATAGATAATATCCCACTCAAAATACATTTTACTTTCAATTTCTTTTTTGCACTTTCCATATTTTATAGAATTATTGTTAACAGACAAAGTTATAGATAATACAAAGTTAAACTTTTCAAACAAAAATTCAAGGATGCCTATTCAACTTACCATCTAACATTTTTATAAAATACCCTCCTACTACCGACCGAGCACGAAACCCTTTATGATGAGGCTTATCGGTAAAAATCCAGTCTGACATCGGAATACGGTCTTCTGTCTCATTCATAAATCGATATAATGGTTTTACAAATTCTCGAAAAGTTGTTGTATCTGATGATAAACTCGCTGTCCATATAATCCAATCGGTCTTTGTATAAGTAGCTCGATTATCTAGCGGCAAGCCATACCGATTCTGTTGCGTCCGATAATATCGTAGCTCTCTATCTATTATAGAATCCGGAAAGATTCCCATATTCATGATTTTGTTCCAAATCAAATTATATTTCTGACTCCATGTTCCCTGTTTATCGAATGTCAACCGATAATGGTCTCCATCTTCTGACATCCGAATCCATTTATCTGACATTTCTAATGCTACTTTTCGATATCTATCAGAAAGACTCTCCTCTCCCAACTGTCTCGCCAGTCTGCTATAACTGGCAATGCCCAATATCGCTTTTATCGACAAATTCGTATTATGAGCAAAGTGTCCAGCAAAGTCATCAGTACATAATTGCTCTTCGGGGTCTAAACCCTTTTCTTCTAAGTATTGTACCCATTTGGTCAGAGTTTCCCAATGCTGTAATGCATAGTCTGCATTTCCTTCCAATGAACATATCGCTGAGGTGAGAATAAGCATATTGCCAGATTCTTCTATCGGCATATCTCCATTATACGTTTGGCCATTGGCCAACGGATAAGTACCTATATCATGTGCGGGGAAAGGTTTAGACCATCTTCCACTTTCACTATAATGAAAAATTGGATTCAAAAGGGCCTTGACTAACTCCACATTATATAGAAGGAATAAGGGAGAGGAAGGATAGGTGATATCTACCGTACCGATAGAACCATTGCTAAAGTTTTCTTTTGATAGAAACATTAGCTCTCCATCAGGAGATTCTACTAATTTATGCGCAGCTATCGCCTGACGATAAGCCAAGGCACATAATTCTGCGTACTCTTTTCCTCCTGCAGCTCTTGCAGTACTCATCAATTCGTTATCGAACTGATAGCATCGAGACATTATCTTTTCATAATCATTTTCTGCTTCAGCCATCATATCCTGCATATTTTTATTACCATTTCTGTTCCAATAAGGACGGAGATTAGTTCCAAAATACTGTATGGAATTGATATCATCATATCCTATCATTACTTTTCCTGATAAAGAGTCACTTACTTTCCCTAAATTAAGACAAACAGCGCTTCTCTTTTTTGGTGAATCAGCTCTACTTTCCTGTATTTTTCCTTCGTTATAAAATGTTGTTCGTAAACTTTCCGCCGGTGCTATGCATGCAGACGTATTGTCCTCTTTTCGTACGGCTAAATAAAAATAGCCCCAATCGATTCGCACATTATCTCCACACTTTTTCAATATATTTTGAGATTTTGTTCCTGTCTTTAAATATAATATTCCATTCTCTTCTACTCTCTCTATAGTTACCGGTTGTGTCACTGAATCTGTCGCCCAAAAAGGGGAAGCCTCGAAATAAATTTCTACTTGTCGTGGCTCTTTATCAAGAGATGTGATTTCATAGGTTATATAATTTATCGGCCGCGACAATAACTCAAGACTATCCAATAACAATGGTGAAGTAAAAATCAGTTTTAGGGAAACCGGCCCGCACTCAAATTCGTAATATGTTTGAGTCGCCTGAACATCCACACTTTTCTGTATGGCTGCCCGTGTTAAAACAGACTTTTTATTATCAGGATAGATTCTCGAAGTTCCCATAAATCTATATGTCGTTCCATCCACACGCAAAGCTCCGGTCAACGGACACGGTTCGCCTGTCCAATGCCTTACTTCATCCTGATAAAGCGTATCACCAAACATCCAAGCGTTAGTATAAGGGTCTATCATTATTAATGGATATGCCGGTGCTCGTAAGTCATTCTTGATAGAACTATTTCTAACAATACTCTGTGTATCTCTACATGACACACAGATTGACAATAACACCCCCCAAAAGATAATTGGTAAATTCTTCATATTTCAACAATTTGTATTATTCATGGTCATAAATCTTCTCCCAAAAGAATATATACTGGCCTGGTTTCCCAGACCAATATATAAACAATCATTATCTAATCGAATATATTTCTGTTGAATAAACAGCCTCATCCACATTTTTAATTCTTGCGCCAACTCGAGCAAAAAGAGCTCTTTCCTTTGATAGATCAGAAAGATCTATCGTCAATGTTACCTCACCAGTCACGCCAGAAGAAGTTACCTGTTTTACCGTCGTGGCCAAATCTATAAATCGAGTTTTCCCTATTAATAGAAATACTGATGCAAGGCCCTGACTTTCTCCAACTTGAGTTACTGTGAATTTCGCAGTCAATTCAGTCTTACTATCATTAGGAATAAACTGAACATTTGATATCGTATAATAAGGAACCACAGGATAATCCAATATTGCACCTCCTTTTAACGTAAAATGTATCTCATCATGACGATTTTCCCAAGGTCCATTTCCATCTTTTGCCACCAAACGATATTCTCCGTCAAAAAGCATAATTGAATACGAGCCATCTTGGGCAACGTTCACTGCAATAGGAGTCTCTGTACCGTATCCTGATTGCCAAAGTTGCAATTGTACCGTGCCACCAGTAGCTTTTACCCCAATAGGTTTACCTTCATAAACAACATGCCCCTTTAATAAACTCGAGGGTTCATCATAATTATCTATCTGGCAACCATGAATACTTATTATAAGAAATAAGAATCCAAATATTCTATATATTATACTTACCTTATTCATCTTTTTATTTTTATTTGATTACTGATATGGGTTTCTGATCAATTTAGGATTATTTGTAAGCCAACTATTATCCAAGAAGTTATAATAATTTTGCATCTTAAAAGTCCGGTAATTGGGCATATCATTTGATTTGACACGGATAAACACCCACTTCCCATTTTCGGGACGACGAGGGTCTTTTACTTTATACGGAAATAATGCCCAATGTCGAGCCGACTCACTGACTCCATCCCAAATTATATGAGATCTACGCCAACGTTTCAAATCCCACCACCGGTGATTTTCTAAAGCAAATTCTACCCGACGCTCCTGTTCTATATCTAACAAAGTCATCGATTCCAAATCATTTAAACCCGCACGTTCCCGCACATCATTGATATATTCCAATGCTTTATCATCATTTCCCAACTCTAATGCTGCCTCTGATGCTATCAGTAATATTTCAGCATAACGAATACGAACATACCAAATTTCACTTCCATGAGCCGGATCATAGGCAGATTTATCTTCATCTAAAAATTTTCGAAAACTAAAACCGGTCTGATTATCAAACCAATTTGAAGATGATTTAGGCCCATTAATAGATGTAATCACATCTCCCTGATCATCTAAAGAACCAACTGTAGACTCTCTCGTTGCCCACTTTCTCCCTTTATAATAATATTGTCCAGCCTGAAAATCTATTTGGGTACCCAACATTTCATCACCAGAACAAATGATAGTTCCTTTCATTCGAGGATCTTTATTGTCAAACAAATCCGCCGGACTGTCAAAAAACTTCGGAGCCTCTTCTGTACCAACATCTAACCGACCATCACGGTTGTCTAAATACTCATATGCTTCCACTAAATTTAGCAAAGGAGTTACCCGATTATAAGTAGTAGACATTGCTAGAATCTTAGGACAACTTTTTATCGAAAAATCCTGTACTTTATCCGGATATTTATAATCCAAGGTCCATATTACTTCAGGATTATCATTTTTCGACGCTGTTGCCATATAAAAATTGTGACTTTTGTCACTTTCTTTATTATACAATTGATATTTCCCCGAACGAATAATAGAATCGGCCGTTTCATACGCTATATCATAATAATATGCTGCAGAATCAGCACTAATTCCAACACCCGGACCATTGGTCTTTATTTGTGGAGTTACCTGATTATTATATTTAGCCAGAGAACCTGCATATATCGCAGCACGAGCTTTCAAGGATAAGGCCACCCATTTATTCGCCCGAGCCGCATTGATATTTTCTGACGGATTATCCGACAGATATTTCCCAGCCCAAGAGCACTCATCTATAACATAATTATAAATTCCACCCTCTGTTGAACGAGGGAATTGCATAGCAGCAATATCTCCCTTAGGGTCATACTCAAATACATTATCCCCCACAATAGGCATCCCTCCTAAACAACGAGCCATATTAAAGTAAGCCCAAGCTCGTATAAAACGAGCCTCTGCCTCTATTTTAAACCTATCAGCTTGCTCCAATACCGTCGTTGTACGTACTCCATGAATAAACTGATTCAAATTGCGTATAAGCTCATAAGGATAAACCCGCCACAGATCATCAGTAAAAGTAATAGAGTTATCTATCCCATTTGCAAAACAGGCTTCATCTATTATACCAAATTGATTTCCTTCATTATCAAAACTTTGTCCCCAATTGATACGTCCATAAAAATTAGCAAGAGCTGATTTAATCATAGCTTCATCCGAGAAAATCTGGTCATCAGTAAATATGGAATCCGATTCCCGGTCAAGAAAATCTGAACATGAAACAATCGATACAATCAAAACTATACTCAAAAAAATTCTATATACTGTTTTCATCATTATTCATTTTAGAGAGTTAAGGTCAAACCAAAATTAATCACTCTATTGGTGGGATAATTAATAGCCGAAGCCGAATAAATTTCCGGATCTATGCCTCTATCATGCACATTATCAATTGAAAATAAATTTTGCATCAAGGTATAAACACGTAGCTTCTTTACATGCATTTTTTTCATCCATTTATCTGGGAAAGTATATCCAAACTCTAAATTTCTAAGCTTTAAATACCGCACATTACGCATCCAGAAATCACTTGCTTTATAATTTGAATGATTGGAATTTCCTATTAATACCGTAGGGAATGTACCGGGAATAAGTTCGCTATCAGGATTGGTGATATCAGACAAATGCCACTGATCACTCAAATAGTATTCAGGATTAGGCCGATCACCATGGAACGGATACCTTTGCTCATAATTAAAAAAGAATGTAGCAAATGCACTTCCCGTAAAATCAAATGACAAGTCAAAACCTCTATATGCAACAGACCCATTTATAGCATAATTCAGATAAGGTGGAGTTGAAGAATCATAACCTTGATATCCAGTAGGGCGCTGATCCTGATCATCAATAATTCCATCCTTATTATTATCTTTATATTTCAAATCCCCTGGACGCAAAGTGGTATTACCTTTTCCATCAATATCAATAGGATAATTTGCAATCTCTTCCCAACTTTGAAATTGTCCGTTTGTCTGATACGTAAAGCTCCACCCTGCATTCCTTTCATGTTGGGAATATACATACCATTCGAGGCTATTCCCGAAACGAGGTTTATACTGATGCCAGTTTAATTGACGCGCAAATGTGAAATTTCCTCCAATTGAATATTCAACCTTGCCTACTCTATCACGCCAGATTAAAGAGCCGTCAAATCCCGTTGTCAAATCAGAATTCAAATTCTCATAAGGTAAGCTAAACCCTGCCTCTGATGGTACAAGCCTGTCATAACGAGAAGCAGGTAACCCTGTACGCATTCTTCTAAAATAATCTATCGCTCCAGTCAATTTCCCATTAAAAAAGCCTACATCAAGACCTACATCAACAATCTTAGCTTTAATCCACGAAAGATTGGTTACTGCTAAATTCCGCGCTTGACTCCCGACAACCCATTCTCCGTCAATAACGGCTCCTCCTTGGCTATAGTTATATCCATCCAAGAAATCAAAAGCATTGTACCCCGAAACATTGTCATCTCCCATTTCACCATAAGATGCACGAACTTTCAAATCTGAAAAAATATCGCTAAAATTCGATTCAGACCAAAAAGATTCCTCAGAAACTCTCCATCCCGCTGAAACTGAGGGGAAAAATCCCCATCTGTGACCTTTGGGAAATTTCCATGAACCATCATAACGAGCAGCAAGTTCAAGTAAATATTTCGATTTATAATCATAATTGATACGACCTACATATCCTAACCGAGCCTGTGTATTATCACCTTCATCACTAAATTGTTTGATATTATCAAGATAAAATAATGTCAAAGCATTTGATGTAGGATTTGACTGTATATAAAATCCCGGAGTATTTCGTTTATAACTTTCAGCTCCAGCAAATAAATTTACCGAATGACCTCCTATTGAAAACTTATAATTGGCGTTTATTTGCCCATTTAATTCTTCGATATTACGTATGTCCCGTTCTTTAAATCGCCCAGTAGAATTCAATACAACAGAATAAGAGTCGGTTTTCTCATTATAACCATATAACTTATAGCTATATTCCTGATTATCCATCCTTCGATTAGAATAATAATAACTGAATATTCCTTTTATTTTCAAATTTTTTACCGGTTCCCATTCCGCATTAAATGTAGTCTGCAAAACTTTCCAACGATCGACATACACACCACCTCTATCATATGTCAACAAAGCCGAATTCGTATAACCGGCAGAAGATGTCTGAGCCGGATAATTCGGATTATCATTAGCATAAGGATGTACTGTCGGTAGATTAGCATATACGGCATACATTGCGGTCCAGTAGTCATCGTTCATCGCAACTCCCGGATGCTTCGTCTCTTGTATACGACCATTAATAGATGCTCCAACCTTAAAATTACTGGTAATATTAGCATCTATATTAGCCTGAATATTGGTTCTACCAAAATAACCATAGTTCCGAATAACGGCATCTTGATTCATATGGCTCAAAGCTAAATAATAATTTATCTTCTCAGAACCACCTGTAGTATTGGCACTGACATACCACTGCGGAGAAGTTACAAACACATAATCATACCAGTCAAAAGGAATATAACCTTTCTCAGTCCCTTGTTTCCACTTTGTAAGATCTTCTACTGTAAACTTCCCTTGAGTTCCTTGTATAGTATTGGATTGTATTTCACTTTCCACGTAAGATTCAGCAGAAGCTGGTTTCGGAAAACGAAATATATGTTGCCAACCATAATACATATTGATATTAACTGTATTCGGCATATTTCTCCTTCCCGATTTCGTCGTTACCACTACAACACCATTTGCCGCACGTACACCATAAATAGAAGCCGAACCGTCCTTCAATACCGAGATACTTTCAATATCATTAAAATCTATATTATTAAATTGTCCTTCTTCCATCTGCACTCCATCCACGACATAAAGAGGGGTACCCATATTACGGATATTCAATGTTGTCCAATTTCCCGGACGTCCATCAGACATACGACTATTGATACCTGCAACTTTACCAACCAAAGCCCCTGAAGTATTCGTTGCTGCTGACCGAGATATGTCTTCAGAACCGACCACCGATATGGCACTCGTTACTGACTCTCGTTTTTGAGTACCATATCCGACAACGACAACTTCACCCAAAAGCTCCTGATTTTCCCTCATACGTATCGTCATATCCGAACGACCATCAAGTTTTTCGGACACTTCATTATAACCAATATACGTCACGGATATTTCCGGATTGGAAATTTCTTCTGGAACAGTTATTGTATAATAACCATCCATGTCAGTAACGACCCGATTTTTAGAGCCCTTAATACTTATAGTTGCTCCTAAAAGAGGTTCTCCATTTATATCCAATACCCGTCCTGTAACTGTTTTCTTACCTTGTGAAGAGTTAGGTGGCATATTCCGCTTCACTTTTACATCAGCTTTTGCCAAAACGATATGGCGATTTTTTACAGTATACTTAATTCCTGTATTCTGCAATAACAAGTCAAGGACCTTATTAATAGTCGCATTCTCTGCTTTTACAGAAACTATCGTATTTTCATTAATCTCATCTGCATTGTAAAAAAACAAATATTCCGACTGCGCCTCTATTTTTTTAACAGCATCTTTTAAAGTCTTCTTTTCTATCTGTATTGTCAATTTTGTCTGAAGAGGAGATTCTCTTGTTGCAAATAAAGATATATCTACTATCGACAACATCAAAACTGTACAGACAAGCTTCTTTACCATCGAAAATAAAAATAATCGGTTGTTAGCTATCATAATTCGTAGTTTAAGATTTTCTCATTTTTCTGTAAAAGGCAAGAAATACAACCGAATGATATCTGTTCTGAGATACGTATGTGCGCCAACTCATACATTTCTCAAAAACATCAGTTTAAAAATATTTTTCTAAAAAATATGATTTTTATTCCTTATACAATACTATTTTCCTATCCTGTTTTTTACACTTAAGATTTGTAGCCAATTCTATCACATCTAAAAAATCGTTCAAATCTTGCCCCTGATAAAATGTTCCCCGAAACGACTTATTCATAATCGCTGTATCAAGACACTCGAATGTAACATTATATACATGGCTCATACGGGCCAAAATCTCTTTCAATGATTGTGGCTGAAAAGTATAATAATTATTTAGCCAAGAGACTACCTCATCAGTATCAACCATACTTATTTCTACCTGTGTATTTGACCGATTATATTTCAGCTGCTCTCCCGGTCTCAGCACCTTTTCACTATCAAAGCTTGATGTAATAAATTTCACAGAACCTTCTAATAAAGTTGTAATAAATACAGTATCAGACGGATAAGAGCGTACATTAAATTTCGTTCCTAATACACTAATACACTGGTCTCCCGATATTACAATAAACGGCTTCTGCTCATCTTTTGCTACATCAAAAAAACCCTCGCCATCCAATATTACTGCACGCTTTTTCACCCCATACTCTGACGTATAACTCATACTGGTATTCGCCCCTAATTTTATACAAGTACCATCCGGTAAATGAACTTCACCCGGAGCACCTCCTGTAAAATAAGAATAAATTTCCGGCTCCTCCGTCCCAAATCCATTTGAAATAAAATACCAAGAGAGTCCTACAAGAAAAATGAAAATTGCTGCAACAGATGAAATACACCGTATTATGAAATGTTTCTTCTTTTGCATATCTTCCTGTTTCTGCCGTAATTTAATCTCTAACCGGCACCAACTTTCACTTATATCAACAGAAAGATTAGACCTAGAATCATGTATAGCTTTCAAATCAAAAAAGTATCTTTCATTTTTTTTATCTGCACAGATCCATTCAAAAAAATAATGTAACTCTTTTTCCGAAAGTTTATTTTCCAGAAATTCCACAATCAAAATATCTATATCTTTCTCTAATTCGCTCATCAATATTCCGTCTTTATATACTTAACATACGATACCCAAAAAATACTCATCTGAATAAAAATATTACTGCATTCGAAATATCAAAATAAAACAAAATAAAAGATTTGCTGGAATATGCTGCCTCAAAAATACAAGGGCTCTGTACAAATTATTTTCTACTGTTCGTTGAGATAATCCAAGTTGCTCCGCAATAGTTTTAGAATCTAATCCCTTAATATAATATAATTTAAATATTTCTAATCTTTTAGAAGGGAGTAGATTTATAACTTTCTGTACATTTTGAAATAAATCCCTATCATCAATTTCCTTTTCTATACAGTACCCATCTATCTCCTTTAATAATAACTCTGCTGTTTTCCGAGTTTTATAATCTGAAACAAAAGATTGGTGTTGTAATTGATTAATACATAAATTCCTGACTATCGTGTACAATAACTTTAATAAATCAACATCAGGAAAATCCCAAAATTTCTTTTCGTATAATTTTATAAATGCATCTTGAACAATATCTTCTGCTGAATACCTGTCAACAAAACGGCATGCAAATCGAATCAATGATTTGGCATTCTCTAAATATAACCTTTTATATTTTTCTATAACATCCGGCATCTATTACCTTTTTCATAAAATTACAAACTCAGATTTATGACCACCCTCTTTCTCATTTTATTTTTATCATAAAAATTTTCTGCTTCTCAATAGTATCTTATCATTAATATATATCTATTGTATGGACTATCTTTCAACAAACTTTACAACCGAAATCAAATTACAAAGGGAAAAAGGACATACTATTACAAAAAATGATAGTATGTCCCAAATTTAATTATATTTTTAAATTATATAATTGTTATCGTAATATTTTTATAACTGAATTCCCAAGATTTGTCTGGACTAATAAAACATACACACCTGAAACAAAATCTGCGGTCGAAATAGTATGGTAGCCACAATCCAAGCCAGAACTATAAATACATGCTAATGAACCAACATTATATAAAAATACTTGTGCATCGGTTACATTTTCAGGAATTGATAAGTCAATCGTTTCTTTCAGGATATTGACCATTACACCCGATTCAGCTTTAACATTTTCAACACCTACCGGCAACATTTCATTATTTGCAACACCTATAACCGAATATGAAGGCATTTTACCGTCTTCCATAGCTATAAAAGTTATTCTATCTTTTTCCAGTACAAATGTTTCATCCCAACGAATACTCCATCTTCCATCTCCAATCTCTGTTGCAACATCTAACAGCTCTCCATAAGCCGATAATACATAAAATTGAGATGGATTACCTATATAAGAACCCTCAGCACCATTCTTTGCACATTTCTCTACAGATACGGGAGCCGTTTGATTTACAAAAAACGGGAATGTCTGGCCTTCAATTATCTGCCATTTATCGGCATTATTAAATTTCATATTCGATAATGATTTCATATCGTTCAGCGCAAGACCTTTCGCATCAAAAGTCACTTCATCATGTCCTTCTCCCATGTTTATTGCAGCACCATCTTTATTATAGAAACAATTTGTTACAGTCAAGGATGGCCAATTACGTCCACAGATTCCTCCAATCTTTATATCTCCTGAACCAGTTATCGCCCCTGCGGCATAACAGCCTGAAATAGACTGATATGATGTTCCCGTAATTCCTCCCGACCAAATAGAAGTATTCAAAGCCGAGGCTAAAACATCTCCTGTAGAATAACAATTCTGCACAATGCCATCAATTGGAGATCCGCCAATACCTCCAGCTCCTGGTCCTGATATTTTACCACAATTAAAATTATTATCTATAACAGTTGTCTTAATCCCTTGTTGATACCCAACAATCCCACCGACAGCATCTTCACTGGCAGTAACAGTACAATAATTTGCACAATTTTGGACACCAGGAGTATCTCCTACCGCTTGTTCAAGTTGCAAGAACCCGATAATTCCTCCTACCCGTTTTGTACCCTCAACTGACCCGGTAGCAATACAGTTACGAACATAACGCCCTGTCCCAACACATTGATTAAAACCCGAAATTGCTGCTATACCATCACCTCCTGTTACGGTTATGCCCAATGCTTGGCAATTATCAATATTTCCCTCATTTACACCAACAATACCTCCAATATTATCAAGACCATCAATCTGACTGTTTATTACCTTACAGTTTACTATCGAACCTCCTTTCTTTTCCCAATTTCCATTCGTGGAACATACAATACCACACCAATTTCCTCCTTCTACATATGCCCCGTAGAACGTCAAATTTTTTACAATACCTGGAGCCTGTATACGACCAAAGAATCCCAATCCATCGCTCGCGCCCGTCATTTCCAAGCCTGTAATCACTTTTCCATTCCCATCAAATGTGCCCTCAAAAGCATTATCGATAGTAGAACCTATTGGATTCCAGACCACTCCTGTAAGATCGATATCATTCATTAATTTAAAGCAAACAGAACTTTGAGCCGTATAATCACCGACAGCTTTCAAATCATCCACTGTCATTATCTGATACGGGTCATCTATCGTACCTGCTCCACCCGTAAATGTATGGCCTTCGGCCCATGTATTCCCTGAAACCCCGCAAAATAATACGAACGCAAAAGATAAGTAATACTTCTTTTTCATTGTAGCATAATTTAAAGTTAACAATAAAAATTAATTTGTTTCTATTGGCGCATAAAAACAGATTCAATAAAGTTATATTTCAGCCTTTATATTAGATTAACAATCGAACTTATATTCATACTCATTTTTCTTGAAAATATTTTATCTTATTTATATAAATATTATTCATATCAGTTTAAATAAAAACGGAATTTTATTTTCATAAAACTCCGTTTTTAAACAGTTGTACCGTTATATTATTATCTAATAATAATTTTCCCAACTTTTATTATATTATTATCAGTGTCATAAATTTTTACCAAATAAGCACCCGGATCCCACCCATTTACAGGGATCATATTTCCAACTCCTTCTTTACATAAATATCCGTTAACATTGTATGCCTGCCAACACGGAGACGATATTCCAATAACATAAATATTTCTTCCCGCATCCGTTGCAATCGGGTACATCGAAACTTGACGATTATCATTTACAAATAAATTCATATCCGAAACGGAATTCTTAAATATTAAATTTTTCACCAATTCATGGTCATCCGTATTATTTGTTTTTATATGTATATCATCATCTCCTGTCAACAAATTTCCCTCTATTATGACATTATCAAAAACAATATTTTTTACTTCCTTCATTGGTGTTCCATCTTCATACCAGCCATAAAGCCAGATATCATTCGCAATCTCGCTCCCACTGTTCGACATCAAAGTAATATTCCGAAATGTTATTTCCTCTATTCCCCCTGGTAATTTTTGGTTTCCCTGAATAGACCCAAACCAAAAATCATTTTTAAATCCAAGACCAATCAATCGTTCACAACGATATACCCGAATATCCTCAAAAAGAATATTCCTGAAATACGTTCCATGTAAAGCACAAATATTCATTGCCGAACGTTCGTCTAATTGCTCATGATGATTCGGGTCGTCATATGAAAACAATATATCACTACTTTTCAAAGAAATATTCTCATATATTGAGGCCTGGGTCTCCGCTCCTAAGCCAAACGCATTGTTCGCATCATTCCACAACTGAATACGTTCAAATGTCAAATTTCGATTAGGTTTATAATTCGAAGGCAGGGTCGTTGAAGGAGCCATGCCTTTTATTGCTATTGCGTCGTCACATGCTCGGATAAACATATTCTCGAACGTACAATCGGTCGAAAGATTTATATCACATCCATCGGTACTAGCATAACGGGTAGAAATAATCTTTACATTTTTAAAATGTATATCAGAACTATTATCTACACCTGTCGTCCAACTTTTTGCTCTGTGCCCATGTACTATAATACCTTCTACTGTAGCACCAGAAGACCATAGCACCTGCATTACCATACCTTTATTATGCTCTTGGTTCATCACCATACCACGACCAAAAATACGTGCCGAAGTCCCTGACGATATACACAACTGACCATCCAAAACAGCTCCTCCAGCAAGATAAGCCCTATAGTCTTTATCCAATGTCAGTTTTCCTTCCGAGAAAAATTCACTCAAATCATAATATCCCGGACCAAAATAATGCAATTCTGACGTAGGTTCATAAATATATCCACTTTTCCCTCTTACCGATTCCGGAACCTCTTCGTCTATACTGTTTGCAAATAGATGCAATACATCTCCTCGATAATCATCATTTACTATTAAAGTTAAATTTACATCCGCCTCATTCAATGTAAAAGTAATCGTTCGGTCATCTTTTCTATATGCCCTTACCCCATAACGATCAGGGATCAAATCAAAATCGTCCAATGTACCGGCATAAGAAATATCAATAGTCACTGGAACATTTTCTTTAAAATCAAAATATCCAAAATTGACACTTCCTCCGAAACAATTATTATCATTATAAATACCTGTATATTTGCCATTTACCGAAACCGTAAACTGAGCCGGTCCCTCCATCGGATATTCCAAAGGCCTGGAATAAGTTATAAGATTCTCATCTGTTGTACGTTCTCCAATAGCTTTTATAGCAAATTCCCAAATATCGTCATTCAATTGAATTTTTGAATTTACAGGACTCACCCGTTTCATTCCTAAAGATTTATTACCCATGAACAGACCTCTTCCATATACCCGATCATCCAAACTTCCATCAAAACCAATCCACTCATCTACCAATGCACCTCCCATTATATAGATACTTTTTGCCTTACGCAGTTCTGCATTAATAGACATCTTGCTCAAATCATAATACCCTGGGCCAAAAATACATAATCCAGAACTCTCATCATAAGTATATCCTTGAGGACTTTCAACCTGAGGAAAACCTTTTCCCTTACTATTAATAAATAAATGTAATATATCGCTCCGAGTATTTCCTATAAGCTCAATAATCAGCTCTCTATCTCTTGCCGGAGATTTAAACCCTATCACTTTTGCCGACTTCTTTTGTACCGACACAAGTTCTTCACCTGTATACACCTCAAACGCCTTAATCGTCGCACTATATGATACAGTAATTTCTGATGATACAACATCATCACATTCCAGCGATGCAAAATGTATCACCTTTCCTTTGTCATCCTTATAATTATACACTCCAGTATAAACTCCATTTATTGCCACATTAATACTCGCAGTCGTCTCTAATATATATTCCGATGGACGAATATAGGTTGAAATTATATTATCACTGTAATTCTGCCCAGCTGCTTTTCTGGCAAAAGACCACTTAGATGTATCTTCAATGGCAAATACCCAAACGACATTAAAAAAATAAATTATCCCTAAACAAAATAAAAGATTTGCCTTTTTCATAAACAATTTTAATATAAATCAAACCTATAAAATTACCGTACTATAATAGCCGTCACTTGAGATGATAACCGCCCATCCAATATTTTAATAAAATTGATTCCGCTGGGCCACTCAGCTGTAGAGATAATACACTTTCCCGAATAATCACCCAATAACTGACCCAATGAAGAATAAGCACTACATTTAAGAATAGGGTCTCCCTCCAAATAAATATTTTCACCTTGATTCAATATCGTAGGATATACTTTTACTGCATATTTTTCTCGAACTTCTGTAACATCTAAACCGGTATTAAAAAACAAATCTTTAACCAAAATAATCCCAGAGACATTATTTGTTTTGATACTCTGGTCATTTTGCAATAAATTACCTTCTATTATTACATTATCAAAAGTGATATTTTTCACTTGTTTCGTAGGGGTTCCCTCCTTATACCATCCATAAAGCCATATATCGTTTGCAATTTTACTTCCACTATTCGATTCACAGATTATATTCCGAAATATGACACCATCAATTCCTCCAGGATAACTTTGGTCTCCCTGTATGGAACCAAACCAAAAATTATCTTTAAAGCCAAGTCCTATTAAACGTTCACATCTATTGACTCGAATATTCTCAAAAACTATATTTCTAAAATATGTCCCATGTAAAGCACATATATTCATTGCCGAACGTTCATCTAAAGTTTCATGATAATTGGGATCATCATATGAAAATAATATATCGCTATTTCTTAAAGAAATATTTTCGTATAGCGAAGCCCGAGTTTCTGCCCCCATTCCAAAAGCATTATTACAATCATTCCACAATTGCATTTTCTCAAACAAGAGATTTTTATTCGGCCGGCAATCCGCTGGAGCAGACGTTTCGGCATCTAAACCT
Organism: Coprobacter secundus; assembly: GCA_000803105.1. GTDB lineage: Bacteria > Bacteroidota > Bacteroidia > Bacteroidales > Coprobacteraceae > Coprobacter > Coprobacter secundus. The sequence goes on from JTDA01000002.1 coordinate 256,485, forward strand.
TTAATGGCAACTGCATCGTCACAACTTCGAATAAACATATTCTCAAATGTAAAATCGGTACATTGATTAATGTCAATACCATCGGTACTCGCATAGCGGGTACTTATAATCTTTACATTACGATACGACAACCCTGAACTTTTATCATTTGTACACACCCAACCCGGAGCTCTGTGTCCATGAATAATTATTCCTTCTATAGTTCCTCCTGTCGATGCTGATACAGACAAAACGACGCGATTATCCATACCTTTTTCTTCCTTATTCATAATCATCCCTCGTCCTCTTATTTCCGCAGAAGAACTTTGATTGAGACCCAACTGTCCATCCAAAACAGCACCACCTGCAAGGTAAATTACCTTTTTTTTATTGACCGATAATGTACCATTACTAAACATTTCACTCAATTTATAATATCCCGGCCCAAAATAATGGATACCTTGTTTCTTATCAAAATAATACCCTTCCTTTTGAGCAACATTAGGAATATTCTTATCTATACTATTTGCAAATAAATGTAAAACATCGCCTTTATAATTGCCATTTATTATTACGGTTATATACTGTTCTACGTTACTAATCTGGAAAGATAAAGCGTTATCAGATACTTTTTCGGCTTGTATATTAAATCCTTTTGGTAATATCTCAAATGAATCGATCGAACCGCTATAAGATACAACAATATTTACCGAATTTCCTGCTTCAAAATCAAAATACCCAAAATTTACATTTCCTCCCCACAGATTATTGTCATTATAAATACCTGTATAATATCCATTTACTGAGACATTGAATTTTTGAGTTCCTTCCAAAGGATATTCTTCCGGCACAGTATAAGTCATCAATTGCCCACTAGAATAATTTTGTCCCATAGCTTTTTGAGCAAATGTCCAAGAATGTGTATCGTCCATTGAAAAAACCTGCTCAATAAAAAAACAGCAAAAAATAACAGGGAACCACAAAAGAATAAAGACTTTAGGTATTTTTCTCATAACAGATATTATTTTAGGTTATTATTTTATCAAATTCACAAAAGCCCCAGAGATAAACTCTCTATAAGAAAAACAAACAAACACATATATATACTCACTCCAAATTCTTTATTTCAAAAACTCTTTTTCTATTTTTGTACTCCAAATAAAATAAGCTATGTACGAGCTTTGTTGTATAGGTCATATCTCTTTAGATAAAATAGTCACTCCACAAAAAACAGCTTTTTTGCCAGGAGGGACTTCTTATTATTTCTCTTACGCTATCAATAAATTTAAAGATATAGACTATCTATTGGTCACAGCTGTAGGCCCTACAGAAATGAAAACGATAGATAATTTATGTAATAGTGGAATAAAAGTTAAAGTACTGCCTAGTCGTGAATCTGTATATTTTGAGAATATTTATGGAGAAAACCCAGACAATCGAACTCAAAGAGTGTTGGCAAAAGCTGACCCTTTCACTACTGAACATTTAAAAAATATAAATGCCCATATCTATCATTTGGGAACGTTATTGGCTGATGATTTTACAACTGACACCATCAAATATCTATCAACTAAAGGGATTGTATCTGTAGACTCACAAGGATATCTAAGAAAAGTAATAAATACACATGTATATTCTACTGACTGGAAAGATAAGATAGAAGCTCTAAAATATATACATATTCTCAAAGCTAACGAAGTTGAAGCAGAAGCATTGACCGGCTATTCTGATGTAAAAAAAGCTGCCATACAATTATATGAATGGGGTGTAAAAGAAGTATTGATTACTCTTGGAAGCCAAGGGTCTGTCATTTATGACGGTCATTCTTGCTACACCATTCCCGCTTACATTCCCCAACAAATTGTTGATACAACCGGGTGTGGTGATACATATATGACTGGATACTTATATCAAAGAGCACATAATACCCCACCAAAAGAGTCTGCTCGTTTCGCAGCCGCTATGTCAACATTGAAAATTGGATATATGGGGCCTTTTAATGGAAACAAAGAAGATGTATACGCTTGTATGGAAACAGCCCAACAAGTCTTTCCTTCTATATAAACTTATTTTTCATATACATCTCTAAATAAGAATGTATTACGTTTCAGATAAATAAATACTGCCGTAATCACAGCTATTATCATATTAAAAATAAAAGCAAACTGTTGCGTTTCAATATTTAATATATCTTTGACAGTATCTATTATAAAAGGGCAAAGCAATATCGCCAGATAATTCATAGACATAACAAAAGCCAAAGCCAAAGTTACTTTTTGAGGAACGGCTGTACGGGTCGTTTTATCATAAGCTATCGGTTGTATTACACCATATCCTAACCCTGCCAAAACACATCCTAATCCTACCAACCATTCAGTTCTAAAAATAAGAATCAATAATATACCGACAGCAATAGATAACATACTACAAAATTCGGTCAGATTGCCCAATCTCTCAATTATCTTATTCAAAATAAGTCCAGGAGCCATTATTGCCAGAAAAAAAAGCGAAATCATTATACCTGATCTACCACTTGAAAATCCATACTCTTTCATCAAAAAAGGCAAATTAAAACTAATAATAATTACTAAGTAAGTACTAAGCCCATAAAAAAGCATTACTCCTATCAACCGTTTAATCTGAATACCAAAACGCCCAAAAGAAGAATTTATATTATTCTCCGAGAGGTTAATATCAGAAGTATCAGACACTGAAGATTTGGGTTCTATATTCTTCTTGAAATAAAACGATAAAAAAATGGATACAATGGGAAATAAATAAACCAAAAATGGAAGATGCCAGTTTACTTCAGCTAAATACCCAGTGAGAACAGTTGCCAAAACTAAAGTTACATTTGTAATAGCAGAACTGTATCCGAACTGCTTTGTTCGATATGGTCCGGTAAAAAAATGAGATATAAGTCCAGTAGACAAGGGTACAATCAACCCTGAACCTATGCCTAACAATCCACTTACTACAACAAGTTGCCACATCTTATTTGAAAGTAAATACAAAATACCACTTAATAAAAAGATAGATAATCCTATCTGCAAAAGCTTTATACTATTTACTCTCTCTGTCAACTGTCCAGATAATATAATAAAAGGAATTATCAACAAAGATGGTAAAGATGATACCATCTGAATCTCAAGTTCTGTCGCATCGGGAAAAATAACAGATAACTGACCCAAAATAGGAGACACTGCCAATCCCGGCAATGCATTCAATGCAGATATCGACCAAATACCTACAAGAGTAATAAGAGGAATATTTCCTCGCCCTGTCTGAATTTCCATCTACTGTAATAATAAATATTTATACCTTCTCAACATATGTCTTCACAAGACAAATACGTATTAAAAACAAAATCTACAAGTGAATGTTTAATCTGCAATTATAAACTCAAAACGAAAAGCAATCAAAAGCATATTTCTATAAAATTAAGTTGATTCTTACTAATCATTTACTCTTCATTTTTAATAAAATCCAAATTATGCATGAATAACAAAAATCAAAAAACTTTTATCTCTAAACAGTGTTTTGGCTTAAAAGGAAATAGAAATCCAAGAGGATTTTACCCTCTGTTTAATCATAAAATTATAGAAAAATGAAAGATGTAAATTTTAGAAATGGCGATGCCAAAACTGCAATTTTCGGTTCTGAAGAAATGTTACAACCATCACCTGTCGATAAAATCCCCGACGGTCCTACGACTCCGCAAATCGCTTACCAAATGGTAAAAGATGAAACTTATGCTCAAACCCAACCTCGTCTGAATTTGGCAACCTTTGTCACTACATATATGGACGATTACGCAACCAAGTTAATGAATGAGGCTATCAATATCAATTATATTGATGAAACCGAATATCCCCGTATTGCTGTCATGAATGGAAAATGTATCAACATTGTTGCTAATCTATGGAACACTCCAGAACAGGAAAAATGGAAATCAGGAGCATTAGCTATCGGCTCATCGGAGGCTTGTATGTTAGGAGGTGTTGCCGCTTGGTTACGTTGGCGTAAAAAAAGACAAGCACAAGGTAGGCCTACGGATAAACCTAATTTTGTCATCTCTTCCGGACTTCAAGTCGTTTGGGAAAAATTTGCACAATTATGGCAAATCGAAATGCGTCAGGTTCCTCTTACTCTCGAGAAAACAACTCTTGACCCAGAAGACGCATTAAAAATGTGTGACGAAAATACAATCTGCATCGTTCCTATCGAAGGCGTTACATGGACAGGATTGAATGACGATGTCGAAGCTTTAGACAAAGCTCTCGATGCTTACAATGCAAAAACTGGATTTGATATTCCCATACACGTCGACGCTGCTTCTGGAGGCTTCATTTTGCCATTCTTACAACCTGAACTAAAATGGGATTTCCGCCTAAAATGGGTATTATCTATCAGTACATCCGGACATAAATTCGGACTGGTATATCCGGGACTTGGCTGGGTTATATGGAAAGATAAAAAATATTTACCGGAAGAAATGTCTTTCAGCGTAAATTATCTGGGAGCAAACATTACCCAAGTAGGACTAAACTTCTCTCGTCCTGCAGCACAAATACTCGGACAATATTATCAGTTTATCCGTCTTGGATTCGAAGGATATAAAAACATTCAGTACAATTGTATGAAAGTTGCTGAATATTTGCACGAACAAATCGGAAAAATGAAACCATTCGTGAACTACAGTAAAGATGTAGTAAACCCATTATTCATTTGGTATATGAAACCTGAATATGCTCAAAATGGCAAATGGACCCTTTATGATTTACAAGATAAATTGAAACAAGGCGGGTGGATGGTTCCGGCTTATACTTTGCCTGAAAATATCCAAAACTACATAGTAATGCGTATTGTGGTTCGTCAAGGATTCAGCCGTGACATGGCAGATATGTTACTCAATGATATAAATAATGCCATAACCGAATTGGAAAAACTGGAATACCCAACACCAACTCGTATTGCCCAAGACAAAAATATAGAAATTAAAGGGTCTGTATTTACTCATACAGGATCATGTAAGAAAAAATAATTTTACGAAAAATCTATGGCAAGATGAGGATGTCTGAGAATAAATACTTCGGAACATCCTCATTTCGTCTATCTACTTATTAAAACCACTTTTTATGAATAAAACAATTTCAGTCACCCAAATAAAAGAAGCTGCACAAGAAGCCTACGAACAAGTAAAAGGAAATACCAAAGGTAAAAATGCCGATTATATTCCTTATCTGGCCAATATTGACAAAAGCCTTTTTGGAATCAGCATTTGTTTGATGGATGGACAAATTATTCAATTCGGAGATTCTGAATATAAATTCGGTATAGAATCTGTATCAAAAGTTCATACGGCAGTACTTATTCTTCGCCAATATGGGGCACAAAAGCTTTTGGAACAAATCGGGGCCGATGCTACAGGATTACCATTTAATTCGATTTTTGCTATTTTACTGGAAAATGACCACCCTTCTACTCCATTGGTTAATGCAGGAGCTATTACTGCCTGCAGCATGGTAAAACCTATAGGAAACTCAGATAAAAAATGGAAGGCTATTGTTGAAAATATTACTGATTTATGTGGCAGCGCCCCTCAACTCATCGATGAACTATATAAATCAGAGTCAGATACCAATTTTAATAATCGATCTATTGCATGGTTACTAAAAAACTATAATCGTATCTACGATGACCCTTCGATGTCACTCGACTTATACACACGACAATGCTCTTTGGGTATCACTACCACCCAACTATCTATATGTGGCGCAACAATAGCTAATAATGGGACCAATCCTATCACAAAAAAACAGATATTCGATGCATCACTAACTCCTAAAATTACCTCATTAATTGCTACTGTGGGATTTTATGAACATACAGGTGACTGGTTATATACATCTGGAATTCCTGCCAAAACCGGGGTCGGCGGAGGCGTAATGGGTATCCTACCCGGTCTATTCGGAATAGCTGCATTCGCCCCTCCTATCGATGACGCTGGAAATTCCGTAAAAGCTCAATTAGCAATCAAATATATTATGAACAAATTAAATCTAAATATATTTGGAGGTGAGCAAGTTTCCATTATAAATTAATTTGCCTGGGTATTATTACTTTTTGGAGACGATTGTTCCTCTATCTGAGATGAAACATTCGCCTCCTTTTTTTGCGAATTATCATAATATTGCTGCTTTTCTTGATTTGTTTTTTGTACTAAACTCGTCACATAAACAGTAAAAATCGGAAACATCATCATACCTAAAGCAGCCAATAAAACAGACAACACTCTTCCTGTTACTGTTACTGCATAAACGTTTGACCCAACCGTAGTAACATCCATAAACGCCCACCACAGTGCATCGCTATAAGATGATACTTCAGAATTGACTTTATGCTCTAACACAAAAAAAATCAAACTTGAAAAATAGACTGTAGCCAATAACATTGTCAAATATGAAATAAAAAGGCTTGAAGCTTTACTTGCTGTCAACCACCCTACAACAATAGCCAAAGCATATCCACTACGCAGTAAAGGAATAAAACGAAGAAAATAAGTCGTTTCAATAGAAAAGGTCAACTGCATATAATCTATAATATTCAAATAAGGGATAGATACTAAAAAAAATACGAAATGCGTACGCAAATAATGCCATTTTCTTTTAGCTAAAAAAAACTCCAATATAAAATCAAACATAAAAAACATACATATCCAACCTTGAAGTTTCAGATACGAACTCTGAGATACAAATGGTATATTTTTAAATGTATCGATAGAGATACTAATAATCAAAAAAAGCGATAACAATAAGATTATAATATGTAATATACCGTATATTCCTTTTTTTTGATACACGAAATCAGATAACGCAGACTTCATATTCCATTTTTTAGATAAGTACTTAATCATGATAAGAACAATTTGGAATCCGGTTTGTTTTCATTCTCCATTTATTAATTAAAAATGTTTTACACTATATTTTAAACCAACCCAGACAGTATTTGTTATAAACTCATATTTGGAACTTATGAAACAAACCATTAATAAAAATGCATTATGGCAAATATTGGAAAAACAGTAAAATTAGGAGTATTTACTCTCGCTATTATGAACGTAACGGCTGTCGTATCCTTACGAGGTCTACCTGCTGAAGCCGAATATGGATTAAGTTCTGCATTCTATTATCTGTTTGCAGCACTTGTATTTCTAATTCCCACAGCATTAGTCGCTGCCGAACTAGCAGCTATGTTTCAAGACAAACAAGGGGGAGTTTTTCGGTGGGTCGGTGAAGCATTCGGAAAGAAAGCCGGATTTTTAGCTATTTGGCTACAATGGATAGAAAGCACAATTTGGTATCCTACTGTCCTTACATTCGGAGCAGTCTCAATTGCATTTATTGGAATGGATCATTCTCAAGATATGACTTTAGCATCAAATAAATATTACACTTTAGCAATCGTCCTAATTATTTATTGGCTGGCCACCTTTATTTCATTAAAAGGCCTAAGCTGGGTAGGGAAAGTCGCAAAAGTAGGAGGTATGGTAGGTACTATTATTCCAGCAGGTTTACTAATCATATTGGCAATCGTATATTTAGCTATGGGAGGCCAATCACAAATGGACTTTTCCAGTAATTTTTTCCCCGATTTTACCAAATTTGATAACTTAGTATTGGCTTCAAGTATATTCTTATTTTACGCAGGTATGGAAATGGGTGGTATTCACGTAAAAGATATAGAAAATCCTGCTAAGAACTATCCTAAAGCTGTATTTATCGGCTCAGCTATTACTGTACTAATTTTTGTTTTAGGAACATTTTCTTTGGGGATTATCATTCCTCAAAAAGATATAAACCTGACTCAAAGCCTTCTCGAAGGCTTTGATAATTATTTCAACTTTATACGAATGTCCTGGCTATCTCCGATTATTGCGATTGCTTTAGCATTTGGTGTTTTGGCAGGAGTATTAACTTGGGTAGCCGGACCATCAAAAGGTATATTTACTGTAGGCAAAGCAGGGTATCTACCTCCATATTTCCAGAAAACCAATAAAATAGGAGTTCAAAAAAATATTTTATACCTTCAAGGATTAGCCGTTACTCTGTTAAGTTTACTCTTTGTTGTCATGCCTTCTGTACAAAGTTTCTATCAAATATTATCCCAATTGACGGTATTACTATACTTGATAATGTATATGCTCATGTTTTCTGCAGCCATTTATTTAAGATATAATATGAAGAAAGCAAATCGTCCATTCCGTATCGGTAATAAAGGTAATGGATTGATGTGGTTTATTGCCGGATTAGGATTTTGTGGGTCTTTATTGGCTTTTTCTTTAAGCTTTATTCCTCCCAGCCAAATTGCAACCGGAAATAGTACTGTATGGTTTTCAGTTTTAATTATCGGCTGCATTATCGTCGTTGTTGCACCCTTTATTATCTATGCCTCTAAAAAACCTTCATGGTCAAGTGCGGATAGCCAGTTCGAACCTTTCCATTGGGAAGAAAATACTTCTGCAACTTCAACCGTCAATACTGACTCAACTAACAATGCATCTCAGATAAGAAATAATGATACAAATAACTTAAATAATAAAACTAACCTAACTTCCGGGAATAATAAACCTTAAAATACAAAGGCAATTGATTCCATATATAGATGAGACTGAAGTCTAAAACTTCGGTCTCATCTTATTTTATTTCCACTCAAGATTCTTGAAATACATGTATAAAAAAACTTATTACTTATACAAGGCTCTATGCCCAAATAAGATTTTTCTATAGGTATGGAAATTTGAATAGCTATCTAAAGCAGAAAACCATTATGCCTTTTCTAAAAAGTTCTAATCTAACGTATACGGTTTGCGATATTCATAATGGAGTCTCTTTGTAGCTTCAGCATCGTCTACAAATTTCTGAACAATAGGATTCCATTGCAAAGGTCTATCAAGCTCATAAGCAATATTCCCTAAAGTACATACCGTACAAGAACTATGCCCTACTTCCACAGGAACATTTGGGTCACGACGTGAACGAATACAATCAATGAAAATCTGGTAATGCGGTACATTGGTTTCATAAACAGCCTTTTCATCAACTTTCTTAGGCATGAACTCAGGAGAAGAAGCAAGAAATTCTCCACGACATACTTGAATCCAACCATTTTCGCCAATAATCTTAATTCCAAGTTTACCACCATCAAACTTTTGTTGAGTCATTTCAATACCATTATCATAACGGAAAGTAAGACAATCATAAGGACTCGCTGATGGTGGAAGAATTTCTACAGGACCAGAGCCGTCCTTACCAATAGCCCATTGACCGATATCAAACATATGTGCCCCCCAATCGGTGGTATAGCCTCCTCCCATTCCTTGATACCAACGCCACGCACCCCAACATTCATCACGGCCATCAGCATCAAGTAAAGGATTCAGTTCATGATTATAATACCATTTTGTATCCAAAGGGCCAAGCCACAAATCCCAGTCAAGTCCTTTAGGAACTTCTTGTCTTGGCAAGTTATAAGGTTTTGGCCCTTCTCCTACATGAGCTTTCATAAGTGATATTTTACCCAAAGCCCCTTCCCGTACAATATTGGCCGCATGAACAAATTCATCCATTGAACGCTGCATACTACCTACCTGTAAAATACGTGTATTCTCACGGACAGCCTTAACTAATTGTTGCCCTTCATAAATAGTAAATGTAAGCGGCTTTTCAAGATATACATCCTTACCTGCACGACAAGCTGCAATAGCCATAATCGCATGTTGATGATCGGGCGTCGCAATCACCACTGCATCAATATCTTTACGAGCGAGTAATTCCTCATAATGAATATACATGTCTAATTTGTTCTTAATACCTTGAGCAGCATAATATTTATTTACTCGGTTCTTAAAACGGTCTCGTTTAATATCATAAACATCACAACCGGCAACAATACGTACTTCGGGAATAGTAATAAATCCCGCCATTAAATGAATTGCCTGTTGTCCCAAACCAATAAAACCGATATTGATTTTATCATTAATTTCGGTCTTTTTAGATTTTGCTGAAGTTGGCACTGAAGCGGCAGACACCTGCCAAGGAGCAATTAAAGATGTTAACCCTAATGCAGATAGGCGCAAGAAATCTTTTCGATTCATTTTTGAACTCATGTCATTTATTAGATTTTAAGTTAAACATTAGATGTATTCGGAAATATCTATAAAGCTATATGATTTTTTTTAATAAACATAATAAAATAAATATGTTTCCATATAATGTGTAAAATTTATCATTATGAAGATAATACAACATATAGTTGAACAATCCTCAATAATTACTTTATAGATAAAAAAACGGGGAAACAAAACGTCTCTCAACTATTGAAAAAAATTCAAATAATAATTACATACTTTAACAGTATAACAATTATATCTTGTCCTGCATCTATTAAGAAATTCCTAACAAAAATGTTATTTTTGTATCAAATCACGACTATAATAACATGAAAAAAAAACATTTATTACAACTCATCGGGATAGGACTACTCACCCATTCCATGGTTCTTGCCAAAGAAAGAACGGATATCTACCACAAAGATTGGATAGATTTTAACAAAAACGGGAAAATGGATATTTATGAAGATACCAAACAGCCCATCGAAAAAAGAATCCAAGACCTACTTTCCCAAATGTCTGTCGATGAAAAGACCTGCCAATTAGCAACATTATATGGTTATAAAAGAGTATTGAACGATTCTCTACCGACCGATAACTGGAAAAACGAAATATGGAAAGACGGAATTGCAAATATTGATGAACAACTAAATGGTATTGGAAAAGGAGCACAAATAGCACCGCACCTCATATATCCTTTCAGTAATCATGCCAAAGCCATAAACAAAATCCAAAGATGGTTCATCGAAGAAACCCGCCTGGGTATTCCCGTCGATTTTTCGAACGAAGGTATACATGGTCTAAACCATACAAAAGCGACTCCCTTGCCAGCACCCATTGGGATAGGATGTACTTGGAATAGGAAGTTAATCTTACAAGCGGGTGAAATTGCCGGAAAAGAAGCTAAAGCTTTAGGTTACACAAATGTATATGCTCCTATACTGGATATTGCTCGTGATCCCCGCTGGGGCCGAGTATTGGAATGTTATGGAGAAGATCCCTATTTAGTCGGGACTTTAGGTACTCAAATGGTTAAAGGAATACAAAAACAGGGTGTAGCATCTACACTAAAGCATTTTGCCGTTTATAGTGTCCCTAAGGGCGGTCGTGACGGAAATGCAAGAACAGACCCCCACGTCAGCCCCCGAGAACTACATGAATTATATTTGTATCCTTTTAAAAAAGTCATTCAAGAGGCCCAACCGATGGGGGTAATGAGCAGTTATAATGATTGGAATGGAGAACCTGTATCAGCCAGTTATTATTTCCTAACCGAATTGCTCAGACAACAATTCGGATTCAAAGGATATGTTGTGAGCGACAGCGAAGCAGTTGAATTTGTGGCATCAAAGCACCATGTTGCCCCTGATTATGAAGATGCAGTACGGCAAGTAGCCGAAGCCGGATTAAATGTCAGGACCCACTTTACTCCTCCACATGATTACATTCTGCCCATGCGTAACCTAATTCAAAACGGACGTATTTCCATGAAAACTATCGATAATTTGGTTGCAGATGTATTGCGTGTAAAATTCGAATTAGGTCTGTTCGACTCACCATATGTGACAGACATTAAGGCTGCTGATAAAATCGTCGGTGCCGATAAAAATCAAGATTTTGTACTTGATATACAAAAACAATCCTTAGTATTACTTAAAAATGACAACAATCTATTACCATTAAATAAAAAAGAAATAAAAAATATTTTAATAACCGGCCCGTTGGCTAAAGAGACAAATTACATGATTAGCAGATACGGACCACAGGAGCTTAACAATATTACCGTCTATGACGGAATAAAAGACTATGTTGGAAATGATATAACCTTATCTTATGCTAAAGGTTGCGAAACAACTGATAAATACTGGCCAGAAAGTGAAATCATCCATTATCCGTTAAGTGATAAAGAAAAACAAGATATACAGGAAGCTGTCTCTCTGGCACAAAACAATGATATTATTATTGCCGTGCTCGGTGAGGATGAAGAATGTACCGGAGAAAGTAAATCCCGAACGGGACTTAATTTGCCAGGACGACAACAACAACTTCTTGAAGCACTTTACTCTACCGGGAAACCTATAGTGCTGGTACTTATCAATGGGCAACCATTAACTATAAACTGGGCAAACAAGTTTATACCATCTATTTTGGAAGCATGGTTTCCTAACCACTTAGGGGGTAAAGCAATAGCAGAAACCTTATTCGGAGACTATAATCCAGGAGGGAAATTATCAGTAACTTTTCCCAAAACAATAGGACAAATAGAATTGAATTTTCCATTCAAACCCGGTTCCCAAGCAGGACAACATCAGGAAGGGCCTAACGGCTACGGGAAAACCCGAGTAAACGGAGCTTTGTATCCTTTTGGTTATGGCTTAAGTTATACGACATTCAAATATGAAAACTTAAAAATAACCCCAACTTCGCAAAAAACTAAAGGAGATTTCAAAATAACAGCAGATATTACCAATACAGGCAAAAGAAGCGGAGATGAAATTGTCCAACTTTATATTCGCGATAAGGTAAGTAGTGTAATAACATATGATTCCCAACTACGTGGATTCGAAAGAGTCAACTTAAAACCCGGAGAAACAAAAAAGGTAGAATTCACTCTTCATCCCGAAGATTTAATGATATTAGATAAGAATATGAACTGGACAGTAGAGCCTGGGGAATTCGAATTTATGCTCGGAGCCTCATCTGAAGATATCAGGCTAAAACAAATTGTACAGGTTACTCCTTAAATATTATCTATATTTACTCTATAACTAATATCATAGATAATCTTCATCCCCAATATTTACCCCTGCCACACACATATTGTAATGTGACAGGGGTAAAATCATTAAAATTCAAACTGTATGTTAGACAGTGTTTTATAATATTACCAATGATTTACCATGATGTTACTCTATCAGGACATAGGACTGCATTATGTGCTGCCTGCTGAGCAATTCTTACTTGTTGTGTAGTAATATCAGAAGGTTTATAAGAATTTCCAACAGCTGCCTTTCCTGTAATCATTTCAAGCCAAGTACATGCTGCAGTATACTTTCCTAACGCGTTCAGATGATAACCATCAGAACCACAAAATATATCTCCGAGTGAAGAAGCTCTCCCGTTTTGGATAGCAGTTCCCGATGGTATAATAAATGTAATCTTATTAGGGTTCGAACTATCTTCATTGATTTCTTTTACCGTTCTATCCACAGTCTCAATAATAGCATTATACATGCACATCTGATTTGAATTATAATTTTTAAAACCAGAATGTTTTGTATCTTGAGCATAAGCCCAAGTCGCATGAAAGATATATTTAACTTTAGTATTAATTACATTCTCAGCTACAAACTTCATCAATAAAGGTAGATTCGTATAAGTTGCATAATTTCCTGAATCATAACTTCCCTGCTGAAAAGAAATATAATCCCATGCTTCATCTCGTATACATTCGAGCATGGACTTATTAGAGGTATTTACCTTTTTCCCATTCACAATTTTTCGATACTGATAAGCTGCTTCTTCACTTTGCGCACATTCCCAATGCCTATTGATAGTGCATCCGGGAATAAACATATTACCAATAATCAATGTATCTCCATTTGCTTCAGCCAACTGATATAAATTTTGTTCTATGGCATTCTCCGAAAAGCTATTTCCAACAGCCAAAACTTTAATTACTGAGCCTTGTACTGAGAAGACTAAAGCGGATAATAATAGAATCGTTATAAAACACCGTGTCCTTTTCATAAACAAAAAATTATTTTACATTTATTACACTCAGCCTGATAACGGCATAAATGTAATAATTATTTTATTAAAAGTATATTTCTTAAAAATTATCTATAATATTGAATAAATGCGGCTAAAGGTATGCCCATTTTCGGATAACTTCGATATGGATGTGGCAAACCCTTCTGGATTCCATTTTCTCTATCATATCCACCATTTTCATCCACAACAATTCCTATATCTACCATATAATATCCATCATGTTCCCTATCATCAAATACATCTATAATATTTTTACGCAGACGCCACATCGCTGCATTCTGATAAGGAGTAAATACGCCAGAAACATTATCTATAGAACCACAAGTCGTGGTAGGAATAAGAATAACAAATTTTCCATCAGGAACTGCTTTGAGATATGAGTTTTTCATATCTTCAAGCATCGCATTCCATTCTGAAAAGTCTGCGTTAATATCATATCTAAAATCATTTAGTCCTAATAATTCAAATAAAAAACGAGGAGGTTTTATTTTCCACATTTTCAAATATTTTCCATAGTCAAAATTCCAGCTAAAATCTGTCTCTTTAACCGGAACCCATTTTCTACCATCATATTTCACAAAAGATTCAAGTTCATTATCATATTGCAAATCATTTTTCTTCGGAGAAGATAAGTAACCTGTCTTTTCGTCAAACCACCCAATATAATCATCGTATCTTCCACAATGATATACAGTCATAAAATCTATTGTTTTCCCTTTTGCAACTAAATAACTATTTTTCCAAAAACCTGTAGCTCCCCAATAATAATAATCACCATCTGGTTGCATAAAACCATGAAAAGATGTTTTATCCTTGGGTATTTTAAAATAGTCGGCCAATCTCCATCCTCCACGTCCTTCATCATATTGTCCTTCTTCTCCCTGAACTTTCCTCATTCCTATCAATCGAACTCCCGGCACATATTTTTTTGTAAAAAAAACATCTCTAAAAAAAGCTCCATTTACATAACTGTCCCCTAAAATCTGAATAAAAATATCACCATCATATTTAGATTTATTACTTGTCAAAACTGAGGTCTCTACAGATTTTATAACCTCAAAATTTTCCCCTTCAATCAAATTCACAACTAATTTCCCATTATTTTGAGGTTTATCCACTACCACTCTATCGCCCAGTATTTGAGAAAAATGTATATTTCCACCAAACCTTACAAAATATTCATACGGAAACCATCTTTTGAGAAAAGGCTTAATAAAAATATCATTTTCCGTATCAGCAAGCATATATAACCGAGAAGGTATACAAATATCATTAGATAATGTCAACACATTATTTATCACAACATGGTTCCCATCATCCAAAGTAACTACTGACTTATCCGGAATACGGCCCAACACCTCTCTGAAAAAATGGGCACGCATAGGCCACCAGCTTTTATCAACACTATGCTTCTGATTTCGATAAACATAATATTTTTTCTCTGACGGAATCAAGTTATAACTTGCAAAATTTGTATGAGGAGGACATGTATTATCTTGTAAACCTATTCCCATAACGATAGGGCATTGTATCCGAGGTGCAAAGTTCTTAACATCAAAATAAGCCAACAACCCATAAATATCATCCCAAGTTTTATCCGGATTTTTCTTTAAATAATGCTCAAAAGAGGACTTTGGCCAAGGACATATCTTAAAATAATCCCGAAAATCAGTTAGAAAAGGAATATGTGGCGCTGCAACTTTTATACGCTTATCCAAGGCACAAGCAACTAAAGAAAAAGCTCCCCCCTGACTACCTCCTTCAACTGCTATTTTCTGATTATTGACTTCCGGTCTCGAACAAACAAAATCTATAGCCCGCACCAAATCCATATATGCTCCTCGATAGTAATAATCATATTTATCTTTCAAACCATAAGTAATCCAATCACCATAAATATTTTTTGTTTTTTGTATCCCCTGTCCCCGGACAGAAAGAACAAATTCACAAAAATCAGTCATGGCTGTTGCATCAGGGAAATAAGGTGATGCTCCATATCCCATGTATGCCACAATAACAGGATATTTCCCTGATTTTTTAGGAACACAATAATACCCTTCTATCTTTACATTTCCCCATGAATACATCTCTACATGATACATATTTTTTTTATCCGACGATTTATCTTCCATCAAAGTCATCTTATACCGAGGAATAACCCTTCCCAGTTCTTCCTTAGTCTTTTGCCAAAAAGTTTCAAAATCGGCAGGAGCATCAACTGGAGAGACTATACTTTCAGGATTGAATCCAACATTGAAATGCAAGACATTACTCTTGATATCTTTCCCCTCTGCATATATAGTAAAGCGATAAAAACCAGCATGCAAAGGTGTATACTTAATCCCGTCAAACGACATCTCTTTATTTTTATATTTAATTTTATAAGAAAGAGAATCTACACTGTTATAGTCGTCTGTCGTTATTTTACATATTAAGGTAACATCTCGTTTCAGATTAGAAATACTTTTAATTCCAATTTTTAAATCAATATTTTGGGGTGACACAAATATCATATCTTCATCACTCGAATCGACAGTTAATATCAAAGAATCCAAATCACTTTTTATCATTGGAGAAGATACACCTGCAAAAAGATTTTCCGACACAAGATTGGTCGGAAAACATAATATATTCAACAGAATAAAAACTAAAATTCTAAATACTTTCATACCTACATTTCTACTTCTACATTTACAATTTTCTCCGTATGAATCAGTGGAAGAATATTTCCTGAAAGAGATTTACCATCTATTCTAATCTGTTTAACACCTTTCATCATTCCATTTCGATTACTTACTTTAATCTCATAAGTAGTTCCTCTAAAACGACGAATAACTGTAAAAGATTTCCAGTCAGAAGGTATACAAGGGTCAATCAACAATCCATCATATTGTGGCCGAATTCCCAAAATATATTGTGTAACAGCGAAATAATTCCAAGCCGCAGTACCCGTTAACCATGAATTTTTCGCTTCACCCGGGCAATATGCATCTTTACCGGCAATCATTTGTGCATATACATAGGGTTCAACTTTATGTAACTCACTTATTTTCTCTAAATAAGTCGGACATATTTTTTTATAATATTCCCATGCACGATCACCCCGCCCCAAAATAGTTTCGCCAATAATAATCCATGGATTATTATGACAGAATATTCCTGCATTTTCTTTGTATCCTTCCGGGTAACTCGATATTTCGCCTGACTCAATATGATATGTTGTATAAGCAGGATTATTCAAAACTATTCCATATTCACAATCCAACCTGTCTTTTACCGCATCCAATGCCTTCTGTACCAACCCCTCTTCAAGACCTATTCCGGCCATAGAACACCAACCGTTCGATTCTATAAATATTTTACCTTCTTCATTTTCATTGGAGCCGATTTTATTCCCCCAAAAATCATAAGCACGTAAAAACCACTCTCCATCCCAACCATACTTTTTTACAGCTTCTGTCATATCATTTACATGTTGCCGGGCGCGAACTGCTTCTTCTCTTTTGCCTAAATAATCACATAAATCGGCATATTCCTTTCCATACATAACAAATAGTCCAGCAATCATCAAGCTTTCGGCTTTACTTCCTTCAGTTTTATTTTCTGTCGTCTGAAAGCTTTCATCCGGATTATCAGAGAAACAATTCAAATTTAAACAATCATTCCAATCAGCCCGTCCAATCAACGGTAATCCATGAGGCCCTAAATTATTTATAACATGATTAAAAGATACTGTCAAATGATAAAAAAGAGATTTTTCAGAACCTCGTTCATTATCGAACGGAACCATTTCATCCAAAATCGAAAAATCCCCCGTTTCTTTTAAATAGTGTACTGTACCAAAAATAAGCCACATCGGGTCATCATTAAATCCCTGCCCTATTTCATTATTTCCTTTTTTTGTCAAAGGCTGGTATTGATGATAGCATCCTCCATCCGGAAATTGAGTAGAAGCAATATCGATAATACGTTCACGAGCCCTTTCCGGTATCTGATGCAAAAATCCAACCAAATCCTGATTCGAATCCCGGAATCCCATTCCCCGGCCGATTCCACTTTCAAAAAAAGATGCAGAACGTGAAAAGCAGAACGTAATCATGCACTGATATTGATTCCAGATATTAACCATCCGGTTCAGCTTATTCTCTTCCGATTTCAGGACATACACATTCAATAAATCATCCCAATATTTTTTCAAATCAAACCACGCCTTATCAACATCTTCAACTGACTGAAAACGTTTAATTGTATCTTTAGCTTTGGTCTTATTAATGATTTTCTTCTTCTCCCATTTTTCGTTTATATCATTTTCAATATATCCTAATACAAAAATCAAGTCTTTCGATTCTCCTGGCTGTAACTCTACTTCTATACAATGTGATGCTATAGGAGACCACCCATGAGCGACACTATTTCTCGCTTTACCCTGCAATACCACTTCCGGTTCATCAAATCCATTATATAATCCCAAAAATGATTCTCTATCCGTATCAAATCCATCGATTGGGACATTTACTGAATAATAAGCATAGTGATTACGACGTTCCCGATATTCTGTCTTATGATAAATAACAGAACCTTCGATTTCAACTTCTCCTATAGAAAGATTCCTTTGAAAATTTTCCATATCTGTTTGGGCATTCCAAAGGCACCATTCTACAAACGAAAAAAATTGTACTTTCTTCACTTTATCCGAAGTATTCTGTAAAGTCACTTTTTGAACTTCTGTCCAAGTCTCCAAAGGTATAAAATAAAGAGCCTCAACTTTCAACTTATTTTTTTCACCTTTTATAATGGTATAGTTCATCCCATGTCGGCACTCATAATCATCTAATTCTGTTTTACATGGTTTCCACCCAGGATTCCAAACTGTTCCGGCATCATTTATATAAAAATACTTACCCCCGTTATCCATTGGAACCCCATTATAACGATAACGTGTAATACGACGAAATTTTGCATCCTTACAAAAAGAGTATCCTCCTGCTGTATTAGAAATCAAACTAAAAAAATCTTTTGTTCCCAAATAATTTATCCAAGGCCATGGCGTACGAGGATTAGTAATTACATATTCCCTACAATTATCATCAAAAAATCCGTATTTCATAATCTTTTACTATTATATTACCCATTATTATATTTCTTCTCTCTTATTCTTTAAGGCAATTCCTATTTCTGCCATCCTCTTCTCACTTAATGGATAAACAAGCATAAATAAGACGCCCAGGAAAGTACCTATAGCCGGGAAAAAACTAAGCATCATACGTATGCCATTTTGAGCAAACTCTGTCTGAACCACATTTGCTTGAAATCCATAATATCCCAACAACCAACCAGTAAGTGCACCACCAATGGTCCATCCAAATTTTTGAGACATAGAGGATGCCGAAAATACTAATCCAGTAGCCCGCCGTTTGGTCTTCCATTCAGAATAATCAGAAGCATCGGCATACATTGACCAGATAAGAGGTAATGTAATTCCAGCACATAGACTTATAAAGAATTGTAATACAAAGATGAGAGAAACATTACTCCTATCGATATAATAAAACCAGATATTTAACAATGTAGCAATTACCATTGCAGTAAGAAATGTTCCTTTTTTCCCCATACGATTAGAAACCGGAATAGTCAATAAAACTCCAACAATATTCGCAGCTTGCCCTAACACAAAATACATACTACTCAGTGAGATAGTCATATTGAATGAATTTAACTGAAAAGCATCCTGCACAGTCACATAATATTTAAAATAATATATAGCCGCACCATCACGTATCGAATTAAAAAAGATAACAGATATACCTGCACCTAATAGAATAAACCATGGTCGATTTCCCCATAAATCCCGAATATCATCTTTTAACGAAGTTTTTTCTACAACAGGTTTTATTCTTTCTTTTGTCCATATAAAACATAGATAAAAAAAGATGACTGCAACAATGGCAAAGACTACTGCCGCATATTGCCATCCTGCAGCCAAATCTATTCCATTGCCTTTTATTTTGCTAAAAACATCTACTAAAGGCTCTGCTGCACCTAAAACCAACAAACTTCCAGCAAAAGCAAATGTCATACGATAAGTCGCCAACGATGTACGGTCTTTCCCATCTGATGTCATTACCCCCAATAATGACGCATAAGGAACATTTATCAACGAATAAACCATCATCATAAGCGAATATGTTATATATGCATATACTATCTTTCCATTTTCACTCAACCCCGGAGTAGAAAACATAAGTATGCCCAAAATACCAAACGGCACCATCATCCAAAGCAAATATGGACGAAATTTACCCCAACGAGTTTGAGTGCGGTCGGCCAATATTCCCACAAAAGGGTCAAAAATAGCATCCCAAATACGGGTTATCAAAAACATTGTACCCACTACTACAGCCGAAATACCAAATACATCGGTATAAAAAAACATCAGGTACATTGTAAACAATTTCCAAAACATCGATGCTGCTGCATCACCAAATCCATATCCGATTTTCTCTTTTAATGAAATTTTATATGTATTCATCATTCTATCATTCATTTAGTTATAAATACCGTCTATTACATGCTATCAGTTCCTTTATATTTTTTACTGATATAGCAGACCGATAACCGTCGGCAGGAGTATTAAAGCAATAATCTAATAACCGATTAACATCAGAAGTTGCTACATGTAATCGCGTATCTGACGATGCATAATAAATATACACTTTACCATCGTCATCGACTATCCAACCATTCGAAAATAAAACATTCGCCACATCTCCCACATATTCCATTCCTTGAGGAGACATAAAATATCCGGCAGGCTCAGCAATGACTTTTGCAGGATCTTCAAGGGCAGTAACATATAAGTATAATACATAACGTAATCCAGATGCGCAACCTCTTACTCCATGTGCTAAATGCAACCATCCTTTAGATGTACGTATCGGATGAGGTCCTTCTCCATTCTTTAATTCTTTTATCGTATGATAATACCGGTAATTAATAATCTTTTCATCTTCAATCACTGCATTTGTAATATCCTCAATAAGTGCCCAACCTATTCCACCACCTTTTCCTGCATCAATAAATCCATCTTGAGGACGGGTATATAAAGCATATTTTCCATTTACAAATTCAGGATGCAAAACAACATTACGTTGTTGACTTCTTGAAACTAAATCAGGTAGTCTTTCCCAGCTCTTTAAATCTTTTGTACGAACTATGCCTGCCGTTGCAACAGCTGAAGATAAATCTCCCTGTGGAGCAGACGGGTCTTTCCGTTCACTACAAAATATTCCATAAATCCAGCCATCTTCATGCAAAGTCAAACGCATATCATATACATTTACATCTGGATATTCGGTTTCAGGAATTGTTATAGGTTCGTCCCAAAAACGAAAATTATCTATACCATTCGGACTTTCTGCTATAGCAAAAAACGATTTTCTATCATTACCCTCAATCCTTACAACCACTATGTATTTCCCTTTCCATTTTATTGCACCGGCATTAAATGTTGCATTTACTCCTATGCGCTCCATCATATAAGGATTCGTTTCGGTGTTCAAATCATATCGCCAATACAATGGTACATGAGCAGGTGTCAATACCGGATTTTTATATCGTTCGTAAATTCCATTGCTTGGTAGTATTTCTTCATTTACACAACATAACAACTTTTCCTGTTCTTGTTTGAGCATCTCAAAATTCTTAATATACTTATTCATCGCTTTACTGAATTTTATTATTGGGGAAATTTATTTTTCTAAAAAAGCATTTTCTAATTTATATACCCAAGCATAAGAACAAGGAACCGAATGCATATCCAATTTAGGTGGAACAATAGTGAGAGTGTTGTTCTTATAAGAAAATTTGATTTTCTCATCTGTTCCCAGCATCGTCACTTTCTTTACTTTTCCCACTCCCTTTATAGAAAAAGGTCTGTCATCCCACTTATCAACAAATACATACAAATCTTTTCCTTTACAAGTAAAACGTATCCCAGAATTTTCATTTTCTAAGTTTTCATCCCATTTTCTTGTATCATAGATTGCTTCACCATTTACCCGAAGCCATGCCCCAATTTCAGCAAGACGTTGTTGCATAATGACCGGGATACGGCCATCTGCCGTAGGACCAACATTCAATAGTAAGTTCCCTCCTCGAGAAACCTTGTCAATCAATATATGTATCAATTCCTCAGCAGAAGAATAATCTTCCAAATTTTCATTCCGATTATATCCAAAAGAACCTGCTATCCCTCTACACTCTTCCCATGGATGTGTAAATACAGCATCTTTAGAATTATTATCATGAATAAGATCGTACTCTGTAGTATAGAAACTACCATGTCGACTTCGGGTTTCCTCCCCCCAACGATCATTCACAACCACAGTACTCGATACCGGAGACTCATTATATAACCAGGCTAAAAAATCTTCACTTTTCCAAGTGCTGCTGGGATGCTCCCACTCCCCATCAGCCCAAACTACATCAGGTTTATATCGTACAACGAGATCTTTCAACTGAGGTAGCATATGTTCTTCCACATACTGATTTACATTATTCTTATATAAAGGATGATGCCATTCATATAAAGAATAATAAAAGCCCATACGCATTCCTTTTTGCCGAACAGCATTGGCCAAATCCCCACAAATGTCTCTATGAGGGCCTATATCTACACTGTTCCAATTCACACTTTGCGCACTGGGCCATAGTGCAAAGCCTTCATGATGTTTTGATGTCAATACTACATATTTAGCTCCCGAATTACTGAATATTTCTGCCCACTGTTCCGGATTGAACATTTCGGCTTTGAAATTCCCGGCAAAATCTTGGTAGCGAAAGTCTTTTCCATACATTTTCTCATGATGAACTCGAAATAATTCACCATCTTTATCCTCCGGATTCAAACGGTGCCAATACCACTCTGCATATTTCGAATATACATCACCAGTGTTAGGAGCCCAAGCCGGAACAGAATAAAGTCCCCAATGAACAAAAATACCAAACTTGGCATTCTGAAACCACTCCGGTATCGGCCGCTTGTCGAGTGAATTCCAATCAGCTTTATAATTTTCCGCTATAAGTACGCTTATATTCATCCAAAGAATAAATAACAATATTGTTTTCCTCATTTCAATATTTTTTATAATTAGTTATCGGTTATATTTTCAGGCCATTGTGATAACGGCATATTTTTTCCTGAATCATAGGTACTCCCCTCGGGCAATAGATATACGGTAAAGTGTCCGGTTGCTCCGGCCGGAACTTCACTCTCAAAGCCTACTTTGACTGTGCCTGCATTAGAGGCGTCATAGGCATTTGGGGAACGGGTGTCCCATGTCTGTAACCGTACAGGATATTTGCCGACGACTTTCAGGGTGAGTTTCTTCCCGGATTGTTCCAGTTCTATCCGGTCTTTTTTTATCTTTTTTACTTTGGCGGGCGTCAGCATCGTCCATCTTATGGTGGAGGGTGTATCTGCAGGTGCCGAGATTTCGTCGCGAACCATGACATATTTTTTATCTACCAGGGCAATGCCTCTTTTGCAGGAGGATACGGTGGTTGCGTAAACGGATGACAAATCACATACGGCACTCATAAATGTTGTGTCACGGGTGGTGTGCTCTATCGGGGCATAGCCCGATACTTGCTGTAACTCATTGTTGATGGTCAGGGTATTATGGGAGTAATTGTTGTAACGGTAGACTTGCCAGCGTTCTGAATCTTGGGTATTGGACCAGATTTTCATTTTTTTGGATTCCAATGATTCGTAATCTTGTTTGCCCAAATCCATGGCCCAGCGGACCCCGCCTGCATCCATGACAAAGCTGCCGATATCCATATGGGCATGGTTGCTTGACGGGCTGCCGCCTTTGATGGCCACGTATATGGCTTCGGGAGAAGTCCAGCTCGTTCGCATCATGGAAACGGGGGTTCTTCCACCCCCTGTCCACATCAAACTTTGTGGGGGGGTGAGCTTTTCTATGTTTATGTCTCCTCCCCATAACAGTACCAAAGGCAAGAATCGGTTGGCCGTATTGTTTGCCCGGTTTGTTTCTGATAAATAGTTTTTCTCTACCCATAGTAATGACGGGGCATTTCCTTTTTGAGCGAACCAATACATGGCGGGGGAGAGATTTGGGGAAAATTCACAGTCGGAATAGTTAAAGCTCTGGCCTGTGGGGCCTGTCATGTGTTCATAATAGCTGGCTGTTTGCATGAAGTTCCGGCTTAAACTTCCGGTGATGTCTTCTCCCAATATCTTATTTAATGCTGCAAGCAGCAATACGTTGTAGGTCGTCCCATATTCCCAATAGGAGTATCCTTCGGGATAGGCTCCGTCGGGTTCGTATTCTTTCATGGCGAGGGGCAAGGAGCGTAACGCCCGGAGAATGATGTTTTTATTCCATTCTTTGTCTTCTTCATAGGTGGCCAAGGCTCCGAAGGTCATACCGGCGTTGCATACCTGGTTCCAATTGTTTTCCGTTTTCAGAAACCAGTTGTACGATTCATCGAATGAGGGCCGCAGACCTTTGTCACGAATGGCTGCCCGTATGATTTTTTTGGAGTCTTCCGGTAATTCCTTGTACAGCCAGTCGTAACCGATGGAGACTCCCAGGGTCATTTCGGCCACGTCCAGAAAATGGGACGGGTTCCAGTCTGTAAAACGACAAACTGCTATCAGTTCTTTTTCTGCGCGTTGCAGATATTTCTCTTCTCCTGTCATCCGGTAGGAGTAGGATAAAAAGAAGATGCGGCGAAGGGATTCCCGGGAGACACCCAACAACCTCATCCCTATCTTTTTCCTTTCTAACGGGGGACGTGTCAACAAATCTTCTCCGGCTGATATAATGGACTCATGGATTTGACGCCATGTTGCAGACTTGTTTATCTTTTCCATCAACGCTTTTTCTTCTCCTTGTTGCATAAGTAGCCGCGGATGAGAAGGCAGTGTATCCATATTAAACTGTATGATAGACTGACTGAAGGCTGTATATACAAACAGGAAAAGAAACATCATCGATATCTTTATCTTCTTTTTCATATGCAAATCAATTCTGGCCTTGGTACCCTTTTATATAATTTTTATATCGTAGAAGAGCCTCTACATAATAATAATCACCATAACTTAATGGAGCGTCAACCTCAGAACCAGCAGGCATATTTCCAACACCATGCTTTAATATAAAATGACCATTAGTACCAAACTCTGCCGTATACGTATCTGATGATAATACTTGTAATTGTTTTTTAGCAACAGATAGATATTCTTCTGCAAGTTCCCTGTCAGAATATGTACATAATTCTAATAAAGCTGAAGCAATGACTGCTGCCGTCGAACTATCCCGAAATTCATCCGGGATGTTTGGAGAATCAAAATCCCAATACGGTATTTTATCTTCCGGTAAACGAGGATGATCCAAAATAAATCGAGCTATTTGATGTGCTTTTTGCAAATATTTAGAATCAAGGGTCTCACGATACATCATTACATAACCGTAAAGTCCCCACGCTTGCCCTCGAGACCAAGCACTATCATCACTATATCCTTGATTTGTTCCTTTAAATGCAACATCTCCAGTTTCAGGGAAATAATCCACCACATGATAAGAACTATTATCTTCTCTAAAATGATTTACCATTGTCTTATCTGCATGACTAATGGCAATGTCTTTAAATATTTTCTTTCCCGTCTCTTTATACGCCCACATAAGCATTTCAAGATTCATCATATTGTCAATGATTACCGGAAAATGTAATTCGCCCCAAGGTTCCCAAGATTGGATACAACCTACTTTGGAATTAAATCTTTTAGTCAAAGCAGTGGAAGCATTTATCAATACACTGCGACACGAATCTTCGCCTGTCAGCCGATACGCATTTCCATAACTACAATACATCATAAAACCGAGGTCATGTGTAGATTCATTATATTGTTCTTCATGCAATCGTCCTGTATATTTTTCAGCAAACTTACGAATCTCCGGATCATGTTTATCTTCATACAGAAGCCATAATGTCCCCGGAAAAAAACCACTACACCACCAATCAGAACCAGAGGTAATCAAAGAATCAGTTTCGTCAATTGAACGAGGTAACTGACCTCTTAAATTATCTATTTTTCTTGCCATCATTAAGGACTGTTTCCTTGCTTTATCTAAGGACTCTTCTACCCATTCATCTTCTTTCACTACATGGTGACAACCTGCAATAAATAGAAAAAATAAACACACAGACAACATTTGTACTACAATTCTGCCCACCATACCTATATTATTTTATAAAAACTTGTTCTGATAAATCCGATTCTGTATAAAGATATTTTCCTACAATTTTCATTTGAGGCCTATCCTTTCCCCTATCAGGAGTTATCCTTAATTTATATTTTCCCCACCAAGGACCTCCTGCCCAATACGTAGCGTTGATACCTTCATCCTGAATATAAGAAAGAAAATTATCTAATGTTACCAACCATCGCTCATCATTATCCGGGACACCATATTCTCCAATAAGTCCTCTGAAGTTATTTTCCTTAAGCCATTTCACAAACGGTTTTACCCGCTCGACACCTTTAAAAGGTGATGCCTCTTCTTCATCATATGTCCCCCTGTAACTTCCTGATGCATCTTTATCAAAATATACATGAGCCTCAAACATCAGATTATCTGCCGGATCAAAAAGGTACTTCAACGTATCACTCATATAAGGCCAGCGCTCTGCCGAGCTCCAGTCATTACCACCTACAATAATCGTATTTTTCATATCTACTTCGCGAATAGCTATAATAGATGTCTGAACCATTTCGAACCAAGTTAATGAATCACTTAAATCATGAGGTTCATTCATTATGCCATGTCCATAAATATTGGTATACCCACTCATCTCTCTAACCAATCGTTTCCAAAAATCCGCAAGATGTTCGGCTGTTAACCCATTCGTACCGATAACAATACTCTTTCCATCCATCTTCCGACGTGCATAATTATGCAAATCAAGAATAACTTTCATATTTCTTTCTTCGGCTGCCGATACAAATTCTTTCAAACGAGATAATTCCACCACGTCCAGTGGTCCAAACAACTGAGGCTGCAAACGCTCCCACTTAAAAGGCAAACGTACGAGAGTCAGACCTTTCTTTTTAAAATAATCCAATTCCTCAATCCCAGGATACCGATAATGTTTTCCATACACGCCCGGCATATTTCCTTCTGCAAACTCTGCACATGCCAAATTTATTCCATAAGGTTGTTCTCCTTTATTAGACGCAGAATACGATACAAAAGGAACAAATATCAACAACAATAAAAGAAACTTCGATCTGATCATCTTAAAACCTATAATTATTATATTTTATCTTAACTACTAAAAAATAAATCACTTAATTTGCACTGGAGTTGCAAACTCCGTATCCATATCATAAGGCAATAACCACACCTTATTACCCTTTCTATTTGTAAAGTATAATTTCGATTCTGACATACGGTCAGCATCTCCATCTGCCCAAAAAGCATAAAAATCATCATGAGCATTTACCGGTCTACGCGCATAGGAATGATTGAATAAACTATTCTTTGTTACATTACGCACTTTAATCCAACTCTTACCTTCATCTTTACTTCTCCAAAGTACCATCTCTCCTCCAGTACCCCATTTTTGGGGACCAGCCTCCGTAGGCCCTACAATAACCCATTCTTTCCCTCTCACATAAATAGACCCCATATCGTAGTTATGTGTCGACTCACAGACTTTATGCCTTTCCCACTGCTTCCCGGTCCAATGAAAAACAACCCACTCTCGGGGATTGCCCTGAGGTCCCGGTTGAAAATGTCTACTTACAACAGCTAAAATTATCGGATTACCAAACCTATC
The DNA here is from genome assembly GCA_000803105.1 of Coprobacter secundus. Lineage (GTDB taxonomy): Bacteria > Bacteroidota > Bacteroidia > Bacteroidales > Coprobacteraceae > Coprobacter > Coprobacter secundus. The sequence goes on from JTDA01000002.1 coordinate 284,278, forward strand.
AAAGTTCATATCATTCAAGTAAAGCAACTTACCCTCATTCTTACCATCATATACTAAAGCAGGATTTACCGGTTCAGTAAGAGGTACTCGAATATTTTCTCCTGTAACAGTCTGCCAATTTTCTCCCATGTCCATCGTCTGTACTACATATAAATTTGTACGTGTATCAGCTGAACCTTCTGGATGATAATTAAATGCTGTTACAATTTTATTCCCCACTATGTTACTAATCTGGTAATGCCCTTCTATCCCTGCCAATTTTTGATCAGGATACCATTTTTTACCATCAAAACTGGTTGACCAATATAACTCTCGCCCACGATTCTTTCCCGTATATTTTGTAAACAAATGCATAAAACCCTCACCCTCAACATACCAAGGCTGCGGATAGGTAAAAACCGCTTCATACATTTTCTCAAAACTATCAATTGAATAAGGTTCCCTACTTTTATATACAGTCCCTAAGCGGCTAACATTTCTTCCACTGACAAATACCCAAATGTAGCCATCTTTATCAATCGATATAGAGCCATTATCATGCGGATCATCTACACCATTTTTATCGCAAACAACGACAGGTCTTGGCACCACCTTTTTCTTATGGTCATAATATGAAGCCATTACCAATAAATGCCTTTCATCTTTTTGAGTCGTACCCCCATATACGAAAAAAGTCTTTTCCACTTCTGGTGCATATATGGCTACCGGTACATGGTCGGCCGTATAAGTTCCCAACCCTCCAGAATACTTATATCCGTATTCTGAACTTTGCCCTATTGTATACCAGATTCCTTTATAACCATCCATCCGACAATTTTGGCCTACCATATCAATAGACAGACACAACAACCCCACTGAAAAAAAGAAAAAATATTTTAACATAAAATTTATATAATGGAATTATAAATACGATAATAATAAGAATATAAGAGCTGGTTTCCAGAAAAACAGGTTTTACCTGTTTTTCTGGAGTAACAATATAAATAACAATAAATCAAATAATTATAAGATATTACCGCACTTTCAACCTCTTCATACTAACCGTCATACCAGCTCTTGTCTCAGGTGCAGAGTTAATATAAATATATGCTTTATATCTACCATCTGCCGTCTCGGCCCATATTCCCCCAGTCTCAACCATATTTATAACAAAAATAGGAGAGTTAGATACATCTATTTGCTGCAAATCCACATCATCCACAAACACTCCAAACTCATTTCTTGCCAGCTGTTGATCTGCTGAGGCATATACTCTCATCATTTTTGTAGAGTTTGTAAAACTTTCCGGAACAGTTACTCCCGGGAGGTAATCTTTATCTGCAGTAGGAGATACAAAAGCATGCAAAAATTTTACACCTCGCATTTGCCTAAACAGATATATAAAATCTATCTTTTCAGGATGCTGAGCAGCCTCAGCCGGTGTATAAGTCCTCATATCTTCAATCGAAAAGTAGGTATTATTCTTCAATTCGATATCCAATTTCATATCCATATTCGATATTTTATACGGACCCATTTTATAGTTTACGGCCTGACCATTACTACTCTCGGCAGAAAAAGTAAATGAAACTTCTCTTCCTCTTGCCTCTTCCGGAATTATATAATAATAACGAAGTGTAGAAGCACAAGTATCTACCGTAAAATGTACCTCAGTCACACCTCCATTAGTCTCAGACGGAGACCCAATCTCTACCCCGACATCAGTACCAACATCATCTGTATGATATGAACGATGTTCCATGTATGTTCCTTCAGCACCAGAAATAGAAGCTTGTACTCTAGCTGAAACCAATCTTCCTTTCTCTCTCGGAAGAGCCATAGCGTATGCAAATTCAATCTGTCCTCCAACAACATTCGGACCTAAAGACCTCTTGATACAATCATTGGTCAGCTTAGTTACTCCATCCGGTACCTCATATTCATCACTACAGGAAACAAACAGAAAAGAAGCCAAACATATGACAGATAATATACTAAAATTTTTAAAATACATAATTACTACTATTTTATGGTTGCTGAACGGTAATCAAAACAGTATATGTTTTACGAACCTTTCGGTTACCTGAAATCACCGTATACTGTTTTGGATGTTCTAAATCTGAAAAATCTACTTTCCCCACAATTTTAGGATCGAGCTTAGCATCCGTTGCTAAAGAGAATTGAGGATAAATATTTCTTAAATCCGTACCAAATTGCACTTCCGCACTAATCGTAAGTTTTTCTTCATCAATTACGACTAATTTTTCTGTCAACACAGAACGTTGGTCTGCTCCTAACAACTCAAGGTTACTAATATAACAATCCTCTCGGTCGGTTATTAATAAGCCATCTTCATCGATGGGAAATTTAGTACATCCCACTACTATCAAAAATATAGTCAGTATGGTAAAAAGATATTTTTTCATCTTATTGATATATTATTTTTATGAACTCAATACAATATAGAATCAACTTATAACCAAGGCGTATTCTGTGTAAGATTTGGGTTCCGATCTCTTTCAGACTGTGGAATTTTGAATATATAAGCCTGCCTCAAAGCCAATGCCGACAAACCAAAAAACCAACCTTGCCGTTGAGCACCATGAGAATCATAATTATATACAGCCGGTCCTCCTACATAAATACCCCAAGCACGTTCTATTGCACGCCATCTACGCAAATCAAACGAACGCTGACCCTCTGCAACTAACTCAACAATGCGTTCCTGCTCAATAGCAGAAAAGAAAGCGTCATAATTAGCTGTTTTATCTGCAGTTAACGGAGGGAGATTTCCTCTATGACGAACACGATTTACAAGGTCAATAGCATATGGTTGAGGACCATTTACCTCATTATCGGCTTCTGCGTACATCAAAAATACATCAGCTAACCGTATTACCGGCCAATTCATATCACCTTCATCCCGGCCGGCTCCACCATAATTCCGTATAAATTTTCGGAACACATAACCGTCTACCGAACGGTCTGTACGATAAGTCGTATACTCTTTTCCATTAATCTCAACTTTACCACCCCAATTTTTAAATATGAAGGGTACATATCCAGTCTCCTTTTGGCTACTAAGACTCATAATCATCTCATAATCCCACAACATTGTAGCTTTCATTCGATAATCCCGATTAGCATAACTTTCCGGATTAAGTGCTGAATTTTCAGCAGTCCGAGCATTCGGGTCCGAAGGATTCATACCGACCACTTCTGGTAAGAAATCTCCCGTTTTAGTAGACTGATAACGATTTACCAATCGCATAGCCGGAGTTAAACAACATTGAGAATTTTCTTGGCTTCTTCCTCCAAAATCACGCATATAAGGATCTCCCTGAGCACTGCCGACTCCTCCATGCGTAAAATAAAATATCATTTCACCTCCATCATTAGCATTCCCGGTAGAAGGAATAAACATATAATAATAATTGGGTAAAACTTCAGCATTTCCCATCGTCCCCCAATCTCCAGGTTCTCCATTACGGAACAAATTCAATCCATAATCTTCTATCACATGCTTAAAATCTTCAGCAGCTGCACTGAAAGCCTTTTTGGCTTCTTCAGGATCGGGAGTAAACGTACTGAGTTCAGGCCAGCCATATTTATTCCAAGAAGCCCAATATAATTGAAGTTTTCCCCTAAAAGCCAAAGCCGCAGGTTTTGCCGCACGTCCAGATATTTCACTTCTATCCGGAAGCTTATTAAACGCATAGGTAAAATCACTCATAATTTTTTCCTTAATTTGAGCAATAGGCATACGCGAAAGGTTTACGACCTCCGAATTATCATATACGATATGCTCAATATAGGGAACATCTCCCCACATCGATATCAACCGAAAATAAATCATGCCACGTAACAGCTTAGCCTCTCCAATAATTGTTTCCAAATTTTTTTTCGACTCGGAAGTTGCATTTGGCAACATTCGTTCTACGTTATCTATCACATAATTAACTCGATGGATACCCCCATAACAATATTTGAAATAATTATCAAAACGACTTCCGAAATTCCACATTGGGTCTGGGAAATACAACCCTTTGTAATAGGCTGCACCTCCACGTGTTATATTCGTTTCAGAACAACTCAAAATCCCAGAACCATCATATATTCGCACATAGTCACCTTGACCATCAAAATAATAATCTCGATGAAATAGTCCCCGAACGTGTGAATACGCTCCCATTAACGCAGTAGTAGCGTCTTCTTCGGTTTTCCAAAATTCTACACCAGGCATCTCTGTTGTCGAAAGCTGATCTAATAAATCATCATGACACGAAACCGACACAAAAAGTGTCCCCAGCAAAAAAATACTTACTAATTTACTTTTTATATTATTCATAATAATACTCCTTTTTAAATCTCGACATTGAGACCGAATGTGAAAGTTTTCATCAATGGATAACCATCATTAACATTTAACTTTTCTGGGTCTAGTCCCCGGAATTTAGAAAAAGTCAAAAGATTATCAGCTGAGAAAAAAACACGTATATTACTTATTCTTATTTTTTGTATTACAGATTTTGGAATACTATACCCCAACTGCACATTTTTTAATCTCAAATAAGCTAAATTATCAAGATAAAAAGTCGATTCTTTACGATTATTGCCTCCACCTAAACGAGTCCATCCTCCGTCTCTATTTTCCACCGACCACGTCTTGTTCCACAAATCCCAAGTTGTGGCTGTTCGCCCTTCATTGTTACCCAATGACGTATTATTATTGGATGGTAACCAAAAAGCTTTTCTTCCTGCAGCACCTTGAAACATAATTGACAAATCAATGCCTCTCCACTCAAAATTACTATTCAAAGCAAAATTAGTTGTCGGGCGGTCTCTTTGCAGGCGAGGATAAACTCTCTTATCGCTATCATCTATCTTGCCATCTCCATTCAAATCCTTATATAAAAGATCTCCGGGACGAGCTCCCTGTGGTGTGGCGTTATAAATATCGTTCCATGTCTGCGCTATTCCAATTGCCTCATAAGCCGAAACATAATTGTATGGCATACCTACAAAAACATAATCCGCATTCCCGTCTTTATTCGTATAAGTCGTATTACTTCCCAAATATTCATTCCACTTCTCCAAAATGGTCGCATTGTAAGAAGCATTTACATTTACCATATAATTAAAATCACCTTTGGCTCCTTGATAAGTCACATTTACTTCAACTCCCTTATTACGCATATTGCCAATATTTTTACGAGGAGAAGAATAAGCTCCTGATAAAAGAATAGAAAAATCAGAAGGCCTAATCATTTTTGTCGTAAATCGGTCATAATAATCTATTTCGACAGATAAATGATTTTTCAAAAAGCCCAAGTCTAATCCAACATTCGTCACTGCAGTTTCTTCCCATGTCAAATCCCGATTAATCATTTTCTTATTCACCAGCCCTTTAATAAGAGCTCCATTAACAAAATAAGAAGACGAGCTCAATGTTTCAAGTTGTTCATACTCCCCTACGGCACTATTATTACCCAACTTTCCATAAGATGCACGTAATTTGGCCCGGGATAACCATGACCCAGCCCAACGATTAATAAATGGCTCTTCTGAAAATATCCATCCTACCGATCCAGAGGGGAAAAAGCTATATCTATAACCATATAAGAACTTAGACGAACCATCAGAACGAAGATTCACTTCAAAAAGATATTTATTGAATGCTGCATAATTGATACGACCAATAAAAGACATCAATCCTTGCGCACTAGAATATCCTTCTACAGACGGGTCTACATTTAATGTCGCATTTATTTCATGTAAGTCGGAATGAATCCGGTCTTTAGCTGACGACATTTGATAACGATTGAACCAGTATTCCCGGCTAAATGCCGCCATAACACTTAAATTATGATTCTTCTTAATAGTCACATCATATCCCAATCGAGCATTTAATTGAGTCTTATAACCTGTATTGGTATAATTGGAAACACCGGCATTATCCTCTACAAACCGACGATCGGTCAATACTCCCTTTTGAAAATCATAAGCTCGTGTCGGAATATCGGCTTGATACCGGAATTGATTATAGTAATTAATCGTATAATCCACTCTGGCATTCAAACCTTTAATGATATCCCAACTTAAAGAAATATTACCATTTGCTTCCTGCCGATCTTTTTGGGACAATTGATTTGTATATGCCGAATAAGGATTAAATACCTGAGAATCTTCTCCATATGCCATTGCACCTCCATAATATCCAGTAACCGGGTCATAAGGGGTAATACCCGCAACAGCAAATTTCATTGAAGCGGCATTGATTGTTCCTTGAAAGTCATTTGTATTAGCATACTGCATTTTCGACCAGTTTCCTGAAAATTTCGTTCCGATTGTCAGATTAGGAAATATTTTCATATCATAACTCATTCTCGCATTATACTGAGTATAATCGTTATTCATTAAAAGCCCATCCTCATCCATTATCCCTACGGAAACAAAATAATTAGATTTATCATTACTTCCTGAAGCTGAAATATTATACTTCTGGATACCTCCTGTCCGCAAGATAACATCATACCAATCTGTATTAGGATAACGCAAAGGGTCTATCATACCCATAGCCATCCATTGATCAATTGTCCCATTTTTGAAACGAAAATTATCAGGAGCAGTAGAGACTGCCGCATTTCGTTGCAACAAAGTCAACGAACGAGCATAATCACTCATATACTCCCAAGCATGAACGGGTATCCCTATCGAATAAGATGCCGATGCATTAATTTTGGATTTCGAGCCCTTACCACTTTTAGTCGTAATCAAAATAACTCCATTCGCAGCTCTTGATCCATAAACAGCCGAAGAAGCTGCATCCTTTAACACCGAAACACTTTCTATATCATCCATATTCAACCGGTTAATATCCACATCAGGCATACCATCCACGACAATCAAAGGATTGGCATCATTTACCGTCCCCATCCCTCGAATCAACATAGTCATTCCTTTATCTCCGGCAACACCAGAGTTCTGACTAATCGCCAGCCCAGGGACTTTTCCCTGGAGAGCCATAGATACATTAGGTAAAGAACGGCTGGACAACTGCTCGTCAAATTTAACTGCCGATACGGCACCCGTCAGATTGACTTTCTTCTGGGTACCATAACCAACGACCACCACTTCATCAATATCTATTGCATCACTCTCCAGAACTACACGAAATAAAGTCTTACCTTTAATCGGAACTTCAATCGTTTTCATTCCCACATATTTAAACACCAAAATTGCATTCTGAGGAACATTTTTCAATATAAATTTTCCATCAAAATCCGTAACAGTTCCTGTCGTCGTTCCTTTTACCAGAACCGATGCCCCGATAATAGGTTCTCCACTCTTATCTAAAACGGAACCGGATATATCTCCTAAGGTCTGCTGAAGAACAGATATCATATCTGCTGCTTGTGCTCTCCCTAAAGATAATCCCAATACTGCTATCAAAGTCACAATCCGTATACTAAAAACAAAAGTCCTCATACTGCGACTAAAATTACAGCCTCTTAAATGAGTTTTTTTCATAGATTATTTGTTTGCGAAATCAATTTATTATAAGTCCTCTTTATTTTTTCATCACCTTAGTATATCCATTACATTTTCCATCCTTATAGGTTTTTACTATGTAGATACCAGAAACAACATCCTCCATATTTACAATAGAATTTGAGTCTGACTTTACTTTCTGACCTAACGAATTAAATATCGATACATTATCAAAGTCACCTTCAATAGTTAATAAATCGACTACCGGATTAGGATAAACTCTTACTGCTGAAATATCCTTTTTCGTTTCAAAAATTCCTACGGTTCCTCCTTCATCTCCAAAACGAACGACACCACAATTGTCCATATTATTGTAAGGTTCTACAGGTCCATTCTTTTTCCATGCCATTCTTTTACGGCCTTTCCCATCATTATCATTATCTACAATCACAACATCAAACCCCATCCCTTGAGGAAGATTTTGGAATGCTTCAATACTCAAAGCTTCATCTTTATCATTTGTAAATGCATTTAAAGGAAATTCAAACTCAATACCATAACCTGTTCCATCACTTTTCAACTGATAAGCAACTCCTACTTGTTCTGACAAAGAGCCATACAGAAGACCACTGGGATAAGTAACATAGCCATAACCATACTCATCATCCATATCCGGAGCCATCTGGAAATGACCTTTATCCATATGTCCGTTCACATAAGCCGGAGATTTACCGTCATTCAGCACATCATTTACATCCAAATACACTTCGACTTTATCATAAATATGTTTATTTTTCACATCATCCGGATTTTTCCAAAGTGGATAGAGCACATCATCGGTTACGTCAATATAAACATACAAATAATTGTATTTTGAATTGGTCTTGTCTTCTTGATAGAACATTTTAAAATATGCTGTCACCGAAGGTTCTTCTGTGACCGTCTCATTCTGCTTAAACGGTTTATCAATAGGTATAGCTTCTATCTGTGACCAAATCGGTTCATCAGCAGAACCATCCATTGATATGGCTGCATTTTCTGCAGAAACTTTCTTAATAGTCAAATCTTGTTGTGCCCATACTGAGATACCTGAACTCAGCAAAACAGCAGAAAATAAAGAACATAAAAATTTTTTCATAATGGAGATTTTTAAATAATTATTTCTATACACTTTTAACTCAATCAGCTAATTTTATTTATTCTTTTGTAATACTTTCTTGAAAAACACCCCCTGACGAGAAGGAGTAAATTCATAGTCTTCAATTAAAGTAGGAGCCCAATCCGGGTCAAAACACCAAATTGTATATGATACACCTTTTTTATCAAAATAATCGATAATAGCTTTTCCATAGGTCTCATCTCCGATTACGGGAATATGTTCTCCCCGTTCTCCTGCCCCCACAAAACCCAACTCTGTTGCAATGACAGGATAATACTTTGTAACTTTTCCCCAATCAGCGTCCCATTTATCTTCCCAAGGTTGCTCCCGTTTTTGCGGGTAAGGGTGTGTCACATAAGCTACATTTGAACGATTCACCGGATTTTCAATAACCTCATCCAATAAATAAGCCCAATTCATCCCAGCCACCAGACAAATTTTCCGATTATCTATCTTCCGTATTTCATCGATTAACTTCTCCATCATCGGACGCCATATCTCCCAATTCAAAGAATGCTCTTCTTCAATCGGCTCATTAAACAATTCGTAACAAGCAACGACAGAATTATTTCTATATCTTTCTGCCATTAGCTTCCAAAACTTGACTGTTTCATCCCAATTGGTCGCATAATTAAAATGAGGATATTTGTCTCCCGGAAGGTTTCCTATAGAATGCCAATCTATAATCACATACAAACCTGCTTTCTCTGCCCACTTAACACCTTTATCAAGTAACTGCATATAGGCCTCAGCTCCGCGATATCTCCATGTATACGGATGTACAGGAAAACGAACTACATTACAGCCCCATTTTTTAGCTTCTTTAAAATACTTAAAATTCCAATGACCTTCTTTTTCCAATTTATCCGGATCCGAAAAACTAACACCTGCTAACCGCACAACCCGGCCACTTTCATCAACAAAAACATTTTCTTTTACAGACAAAGCAGCAAGGCCTTTTTCCTCCTTAGATTTGGCAGCAACAGGTAGTACAGCCAATAATAAAAAAATAACTGAACCGATAAATAATCTATTTTTCATGGTCTATACCAAATATTTTTAAATAAATATCTTTTTACTTTCTAATTTCTAATGAGTAGTGAACTCCCAATAAATTTCAGATTTATGTTTTTCAATCTTTTGAAGAAGAGAACGAGTCCCAAAGAAGACCCTGTTCTCTCCTCTACATCTCAATAATTAAAGTTTTACCATTTTCTGGGTTTCAACATTACCATTTGAACACAAAACATGCACCATGTAAATACCAGATGTAAGATTTTCTACATTCACATTCGTCTGGTTAACTCCACCTAAAACACTCTCTTTTACCAAATCTCCCGACATATTAAATATTTGGATACGTTCTATTCCAAATTCGGAATTTATATTTATATTATTAAGCACAGGATTTGGATATATAGAAATTACATTATCCTTACCATTAACCGATTGAATATCCGTCTCTTCAGATACTGGAAAATATTCTTGAAGAATCCTCATTTGTGCCGGTTCAAAATAAGATGTTATATTATCCTTATTTAAATTTTTTGGTTGGACACTTACATGATCATTATCATACCCTGTACCAGCAACCCAATATGTCCCGGAAACTCCATTTTCCTTCAGGTACGTCAACACTTCATCTAACATAATTAACCAACGTACGTCATTTCTCGGAACACCAAATTCACCAAGAATCCCTTTTTTATTATTTGTCTTCAACCAATCTACGTAAGGCTTCAAACGAGAGATATGCTGATTAGAGCTACGCACTTCCTTATCATAATCTCCATATTTATATAAACCTGATTTATCCAAATCAAAATAACAATGAGCTTGGAATATCAAATTATCTGCCGGATCAACCAAATCTATCAGATGTCCTCCTGTCGTAGGCCAAGTCGATGATGAAGCATAACTTTCGCCTTCTACAACGATAGCCGTCTTAGTATCTACTTCACGAATAGCATTAATAATAGCCTGAGCAGCATTTAGCCAAACACCTTTTTGCAATCCATAAGGTTCATTCTGAATATCGTATCCCCAGATATTCTTATAATCTTTGAACTCAGCAGCCAACTTTTTCCACACATCTGCCATATGTTCCTGCGTAAGAACTCCTTCTCCTAATGTATGCTTCGTACCATTAATCGTATAACGACAATAATTGTGCATATCAATCATTACATACATTCCAAGCCGTTCAGCTTCAGCAATCACTTTCTTCATTTCCTGAATATCCGAATCAAGGTCAAGGTCTCCATTCAACTCATGCTGGATACGTTCCCAACGGAACGGAAAACGAAATAGACGAACACCTTTTGATTTGAAATAATACAAATCCTTAAATGAGGGATAAAAATATTCAGTACCAATCTTACCATGAACGGAACCACCACAAGCACTGGCCAAATTAACACCAATAAGCGGAGTATCAATATCGGGCAAAACATCACCTTCTGCTGCAGCTTCCCAATCAACAGAAACCTTGCCTTCTTCACCCAATCCTAACGTATACTCACCTTTGAATGCAAAAATATTATCGACATAAAGGTTTCCTTTGCCTTCAAATACTATATTCTCAATTGCCGTACAGTCAAGACCGGCTTTTTTCAAAGCATTGATTGAAATATTATAATATACCCAATCCTTATCTTTCAGTTCAAGAACTTCATCGGCATAATATACATTCTCCGAACCTGCAGCTTGGAACCCTATCTTCAAAGATGCATCTGCAACATCCACATTTTTATATATATTGAAATGGATATATTCCATATCATCCACATTTATCGGAGTCAAAGCAGTTACTACCGCTTTATCCAACGAAAACATCCTCATTACTGATTCATCTCCAGCTCTTAATTTTCTAAATTTAAATTCCGTAGTACCATCTACTGCAGCTAACGCCAAATCGGTAATATTTTTATAAACAGATTTTTCGGTATAAATAGGCTTCACAGTTTCCGGAGCCATAATCGGCTCATAAGCAGATTCAATTTCATAAGTATAAGAATCGGAAGATTCACCTTTAAAGGCATAAATATTATCGTAATAGAGCCGATCCACAGCAAATCCGCTTGCACTAAATATGCGTAACTGCTTCAAACCAGTAAGAGGTCCTTGTTTTTCCTGGTCTTGTGTATCTTTAAACGCATTTAACGGGACATCCACACTCACCCAAGTACCGGATTTTTCTATTTTATACTCAGGGACACGGCCTTCAGTTGTCCCGTCACTCAATCCATATATTAAACGAGGTGTTCCAGAAGGAACCCACACATCGTAATGCAGGTAGTCCATATCACTTAAATCTATTGCCGGATCAATTTTAATCAATGTCCAGTTCAAAGAGCTAAAACGCAATAAGTTATCTCCTTCCACTCGAGTAACTACATCCATCGTAGCAGCTGGAGAACCCGGATTGGATTGTGTTAATGTAGTTACATTCTCATAAGTATCACTAAATATAGACACTACATCTTTAGCCTCATGCTCAGGTACAGGTGCAGCTACTGTCGGAAGTTTTGGGTCCACAGGAGGTATCTCTTCCCCATTAATACCATAAGTATAAATATTATCAATATATATAGTCTGAGCATATCCTCCTTCGCGAATAAAATGTAATTTATTTACCGTCGTAAACAAAGAAGCATCTGGATCATCCTTAAACTCCGACATAGGAATATCAAGACTGTTCCAGCCAGGATTCAACGTTCGTTTAACCTCTATACCGTCATCAAATTTTATTTTTAGATTGACAGTACCGCTTTCTCTTACAACAAAAACATCCAAATGGAGATTACCCATGTTACTCAGATTGATTTCTGAACTTAAATTTATATAAGCCCACATATTTAGACCATCGACAAGATTAATTACATTATCTTTTTCAAATGGAGTTATTATAGATGCTGTTCCTGTACCGGAAAAATCCTTGATTTCTGTCAGATTAGAATAAGCATCACTAAAAATAGATTTTACCTCAGAAGCATCACGGGTCGGAACAGGTGCAGCAGCAGGCAAGCCATATACATATATGTTATCTACATAAACAGTAATAACCTCAGCTTTGGAATTACATAAACTCAGCTTATTAATAGCTGAAAGATCAGTATCAAATTCAGAAACTTTGATATCCACACTATTCCATCCCTCATTCAAAGTACGAGCCACTTCATTTCCACTGGATAGTTTAAATTTCAAATCAACCGTACCAGACTCTCCCGGAATATAAACATCGGTATGTAAAGTTGCATAATTTGTAATATTAGCAGCTTTACCAAAATTAATATTTATCCAGTCTTCCAAGCCTACCAACTTTATCATTTCGTCTGTGCCAACTACCATATTTATTATTCCAGTACCTGCTCCATCGATACTCGAAATACTTTTATTAGTCATATAAGCATTACTAAAAACGGAGAGTACATTACCAGCCGCCACAGTCGGAAGAGGAGCGGACACAGACGGAGCTGTCGCATCCGGCTCGGGAGCCTCTACCTTACCATAGGCATAAATATTATCTATATAAATATTTTGGACATAACCGTTAGATGCAATTAAACACAATTGAGTCACATCTTTAAACATCAATTGAGAACTGGCACCAGCAAAATCCGAAATGGGGATATCGAAACTATTCCATCCTCCATTTACCGATACAACAACCTCATTTGAAGTAGCATTGAGTTTCAACTTATATTTTCCTGCACTTGTACGGAAGGTATAGATATCCACATGCAGCGTTTCTTTCTCCGAAAAATCTACCGAAGAAAAATGAACATTTGCCCAAGAATTCATTCCCCCAAACAATTTTATCATATTATCATTTCCAAATAAAGTTTCAATAGAGCCTGTTCCAGTTCCAGAAAACGTAATATTTGAAGAATTCAAATATGCATCACTAAATATATTCGTAACAATATCTGCGTCTTGTGTAGGATTCGGTGCTGAATTTGTAGGGACATCTGATTCTGGGTCCGGTTTAGGATCTATGGTTATATCTTCTGAACTATAAGCATAAATATTATCTATATATATAGAACGTTGATTTCCTTTATTATCTTGAAATCCTATTTTTAACACATCCTTAAAATTTGGAGCAATTTTTCCTCCTGTCGGAGTTCTATAATCATCCAACTTTATCTCAACCTTATTCCAACCTTCTTTCAATGTCGCAACAACAAAATTATATGTATTGACATTATCGCTGCTCTTAAACATTACTTTCACCGGTGTTTCACCTTCTATAACATAAATATCCGCATACAGAACATCATACTCGTCAATATCAATAGACTTGTCAAAGTTGATAAAAGACCAAGGATTCAAAGCTTTTTCCAAATAAATCATATTATCTCCAAGTACAGAAAGCTGAGAGCCTGAAATAGTAGCACCACTTATATTTGTAAAACTATTTATACCGACTACATTGGGCGTATAAAAATCACTATACAAGGATAACACTTTGCTCGCATCGTGAGTCGGAGTTGCCGGCAAACTTTCTGGAGGATTAGCAACAACGGCCAAAGAGGGCCTGATACCTAAAAAGAAAACTGCAATAACAAATAGCAATTGGATAAGTCTTTTTTTCTTCATGATATTTTTTTAATTATAAATATATAGACAAATGTACCGAGATACTTTTTAAGGCTATAAAAAAATATTGCAGAAAAATAGAAATATAGAACACTCTGAATAAATAATCTAACAATCAGCTATTTATAAAAATAAAAACTAAGGCAAAAAACCTACTATATGAAAATAATAATATAGAAATTTTTCAAGTAGAAATTACTAACATAAATATCCCAAAAGCATCAGAAAAATAAAAAATTAGAACAGAAAAATAAAAATATACAACAAATATCTATATAAATAAATTTATGTCAATAATACAAATTGCTAATAATAAAACATTTACAAAATATCAAAAACACTTCAAATACAAAAATAAAAAAATTACCTACTATATGACAATAGAAAATTGATTAACTTTGTTTTGATTGATATTATGCTTAAAATCATTTTCGCCATGCAACGCACACTAATCTTACTTCCCATTTTTTTACTTATAATTATGGCCTGTTACGGATCTAACTTCCGAAACTACCAGGTAGATGATGGTCTATCCCACAACAGTGTATGGTATGTCATGCAAGACAGCGATGGTTTTATGTGGTTCGGAACAAATGACGGATTAAACAGATTTGACGGTAAGCACTTTAAGGTCTACAAACACAATCCTAATGATTCAACATCTATAGGACATAATTTCATACATTGTATACAGGAAGACTCTAAAAATCGAATGCTGGTAGGCACCAGAAACGGACTCTATCTTTACAATAAAAAATTAGATAATTTTATTTGCATCAACTTGTCAAAAAGCAAAAAACAAGATATCAATATCAACGATATAACTGAAGACAGTTATGGAAATATATGGATAGCATCACATGGAAATGGATTGTACAAACTAAATCAAGACTTATCTGTCGAAAAACATTTTTCGCTCAATGATTCTCCCCAAACAACATCTCTTAATTATATATGGACTGTTGTTACCGATCATTTAGGAAATTTATGGTTAGGAACCGCTGGTAAAGGTCTTGTACACTTCGATCCCAAAAATGAAGTCTTTACTCCAATAACAGACCGGAAAAATCTGAATATATCTGACCAGTCAATATACAGTATTCATTGTGATAGAAACAACGACCTTTGGATTGGGACATCAACAAAAGGACTTTTCAAATACAATTTTATTAATGGCAATGCAACACATTATCTCAACAATACTGGAAATATAAAATCTATTATCGCCTTTTCCAATAAAGAGCTTATTATGGGTTCAGATCATGGCTTAATCATTTTTGATAAAGAATCAGGGAAATACAATATTCCCAAAGAGGAATCTGGATATGAAAACATAACAGATAACTCTATTTTCTCAATTACTAAAGATAGAGAAGGAGCTTTCTGGATAGGGACTTATTTCAATGGAATAAACTATTTCTCTCCAAGTGTCAGTAAATTTCTATATTTCAGTAATCTATCGGAGAGTAAGACGAACAAATATATTGTCAGTAGTATGACTGAAAACTATAATGGAAATATTTTGATAGCAACTCATAATAATAATATTATTTATGAATTTAGTCCCCAGAATCATACTACAAAGGAAGTTTTTAAAATGCCCCACTCCAATATTCAAAACATATTTAAAGATAATGACAAATTATATGTCAGTACTTATGGCAGAGGGATATCTATACTATCTATAAAAAACGGAAAAGAAATCGGAAATCTTGCAATCAATACAATTGAAGGTAAATCAATCTTCAAGATATCCAACAACAGATTGCTCTTAGCTTTAGAAGAAGGCGGAAGTGCCTGGCTTAACCAACAAGGAGAAATCAAACGAATAAAACAATTACAAGGTAAACTTATTGCAGACATCATTGAAGATAACACGGGAAACATATGGTTTGCAACACATTCTTACGAACTTTTTTGTTTGAAAAAAAATGGTAACTGGATCAATTTTTCTTCTGAAGAATATGACAATAAACTCTCCGGAATCAGAGGATTCAATGGGTTATTATGCGATCAGAAAAACAGAATTTGGATATGTACTAAAAATGACGGTGTCATACTTTTCAACCCTGAAACCAATAAAATTGAAAAAACATTTGATGCTCAAAATGGCTTGCCATCTAATATTACCTACTCAATCGTAAATGATAAAAACGGGAATATATGGGTCAGTACTCAAAAAGGAATTGTCCGAATTACTGTTGATAATATAAATGACTTAAAAATATTCGGATATATTGGAAAAGAGATTCAATATAACTCTAAATGCATATTAAGAACGTCGTCCGGAATATTATATTTTGGAGGTGCTAATGGATTTATATCAATCAATCCTAATGAAATGGCAGTTAATAATATAAAGCCAACTATCGTAATAACCGGATTTAAAATATTCAATAAAGAAATGTTTCCCGGTAAAAAATTATCTCCTCTAAAGGCTCCTCTAAGCCAAACTCAAGAAATCATTCTGGAACGAAACCAATCTAACTTCAGCTTTGAATTTACAGCCTTAAGTTATGTATTTCCTGAGGCCAACCAATATGCATATATCCTTGAAGGATTCGATAAAGAATGGAACTATATAACTGATAATACAGCCCAATATATGAATATTCCTCCAGGGAAATATGCTTTTCGGGTAAAAGGTTCGAATAATGATGGCATCTGGAATGAAGCTGGTACACGCATCAATATTCTCGTCAAACCTCCTCTTTGGCAAGAATGGTACATGATTCTCCTATATATTACATTGATTGGAAGCTCCATATTCTATATAATAAAACAATATTATAAACATCTTGACGCTGTAAATAAAGAAAAACAATATAAATTCCAAATTGCTAAAGAAAAGGAGGTTTATGAGTCTCAAATCAATTTTTTTACTAATATAGCTCATGAGATAAGAACTCCTCTTTCTCTAATAACAGCTCCTTTAGAAAAAATAATACGTTCCGGAGATGGAAATAAACAGACTCAAAAGCACTTAAACTCAATCGAACGAAATACAAACCGTCTTCTCGATTTGGTAAATCAATTACTCGACTTCCGAAAAATAGAAAACGATATGTTTATATTAAACTGTCGTCTACAAAGTATCGAAAAAATTGTACAGAAAGTTTTTAAACAATACGAACAAGACACCAAACTGCATAATATAAAAATGACGATTGAAATACAGAAAGATGTCATTAGTTACGTCGACTCTGAAGCGTTATATAAAATAATCAGTAATTTAATCTCAAATGCTATAAAATTTACTAAAGACAAAATAAAAATAAAACTATCGGTAAATGGCAACAATTATTTTTTATCTGTAGAAGACAATGGAATAGGCATAAAAGAAGCTCATCTCGATAAAATTTTCGAAACCTTCTATCAAATACAGACAACAGACAATACTATGAACAAAGGTTCTGGCTTAGGCCTATCTCTATCTAAAGCTCTCGCTCAAAAATTAGGCGGAGATATCTTTGTCCAATCCAATTATAGTAAAGGGTCTATATTTACATTGGCACTCCCTATTAAAAGCCAAGAAACTCTCCCCCAAGAGATAAATGAAAGTATAAATGATACCGATATTTCAGAATTAGCAGAAACGGGACAAAATATCCTAATTGTAGATGATAACAGCGAACTCCGTATTTTCATAAAAGAATGTCTGTCAGACAAATATACTGTCACAGAAGCGAACAATGGTATTGAAGCCTTAAAAATTATAGAAAACAAAAATATAGATATCATTATCTCCGATATTATGATGCCCGTTATGGATGGATTGGAGCTATGTAATGAGCTAAAAAGCAACATAGCTTATTCTCATTTGCCACTTATACTTCTTTCTGCAAAAACAGATACTTCTACCAAGATAGAAGGTTTGAAAAAAGGTGCTGATATATACATGGAAAAACCTTTTTCTATCGAACAACTTGAAGCTCAAATTGCCAGTATCATAGAAAACCGAGATAAAATAAGAAAAAATTTCATTGAATCTCCGCTACAATATTTTAAACAAAATCCAGATAACAAAGATAATATCGATTTTATCCAAAAGCTAAATACTTTCATCTTGGAGAACATGTCTGATGAACATTTTTCCATTGATAATATAGCCAGTCAGTTTGCCATAAGTCGAACCAATCTTAATAACAAAATAAAAAATATAAGCGGTATTACTCCAAATGACTATATAAAACTCATACGACTAAATAAAAGTGCCGAATTATTAGGAAGTGGTAAATATCGAATCAATGAGGTATGCTTTTTAGTAGGCTTCAATTCTCCTTCTTACTTCTCTAAATGTTTCTTCGAACATTTCGGAAAATTACCTAAAGATTATATGCAGATGGGAACAGCCTCAATATAAACTCTCTCTAAAAATACATTTATGCCCATACAGATATAAACATTTAAGTCTGTATGGGCGAAATATTCTTCTAAAAGATTCAGTCTATAATATTATTCCCAGGTTTCAACTGTCGTATTTCACTCCCTAAAATATATTTACCTCTTACATTTTGAGGCAAAATTATACTTCCGACATACTTATTCCGCTTTTTCTTTAAATTTACAGAAATTATACCTTTGGGGTGAGGTACTTTTCCTGAGATTGTCTCTAATACTCCTAAATGAGGTTCTACCTTAATCGATCTAAAGTTAGGCTCAGCCGGTTCAACTCCACAAACCGTAGCCAATAAATCGTATACAGGACTGGCACTCCAAGCATGACAATCGGACCGGGTAGGCTCTGGATTTTCTGCAAAAGTAGTTAACCCCATATCGAGCATATCATACCAAGGCTTTAACATAGTAATATATAAATCTGCTTTTCCTACTTTCTTCATAGCTCGAAAAAGATAAAATTTATAATAAAATGTAGATTGGATCAAATCGGATTCCATATTTAACTTATCAAATAAATCAGTCTGCATATCTATTGGCACTGCATCCGATAAAATAGCCATAATATTTACATGTTGACTATAACTTGTATGATTCAAATCATCTGCTAATAGACCCCGATTATGATCCCAACATTTTTCATACACATTATCACACAAATTTGTATATACAGCCTTATATTTCTCAGCCAAATTCCTTTCGCCAAATACAGACAGAAGCTCTATTGCATCCTTCAATGTATAAGCTAATTGTAAAGACACGATAGCCGAACCACCTGTGCGACCTCCGGGAGGAACTCCTCCCACCGGTTTCCAATCATTCCATGGCCACTCTTTTGCCCAATCCACAAAATTCCAATGAGGAAGAGCTCCCAACATTCCTGATTTATCATCTATTTTTGATATGAACCATTCCAATACGGACTTAATCCCCGGAATACAAGACCTTACAAATTCATTATCATCCCTATACATCCAATAATCATGTACCATATTGATCCAATATAAAGAAAACGGAGGTATATATTGTGGAGTATTCCCCGGATAACGACTTGCTGTCAACCCTTCATACGTTCGAGAATAATCGAACATCTTTATCGCTTTACGCATCAACCGGTCATCTCCATCAACATATAAAGAGATAAGAGCTTGAATACGGGTATCTCCCAAATACTGTAACTGCTCATAATATGGACAATCAAAGTAGGTCTCATGTGCACATAAGCGTGCTGTACGCCATCCGACATCCCATATCTTATTAAGAGAAATATCATTACTCCCAAAACTTCCATTTTCAACAAACGGATAACCCGTATACATCCCATAAATATCCTGCAAGACCAAGGGCTCATCCTTCGTCTCAATATCCACCTGAATATACCGATACGTTCTGAGCCATAACGGCCTAAATAATCTCAGGTTTCCTCCATCCGGATAGAAATAATCGGTCAATCCTACAGCCGTCTTACCTTCGACTTCATTCCGGTTTCCTTTGTTCCCATCTTTGTACAAAGTTTCTCCATAAATCAATCGTATCTGGCTTCCCTTTCCTTCTGAAACAGTTATCTCGGGATAAGCTGTCGTCAAATAAGTCTGGTCTATCAAAAACGAGACCTTTTTATTAGCTTCAATTTTTATAGATGATTCACCCTCTAAAAAAGATTCAGGTACAGATACACCTTCAACTCTACGAATTCTTTTCATCCTTAACTTTTTTTCTTCCATCAAAGGAATATCCCTAGGAGCCAACACCCAGTGATAGAAAACTCCTGTCCCGTAAGGCTCTCCTGATTCCATCATCCGAGCTCTACTCCAATTTTTATCATCATAATTTACATCCTGCCATCCCCATGGATACAAATTACCCAGAACGATATCACAACATCCCACATCAGCTCTATATTCTAAAGAAGGGGAATAGGCTTTATTTTTTATTACTTTCCAGGAATCATCTGTATTAACAAGCTCTTCTCTTGGAGAATTTCCCTGTACAATCAATCCTGTTCGTAAAGACATTTGCGCTCCGGGCTTATATTCTCCAAAGTTCCAAACTTCAACGGCAAGCGTATTCTTCCCTTCTTTAAAAAAAGGAGCCAGTTCAACTGTTTCATAATACCAATGAGAAATATCCCCTCGTGCCGGGCCAAAACAAACTGGGGTCCCATTTACAAACAATCGATATCGATTATCAGCGGATATATTAATCACAAATGATTCTGGTTTTTCTTCCAATTCTACAGATTTACGAAAATGATAAACTCCATAATCATACACAGAAACTTCAGGACAAGTTATCCAACGAGCTGACCACCGATTTTTTGATAAATAGGAGGATGGTGTTGCCTCCAATAACACTTCCTCAGCAGCGGAAATCAATGGGGAAAACAAAATTCCACTGATTATAAATAACAAATATTGCAGCTTTTTCATTTTGACCGATATCGAAACAGTAAGACTTAATTAAAAATGCAGAGACAAAAAATGGCTTATCTATTGTCTCTACATTCAGCATCAACTTATAATTTATTTTTCCGGTCTCGGGACCGAATAATTCTCCAATCGTTTTTCTGCATAAATTCTAACATAATCAACGTACATATCTGAACCATTTCCATAGCGTTCCAAGTCAATAGGCCAACCACTAATCCCCCCAATAGCATAATTTATCAAAAATACATGAGGGCTTTCATATGAGACATTATTGGTCGGATGCCGGAGGACTTCCATGTCATCGAAATAATAAATAGTCTCTTCCTTACCTACATATAATCCATACGTGTGAAATGTTGTAGACCAAAAAGATTTCCCTCCCATTTCCATCATAGGAACCATACGGTCATATTCTTTTTTTCTATTTCCGTTAATATCTTTTTGTCCCCAAAAATGACTGGTTACAGCATATCCTGTATGATTCGGATTACCTTTTCCAACTCCCCCATAAGCCTCTATTATGTCTAACTCATCTCCATTCGATCCTCTGTCAAGCCCTGTAATAGTCCAAAATGCAGGCCAAGTGCCGATTGCCGACTGTGCTGTCAACCGGCATTCCATATAAAACGGAGCTTTCGTCCAGAGGCCTTCTCCATCCATATTAACAGAAGCTATCAACCCTGTACTTCCTTTAGTTCCAGGTCTCTTTCGAGCTTTTATTTTCAAGTAAGTATCTCTTTGTTCAAACGGATTATCTTGCCCGTCTACATCTGAAAACGGCCATCCACTAAAATCTCCAAAACGAGGTTTATGTGCATTATATTTGGCATTGCGTCCATCATTCGAAATAGATAATGGTCCATCGAAATCATCAAAATAAACCAAATCCATATCTCGAGCTCCAACCGGTTTTTCTGACGGGATTCCCTGGTTCCACTTTACTCCTCCAACATTATATAGTTGCAATTCGCACAAATCTTTAAGTCCCTTTTCATTACTTGCATAAATACGAATATTCATCGGACCTGAAGGGAACATGTCTGCATCTACTTCAAAAGTACCTTTTCCATTTTTGTCCAATTTTATCCCTCCAGGAGTCAAATTTACATCATATCCCCATTTACTCTGATTATTCTTATCCGGAGCACTCCAACAAAAAGCTTTGGCTACAGTCATCCCTTTAGCTTCAAGCTTTACAACAAATACACCTTTAACATCACTTCTATAAGACGGTTGCAATACTTGTATAGCTTGTATCCAATCGCTAAAATCTTCATTATCTGTCTGTCCATGATTAAAATCATCATAATCAGACTTAGACAAATGAGTCTGAGCCATAACACCAACAGGGAAAGTAATCAGTGTAAACAACATTAAACTACACTGCATCAAACATAAATAAGAAACTAAAGATTTCATCATAAAATTTTTCTGTTATTTAAAAACTCTGGTATCATTTCATTTCAAAGGATGGAGGAAATGCACTTTCCGCAACCGCCCAATTTTTATTCGGATATTTTCCCATCGTAAATTCCAATACTCCTCCTTGCATCAGTTCATCATGACTAAACCAAGACTTTTCCCAAGATTTACCATTTAATTTTACTGATTGAATATACTTATGTTCTGGAGCATAATTATGACATATTATTTCAAATGTCTTCCCATTATCTAAACAGATAGAGGCTCGCTCAAATGTCGGGCTACCTATTACATACATAGGCAATCCTGGAGTAACAGGGTAAAATCCTAATTGAGAAAACACTACAAATGCGGACATCCCTCCACCGTCCTCATCTCCAGGAACCCCCATTACATCAGGACGAAACCACTGATTCAATAAATTACGAATTCGCTTTTGCGTCCTCCATGGTTCCCCTGCATAATTATACAAATATGGAATATGTAATGACGGCTCATTGCCCATAGAAAATTGCCCTACATTACCTGTATGATCAGGCAACATCGCATAGAACTCATATTTAGGCCTACCCAAAGATGTACTATACATACGCTCAAGTTCTTGTACAAAGGCCTTATTTCCCCCCATCAATTTTATCAAATCCTTAATATTATGACTCACATCCCAGCGATATATCCACCCATTATTCTCATCATAAGCGTCTCGCGCTCCCAATCCCCCTGAAAAACTATAATCAAAGGGTTTTACAAATTCACCCTTGTCATCCTTGGGATGAAAAAATCTTGTTTGTGTATTAAATATTTTCCGATAATTCAAGCTTCTTTTCACAAAATATTCATAATCATTATTATACCCTAATTTTTGAGCCATCTTAGCCAAACACCATTCATCATAGACCGTACCTAAAGTAACTGCTACGGGCTGACGTTTTTCCCAAGAATCAACTTCAGGAACAGTTTCTTTTTCTCCAGAAGATAAGGCGGGGAAATAACCGTTCTCTTTATAAAATTCATCTAATTTCCCCGCTTTTGCCTTTGACCACGGAGATAGTGTTTTTTCTGTAATAGCTCCTTTACATGCTTTATATGCTTTACCCAAATCAAAATTCCTTATCCCTTTTTCATAACAATCTATTATAGTTGCAACTCCATGGTTACAATTCATCCGCCGGGTATCTCCCACAACTTCTGGAAAAGTAGGCATCCAACAATTTTCCATTTGTTCTGACATTCGAACAAAAGAATTTACCATATCGGATTCTTTCTCTGAATCGATAATTACTCTCAGTGGATGTGCTGCACGATAAGTGTCCCATAACCAATCATCATTATAAAATGGAATACCTTCATCATTATGAACTTTTCCATCAAAACCACTATAGTACTTCCCATCTTCCGAAATGCATATCATTCGTTCGTAAAATCGATACAAAGAGGTATAAAAGACTTGCTTATCTTTCTCTAAATCACTCTGAACTAAAATTTTTCCCAATGCTCTATTCCACGTATTCCGTCCTTCTTTGAGTAACACATTTATATCATAGCTTTTTATTTCCCTATCTACATTTCTTTTTGCCTGTTCCTCACTGATAAATGAAACTCCATAACGTACTTTTACTTTTCGTTGGTCTGGAGCAAATCTAAAAACAATACTCCTATTTTTTGCAGACAATACCGTATTTTTTTCCTCTTCAGGAATACCTAACGGAATAATTTCTTCTGGGCTCTGTTCTACCTCTAAATGAAGATAAACTTTTGTTTTCGAACCTTTAATATACTGCCATCCGGATACTGTATTTTTAACAGCCCTGAGTATTCCTCCATATGTATTTATTATCAGATAAGGAGTATCTGTTCCTCTAAAATCCATCTCATACAACGCAGATTGACAAGAAGGAGCAAATTGTATTTCTGTTGCAATATTATCTAAATATACGCTATAATAATAAGGTTTTATTATCTCATTATCATATTCATAATCAACAATATGAGTATATATATTCTCTTTCCCTTGATACGGAGATATATTAAATACATTATAGCCTCGATGTCCTGAAAGAAATACCGGTAAACCATGTAATACGTTCCCAGTAAAATCATCCCTTTGGGGGCAAACACGCATCATGCTATTAGGAAGATGAACAGTCGGATACGTCGGCACCAACATATGGCTTATATTCCCAATATAAGGATTGACATAATCAACAGGAGTTATTTTTTGATTTTTTATCGGGCTACATGAGAGCCACATTATAGAAACTAATACAGCACAACTTATAACTAATTTCTCAAACTTCATAAAATACTACTTTTACATATAACAATACTTCTCCTTCCAACTCGAATGGACAAGAATATATCGAAAAATCATAAGATTAGGTAAATAAATATCGTTATATATTTTGTAACAAATATATTGACGGCACCTTAAATCTGTATTAAATCACAATTAAACAATAACTTTAATGCCATAACTACATCCTTAAAGGATTTAATTTACAATACTTTATTTTTTTTATTTTTTTCTTGCTTCATTATAATACAATCGACATTTTCTATTTAATATTAATATTTTATACTACAAAATTTAATATCAATAAGTCCATTTATAACAAAAACAATCAGATAAAACGGCTTCAAATTTTAAATACTAAGTTCCTTCACACTATTCATTACAGATTTCATATCAAAGAACAAAAAGAAACATCATTCCATATATTATATTTTTTCATACCTTTGTACCCACGGTTCATAAATCCTTCTTCAGGAAATATGATGAAAAGGGAATCAGGTGAAAATCCTGAACAGTCCCGCTGCTGTAATTCTCATAAAAAATGGAGATTAACAAATACCCTCCGCCACTGAACCTGACGTTCGGGAAGGCGTTTTTTCTCCAGAGATAAGTCAGAAGACCTGCCGTATAAAATCTAAAAGTAAAGTCTTGCGAGGCATAAGACTTTACATGAAAAAGAAACGTACCCAATAATAAAAAAATGGTGCATATACACAACCATGTCGTAGTATGCTTGTTTTTTTTGTTATATATCTGCACTTCTTATACATTATGTGCCGATAATGCAGAAACAGACAGCACTCGAATCTACCGCCTTCAAGAGGTGGTCTTCAAAAGTCGTGTACTCACCAAAGATATTTTTCCTGTACAAAGCCTGTCTGGTGAAAAACTTGAAAAACTAAATGCCCATTCTGTGGCAGACGCCATACGTTACTTTTCCGGGGTACAAATTAAAGATTATGGAGGTATAGGCGGATTAAAGACCGTGAATATCAGAAGTATGGGCAGTAATCATGTAGGGGTATTTTATGACGGGATTGAGTTAGGTAATGCTCAAAACGGAGTTATAGATCTCGGACGATTCTCCTTAGATAACATGGAAGCAATAAGCCTATATAACGGACAGAAAAGCAATATTTTCCAACCAGCCAAAGATTATGGCTCTTCCGGGTCAGTATATCTCCAATCGAAAGTTCCATTTTTCGATACAGATAAAAAATACAACATCAGAACCACATTCAAAACCGGGTCATTCGGGCTAGCTAATCCTTCAATACTCTGGGAACAAAAATTGAATAAAAATATATCAAGCAGTTTTAGTGCCGAATATATGTATACTACAGGTAGATACAAATTCAGATACAAAAAGATAGATGGCTATGATACAACAGCAATACGACACAATGGAGATGTAAAAGCTTTAAGAGCAGAAATCGGACTATTCGGCTTAATTCCTGATGGTAATTGGCGCACTCGTATATATGCTTATAATTCTGAACGAGGTTATCCCGGAGCTGTAGTAAAAAACAGATTCAGTAACGAAGACCGCCAATGGGATACAAATTTTTTTCTTCAATCCTCATTTCGTAAAAAATTTAATACATTTTACAGTTTATTACTCAATGGAAAATTTGCATATGACTATTTGCACTATCTATCAGACCAGCGTGAAGCAGAATCACTAAATAACATCGACAATCACTATAAACAACAAGAAGGATATATCTCTGCGGCTAACCAATTTACAATTTTTCCTTTTTGGACAACAAATATATCGATTGATTTTCTTTGGAACCGGCTTGATGCTGATTTGATTGATTTTGCCTATCCTCGCCGTTTCTCTACTTTAGCGGCCTTTGCTACAGCATTAGATTTTAATAAAATAAAATTACAAGCCAGTATATTAGGGACTTTTATCAAAGAAAAAGCAAAAACAAAGGAAAATACAGCCCATCATAACCCCCAATATACTCCTACTATAATGATTTTTTATCGTCCATGGGAAAAAGGTGGTGTGAATTTTCGGGCTTTCTATAAAAAGATATTTCGATTGCCCACCTTGAATGACTTATACTACACCACTATCGGAAACATTCATCTCGATCCTGAATACACCACTCAGTATAATATAGGAATCACCTTCGAGAAAAATTTTCCCTCCCTATCGTTTAAACATATAGAAATACAGGCAGATGCCTATTATAACAAAGTAAATAATAAAATTGTAGCCATACCCGCCAATAATCCATTCAGATGGATGATGCTAAATTTAGGAACAGTAAAAATAAAAGGTATGGATGTTACTTTACAAGGGAGTTGGCTATTTGGCAAATCATGGCAATTAAATACGAGAATAAATTATACTTATCAAAAAGCTCAAGATTTTACGGATCCAAAAGATACTTATTATAAGGGGCAAATTCCGTACATACCAATACACAGCGGGACAGCCATAGCGGGTATCGAATACAAAGACTGGAATATCAATTATAGTTTTATATACACTGGGGAACGGTATGATTCAAGAGCAAATATTCCTGCAAACTATATACAGCCTTGGTATACAAGCGACTTATCTATATCCAAAAAAATGAGTTTAAAAGGTATTCAGTCTAAAATAATGATAGAAGTCAATAATTTGTTCAATCAACAATATGAAGTTGTCCGATCATACCCTATGCCCGGCACTAATTTCAGAATCACGTTGAGCGTAACATTATAAACTATTAATTATGAAATATATATATTCATATTTATGGATTATTTTTCTCACTGCAGTGTTTTGCTGTTGTCGAGATGAAAATTTTATTATTCCTTCTGAAAATGAAATTCCCGACGGAGTAGTACCCCGTCCCGATGCATCAATCAAAGGGGTTTATATCCTTAATGAAGGGAATATGGGAAGTAATAAATGCACTCTTGACTTTTTTGATTACACTACTGGAATATATCATCGGAATATCTATGCCGAAATAAATCCAACGATTGTAAAGGAACTGGGAGATGTCGGTAATGATTTGAAAATCTATGGAAATCGTTTATATGCAGTCATCAATGTATCGGGATACGTAGAAGTCATGGATGTAGAAACGGCTGTACATATCGGTGAAATAAAAATACCTAATTGCAGATATATTACTTTCCATAAACAATATGCCTATATATCATCATATAACGGTCCGGTGTCTCCTAATCCATCTGACTCCCGCTTAGGCATAGTTGCAGAAGTAGATACTGCAACCATGCAAATCACTCGTCAAGTGACTGTCGGATACCAACCCGAACAAATGGCCGTTATCGGAGAAAAACTTTATGTCGCAAATTCTGGAGGATACAACAAACCGAACTATGACCGTACAGTCTCAGTCATTGACCTAAATACATTTTCAGAGATTAAAAAAATAGACGTTGCTCCTAATCTTCATTGTATAGCGGTAAACTCTCAAAATAATATCTACGTTTCTTCTCGAGGTGACGAAAACTCCATATCGTCCGATACATATATCATCGATACACAAAATGATTTGGCAAAAGGGAATTTAAATGTAAAAACAAGTCAATTATGGATGCATGACGATATATTATATCTGCTCGGATATGATGATAATATCAGCAGCTCACAAAAGAACACCTCATATTCTATCGTAGATTCTCGTATAGAAAAAGTTATAACTGAAAATTTTATCACTGACGGAACTGATAAACAAATAAATGTCCCGTACGGATTAGCCGTAAATCCCGAAACTGGAGAAATATTAGTTTCCGACGCTAAAGACTACGTCACTCCTGGGACATTATATTGCTTTTCTCAAGAAGGTAAAAAATTGTGGAGTCATACAACCGGAGATATTCCCTCCCGTTTTGCTTTTACGAAAAAAAAATTCAGAGGTCCTGATGAAATTCCAGAAGAGAAGCCTTCAGGTCCATCTCCTTATATTTCAAAGGTTTTAGATTATCATCCAGCACCTGGTCAATTTGTAAATTTACTACCCAAATACGAAAATGGTGACAATCAGGAAATCATGAATGCCAAAGCTTGTGAAGCCTTAAAAAACAATAACCAAGGTACAGTCTCTCTCGGTGGATATGGAGGATATATCGTGGTAGGATTTGACCATACTATTGAAAATGTTTCAGGAAGTCATGATTTTAAAATATTGGGAAATGCATTTAACAATAATAGTGAACCCGGTATAGTCAGAGTAGCATATGATCAAAATAAAAATGGAATACCTGACGAAAATGAATGGTATGAATTGACCGGAAGCGAACATTCCAACCCTGCTACTATTCAAAATTATAATATCACTTATTATCGTCCGTCAGAGAATGTGTCTGCTACGGAAGAACAATATATCCGATGGAGTGATAGCGAAGGACAAGAAGGATATATAAGCAAAGTATCTTATCACATCCAAAGTTATTACCCTCAATGGGTAACCAATCAACAAATGTCATTTACTGGAACCCTATTGAGGAAAAATGCTGTTGTAACTGAAAATAATGGGATAAAGAATTGGAAATTAACGCCTTTTGATTGGGGGTATGCTGATAACCAACCTAATAATAGCACCGCTGCAGAATTTGATATAGACTGGGCTATAGACAAAAATAGAAACCCAATAACCCTACCGGGGATAGATTTCATTATGATTTATACAGGAGTAAACCAAACTTGTGGCTGGATAGGCGAAACATCGACTGAAGTACTGGGAATAATTGATTTACACCTCATACAAAAACAATAAATATATAATTACTAATCAAAAATTAAAAACAACATGAAAAAGTTATCTTTATTTTTTATTACATGTTTATCTGCTTTCATATTCTGCAGCTGTGACAAAGATGATGAGAATACAACAACAGTTGTCCCAGTTTCTATCAGTTTAGAAAACAAATTGACCGAAGACAATACAGAGTTTATTTCAGAAAAAGAAATAATCCCGGAGACATCAGTCTTCGACACGTTTCAAGATTCAAACGGATTACTCACTTTTGATCACTATTTTGCAGACTGGGGGTCAGGATATTCATTTTCAGCTTTCACTTATATGAATAAAACCGACAACTCTGCATCGAATAGTCCTGTGCCCTACTGCAAAAAGGCAAAAACAGGAAAAGTATATCTAGCCGTAAATCCAAGTGATTATAGTCCTGCCATTATGACGATTAACAATCCGTCTATTTATACCATAAATGGAGCATGGGTCACTAATAGTACTTATGCATACAATTCAATGACTATAGGAGACAGTTATGCTACAGCATTCAAAAAAGATAGTTATTTTAAATTGACAGCAACCGGTTTCGATGCAAATAATAATGTAACCGGAACAGCCGAAATTTATCTAGCAAATTATAAAAGCGATAACGATAAACCTGTTACCGAGTGGATATGGTTTGACATGTCCCCTTTAATGGCTGCTGTTAAAATACAGTTCTCCCTTACGTCAAGTGATACCGGAGAATTCGGTATGAACACTGCTGCTTATTTCTGCATGGATGATATTGTTTTAAACAAAATTTCCTTATAAATAACCCAATAAAAAATAAGAGGCTGTGAGACAGCCTCTTATTTTTTATGCTCCTAATCTTAACGGGATAGTTCAAGCAACTTTTTTCGAGCCAGCATACAAGCGCCAATCACTCCCGCTTTTTCTTTTAATTTCGAAATTACAATACGGGAATCCTTATTCACCAGATTCAAAGAATATTTACGAATAGCACTTTTTATGGGTAAAGCTATATAATC
Organism: Coprobacter secundus; assembly: GCA_000803105.1. GTDB lineage: Bacteria > Bacteroidota > Bacteroidia > Bacteroidales > Coprobacteraceae > Coprobacter > Coprobacter secundus. The sequence continues at coordinate 314,805 of JTDA01000002.1, forward strand.
CCCTGTAGCAGCTAAAGACCCCCCAATTACCAACATCCCAGGATTAAATATATTGATAAGTCCAGCGATATACTTTCCGATTTTGTCACCAACTTCTTCTATAATTTCAATAGAAAGAATATCTTCATTATTGACTGCATTAATTATTTCCCCTAAATTTATTGTCTTTCCTTTATCCAACTCTTTAGACAAAATAGAATTTTCTCCATTTTTATAACGTTCCATAAATATCCGATAGACAGCCGAGCCGGAAGCCTCGGTTTCTAAACAGCCTTTTTTACCACAATGACACAAAATTTCATTATCAAAAACACTGACATGGCCAAATTCTCCAGAATAACCAGACTCCCCATAATATACTTTTCCGTCAATAATAATCCCAATACCAACTCCCCAACTGATATTGACAAAAATAATATTCCTTTCTTCCCGAGCAATGCCACACATAAATTCACCAAATGTCATTGCACGTGTATCATTCTCGACAGATACCATATACCCTAAACGGTCTGACAAAATTTCGGATAAAGGTCTCTCTTCAAAATAAAATGCACTATAACAATATCCTGTTTCAGAATTTACCCTACCAGAAAAATTAATTGTAATATTTAATATATTATCGCTCTTCTTACCCTGTTCAGCAATAAAAGACGATACAATACTGCACAACTCGTCCAATGCAGCAGGAGTATTTTCAAATAAATACGGGACATTCATTCTCAACTCCATAACCTCTCCTTTGAAGTTTATCAAACCAATATTCAGAAAAGTTCGCCGAATATCGACTCCCACAAAATAACCGGATGCCGGATTCAAACCATATATAAAAGGCTTACGCCCACCACTTGTCTCCATCTTACCATAATCTATGACAAATCCATCATCGGTCATTTCACCAATAATTTTAGTTGTCGTAGGCACACTTAAATCCAATTCCTTTGACAAGTCTGCTATAGTAGCATCTCCATTCTCTATATAATAATTTATAATACGCTTTTTTATTTGAGCATTCTTCGACCCTTTTTCGAGTTCCGACAATAATTTTCCATTCATATTTATATTTGTTTCAGATGTACTACTATGCGCAAAGATAACAATTATTTATAGACTCAAAAAGATTAATAAAATATTTTATTAATCAAAATAAATGATTATCAAATAAATACAATCTTATTAATTTACATCATAAGACATTAATCAGTAAAAACATAAATTGTGCTCCTACTCCTTATAATAAAGAGAATTCAATATATGATATCAACGAGAACTCTCTTCATTTATTGCGTATATTTATAATTAAAAATATATTAGTTTACCGATTTAAATTAATAGCTACATATTTGATAAAATATTTCATTATTAAATTATATATTAAAATAATATTTTCCATATTCCATAATATACATTTATACTAGCAATTAAATTTCTTATTTCTTTCCATAAAAAGATTTTATACAGAATACAAGAATTATCTTAACAACAAAAAAGTATAAAAAAATCATGTGTCCTTCCGATAGATTCAAAAAGACACATGATTTTATAAGGATTTCATTTATTATCAGAGCTTAGCTTTAATAGCCTTTGTCTCTTCCTCATACCCCGGTTTTTCAAGCAAAGCAAACATATTTTTCTTATAGGCTTCCACACCTGGTTGGTCAAACGGATTCACACCTAACAAATAACCACTAATGCCACATGCCTTTTCAAAGAAATAGATAAGTTCCCCCAAATATTTTTCAGTAATTTCTGGCATCTCAATTCTTAGATTTGGAACCCCTCCATCCACATGCGCAATTTGTGTACCTAATTCAGCCATTTTATTTACTTGGTCAACTCTCTTTCCTGCCAAAAAATTCAGGCCGTCCAAATTATCTTCGTCAGTCGGAATGGTTACATTATATTTCATTTTATTTACCGACAAAACAGTCTCAAAAATAGAACGTTCCCCATCTTGTATCCACTGTCCCATCGAATGCAAATCGGTAGTAAAATCAACTGAGGCCGGGAAAATACCTTTATGATCTTTGCCCTCACTTTCGCCATAAAGTTGTTTCCACCATTCTGCAAAAAAATGAAGTTTAGGATTGAAATTTACTAAGATTTCAATTTTCTTGCCTGTCTTATAAAGGGCATTTCGAGTTGCAGCATATATGGCAGCCGGATTTTTTTCAAAAGGAACTTCTGCTCCACATAACTGCTCCATCGACGCTGCACCAGACACCAATGAACGAATATCAAATCCAGCAACAGCAATAGGTAATAATCCTACCGGAGTTAAAACAGAAAAACGCCCGCCAACATTATCTGGAATAACAAAAGTTTTGTAACCTTCCATATCAGCCAGTTTACGTAATGCTCCACGAGCAGCATCAGTCACAGCAATAATACGATGTTTTGCTTCTTCTTTCCCTACTTTTGCTTCCAATTGCTTTTTCAACAAACGAAATGCAATAGCTGGCTCTGTCGTTGTACCTGATTTTGAGATATTTATCAATCCGAATTGCTTCCCAGCCAATACTTGCTGTAACTCATATAAATAATCTTCTCCTATATTCTGTCCAGCAAAAAGGACTTGAGGATTGTTCCCATTTCCTTTTATTTGAGCAAATGTATCAGAAAGAGCTTCAATTACAGCTTTAGCACCCAAATAGCTTCCACCAATGCCAATTACAACCACAATCTCGCACCGCTCTCTCAATTGCTTAGCTGCAGCCTCAATTTCTGAAAGATGAGCGCCTGTAATAGATGACGGCAAATGTAACCACCCCAGAAAATCATTTCCTTTTCCAGTACCTTTATGTAATTTTTCCATACTTTCTGCTACCTCTTTCTCATAAGCAAAAACCTGCTCTTTAGTAACAGAACCTAACGCTTTGTCAATGTTTAATTGAATCGTCTCCATGCAAAGATTATTTTTAGTTGTTATTGTTCGGTTATTTACCGATATCAAAATTAGACATTATTCTTTATAAAAACAAAAGAGATATTGTTATTCAATATCTCCTTTAAACTCTTTTATCTAAATGTTTCCGTCAACCGCTTTATTTCGGCAAATGATGACATCTTATTATACAAAATATTATATACCGTATCAAGAATCGGCATATCTACATGATACTGCTCATTTATCTCCTTGATACATTTCGTCCCATAATACCCCTCTGCAACCATTTCCATCTCTATCTGGGCTGTCTTTACCGAATATCCCTTTCCTATCATAGTTCCAAAGGTATGGTTACGGCTAAAACGAGAATATGCAGTCACGAGTAAGTCACCCAAATATGCCGACTCACAGATATTCCGTCTCATAGGATGTACAGCTTTCAAAAAACGATCCAATTCCTGTATAGCATTCGATATCAAAACAGCCTGAAAATTGTCTCCATACTTCAATCCATAACAAATACCCGCTGCAATTGCATAAACGTTTTTCAAAACCGACCCATACTCTATTCCTTCAACATCTTTTGATGTACTAGCTTTCAAAAAATGGTTACCCAACAATTCTGTTATCTTTTTTGCTTTTAGAGTATCAGGACATCCAATTGTCAAATATGAAAGCCGTTCCAATGCGACTTCTTCAGCATGACACGGTCCCCCTATAACAGCCAGATTGCTATCGGGTATATTATAAAACTTTTTCAAATAATCCGTAACAATCATATTTTCGTCCGGGACAATACCTTTTATAGCTGATACTACAAACTTCTCATCCAGCGGCTCTTTTAGCTTCTTCAGATGTTGTTTTAAATAAGGAGATGGAGTAACTAAAATAAGCGTATCTGATTCTTTTACTACTTTATTTAAATTAGTAGTAAAATTTATACGACTTATATCGAATTTTACACTCGACAAATAAACCGGATTATGCCCTAATCTTTTAAAATCATCTATTCGGTCGCGCCGACGCATATACCAATTTATCGATTCGGCATTATACAATACCAATTTTGCAATAGCCGTGGCCCACGTTCCACCACCTAATATAGCGACTCTTCCGGGAAAACTCATGTCTCTGAAGCTTTTTATTTTGCATTCTCGACCCACGCCCTTACCTCATCAATAGTCGGGTTGGATAACTCAAGTTTATATTTTTTATTTACGCCACAAATTTCTTGATGCAATTTGTTCGGATTAGCTTCCACAAGCATATCAACAGTCAAATAGCCCGCTTTTTGTAAAGGTGCTACCCATTCTTGAGGTATCCCAACAGCTACATACTTTGATTCAGGATCTTTCTTCTTTGTCTTTTCCGGACGCATTTGCGGAAAAAATAGAACTTCTTGTATTGTGGTTTGCCCTGTCATCAACATAACTAAACGGTCCATACCGATACCCATCCCAGAAGTCGGAGGCATACCATATTCCAAAGCACGAATAAAATCGTTATCAATAAACATAGCTTCATCATCTCCTTTCTCAGACAAACGAAGCTGTTCCTCAAAGCGAAATCGTTGGTCTATCGGATCATTCAACTCAGAGTAAGCATTACAGAGTTCTTTACCATTAACCATCAATTCAAAACGCTCAGTCAGTTCGGGATTATTTCTATGCTTTTTGGTTAAAGGAGACATCTCAATCGGATAATCGGTAATAAAGGTCGGTTGTATGTAATTACCCTCACATTTCTCACCAAAAATCTCATCAATCAGTTTTCCCTTGCCCATAGTATCATCTACCTCAACTCCTATTTTTTTACAAACTTCACGTAATTGAGCCTCATCCATACCAGAAATATCAATTCCTGTAAATTCCTTAATGGAATCAATCATCGTTACTCTCTTGAAAGGCGTCTTAAAACTAATAACATTATCACCAACTTTGACTTCTGTGGAACCATTTACATCTAAGCAAATCTTCTCAAGCATCTTCTCTGTAAAATCCATCATCCAATTATAGTCCTTATATGAAACATAAATTTCCATACAAGTAAATTCTGGATTATGTGTACGGTCCATGCCTTCATTCCGGAAATTTTTTGAAAATTCATAGACTCCCTCAAAGCCTCCCACAATAAGACGCTTTAAGTAAAGCTCATCTGCTATACGCAAATACAAGGGTATGTCTAAAGCGTTATGATGAGTAATAAACGGACGAGCAGCAGCTCCACCAGGAATCGATTGCAAAATAGGAGTTTCTACCTCCATATACCCTTGTGCGTTAAAATACTCACGCATCGAGTTGTACACTTTGTTTCGCTTGATAAATATATCTTTAATTCCTTCATTTACTACTAAATCGACATACCTTTGGCGATATCGTAATTCTGGATCTTCAAAAGCATCATATGCTACACCATCTTTCATCTTTACGATAGGTAATGGCCGTAGCGATTTAGATAAGACAGTCAGCTCTTGAGCATGAACAGAAATTTCACCCATTTGTGTACGGAACACATATCCTCTTATACCTACAAAGTCTCCAATATCAAGCAATTTCTTAAATACAGTATTATACATTTCCTTATTCTCTTCCGGGCATAAATCATCTCTTGAAATATAAACCTGTATACGACCTTTGGAATCTTGTAACTCCATAAATGAAGCTTTTCCCATAATACGGCGACTCATAATACGTCCAGCAACAGACACTTGACGAGGTTCTGCATCATCTTTAAACGAAGATTTTATTTCATCTGTATAAGCATCCACTTTATACTCTGCGGCCGGATATGGCTCTATACCGAGATTCCGTAATTCCTGCAAACTATTACGTCTAATTATCTCCTGTTCACTTAAGTCCAATATATTCATGTGCAATAAAATTATTTATCTTATTGGAAAACTATATATTATGCCTACCTTCTATTCTACATTTTACAATAATAGCAGAAAAATAAAAACATAAAACGGCAAATTTTTACAAAAATACAAAACTTTGCCCGAAGTCTAAATACGATTTCCACTAATTTTCCATCGCGAACTAATATATCTTCTTTAATTATATTTTATAAAAAAAAATGAACACTTTTTATAAGTATAAAAATTTTAAAGCAATAAAAAAGGACATCTTTGAAAGATGTCCTTTTTCGCTTAAAAAAGCAATTTCTTACTTTCTGATTCCAAGCTCCTTGATAATAGCACGATATCTATTGATATCCACTTTGATTAAATAGTCAAGCAAACGACGACGTTTACCTACTAACATTTTAAGAGCTCTTTCTGTGCTATAATCTTTGTGATTTGACTTTAAATGCTCAGTCAAATGAGAGATACGGTATGAGAATAATGCTATCTGTGCTTCAGGTGAGCCAGTATCAGTATTGGACTTTCCGTATTTCTCAAAGATTTCTCGTTTTTTCTCAGAAGTTAAATACATTTTCTGCTGATTTTTTTGTTAATAAATTCTTTGAGGGCACAAAGGTATATATTTGTTTTTGAAAAACAATATTTTATTGCTATTTTTATTCCTAAACAAGAAATTTTGTTTGATAAATGTATTAAATAATGATTTCAATCTTTTAAAACTACTGATTATTAAACGCATTCTAAAAAAAATTATACTACCTTTGCGCGACTCAAAATAAATTATATGCAGAAAATTAGGAATATTGCAATTATTGCTCATGTCGATCACGGTAAAACGACACTGGTCGATAAAATGCTTTTGGCCGGACAGTTATTTCGAGAGAACCAGAACTCCGGTGAGTTAATTCTCGACAACAATGACCTTGAACGTGAACGAGGAATCACAATCTTGTCTAAAAACGTTTCAATCAGATATAAAGATTATAAAATCAATATTATAGATACCCCAGGGCATGCAGATTTCGGAGGAGAAGTAGAAAGAGTCCTCAATATGGCTGATGGTTGTCTGCTACTGGTTGACGCCTTTGAAGGCCCTATGCCTCAGACCCGGTTTGTTTTACAAAAAGCTATACAAATGGGATTAAAACCTGTAGTTGTTATCAATAAAGTAGACAAACCCAATTGTCGTCCTGATGAAGTAAATGAAATGGTATTCGATCTGATGTTCAGCCTTGACGCAACAGAAGAACAGCTTGATTTCCCTACTATTTACGGTTCTGCCAAACAAAACTGGATGTCAACAGACTGGAGAAAACCAACGAATAATATCACTCCTTTATTAGACGCTATTATTGAATATATCCCAGAACCCAAATATCTTGAAGGGGCTCCTCAAATGTTAATCACTTCTCTCGATTTCTCATCTTATGTAGGACGTATTGCCATTGGCCGTATTCACCGAGGAGAACTTCGGGAAGGTATGGATGTAGCATTATGCAAAAAAGACGGGTCTTTCACCAAAAGCCGTATCAAAGAATTACACTTATTTGAAGGCTTAGGACGAACAAAAGTTGAAAAAGCCAGTTCTGGCGATATCTGTGCTTTAGTTGGAATTGAAGGATTTGAAATCGGAGATACAATCACCGACTTGCAAAATCCAGAACCTTTGCCCCGTATAGCAATTGATGAACCTACGATGTCAATGACCTTTACCAATAACGATTCTCCTTTCTTCGGAAAAGATGGTAAATTTGTCACTTCCCGCCATATCGCAGAACGCCTAACCAAGGAACTTGACCGTAACTTAGCATTACGCGTTGAAAAAGCAGAAAACGCAGACGTATGGACAGTATATGGACGAGGTGTCCTACACTTATCCGTCCTTATAGAAACTATGCGACGTGAAGGGTACGAGCTCCAAGTAGGACAACCTCAAGTAATCATCAGAGAAATAGATGGTATAAAATGTGAACCTGTAGAGCAACTAACAGTTAATCTTCCCGAAGAATATGCCAGTAAAATCATCGATATGGTTACACGCCGAAAAGGAGAGTTACAATCGATGGAAACACAGAATGACCGCATACATATGGAATTTACCATTCCTTCCCGTGGAATCATCGGTTTAAGAAACAATGTTCTCACAGCATCAGCGGGAGAGGCCATTATGGCCCATCGCTTTCTCGAGTACCAGCCTTGGAAAGGAGATATAGAACGCCGGACAAATGGTTCTCTTATTGCCATGGAAGCTGGTACTGCATATGCATACGCTATAGACAAATTACAAGACAGAGGTAAATTCTTCATTTTCCCTCAAGAAGAAGTATATGCCGGTCAAGTTGTCGGAGAAAATGCAAAAGAAGGTGATATTGTTGTAAATGTTACCAAATCAAAGAAATTAACCAATATGCGAGCTTCAGGAGCTGATGACAAAGCTAAAATTATCCCACCAATTGTATTCAGTCTAGAAGAGGCTTTAGAATACATCAAAGAAGATGAGTACGTCGAAGTGACACCTCATCATTTGCGTATACGTAAAATTATTTTAGATGAAACTGAACGCAAACGGAGCAATAAATAATGAACAGAAAAGAGGCTGAACTCTAAGAGTTCAGCCTCTTTTCTGTTCATTAATTTATCTTAGTGCATTTACTCTTCTACATCTTCGTCTGCAGTATCCTCACTCAACAAAGCCTTCAACCTATCTCTATCCAAAATCATAATCTCTCGAGTAGTATAATCAATGATTCCCTCATCTTTCAGTTCATTCAACGCACTGACGAAAACTGAACGCTGCACTCCAAAGAAAGAATACAAATCTTTCTGTTTACAAATAACTTTGATATCTGTTGACCTCCGTTGAGTAAAACAAAGTACCCAAAATGCCAATTTCTCCTTCACACTACCCGAAGACAAAGACAGAAATGTCTCGATACTCTTCTGTGAACGTCGAGATATTATATTTAACAAATTAATTAAAACAATCGACTCAGACTGTAAGATATTTACAAATGTTTGTTTATCCAACTGCATAATCCCTGTATCTTCTACTGCATAAATATCAGCAGGATAATAAGTATTACGTCCAAACATATGATTCGGAGCCAATACATTAGGTGCATGTAAGACTTCCGACACTCGGATTTTTCCATTTTTATTAACCATTTCGGAACGTACACTTCCAGATATCAAGAATTTAAGATGTGTACATTCTTCACCTCTAGAAACTACTACTTCTCCAGGTTTATATTTGAGGAAGTGAAATTTAGTTTTTTCGATTATTCCCGAAATGCTAGTTCTACTTACTCCTTGGAATAAGGGCAACTGCATAAGTACCTCGTACATACTATCCATTATATTCATCGTTTTAGTAAGCCAAATTTATAAATAATAATCATATCCTTACTCAACTAAACATAAAATCATCTTAATTGTTTAGAAACTATTGATTTATTTTTTTTCGTTAACTTTGTAGCCATTAATAAAAAACAATAGACCTATGCCTAGCTTAAACTTTAATTTTCAAGAAATTGCAAGTGCTTTCATTGTATTGTTTGCTGTCATTGATATTACTGGGCTGGTCCCAATAATCATTAGTCTGAAAGAGAAAGGAAACGATATAAATGCAGGAAAAGCGGCTTTTTACTCTTTAGCAACATTTATAGCTTTTCTATTCATGGGTAATATGATTTTACAACTATTTCACGTAGATATTTCATCTTTTGCCATCGCTGGTTCTCTAGTTATATTTGTAATGGCTATTGAAATGATTTTCGGTGTGGAAATTTTTAAGATGGACGGGCCTGCTGGAAGTACAACGCTTGTACCTATAGTATTCCCTCTTATCGCCGGAGCCGGCTCTTTTACGACATTATTATCATTACGAGCACTCTACGGCTTGGCCAATATCCTTATTGCATTAGTTCTAAATATCATTATCATATATATTGTTATACGCAATGTACATATTCTTGAAAAATTATTAGGTAAAAGCGGGGTATATGTACTAAGAAAATTTTTTGGTATCATTCTTCTCGCTATTTCTGTAAGAATGTTTATTGATAATCTGGCAAAATTATTGGCTACTCTTTCTTAAAAATAGCCATTTTCTATATTTCCACTTTACCAGAAACCCCATCATCATTATTTTCCCACTTGGGAGATGATGGCTTATTTATATTTGAACATAAGTTCAAATCTATATTTTCCTGCCCATCATCATATTTTTCATCATCATCAATATATTCCTTTCTTTGCGGACCATGCTTTCGATAAACAACAGCTAAAATAGCTCCGGATAAAGCCCCACCTAAATGTCCTTCCCATGATGTCTCCGCATTAACCAACTCTGCAATAGGAAACATATTCCAAATAATACTTCCATATAAAAATATAACCACCAAAGAAACTGCGATAACTGGGGCATGCCTTCGAATTATCCCACTCAAAAATAGAAAGAAGATAAATCCATATATCAACGAGCTAGCTCCGACATGCCAACCTGGACGTCCAGCTACCCAAATAAAAATCCCAGACAAAAGCCATATCCATATAAAAACTTTAGGTGCTATATCAGAATAAAAATAAAATAGCAGCCAACCTAAAACCAAAAGGGGAATAGTATTTGCCAATAAATGATAAAAATCTGAATGAACAAATATATGAGTAACAATACCAAAGAGACCTTCTGCTTTTCGAGGTGCTATCCCTAAATACCAAAAATTCCACCCCATCCCCCACTCCAAAAAAGTAAACATCCAAAGTATAAAGAGATAGAGAAAAGGAGGGACAAAGGCTAAAATCATTTTTTTAGGTTCTGAAACCTCAAATGTCACCAAGATATTTTCATTTTTTATAACATATAGATTCTCAAATATAGTAATTTTTTTGCAAAGAAACAATAAAAAAAACGGCAAAAATAATTTATATGAAAAATGTTTCATTTTCTTAAAATAAGCACTCCAAAAATTTTGATTATTTAATAACAATACATATATTCGTCGGTAAGAAATGTAAAATCTAATACATTATTTTTGTTAACCGACATTTTATCAATTAATAAATATGAGCTATCTGAAGTTTGACAAAAGTTTAATGATTAATCTGGAACAATCTCTTCCAAAAGAGATGTTACGTACAAACAAATCGGGGGCTTATCATTGTACAACAATTGTCGATTGCAATACCCGTAAGCAACACGGGTTATTGGTAATACCGATTCCTGAGTTGGACAATGATAACCATGTTTTGTTATCCTCATTAGACGAAACCGTAATTCAACACGGTGCACCTTTTAACTTGGGATTACACAAATACCAAGGTGATTGCTACAGTCCTAACGGACATAAGTACATCCGCGAATTTAATTGCGAATCAGTTCCACAAACAGTTTATCGAGTGGGAGGGGTGATTCTAACCAAAGAAAAAGTATTTATTTCTCATGAAAATAGAATACTCATTAAGTATACTTTGGTAGACGCACATTCAGAAACGACCCTACAATTTAGACCTTTTCTGGCTTTCCGCAACGCCAACTCCTTATGTATAGAAAACAACCAAATTGATACAAGTTACGAAATTGCAGAAAATGGCATCAGTTGTTGTTTATACCCCGGATATCCTCGGTTATACATGCAATTCAACAAACAAGTATCTTTTACATATCAACCCAATTGGAATAAGGGTATAGAGTACATTAAAGATCAAGAACGTGGATTTGAATACAAAGAAGATCTCTATGTTCCCGGATATTTCGAATTGCCGATAAAAAAAGGAGAAAGCATCATCTTTTCAGCAGGTGTGGGAGAAATAAAGCCTCGTTCTTTAGCCTCAATGTATAACAAGGAAATCGGAATGCGCACTTGCCGTACCAGTTTCTTTAATTGCCTAAAAAACTCTGCACAACAATTTTATCTAAAACGAGGCAAAGATAATTATTTATTGGCAGGCTATCCATGGTTCAAAGTCAGAGCACGAGACAGTTTCATTGCCCTCCCAGGATGTACATTAGCAATTGGAGACCAAAATATGTTTGAGGCCATTATGAATACAGCAGAAAAAGCCCTCAAACATTTCATGGCAACTGGAGAATCAGATACTGTAATACAGGAAATAGATACACCAGACACATTACTCTGGTGCATTTGGGCTTTACAACAGTATGCCAAAGAAACATCTCTAAACACATGTGCTGCCAAATATGGGAAATTCATCGAATCTATAATCGAGTATATCCGAAAAGGCAAGCATCCCAACCTGTTTTTACATGAAAATGGTCTACTATACAGCAATGGAAAAGAAAAAGTTATCTCTTGGATGAATTCTGCTCGCTATGGTCATCCTATTATACCACGTAGTGGATATTTAGTTGAATTTAACGCTCTATGGTATAACGCATTGCGATTTGCAGCATCTATCGATGCAGATGAAGCTCACGATGTCAAAGCAGATATATTGAACGAATTGGCAGATAAATGTGCGATTTCATTTAAAGACATGTTTTTAAATGACTGCGGTTATTTATATGATTATGTAGACGGGAGCTATGCAGATTGGAGCGTACGTCCTAATATGTTATTTGCCCTATCTCTCGATTATTCACCTTTAGATAAAAAAGAGCGGAAAATTGCTCTCGAAGTCGTTACCAGAGAGTTATTGACGCCCAAAGGCATTCGAACTCTGAGCCCGAAAAGTCATGGTTATAATCCTACATACGTAGGTTCACAAGAAGAAAGAGAAAACGCATATCACCAAGGGCCCTCACGCCCATGGCTGATGGGGGCCTACACCGATGCATACCTGAAGGTGTTTGGATTTAGTGGAGTCTCTTTTTTAGAAAGAATGCTGATAGGATTTGAAGAAGAAATGTCGAATAACTGTATTGGTACTATATCTGAATTATTTGACGGAAATCCGCCTTTCACAGGACGCGGTGCTATAAGTTTCGCAGCGAATGTCGGTGAAATATTGAGAGTCCTTAATTTATTGAAAAAGTACAACCACATATAAAAACCACGCTGTATGAAAGCACTGATGTTTGGATGGGAATTTCCTCCACATATCCTCGGAGGTTTGGGCACTGCAAGTTATGGCCTTACTAAAGGTATGGCCGAATGTGGTGATATGGAAATTACATTTGTAATTCCTAAACCATGGGGAGACGAAGATAAAAGTTTTGCACATATCGTAGGCGCTGGTAATACTCCGGTTGTTTGGCGCGATATTCCTTGGGAGACAGCTTGTGAACGCCTCAGCTATTGCATGAATCCTCAAGAATATTATAGCTTGAGAGACCATATATATGCAGACTTTAGCTATATGCATACTAATGATTTGGGGTGTATTGAATTTTCCGGACGTTACCCCGATAACTTGCTTGAAGAAATAAACAATTACTCAATCGTTGCCGGTGTCATCGCTCGAACTTATCCTTGTGATATCATACATTCCCATGACTGGCTTACTTATCCAGCCGGAATCCATGCAAAACAGGTAACTGGCAAACCATTAGTTATACATGTGCACGCAACTGATTTCGATCGAAGTCGCGGAAATGTAAATCCGACGGTCTACGGAATTGAAAAAGACGGAATGGATCAAGCTGACCATATCATTACTGTAAGCAATTTAACGAGACAAACAGTTATAGAAAAATATCACATTGACCCGGCCAAAGTTACGACTGTACATAATGCCGTCGAACCATTGAGTGAAGACATTATGACCATACAAGTACCTAAAAATACTAAAGAAAAGGTTGTGACATTTTTAGGCCGTATCACAATGCAAAAAGGACCAGAATATTTTGTCGAAGCTGCTGCCCGAGTTCTAAAAAAGAGTAACAATGTACGCTTTGTCATGGCTGGAAGCGGTGATATGATGAACAAAATGATACGTTTAGCAGCGCAAAGAAATATTTCGGACAGATTCCATTTTACAGGCTTTTTAAAAGGGAAACAGGTATACGAAATGTTGAAAGCTAGTGACGTGTATATCATGCCATCAGTTTCAGAACCTTTTGGCATTTCACCTTTAGAAGCTATGCAAGTGGGCGTACCATCTATTATCTCTAAGCAATCAGGATGCGCCGAAATATTAACAAACGTTATCAAAACTGATTATTGGGATATTGATGCCATGGCCGATGCCATATATTCCATTATAACTTATCCTGCAATGTATCAGCAGCTTAAAGTCCAAGGAAAACTCGAAGTCGATGAAATCAAATGGAAATATGCCGGACAAAAAGTCATTGATATCTATCATAAAGTGATACAAAATAAATAACTCTTCTATTAATGAATTAAATGCTATAAATATATGAAAACTATCTGTTTTTATTTTCAAATCCATCAGCCATTCCGCCTGAAACGTTATCGCTTTTTCGATATCGGTAATGACCACTATTATTATGATGATTTCAACAATGAAGAAATCATGCACCGTATTGCACAGCGATCTTATATACCAGCCAATTATACTTTGCTAGAGATGATTAAAAACTCAAATGGCAAATTTAAAGTGGCATTTTCTATTTCTGGAATAGCACTTGAACAACTAGAAATTTATGTTCCAGAATTTATAGATAGCATGAAAGAATTGGCCAAAACCGGTTGTGTAGAGTTCCTATCTGAAACATATGCCCACTCATTGGCTTCACTAAAGGATCCTATCGAGTTTGCTAATCAGGTAAAAATGCATGATGACAAGATAGAAGCTTTATTCGGACAACGTCCCAAAGTCTTTCGCAATACTGAGCTAATCTATTCTGACGATATAGCTTGTCAAATAGCAGATATGGGATTTAAAGGTTGTATCACTGAAGGTGCAAAACATATTCTCGGTTGGAAAAGTCCCAACTACCTATACAATTCTGCTGCAGCACCCAAGCTAAAGCTATTATTGAAAAACTATAAAGTAAGTGACGATATATCCTTTCGTTTTTCTAACTATGAATGGAGTGAATATCCTCTTACAGCAGACAAATTCATTGGATGGATTGCTAATACCCCTGAATCTGAACAAATCGTGAATCTCTTCATGAATTATGAAACATTGGGAGAACTACAGCCTCGTGAAACAGGTATATTCGAATTTATGAAAGCTCTCCCACGTTTTGCCGAAGAAAAAGGAATCGGCTTTGCAACTCCAACAGAGATTATATCAAAAGTAAAACCCGTAGACTCTTTATCTATGCCATATCCGATTTCTTGGGCCGATGAAGAAAGAGATACGAGTGCCTGGCTGGGAAATGTTCTTCAAAACGAAGCTTTCGAAAAACTTTATTCAGTTGCAGAACGTGTTCGATTATGTGACGATCGCCGACTAAAACAAGACTGGAACTATTTACAAACCAGTGACCACTTTTATTATATGTGTACTAAACACTTCAATGATGGAGCTGTCCATAGTCACTATAGCCCATACGAAACTCCCTACGAAGCATTCACTAATTACATGAATGTATTGAGTGATTTTATTGTCAGAGTAGAAGCCCAATATCCAGCAGAAATAGAAAACGAAGAATTAAATGCTTTAATTACAACGATTAAAAACCAGGCTTCGGAAATAGAAATCTTACAAAAAGAGCTAAAATCTGCAAAGCTTGAGAAACAACAAGCTAAAACCAAGGCCGAAACTTCGAAATCTAAAGCAAAAGTCACAGCCAATAAAAATACAAAAGCTACGATTTCTTCAAAAACGACAACTAAAGTCTAAATCAAATTTTATAAAAGATAATATGAGGCTGTCTAACAACAAAAACGAGATTATCTAACTTTTTTGTTGTTAGATAGCCTTATATTTTTAATAAATTGATGATTGAAAAAAGAAAATACTATATGTCAAATGCTATACTGAATACTTTTTCTGAAATCATATCAATTTTCCACTCCTTTGTACTACTCACATAGTAACTATTACATTCTTTATTAACAACACAGTCATAAGTCTTTTCTTCTATAATACAAAAAAGGCTGCTTACACAAGCAGCCTGATTCGTTTTATTCAAAGAAAATATATAAAAAGCTAGTCAGTCATCTCTTCTTCCTCCCAAAAATATGAGAATGTAATACACCAAAGTCGCCAATGAACTCAATGCTGCTACCACATAAGTATAAGCAGCCCACCTCAAAGCATCTTTTGCTTTATCATGGGTATTCACATTTGTTATACCTGCACTCTCAAGCCATGCTAAAGCCCTCTGGCTGGCATTTATTTCTACTGGAAGCGTTACAAAACTAAATAACGTAGTCAATGCAAATAATATAATACCAAATAGCATCAATTGGGGGAATACTTGTAATGTCAGTATCCCAGCTAATAATACCCATTGCATCCATTGTGATGCAAAACTCACAACAGGTACCAATTTGGAACGCATTGTCAAAAAGGAATATGCTCGTGCGTGCTGAACTGCATGTCCACATTCATGGGCAGCAACTGCTGCAGCTGCTACACTATTGCTATAATATACATCCTGACTCAAATTTACAGTATGAGTTTCCGGATTATAATGATCGGTAAGGCGTCCTTCCACCGAAATCACTTTTACATCATTTATTCCATTATCTCGCAACATCTTTTCGGCAATATCTTTTCCCGTAAGACCATTCGGAATAGGAACTTTAGAATAGTTATCAAACTTTGCCTGTAACATTTTCTGTACGGCAAAACTGATTAAAGCAAATACAATAAATATTATATATATTCCCATTTTAAATTTCTATTCTCATTTACATGACAAATATAGAGATAAAATACAGACATAAATGTTAATAAAACATCCGATTAAAAACAAATTATGTTAATATGCAAATATTTCACTTTGTACTTCAAATGAATGCTTTATTTTTATATATCTTATTTTCAATAACTTATATCAAAAATATAGTTTTTTTTAATCATACTGTATATAATTTTATTAAATAAAACAGAGAAAGGCTATATTGAAAAAATAAGATTTTATACTCTTCAGCAAATCATCTCTCGAACTATACATCTACTAAAAGCCTATCTCATATTAGTTTATTATCCCAATAAACGAAGAGATTCATACATCTTCTTTCAATGTAAATTCCCAAGCACAAGCACAAGTAGGATCTTTCACTTCTGGGAAACAGCTTATAACTTCACAATTTATACGAGAATCAATAGTAGATGCAAAATATTTATACTCCATAAAACCTGCAGCTAAACAGGGATGATACAACATACCTTTTCTCGAACGCGCATTTTGTACATGACAATCAACAATACGGTATATCAATTTATTTCCATTTATTATCGTCTCTGTATGATTCAGTAATGAATTAAAATGAAAATTCAATGCTTGAGATAAACCCTGTAATCCAGGATATTCCGGCAATTTCAAAAACTTTTTTATTCGACGAGCCTCTGCCTGTGTAAATCGTTGCCAAACATCACAGTCATGCCACATAGCATCATCCATTCCCTTCTTTTTTTCCAATGACTGAAACCATACCCCATCCAATGCTGACATATTTTTAGCCATTATACGTATGTAATCTATCAATTGTTCTTTTGTAAGATTCTCTAAAACATCCATGACTGTTCTTTCAAAAAAAATTGACGACGTACCGGATATCCGACACGTCGTCAACAAAAAATATTTATTTAAAAAATTCTCTCAAAATCATCTAATTATAAACCAAAAACACCAAAACTTACCTGATATATCTGGGTATAGATAACACTAATAATTCCTAACAGTACAATACCTAATACACAAACTGAGATACTCAACCTCAAAGCTCCGGAAGACTGAAAAGAAGGAATTACACAATCATCTTGATGTATAAACATCGCCTTAACAACTAACAAATAATAATACAACGAAATGATTGTATTAATGAGGGCTATCAATACTAAAATATAAAATCCTTGTTCAGCAGCAGCAGCAAAAATAAAGAATTTACTAAAAAATCCGGCAAAGGGAGGAATACCAGCTAAAGAAAACATTGCTAACATCATAGCCAAACTCAATTTCGGATTAGTCCGATAGAGCCCATTATAATCGTCCATAGATACTCTATCTGTTTTATTTTCTATTGCAGAAATAACTCCGAAAGCCGCCAAATTAGAAAATATATATACCAATACATAATATACCAAAGATCCCATACCAGCTGCACTACCAGCAATGATACCTAACATAATATAACCGGCCTGAGAGATAGAAGAAAAAGCTAAAAAACGTTTTAGATTTTTCTGACGAATGGCAAATAGGTTACCAATCGTAATAGTCGCTATTATCAGACCATACAAAATTGGTTGCCACACAGACTCTACTGCAGGAAATACCTTAAACAAAACCAATGCTAAAGCAAATACTGCCGCACCTTTTGATATGACTGACAAATAGGATGTAACCTGTGTCGGTGCACCTTCATATACATCTGCTGTCCAAAGATGAAATGGAACCAAAGAAATTTTGAATCCCATACCAGCCAAAAAGAATACCAATCCTACCATTGCCAATGGAGTATCTCCTATCCGAGCTGCAATATCTTCAAAATATAATGTTCCAGTAACTCCATAAACATAAGAAAGTCCCAATAACATAAGAGCTGAAGAGAACACAGCTATAAATACATATTTTGCTGCAGCCTCATAAGAGTCATGACGGAACTTTTCCATTGCGACCAATGTAGCAATAGGAAGAGAAGCTGTCTCAAGCCCAACAAAGAATAAAAGGAAATTACCCGACGAAATCATCAAGTACATTCCTAATAGAGTCATTAGGGTCAATATATAAAATTCACCTCTACGCACAACGACATGTTCCAGCTTGGTCCAAGCAACCGATTGGATAAATACCAATAATGTACCTATATTGAGTATGGTTTTCACAATCGAAATAATAGGAGATATCTGATACATTCCAGCAAAAGATGAATCTGGGACGGAAGGTATTATATTAAAAATAGTCTGCGCAGCCAATAAGACACAAGCTGTCACGGAAAAAAGTTTTTGGCTTTTCTTTGAGCCGAATGTATCGTAAAAAAACAGCAGCACAATAACCACTATCAACGACAGCTCCCCGCGCATCAATAAGAAATTTGAATAATCCATACTCTATATATTATAAGCGTTCAATAATCGTGTTTATACTTTGGCTAATCATATCGGATACCCACGACGGCATCATCCCCAATCCTGCAACTGCAGCAATCAGTGTTATTGCTGAAAGACGTTCAAACCAAGAAGCATCTGTCAACTGACGATGTGCTTCGTTCTGTACAGGTCCATACAGCAACTTTCCTACTACTCGTAGTATATATACCGCTGTAATTACAATCGAAGTACAAGCTACAATCGTAAATACGCGATGGAAAGTATCTGTATGCTGGAATGAGCCAACAAATACTGTCATTTCGGCAATAAATCCACTTAATCCCGGAAGCCCTAATGAAGCAAAACCAGCAATCACATAACATACAGACAAAAACGGCATAATTTTCATCAATCCACCCATCTCACGAATATCACGAGTGTGCGTACGTCCGTATATCATACCAATAAGGGCAAAGAACAAAGCTGTCATTAAACCGTGTGACAACATTTGCAAAACCGCTCCCGTCATTGCCGTAGTATTTAACATCAATATAGCAAATAGAACTAAACCACAGTGACTTACAGACGAATAAGCATTAATGTATTTTAAGTCTTTCTGGACACAAGCACTGAATGCCCCATAAACGACGCTAATACCAGTCAAAATAAGGAAAATCCAAGCCAATTCATTCGCAGCTTCTGGCATCAGATAGATAGCTACTCGAAAGCACCCATATCCTCCAAGTTTCATTAACACTCCAGCATGTAGCATAGACACTGCGGTTGGAGCCGATGCATGACCATCAGGAGACCATGTATGGAATGGGAACATAGCTCCTAAAACTCCAAATCCGACAAAAGTAAGAGGGAAAAACAGATATTGAGCACTCATCGGAATAGCATGGTTCTTTGCTATTTCAAGAATATTCATTGTAAAATGTCCATCCGCTGAAGAATGGAAATAGATTCCTAAAATTCCGACCAATAGGAAAGCTGAACCACCCATCAACATTAATGTCAATTTCATCGCCGAATAATTTTTATTTCCACTCCCCCAAACTCCAATCAACAAATACATCGGGATAAGAGCGACCTCATAGAACATAAACATGGTAAAAAGGTCGATAGAAATAAAGAATCCAAATACTCCAATTGACAAAAGAATCAACCAAAGGAAAAATTCCTTAGGCAATGGAGATATTTTCCACGAAGCAAAAACCCCTGCAAAAACAATTATTGCCGACAACAAAAGCATTGCAACGGATACTCCGTCAACTCCCACAGCATAATGAATATTCAGTGGAGCATACCACATAGAACTTGCAGTAAATAACATCTCTGCAGTATTACCGGAAGCTCGTTCCTGCAAATAAAGGAAAACCAAGCTTATTGCCAGTAATAACTGAATAGAGGAGCCTACAACAGCTACCCACCGTATCTGTTTCATCCCTTTTGACAAAGCCAACCCGACCATCATCAACAGGGGTATAAGCACAAATAATGATAAAAAATTCATAATTACTTTATTTTAATATCTTGCAACCAATTGTATTATAAGCAAATTACCAGTAATGCTATTACCAAAGCTCCCATTAAGAATATCCATGCATAAGACTGCAATTGTCCTGACTGCAAACCTCGAATTTTGTAAGAAACAGTCTGAGTCAACCATGCAAACATATTCATTGTTCCGTCAACCACGTGGCGGTCAAACCATGCAATCGGCGAACAAATACCGTTAAAAATAATCTTATGGGTAATAAACTGGTATACTTCATCAATATAAAAACGATGATAAGCCCATTTATACAAACCGCTCATGGCAGTAGCCATACGAGCAGGCTTATCATTCGGATTCTTATACAACCATGTCGCAATCGCTATACCAATAAGGGCAACAACGACACTGGTAACAGCAACAGACATCTCAATATGTATATGGTATGGTAGCCCATCGCTTGTTACGAACTCCCCAAAAGGAATAAATCCTGCCAAACAAGTTACCAAAGCCAAGAAAATCAGAGGGAGATACATTGACTTCGGAGCTTCATGAGGTGTATGCTCATGATTAGCTTCTTTCCCCCAAAATATATTATAATACAGCCTAAACATATAAAATGCGGTAAGGCCAGCAACTACCGTCATCCAAATACCCCAAAATGCACTTTTCTGGAATGTTGCAGCAAGAATTTCATCTTTACTAAAAAAACCTGAAAACGGAGGTATACCTGCAATAGCCAAACAAGCGATCAAGAATGTTATATGTGTCACAGGCATATATTTACGAAGTCCACCCATATGTGACATCTCATTCGAATGCACTGCATGGATAATAGCTCCAGCACCCAAGAATAATAGAGCTTTGAACATTGCATGTGTAAATAAATGGAACATTGAGGCCATATATCCTAACCCGTGGTCAGCACTTGCGACACCTAACGCTACCATCATAAATGCAATCTGAGAAATCGTAGAAAAAGCCAACACTCTTTTAATATCAGTTTGCACACAAGCAACTACAGCTGCATACAATGCAGTAAACGCTCCCACATAAGTTATTAAATCCAAGACTTCCGGTACTTGGCAATATACCGGGAATAATCGAGCCACCAAATAAACACCTGCGACCACCATAGTAGCAGCATGTATAAGAGCCGATACTGGAGTAGGTCCTTCCATTGCATCAGGCAACCAAATATGTAATGGGAACATAGCAGATTTCCCAGCACCTCCCATAAATATAAGAGACATAGCCCAAACACCAACAGACAATCCCATAAACGTCTTACCAGCCATTGAACTCAAAGCATTTCCAGTGGTAAGCGTATTGAAATCGAAAGTTTGTGCAAAATAAGACAAAATAAGAATTCCTATCAAGAATCCTAAATCAGCAAAACGAGTCACAATAAACGCCTTTTTCGAAGCTGACACTGCTGAAGGCTTTGTATAATAGAACCCGATAAGCAAATAGGATGATGCACCCACCAACTCCCAAAAAATATACATCTGGAAAATATTGGTAGCAACAACCAATCCTAACATTGAAAAACTAAATAGCGACAAAAATGCAAAATAACGTTGGAAACCTACTTCTCCATGCATGTAGCCCATACTATAAATATGAACCATAAGAGATACTGTCGTAATGACAACAAGCATCATCACTGAAATCGGGTCTAAAAGGATACCGAGATCAATATGTAATGCATCAGTAAATCGCAACCACTCAAAATTCACTGGAATTAACGTTGCAAATTTACCATCAATTCGTGGCATCGAAAAATATTGTACAGCTGCCGTATAAGCCAATGCCGTAATAACGGCCAACCCTGTAGTACCTAAAAGACCTGCTACACGGTGTGACATTTTATGACCGAACAAGCCAAGTACAAGAAACATGACCATCGGCAATAAGAGTATAATCAAAGAATATTCCATAGTTTGTTGTTTAAAGCAATAATCAATATTTCATATCGTCGAGGTTCTTTGCCTGCACATTGTGTATGCTCCGGTAAATATTTATAATAATAGCAATAGCGACAGCAGTCTCTGCAGCTGCTATCCCGATAGCAAATAACGTAAACATAAACCCTTCAAGCTGACCCGGGAAAAGATAACGATTGAACACCACA
The DNA here is from genome assembly GCA_000803105.1 of Coprobacter secundus. GTDB lineage: Bacteria > Bacteroidota > Bacteroidia > Bacteroidales > Coprobacteraceae > Coprobacter > Coprobacter secundus. The sequence continues at coordinate 337,258 of JTDA01000002.1, forward strand.
AAATTAATATCTACAGCATTCAGCATCAATTCCAAAGAAATAAGTACTGCCAGCAAATTACGACGAGTTACAAATCCATATACTCCGGCAAAAAACATAATGGCACTTACTACCAAATAATAAATCATAGGTATTTCCATACTTTTTATCTTTTACGGGCAATCATGATGCCACCGATTATACAAGCCAATAACAACACACTAAGCGCCTCAAAAGGAAGAATATATTGATATTTTTCCATTCCCATAAGCGTATGACCTACTTGCTTCATATCAAGAGCTCCACCGTTTTGAAACTGTGATACCGGAAATACATGTGTAAGTAAGGCATATAGACATAAAGCCGCTCCAGAAATTGAAGCTATAAGCCCCCATGCTCTTTTCTTATTGGTGAGGCGTTCAGATTTTTCGCCCGGACCACTTGTTAATAATATAGAGAATACAAACAATACGACGATACCTCCTGCATATACAGCTAACTGAACAGCTCCTAGAAAATGATAATCAAGTTGGAAATATAGTCCGGCTGTTGCAAATAAAACAAAAAGGAGGAATGTGGCGGCCCGCAAAATACGACGCGTCGTTACCGTTAGTACGGAAAATATAATTATTGCCGCCGAAAGTAAATAAAAGATTACTTGATTAGCTACTTGTTCCATAATACTATTTATTTTCTACAGATTTATCTGTATCATGATTGAGTTGTTTCACTAATTTCTCCCGAGTAAACACGGCATGTTCGAATGCGTTATCGAACTCCAAAGCATCATGCGGACACGTTACCACACAAAGTTGGCAAAAAGTACAACTACCTAGGTCATACATATACTTATCCAACACACGTTTTGTTTTACCGTCTTCTGTAGTCACCTTGTTGGCAATCACTTGGATGGTACCGTTAGGACAATTCATCTGGCAAATTCCACAAGCTACACATTTATGTTCGCCATTTTCATATACCAGTTTGAGTTCGCCCCGGAACCGGTCGGCAACTTTTAACGTCGCCCGATTTTCGGGATACTGTTCTGTCACTTTCTTTGTGACAAATTCAGTCCCTGTCACTTTCATGCCCACCAACAGGCTCCACAAGCCTTTCCAGAAAGAGACAAAGTAATTTTTAAAACTTTCCATAAATTGCTATTTGATACTATCTATATTTATGATGAATATTAAATTATTTTCCACTTTCAAATTCATGACAAAGAGCTTCCGGCTCCGGAAGCCCTCTTTATCATGAAGATTCTTTTTATTGGACCGATCCGCCCAATATATCAAGCAGCTCAGCTGTAATGTTTTGCTGTCTTAATTTATTATATTCTAATTGTAAGCTGTCAAGCAACTTTTTTGCATTATCATTTGCCATCTGCATTGCCATTATACGTGCAGCCTGCTCTGAAGTCCGACTTTCTAACCAAGTTTCATGTAAATTAGACCTCACATAAAGAGGAATCACCGTTCGAAAAATTGTTTCACTATCAGGCTCATAAATATATGGTTTTGCATGAGAGTGACGTTTTCCACCTGCCAAATCGGCAACGCTTACAGGTAACAATATTCTCGAATCCAATGCTTGAGAACCAATACTTTTAAAATGAAAATATAACAGTTCCACCCTGTCGATTTCATGAGACAAAAAACGATTGGTCAGCTCATCGGTCAGACGCTTCACTGCATCTGCCCCACTCTTCGAATTGAGATAAGAAACATCAGCAATCTCAACATCCTTCATCTTGAAAACCGATGATAGTATTTTCTTACCTACAGGATAAACAATATACTCAGTTTTAGTTCCCAACTCATCATTTGTACGGTTCATCGCTTCTAATAAAAACTTGAACAACGATACATTAAAAGCTCCACATAAACCTTCATCCGACCCGAATACAACAAATGCAACACGGTGAACCGGGCGTTGCTCGGTCAATGGCGATTGATATTCACTATCGGCCCCCAGCAAATTATTTATGGTGTTCTGCAACTGGTTGCGGAAAGGCATAAGATGCTCTAAAGCTGATTGGACTTTACGCAACTTAGCTGATGAAATCATTTTCATCGCACCGGTAATCTTTTGGGAAGAGTTAACAGATCCGATTCTTCCCTTCAATTCGCGCATTGATGCCATAATTCATTAAGCCTTAAATCTGTTTGCTACATCTGCTGCTATTTCTTTTAATAGAGCTTCTACTTTATCATCAAGATGACCGGCCTTTAATTCATCCAAGACTTCTTTCTGATATTTGGATTTTAGCATTTGTAAAAATAATTTTTCAAACTCAGCCACTTTATCCAAAGGCACTTGTTGTAACAATCCCTTTGTTCCACAGTAAATAATTGCCATCTCATCCTCAACTGCCATAGGTGAATATTGAGGCTGTACCAAGACTTTAGCATTTTTACGACCTTTGTCAATCACCATTGCAGTCACAGGATCCAAGTCACCACCAAACTTAGTAAACGACTCCAACTCTCGATACTGGGCCTGATCGATTTTCAATGTACCAGCAATCTTTTTCATTGCTTTTAATTGAGCATTACCTCCCACACGAGACACAGAAATGCCCACATTAATTGCCGGACGTGTACCCTCATTGAATAATCCTGTTTCAAGAAATATCTGACCATCAGTAATTGATATTACATTGGTTGGAATATATGCCGAAACATCTCCTGCCTGAGTCTCAATAATAGGTAAAGCAGTCAATGAACCTCCACCTTTAACCATAGACTTCAATTCGTCAGGGAGGTCATTCATTGTAGAGGCAACTTCATCATTATCTATAATTTTTGCTGCACGCTCTAATAAACGGGAATGCAAATAGAAAATATCACCCGGATATGCTTCACGGCCTGATGGACGACGTAAAATCAAAGAAATTTCACGATAAGCCACAGCCTGTTTCGACAAATCATCATATACCACCAATGCATGGCGACCACTATCCCGAAAATACTCTCCAATAGCAGCACCCGCAAACGGAGCATAATAACGCATCGCTGCCGAATCTGAAGCATTAGCAGCTAAAACAATAGTGTAATCCAAAGCTCCATGTTCACGCAAAGTATTTACTAAAGTAGCTACCGATGAAGCTTTCTGTCCAATTGCCACATATATACAATATACCGGGTCACCTGCCAAAAAATTCTTACGCTGATTGATAATTGTATCAATCGCTATAGACGTCTTACCTATCTGACGGTCACCAATAATCAACTCCCGCTGTCCTCGTCCTATAGGCACCATAGAATCTACAGCCTTGATACCAGTCTGTAAAGGTTGATTTACCGGCTGACGGAAAATTACACCAGGAGCCTTGCGATCAAGCGGTAAAGGAATCATATTTCCTTCTAATGGTCCGGCTCCATCGATAGGATCTCCCAACGTATTAATAACACGACCGATAAGTCCTTCCCCCACAGGTATAGACGCAATAGTTCCGGTACGGTGTACACTCATATTCTCTTTCACCTTATCTGAAGAGCTCAATAAAATAACTCCAACATTACTCTCCTCAAGGTTCATTGCAACACCTCTCACACCATTTTCAAATTCGAGAAGCTCACTGGCTTGTACATTATCGAGACCAAAGACGTGTGCAACACCGTCACCGACCCCTAACACAGTACCCACTTCTTCGAAATTGACTTTAGTGTCTACTTCCTCAAGCTGTTGTTTTAATATATCAGATATTTCGTTAGGTTTTATCATAATCTTTTCTTGCTGTTCAGTAATTTTAAACGCAATAATTTTAACTCTTTATTTACTGAAGCATCGAGTTGCATCGAATCGATTTTAAGTACAAAGCCTCCAATAATAGAAGGGTCCACCCGATAGGTAAACTCTACTGTTTGATCGGCTTTCTGAGATACTAATTGTTTTATCTTATCCAGAATTTCACCTGCCACTGGAATGGCAGTAATTATCTGGGCTAAAGATATATTATTCAATTCCCGATATAACTTCTGATACATCAGTCCGATAGAGCGCATAAAAGATTCGCGTCGGTTTTTGATTACTAAACGAATGAAGCGAAGGAACTCTTCTCCTGCAGCATCACCGACGGCAGCTGAGAGAAGAGCCTCTTTATCCCGAGCAGAAAGCACAGGATTCTGAAGCGATTTTTCCAGTTCTGGATGAGACAGAAAATTCACTTCAAGGACTTTCATCTTTTCATAAATCTGATCGGCAGAATGCTGGTCTTGTGCATATTTAAGCAAAGCCTTAGCATATCTGCGTGAAACTAATCCTTCGTTCATGCCATTTTAGTTTTTAGTCTCTATATCATTCAATAGTTTGTCGATCATCTCAAGCTGAGTTTTGTCATTCGACAGCTCTTTACGCATCAGCTTTTCCGCAATTTGTAATGCAAAAGCACTAACTTCATTACGAAATTGCTGCTCAGACTCTTTCCGAGCCTGCTCTATCGACACGGCTGCGGCATCCATTACTTTTTTAGCTTCTTCTGAGGCTGCCTTCTTAGCTTCTTCAACAATTTGAGATTTCATTTGAGCAGCTTCTCTAAGAATTTCCATTTGCTGTTTATGCGCATCAGCCAAAAGGGCTTGGGCATTTTCAGTTGCATGATCCAGTTGCATTTTTGCCTCCTGAGAATAAGCAACCCCTTTATCTATAAATTCCGCACGTTCATCAATATTACGGATAATAAAAGGCCATGCATATTTAGCCAGTATGGCAAATAATACCACAAAGACAAAAAACATCCAAAAAACCAACCCAAATTCAGGCTTAAACAGTTCCATGGTTGCTTATTATAAGAAAATAGCCAACAGACAAACAATTATAGCAAACAACGCTACACCTTCCACAAGAGCTGCAATCACAATCATATTGGTTCTGATGTCATTAGTAGACTCTGGTTGACGAGCAATTGACTCCATCGCTGAAGATCCGATTTTACCGATACCTATACCTGCACCAATTGCTACGATACCTGCACCTATACATGCCCCGATTTTTGCCAAACCTGCACCGGCTGCTGCCTGTAATAAAATCATTCCTAACATAGTGTTTGTTTTTTTAAGTTACACATCAATTTTATTCTTTTATCTCTTTTTCTCCCTTCACTCTTGCCAAACTTATAAAGAGCGCTGAAAGCATTGTAAATACATAAGCCTGAATAAAACATATCAGAAAATGCAACAGATTCATAAACACAGAAAACAACACCGATAAGACGGTTGTCCCTGCCAAAACTGCTGCTCCCATTGTCCCAAAAATAAATATAAGGGAAATAAGCACCAAAACTATAAGATGGCCTCCCAACATATTTGCAAAAAGACGAATCATAAGAGCTACAGGCTTCGTAATCGCCCCAAAAACCTCAATAACTGGCATAATTGGAACTGGACATTTCATCCACATGGGAACTTCCGGCCAAAATAAATCTTTCCAATAATGCTTCGTTCCCATAAAGTTAACAACAAGGAAAGTACATAATGCCAAAACTAAAGTTATCGAAATATTTCCTGACAGATTCGCCCCTCCAGGGAACACTACAATCATCCCCAAAATATTAATCGCCAGAATAAAGAAAAACAAAGTTAATAAGTAAGGAGCAAAACGCCGGGCTTCAGCACCTAATATAGGGCGTATTACATCACTATAGACCATATCTATAACATACTCGATGGCACCCAATCCCTTACGAGGAGCTTTAAATCTGTTTCTCCTATAGAACCGAGCTAACGGAAAAATACATATGCAAACCACCAATGCTGCTATCAACAAAGCAAATACATTTTTTGTGATAGAGATATCCAAAGGACGATACTTATTACCATCAGCATCAAGACTTTCTATTTTTCCCTTATTATCTCCTTCTGAAGCAATGTAGAAACCATTATAATTACTTCCATGTTCTAACTTCTTAGAGCTGAAAACATGCCAACTTCCTTCATTGTCTCGAATAATTACCGGTAACGGTATACGTGTGCTATGAGAGAAAGGAACTTCCCATCCGTAATTGTCAAGTAAGTGCTCAAAAATAGCTTCCTTGGCATCAAACGGCTCCTCTTCTTCACTTGCAACAACAGTAAATGTCGTACCTACAATAAAAAAGAGTATCCCAATAGAACAAATTATTAACTTTTTCATCTCATTCCTTTTTGGTCATTACCTGATAATCCAAGCTACTGAATACATATTGCTACACGATTATTATTCACATCTACGAATCCACCCTCAATAGGCATAGTTTTTACTTCTCCTTCAGTTTCATATTCCACAACTCCTGTTGTCAGAGTAGACATTAACGAAGCATGATCGTCAAGAACTGTAAAAGATCCCAACGTTCCCGGCATCGTAACCTTTTTGGCTTCCCCTCTAAATAGAACTTTTTCTGAAGAAATAATTTCTAGATTCATAGCTCTTATTATTTATTATCCTTAGCTTGCTGCATCATCTTTTCTCCTTTAGCGATAGCTTCATCTATCGTACCGACATTCATAAATGCCTGTTCTGGGTAGCCATCCATTTCTCCACTCAAAATCATCTTGAACCCACGGATAGTCTCTTCCAGTGGTACCATAACCCCTGGTATACCAGTAAATTGTTCTGCCACATGGAATGGTTGTGACAAAAAGCGTTGTGCTCTACGAGCACGAGCTACAACTAATTTATCTTCATCAGACAATTCATCAACTCCTAGAATTGCAATAATATCCTGCAACTCATTATAATGCTGAAGTAATTGTTTTACTGTCTGAGCTGTATTATAATGGTCTTCACCAATAATCAGAGGGTCTAGAATACGTGAGGTAGATTCCAACGGATCTACAGCCGGATAAATACCCAGCTCTGCAATCTTTCGACTAAGTACAGTCGTCGCATCCAAGAAGCTAAATGTCGTTGCAGGAGCAGGGTCGGTCAAGTCATCAGCCGGCACATAAATCGCCTGAACAGAAGTAATAGAACCATACTTAGTAGAAGTAATACGTTCTTGTAATGCACCCATCTCCGAAGCCAATGTAGGCTGATAACCTACAGCTGAAGGCATCCGACCTAAAAGCGCAGACACTTCCGAACCAGCCTGTGTAAAACGGAATATATTATCGATAAAGAATAATATCTCCTTACCACCTTCATTCGAATCACGGAATTGCTCGGCCACAGTCAACCCAGAAAGAGCAACACGCAAACGAGCTCCAGGAGGTTCATTCATCTGGCCAAAGACTAAAGTTGCCTGTGAGGTACTTAGTTTTTCCATGTCAACTTTACTAAGATCCCACTTTCCTTCATCCATTTCTTTCTTAAATTCGTCACCATAATTGATAACGCCAGATTCAATCATTTCACGTAACAGGTCATTACCTTCACGAGTACGTTCTCCCACTCCGGCAAAAACAGAAAATCCATTATGACCCTTGGCTATATTATTGATCATTTCCATAATCAACACAGTTTTACCTACGCCCGCTCCACCGAATAATCCAATTTTACCACCTTTAGAATAAGGCTCCAGCAAATCGATTACTTTAATACCTGTGAATAAGAATTCTGTGTTAATAGATAGATCTTCAAACTTAGGTGAAGGACGATGAATAGACTGTACATTACTATAATCTAATGCAGGCAGATGATCGATAGCATCACCAATAACATTCATCAGACGACCCTTAATTTGTGTACCTGTAGGCATAGCTAACGAACGTTGTAAGTCTATTACCTTCATGCCTCTCCTCAAACCATCTGTTGTATCCATAGCCACACATCGCACGGTATTTTCACCAATGTGCTGTTCTACTTCAACGATAAGATCTGTTCCATTGTCTCGCTCAATTTTCAATGCAGCATAAATCGGGGGCAATTCATTACCCTCACCTTCGAAAATCACATCGACAACAGGACCGATAACCTGAGTTATATATCCAAATTTATCCGTCATAATTTATCGTTTAAAACTGTTTATACTATATGATGACAAACCGTTATCGGTTTAAAAATGCAATTTGAAAATAACCACTAATACCATCAACAACAAATTGACAAGACTAATGGGGACCAAATATTTCCATTCGAGACGAAGCAATTGGTCTATTCGTAAACGAGGGAATGTCCATTTGAACCACATAATAATAAACATTACCACAAATACTTTACCAAAAAACCAAATTACAGAAGGTATATAATCCATAATCTGGTTAAAACCTTCCCAGCCTCCTATATGAAAAGGCATCCACCCTCCTAAAAATAATAAGGTAGCAATACCTGAAACAATAAAAAGATTCAAATATTCTGCCAAATAAAAAAAGCCAAAATGAATACCAGAATATTCGGTATGATAACCTGCAGTCAACTCTGACTCAGCCTCAGGTAAGTCAAACGGACCACGATTCGTCTCTGCTGTACCAGCTACAAGATATATCAAGAAAGCTATTATAGCAGGAATATGCCCCCGGAAAATAAACCATCCAGAACTTTGAGCTTCTACAATTCCTGAGGTCTGCATAGTTCCTGCAAATACAACCATTGTTAAAAATGAAAGTCCGATAGACAATTCATAACTAATCATCTGAGAACCACTTCGCATTGCTCCAATCAATGTAAATTTATTGTTACTTGCCCACCCTGCGAGTAAAATTCCTAATACCCCAATCGAAGAAACAGCCATAATAAAGAATATCCCAATATTAAAATCGATAGCTATAAGACCTCTGCCAAAAGGTAAACATCCAAATGCCAACATTGACGATACAATAACAATATAGGGAGCTAAATTAAAAAGGAATTTATCAGTATGTTTGATTTCAATAAGCTCTTTTATCAACATCTTAAACATATCGGCAACACTCTGCAAAAGCCCATAAGGTCCTACGCGATTCGGTCCAAGACGACACTGGAAAAAGGCACACACTTTACGTTCTATATAAATCAACGCCAAAGCTATGACTGCATAAGTCAATAATAAAACGACACCCACCAGTACAAATTCGACAAAAAGAGCTGCGTTTTCAGGCATCCAAGACCGCAACAGATTATCTATCCAATGAGTGATTATAGAAAAATCGAACATGATATATTTCAATTATATTGGTTTGTAACTACAATTATCTATCAATATCGGGTACTACATAATCTAAAGAGGCTCCAATAGCTATCAAGTCGGCAATTTTTGCACCTCTTGTCAAATGGTCTACAGCTCCTACCAAAGTTAATCCCGGAGACGTGACTTTTAATCGGTATGGGAACTTATCGCCCCGACTTTCAAGATAAACTCCAAAAGCTCCACGAGCAGCTTCTACTTGCTGGAAATATCGACCTTCAGGAACTTTAATTACGGGCTTGGTCTTAACAGCATAATCTCCTGCCGGGATATTATCTACCAGCTGCTCAAGAATATATAATGATTCTTTAATTTCATCCATACGAACCATATAACGTGCAAAGGTATCTCCTTCTGTGCGTAATACTTCCTTAAATTGGACTTTATCATAAGCTGCATAAGGAGTACGTTTACGTACATCACATGCCCATCCTGAACCACGACCTGACGGTCCGGTAACATCAAAATTGATAGCATCTTCATAAGAAAGTATCCCTACCCCCTTCATACGCTGCTGTGCTATGACATTCCCCGTAAATATTTGATGATATTCCTTCAACTTATCAGGCATATAAGCTATAAACTCTTTTACTTTGCGTTGAAAGTCCGGATGTATATCAGCCATAACTCCACCTATCACATTATAGTTCATAGTCATACGCGCCCCACAAGTTTCTTCAAAAATATCCAAAATCTTCTCCCGATCTCTGAATCCATAGAAAAACGCAGTCAGCCCTCCCAAGTCCATACACATAGTTGCAAAGAAGAGCAAATGAGAAGATATACGCATCAGCTCATCCATCATCGTACGAATATAAACAGCACGTTCTGGGACCTCAAGTTGCAACCCCTTCTCAATACAAAGGCACAATGCATGTCGATTATTATGAGCTGATAAATAATCTAAACGGTCGGTCATGTGCAATGTCTGTGGATAAGTCATGCTTTCCCATAACTTTTCAATACCACGATGAACATACCCACAATGAACGTCAATCTTTTTTATATTTTCACCATTCAATGATGTTTTGAAACGCAAAACCCCATGAGTAGCAGGATGCTGCGGTCCTATATTCACCACATATTCATCTTTCTCAAAAAGAATTTTCTCTTTTTCTACAATTGTACCCTCTTCTGTTTCTTCAAGAACAACAGTTTTATCATTTGCCTCTTCATTAGAAACCGGAATAGGATTTATATCGGGATTAGCATCATAATCTTTACGGAAAGGATATCCTACCCAATCTTCTCTCAAGAAAAGACGACGCATATCAGGATGATTTATAAAACGGATACCATAAAAGTCATATACCTCACGCTCATTCAGATTAGCACTCTCCCAAACATCAGAGACACTATACAACAAAGGATTTTCCCTATCGGAAGTTTCAGTCTTTATGATAACCCAATGATTATATTTCGTAGAATTAAGGTAATAAACCACACCCAACGTTTCACCCCAATCTACACCTATCAACGATGCCAGATAATCAAATTGTAATTCTGGATCATCATGTAAAAAACGAGCTAAACCATGCCATTTACGCGGTGCAACGGTCACTGTAAGATATTGTCCTTCTTCAAAAACAGCTTCAGGTAAAAAGCTGGCTATTTTTTCTTGTATTTTTCCCATGAATCGAACTCGATATTTTTTTATTTATCTAACTCTTTTGGCTTCTTTTCTTGTCGGTTTACATCACCGAAATAACGTTCGGCTTTTACTTTACGCTGCAATTGCATCATTCCATAAAGTAAGGCTTCAGGACGAGGAGGACACCCGGGGATATATACATCTACCGGCAATATTTCACCTACCCCCTTAAGTACATGATACGAATTCTTAAAAGGACCACCTGACACAGCACAACCACCTACTGCAATCACATATTTAGGCTCAGCCATTTGGTCATACAACCGTTTAAGCACCGGAGCCATTTTATGCACAATAGTACCAGCCACCATAATAAAGTCTGCCTGACGAGGTGAAGCACGAGCTACTTCAAAGCCGAAACGGGCCATGTCATAGCGGGCTGCCCCCACTGACATAAACTCAATACCGCAACAGCTGGTTGCAAACGTAAGAGGCCAAAGCGAATTAGAACGCCCCCAATTGATAAGTTCATCAAGAGATCCCACCACGACATTTGTGCCAGACTCTTGAAGCTGTTTAATAAGCTGTTCAATATACTCATTATCTTTGAAGTCTTCATACTTCATTGATTTAATTTTCACTTCCATTCCAGCGCTCCTTTCTTCCATGCATAAGCTAATCCCAATACAAGGATTATCATGAAAAATAAAATGTTAATCAGTCCGCTCACTCCTAAATCTCTAACAATAACTGCCCACGGAAACAAAAATACAGTTTCAACATCAAACATTAAGAAAAGAATGGCAAACAAATAATAACCGACTTTAAATTGCATCCAAGACGTCCCCCGAGTAGGTATACCACACTCATATGCCTCTCCTTTCTGCGGGTTAAATGAACGTGGAGATATTAATCCGGCTATCCACAAAGCAGCTGCTACCAAAGCCAGCCCCGTAATAAATACAACAACAAATAATGCAGAATTCATATTTTAGGTTATAACATATAATTATTAATTGTTTGTTTCTTCAAAATAAAGAGTAGATCATAATAGAATTCGGGTATCTTATCTAAAACTACTCTCTTCATCAGATCATCAGACTACAATCTTTTTTAAACCATAAATATAGTAATGGTTCTGATATCTCTGAGAAAAAAGGGGCATTTGCCTATATGCAGACGATACTTTAACGTATCTGTTATGAAAAATATTTAAATCAAATTTTTCTCCATATGAGAAAAAAACAACGTCGGAACCCGATATTTCCCTATCAGTATCCGACGGTTGAACATTTATATTATTAACAGTTAATAAATACGTTGCAAAAGAACCTAACAAAACAATTAAATTTCTACCTGAAGCCTCTCTCTTACTACCTTGTAAACCCTGTTCCAAGCATTGCTCTTCATCGACTCCGTATGCCCAAGTATTATTTTCACAATGATACATTGTGAAAGTCAAGCAAAACAGCAATATGACGAAAATTCGAAACACAGAATTCATAGTTAATCAGTTAGCACGCCAAAGTTATAAAATATTACTTAATCTCACACTTAATTCGAGCCTTAATATTCCCAAAAAAGAAAATCAGAACACAAAATAAGAGGATTCGCACTATGCGACGTCAAAGTAACACAATTAATAAAAGGCACACAAATTATTTGAAAATTAATTTTCCAGAAGAAGCCTTGAATTTATGTTTTTTTTCATCAAAATAAAAACAAATAACATTTTGGGGCTCTTCTGTTTCACATAAATTTACTTCTGTTTTGACAGTAAAGAGAAATAATAATCCAAAACTTCTTTGGCCGCAATAAAAGAACTTTCTTCCGATTTCAAAACCTTCCGTTCCTTATCAAATAACATTTTTTCAATATCAGGATTTCGATAAAAGTGCTCTTTCAAACGTTCGTTTATAGTCTCAAACATCCAATATTTTGACTGTTCCTGACGTTTATACTCAAAATATCCACTCTTTTTAACAAAATCGATATAATCATCAATCATTTTCCAAACCTCAAAGATGCCTATTTCATAATACCCCGAATAGGTCAAGACTTGAGGTTGCCAACCAGAAAGTGTCGGAGGAAATAGATGCAAAGCATTTCTAAACTGTGCCTGAGCCAATTTTGCCCTTTCTATATTATCCCCATCGGCTTTATTGATTACGATACCATCGGCCATTTCCATAATTCCTCTCTTTATTCCTTGTAATTCATCGCCCGTTCCAGCCAACTGTATCAATAAGAAGAAATCTACCATAGAATGAACAGCTGTCTCTGACTGTCCAACTCCCACCGTTTCTACAAATATCGTATCAAAACCTGCTGCTTCACATAATACAATAGTTTCCCGGGTCTTACGAGCCACTCCTCCTAAAGAACCCGCCGAAGGCGAAGGACGAATAAAAACATCATTCTGCACAGATAATTTCTCCATACGGGTTTTGTCCCCTAATATACTTCCTTTCGAACGCTCACTACTCGGGTCTATTGCAAGCACAGCTAACTTATGTCCCTGTTTTAATACATGAAGTCCAAACACATCTATTGATGTACTTTTACCCGCCCCAGGAACTCCTGTTATACCAATGCGAACAGATTGCCCCGAATAAGGCAAACATTTTGCTATAACCTCCTGAGCTAATATCTGATGCTCATATAAATTACTTTCGACAAGAGTAACGGCCTGACTTAATATAGAAATATCTCCCTTTAATATACCTTCAACATATTCGTCAGACGTATAATGACGACGTTTTACCGTTCGTATTCTTTTCAAATAAGGATTGACTGTAGGAGGTTGCTCAATTCCTTTATTAACAGCCAATCCGGCATATTGCTTATCATTCTCAATATGTTCCATATTACAATTTTAAGAAATAAACGTCATTCGAATCGCGCAAATACAGGAATAGATAGTGTTGGATGATCAGGATCATTCGTAATAATAAAAATACGATGATTTAAAACTTTACTTTTAGTTTTAGCCGGATAAACAGTTATTTTAAGGTCAACAGCTTTCCCAGATTGAACACTCATACGAGAAACTTCTGCAGTAACAACATTTGATTCATTACTTACTTTCCGTATCTGAAGATTCGTTTTCCCGTCATTTTGTATTTTTATTATTTTCTCAACAGGGGTAGTTCCTTGAACTTTTTCAAAATCGATACGGTTCTCACTTAATAACGCTTTCGGAGCTCTTTCTTTTTGCTCTGAAGACATCTTACTATAGTCCTCTCTTATATCTGCAGAAACAGAGATTGTATTCCCAGGAATTATGTTAGGTTCTCCCGGAAATCTAATATAAAATTCATCTCTACGTATTCCCCAATCCTTAGCTTTAGAGGCGTTATAAGTAACCTCAATAAGTCCAATCTGACCTGGTGCAACACTCTCCGGAATCTGTTTTACCGAAAGATGCCGAGGAACTCGGTCAAACGATAAAGTAAGAGGAGAACGTGAATTATTTACAAACTCAACAGAAAGTTTTTTAGGGTCATCGGTATAAACTTCAAAAAAAGGTAAATGCCTTACTTTCAATGCTATTCTTCCCATAGCATAAGCAAATTCAGGGTGTTCCTTTTTCTCTTCAGGAATTACGATACCTTTAATATATAATGTTGTTTTAGAGGGCTCTGTATTACTGTATATATACACATTTTTACGGAATGCGCCCGGACGGCCTTTAGGATTAAAAGTTACTGTTATCTCTGCTGATTTACCCGGAGCCACAGGTTCTTTGGGGAATACTGGCCGAGTACATCCACATGAAGCCGAAGCATTTGTTATCAGTAGCGGGGCATTACCTGTATTTGTAAAAGTAAATGTACAAGTTACCATTCCTAAACTTTCAGCGAAACTTCCAAAATCGTGTTCTTCTTTTTCAAATGTTATTGCAGGCTTCCCCTCGGCCAATACCAACATCGGCCAAAACAATACAGCAAACAATAAAACACTTCCTGTACGTTTCATATTTTTCCTGTTGATCATTAATTATTTCTTTTTACTTTCAGGAATAACTGTTCCTTTAATCAATAAAGTATATTTCTCTGGATTAGCATTTGTATATATATACACATTCTTTTGAAAAGCTCCCGGACGGCCTTTAGCATGATAAGTCACTCTTATCTCTCCAGTTTTACCCGGAGCTATAGGAGCTTCGGGATATTCAGGTTTAGTGCATCCGCATGAAGCCGAAGCCCGAGTAATAATCAACGGAACCTTTCCTGTATTCTTAAAAACAAATTTACAAGTCGCATCTCCATCAACTTCAGCTATATTCCCAAAATTAAAAACGGTTTCACTGAATTCTACCTTCGCTGTCTTTTGAGCAAAAACCGAAGTGGTACTTATCATGACCATAATCAGAAATAATATTGACTTTTTCATAAATAACTTTTTTATGATTTCAACTGAAAACAAAAATACAAATTTTTATATCTTAAACCACCCTATCTTTACAAAGTTTATCACAAATAAAACTTTTATGTGAAACAATCCTTCTTCTATAGCCATCATTACATCTAATAGAAAACGGTTTACTCTTTGTTAGTTAAATTCATCGAGTAAACCGCAAAAAAAATGTTATATATTTACTTTTCTTTTCTCTTTTGAACTTGAGGAGTTATTCGTTCTTTAATAACCTTAGCATTCATATACATAAACGTTACACGAGGACTCGATTCCTTACTTACTACCCGCAAAGTATCATCATTTAATTTTAATATTCTTTCTATAGTTTCATATTCTTCTTTCTCTCCAGTCTCATCAGTCATAAAACCTTTTATAATTAAGGCTCCATCTTTAATTTCCCATGACTTTAAATCTAAAGAAGGGACATTCACAGCTTCACATCTACCCCCTTTTTTAAAAGTAAAACCTTTTAATTCCCCACTATATTCATAGGTATATGGATTGCACCAAGTTCCTATTAATTTCTTCTCCATCTCCTTTTGCGGATTACGGCCATAAGAAAAAACACTTGACACCAGTAGAATAACAACGAATACATTTTTCATAGTTCTATTTTTTAATAAATTCACATTTTAGGATTATTAATTGCGTGCGAAATTAACAATGATAATTTACATTCGAAAACTTTTATCTTTTTCTTTTTTTGCAAAAAAAAGAATATTTATTAAATATAATATTTTAGTTATTGAACCCTGATTTATCGCAATTTTTTAATGTATATTTGTACTTTCACCATAAAAATGAATTCTTGTGATTACACCTGAAAATTATTATCATTCGATACTCCGCGATACGAATATACAATTAAATAAAACACAGAAAAAGATATACAGTATCGGAACCCTCCGGCTACTTATTGTCTTAATAACCTTGGGTCTATTATATTTTTTATGGGATTCTCCTCTTTATATCCTTATCCCTATTTGCCTATTCGGTATCATACTATTTCTCATATTATTAAAAGTACACAATCGATTTTTTATAAAAAAAAGCCTCCAAGAGGCTCGTATATCAATCGCCAAAAAAGAACTCCAACTTTTACAATATCAATTCGATGA
This sequence comes from Coprobacter secundus, assembly GCA_000803105.1. Taxonomy (GTDB): domain Bacteria; phylum Bacteroidota; class Bacteroidia; order Bacteroidales; family Coprobacteraceae; genus Coprobacter; species Coprobacter secundus. The sequence continues at coordinate 353,444 of JTDA01000002.1, forward strand.
AACTGATGAAGGAAACGAATTTATAAATACGGAACATGATTTCAGTAATGACTTAGATTTATTCGGCCATAAATCTCTTTTCTCATATATCAATCGCAGTGCATCTTTGTTAGGAAGAAACCGACTGGCTGAAATATTACAAAAGCCTTTAAAAGATACACATTATATTTTGAAGCGACAAAAAGCTATTGAAGAATTATCTAAACTGACAGAATTACGAATCGATTTTCTCGCACATGGGTTAACTTCAAATGAAAAAAAATCAGATATAAATACTATCCGCAACACAGCATCTTTAAAAAATGTAATTCCGGCAAAATATATACAAATATGTAGTCTATATATTATTCCCGTATTATTCACGATATTACTTCTATTATGGATAGCCGGAATATCTACTGGTACATGGATTTTGTATTTATTCATTATTTGTTTCACCTACGCAACTATTAAAAGTAAAAAAGTTTCTACATTACAAAAACAATTGAACGAAGGGCTACAGTCCTTAAATTCATATACCAAACTTATCGAATCATTAGAGAAAACTCAGTTTAAAAGTCAACTCTTACAAGAGCTTAAACAAGAAATCAATATTGATGGTACGCCTGTTTCTGAACGAATAAAAAGATTGGCCAAACTTCTCGGCAATCTCGACCAACGATATAATGCTATCGGTTTTGCTATACTTAATGGTTTTTTACTCTGGGATTTCAGACAATTAACAGCAATAGGAAAATGGCTTGATGAAAACGCAGGACAATTGGATCAATGGCTCTCTGCTTTAGCAGAATTCGATGCCATAAGTTCTTTAGCAACCTTTCATTATAATCATTCCAATTATACATTTCCAGAACTTATTGAAGACGATCATCCCGTACTGTCAGCTGTTAATATGGGGCATCCTCTAATTCCTCCGACACGTTGTATTCTAAACGATATTGACATGCCACTGAGACCCTCCTTTCTAGTAATTACAGGAGCTAATATGGCAGGAAAAAGCACGTATCTTCGGACTATAGGAATCAACCATGTTTTAGCTTGCATCGGGGCTCCTGTATGCGCTGAAAAAATGAGAATTACTCCTTGTACTCTATTTACAAGTTTGCGTACCACAGATTCTCTCAAAGACCAAGAATCATATTTTTTTGCAGAACTTAAACGATTGAAAGTTGTCATCGACCGACTCAAAACGAGAGAAAAAATATTTATTATTCTAGATGAGATTTTGAAAGGAACAAACTCTGTTGATAAACAGAAAGGTTCTTTAGCGTTAGTCGAACAGCTAATTGAATTAAATGCTTCCGGAGTCATAGCAACTCATGACCTGTTACTCGGAGAGTTGGCAAACTCATATCCCGATATAATACGAAATTTCCGTTTTGAAGCAGACATTACAAATGACGAGCTTTCGTTTTCTTATCGTCTACAACCAGGTATTGCACAAAATATGAATGCTTATTTCCTTATGCGAAAAATGGGAATTATCAAAAAATAAAGAATCTTTTGCCGCTAAAAAACTATTCAAATTTCCTTATAAAAATATGGGGTATTCATAATTAATTGTATCTTTGCGCCCCCGTGTGCTTGTCAAACCACGTTAAAAACAAGATTATTATGAAACAAACCGTCAGTTTACCCTTTATGGCCTTAGGCATACTTTTCTGTGTATGCCTTATTATTTCCAACATTCTGGAAGTTAAAATGATTGAAATCGGAGGCATCACTGCAACTGCAGGACTTATCGTATTCCCTATTTCTTACATAATAAATGACTGCATTGCAGAAGTGTGGGGATACCGAAAAGCTCGTCTGATCATTTGGGCAGGATTTGCAATGAATTTTTTGGCCGTTGCATTTTTTCAATTGGCTATCTTACTGCCTTCGGCCAAATTCTGGGACGGACAAACTGCATTCGTATCAATCTTCACGGCAACGCCTCGTATAGCTATAGCCAGTTTAATTGCATTTTTGATCGGCTCATTTTTAAACGCATATATAATGAGTAAAATGAAAATAGCAAGTAATGGAAAAAGATTCTCATTACGAGCAATAGTCTCTACCTTAGTAGGAGAAAGTGCTGATTCTCTACTTTTCTTTCCTATTGCCTTTGCTGGTATAGTTCCGATTAAAGAATTATTTATCCTTATCATTACTCAAGCAATACTTAAATCTGTATATGAAATTCTAATATTACCAGTAACCATAAAAGTTGTACGATATATCAAGAAAATAGACGGTAGCGACGTTTATGATACCAACATCTCATACAATATTCTCAAAATAAAAGAAGTGTAACAAATTATATATAATGAAACAAAATGAATTAACCCTATTAGGAGGGAAAACCGAGTATAAACAAGAATATTCACCTGAAGTCTTAGAATCTTTCAACAACAAACATCCTGAGAACGACTATTGGGTGCGTTTTAATTGTCCTGAATTTACAAGCCTTTGTCCAATTACCGGCCAGCCGGACTTTGCAACTATACAAATCGATTATATTCCTAATATAAAGATGGTAGAAAGCAAAAGTTTAAAATTGTACCTATTCAGCTTTCGTAATCATGGGGCTTTCCATGAAGATTGTGTAAATATAATTATGAAAGATCTTATCAAGCTAATGGCTCCTAAATATATAGAAATTACCGGATTTTTTACTCCCCGAGGAGGTATAAGTATACACCCTTATTGTAATTATGGCCAACCAGGAACAGAATATGAGGATTTAGCCAAACAACGTTTATTTAATCATTGATAAACTAATTATCTTAAATTTGAAATAGGTTAAAGACAACTCTAATTTTATCTTCAACCTATTTCATATCTAATAAATTCTATTTTCGAATTATTATTTTCCGATTTATAACTTGATTATCAAGAAGAATTTGTAAAAAATAAATACCTGAATCAACATTGGAAACATCTAATCTTCCCTTATCAAAAGTATAAAACCGACGGCTCATTACAATACTTCCAGAAGAAGAAAGTAAATTTACAGTATAATTGTTTTGTGCCATTTGTCCATCAAAAACAATCTCTGTTGTTGCAGGATTCGGATATACTCTAAATAGTTTATCCAATTCAATACTCTCCAATGAAGAAGGTAAAGCCTCTCCTCCAAAAGAAAACTCTCCAATATTATTCGTTGCATCACACTCTTTTCCCAAGTTCATGTAATTTACGTCTACTTGCAATTTATAATTCCCGGAAATATAAGTCCACATCTCCGTCGAAGGATCTACTGTCATCAAAACAGATTCTCCGCCCACCAAATCTTTTTCATAAGCAACAGAATATGCTGTATATAAAAGTTCATCAGTATCTGCATCATAAAGTCTAAAACGGACTTTACAGCGAGTAGGATCACTCGGGCGACGATTGGTCACCTCTCCTCGTTCAATATTCTGAACCCAAACCTGAAATTGAATCGGTTCACCTTCTCTTACCAATTCAGGAGCAAAAGACAAACCATCTTTATTAAGTACTTGTATTTTATATGGATACAAATCTCCCAAACGAGTCATCGAAGCACTCATACTATTAATCTTGTAATGAACAACTTTGGCATAAGCATTTTCTTCTGCTAGAATCTCATATGTTCCATCTATATTTTTACGAGCATTCATCGCATATGTAAAATCAGTCCAACCACTTTTACCTTCCACTACATCTGTAGGTCCCAATTGTCCAGCATAATCTCCTGTAAAACGATTATACAAATTTATTTTTCCTCCTTGCTGTTGTTGAGTAAATATATAATCTCCAGCAAAAGCTAAACATTTGGCATCTTCTCCCGTAAATTTTCCTGAAGCATCCTTTACAGCAAAAGGAATATCAATCTTTAACGTATACTCCCAGGTTTCCGGATTTATCTTATCTAAAAGTTTTTCTTTTACTTTGTCATATACAAGAATTGTTGTTCCGACCTGCCCCCAAAGGCTTGGTTCATCCCAAGGTCTTTCGGTCGTATAACATCCTATAATCAACTCATCTCTATCGATATCATACAATACACGACTTACATCTGTTATAAAAGATGGTAACATATATGTCTCTTCTGTAGCATATTGTAAAACACCATTAGAATCTTCACCTTGTACTTTCCACAAACGAAACGAACAAAGTCCATTAATTTTATTCCGGTCAGCTACCCATAAATTACCATTTTTATCCACATATTGCGAAAACGTATTGGCTACTTTCGAATACGTTATTTCATTCGACTGAGGCTGTCCATCCCCATTTTTATCATTCCAAAAGGAAAATTCATCAACAAGAACTTTCATAAAAGGGACTGCAATATAACCATAATTATCTGGATCAAAACGATAGCCTGCTAATCCCGTAGAATACATATTACTAACAAAAATATAATCCTTTCCTTTTATCTTTCTTTTAAATACTCCAGTTTTTAATGGATAAGGAGGATTCGGTTCCAATCTCATATCCTTTGGAAAAGCAAAAGGATCTACTGTGGTAGCGATGAACTTATCTATACGGCAACCGTTTTTCGAATAGTCTATATCATAAATCCGTTCCGTACAATATACTCGATTCAATTGCGTTTGATCAAAATCTGCAGTAGCAGTAAATACTAATCCTTCTTGTTTCCACAATAATTCTTTGGTTGCTTCTTTATATGCACAAAGTGTAGCTCCACTCGAATTTACAAACATATTAGAAATATAAATATTTCCATTATCATCAACTCCTACACCGGTAGGCCCTTCAAATCTCAAAGGTCCAGCTTCTCCTTGCTTATAATTCCCACTTTTTGCTAAAATACCACCTTTTTCTCCAAATGTTGAAGATAATTCTGGAGCTTTATAAATATTCGTGTAAATCAAAATATTCAAATCTTTTCCACTATTCGCCATTAGTATCCGCTCTTTTCCACTTTTTGTATCGACAGAAAAAGATCTTATATCCGTGCCTTCTGGCAAAGTAATCACAGACCGCTCAAGAATGGTCCCATTCATCAAATTATAAGGTACAATTTTATTCCCTTCTTTCATCCAAACATATCCTTTTTTATCTGCATACAAATAACCTGCGTTATTTACCTTGAAACGACGAAGAGGAACATCTGACATTGTTTCTTTATCATATACAAGTAAAGAATCTGACATTTCAGAAACTGTCGGATCTTTCGGCAGAGAAACAATTAAATATTTATCTGTTACAGCAATACCCGTCGCTTGACGGTTTTCTTCTTCTGCAATAAATAACATATTCCCTCCTGGTCCATATCCACAAGGGAAACTCGCTTCTAATCCAGTTTCTGCATCATATCTATGTATCACTTGCCATTCCACTCCATTTGTTTTAGGAGGAAATTTCCTTCTTCCATTTCCATTTAACTCATCATTTCCCCCACTTCTCCCATTAAATCGCATTAATTGGTAAATATATTTATCATCCATTGTTACTTCTTTACCTGAATTTCGCCCGTAACTTCCTGTACCTGAATTTTGGGGGATGCATATAATTTGATTATTTTTAAATACTCCAACGTTTGTTCCTCCTTCATCCCAGCCACATATCGTTACAACTCTTCCATCCGGATGCACATAAATACTTGTTATACTATGAGGAACATGAGTTTTAGGTACTCCTCCTGTATTGGCGATCCAAGAATTCGAATAATCGTCTAAAGAACCGCAAAAACACGAATTAGGATACACTGAAATTTGAGCTAAAAGTCCGGCACTTTCAGAGAATAATGCTACAGACAAAATAGCTATAACATAAACATATTTTTTATAATATCTCATATACTTACAAATATTAAAGAGGAGCGGATTAATTTCCTAAATAAATCAATCCGCTATCCTACACTTTTACTTTTTAATGAATAATTCTGATTTGCCTTTTACTTTGATTATATAAGTTCCGGCTGATAAATGCGCGACAGAAATAAATTCACCATGATAAGATTGTACATTCTTCAACAATTTTCCTGATAAGTCATAAATAGAAAAATTCTCTACTTCTCCCAAAATTTGAAAACTCTCTGATACTGGATTAGGATATATCTTAATTTGAGGTGCAGAAATTTCTTCGACCCCTGAAACCAATTCAAAATTAGCAGTAATATTCACATCACTTTCAGGCATTAAAAATGTTGTTATCTTGTTATTCACATCTTCAAAAACTACTCCGACTGTTTTTGTTGACCAATTTACAAACTTCTGATTATCTCTTTCGTCCGCAACAACAGTTACTTTTGTCCCTGGAGCCACATCTAAAACCGGATTATCACCAACAAATGCTTGGCCTCCAATAATATCTATCATATATAACATCTCATAAACAGCTTTAATTGTTACTGGACCATCAATCATCACAAAAGTAGTTACCCTCGCATTCGGATCATCTATGACAAGACCATCCCCTTCCACAATCTCCCATTTCTTAAATGTCTTGCCTTCTTTCGAAGATGGTGCTTCTATTTCAACAACGCTGCCAATAGCAGCTACACCTGAAGGAGTTATAGCATCAACAATAGTATACGCCTTCGTAGCAGCAAATACAGCAGTAACAGTAACATCTGTATCCGGCATCGTAAAAGAGGTATTTTTATTATTTATATTGGTAAATGTAACTTGAGGATCAGATTCCCATTTTGAAAATGCCATACCTTCTTCTGATGGGGTATTTGCCAGAACTTCAACTCGATATCCTGGAACAGCAACATTTTGAGATGCAGTACCACCTACAACACTTACTATACGATATGCAACAAACTGATCATCATAAAAACCCTGAACATCGTTTTTTATTCCTGACTCACTATAATTCCTATCCCACCAAGAGCTTTTATACGCATCCAACGACTTTTCCGGTACTCCCACTTTTGTATCGACAGGTAATCCTCTAAAATTTGAACTACCCATACAAACTTCTCCTCCTTGAGGTGTACGATCTACTTTAACAAATCCAGGAGGTATTACTGCTTTACATACTATTTGGACCAAACTTGCACAATTAGCAAAACACTCCCCTCCGATCTGTGTCAGCGTAGATGGCAATTCTACATATTCGAGATCCGATGTTCCACTCTCCGTTTTAAATAAACCAGCTCCAAGAGTTTCCACACCTTCCGTAAAAATAATCCGCTTCAACTTATCAGCTTTTTTAAAAAAGCCATCACCCACATTCTTTATTTCTGAACCGTCAATAGACAAACTTTCAACTTTATTTCCTGCTGGAAAAATCATTAGCTCATGCGTCTGCTTATTATATAACATACCAGACATTGATCCATATAGAGGATTATCCTCAGAGACATAAAAATTTTCTAAATTGATATTTCCATCTACATCTCTATAATTTTTATCTGCAAAAGTTGTAAAACTAGCAGGAAAAGTTATTGATTTTAAATTGTCATTATTTCCCATAGAATATGCTCCAGAAAATTTTACAACGCCTTCAGGTATTTCAAAATCCGCATCTGTTTTTCCCGATGGATAAAGGGCCAACTCTGTACCATCCTTACTATAAACAACCCCATCCACACTTTTCAATGTCGTATTTGCAACATCGACAATCACCTCTGTCAGACTCTTACATTTATCAAAACGACTTCTCATATTCCCTGTTCCATTAACAGTAGCAGGGATATATATCTGTTTCATAGCACATTCGGTAAAAGCCCCACCTGCAATATTTTTCGTATTACCAGGTAATTTAAAAATTTCAATAATTTTGTTTTTTTGCAAATTGGCAGGCATGAGCTGATTCTCTGTCGTTGCACTTGAAAGGTCTACAATCTTAACTGATGACATTTCATTAATAATATCAAAATCTGCAACAGTTAGATCCGCACCATTCGTCGTAACAATTAATTCTGTGAGACTTTGTAAATCTTCTTCTGACAATAAATCACTTAAATGAGCACTTGCCGTTACTTCCACCTCCTTTGATTGAACAATTAATACTGCACCTAAACATAGGACTGAGGTCATTAATAAACGTCTATAAGACGTAAACAAATTTTTCATAATGCTTTTTAGATAAAAGATTAATAACTAAATAAAATTAGCCGATTTTCGGTTGACACAAAGCTATACTCATTTATGTGCACCCTAGATATTAAAACGCCGACAAACAGATTACAAAACTCTAATAAAGCACTAACAAAAGGATTGTCGCCCACTATTTATCTATAAATTACAAAAGAATTATCAAAATATAAAAATACCAGTCTACTCTTCGTTTTGATTTTTCTCAAAATCGTTTTCATATATCAGTTGATTTTTACTATCATACAATTTTACATAATCAACAGCACCACACCCTTTAAACCTCAAAGTAATTTCATTTGCTTTGCCTAAACTATTTTCATAAACAGTATTTAAAATAGGTTCATCGTCAAAATAGAACGTAGTTTCTCGGTTAACTACTTGAATACGCATAATATGCCAATCAGATGTATCAAAATTATATTTCCTAAAATCATATTTATCTCCAGTAATTGTTTTCTCTCCACTGATGAATTTTATATATGAATAACAATTTTGATTAATAGAAAAGCCATGTAGTCCCGTATCAGAAAAAACATACATCATAGCGTCATAGCAGGGTATTCCATGGTCTTCTTTTGAATTTCTTACACGAGCCTCAACCATAAAATTATCTCCATCAACTAATCCCTCTTTATAATAAGTATAACTGACGAATAGCTTATCAGTCAAAATATTTTTAGGGATATCTTGAATCGGCATACTAATATATCCTTTCCCCGTATATACATCATTAAAAGACCGTGTACAAAAAAAATCTTGTCTCTCTTCTCGAACATAAGAAGACCAACCAGATGTACGAGTTTCAATACGAATCGTTTTCAATGTCCGGTTTCCATATTTCAAATAGCAGAGACTTTTACCAACATATATATAAGTCATATAAGCTACATTCATATTTTTCTCTAACGGTTTTCGAATAGTATCTCCATTTGACTCTTCATATATTACATAAATACTATCAAAAAGAGATTCCGGAATGCTATACTCGAACTTCACGGTAAGAGGTGACGTACCTTTTGTTTGAACCGCCTCAAATCTTATTCTGGATATCAAATATTCTTTATACCATTTTACAATACCACTATAAAATGTAACACCCACAATAAATAATAAAATAGCTATAATCCCAATATATAGAGAATAAGAACCTACCTTTCTCCTTAACCATTTATTCCGACTTTTCTTTTTATCATTAGAAGTCTCTTCCTCATCAATAACATCTTTTTTTATTTTAGCAACTTTATTATTTCCATCAAAACTTTCCGAGACATTTACGACCTTCTTCGTTTTTTTCATTACGAAATCAGAATAACTCTCATATCCTAGAAAAATACATAAGGCATTTTTTGTCGCTAATTGCGGGCTCGAAGTTTGTTGCTGAAAAAAACGTCTTAGGGTGTTAGCATTTATTCTTATTCGTGATGACCCATAAATTAGATCCTCCAACATCTTAAACTCTGTCAATGTCCAAGTATCCGAACGGCCCCACTCTTGTAAACGAATATTATATTCATCAATAATTTCTTTTACATAATCCCTTTCTGACGTCATATTATATATATTAATAATAGCAAAAAATGAAGAAATAACACTCTTCTGTAACAAAGATATTCAAAATAAAACAATATACAAATATATGTTACGTTCGATTTTTTCTTAAAGGGAATAAATATTTTACATATCATAACAATTTTTTTTGTAAAACAAATGGCTAAAAAAATACTACAAAAACACTTTTTATGCAGTTTGTAAGAGGTTTGTATTCGTTTTGTATTTCTTTTCTTCCTGCTTATTATTATCATGAATCTAAATTTGTAAACAAAAAAACGAACATTGACCCTAATAAAATATTATGGAAAAGATTTATTTAAAATTTTTGTTCTTATCAATTTCATTTTCTTTGTGTACAATATTCTGTCTTCACGCACAAAAAATTACAGTAAAAGGAATAGTGATATCTTCTCAAAAAGAGCCACTAATCGGAGTTGGAATTATCGAAGAAGGTACTACAAATGGAACAATTACCGATATAGATGGCAAATTCTCAATATCGGTAGCATCTCATTCAAAACTCAAATTCAGTTATGTTGGCTACACATCTAAAATTATAACTGTCGGTAACGAAACTAATCTGACTATTATCCTCGAAGAAAATATGCAAAATTTAGATGAAGTAGTTGTAATAGGTTATGGTACCGTAAAAAAAAGTGATTTGACCGGAGCCGTTTCATCAATCAAAGCATCAGAATTGAATAACACACCAACATCAGACATAGAAAGTGCTTTACAAGGAAAAGTTTCTGGAGTATTTATCTCTAAAAAAAGTGGACGTCCTGGAGATGCAGCTGATGTAAAAATCAGGGGGATCGGCTCATTCAATAGTTCTGGACCTCTATGGGTTATCGATGGAGTACAACAATCTCCCGGGGTAGACTTTAACATGAATGATGCCGAATCAATAGAAATATTAAAAGACGCTTCTGCAGCAGCAATTTATGGAGCAGCAGCAGCTAATGGCGTCATTATTGTTACTACCAAGCGAGGGAAAAAGGGAGAAACAAAAGTAAATTTCAATGCTTATGTTGGATTTGCTCAACCAACAAACATGATAAAACCTCTCAACTCCGGGCAATTAAAAAGGCTCAGGATAGAAGACTTCAATGGTCAAGGCTATATGAGTGAGGAAGCCATGAAAAATTTTCCATTAGAAGAAAATCAGAAAGGATATGCTCTTGATTATGAACCAACAAACGCTGATTATAATTGGAAAGATTTACTATTTTCAAGAGGTATTACTCAAAATTATGATATATCGCTAAGCAAAGGTGAAGAAAACTATAATTTTTATACTTCATTTAATTATTATAATGAAAAAGGAACTTACATCGACACAGGTTTCAGAAGATACTCTTTTCGCTTTAACTCAGATGTAAAATTATATAAGTGGCTGAGTATGGGAGAAAACTTACAATTAACCTGTACAAATCTGAATCCATATGCCGATTCCCGTTATCTGAATAATTTTCTACGAACTTTGCCATTTACCATACCTTATGACAGTAGTAACCAACCAGGAGGATTTGGATATTTTCCTAAAACAGATAATGAAGGGAATGAAATTGATGTAAAATCAATATTAGCAGGATACGATGGAGGAAATCCTCTCGCAGATGAACTAACACACAATGAAAGTCAAAAAAAATACAATCTAAACGGCAGTATATACTTAAAAGTAGAACCCATAAAACAGTTTAATGTAACAGCAACATTTGCAGGAGGACTCGGCTCCGGGATAACTCACATCGAAAACTCTGAATATCAATATCATGCGTTAAAGAAAAGAGACTATACATCGATGAATGAGAATCTGGGAACAAGTTATGGTTGGACAACTAATATTGTCGCAAATTACCACCAAGAATTTGGGGCACATTCATTGACTGCAATGATCGGATTTGAAGCAGCTTATGGGTGGGGTACTACCTTAAGATCATCTGCCCAAAATATGCTCGGAGGTCTCTATATGATAAGTATGGCTTCTAAAGCAGACCGTAATGTCGAAAGCAGTTATAGCAATAATGCTACTGCTTCCTATTTTGGACGTATCAATTATGGATACAAAGATAAATATCTTTTTACTGCTGTATTACGCCGTGATGCTTCTGATCGCTTTGCTCCTAAATACCGCTGGGGAACGTTTCCCTCCTTTTCTGCAGCATGGCGAATCAGTGACGAAAGCTTCTTACGTGACAACGCAGATTGGTTAAATCAATTGAAAATACATGCTTCATGGGGAATCTTAGGAAATTCGGGAATATCCCAATTCTTGTATACTTCAACATATAACACTTATACAGGAAATTATGCATTTGGTTCCGGAGATCCTCAAACTCCTGTAACAGGATTGTTACTAGACCGCCTTCCAAACTCAAATATAAAATGGGAAGAAATAACTACAACTGACATAGGAATAGATTTAGCTGTATTGAACAATACCCTTACCTTTTCTGCTGACTGGTACATAAAAAATACCAGTGATGCGCTATTCAATACCTCTCTTCCAGACTTATCCGGATTAGGAATAAAAACCAATCCCACACCCAGCTATATTATGAATGTCGGAAAAATACGTAATACTGGTGCAGATTTTGAAATAGCATATCGTAATCGAATCGGAAAAGATTTTAACTATAACATCAATGGAAATATCAGTTTTTTTAAAAACAAAGTTCTTACAACTAATGAATCAAATGATATCTTAATATCTGGAAATGTTCTAAGCGGGACAAACATTTCATATACTCAAAAAGGTCTTCCCATGAGTACTTTTTATGGATATCAAGTAGAAGGAGTATTCCAAACTCAAGAAGAGGTAGACTTCTACAATACTTTAGCTCAAACTAAAGGAAACCAATTTTACCAAGAAAGCGGAACAGCTCCTGGAGATTTGAGATTTAAAGATATTAATAGAGATGGAAAAATAGATTCTGCTGATATTACAAATATAGGAAATCCTTGGCCTAATTTCACTTATGGTTTCAACCTTGGATTTAATTGGAAATTTATTGATTTCAATATATTTTTCCAAGGAGTACAAGGAGGTAAAATTTTCAATGAATATCGAAGTAAAACACATACACTATATTCAGATTACAATACTACAACTTACGCCCTAAATCGTTGGGTAGGCCCCGGAAGCACGAACGAAAATTTCAGAATGGCTGTAGATGATCCAAACGGAAATGAAAGTAAAGCCTCAACTTGGTATTTGGAAAGTGCGTCTTATTTCCGGTTAAAAAATATACAACTTGGTTTTACAATCCCCAAGGAATGGACCCAGAAGGCTAAAATAAATCGTTGCCGGCTATACGTTGCAGCTCAAAATTTATGGACGCTCACCCAATATGAAGGGTTTGACCCCGAATTTTCAACAGGGGCAAATACAGAAGCTGGCATAGATAGAGGAAACTATCCGCAAAATAGAGTTATACAATGTGGAGTACAACTTGATTTTTAATTAATCTATAACCGAAAAACAGCATAATATGAAAAAAATATTTATAGCTCTAATCTTATCATCCGGAGTTCTAACTTCTTGTGAAGATTTTTTTGATATCAATAATTATAGTGGTATCCCTTCAGATGGATTCGTCAATTCAGTAGAAAATGCCCAAAGCGTAGTAAATGGAGCTTATTCCGGCTTATATGGTTTAGAATTATGGCGAGCAGAAATATATTATTATCTCGACTTTGCTACCAACGAATTGGAATATCGTCATACTGATGGAAACCTAATCCAACTGACAAATTTTGGGTATACGGCAGACCAAGCATGGATAAAAAATTATTGGCGCTGCCTATATCGCTTAATTGCAAGAGCCAATGACGCTTGCAGCAAAATATGGGAAATGAAACAGGACACTAAAATCATGAGTACTTTATCCGAGACAGATAAAATAAAAATAAATCAGATGATTGGAGAATGTAACTTTCTAAGAGCATTAGGATATTATTATTTAGTCAGATCTTTCGGAGATAAACTTCCTTCCCACCCTAATTACGATCCACAAGGCATGGGAATACCTATTGTCGACAGCCTTTTGACTGAAAAAGATCAATTAATGATAGGACGAAGTTCATTAAAAGAAAGCTGGGACAAAGTAATACGTGATTTTAAAACTGCATACAATTTTTTACCATCATCATGGGACAACAGTAAATTAGGTGCGGCAACAAAAGGTGCAGCAGCAGGCTATCTGGGGCAGATATATATGTACTTTGGCATGAATGATCCACAAGCTTTTAATGATGCCAAATATTGGTTTGATGAATGTATGAAAGCAGGAAATTATAAATTAACAGAAGATTACGCATGGAATTTCGATATTGATCACGAAAACAACTCCGAATCAATATTTGAAGTACAGTTCGATATTAGTAACAATGACGAAATATCGTCATATACTTGGCGTCGTTTAGGTCCAGAACCTAAATCTTGGGGAGTCGTAAATGCTTCTCAAGAATATGTAGACAAATTCAGTGATGGTTATCGACTGGACCAAGATGTCTACGATGACATAAAAAACAATCCTAAAAAATATATATCGCTAACCAATCCAAGCAAAGTATTGGCTTTGCTCATAGAATATGCTTATGAAGCTCATATTGGAGAAACTGTAAAAACAAAAGATGAATTTATTAACTTATATTCCGGCAATTGGGAACTCCTTGCTGATCAGATAACCCAAGAATTATCCATTCCTCGTTTTGATGTAAAACAAGATGACCCTAATTGGGGCACTGAAAACAGTAAATATTTAAAAATTATTCTTCAGAATTCAGAACAAGGAACAGACCCTCGCATATATGATTCATTTTATATTCCTAATGTCGATATGATTTCTAATTATTGGGATGGTCATGATCCTTATTTATATACAACCAATTATTACGGTTTCAAAAAATATATTCCTTACAATTCTGTAGAAAGCTGGGCTGGTCAAGGGCTACCCGGATTTGAGGGGAACAACTCTATCAATCAAAGAATTTTTCGTTTGGCAGAACTCTACCTACTCTATTCTGAAATATGTTATCGCCAAGGAAATACAATTGAGGCCGAAAATTATTTAAATAAGGTACGTCGACGGGCATGGGGAGAAAATATAGATAGTACAACTCCTCAAGAACATGATTATAAACCATCAGAAGGAGATTTCATAACAATATTAGTAAAAGAACGAGAAAAAGAAATGTGCTTGGAGGGAACCCTTCTTTTCGATTATATGCGTTTAGGATTAGACAAAACCTTATTTATATCTCGTGGATATGATCCTAACAAACATCATCGTTTACCAATTCCATTAGCCGAAAGACAAATAGTAGGAATGGATATTCTCAAACAAAACGACGGGTATTAATCCTAAGATACCTCAACTTATCTAACTGAGATAATATTAACCTTTAAATAAAAACTAATTATGAACAAAAAAAGTACATTTATCGCAGCTATAATAACAATATTATTTGCTGTTAACTTACGCGCACAAGTAACTATAACACGAAATTCAATGGATATATACAAAATATCCACAGAAGAAGGTAATGCCATGATAGTAGATGGAAAAGCTGACGAAAATTTCTGGAGTAATATTCCTTTCCAGAATATTACTCATCCTTTAGTAAACGATGCTTTTACAGAAACTCCTCCAGCAACAAACGGTTACGAAGCCAAATTCAAAGCAGCTTATGATGAATATTATCTATATACATATATCGAAGTAAAAGATAATACACCAATCTACTTTGATGGTACAACAAGTGCAACCAATGTTGATAATATAGAATTTTATTTTAGTGGGGAAGAGCCTTCTGACTCCTATAAAAATCCTAAAAATACTCAATTAAGAATGTTCCCCGGAGTCAGTGACCCATATAAAAATTATGCTACTGGATACGGTTATGTTATGACCATGGTATACGACAATCTGCTTTCAGGTTTTTATTATGAAACTTCCAATATAGATGGAGGATATACCATGGAAGCAATAATACCTTGGGAAACTGTACTTCCGGAAGAGTTCCTAACTAAAATAAAAGATGGAGATAAAATTCTATTTGACATTAATGCATCTAATTGTACAACCACAACCAGTGGAAGAAGTGTCATATTGGGATGGTCTACTCCCGATTTTCACGATTGGACCTATAATCGGTATTTTGGAGATCTCAATTTTAAAGGCAATATTACATCCAGAGTGGAATCTGAACAGATAAACCATCTAAAATATACGATTAGAAATAATACATTACAATTATTCAATGCGGAACTTTTGACACCAATCAGCATCTATAACATATCAGGAAAACTAATAAAATCTACTACATATAATAGCAATGGCATTGATATCTCAAATCTGGCAAACGGTATCTACATTGTCAAAATTGGAAATTATTATATTAAAATCAATAAATAACTATATATCAATAAAATAGAAACCGGAGATGAGAATTTAAAAACTCACCTCCGGTCATTTTTAATTTAAAAATAAACTTTTTCGTACCTTTAACATCAAAAAATATTACTTATGAAAAACAAGCCAAGTTATCTTTCTTTTCTCTTTTTATTATTAGTATTTATCCTTTCCAATTGCCATACACGAACAAAAACTGTCTGGCTCGACGAATTAGATGTATCAAATGCTGATCAAGCTACCGGTATAGCACGTAGTAACCAGTCTATGTGGCAAACCCCACTAATCATTGCCGGAGATACCTTCAAACGAGGAGTAGGGACTCATGCATCCGGAATACTCCGCATAAATCTTGATGGGAAAACGGAACATTTTTCTACTATGGTCGGTATAGATGATTCTGCACCCCAAAACGAATTAGCACAAGCCTCTGCAGAATTTATCATTATAGGAGATAATAAGGTATTATGGAAAAGTGGGATTATGCATGGTGGCGATAAAGCCCTCAAGGCAGAAGTAAATACCAAAGGAATAAAATCACTCATACTTTGTATTGACCATTGTGGTGACGGAATTTCAGGAGACCGTACCGACTGGGTGAATGCCCGCTTTGTTTTTCATGGAGACACCCCATATACAATAAAACGGCCTAAAGAAGCCGAATATATACTTACTCCTCCAGAACCGAAAACTCCTCGTATAAATGCCCCATACATACATGGCGCACGGCCAGGAAATCCCTTCCTTTTCAATTTACCTATTTCTGGAGAACGTCCCCTCAATATAACAGCTAAAAATCTTCCTAAAAGTTTGCATTTAGATGCACAAACAGGAATAATAACAGGTACAGCTCCTAACATCGGAGAATACATAATAACTGTCACTGCAGAAAATAAATATGGTAAAGATATCCATGACATAACTATAAAATCCGGAAATGAAATATCACTTACACCTCCAATGGGATGGAATAGTTGGAATGTATTCGGAACAGATATAGATGACAAAAAAATACGAGAAATTGCAGATGCAATGGTCGAACTGGGATTGCCTAAATATGGGTATACATATATAAACATCGATGATGGCTGGCAAGGAAAACGGGGAGGAAAATATAATGCCATAATGCCTAACGAAAAATTCCCAGACATGAAAAATTTAGTAGAATACATACATAAAAAGGGCCTTAAAATAGGGATATATTCTTCTCCCTGGGTACAAACTTTTGCCGGATATATAGGCGGAAGTGCCGACACGCCTGACGGAAAAATAAATAAACCTGGGAGACGAACCGGAGCATATTCTTTTGCAGAGAACGATGTAAAACAGTGGTGTGAATGGGGCTTTGACTACCTAAAATACGATTGGGTTACAAACGATGTGAAAAATACAAGTGAAATGTCAAAGCTTTTAGCTCATTCAGGGCGAGATATTGTATTCAGCATTTCCAATGCAGCGCCTTTTGAACTTGCCAATAAGTGGGCAGAACTAACTAACGTATGGAGAACAACGGGAGATATTCATGACTCCTGGTGTAGTATGACGACTATTGGCTTTTTGCAAGACAAGTGGCAACCTTACGCCGGACCTGGACATTGGAACGACCCTGATATGCTAATCGTAGGCAAAGTCGGATGGGGAGATGAAATACGGACTACCAGACTTTCTCCTAACGAGCAATATACACACATTACTTTATGGAGTATATTGGCTGCACCACTTCTCATCGGATGTGATTTGCGACTTATAGACGACTTTACTTTAAATTTATTAAAAAATAACGAAGTAATTACAGTCAATCAAGATCCTGCAGGAATACAAGGACATAGGGTTTATTTCGATAAAGAAAAACAAATTGAAGTCTGGGCCCGCCCGCTTAATGATGGCTCCTGGGCTATAGGGCTATTTAATTTAGGAGAAGAACAACAGCCTATATCTATTACATGGGATGAACTCTCCATTTCCGGAAAGCAAATAGTCCGTAATTTATGGGAACAAAAGAATATGGGTATATTTGACAACGAGTATACGGCGAATGTCCCGTCACATGGCACAATATTCATTAAAATAACTCCGTACAAATGAAAACATATTTCTTCTCATTGCTCTACTTCACATTGGGTACAATAGCTCTTCAGGCCCAGAATTTTATAGAGATTCCATTGTATGAACCAATCCCAGATAGTTCTAACGTCGATATACCTTTCATCCATGTATATTTTCCCCCAATAAATAATGGAGCAGCAGTCATCATATGTCCTGGTGGAGGTTATAAGTATCTTGAAATGGACAAAGAAGGTAATGCATATGTCCCATGGTTTAACAATCAAGGATTGGTTGCAATTGTCCTTAAATATCGTTTACCTAATGGGCAACATAAATACCCCTTACAAGATGTCCAAAAAGCCACGCAAATTATCATATCCCATGCTAAAGAATGGAATATCGACATAAATAAAATTGGGATTATGGGTTCTTCCGCAGGAGGGCATTTAGCTTCCACATTATCGACCCGCCACACAATCCAAAATCGTCCAGCTTTCCAAATACTTTTATATCCTGTAATTTCAATGGATACAACAATAACACATCTTGGATCCTATCACCAACTATTAGGAGACCATCCATCAAAAACGCTTGTCAATCTATATTGCAATGAATTGCAAGTAAATGCTCAAACACCTCCTGCATTTATCACATTGTGCCATGATGATAAAACTGTCTCCCCAGAAAACAGCATTCGTTATTATCAAGCCTTATTAAAAAATAGTATTCCTGCTGAGATGCATATATATCCAAAGGGTGGCCACGGCTTTGCGTTTAATGAAAATTTTAAATATATCAATCCCATGCTAACATCATTAAAATATTGGTTATCAAACACATTAGAAAATTTATAAGTGTCATTACAAATACTCCTCAAAGAAACCAAAATACTTGAAGAGTATTTATGCCAGTCCGCTATCTTATTTTTTTTATTATTCCTTTTTCAACAATTTCATTCCCCAGTTATTTGCCTTTTGCCATTGTTCCGGAAAAGTCCAATGTTCGGTTTGGGGAATAATAAGCAACTTTTTAGAGGCGGTAATTACATTTATTGCAGAATAAACAGTTGTCGGAGGACAGACCATATCATTGTAACCAAATGAATAAAATCCCGGAACTTTAATTTGACGCGCAAAATTTACCACATCATAATATGATGCCACTTTTACTTTTTGGTCCAATACATTAGAATTAGAGACATTACCATTAAACAGATGTGGCCAACCTCCAGCTCTACCATGTAAATATCCTGTCAAATCGGAAAGAGCCGGATAGTAACAAATTAGACCTTTTATACGATTATCTAACCCTGCAGTAACAATTGCTAAAGCTCCCCCTTGACTTCCTCCTTCTACTACTATATTTTCTCCATCAAATTTATCTAAACTAAATATATAATCTACTGCCCGTATACAACCCAAATAAACTCGCTTATAATATGTTTTATCCGCATCGTCCCAATTAGAATAAAAATATTCCCGTAATGCCCCCATTCTTAAATCCTCATAAACTTGTTCTTCCATCGTAACCGGAATACCATGAACTCCTATTTCTAATGTAATTATTCCATTCGATGCATTGTAAACATCTCCATTATATGCACGAACTCCAGCCCCGGGCACTCTCAACAATGCCGGATATTTTCCCGGTGCCTTAGGAATTGCAAGAATACCATATAAATGAGAACCCCACTTATAATTCTGAATACATATTTCATAAACATCTGCCCTATCGGTACACCGCTCAGGCAATAAAATCATTTTAGGGTCTATCGGAATTTTGGCATTCTCGGCTTTTGCCTTATTCCAAAAATCAAGAAAATCATCTGGATAGCTAACAGTCGGTTTGATTTTTTCAGGTTCAAATCCTGCTGTTGCAAGACCGGTATATTCTTTCCCATCATAAAAAGCTTTAACAATACAACGTAGAAAACCCGATTCTTTCATCGTACCAGCATCTATCTCTCTCTTTCCCCCTTTCAATATTACGTTCTCTTTCTTAAAAGGACTCATCATATCATACGAAAGTTCATATCTAATTTCAACATTCGAAAGAGGTACATTATTTTTATAAACAACGACATTGAATTTTACCCTGTCACCTATTTTATATAACCAGTCTGGATTATCGGGAGACACGGATACTTGAATTAATTGTACTTTAGGTTGTGCTAATGCAATAGTTGTCCCTATTAGCAGGAAACATAATAATAAAATCTTCTTCATGGTTGCAAAATAAAATTTATACTAATTACGAATTTCTATACACATCTTTTTATAATATGGATGTCTAAAATTATATTATACAAATATTGAGATTATATAGAAATTTCTTATTTAATTTCGTACACAAATAATTTGATTTAGTACAACCATAACTTTTATATCTCATAAAAGCAAGAGTTGGTGATTTTTTCATATTACAATATCATCAACCCTCCTTTAATTTGATCTATATCTTATCTCATCAACTATTTTTCTTCTTAAATTCTGTAGGTGATATACCGTAATGCTTTTTAAAACATACACTAAAATATCCGGCATCACTAAATCCTGCTTGATAAGCAATTTCCGATACTGTCATCTGTGTGTCTTCCAAAAGTTGGGCACTCCGCTTAAGGCGCATGTCCAATATAAACTCTTTGATACTCATCCCTGTTATTTCATTAATTTTTCGATATAATAAAGTGCGACTTCCTCCCATATCTGAAACAAAAGACTCTACATTATACTCAGGATTATCGATATTTTTTTCTACAAATCCGATTGCCTTTTTCAATAAATCCTCATCAATGGATGAAAACGTCACTCGAGATGGTTCTGCCACAATCTTTTTACTATAACGCTCTTTTAGCAACTCCCGACTCTTTATCAGATTTTTTACTTGTTCTTTCAGAAAATTTATATCGAATGGCTTTTCTATAAAAATATCTGCTCCATCTTTCAAACTTTGAACCTTATGTAAAGTTCCCAAGGCTGATATAATAATAATGGGTATATGGCTTGTTTTTATATCTGATTTCATTATTTTAGAAAGCTCAAACCCATCCATCTTCGGCATCATTAAATCCGTTATAACGACCTGTGGATTTATCCGATGAACTAAACTAATTCCTTCCTCCCCATTTGAAGCAATATAAACGTTATAATATACAGAAAGCTTTTTTTCCATATATATTCTTAAATCGGCACTATCTTCTACAATGACGATATCATAAGCTTTCCTCTTATCACGCCCCGACCCTTCAACATTTTCCTCTGTATTCACATCTATATTTTTCAGCTCTGACAGAGTATAGTCATAGGTAAATGACTTATCTTCAATGCTTTTATTTTGTACCTTAGAAAAGGGTATAACTATGCGAAAAGAGACTCTTTTGTTTGCCGAATCTAAAATAATATTACCGTTCAATGCTTCGACTAATTCTTTCACAATAGAAAGCCCCAACCCCGTACTGCTTTCAAAAACCGGAATTTTATCGGACAATCTCGAAAATGACTTGAACAACCTATGCTTTTGGTCTTCATCAATCTCTACTCCCGTATTAATAACCTCAATAGAAACATAATCAACATCACTTTTTCCAATCGAATACACTTTTTCTAAGGAAACGACATCCTTTTCAGAAGCTAAAGTTATATTTAGGGAAACAGCCTCTCCTTCCGGAGAATATTTAATAGCATTTGAAATAAGATTAAATAATATTTTCTCAACAATATCATAATCGAAATAAACGACTAAATCTTGTTTAAACGTTGCAAAATTCGTAGCTATAAATTTTCGTTCGGCATAAGGTTCAAACAAAGAAAATATATCTCTAATATATTTTACCAAATTTCCTTGTTGCGGATTTAATGTAATTTTCTTACTTTCTATTTCTCTAAATTGCAATAATTGACTAATCATCCGCTGTATCTTTATGACATTCCGTTCTATCAGATGTACATATTTCACACCTGACGAATCATCAGGGAGTGCATTTCTCAGCTGATTCAGCGGATTTACAATCAATGTTAACGGAGTTTTAAGGTCATGTGATATATTCGTGAAAAAATCTGTTCTTAATTGTATCAGCTCATTCATCTTTTGTTCCTTCATCTGTTCTAATTTAAGCCGATGATCAAAAATTCTTTTATTAGCATACAACTTATATACAATAACAACAAAAGAAACAAAAAGAAAGAAATAAAAAATAAGTGCCCAAGGTGAAAACCATGGAGCAGGTTTTATCTCAAAATTCAAAGCCGATACCTGTTTTCCCCACACTCCATCATTATTTGCCGCCTTAACTTCTAAAGTATATGAGCCAGAAGTCAAATTTGAAAATTGTACAAACCTTTGTTCTGAAGGTAATATCTGCCAGTCTCCATATCCTATTCCTCCCACCAATCTATATGCAAACTTATTTTTAGAAGAGTTCAAATAACTATCACACGAAAAATATACCCGTATATGCGATTGGTCATAAGATAATGTAATACGGTCATCCGAAAGCCGATTTACTCCCATAACTGAAATATCTTGTTTCAAAATAGTATTATTTCCAGGCTTTATGCTATTATTATTTATTTGAAAATCTGTAAAAAATACTTTTGGCTCCTGCATGTTCTGATGGATATTATGAGGGTCAAACAGTACGAAACCTTTCGTCCCACCAAAAACGATTTCACCTTTAGCTGTTCTAAAGCACGATTTAGGATAAAAAGAACCAATCCTTTCCATATCAAAAATATCTACTTTTTTAAAAAGAGCTTTCTCCCGGTCATAATAATACACTCCATCATCCGTGCTCATCCAAATATTATTTGATGAAATATCTTCTACAATACCAAAAACAATTTTAGGAATAAAACCTTGGGCAACTCCCACATTTTCATACGTTCCATCAGGCTTTAAGATATTTATTCCCCCACCCATTGTTCCTACCCAAAGTTCTGAATTTTTAGTTTTACGAAAACACACCAAATTATTAACAGAATAAGGGACATCTTTAATATAATATCGTTTTTCAATTTTCTTTTTCTTTACATCCATCACATATATCCCACGATGAGAGAATAACCATATTTTCCCTCGTTTATCCCGATATATTCGCTCGATAGAAATATCATTTAAAATCGTCCCATTAACATCTACTAGAGCAATTTGTCTGACTTTTCCCGATTTCAAGTCCTTATAATAAAGGGTTTCTTCCGGATTCGAAACCCAAATACCCGAATCAGCTTCAAACGCAAAATCATATACACTCATTTGCTGAGTATAATTATTAGGGTCATATATATTCATATCTCCAAATCTGCCAGTAGACATATTATATTCCATGATTCCCCCATTATAAGCAGCAATCCGTATGTTTTCTTTACCTTTATCAAAAAATAATGCCTTTATCAAATCATAATTTATACCATCACTATCTGAATGGGTATGATAAGAAAAAGTATCATTTTTCCTATCCCACACATTTATTCCACCACCTTCAGTACCTATCCACAAATTATTGTCTTTATCTTCAGCAAAACAACTAACAATAGAATTATTCAATTGGCCATATAACTGAGTTTTATATATAATATGACTTTCTATAAAATTTAAATAACCTAATTTCCCTCCAAATGTACCTATCCAAACACCTCCGTCAGCATCCGGATAAATAGACCAAATAGAATTATGGGGTAGAGAATACATATCTCCCAATTTTGATTGTAAAAGGACCAATTCATCTGTTCGGGGGTCAATCAATAAAAGCCCATTTTGAGTAGCGACCCATAAAATTCCATATTCGTCTACATATAAATACTTTAAATCACTTGGTATTTCATTATTAATCGTATATTTTTTTTTGATATTTCCATTCTTATCTAATCGATATAAACCCGGATTTGTCAATACAAAAAAATCACCCTGATAACCAATCATCTGCCTCATATATCTAATATTTTCATTCAAAGTAGCAAATAATTGAGGTTTTTTCATGTTTCTATTCAACCTATATATATTGTCTCCATCAGCAAAATATGTATATCCATTTATATGGCTTAATCCGGACAATCCTTTCTTTGCTTGATATGGATAAACCGTAACTTGAGCTTTTTCTGAATAAAAAAAGACTCAATTCTTCCATTTCTTAACATCCACAACAAGCCATCAGCCTCTTGTGCTACAGAATTATTTACATCTCCATCGATAATTTGACTGAACTGTGATGTACTATAATTAAATAATAATAAACCTTGGTCCGTAACGACAAAAAGCCGCTTATCTTTATCTGTAAATACCGTCTTATAAGTCCACGGAGTACGAGGGAAAAGTCGAGCAACATATCGGTCCATCTGATTGAACGAATTTCCATCATACATAAACAATGCATCCCGCCCATTATACCAGATACGTCCAATACTATCTTTTGTAATTCCCATAATACCATGATAATAATGGGTAGCCGGAATCGTATGGAATCTATATCGAGATATATCAATTGCCCATATCTCACAAAAAGATAATAGAAGAATACATGCAACAAAATAGCATTTTCTCATCAAAGGATTTTTTATTATAATATTTCTACCTAGCATAAAAATTTAGGGAATTAAGGTATTAGAAAAAATTAATTGATCATTTCCCTCACAAATACCAATATATTTGATTCATCTAATTTCCGGGTCTTACAATCATAAGTTTTATGTAAAAATAAAACTAAAACTTAATTTCTCATAAAATTATTCGTTAATTTCCCCTTAAATCTAAACATAAATAAAACTACATACCAAAATAAATATTTTTTGAGAATAGAATAATAACACTAAAAGCAATATGTACAAAACGCATATTGCCTTAACATAACCTTATATAAATGGATATATTTCCCTATACCACCATTACTATCGGATATTTGTAATTTTTCGTGGATTCAAAACTGCACAGTGCGCTGCTCTCTTAGCAACTTCCACTCTTTTTTTATCTATATTTTGAGGCATGTAAGAATTATTTATAACATTAATTCCATAAATTTTCTCAAACCATGTACAGGCTACTGTAAAACGTCCTATATCATAACTCAAATGAAATCCATCCCGACAAAAATTGTCCCCAATAAAACTTGTTCGCCCATTTTGTATCGCCGTTCCTGAAGGTATAATCATTTCTATATTTACCTCATCCGCAGCTTTCCACACAGCATCAACAATAGCATTATACATCTTCATCTGGTCTTTATCATAATATTGGAATCCATCACGCTTACAACCATTGGCATAAGCCCAAGTTTGATGAAGCATATAAATTGTACGTTTATTCCGGACATTTTTCTTTACATACTCAACTAAAGATGGTAGAAAAGTCATATACTTATCTATTATACCAGAAAACGGGCTGGCCTCTTGAAAGCTGATATAATCCCATTTTTCTTCTTTTAATACTGATTTCATCGATTTATTTTTATCCCTTATATAACGGCCCTTTCTATCAATTTTTCGATATTCATAAACTGAGGCATTATGCAAAGCATTATCCAAATGTTTCTCTAACGTACACCCCCCAATAAGCAAGTTTCCTATAACTATTTCTTTGCCTGAAGCTTCTGCCAACTCGTACAAATAATTTTCCACAGCATCTTCCGAAAAACTATTACCTATAGAAAGAACTTTTATTACATTTTTTTTCTTTGCCGCTAATTCAGAAAATCCGCCCAAACCAGGTATTATAAATACTAACAGCAAAACAAGTACAATCAACTTCAAACTTTTCATTTAGCAATATTCTTATAAGTTCTATAATCTTCACTATTATTTCCCTTTGAATACAAACGAAAGACCTACAATTTCCCTATTTTATAAAAATCATAGATCTTTCGTTCTCTCTTCATAGTTTGGGAACAAATTATTTCTTAATAATGTCTTCCTAACATCTCCCTGAATATTCTTATTTCACCAACACTTTTTTCTTTATAACTTGAGTTCCATTTTCCAATGTAACCATATACACTCCATTCGAATCAAAAGTATATACAACTGCACTGCCTTCCGGAATCTTTTTAGTTACCAATTTCCTGCCGGAAATGTCAAATACAGAAAATACAGAATTTGTTTGGGCTGAGGATATAATTGCCTGTTTACCGGCAACATATATATTAGCAGATATTGCTGAAGAACTATTTACCGAAGTAGGCTCTGCATAATATTTAGCAATCACTTTTTCGGCATAGCGTTCCCCTAACAAAACGTTGCTTTCACGGTCAAAATGAGGGTCACTCTCATCTTTCCAAGGAGTTAGACCTTCAGATGACACCCAATCTGCATTCTCAACAAATGTAGAAATTGTCGTTATCATTTGATTAAATGCTGCGACAGAGCTCCGCCATGCTCCTAATTGTCCGGCAATAAAGAAAATCTGGCTATTATCCACATCACCCAAATCTGTTCTGAAATCTGTCACTAATGTATTTAATTTATTTTTATAACCTTCCGGATCATTTGAATTGCTACACCCCTGATGCCAAATAATGCCTTTTATATCTCCCCATTTTTGAGCAGCTTTAGCCCTCTCTAAAGTCCGTTGATACAACTGCTCCGCATTTCCAGTATAACTTTTTTCCCACTGTTCAATAGCAGATGCATTCCTTCCATTAACAATTAAACCTACCGGACAATCCGTTTTACCGATTAAGCCTTTGGCAAATCCATAAGATGGGCTGATACGGCTTTGCGTATTAGCTGTTGTAGAATATCTGTTAAACGGGTTAGTTGCTTCTTCAAAAACATTATCTGAATTAAACAAATAAGTATTTTCTACTACCCCATCATCTTCTGGAGCAAAATATCCATAACCATTCATATTAGATTGACCTAAACACAGATAAATATCCATCTTCGGCATTATATTGAATACTACTCTATATTGAGAGGTCTCCTGCCCATCCGTCATCACTTTCAAGACAGTTGTTCTTTCCACTTCATTTCCTGCCAGATTTGTAGCCCGAACAATATTTACCGTCTGATTACTAGATCCTAAGGTATAGGTAACTTCTGGGATGTTCCCCGCCTCTTGCGTATAGGGTAAATTATAAGCATAAGTCATTACTTCCGGGTCAAATGTCGTAATAGCTGCATCATCTACCGATATTCCATTGAGTTTTCCTTCAGGATAAAGAAGTTCTATATCATCTAGATAAATATCCAAATCTTCCAGCAAAACATTGTCTAAATTCACGTCGTTTGAATAATACAAAAATAATTGTAACCATGAAGCATCAGTATTAGGGTCAATATTAAAAGTCACAGTTCTCCAATTACGAGCCCGGTCAGACCATCTCCCTTCATAGCGTGGTTCAGCACCATCGGGCTTCAATAATACACACATATCCGGATATTTGGCACTAGGAATATAATACTTCATCCTCAACGCTGTATATCCTTTAGATTTTATTTGATCTATGCCTCCTACATTGCGAGCCAAGTTCAATGCGGACATACCTTTCATATTAACATTCGATATTTTCAACACCTTTTCAGACTCATTCGTTCCTTCTTCTTTTAAAGGATTATCTACTATCTCATAGGTTGCCGTACAAGCATCATTATCTTTTACCAAACGACCGCTACACCACCGATCCGTACCATTCCCTTCAAAATTACCAATCATGATGGAAGCTGCGTCCGGAGCAGGAGGAATTTCCTCTTGAGTAAAAAACGTTATATCATCTATATAAACTTCTACATCAGAAACAGGAACAGACAAATTCCAACCTACATAATAAGACAACAATTGCACTCGATTACACTTATAACTAAAGTTACTTATATCAAAAGTTACAGTATTCCAATCAGTCCAGTCTTTTCCTATTGTTTTTTCTAAGGGGTATGTCCAAACCTTACCCGATTGTGCAGCCGTATACTCTAAAAATTGTATTTTTATCTGATCTAAATAACTCGGTGTATAATTGCCTTTTATATAATATTTGACTGACATCTTTGTATATTTACAAGCTGAACGATCTTCATTTGCCAAATCAATTTGGTCTTTTTCATCTAACGGAGTTCCTGCATTTCCATAAGCTGTCATATTCAAATAAATAGCTCCAGCACTATTGAAATCAGTCAATTTCATCACTTTATTTGAATTGTTCCGCTCTGTTTTTAATGGATTATCCACAATAGCAATTTTGGGAGCTTTGCCATCTTCCTGCTCCGTGATACGCTTCTCACACCAGCGATCTGTACCATTCCCTTCAAAATCTGCAAAATTTAATCTCGATGTAATAACAACTAAAGGAGGATCTACCTTCTCCGCCTCATGAAATACAATTTCATCCACATAAATATTAACATCTGTTACTGCCGGATTGCCCCAACCTACATGGTAAGCAAAAAACTGCAACCGATCTGGATTCGACTTTAAATCTGACAAATCGAATGTAACCGTATTCCAATCAGTCCAAGATTGTCCAGATATTTGCTCTAACGTATAATCCCAAGTTTTTCCTGTCAATGTAACTCTTGCGCCTTCCGGTTCTTTCATACTAATATTGGAAATACAAGAACTATAGGTTACATTTCCTTCCGCATAATATTTGATAGAAACTTTATCATATTTAAGCGTACCATCAGGGTTAAATATATCTATTACATTTTCTTCCGGTAAATCATGATATCCACCAGAATAATAGGTACGTAAGTCAAGACATATAGCTCCTGCAGAAACAATATCTGAGATTTTATACACTTTATCCGAACTGTTCCGATCCGTTTTCAACGGATTATCTACAATCGCAATAGAAGAACCGTCACTCGTTATACGGTTCTCACACCACTGGTCTGTTCCTTTATTCTCAAAATCAGCAAATACTAAATTTTGAGCCTGCACATGTACTAATAAAGCAAACATGAATAAAGACAAGAAAAGTAAAAAAATTTTCTTCATGGGATAATAGATTTTTAAATGTCTACATACAAGACATAAATTATTAAATTAAATTTCCTATATAACAAAGGACTTAAATAATCAATAAAAGGATATTAAATTTTGTACATAAATCATTTAAGTATGTACACTAATGGGTAAAATAAAGACTTAATCACTAAAACAAATTCGGGCAGAGCATCCGATAATCAACAACTTATTGGATATTCCGCCCAAACTCTGTATAACGCTTTTTAATCTTCTATATTTATTTTATTATTACTTTTTCTGTCACTATATTTTTACCATTATTTACAGAAATAATATAAATGCCTTCAGACGTAAAAGTATAATGTACATTATCACTATCAACAGTAGCCGTCATTACGTTCCTACCACTGATATCATAAACTGCCATTGTTGTTCCTTGTTTTAGATTCATAACAGCCAAATCTTTACCATTAACTATACAATTCAATTTTTCAGCTTTCTCAGTTTCAATTGAAGATGGCAGATCTGCAGAATTCAACAATTCGATATCGTCAATGTATATAGTAACACCATCTGCCACACCTTCCCACTTCAAATAGGGAGCAAGTACCATACGCCCAGAATTTCCAGGATTTACTTTTAGCTTAATGGTAGCTACATTCCAATCAGGCCAAGTTGTTGTCATATCCAAATATTCCGGATTGCTCCAAGTTGCTGTAAATTTATTATTATCTTCCTGACTTGAATAATCAAACAATGATGCTCTGAAGCCTTTAATACAATCAGGTTCTATATTTTCACCTTCAACATAAACTTTCATACGAATCACGTCATAAATAATATTTCCATCAACAGCCAATAAAATTTGATTATCTTCAGAAAATAATTCATATGCACTCCCCGTCCACTGACCAGCAAAACCAATACGAGTCTGTCCTCCTCCTTGGATCTCGGTCAAAGACATTACCTTAGTTGAAGGATTATTTTCATTCTGAAGAGGATTATCCACATTCGTATCAATCAATGTCATACCGTCTTCTTTAATTCGGTCAGAAAACATTTTATCGGTACCATCATCTTCAAAATTAGCAACCATTACAGAAGACTGAGAATAAGCTGTCATCGCAGCCATACATGCAAAAAGTAAAAAAATCTTTTTCATAATAATAAAATTTGTGGTACTTTACAGTACCGGGTTAATAAAACTCTATCTAATCATTTATCACGATTTTACGACTATAAACATCATTTCTGCTCCTTATTTCCACTACATATAATCCATTTACAGGGAAATCGTACTTTACTTCATGTTGACTTTCTCCTTCAACCCAAAGCATTTTACCAAACATATCATAAACAGAAACAACAACTTCGGGTTGTAAATTCTTTACTATTAAATTCCGATCTTTCTGACAAAAGATTATATCATTCTTTTTATTTTCGTCTACAGATGTAATAGCATAATCTGAATCTAACAATTCTATATCATCAAGATATATTTCCATCCCAGGGAACTGATCATCCCATGCACCAATCGATGTATAATATGTCTGTATTTGTATCCAAGTTGCTTCTGAATTTTTGGGGAAACTAAAAGTCGCAGTTTTCCAATTCTTATCCATATTCGACCATTGAGCATCAGCCACATCTCCTACTCCATCGTTCATCCGTATCCGGACTTTATAATCAGGATAAAGAGAGTTAACTATATAATACTTAAACCGTAGTCTGTCATATCTACCAATATCAGTAATACGATCTTTCGCATCACCTATATACCTTGTCAAATTCAAACAAATGCATCCGCGCCTATCAATATTACTTAGCTTTAATACTCTGTTCGACTCATTTATCCCAACTTCCTTCATCGGATTATCCACAACCTTCAATTCAGTACTACTAGTTGTATTATCTTTTGTAAAACGAGTAGGACACCATCCATCGGCCTGTGCAAACGATAGACGAAAAAATATCCCTGTCCATATTAACAAAATAAATCGCAATGAAAAAATTGCTCTCGTCATAGTTGCAAAAATTATAAAGTCAGTTACTAATATTCTTATCTTTTCATTTTGAAACCATCATCTAGATAATCTGTTAAATAAACATATACCCCTGCCGACCATCCCAACATCGTCGGCATTTCATACTCATTACGAACATCGGCATTACCTTTACGGATATTATATTTTTCCCACAAATGGCCTGTTGTCTTATAAGTATTAGTTACCATATCCACATATTTATGGGCAATTCTCTGAGCTTCATTTCTAAATCCATAATTATCAAGTCCCCTGACCGCTAAATATTGTAATGGAGCCCAACCATTAGGATAACTCCACTGATAAGAATATTGATAATCTCTATTCTCACATGTAGAAACACCATACTCAAATTCTAATTTGTCCAATGCTTTTACTAAATCATTTGCCTCTGACTGATCAACCACTTTTGCATACATCAAACTGAAAACTGCAGCAGATACAATATCGGATTGCCGAT
Organism: Coprobacter secundus; assembly: GCA_000803105.1. Classification (GTDB taxonomy): domain Bacteria; phylum Bacteroidota; class Bacteroidia; order Bacteroidales; family Coprobacteraceae; genus Coprobacter; species Coprobacter secundus. Next base: position 384,873 of record JTDA01000002.1, read on the forward strand.
TATTTACATAATCATAATCATAATAAAGTTTGTCAGCTTTATTATAACAATATTTTTTTAATAAAGCTTTCCTTTGAGCCGCACGATCCAGCCAAACTTTTGAAGAATCAGCAATGCCCAATTCTCTAGTGAAATAGGCAAAATTTTTCTCATATAAATATAAATTCGAATTTAAATCTATCGGGCAAAAATCAAGACAACGCATTTCATATCGAGGATTCATATCCCAACCAGATTCGCACTCTGCCAATAAGTTCCGACCCAATAAATTCAATTGTTCATTCGTTAGCCCTTTTTTACTAAAATCAGTACCTAAACGTTCACTCCCGACACATAAAAAAGAATCTACCGATGCTTGAGTAGCTGAATTATCATAGTGATTCAACCCTACCGGACTCATACGTTCTGTCATCCAAAATTTATATTCTTTCTTTAATGTTTCATAAGCTTTCCTCAACCACTTTTTATCTCCATTTTCTTGATACACTCTCGCTACCATCATACTCAGATATGGCGGTTGAGAACGGTTCAAATAGAAAGTACGGTTACCATTCAACATTTTGCCAAATTTATCAACCATATACAACATATTATCCACATTATTTTTTGCATAATCAAGATGTCCATCCAAGATCATTCCTTCATTGGTAAAATAGGTATCCCAATAATACATTTCCTGAAAACCCTCATTTATGCAAGGTACTGTATACGGATAAGGCAATCCTATCAACGTACTATCTCCTTCTTGATTGTTTCTTACAGTTTTGTCCCATGAACTACGAATAAATTCTCGTACTTGTTCTACATCACTACTCGTCTTTTGAGAACATGAAAATAAAAATACCACAGAATAAATAAGAAGCCATAATCTTACACACATAATACTCTACCTTAATTTTGCTTATCCAACATATTTATTACAAACAGTCAAGACCAAAAACCATCAAAATAATCTTCATTCATCCAAGGCAAATTCTCATGATGAAAAAAGGGGGTAAGAGCCATTTCAACTCTTTTCATTTCAAGACTACTCATCGGTTTAAATTCTTTCAATATTCTCAAATTACTTTCAAGAACCTTCATACTATCCATCCCTACTGTAATTCCATGAGGCCCATCCAAAGACAATGCATAGCGCACAAGTTCATCTGCATTCAATTCTTTTATTGTATCTAAAGGCCTTATCACTTTCATCAGCATAATCCCCATATTTTTACGCTGGGCTACAGGAATTACTTGCTCTTGTCGGTCAGATAAGTTGCCCTTTCCTCCCGGCCAATGATTCATTGCAAATAACATCGTATCAAAATTTCCTTTCTCTGCCATATCTGTAAGAGCTCTAGGGTCAGCATGTCCCGAAAATCCAATAAATCGGGCAACCTTTTCTTCTTTCATGCGGTACAAAATATCCAACAAGCCTCCTTTTTCAAGAATTTTCTTATTATCTTCCAGAGAATGAACATCATGAATCATCAATATGTCAAAATGGTCCGTTTCCATTCGCCTCATGCTTAACTCAATACTCCTCATCGCCTCATAAGGGTCTCGATTCGATATTTTTGTCGATAAAAAAATACGATTTCTATTTTCTTTTACAACATTTCCTATACGACTTTCACTAATAATTTTCCCATCAGCATTGGAATAAACACTGGCTGTGTCCCAATAATACAACCCGCTATCCAAAGCTTTTCTCAAGATATTATCAGCCTCTTCTTCACTCTTTATTGTACAAAAACGACTTCCTAAGCCAAAAGCCATACGAGGAATGGTTACACCGGTTTTACCTAATACAACAGTAGGCAAATCTTTTGCATCATAAATACACTTATTCTTATTTGATAGCGTCTTTACACTGTCTGAAGTTTCTACTTTCCTCGCCAATGCTTCTTCAGATGATAACATCAAACCTGACGCCATAACGGCAGAAGCTCTCAAAAAATCTCTCCTCGATATTTTTTTCATAAATCTCTTATCTTTTAATTTACAATGACCGAAAAATATCTTTTAAAATATAGACATATATGGTTCTGTAAATTCAACTTTCGTTCCATCCTGATTCCAAATATTCAACAGCCAACGTTTACCCATTCCCATACCCGGAGGAGGCAAAACTTCTGTCTTTTTTCTGGTACGCAAAATTGAATATGTCTCTTGCATATCCATCGTAACGAAACACGGATGATTAAAATTCTCATCCGGTGACGGGTAATGTTCTATCATTTCTGCACTTTCCGGAATTCTGAAATAAAGTAATTTAGGTTCTACATTTCTATCTTCCGGTATTCGAAGGATAAGCTGAAAACCTAGAATTTGAGTGTAAAATTCAGGGTTTTCCAACATCTGCTTACTATATAGACCGACATGATGGATACGGGTTGCTATTCGTTCTGAAGATAAAAACCGGCCCATACTTTTTACATGTTTCGACCCCGGCATATATTGAATAAACTCTATCGGTATTCCAGAAGGGTCATGTGTCAGCAAAACTTTATTTCCAGCACCATCTATATACACGTCTCTATCTAATGCGACTCCTTTCGAAAGAAGATATTCCTGCATCTTTTGAGCATTTTCTGTCTCAAAAGATACAGAAACAAGCCTTTTTTTAAGAGAAGCATTCTTATCTTCTACAAATTCCAAAAACTGCCGATTATTTATTTTATATGAATCAATCGTTCCTTCCTTTCCAGAATACGAAAAAGCCTTTGAAAATCCCAAAAATTCTCCATAATAACTTTGAGCTAAATCGAAATTACTAATACGATACGTCATCTTGGCTATCCCGTATAAAGCCGGCCGTTCCACATTCTGGGCATGACTTAGCACTGAAAAGAAAAACAGAAATAATATGAATGTTATTACTTTTTTCATCTTACATTAAATAAAAGTCATTGATTTTTAGGCACCCACAATTTCAAATCATCCCAATAAATTTGTAGGGTTTTACCTTTTGACTTCATAAAACTGACTAATTCTTTCGAAGTATATAACTTTATCGGATTATAAGCAGTAATACCATCCGGGTTAGTATCACTAGTATTATGTGTAAAATTATGAACATCACATATTACTTGTTTTTCTTCTCCGTCAGGTGTTATAGCTAAATAAAAACGTCCATTATCAGCATTCCCTTCTTTTATATAATATTCAAGCGTAAACCACTTACAAATAGGAACTTTTACTGTTGGATTAGTAGCATTCCAAACTTCTTTAAATCCTGCATTCTCAGAACCTAAAGTAATGAACAAATGCTCAACAGTCCCAGCATCTTTTCCAATGCCCATAGACATACGAAATCCATGTTCCTCTCCGGCACTCCACCATTCATTATTCCAAAACTCGGCAATAGTCAGCCAACCCAAGGCTTTAGGATATTCCTTTACAGTATTGAAATCTTCCGGCAGATATACCCTCACAGATTGATAAAGCTCTTTAAACCCTCCTTTAATACCATGGAATTCTAATTGAACTCGGGCTTTTTCTTGATTCTCTGATGCTAACCAATAATCATTTAACCAGAAATGGAGGACTTTATTTTTAGGATTAGTAGGGTCATCAACAATTCTTGCATATCGTTTCGATGCATCCCCTCCTGTATAATTAAAATAAACAATACTCATTATGTCCCGCTTTAACGCATCCCAATCACTTTTCGGAAGGTTAGGATCGGAACCCACAATATCATCATCTACCCCTCGAGAAACAATTTTAGTATTACCCTCAAATCCAGATTGAAAAATCAGTTCCATATCTGAGGGCAATGCCTCAACTTCTTTTTGATACTCAAAATCAGCTATTAATAAAGAAGATCTCTGAGCCATCAAACTACAGCCTCCTAGAAACATAGAAAAAATCAAACACGTTCTATACCAATTATTCCTTTTTATCATAAGGCTCTTTTTACTTTTTAGTATTATTTATTTTCCAAAGCTTAAAATCATCCCAGAAAATTTCTAAAGTTTTCCCTCTCAAATTGACATATTGCATCAGTTCTTTCGATGTATACATTTTCATTGGATTATATGCATTCAGACCATTAGGCGAAGGATCTGTTGTACAATGCGTAAAATCATGTATATCAAATACAACTTGCTCCGACTCCCCGTCCGGAGTTATTGTCATGTAAAAATGTCCAGTTTCTTTATTTCCTTCTTTATACAAATAATACATAGTAAACCATTTTCCAAACGGTATCTTTACTTTCTTATCAGTAGCTGTCCACACACCTTTAAACCCATCATCTTCTGCTCCTAAAGTGAAATAATAATCATTACTCGGAGCTGCATCTCTACCAATTCCTAACGAAACCCGAAATCCATAATCTTCTACCCAAGCTGCATTATTCCAGAATTCAGAGATAGTAAACCATGTAATACTTTTTGAATAACCTTTTAATATCGAACGAAAATCTTCAGGAATATATATTCTTACCGATTGAGCAAACTCCTTATACCCGTCTTTTATATCATAGAGTTCCAATTGTACCCGAGCTTTTTCCTGGCCGTCAGATGTCGCCCAATAATTGTTCATCCAATATTTTAAGACTTTATTATCGGGATTGATAGGATCCTGAACAATCTCAGCCCCTCTTATTGCCTTACTGCCTCCGGCATAATTAATATACATAGTACGTATCTCATTATTATTCAAATCATTCCAATTGCTATGTTCTAAATTGGGGTCAAAACCTATGATATTATCATTCGTTGACTCTCCATATTGAATTATACGAGTATTCCCTTCAAAACCAGATTGAAAAACCAAAACCGTATCGCTTGAAGATTCCGTATTATTTCCACCATTATTTTCCGTCCCTCCAGAAATATGACCAGGTTCATCTCCCCCTGAAGAACATGATACTACTCCAAATCCAGCTATAACAATACTAAAAACTATATATAATATCTTACTCATGAGTTTTTACTCTCCTTTCTTACAAAGTACCATTATCTTCAATTAAAATAACTAAGATATTCTCTCGTTTGATTTATTCCATCAACCATTCTATTTCTAAAAATCAGTTCCTGAGAAACATGATAAACGGTTCCATTTTCAGTATATTTATAATTCAAAACAAAATCCCGAGTTTTCTTATTATATACATTCTCCCCATCAGCAACTACTTCAGGAAAACCTGATACAGTTCCAATAGTAACCGTATTATCTTTTTCATTTAAAGTCAAATCGAACTTTAATCCATTCATAAAAGAACTAACAGCCGGAGTTACACTCACGGTAAAAGGAGCCTTAGTTTCCAACCTGAATGTACTATTATCAGATTCATTTGGATAAGACTCAGTTATAGTTTCTTCTTCTACAATGGTACCTGCCACTTCTTTTTTTACTGTGGAACGATAAAGATAATAACCATCAATTGTAGACATATATTTTACAAAAACCTGTATAAAACTTAGCTCCTCATTTACCGATTCCAAAGATGTCCCGACAATCTTTACCGGAATAGCATATTCTCCAGTTAACGACTTTGCATCAGAAAGAAAATTTATGGAGTCTATCCGAACTGTAAAATAGCCTAAAAAATCTCCAGCGGGTATTGTCGCCTGAATAGTACCGGACAATTCTGACGAATTATAATGTGTATCAGGCAACAATGTTTTTCCTTCTGACAAAGCTGCATTTTTGTTGATAATCATATCGACCGTCTCATTCCTCGTATTTTCAATAACACCAGACATCGCAGCACCAATCCGGAACTGCATACCTTCACCTACGATTACAGATCGAGTATATTCAGTTTTTGAGGCAAAATAAGCCTTTGTCTCTAACTTCGGATTTAAATAATCATCATCATATTTGCATCCGAAAAAAACCGAGATCATGGCTATTGCTATAAAGATTTTTTTCATATTCCTGATTTTAAATTTATAAACTAACATCTTAAATCTTACTCACCTTTCTCTTACTCCCAACCGGCATTATTTACTAAATTATTCGTTTTTATCATTTCACTATACGGCATTGGCATATAGGGAGACTTATACTGTCTCAATTCCAACGGATTATCCGAATATATGCCATATACCGGTTCATTAATAGATTGCATATCAGATATACCCTCACTCCAACGTCTCAAATCCCAAAAGCGGTGTCCTTCAAAACAGAGATCCAATCTACGTTCATTTTTAAGTAAATTCCAAAATGCATCAAACGACGTTACCAATGGTAAGTAGGTGTCTTTGCCTGCTCCTAAAGCTCTATTTCTTATCATCTGTAAAGCCTCTCTCGCCGAATATTTATATGTCTTATCATCAGGATTACCTGTTGCCATAAGAACAGCTTCAGCAAAATTCAAATACAATTCAGGGCGTCCTAATAGTATAGTAACAAAACTTGTAGTAACTACTTTCCCCGCTTCTATACGCACATTTTTATCCAATAATTTTTGTAAATAATATCCCGAACGGGTTGCATTTACATCAGTACCATAACCATCTAATCCTCCAACTTCCGTATCTATAGAAATTCCGGCAAAAGATTCCCCTGAACGAAGAATGAACAAATCGAGACGCGGATCCCTATTCTTGAACGGATTATTCGGATCATATGGTTTTGTCTCGGACGATGCAGTACGGGGATAACCATCGCTCATTGGAAACGCATCTACTAAATTCTGAGATGGATTTATGTATCCACCTCCTGAACCGGCCCTTGGGGGAAAATTTTCCTTTTCATAAGTGGTCACTTCCTTTTGGACCGGTCCTCTGAAGAATATATCCGGATTAGTATAGTCTCCATCATTCAATCTGCTTTTATTAATATAAGCTGCAAAAGACCGCAAATTATCAAAACCGATGGCATCTATAGCCTTCATACCTGCCTCTGCAGCTCTCCTCCACTTTTCAGTGTCATTATCAGTATTATAAGCCGGACTGGCTGCATAAAGATATGTTCTTGTTTTCAATGCTAAAGCCGCAATTCCCGAAGCATGTCCTGATTCGGTCACCAATCCATCCGCCAAAGTTCCATTTGTTTTCGAATAAATCAATGGAAGATATTTATAGGCACTATCACAGTCAGCCGCGATACGTTTTGCACATTCTTCGTATGTATTACGAGGCTGATCTAAATTCATCTCCGTATTTAAATACTTAGTAGAAATAGGGAAACCATATGCTTTACCATCAGCAGCAATACCCCCGTATTTCTGTAATAAATCAAATTGGAACCATGCCCTCATAAAATAAGCTTCTCCTAATGTAAAATAAAAATATTGCATATTTACATCAGGATCCAAGTCAAATCTCACAGGCGTAGGGATTGTTTGCGTCGGGTCCAGAACCATTCTCTCTATATACCAGTTTATATTATTTATAGCCTGATAATTATTTGTCCATGTATCTCCAAAGGGATTATTCATTGCCGTCAACCCTCCTCTAGCTCCTCGAGAAGATGCTGTGCTTTCATTATTTGTAACCGCATTATCAGTCGCAGCCTCATAAGTAAAATCTATACGTTTCGGCAAAGACTCATAAGTCACATATAATACTCCCATAAAATCATTCTTCGCCCGTTCTATAACTTCTTCACTTTTATAGTTATCCATATTCGGTTCCAAAAAATCGGAACAACTATCAAACATAAAGGCTAAAAGAATGATAGATAAATATTTGAATGTTCTCATAATCAAGTTCTATTTTAGAATGTTACTGATACTCCCAATGCATAAGTGCTAAACAATGGGAATTGTGTTAATCCGGCATCAAAAGACTCTGGATCTAAACCTTTTATTTTCGAAAATGTCAATAAATCCGTTCCATAAAGAGTAAATTTCATTTCCTTCATTCGCATCTTATCAATGGCTTTCTTTGGCAAAGAATAAGATAAAGCAACATTTTGCAATTTCAAATAACGTCCATTAGCTATCCAATAATCCGAAGTCTGAAAATCATTCGTTCCTTCACCTGTTGTCAACAGAGGATGAGGATTACCATTCGGAAGTCCATCATTTAATACATTAGAATATTTACGAGTAGAATGTATCTGATAATATGTATTATTTAATAAGCAATCATGTTTTCCATATCCTAAGAACATAACATAAAGATTGAAACCTTTATATCCGAAATTAAAATCAAAACCATACATCAATCTCGGAGCCGAATTTCCAATTACTTCAGTATCATATTTATCTATAACCCCATCATGATTCAAATCTTGGTATTTAATATTTCCTGCTTTCAATGTCAAAGGATTCAAATCGGCCAACATCGGTAAATTACTAGTCCCTGCTTGTATCTCATCAATTTCGGCTTGCGTATAATAGCCATTCGAACGATATCCCCAAATAGCATCTGTCGGTGTACCTACTGTTGTATAATTCGGGTCATTTAACTCATCTACTACAATTTTATTCGTTTTACTATAAGTCGCATGTGCACCTATTCTAAAACTAAAATCCTTAATCTTACGACCATATGCCAACTCGACTTCCATACCTTTCATACCACTCTCCTCAAAGTTGTCATAAGGTAAAAATAAAGTTCCACCAATGATGGAAGGGACTGTATTAACCTTTTTACTTAATAGTCCAGTTTGCTTATAATCAAAATAAGAAAATTTAGCATATATACTTTTCAAAAAATTCATCTCTAAACTGATATCGATTTCCTGCTGTTTCGGCCAATTCAACGCATAATTTTCTACTTGTGTCAGCTGAGATGTTGCTCCGTAAGATGATGAATTAAAATAATAGCGTCCGCCCGAACCCCAAGAGCGTCTCCACAGATTCGGAGAAATATTACCATCACCCATAATACCCCAAGAAGCATTTACTTTAAAAAAATCAACTGCATCTATATCTTTCATAAAAGATTCGTTCGAAACCAACCATCCTGCACCAACTGCCGGATAAAACTTAAAACGATGATCCGGTGCATAACTTTGAGAACCCACATAATTAATAACACCTTCGACTGTGTATCTTTCTCTGAATGTATAATTGGCTCGTAACCCTAAATTTAATCGTTTATAATCATACTGATCTCCAGCCGTACTAGCTTTAGAAATATAATAAACTAAATCAGCCTTAAATGCATGATTCTTATTAAAAACACGATCATATGAAACCGTGGTCATAAATGTCCATCGATTCAGATAATCATCTCCAGCAAAAGATTGCTCCGTTGCAGGCTGAGAAGTTTGTATTTCATTAAATGTCAATGGATTGCCATTTTCGTCAAATGAAGCAATACTGTAAATAGCTGGACGATGAATTTTCGATAACTTTTGCATATGATATACATCGAAAGAATATACCGGTTTTACAGACAGGCCTTTTACAAAACGGTCTAATTTAAAAGTCAAAGCCATATCCCCCTGAACACGAATCTGTGATTCCCTATAATATCCAGTCAAAGCCTGTGCGGCATATGGATTATCTAACCAGCTCGAAGTACCCCCAACACTATCTTTTCCGACGAAAATGGGATAAGCATTCGGATAACGAGATGATAATGTAGAAAAATTAAAACCTCCAGGGTTTACTCTATCTCCTATATAACCAGCAAAATTGGCATGTAATAAAATTGCCTTTGAGAATTGCGTATCTAAATTTCCTTGCAAATTAAATGCGTTCATTTTGGTCTTTTTATCCCCATACTTTTCAAGGCCACCTTCATTCTGATATGCACCATGCACATAATAACGAGTCTTTTCATTACCGCCATAATATTCGGCATTGACCCTCGTCACATTCATAAAATTATTCAAAAACTCATCATAATAATCTACATCAGGATATTGGTAGGGCCTATTCCCATTTTTATAACCTTCTAAAGCTGCATCGTCATATCTCCCAGTCGTAATTCCGTCATTACTAAGTGCCTCATTATATTTAGTCGCAAAATCATAAGCATTGAGATAACCCGGCAAACGAGTCGGACGTTTCATCCCCTGCTGTATATTCAAACGAAACTCCTTTCCTGTATTTTTACCTCGTTTTGTTGTTACCATTATAATACCGTTACACATCCGTCCTCCATAAAGAGCCTTAGATACTGGATCTTTTAAAACAGTAACCTCCTCAATCTGCTCGATATCGTATTGAGTCAAAGTTCTATCTACTCCATCAACTAAAACTATATATCCTCCCAAACTACCCCGAACAGCTATATTAAAATCATCTATTCCCGGAGTCCCCTGATTTTGCCGAATAAAAACACCTGGTAGCTTGCCTGCCAAAGCTTCATTTATCATCAACGCCGGATAAGTTTCCAAATCACTCCCCTTAATGGTACTCATGTTTCCGACAAAACGACCATACTCCTGTTGACCAAAAAGTACATTGACCTCTTTTTTAGCTTTATCTACAGAATCGGCAGGAAGAGACAATTGTGCATTTACTGCAACTGATGAAAAGGCCATTGTAAAAAATAAATATTTTATATTGAACTTCATATAGAATCAAATTTAAAGTTGTGAAATCAATTACCATCCAGGATTCTGCTCAAAATTAGGACCTAAAGACGTATCGGTTGTCTTGATTTTAAACAGATAATGATGCTGTAACCATTTTAAATTATATGTATATCCTAACGGAGTTACTGTATATGTATATTGGTCTGGACCTGTCTGTTCAATATACATGCCATATGTAGTCTGTACATCAGCATCAAGCATTAAATTCCAACGACGCAAATCATAAAAACGCTTTTCTTCAAAAGCGGTCTCCACCCGATATTCATTTCTAATTTTCTTTTCAAATTCTTCAACAGATCCTGGGCGCAACCATTCTGAAGGGCTTGCATTATCATAAGAAGGCATTTGAGCCCGTGCACGAACCTTATTTATCGCATCTACAGCTGTCATTGAAAATCCTTGAATCTGAGATGGAACTCCAGTCGGTCCCCAAGCCCGATTAGCTGACTCTGCATAATATAAATAGACATCAGCCAAACGGATATAGTTCCACATAACCATTGTCTTGCCTTTTTTGGCGTACGCATCAGAATACAATTTCCAATTATAATATCCTGTCATAGTATACCCTTCTTTGGCATTCCCATCTTGTAAAACCAATTCCTTTGCCACAGAACCATTATATGATTTATTCCAAATCTGAACAGTACGACCTTTTGCCGTCACTTGAGGAGTCGAGGCTCCATTATACAATATAGTTTGATAAAAACGAGGGTCTCTTCCTGTATGATTTACACCGTCACCTGTATAAGGATGATGTTTATACTCATCTGTATTCGGATTTATAGGTTCTCCATTATTCCAAGTAAAGCATTGAGCTAAATTTTCAGTAACCGATTCCGCGCCATAAGCACTAGCACCAAACTCTGTCGAAGGAATGCCACAGTAATGAGGAGCATTACTTCCGCCCGGTCCTGTAGTATTCTTAAATAATCTTCCAAAAATTATCTCCTTTAGAGTCTCTTCGTTACAATCAACAAATAATTTTTTGAAATTTTCTAAATCTATCAATTGATAATAGCCCGACTCCTCTGCCATTTTTATCGCCTCTCCTGCCGCAATAGCAGCATCTTCCCACAATTGCTGATCATTATTTTTATTAGCAAACGGACTGGCCGCCCATAATAGAGCTTTTGCCTTATACGCCTTAGCAGCCATTCTAGAAGGTAGCCCCCATTCCGTTTCATCTATAATCAAAGGCAAGTAAGTAGAAGATGTCTCAAAATCTGCAGCTATCTTTTTCGCCGTTTCAATATAGGACTCCCTAGGGAGATCCATATTTTGTTCCGGATCTAATGGCTCTGTAATATAAGGCATCCCGCCCCACCCCTGCAACAACATAAAATAAAAATGTCCTCGTAGAAAATAAGCCATTCCTAAAATTTTATTTCGTTGCTCTTCTGTAGCATTTTGTAATCTATCGATATTAGAGATAGACACATTTGCAACACGAATAGCTTTCCAAATAGTTTCAAAACGAATATCTGAACCTTCACTCCAATATATACTACGGTCGCTCCAAAAGTCTCCATTTCGATACCGGTTAATCGCTACCCAAGAATATTTTGGATTATAGATACAATTATCTGTAATCCGTTCCCGAAGTCCATAACAAGATTTCCCGTGTGTTCCATAATAACTAGTACTAGCATATGCTCCTTCAATATCATTATCATCAAAATACCGAAACGGGGTCATCAATTGATTGATAAACTCCTGACTTTTAGTATAATCTGTAAAGACCTCTTCATCATCATAAGCTACTGAATCTGGGGTCCTATCCAAAAAATCAACACAAGAACTAAGCCCAACAGTAAGAATAAAGAAGGATATAGTACATTTTATTAATTTTCTCATTGGTTGCACAATTTTTAATGATTAAAAATTAATTTGTAAAGAAAGCGTATATCTACGTGGTATAGGATAGTAGGTAAGACTAAAACTATCCGGTTCATTCTCAGGATCTCCTAAAATATATCCTGGTGCCCATGTCAATAAATTATACCCCGTCAAAGCAATTCTTGCAGAAGAAAGACCTATTTTTTTCATATAATTTCCCTTCAATGAATATGCAAGTTCTAATGACTTCAATCTCAAATATTTACCACTCACTAATGCTTTACTCGTTGCTACATCATAAGTGGTCCATCCACCCCAAGTAGCATACTCGGCATCTCGATTATCAGGAGTCCACATATCATCTCGGCCTTTTACTTTTACATACATCTCTCCCGGATCTTTAAAAAACATAGGATTATTGATTCCATTTCCCCAATTACGCGAAATAGATGCAGCTCCTTGCACAAGAAAATTAAATTCAAAACCTTTGTATTCTAATCCGCCAGAAATACCATAGGTTATATTCGGACGAGAAGTTTTTCCTACCGGTATATAGTCATTTGAATCGATTTTTCCATCACCATTAAAATCCAATAATTTATCTGATCCAACTACCATCAAACCGCTCTGAGACAAATTATAATTATACATCTCATCCATATTCTGGTAATAACCTATATTTTTTGCAGCTGTTATAGTCCCTATAGGTTTTCCCGCCAGTTTTTGATAATCTGGGAGTAACAATGGATCATCTTGATTAGTAATTCTATTTTCATTGTAATTATAATTACCCTTAATCCAATAATTTAATTTTTTACGGATAGTACCATAGTATGATAACTCAAACTCAAATCCATGTCGCTTTACGGCTCCAATATTCATATCTGCCATATCTTGCCCAAACCATGACGCAACAGCTCTACGACTCATCAAAATACCATCTCTATCTTCCGCAAAAAACTCACCACTCAATGTCAAAGTATTATCGAAAAAGCCTAAATCAACACCTAAATTATGTTTCTTGGCTCGTTCCCATTGAGCTCGTTCATTTGGGACCTTTCCCTCTATAATAGAATTTGTAGGTCGGCTTGATGTAGGTCCCCCTAAATTGAAACTTATACTATTGGTATAATCAGAAATATATAAAAATCCTGCAACCTGATCATTACCTGATTCTCCATACGAATAACGTAATTTCAAATTGCTAAACTCTTTTGGCATAATCCGTAGAAAAATAGGTTCTTTTGCTATATTCCAACCAACAGCAACCGAAGGGAAATAACCAAAACGATTAGCTGGTGCAAAACGTTCGGAACCGGAGACTCCCAAGGTAGCCTCAATCATATAGCGACTTAAATAATCATAAGTAACACGAGCACTCCACTTTTCTTCTCTATGTTGAAATTCTGAACCAACTTGCTGAATTCTACGTTCAAATAAACCCAATCCTGTTATCGTATGATCTCCAAAAGTTCTCGCATAATTGAGTTGGAAACTATATACATAATCATACGAAGCTGCATTACGATCCTGAGAAACAGTAGTTTGATAAGGTTCTGTTACTTCATCATAATCATTTTGACTTCCTCCTAAATAACGATCCCAGTAGTAATTATCTCCATCAATATTAAAAATATAATAATCACTGGTGTAAGTAATTCCTCCACCATTCCATGTCGAATAGTTATTGTATGAAAAATTTAATTTAGCAGATAACCCTTTTGTCAAAAAATCTAATTTCTGATCTAAATTCACATCAATACCAAAACGGTCTTTCACAGTACGTGTCGTCCCATTATAATTGTGAGTAAAAAATCCTGTACCTGCAGACGGAGAGACTAAATTTCCTGCCGGACGGTCTGAGATTGTCGGATTTTTAGAATCAGGGTATTTCTCTACAAACCATGCTGGATAAACAAATGGAGAAACATAAGGAGGTTGCGTATACAAACTATTTAAGATTTTTCCACTATCTCCTGAACTGGAATTACCACCATAATTCGTAGTTCCAATATAACCTCCACTCGACACAGAAACTCGAGTTGTCTTCGTTACATCGAAGTCAAAATTCATACGATAATTCATCCTATCATAACGATAATCAGCATTATATAATGACTGGTCTGATGCTAACAAATCACCCTCATGCAGATAACTCAACATTAAAAAATATTTAGCAAATTTAGTTCCACCTCTTGCAGAAACCGAAGCTCTAGTATCCCATGCAAAAGGTTTTACCCCTTGTTCCCAAGCGTCAAAGTCAGGATAAATATACCGCTCATACGGATTAGCAGGATTACGATAGTGCTCAAGGACACTCTCCCCCAAAACATTACTCCATTTCCCTTGATTACGATACATTTTATCCCTGCCAAGCAACGTATTATATGAGTTCTCTTGTATACCACTACTCGTAGACTGTTTTAAGGTTTGTTCCACACTGGCTGAGATTTCCATTTTTCCTTCTTTTCCTCTTTTAGTAGTAACCAAAATAACTCCATTGCCACCTTTAACACCATAAACCGCTGTAGCAGAAGCATCTTTCAATACGGATACACTTTCTACTTCTGAAGCATCTATATCACTTAATGGCCTCTCTACTCCATCCACTAGTACCAACGGTTGATTATTCCCAGTAAAAGAAGATAATCCCCGGACAAAAATCTTAGGTTCACTTGCTCCCGGCATACCGGAAGTTTGTACAGTAACCATACCTGGAACACGTCCAGCCAATGATGTAGACAATGTAGGAACACCCGAACGAGCCAAATCGGTACTTTTTACTTGTGAAATGGCCCCAACCACACTTTCCTTTTTCTGCACTCCATATGCAACTACCACAACTTCATCCAATGCCTTAGAATTTTCTTTTAAGACTACCTGCAATGAAGTTTTTCCATTTAAAGGAATCTCCTGATTCTGATAACCGACATATGTAAAAACTAATATTGAATTTGTAGATGCTTTAATAGAAAATTTACCATCAATATCGGTAATAGATCCGGTTGTCGTTCCTTTTACCATCACCGAGGCTCCTATCAAAGGCTCTCCAACAGCATCTTTGACAACTCCCGTCACCGTTTGTTGTGAAAATGCAGCCACAGACATCAACAACATTACAAACAATAAACTCCATTTTACCTCTAAATAATTGAGCCAACGGACTTTTTGATTTGATTTCCTGTGTTTTTTCATATAAATAAATTTTTCAAATTATATCATAATAAAATTTAAATAACTATTTTCGAATACCTCAACAAATTGTATATGCTTAAAACTACCTTCCCTATATCAATTATCTCTAGCAACTTCAATTTGATATAGCCAATTTCTATTCATGGTTATTATTTTATATCAAGTTTTTCTTTATTTTTAAAATATATCTTATACGGTTAATTATTTAAAATATACTTTTTATATCTTAAAAGAGCTTCAACATAATAATAATCAGCATATGTAAGGGGTGCATCTACTTCTGAACCTGCAAGGAAATAACCTACACTATGTTTTAAGATAAATCCCTCATTTGTTCCTATAGCTGCTGTATAATCAGGAGAAGCCAAAGTTCTTATTTGAGTTTCAACAACATCTAAATATCTTTTAGCAGTATCTTTATCAACAAATTGGCTCATTTCTATCAATGCCGATGCTATAATAGCTCCAGCAGAAGCATCCCTTAACACATTCGGTATTTCTGGTACATCGAAGTCCCAATAAGGAATTTTATCTTTCGGCAAACGCGGATGATTCAGTATAAAATCGGCTATACATTTTGCTTGAACAAGGTATTTTTCATTTTTAGTTTCTCTATACATCATTGAATACCCATATAGAGCCCAAGCCTGTCCCCTTGACCATGCACTCTCGTCACTATACCCTTGATGAGTTCCTTTGACCATCACCTTTCCTGTCTCCGGAGAATATGAAATTACATGATAACAGCTGTAATTCGCCCGAAATTGGTTCTCCATCGTCTTATTTGCATGATTGACAGAAATTGTTTTAAATCTTTCATCTCCAGTTTCTTTATAAGCCCACATCAAATACTCAAGATTCATCATATTATCAATAATCACCGGATATTGCCATTTATCCTTATTAAAATCCCATGAACGTATGCATCCAACAACTGGGTTATAACGTGTACTCAAAGATTTAGCACCATTAATTAATATCGATTTATATACTTTCTTTCCTGTTAAACGCAATGCATTTCCATAACTACAATAAAGCATAAATCCCAAATCATGTGTATTTTTATTATATTGCTCTTTTTCTATACGTTCGGTAAGAAGAGTTGCATATTTGCCAATCTCTTCATCATCAGAATATTCATATAAATACCATAATGTCCCTGGGAAAAAACCACTACACCACCAATCAGATGAAGATGTCTCCAATTTTCCATTTTTTATAGACTTCGGTAACTTTCCTGGAAGAGCAGTAACATTTTTTGCTAATATCAAACTTTGATTATTTGCGTGCTCTAAAGCTTTTTCTATAACTGTTTGCATCGATTCCTTTTCCGTAGCATGAGAACAGACCGAATAAACAGGTAACAACACAATAAGGAATAAAACCCAATAACAATTTTTGTTCATGTACAATTTTAATTTATTAGATTAAGATTAAACTGAAAGGCTTTATCTTACCCAATTTTAATCTTATTACATTTTTGTCTCTTTCTCTGTTACAAAAGAACTTATTACTTTCAAATATTAAATTGAATTTTGTACACAAGTAGTTTAAATCTGTACATATTTCCTAATAAACAAATACACAAGTCTATATAAAATTATAATATACTAAAAAAATACCCCATAGAATTTATATTAAAAACTCTATGGGATATTCTTTATTTCCTATAAAATTTCATTGCAACATCATATTCTTATCAATTCATAGTCTCGAGTTCCAAGTCCAATTTTTTCAGCATGTTCAAGACCCGCTTGCCAATTTGTATCAGGATGCATTAACTTAAATTTATCCACTCCTTCCAAATGCTCATGCCGATGTTCTTCAAATAACTTACATCCTTGAATTGCCGGAGCATTCATTACCATATCGGCACAAGCTGCATCTAATGCTACAGGATCAAATGAAGCAGCAATTCCTAAATCAGGGACTATAGCCGCATCATTGTGATTCCAACAATCACACTCCGGCGAGACATTCATAATAAAACTAACATGAAAGTTTGGTTTATCTTTTAAAACAGCCAATGTATATTCTGCAATTTTGCAATTGAGCCGTTCTGAAGTATCACCTTCTCCTAATATTGCTGCATCGTATTGGCACAAAGCCACACATTGTCCACAACCAACACATTTATTATAATCAATCTCGGCTATATGATTTGAATTTAAATGTATAGCATCATGAGCACAATGCTTTACACAAATATTACATCCACGACAATTATCCTTATCTACAACAGGGGCAGAAGCCGAATGTAGCTCCAATTTCCCGCCCACACTTGCACATCCCATTCCTAAGTTTTTTAATGCTCCTCCAAAACCTGTCTGTTCATGTCCTTTAAAATGATTCATTGTTACAATCACATCAGCATCAGCAATAGCTGCCCCAATTTTTGCAGTCTTGCAGTATTCCTGCCCTATCTCAATTTCGCTATAATCTGTTCCCTTCAATCCATCTGCAATAATCACTTGGCATTGAGCCGATATAGGATTAAAACCATTCTCCATTGCACTTTGCAAATGGTCAACTGCATTCGAACGCCCTCCAGAATATAATGTATTACAATCTGTAAGAAAAGGTTTAGCGCCTAATTCCCTTAATAATGAAGCCATACGTGCTGCATAATTAGGACGTATATAAGCTAAGTTTCCCGGCTCTCCAAAATGAATTTTAATCGCAGCAAACTGATGATCAAAATTAATATTTGCTATTCCTGCTTTTCGAACTACTAATTCCATTTTATCCAACAGATTTCGACGTGGAGTGGTATGCAAATCTGTAAAATAAACTTTAGACGATTCCATAAAGTAAGTTTTTAAATGTTATAATATCCCTTTTGTGTATCTACCTTGCCATGTATCTCTTTCTTTCATTTTTTTCAATAATCGTGCTGTAAATTCATAATTCTTAAGACCCCACTGTGGAGCAATCAACAAATCTTTTGGAGACTGTGATACAAAACGTTCGAGAACAATACCTGATCGCAAATATTCCATAAAATCGATTACTACATCAATATACTCATCTACATTGTACAAATGAAACCATTCGGGATGTTCTTCATATTGATGTGCCATTCGAGTATGTCTTATCAGTTGTAACTGGTGTAGTTTTAACGTCGTCAGAGGTAAGCGGGAAAGCTGTACGGCATGGGAAATAATCATATCTCGAGACTCATGAGGTAAACCTAATATCATATGTGCCCCAGTCATAATGCCGGCTTTAGCAGTCCGTATAATCGCTTTCTCTGAGTCTTCATATGTATGTCCTCTATTAATAAACTTCAGTGTACTATCATTGGTAGACTCAACTCCATATTCTATTAAAACAAACGTTTCTTTGGCTAAATCTGATAAATATGAAAGAAGTTCATCTGACACACAATCTGGGCGCGTTCCAATAATGATGCCTACAACACCACAAATGTGCAAAGCTTCTTCATACTTTTCGATTAATAAATCTATCGAATCATATGTATTTGTATAAGCCTGAAAATAAGCCAAATATTTCATTTCAGGATACTTTTTCCCGAAAAAAGAAATCCCTTCTTTTACCTGTTCCGTAACAGATTTTTCCGTATGACAATATTCAGGACTGAAAGTTTGATTATTACAATACGTACAACCTCCCCAACCTTTTTCTCCTGTCCTATTTGGGCAAGTAAATCCCGCATTTATAGAGATTTTTTGAACTTTAAATGGGAATTGCCGTTTAAGAAATGTTCCAAAATCGTAATAATACATCTTATTCATTGTACATAATCATCATTTTCCAAATTCTTTATAAAACTCAGCTACAGCAATTATACCTTTTTCCATTATCTCAATTTGCTGGTTTTCATTTGGAGAATGTATTGCATTTGATTCTAAACCAAATCCCATCAACAATGATTTTACACCCAAAATCCTTTCAAAATCCGCAATAATAGGAATACTCCCTCCTCGCCGAACTGCCAAAGGACGCTTACCAAAAGCTTTTTCATAAGCTCTTTCTGCAATCTTATAAGCTGGCATATCTATAGGACACACATAGCCATCTCCTCCATGCATCGGGGTTACTTTTACCGTAACATAATCAGGTACTACAGAATAAATATAATCAATAAACAATTGTGATATTTTTTCATGTTGCTGATGTGGGACAAGACGACAAGACATCTTTGCGGTAGCTTTTGACGGCAACACCGTTTTGGAACCTTCTGCCGTATAACCTCCCCAAATTCCACACACATCAAATGTAGGACGTATTGCTGTACGTTCTAATGTCGAAAAGTCTTTTTCTCCAAATAAAGCTTTCACACCAATTGACTCTGCATAATCTTTATCATTATGGGGAACTTCTGCCAACATTGCACGTTCGGCAGCCGACACCTCCTCGACATCATCATAAAAATGAGGAATCGTAATATACCCGTCTTTATCCGTTATATCTGCAATTATCTTGCATAAAACGTTAATAGGATTAGCAACCGCTCCACCAAAAATACCGGAATGAAGATCTCGATTAGGGCCAATTACTTCGACTTCCCAATAGGCAAGACCACGCAATCCTGTTGTGATAGAAGGGACATTTTTCCCCACCATACTGTTATCTGATACCAAAATAATATCAGATTTCAACATCTCCTTATGCTCTACACAAAATTCGGCTAATCCAGGGGAGCCAATCTCTTCACCCCCTTCAAATAAAAATTTCACATTACAATGCAACCATCTTTCTTTCAAAGCAATCTCAAAACCTTTAACTTGCAAAAAAGACTGGCCTTTATCATCATCAGCTCCACGAGCCCATAAACGCCCGTCACGTATGACCGGCTCAAACGGATTAGTATCCCATAAGTCTAAAGGTTCCACTGGCATAACATCATAATGAGCATACACTAAAACGGTGGGAGCAGAAGGGTCTATTATTTTTGTAGCAAATACAACAGGATTTGATGATGTCTCCATTATCTCTGCTGTATCAACTCCTGCCGATAGCAGCAATTTTCTCCATTGTTCTACACAAGCTCTCATATCTTGTTGATGTTCAGGTTGAGCACTAATCGAAGGGATACGAATCAGAGAAAACAGCTCATCGTAAAAACGTGTTCTATTCTTTTCAATATATTGTTTAGCTTCCATAATATCAAATGTGTTTTGTTTTATTCAATAAATAATGATCAAGTATTACTATAGCAGCCATAGCTTCAACGATGGGGACTGCCCGCGGCAACACACAGGGGTCATGCCTTCCTTTTGCTTTCAAAATCACTTCTGCTCCACTTTTATCCAGAGTCTGTATATCTCTCAGTATTGTTGCCACAGGTTTGAAAGCTACCCGGAAATAAATATCTTCGCCATTAGATATTCCGCCCTGTATTCCACCAGAATTATTCGTCAATGTAGACACTCGACCATCTTTTTGTACAAATACATCATTCATTTGTGAGCCTCTATATTGTACTCCATCAAAACCCATTCCATATTCAAATCCTTTGACCGCATTTATTCCTAACATAGCTCCTCCTAACTCTGCATGCAACTTATTAAAGACCGGATCGCCTAAACCTACAGGCATATTCTGTATAACACATGTTATCACTCCTCCAATTGTATCACCAGCTGCACGGACCTCATCAATCAATGCAATCATTTTGGCGGCCTTTTTCTCATCTGGACATCGAACAATATTTTCTTCTATTCGAGACAAATCATACTGGCGATAATCTTTTGACAAACTTATATTTCCAACTTGTGAGGTAAAAGCTTTTATATCGATAGACAACTCTTTCAAGACAAGCTTCGCCAACGCTCCTGCTACACAACGTGCAATTGTCTCTCGAGCCGAAGATCGTCCTCCTCCCCGATGGTCTCGGATTCCATACTTTTGGGTATATGTATAATCTGCATGCGAAGGTCGAAACGTTTCTTTCAGATTATTATAATCGGAGGAATGCTGGTTTTCATTATAAATAACAAAACCTATCGGAGCTCCAGTAGAATATCCTTCATATACACCAGACAAAAATTCTACTTTGTCATTTTCTTTCCTAGGTGTTACAATAGAAGATTGCCCTGGACGACGACGATTCAACTCATTCTGAATAAAATCATATTCAATTTTTATTCCAGCAGGCATACCATCTATTACTCCACCTATTCCCCTACCATGAGATTCACCAAAAGATGTCAATCTGAATATGGTTCCAAATGTATTCATTTATAATACGTTTATTATTCTAAGAGTAAAGGTACATCTTTTTTCCGAATCATCAATTAATTTATAACATCCACAGAGTATAATTCATGCTACAAAGTATCAGAAAAGGAATAAAGAAAAATTTTTTACTTAAAAAATATACATAAATATGAACATAGTAATCAAAATTTAGGTAATTTTGATTTATCAATTCATAAGATAAATTAGATTTTAAATATCTAACTAAAAAATAAGTAAGAAATGAAAAAAGTAAAATTCATGGCCGTATTATTGTCTGTAGCCATCTTATTTACGGGTTGTGGGACAATGAACAACACAGGTAAAGGTTCTCTAATCGGCGGTGCCGGTGGAGCTGCAGTAGGAGCTGGAATAGGTGCTCTAATTGGAAAAGGTAAAGGCGCAGCAATCGGTGCAGCTGTGGGTGCAGCTGTCGGAACTGGCGCAGGCGCTTTAATTGGGAAAAAAATGGATAAGCAAAAAGCGGAACTTGAAAAAATACAAGGAGCAGAAGTAGAAACTGTTACTGACACAAATGGCCTAAAAGCTGTAAAGGTAACCTTTGCTAGTGGCATATTATTCCCAACAAACGGGACTACTCTCAGTTCTTCGTCTAAAGCTGCTCTCAAAGAGTTTGCAATATCGCTTATCAATAATCCCGAAACAGATATAACAATTTGGGGGCATACTGATAATACCGGGACATTAGCTGTAAATGAAAGAGTGTCAACACAACGAGCACAAGCTGTCGCAACATTCTTGAACCAAAACGGAATTCCCAACAGTCGTATGACTACGGCTGGGAAAGCATATAATGAACCTGTAGCAGATAACAGTACTGCCGAAGGTCGTGCACAGAATCGTCGAGTTGACATTTATATTACTGCAAATGAAAATATGATAAAACAAGCAGAAAACGGAACATTACAATAAGCTTATACTTCACAAAAGAATTTAACCATTTAAAAAAAAGTGTTAGTAAGAATTAAGTTTTTACTAACACTTTTTTTTATGAAAAAATAAAACTATATTTGTTATGTTTCAATGTATTCTCTCTTAGTTGCACTGAAAAAGAGAATAATATGTTAATCAATACATTTTATCAATTATGAAAACATCTTACTTATTTCTAGCTGAAGGTTTCGAAGAAACAGAAGCTACAACCATAGTAGACATGATGCGGCGTGCTGGTATGCCTATAAAAACAGTATCAATCACATCTCAAAAAGAAGTTAAAGGTGCACACGGTATAGCCATTATAGCAGATATGCTATACGAACCCCAAAACATTGTTGATATTGACTGGCTTATACTACCAGGAGGCCTACCAGGAACAACACACTTGGGAGAATTCAAATTACTTAGACAATTATTAAAAAACCACGCTTCTGTCAAGGGAAATATCGCAGCAATTTGCGCAGCTCCATCAGTTTTAGGCGATTTAGGCTTATTAAACGGAAAGAATGCAACCTGTTACCCAGGCTTCGAATCCCACTTAGCCGGAGGAACTTACACAGCAAAAGCAGTAGAGGTATCCGATAATATCATAACAGGTAAAGGACCAGGGATGGTTATTGCATTCACTCTTGCAATCATCGTGAAAAGTCTCGGAAAAGATAAAGCTCACGAAGTGGCTCAAAGCATGCTACTCAATGAATAATTGGAACTTCAAACGTATAAAACATAGGGGCTGATAAAAAATATCAGCTCCTATGTTTTATATTATCATTCAATCTTTTCACTCTCCCACATTTGCCACTCGTGTTACCAAGATTTTATCAATACGGGCACCATCCATATCAACTACTTCTATTTCAAAATCTAACCAATGCAATTTTTCTCCAGTACGGGGAATATGCTCTAATCTTTCCAAAATGAGCCCGCTAACTGTATTATAATTATAATCGGGGTACAGTTCTTCTAAATCATAGTATGCCAAAAAATCATAAAAAGAACATTGTCCGTCAACTAATACGGACCCATCTTCTCTAACTACAATATCCGGAGCTTCTTCCGCATCCGGCAATGTACCAATAAGAGCTTCCATAATATCACTTGATGTCACAATGCCCTGTATACTTCCAAACTCATCAGTAACCAAAGCATATTTTAGTCGATTCTGGCGCATCTTATCCAAAGCATTATAAACACTCAACGTCTCTGGCATATAATGGGCAGGACATATCACCGTACTTATATCAAAATCAGAAGATTCTATCTTTCCAAAAATATCTTTTAAAAAGACAACACCCAAAACATTGTCCAGCTTACCTGATGAAACAGGATACACATGATACATATCCTCAAGAATCGTTTTATTCAACTCTTCCCGAGACATATTCATATCGATCCACACCAAATCATTCCGGTGTGTCATTATCGAACCAATATTCCTGTCACCCAGATTAAATACCCGCTCAACAATATCTTGCTCTACCTCCTGAACCTCGCCATCTTCTGTTCCCTCCCGAATTATTGCTTTTATTTCATCTTCTGTGACTTTATTTTCTTCACTATTTTTATCTAATCCCAACAAGTGCATTACTATTTTTGTGCTTTTTGATAATAACCAAACAAAAGGTGAAGCCAATAACGACAGTAGATTCATCGGCCGAGCTACAAGCTTAGAAACCTTTTCTGCAAAGGCCATTCCTATTCGTTTAGGAACCAGCTCTCCAATAATTAAAGTCAAATATGTTACAACCACTACAATAATAACTTGAGCAACAACTAAAGTATATGCAGATGGAATAAAAGAGGAGAGTATCAATGCAAAAGGGGCAGCTAAAGATTCTCCGGAATACAAACCAGTAAGGATACCAATCAAAGTAATACCAATCTGTATGGTAGATAAAAAACGATCTGGCTCATTAGACAAGTTTAATGCAGTTTTAGCAGCAAGGCTTCCTTTCTTAGCATCTGCTTCAAGACGAGATTTACGAGCCGAAACTAATGCGATCTCTGACATCGACAAGACACCATTCATCAAAATAAGAACAATAATAATAAAAATTTCCATTTTTGAGTAAATACAAATTTATTCAGGCTTAAAGATAAAATAATTAATGCAATATATATATGTTATGAGCAAAGAAATATTGTAAAAATAATAAAATATCATCTTTCGACCTTTACAGTAAGAAATATTCATTATTTATTGTGTATTAGCATTTTGTTTGAAAAATAATTCCGATATTTGCAATTTAACGTCCGAAAATACGGCTTACCAATTTAAAAATATAAGGTTTGACTTTTTTAAAAAGAGAAAAAGCTATATATTTGCAAGCCAAAAAATTAATAACATAAAGTATAACATAATCATAACAAAATTGTAAAAAAATGACTAAGGCAGACATTGTAAACGAGATTTCAAAGAATACCGGTATTGAAAAAGCAATTGTTCTTGCAACAGTGGAACAATTCATGGACACCGTAAAAGGCTCGTTAGCAAAAGGAGACAACGTTTATTTAAGAGGTTTCGGTAGTTTTATCGTTAAGAAAAGAGCACAAAAAACTGCCCGCAATATTTCAAAAAACACAACAATCATTATTCCCGAGCATAATATTCCGGCATTTAAACCTGCCAAAACATTCATGGGAGAAGTTAAATAACTAAATCAGTTATATAGTATTAATATTTTAAACGCATAGAATCATGCCAAGCGGAAAAAAAAGAAAAGGACATAAAATGTCCACACACAAACGCAAAAAAAGACTGAGAAAAAACAGACATAAGAAGAAAAAATAATGTCTGTATACTCTACAGTTTTATTAAGAGTTTTGAAGAACAAACTTATAAGAAAAGGTCTTTTCTAAGTTTGTTCTTTGTGCTTTAATAAATAAGCATAAAAAAGCACAGATTTTAACACCAAATTTTCGGAACCTAAAAAAATTTAACAGTGTCCAACGAATTAGTAGTAGATGTCCAACCTAAAGAAGTTTCCATTGCAATTCTCGAAAACAAACGTTTAGTAGAATTGCAAAAAGAAGCTCGAAATATATCATTTTCGGTAGGCGATATTTATTTAGGAAAAGTCAAAAAACTTATGCCTGGACTAAATGCTGCATTTGTAGATGTAGGTTACGAAAAGGATGCATTTTTACATTATTTAGACCTAGGAGCACAATTTAATTCATGTGCAAAATTTGTAAAACAATCTTTATCTGATCGTAAACGGATATTATCAATCAGCAAATTCAATACATTGCCCGATATTGATAAAGAGGGAACGGTCAGTGATATCTTAAAAGTAGGACAAGAAGTTTTAGTCCAAATTGCCAAAGAACCTATTTCGTCCAAAGGCCCTCGCCTCACTGCTGAAATATCTTTTGCCGGACGTTTTCTCGTACTAATACCATTTGCCGACAAAGTATCGGTATCTCAAAAAATAAAATCCAGCGAAGAAAAAGCTCGGTTAAAACAGTTGATCCAAAGTATAAAACCTAAAAATTTTGGAGTTATCGTACGTACCGTAGCAGAAAATAAAAGAGTAGCAGAACTGGATAATGAGCTCAAAACATTAGTAAAATGCTGGGAAGACTCTCTGTTAAAGCTTCAAAAGGCCAAAACTCCATCTCTAATATTTGAGGAGACGGGACGAACAGTCGGTGTAATTCGCGACATATTCAACACATCTTTCGAAAGTATACATGTCAACGAAGAAACCGTATTCCAACAAATTTATAATTATGTAAGCCTGATAGCTCCTGAACGCAAAGATATTGTAAAACTATACAAAGGTGATTTGCCCATCTTTGACCACTTTGCAATAACTAAGCAAATAAAATCTTCATTTGGTAAAACAGTATCATTTAAAAGCGGAGCATATTTGATTATAGAACATACAGAAGCTTTACATGTAATTGACGTCAATAGTGGTAATCGTTCAAAATCAACTTCTGACCAAGAAAGCAATGCTATAGACGTAAATATGTATGCCGCAGAAGAAATTGCCCGCCAGTTAAGACTGCGGGATATGGGTGGTATCATTGTTATCGATTATATCGATATGCAAGACCCAGAGAACCGTCAAAAGCTATATGACCGCATGAAAGAGCTAATGGCAGCAGATAGGGCAAAACATAATATCCTACCATTAAGTAAATTCGGACTGATGCAAATAACAAGACAACGTGTACGTCCGGCTCTTGATATCAATACTAATGAAGATTGTCCTACATGTTTTGGCAAAGGTACTATCCGCCCCTCAATTTTATTTACAGATCGGTTAGAAGATAAGATTGCATACATGGTCAATAAACTCAAGATCAAAAACTTCTACTTACATGTGCATCCTTTTATTGCAGCATTTATCAATCAGGGATTTTTCTCCCTTAAATGGCAATGGAAATGTAAATATACATTTCATTTTAAATTAATACCGGATCAGTCACTTGCTTTTCTCGAATATAAATTTTACAATAAAGAAAAAGAAGAGATTGATTTAAAAGAAGAAATTGAAATAAAGTAGTTAATAAAGATTTTATTTTTATTATGTAATAAAAGTAAAAGCCTGAAAATTTTTAATTTTCAGGCTTTTACTTTTTCACTTTATTCTTTCTTTTCTATAATAACAATAAAAATAGCAAATAAATATAAACTACTTTTACACTATTAAATCAGAATATCTTATTTAGGTAACTGGTCCAATGCGGCTTTTATGTCAGCACTTTCTGGAGATACCTCCAGCACCTTATTCCAATACTTACGAGTCTCAGGGAAACCTTTCACATTACCTGCATATTCTTTTAAATAATTATAATATCCTAAATACTTATAACATTCTACTAATGCAGATTTACTTGAAGTATCTTTCTCTAAAAGCACCATAGCTTGTTCATAATATGGTTTAGCTAAACCTTGTTCCGTCTCAGGATCAAGACCTGCATTTGCCCGAGCACGCCACAAGAAACCACGATAATCTTCAGGGGCACGTTCTGCAACAAGAGTAAATAAACTATCTGCTTCCATGAAATAAGCATTCTTCACAGCTAATTCTTCTAGAGTTGTAGAAGGGGCTGTACTTCCTGCCCGATAATAAATACCTCCTAATGAAAAATAATCCATAGTAGAAGCTTCTCCTGTACGTTTCATATACTCTTTATATGCATCAGCACTTTTACCATATTGTCCTGCCATACGATAAGCGTCACTCAAATCTTGGTAAAGTTGTACATTAGCAGTATCTACTTGCAAAGCTTTTTCATACAAAGGAATTGCTTGGTCTGCTTGCTTATTCTCTATCAATATCGCCCCATACATCACGTAATCACGACTGGTAAATCCTGGATTATCCAATGTCGGCATAAACGTCTTTGCAGCTTCAAGAGCTTTATCGTATTGTTTAAGCTCATTATAATTATACATTGCCAAACGTTTCAACACAAAGTTATTGGGATCCTTCTTTAACAGCTCATTTACCAAAGCCAGCGATTCATCATATTTTTTGTCAAAGAACAACAACGCAGCATAACGAGGTTGATCGGAATCAAAATGATTAGGATTAGCCATATATTGAGCATATGCATCTACAGCTTTTCCAAACTGATTATTTTTATAATAAGCCTCAGCCAATTCACGTTGCATGATAGCAGAATTGGGAGCCAAAGCTTTCAAATCTTCTAATTTCTGTATAGCAAGTGTTGAATTAATCGGGAAATAAATATTTGCATACTTTACATAAGCAGGCACGCAATTTACATCAAAACTGATTGCCATCTCATAATATCCACAAGCATCTCCATACTGCTTTTTATCTACAAGCATATCTCCTTGGAATAAATAAGTTTCTGCAAATTTCTTATCTGCATCAATTGCTTTATCTAAATATTTCTGATATTCTGGCATTACATTTTCATAATAAGCCTTAGCAATAGCCAACTGAACAGCAGGATTTTTCTTATTCGCTTTTTCTTTTAATATTTCCTTAAAAATAGATTCAGCCCCCTTAGTATTAGATTTTAACATCAATTTAGCTTCACCTATTTTATTAAAAGGATAGAGAGGATCAATCTTTATACCTTCTTTATAATAGTACATTGCTGAATCATTTTTCTGCATGCCCGAATATATTTCTCCCAAATAATAACAGGCCTCTGCTTTATTTGTGCTAGCATCGTTAAATGTTCGTTGCAAAATTATTTTAGCACGATCCGGCTGCCCTGATTTAAAATACTCTATACCATCGGCATAACTGGCTGCCGAAACTTTCATAGTCATCCCTCCTACAAAAATCAGCGATGAAAGTAATAGGAATTTAATCTTCATAACTTAAACCTTATTTTAATTATTATAATTCATCTCTTACATTGACAATCCGGATGGCCTGCGTTGCAGGAACCATTCCAGCTTTTAAAATAATACGTTGTCCTTTATCTGACGATACAAATGTCGTAAAACCGGTGGGTAGACCACTTCGAGGATCAGTAACAATTATATATACATTCCGAGTCAACGGATAAGTTCCCATTGCTAAATATGCTTGATACGGCTTATAGCTATTTGCTAAAGTTGCAACATCATCTGCCGTAACATTCATAACTGTAATCTTGTCAGAAAAAGAAAGATTGGTCGTATCACTTTTATTACCAATCCAACTCGCACCAATTACGCCAATAGCATTCTGGTCTTGAGCAACATAATCAATCACCCCAGAATTACTTTTTTGTGCTCTCAAATCAGGGGATAATGGTTTCCCTTGACATATAGAATCTATAGCAAAACGCACTGTACTGGAATTAGCATTATCAAATACTAATTGTATCTTACCCAAATTTGATTTCGGATATATTTGATTCCAGTCTGTTATTTCTCCTGTCAGAATTTTACGAATATCAGATACTCGAATCAACGAATCTGGATTCTGTTTATTTATAATCAAAGCGATACCATCAGTCGCAATCTTTACAGTCTTAGGAAACAGTTTTTTACTATTCAACGCAGCCTCTTCTTCCTTTGTAAGACTACGTGTCGTAACAGCCAAACGTACACTGTCACGAATAAGCATCGTAATAGCTTCTACTTCACTAACATATTCAGGTACAATTCCTGCATCAGGATATGTACTCTCAAACACATCAATCTCTTGTTGTATTATAGGTGCAAAAGTTTCATCTGCACTAATTCTGATAACACCAGACGTAGGTGTATCTTGCTTCTCTTTTGGAGAAGTATTGCAGGAGACAATTCCAGCAACGCACATCACTGCCACTAACGGCATCCACCTTTTCAAACGGAATATCATAGAAGGCCTCCTTTCTATTTTTTATAAGCTTTTACCTGACGGTAAGCTCGATAAACTCCATATATCAAAAATACTATTCCTATCGAATAACGAAATGCCGGTGAAAAATTTTGTTCAAACAACGGAGTAAACACTAGTAAATAGGCCATTCCTAAATAAACTATAATCATAAATATCCCGAATATATATCCCGGATTTAATCTTCTCGGAGCATCATTTCTCCCGGTCTTTTCCATTTTCTCTTCCATAGGCTTGTATTAATCTAAAATACCCGCAACCCAAACATCCAAAAAAGGATACAGGGATTGCGGAGTATACTATATCATGTATCTTGTATATAAACAATTCAAGATTACATAAGTTTAAACATAACCGGTACGGTGAAATAAACGGCTACATTATTACCATTTTGTTTTCCAGGAATCCATTTAGGCATCGATTTTATCACACGAACAGCCTCCTTATCGAGAGAAGAGTCTACCCCCCTCAATACTGTTACATCCTGAATTTCTCCTGTTTTTGATACCACAAAACGTACAATAACACGACCTTGTATACCATTTTCAGCAGCAATTACAGGATATTTCAAATGATCCTGAATATATTTCATCAACTCAGCGTCACCACCAGGAAATTGAGGCATCTGCTCAACGGCCTGATAAGGAACCTCTTTTTCTTCTTTCGGAGCTTCCGGTCTTACAACTTCTTTAAAATCGGCAATATCAGCACCATTGATTTCGTCATTACCCTTTACGTCGGCAATAGAAATAGCAACTTTATCATTTTTTGCCAATTCATCTTGAGATTTTATCTCATCTTCCTCACTTACTTCTTCGTCCTTTTTGATTACGGGAGCCGTAAACTTAATAGAACTTTTCAAAGGAGGAGGAGGAGGAGTCTCCGGAGCAAGAGGTTTCAAATCCTCATTTTTCTTTACTTCAGCTTCAGGAAGTTTCGACAATGTCGTAACCTCTGTCATAGCCTCTTCTACTTTTTCGGGAGTTACGAAACGAATCAAAGCAGGAACAGAAAACGCAATAACAGCAACAACTATAATTATAATCATAGCTATATTATGACGTTTAGGCGAACTTTGACGTAATTCAAAAGCGCCATAAGCTTTATTCCTACCTTCAAAAACCAAATCGCACCACTCTCTCGAAGTTAAATCTATTTTAGCCATTTCTTCTACTTTTTAGTGTCATTAGTTTTTGTTACAATTTTGATTCATCAATTTGCCCCGTCAGGGCTCCTTTTTGTTTCAAGTTATCAATTAAGAATTCATCGCCTTCTGTCAGGTCCACGATAGCATATTTGCTAATACTACAAATCTGCATCTCATCAAGAGCATCAACCAGGTTCTTATAAGTAGCATCATCAGTAGCTTTAATCATAACAACAGGCGCAGTTTTAACACCTTTAATTTCTATAGCCTGTTCGTCATATTGTTCGTCTGTGATCTCCTTATTGAGCTTCTTTTTCTTTAATTCTTTAATCTTTGCGACTATATCTCTATTCCGGTCAAGTAACAAAGCCCGTAAACCGTCAGCATCATACGTTGTAACCTTTAATGATGTGTAATCATTATAATCGGGTAATCCTACATAATAATACACCTTATCATCTTCTCCCAATATTAACGTAATAGCTCGAGATTCTGCAACTTTAGTTTGATCTTCTTCTGTAATCTTCTTATCATTGGATGGCATACTAATTTCCATAGTCTGCGGTTTACTCAATGACGTACAGAGCATAAAGAATGTAATCAAAAGCATGTTCATATCGACCATCGGGGTAAAGTCTACCCGGATATTCATTTTTTTCTGTTTACCCTTCTTTCCCCCCGAGTCTTTTTGTTGTACTTCTGCCATAATGGTTCAATTTAATTTTCTGCGGGTACGCTTTTAAGTGTCGTAATCAGATTATAACGATTTTCTCGTATATCCTGCAAAGAAGTCATGATATTCTTAATATTAGGATACGGGGTCGCTTGGTCTGCTTTAATTGCAATTCTCAAATCCGGGTTCTGCGCACGAGCCGCTTTCACCCAAGCTTTAAACTCATTACTAGGATTTGCTGTAGTATCAATGGGAATACCATAATCCTTCAAC
This sequence comes from Coprobacter secundus, assembly GCA_000803105.1. Lineage (GTDB taxonomy): Bacteria > Bacteroidota > Bacteroidia > Bacteroidales > Coprobacteraceae > Coprobacter > Coprobacter secundus. Next base: position 416,902 of record JTDA01000002.1, read on the forward strand.
AAACGATCCTGATCATCCGTAGGAAGATCCAAAAACGCAGGCATCTGCTTGATAGGAACTCCAAACGAATTGATAAGTTTAAATTTATTTACTTGTTCAGGAGTAAAATTGACATTGTACTCTTTACTTAATTCCTCTAATACCGCTACCCGATCTTCCTGTTTATCCAAGCTCATAAAAATCTTTCCTTGAGGATCGACTAATATTTGAAGGATATTAATCTCGGGAATCTTAATCTCCGAGACCGAAGCAGGAGTAGCCACCTGCACAGGTTCTTTCTGCACGAAAGTAGAGGTCAACATAAAGAATGTAAGCAAAAGTACAGTCACGTCACTCATCGCGGTCATGTCAATGAGCGTACTCTTCCTTTTTACTTTTACTTTTGGCATAATTAATCGTTCCTTTCTTAATTAATTATTTATGCGTAGCAGCGTAAGTTTGGACAATTGTAAATCCAACTTCATCGATACAATAAGTAATTTTATCGATTTTGCTAGTAAAGAAGTTGTAAGAAATTACAGCCAAAGCACCAGTTGCGATACCAAAAGCCGTATTTACAAGTGCTTCAGAAATACCAGTGGACAATGCTACAGAGTCAGGAGCACCCGCATTAGCCAAAGCAGCAAATGACTTGATCATACCTAACACAGTACCCAGCAGTCCGACCAAAGTTCCTAAAGTTGTCATAGTTGCTACAACTGCAAGATTTTGCTCTAAACTCGGCAGTTCCAATGCAGTGGCTTCTTCTACCTCTTTTTGAATATAAGACAATTTTTGTTCTTTGGTCAATGTATCGTTACCCTCCATTTCAACATATTTGTTCAATACAGAAGTAACAACATTAGCAACTGAACCTCCTTGTTTGTCACAAAAATCCTGAGCCTTTTGTATATCACCAGCAGCTAAAGCATTTTTAATATTCTGAACAAATTTAGTTAGATTACCTTTTCCTTTAGCTTTAGAGATAGCAAAAGCACGCTCAACACTCAATACCAATACGGTCAATAATAAAGTTTGAAGAACTGGTACAATGATACCTCCTTTATAAATAGTACCTAACATATTTCCAGGCAGTGGATGACCGGAAGGATCTCCATTCATAAAGTTGTCAGGGTTACCCAAAACAAATTTAAAAATACAAAGGGCAACAATGAAACATCCTACGATCACCAAGAATGCAGACTCAATGCCACGAAATCTTTTAACTTTTTTTGTTTTTTTAGTTTCCATAATAAAAAAAATTCTAAGTGGTTGACTGTTAAATTAAATTAGTTTGATAATAATTGTAAATCCGTCTTTCAAAACAAGCCTCGTTTTTTAAGAAGCTTTAGTCTTTTTGTTTTTAGTTTAAATATAAATTTTACGCTTGTTTCATCCATTATCAGCATCCATGGTATCTCATGTGTATTTCAAACGGAACATTAAACTTTCATTTTTACATTTTATACTACATCATATAAGAAAAACGAAAGTTTATCTTTTTAATTGTATTCTGCCTGATATTTTATAAGAATATCCCCTGTTTGCACAATAATCCAATAAACATTTGTGCGTCAAATGTAGTACAATATTTTCAGATAAAAAAATAATGTGCTTTTTTTTGATGCCCCTTTAAACCGCGGTTTTATTGTTTTTATAGTTAAAAACACACTAAATTGAAATATTCAGCCAATACTTTTTTTAAAGCTATAATAAAACAATGTTAATTGCAAATTCTTATTTTACAATCATTCAATAAATTAACGTCACAATTACATTTCTCCCATCTAAACAGAGAAAATATATATTAAACAAGTTGTTAAAAATAAAAAAGGTGCAAGAAATATTTTTATTAATTATCCAGATTGTTTACTATATTTGCGGCATGAAGAGGAATACATCATCAATATTTTTTTTATGCCTTGCTACATTTATAATGTTGGCAATAGCCGTATTACCTCATCATCATCACGACAACGGTATGCTTTGTTTACAAGCTTTTGCTACAGAATCCGTTCCGACAGATACTCAAAATTGCCATAAGGTACCTTGCGATGACAATTGTATTGCAAAATTCAAACAAGCAGAAAGAATCCACATATGCCATGTTTCGTGCATTCATATCCAACCTGTACAGACAGTATTTAACTTATCAGAAATTCCTACTGGTCCTATAGAAACCAACATTACCGATTTTCTCAATTGTTCGGTATATGTAGAACAATTACATGGAATTCTATTATCCCACTCTTCCGGGTTAAGAGCTCCTCCTCATTCCATTGGGTAATTTGAACATACGTAATTATTATGTATGTACATTTTTGTATCTGCGAGATACAAAGACTATTGATATATTCTCATTACTAATTTACAATCAATTACACAATGGAAAAAATTTTCTTATATCTTATATTATCGGCTTACATATTAATAAGTTGTAACCATTCTACATCTTCACACTCCAATCAAGCAGACAATGATATCCACAATCATAAAACAGAAGAGGCTCACTCTGACGAGATTATTCTACCAAAAGAAAAAGCACAGGCATCAGGAGTCAAAGTAGAAACTATTGAACCTAAGAATTTTAATCAAATTATAAAAACAAGCGGGCAAATTTCTGGAGCACAAGGAGATGAAAGTACTATAGTAGCAACCGTTCCTGGAGTTATAGCATTTGGCAAAACTCGAATTGTCGACGGAAGTTATGTAGCTGCAGGAACAACTTTAGCCTCCATTTCTTCTAAAAATATAGTAGACGGAGACCAAACGGAAAAATTGCGTATTGCTTATGAAAGTGCAGAAACCGAATTGAAACGAGCTAATTCCCTTATTAAGGATAAAATAATATCCGAAAAAGAGTACAATCAAATTAAACAAAATTTTGAAACAGCTCGTATTGCATATGAAGCCACAGGAAACAGATTAGGAGTGAAAGGTGTAACAGTCATATCTCCAATAAGTGGGTATATCAAAAATAAATTAGTGAACGAGGGTGATTATGTAACAACGGGACAACCTCTTTTAAGTATATCTCAAAACAAAAAATTAATTCTTCGAGCCGATTTATCAGAACGAAATTATAAAGCATTACCTACTATTCGGACTGCAAATTTCAAAACCCCTTATGATAATAAAATATATGAGCTCCCCCAACTAAACGGACGAATGGTCTCATATGGAAAATCTTCAGGTAACAACTCATTCTATATTCCTGTCACTTTTGAATTCGATAACAAAGGCGATATTATCCCGGGAGCATTTGTTGAAGTATATCTGTTATCAGCTCCTATTGAAAAAGCTCTTGTTCTCCCCATAACATCACTCACAGAAGAGCAGGGAGCCTATTTCGTATATATACAATTAGACGAAGACGGATACAAAAAGCAGGAAGTACAAATAGGAGCCAACAATGGTAAAGATGTACAAATATTATCAGGAATTAAAGCCGGTGACCGAGTAGTTACAGAAGGAGCTTACCAAATAAAACTGGCAGCCAACAGCAATATAATACCTGAAGGTCATTCTCACAGTCACTAATATCATTAAAGGAAAAAGAGTATGTTAAATAAAATTATCCGTTATTCTCTGAATAACCGTCTACTTATATTGATAGCATCCATAATTCTCTTATTTGCCGGAACATTTACAGCTATAAATATGGACGTAGATGTATTTCCCGACCTTAACGCCCCTACTGTAGTAGTCATGACCGAAGCCCCAGGAATGGCCCCTGAAGAGGTAGAACGTTTGGTTACATTTCCTGTCGAAACAGCAGTAAACGGAGCGACTGATGTGAGACGTGTACGTTCATCTTCTACTACCGGATTTTCCGTTGTCTGGGTAGAATTTAACTGGGGTACAGATATATACAGGGCTCGCCAAATAACTTCTGAAAAACTTACCGCTCTGAATGGGATTCTCCCTGAAACAGCAGGAATTCCGACCATGGGGCCACAATCTTCCATATTGGGAGAAGTTATGATATTAGGGATTACATCCGATACCACATCATTACAAGAGCTCAGGACATTAGCCGACTGGACAATTCGCCCACGTCTTCTTTCCACTGGAGGAGTAGCACAAGTTACCGTTATCGGTGGTGAAATCAAAGAATATCAGATACTCCTTGACCCAGCTCGAATGAAACACTATGGTATAAGCCTAAATGAAGTTATGAATGTAACCCGAAATATGAATCAAAATGCTAATGGAGGAATTTTATACGAATTCGGAAATGAATATATTGTTCGAGGAATACTATCGACTAATAACACAGAAGAGCTTTCCAAATCTATTGTAAAAATAGAGAATAACGTCCCTATCCTATTAGAAGATATAGCTACGATACAAATAGGGAATAAAGCACCCAAGTTGGGATTAGCTTCTGAAAAAGGGAACCCTGCAGTTTTAGTTACAGTTACCAAACAGCCAAATACAAGTACGTTAGATTTAACCAAGGCATTAGATGCATCTATTATCGATTTGCAAAAATCTATGCCACCTGATGTACATATTTCGAATGATGTGTTCAGGCAGTCTCGTTTCATTGATAATTCTATAGATAATATACAGAAATCGTTATTTGAAGGGGCATTTTTCGTTATTATCGTATTATTTCTGTTCCTAATGAATCTTAGAACGACAATTATTTCATTGGTTGCTCTACCCCTATCATTATTGGTATCAATACTCACCTTACATTTTATGGGTTTAACTATAAATACGATGAGCTTAGGAGGGATGGCCATTGCTATAGGCTCTTTAGTAGACGATGCTATCGTAGATGTTGAGAACGTATATAAAAGACTAAGAGAAAATAAATTATTGCCAGAAAAGGAACGGAAACGGGCAATAGACGTTATATTCGAAGCTTCTAAAGAAGTCAGGATGCCTATATTAAATTCTACCCTTATTATCATTGTAAGTTTCGTCCCACTATTTTTTCTATCAGGAATGGAAGGCCGTATGCTTATGCCCTTAGGTATAGCTTTTATTATAGCATTATTAGCATCTACAATAGTTGCATTGACATTGACACCAGTACTATGCAGTTATTTATTAGGGAATAAAAAAGAAAATGACAAACTCAATCAAGAGCCTTGGGTAGCCAGAACTTTAAAAAACATATATAAAAAATCTTTGATTTGGTCTCTCAACCATAAGAATATTGTTTTAGGAGGAACTCTCGGATTATTTATTGTGGCTTTGGCTCTTTTCTTCACTCTTGGTCGCAGTTTTTTACCTCCATTTAACGAAGGTTCATTCACCATCAATATAAGTACCTTACCCGGAATATCGCTTGAAGAATCGGACAAAATCGGGCAACGGGCAGAAGAATTGTTATTATCTGTACCGGAAATAAAAACAGTTGCGAGAAAAACCGGACGAGCAGAATTAGATGAACATGCATTGGGTGTAAATGTCTCTGAAATTGAAGCTCCTTATGAAATAAAAGACCGTTCTCACCAAGAATTGATTGCTGACATTCGTCAAAAACTAAGCTCTTTGTCAGGAGTTAATATAGAAATCGGCCAACCTATTTCACATCGTATCGACGCCATGTTATCAGGGTCTCAGGCAAAAATCGCTATTAAATTATTCGGCGACGATCTGAACCGTATGTTCTCTTTAGGAAATCAGATAAAATCATCTATCAGTGATATTAAAGGAGTCGTCGATTTAAATGTAGAGCAACAAATCGAACGTCCTCAATTGAAAATTAAGCCTAAACGCGAAATGCTTGCAAAATTTGGAATTTCACTCCCCGAATTTGCAGAATTTGTCGATGTTGCACTAGCCGGAGAAGTTGTATCTCAAGTATATGAAGAAAGTAAAACTTTTGATTTAACTGTAAAAGTAAACGATACACAACGGGATAATATTGAAAAAATAAAAGAGCTAATGATAGATGCCAATGGGACTAAAGTTCCGTTAGCTGTTGTTGCCAACATAGAATCTTCCTCTGGTCCCAATACTATTAACAGAGAAAACGTAAAACGAAAAATTGTCATATCTGCCAATGTTGCAGATAGGGATTTAAGAAGTGTCGTTAATGACATACAGGTAAAAATAAACAATAATATACAATTACCAGAAGGTTACCATATCGAATACGGAGGACAATTTGAAAGTGAACAAGCTGCATCCCGTACATTACTATTTACTTCCATGATATCAATTTTGGTTATTTTTCTATTACTTTATAATGAGTTCCGCAATGGAAAAGAAGCTGGGACCATTTTATTAAATCTTCCACTTGCTCTTATCGGCGGAGTGTTCATATTGCGATTTACAACGGGAGAAATCAGCATTCCAGCGATTATAGGATTCATCTCACTATTTGGCATTGCTACTCGTAATGGTATGCTCTTAGTATCACATTATAACCAATTAAAAAGCGAAGGTCATTCTTTGACAGATACAATCTTGACCGGATCATTGGACCGTCTGAATCCAATCTTAATGACAGCATTATCTTCAGCTTTAGCTTTGATACCATTAGCTTTAGGTGGGGATTTACCTGGTAATGAAATTCAAAGTCCAATGGCGAAAGTGATATTGGGTGGACTTATAACATCTACTTTTTTAAACGCTTTTGTTATACCTATTGTTTATCTTCATCTAAATCATAAAAAAGAACAAATATGAAAGGTCTTATCATAATCTTTTTGTTATTCTTTACGCTCATAGGAATAAGAGCTCAAAATAATATTGAAGAAGTTCTTAAGAATATAGAGTCTAATAACAAAGCTCTAAAAGCAAATAACCAACTTACACAATCCAAGAAATTAGAAGCTTCTGTCGGAAATACTTTACCTGATCCGAATATTGCTTATGATCATCTATGGAGTAGCCCGAAAACATTGGGGACAAGTCGGGAATTAACAATTTCCCAAGGATTCGATTTCCCTACAGTCTATACAAATCGTAACAAATTAGTAAAGTTAAAATCTTCTCTTTATGACCAACAGGACTGGGAACTAAGACAAACTATTTTACTTGATGCCAAACTCGTCTGCATAGACATAATCGCTTTAAACCGGTTACTTGAATATCAAAATATACGATTACAAAATGCAAGGCAACTCTCCGAACTATATAAGAAACGTGTATCGGAAGGAGATGCTAATATTTTGGAATCGAACCGAATAGATATGGAATTATTGAATATTCAAACTGAATCAAGAAGGACAAAGTCTGCTCTTGAAACCAAAAGAAAAGAATTACAAAGTTTTAATGGAGGTATACCAATCTCTCTAAATGGAACGACATACACGCCAGTAACATTACCCACAGATTTTGATACTTGGAAAGTGGAAGCCCTAACTGCTGATGCATCTTTAATTGCTTTAGAAAAAGAAAAAGAGATAGCACAAAGAGAAATTAAACTAAATCAATCTCAATGGCTCCCCAAATTCGAATTAGGGTATAAAAGAGAAGCAGGAGAAGACGTTTCGAATGGAATAACATTTGGAGTTTCTATCCCATTGTACGAGAATAAAAATAAAATAAAGCAAGCAAAAGCAATGTCTCTATACACGGATATGCAAATAGAAAGTTCCAGAATGATTAACGAAACGACATTACAGGGAATATATACTCAAGCGATAAGTCTTGAAAAATCAAAACAGGATTACGAAAGACTATTAAATTCACAAAACACACTGGATTTACTGAAAAAAGCACTGAATGAAGGTCAAATTTCTTTGTCAGAATATTTTGTAGAGGCAATCCAGGTATATCAAACTATCGAAAACTACATACAACTTGAAAGTGAATATCAAAAATTAGTAGCACAGTTGTACAAATATAGATTATAAAATGTTGTTCATTTCTTTTTTCTTATAACAATCAGAACATTATATTCAAGAAATAGATGAATTTTTAAACATTTTTGATATTTATATCATTTTTTTGATATCTTTGTATATTCTTTATCTTCACCGATAAAGTGGTGGAAAACATTAAATAAAGGAAAGATAAATCTATTATTTATTGATATTTTTGGATTTTATAATTTTTCGGTTAGACTCAAAAACAAGCTTCAAAAACAAAAGTCTAAAAAGAAAATGAATAATACAAAAAGCAATAGAATTAAGGTACATCTTTTCCTTATTAAGAGGCAAAGCGGCTCAGATTCTTACAATGGCAGTTCTGAGCCGCTTTTCTTAATTATCCATATCTATGATAACCTAATTTAAATACGATTGAGTACAGTCTTTATCAAATCTCCTATTGAATCTTTATAATTGCTATCTGCATTATGTGCAACTCTATTCGCAATAATCATACATACGGTCATTGCTTTATGTCCCATCAATTTTGCTAAACCAGCCAATGCGGAACTCTCCATTTCATAATTTGTCACGACATGACCATCTTTATATTTGAAAGACTCAATCTTTTTGTTCAACATTTTATCTGCCAACGGCAATCTCAATTCACGACCTTGCGGTCCATAAAAACCATTGGCCGAAATAGTAACCCCTTTGACCATTTCTCCCCGGCCAATCTGTTCTACCAAATCAGGATCAGCATCAATTACATAAGGTTTTGCCCACAGGGGATTCCATTTTACATGTTGGCAAAAAGCTTCTTCAAAATCAAGATCGCAAACTTCATTACGCCCGGCATAAAAATTCAAGACTCCATCAAAACCTATAGATTTTTGTGAAATGACAAATGTACCTACAGGGACATGCGGTTGCAAACCTCCTGAAGTACCAATACGCACCATTGTCAGTTGTCTAAACTCAGATTTTTCATAGCGAGTTTTAAAATCAATATTGGACAATGCATCTAATTCATTTACAACAATATCTATATTATCTGTTCCTATACCATGAGATATGACCGTTATCCGTTTCCCTTTATAAACTCCTGTTATAGTATGAAACTCTCTACTCGAAATATCAAATTCTCGCATATCGAAAAAAGAAGCTACAAGATCTACTCGACCAGGGTCTCCAACAAGAATTACTTTGTCGGCGAGCTGTTCAGGACGTATATGAAGGTGAAATGCGCTCCCATCCTGATTGATAATTAATTCTGACTCAGGAAAATGTTTCATAGCCATGCTTTCTATTAGGTTATTAACTAATGTTGAAGACGAATATACAAAAAAGAATGATACATTAGTCTGACAATACCAGAAAATATCTTAATGAATAATTTTGGGAAAAATGATTCCTAAAGTCGTAAATAGAATAAAACAAAAAAAATAGTATCTTTGTAAAAGTAAGGAATAACTAATTTATCATTTCATTTTACGGAAACTACTATAATTATGGCAGCAAAACCATCCATACCTAAAGGTACGCGCGACTTCTCCCCCTTAGAGATGACCAAACGCAATTATATATTCAATACAATCAGCGATGTATTCCGGCTTTTCGGATTTGAGCCAATCGAGACTCCTGCAATGGAAAACTTATCTACCCTTATGGGAAAATATGGAGAAGAGGGTGATAAATTGCTTTTTAAAGTTCTTAATTCAGGAGATTTTCTTTCAAATACCAATGACGAAGAACTACTATCTCGAAATACAAATAAGCTGGCTGCTACTTTCTGTGAAAAAGGTCTGCGATATGACTTAACCGTTCCATTTGCCCGCTTTGTTGTCATGCACCGAAATGAGATAAACTTCCCGTTCAAACGTTACCAAATACAACCTGTGTGGCGTGCAGACCGTCCTCAAAAAGGCCGCTACCGTGAATTCTATCAATGTGACGCAGACGTAGTTGGCTCAGACTCTCTTCTCAACGAAGTTGAATTGCTACAACTAATGGATGAAGTATTCCATCGATTTGGAATACGAGTATCTATAAAATTAAACAATAGAAAAATATTAAGTGGAATTGCTGAAATAATCGGAGAAACACAAAAAATTGTAGATATTACTGTAGCTATAGACAAACTCGACAAAATAGGATTAGAAAAAGTCAACGAAGAATTACGCTTAAAAGGCATACCTGATAAAGCTATCGCCATGTTGCAACCTATCATCCTACTAAAAGGGAGCAACCGAGAAAAATTAGCTACCTTAAAAAAGATATTGAAGAATTCGGAAATAGGAATAAAAGGTATCAATGAATTAGAATATATACTTAACAAAATCGATGCTTCGCCTTTGCGATCCGGATTAGAAATAGACTTAACTCTAGCTCGTGGATTGAACTATTATACCGGAGCTATCGTTGAAGTGAAGGCATTAGATGTAGAAATAGGAAGTATAACTGGTGGAGGCAGATATGATAATCTCACTGGTGTATTCGGTATGCCGGGAATATCTGGTGTCGGCATATCTTTTGGTGCTGACCGTATTTTCGACGTATTAAATCAACTAAATTTATATCCAAAAGATTCTTTACAAACCACTCAGATAATGTTTGTAAATTTTGGAGAAAAAGAAGAAGCTATATGCATAAAGTATCTCGCTCAATTCAGAACTGCAGGTATACGGGCTGAAATATATCCTGAAGCAGCAAAAATGAAAAAGCAAATGGGATATGCAGATGCAAAAAAAATTAATTATGTTGCTTTAGTAGGAGAAACAGAAATAGAAGCTGGCAAAATCACATTGAAAAATATGATTACCGGAGAACAACAATTGCTCTCAGTAGAAGATATTATTTCATTCATTAATAAATAACAACAAAATGTTTACTGTCAGAAAAGCCCATATAAACGATGCCGGTCTAATACAACAATTAGCATCCCAAGTGTGGAAACATACATACGGCAATATATTATCCCCTCAACAATTGGATTATATGTTTGAAATGATGTATTCTATTCCCTCTCTCCACCAACAGATGGGTCCAGATAAGCACCAATATTTTATTGCTTACAACGATAATAAACCTTGTGGCTATATTTCCATTGAACAAGAAAACAAACAGCTTTTCCATCTACAGAAAATTTATGTACTTCCAGATGCTCAAGGTTCCGGAGCAGGACGTTTTCTAATGGAAACTGCTTTTAATTACATAAAAAGTCTTTGTCCGCATACCCCTTGTACTATCGAACTGAATGTAAATCGTTCAAATAAAGCAAAACAGTTCTATGAACACATGGGTTACAAAGTAGTACGTAGTGGGGATTTTCCTATCGGAAACGGATATTATATGAATGATTACATTATGTCAATAACTATATAATTAATTTACTTAATCATTTTTCACATAAATATATGAAAAACTTGCTTATTACGGGAGCTTTGGGATTAACGGCGAGTGTTGTATCCGCCCAAAAGCAGCCCAATATTGTGTATATTTTTACCGATCAACATACCGCTAACGCCCTAAGCTGCACCGGTAACCCTGATGTCAAGACACCCAATATAGACCGACTTGCCCAAAATGGTATACGTTTTACCAATGCTTACTGTGCTTGTCCATTAAGTACTCCTTCTCGTGCTGCTATGTTCACAGGTGTAACTCCTGGCAAGCTGAATCAATTAGTCAATGGCTCATCTATTCCCCAGAAATATATAGGGAAAGGGCTTGGAAACCTCATTCAAGCTGCAGGTTATGAATGTGTATATTCAGGGAAATGGCATATTCCGGAATCGGATATTCCGGATTCAATACACGGATTTAAAAAATTATATGGACACAATGACTACGGGTTATCAGAAGCTTGTATTGACTTTCTAAAACAAAAGCACGACAAGCCTTTTTTCTTAGTTGCTGCTTATGATAACCCACATAATATATGTGAATATGCACGAAGTCAGAATTTACCTTTTGCCGAAATAACCGAGCCTAATATTGAGGATTGTCCCAACTTGCCAGCAAATTTTGCAATTGCTCCTTATGATGCTGATGTCATTCGTCAAGAACAAGAAAATAATTATAAAGGATACCCCGTAACTCGATATACTCCTGATGACTGGCGTCGTTATAGAAATGTATACTACCGTTTAGTTGAAAACGTAGATTCCGAAATCGGGAAACTCCTTGATGCTCTTGACCAACTAAAACTTAGCGAAAATACATTAATTATTTTTACTTCAGATCACGGAGATGGTGTAGGTGCCCATCACTGGAATCAAAAATCTGCATTATATGAAGAAGTTACCAATATACCACTCATAGTAAAACTTCCTAAAAACAAAAATGCCGGAAAAATAACACACCAACTTATAAATAACGGAATAGATTTATTACCAACACTTTGTGACTTTGCAAATGCCGATATCCCTGATTACTGTTTAGGAAAAAGTTTCAAACCAATAGTCGAAAAAATATCTGATACCCCCATACATGACTATGTCGTTTGTGAAACTCAATTCGATAACTCTACAACCAAAGGATGGATGGTACGTACTCGCAATTACAAATATATCGTCTATGATAAAGGTAAATATAGGGAACAGTTATACGACATGAATAAAGACAGAGGCGAAATGATAAATCTTGCTGTTGAAAAAAAATATAAGAACATACTTGACCAACATCGTAAATTATTAAACGAATGGCACGAAAATAATAATGTACCTAAGCTAAAAAACGCAACTCCTAAAATAAAATAAAAATTTACTTTATCATACACAAAAACCATTTGTCTCCCTCCAATGTTAAGAAGATAAATGGTTTTTCTTTTGTAAATACCACATATATGGTAGAAAAATACCTTATAGGAGTGATTGCATCTTTTTAAAGAGGTCCATACCTTTGTACAATAAAAAATAAACAAAAATTGAGCATTATGGCGAAAATAGCAAAACAACTAACCGACTTAGTCGGTAATACTCCATTATTGGAATTTTCCAATTTTAATCGTAAACACAATCTTCCTGCCCGAGTTATCGGGAAATTGGAATATTTTAATCCTGCAGGAAGCGTCAAAGATAGAGTGGCATTATCTATGATAGAAACTGCAGAAGCTACAGGTAATCTGCAACCTGGAGCCGTTATTATAGAACCAACAAGCGGCAATACAGGGGTAGGATTAGCATTTGTATCTGCAGTAAAAGGATATAAACTGATATTGACTATGCCGGATACAATGAGCGTCGAACGTAGAAATCTGTTAAAAGCTTTAGGTGCAGAAATCATACTCACTCCAGGAAATGAGGGGATGAAAGGTGCTATTGCCAAAGCTGAAGAACTACAGAATAATACTCCAGGAAGCATTATTTTGCAACAGTTTGAGAACCCTGCAAATCCGGCTATCCACAAAAGAACCACTGCAGAAGAGATTTGGCGCGATACCGATGGTCAAATAGACATATTTGTTGCTGGAGTAGGTACAGGGGGAACCATCAGTGGTGTAGGTGAAAGATTGAAAGAATTGAATCCAAATATAAAAATCATTGCAGTAGAACCGGCAGACTCTCCTGTACTCTCCGGCGGAAAGCCCGGACCTCATAAAATACAAGGTATCGGTGCTGGATTTATTCCTAAAACTTACAATAACATTGTTGTTGACGAAATTATTAAAGTCGAAAATGATGATGCTATACGTACAAGCAGAGAATTAGCCCAACAAGAAGGTCTTCTCGTCGGTATTTCCTCTGGCGCTGCGACTTATGCTGCTACCCAATTAGCTCAACGCTCAGAAAACAAGAATAAGACTATTGTAACATTATTACCTGATACCGGAGAAAGATATTTATCTACCGTATTATATGCCTTCGAAGAATATCCTCTATAAAGCAGCATCAAAACTATATACCCAAAGAAAATACCATAGAAAGGGAGATAAGGGCCCTTTCTATGGTATTTTCTTTGGGGCAATATCGAGATTAAAATACACTACAGTTATTATTTATATCTTTATATTTTCAAACCAACAAATATACGTTATGAAAAAAGGGCTACTATATGCCATAATGGCCTCAGTATTATGGGCCATTGTCAATCCATTTATCAAACAAGGACTCAGTTATGACTTTACTCCCATGAATTTTGCAGGATTACGATTTACTATTGTAGGAATTATTCTATTTATTCATTCCTGGCATAAAAGTATGTGGAAAGAGATTCTGGAAAACTGGAAATTATTTTTAAATCTAATATTCATCAACATGTTTATGGGCTACACAGCATTTTACTGGGGAGTTGATTTTGTCAGTGGGGCTATATCTTCGATAATCATGGGAATGACACCACTAATAAATGTCTTATTGGCTCATCTAATTGCGAGAAATGATAAGCTAAATTGTTATAAAATAATCAGCTTAATTATAAGTTTTATCGGCCTTATACTCATTATCGGTACTGGAAGTGACGGCAAGCCTCTTGACTGGAAAGGTTTAGCGGGGATTATACTACTTATTTTAAGCATCATCTTTCAAGGCTACTCTGCTATTTCTGTATCAGAAGATAAAGCACGAATAAATCCCATATTTCTAAATGCAGTCCAAATGTTTTTTGGGGGATTATTTATCTATATCATAGGTCTTTCGACTGAGGGATTTCATAGCTTTATAGGAAAACCTACCGGTTTTTATATATGCTTAGGAACACTAATCTTCATTTCCGTTTTTGCTTTCAGCTTTTGGTTCATAGCCTTACAAACTAATGGGAGTAAAGTTTCTGACATTAATATGTGCCGCCTCATCAATCCAATACTTGGAGCTATTCTCAGCTGGGTCATGTTAGAGGGAGAATACCCGACATTTAGTACCGTAACTGGTATGCTTATCATTGTCAGTTCCTTAATAATATATTTTAAAGGAGAAAGCATCATATCTCGGCTTAAAAAACAATAGTGCAGTAAAAAAATGCTTCCTCTCAGAATAATGAGAGGAAGCATTTTTATATTTTTAGATGTTTATCTTAGAATTTCCATCCCAAACGAATTGCCGGTACAGCCTTAAATGCCAAGCTCAAGCTTGTTCTCTTCGCAGTATCTTCAAAATCTTCTGACTTAATATCAGTACCCGCAACCTTACCTTCAATACCTAAATTTTTGTATTTAGTTGTACGGAACTGTAAGCCAAATTCTGCTCCACAGTATAAACCTTTATACATATAGAAGTCAAAACCTGTCAAAGCTTGCAAGTTATATGTGAAAGCTCCTGTTGGAGAAATTCCGTTAAATGGATCTGTCGGGTCAAAATTTCCCATTCCATTCTCTACATCATTTGTATAATAGTTTTTGATCGTTATATCAGTTTCATCAGAACCTTCTTTTCCATTGATCTTAGTTTTCGCAGTAGTTACAGTAAATCCAGTCTCACCTCCTACATATACAGAGAAACGAGGAGCTACATTTATATGATATTCATAACCAAGACCCAAGGTAAAGTTTCCAGTTTTTGACTTTAGATCTGTTGACCATTTTTCATCAGTAGTTTCATCTACTCCATCGTCAGAATATTTATTAGAACCAACACCAAAACCTAAATTCAAACGAAGAGCGTGTTTTTCATTAAAGAAATAACGCAATTTCAAACCTTCAATCGAAAAGTTTTCTCCATCCTGATTAAAAGGATTAAACTGAATTTCAGTTGTTACTGTTCCAGCTTCTGGTTGATACTGGGCAAAAGAACTTGCACATGTAACTAAACTTACAGCTAATACAAGAGCTAATTTTTTCATACTCATTTTTTTTAGTTAATAATTTTGGATTTTTGAAACGTATAATTGAATTATAGGCCGTTTCAACCTTTAATATAGCTTCTATATCTATGATTTTTATATTTTAACTATATATTATAATTTAATCGGTGCAAAGATTAAGTAAATAAAGAAAAGTACAAAGCATTTTAAATATTTTAACACAATATTTATTATCATTATTTATATAATGGATATATAAACAGAAATGTACAAGCATATAAATAGAATAAATACATCTTCTATTATTAACATTAAAACATTTTATTATTTTAATGTTAACCATAAAAAGACATCATATGAAAAATCATCGAAACCATCTTAAAGGGTTACTTAATTGACGCAACCTTTGTTTCAACAATCTTGCCGATCGTAATTGATTTCGATAATGTCTACAAAAACCATAAGGAGTCAAGTATTTGCATTCATCTATCGGTCGATTAAATATATTATCAAAAAAATGGAAAAAACGTACTTTCCAATCCAAATAATTTTCATCATTGAACCACGGCTTCGATAATATAGATAAATACATATCGTCATTATTATCTAACATAACAATATGCTCAACTGCAGCTTCCTGCGAAGGGAAATCAGAAACATTAATAAAGGATGCTGGATTAAAATCTTTATTTATCAATCTGTTTCCCCAATATACAGGTAAAGAATTAACTAACATAGGTTCCATAATTTTCTCCGTAGTATACCCGTCATACATACTATTTTCAAACGCAATATTAAATTTGTAATCCTTAATAAAATCCAATTTATCAGGAACGGGACCTCCAACATTATTCTCCCACCTACCTCCAGAATCGACTTTTTTATATTCAGACAAAAGATGGAAAAAACGGTTTCTCTCCGGTGCTCCAATATTATTGGAAACTACATAACTACAAAACTTGCGTTTGAGAACTTTTTCTTTATCTATGACCTTTGGAGAAGCCAACTTTTCAATACCATAGACTGCGTATAATGGCAAGCGCATATACCTATCCCCAAATGACAAATAATCAAAACCTATTGCATAATCACAGATATTGAAATCTGGTGTAAGATTCTCTCCCGTATAAAATATTTTTACACACCTCTCATAATTCAAATTCGTAAAACCAAATACAGAAAATATCAAATAATCAGGAGATTCACTTAATTCAATATGATATCGCTGTTTTAGGATATCCATCAGAAAATTATTGCGGGGATCAAAACCTTTCCAAAAATCAACAAATTTGACTTTAATAGTTTTCATAAAAGATATGAAGTATTGCTTTTCTTGAATAATTATTACTTAAAAAAATCCAGACAAAGAATTATAGCCATTCCTACAATAATAATTCCTAATATCCCATAAAATATTCGAGCTCCTTTCCTTCCCCACCAACGACTAAATATAATGCTGTTTTTACTTGCAAAAAACCAATCCCAATTAGCAAGTGAAGCTAATAAAGAAAGTATACCCAATAAAAAAATATCGTCGTTACAATAACTGAACTTACCGACATATACAACAAAACTTATTTTATTATTATCTCCCGAGTTCTATCTTCTTTTTCTGAAATATACACATTTATACAATCTCCCGGCAATAAATCTTCCACTTTCTCCGGCCATTCAATAAAACAGAGAGCTCCACTAAAGAAGTAATCTTCATATCCAAAATCAAAAACTTCTTCTAACTTATTAATCCGATAAAAGTCAAAATGATATATCAATTCTCCTGTTCTGGAACGGTATTCATTTACTATTGCAAATGTCGGACTATTAATCACATCTTCAACACCTAATTCTTCACAAACAGCTTTGATGAAAGTGGTCTTCCCTGCTCCCATCTCTCCACGAAATGCAAATACCGTGCTATCTCCCATTTTCTGAACAAATTCATGTGCAGCTTCCTGTATACTTTCTAATGATTTTATCTGTATTGTCGTTTCCATTTTAGCAGTTCTATTGTTATATATTTATTTTCTTTTCATTGTTACAAAAGGAACCATCATTTCTTCCATTGAGATTCCTCCATGCTGAAACGTATCCTTATAATAACTAACATAATAGTTATAATTATTAGGATAGGCCAGAAAATCTCGATTCGTAGCAAAAATATAAGCGGAACTCACATTGGGAGAAGGTAAACCATAACGCTCCGGAGCTTTTATTTCATACACTTGCTTTGGATTATAACTCATATTCTTACCTACTTTATATCGAAGATTTGTATTCGTATTTCTATCAGCAATAACTTTAACAGGATTATCGACATGTATAGTCCCATGATCTGTAGTCAAAATTACAGTATAATCTTTCTCTGCTATTTTCTTGAACAAATCCAGAGCAGAAGAATGCCTGAACCAAGACTCTGTCAACGAACGATATGCAGCATCAGTATAAGCTAACTCTCGAATCATTTTAGACTCAGTTCGAGCATGGGAAAGCATATCTATAAAATTCAGTACACATACATTCAATGGATGACGTTCCAGTTGTGAAAAATTCTGAATGATTTTTTCACCAAACTGAGATTCATTTATCTTATTATATGAAAATGTATATCTCTTTCTAAAACGATCAAGCTGAGTCTGTATCAGCGGTGCTTCATTGAGATTTTTACCCTCTTCTTCGTCTTCATCTACCCACAAATCAGGGAACATTTTGGCAATTCTATCTGGCATCAACCCTGAAAATATTGCATTCCGAGCATATTGAGTTGCTGTTGGCAATATGCTAAAATATAATTCTTCATCAAAAGTAAAATACTCAGACAAAATAGGTTTTACAACCTTCCATTGATCGAGGCGGAAATTATCGATAAGAATAACAAAAACTCTTTCTCCCCCATCTAATAAAGGGAACACTCTGTTTTTAAATAATTCATAACTCAGAAGCGGATGGTCCTCTGTCGTTACCCATCTTTCATAGTTTTTTTTCACATACTTCACAAAAGCAGAATTTGCTTCTACCTTTTGCATCTTCAACAAATCCGCCATATTACTATCGGCCTGAGTCAGCTCTAATTCCCAGAAAACCAACCTTTTGTATATTTCACACCAATCCTCCCAATGTGATGCTTCATTTATCTGCATCCCAATACGATTGAACTCTTGCTGATAGTTAGATGTAGTATTTTCGGATATAATTTCACGCCGATATAAATTTTTTTTTATCGACAACAATATCTGATTTGGATTTACCGGTTTTATTAAATAATCAGCAATTTTATTACCGATTGCCTGATTCATTATATTTTCCTCTTCACTCTTCGTAATCATAATAACCGGGACTTCCGGACTAATCTCCTTGATACGGCTCAACGTTTCCAAGCCACTCAACCCTGGCATATTTTCATCCAAAATAATCAAATCAAAATGCTCTTTCTCGCATTGTTCCAGAGCATCTCTTCCATTGGAAACTGTAACAACTTCATATCCTTTTTGTTTCAGGAATAAAATATGAGGTTTCAACAAATCTATCTCATCATCGGCCCAAAGTATCAAATCATTTCTCATAAGCTACTGATTCTCTTGTACAAAATTAAAATAGTCTTCAAAACTACGCCCATCAAGCAACAGTTTAAAATTCGAATCACTTATCATTACCGGACGTACGCCAGGAGGCAACGGTATACCCTTCTCTCCTTCTATCATCTTCCGATAATGCGATAATTCATCAAAGTTATTAAATCCTTTGATAATTAACATACTAATTTCGTTAAAGGAGATTATTTCCAAATCAAAATCTTTAATCAAAAAGTTAGAAAAGTTATATTTAGCAACATCAAACAATAATTGATTTGATGATATACTATTGGTTTCATATACTAAAACAAGGGAATGAGGAACATCTTTATCTAATGTAAATGGTGCGACAGAATCGTTGCTCAACGATAACGAATCTCCATCCCCTCCTAATGACATAGTCCATATCATCCCTTTTGGGCTACCTCCGTCTGTCGCTATCGTACGCCCTTGAGCCAACCCTTTTAACATTCCTGAAGCAACAGGACTGACATCTGCTTCAGGATATTTTTCAAGGAGTTCCTTCAATCCAGTTTGAAAAGCCTCAATATTCTTTTCTCCAATATAAGATAATGAATTAAGAAACATAAATTTAGGCATCAAATCAGACAAGGGATACTTACGGGAAACTAACTCGTAATATTCATGAACTTTAGTACTATTGTTAGCCAAATACGCTTCATAAGTTTGATTATATAATGAATCTTGCATCACGTCCATATTCCTTAGATTTTCAAGATAGTTGGGATCTGCCAATGCTATTGCATAATCACTCTTAGGGAAGCGGTCAATAATACGTTTTTTATAAACCTCAGCAGTCTCCTTATCTCCCATACGCATATACATCAAATACATATTATAATACGTTTCCAATATATATTCACAGTCCGGGAAACGATGATCCAACTCATTAAACGCACTTATCGCTGCCGACATATCTTCCAACTTATTCTTTAAAATCAATCCCATATTGAACAAACCATCTGAGATAATTTCATTAGAATTAGCTATATCTTCAGGAGTCAAAGGCAGCTGCTGTACATAGAATTGAGGGTCTTTCGGATCTGAGGATAAAGGATTTTGCATAACATTACTTATCGTATCTCCTTTTGCAATACTATCACTTATCTCTTCAATATCACCTTCTTCCGGCTCATCATAATTGATATTATTATCAGCAAAATCACTCATAGAGAATGAGGCCTTATTCCGTCTACGCCAATCATCCTCAAGTTTACGCCGCCCCCATTTACGTTGGAACTCTGTTTTACCTGCCGATACTAACGCTGGATTATAAAAATACCAAGCATTGCTTCCATTACCCATATTCATAGTAGGTACAGTAGGCTGCTTAGCGCCATTATTATTCACCGGCATATTAGCCATCATTCCCTCTTGTTCTTCCAAATAAGCCTGACGTCTTGCTTCTTCTTCTGCCTTTTTTTCTTCAGCAATAAGGTCATCAATAATTTTCTGGATAATATTCATCCTTTCAGCTTCTGGTAAAGATGCTAAATGCTGCAAACTATCTTGTAGCTCGACATTCTGAGCATGCACTACCAACTCATCAAGAACCTCTGAGCGCTTTGCAATCTCACTATAATCTGGATAACTTTCGTCAATCAAAGGCAAGGCCTCTGCATAACACGGTTGTGCTTTTACATAATCTCTACGGTCAAAATATATCTTACCTAAAGTCAATTGACTTATTGCTTTATCTTTTCCATTCCGCGTACTTTTTTCTGCAGCTAAAATATAATTGGCAACAGCCTTAGCCGTATCCTTTCGAGAAAGATACAAATTGCCTATTGCATAATAAATCTGGTCCAAATATTCTGCATTCTTTGCTTGCCGAGTCATTCGAGTCAAATTTTTCAAAATCTTTTCCATATCTTTCCCTGAAAAGACCTCTGTTTGACGTATCCTGGCATTCAACTCCGTCCTATAGTCCGGCCCCTTCTTAATAACCCGTTCATAAGCCGCATAAGCCGCATTGTTATCTCCAGTTATTGCATAAAGTTGAGCCAGAAGGTATGTCATCCTTATTTTTTGGCGTTTATTCCCTTCTGCTTTAATCGCAGTTTTCAAAAAAGGAATTGCCTGCTTATAATCTCCTTTACGTATAAGATAATCGGCATTAACAGTGGCAAACCACGTTGTCTGGCTATCGGGTAATCCATCATTATTAATTTTCTGCAATACATCTTCAGCTTCATACAGCCAGCCCATTTCAAGGTAACAACGAGCCAACCAAATACGAGATTCTGCAACTAAATCAGGTTTCCAAGTGAAGTGCCGGGTTATATAGATAAACGTAGCCGAAGCTCCCAAAAAATCACCTTTATAATATTGAGCTTTTCCCATTAAACTCCAAGCATTATGAATAAACGGATTATACTCATCCCGAGTTACAAATTCACGATACTTCGGATCAGACATTTTTTTACTATTTCTTAGCGGCCGTTTCTTTATAGAATGAAGCTGTATGGCCTTTTGGCACTTTTCGATAGTGCGATCAAAACTTCCTCCCGGCTTAACATCTTTCGGGTTGGAATATGCCGATACAGGATGCATATAGATTCGTTCACGAGTATAGTCATCTTCATACTTATCTTCCATTACTTTAAGCTGTTCCTTAAAGTTCTCAATTCCATTAAAATAGACATTGAAACGAGTAGTCATGGCATGATAAGCCCGAGTAGCTTTCGTATTCTTTTTTACAGAACATGAAGCTACCGATAACAGGCATAAAAACCCTATACAGAGATATTCTAAATATTTATTCAACTTATCGTTGCTCTTTTATTACAATCACTTAATAAAATAAACAGATAAACAACATTTTTATTGTCTCTTTCTTCTAAAAACAAAATTATTTAAACTCTCCCCAATTATCATCTATTCAACCATATAAGGTTGCTTTATTCTCACAATAGCCCGAGCTAATCCATAAAAAACAACCAAAACAAATACAATACATGCCCCTGCCGGTACATTTATATAATACGAAACAAACAATCCGACCAAACCGCATATTATACCTATAACTGCAGAAAATACAACAATACTTTTATAACGACTACAAAATAAATCAGCAATCAATTGCGGCATTGTCAATAAAGATAATAACAACATAATCCCGACTAAACGAATAGACAATACGACACATATAGAAATAAAAAAAATCATTCCATACTCAAAAAAACGTACAGGCATACGGCGTGTATAAGCAAAATCCCGGTCAAACGCAATATATATTATTTGCCGGTAAAACAAAATAAAAAAGAGGAACAGGACACTCGTATACAAAGCAAAAATCAACAAATCTGTATGTGTAACTGTCAGAATATTTCCAAACAAAAATTCACTAAGTCCCGGGGTATAGCCTGGAGTAAGAAATATAAATATAATCCCTACAGCCATTCCCAAAGCCCAAAAAACAGCTATAGCAGAATCTTCCCGAACAGAATTTTTCCTTGACATCCATTCTACACCCAATGCAGACAATACGGCAAATATCAAAGCTATGGCAACAGGATTAAGACTTAAAAAAAAGCCCAAACCTAATCCCCCAAAGGATGCATGCGTTATACCTCCTGTTATGAAAACCAAACGACGCGTAACAACATAGGTACCAATCACTGCCCCTGCTAAACTAATCAACAAAATAGCCCAAAGAGCATTTTGAAAAAATGAATATCGCAATATTTCTAACATATGTTTTTTTATGTTTTTAAGACCGGCGTCTCTCTCCGACAATCATTACTATTTCATCCTTTAGCTGATCAGGTAATTCTATTTCTCTTAATTGTAAACTTCTTACCCAACCTGCTACTTCTTCACTCCTCAGGGTATATAATACATCCGCAAATTCCTGGACTTCACCGGAAGAATAACTATTGGAAGAATAGCCCTTAAATCGATCCAGTTCCTCATCATCATAATATTCTATATTTTTACTCACCGCAGCCAACAAACTCTCTTTTTCACAAATTTCATGCGCTCCACAACACCCATCAAGCGACTGTATTGAGGCAGACTGTTCTTTTTTCTCTTCTATTTTCCAATTATAAGATTTCTGCAAAATAGCAGCCACAACCCCTAAGCAGATAATAGCCAATAATATCAATATGACAACGATCATATATCCTTAATTTTAAATCCGGCATTTTCAATATTTTTCCAATATGATGGATATGATTTATTTACAACTTTAGGATTACGAATAATGATACTGCCTCTTGTTATAGATACTGGAGCAAAAGCCATAGCCATACGATGATCATCATATGTTTCAATAATAGGCTCAGATTCAGCCTCACATCGTTCACCAGACCATTCCAATATAGAATCATTTATATCTGTAATCAGATAACCCAATTTCTTCAATTCATTTTTCAATGCTTCTATTCTATCGGTTTCTTTTATCTTCAAACTCTGTAGACCTGAAAATCTGAAAGGAATTCCCTTAAGCGCACATGTAACAATTAATGTCTGAGCTAAGTCCGGTTGGTCAGTCAAATCACAAACCATCTTGCGGCACATATTCCCATTATATTTTATTTTCACTCCACTGTTCGTATATTGGGTAGAAATCCCCAAAGAAAAAAAGTACTCTGCAATTTTAGAATCTCCCTGAACACTATTTTTCCGCAGACCATCTAACTCAAATTCCGAACCGGGCAATAAAGCTGCAATTTCATACCAATACGATGCAGCCGACCAATCTGATTCTATTTTAAAAGGAATTGGCCGATATTCTCCAGGCCGTACGATAATAATATTTCCTTGCCATTGTGCTTCTACTCCATACGCCTTCATCAACTGCAATGTCATATGAATATAAGGCTTCGAAATAATATTTCCAGTCAAGTGCAATTCCAAGCCTTTTCTCATGTACGGGGCAATCATCAATAAAGCAGAAATATACTGAGAACTCACATTTCCATTAAGGCTCAATTTCCCACCTTCCAATACGCTACCATATATCTTTAGAGGGGGAAAACCCTCTTTTTCCAAGTATTCGATTTTAGCACCTAAAGAACATAATGCATCGACTAACAATTTAATCGGTCGCTGTTTCATTCTTTCTGATCCCGTAAGAACCCACTCCCCCACAATCTTAGATAAAAATGCTGTCATAAAGCGCATAGCAGTCCCCGCAGCATGTATATCAAAGCAGGTATCATTTGATTCTAATGCTCGTACCATAACACAAGTATCATCGCAATCAGAAAGATTCTCAATAACATATGGGCTATAGCTCAAAGCATTCAAAATCAAAACCCGATTACTAATACTTTTTGAGGCTGGCAGATCAACTTCAGCACAACTTCTATCTGGAGGAAAAACCTGAATGCACATTTTTTATCTGTTTTGTATTCTGATACAAAAGTAACGAAAAATACAATATAAATAAGACCAGAAAATATAGCATTCTCTAAAGAATAAAAAAATAGATATTTTATTTGGTAGATAAACCAAATAACCGGCAAGCATTGTAGGTAGTTTGGTTACTTAATTCGGATAATGATATTCCCATAATATCTGCCAAACGACGGGCTGTATAAATTATATAAGCCGGTTCATTTCTTTTACCTCGAAAAGGTACTGGAGTTAAATATGGAGCATCTGTTTCTAACAAAAGGCGATGTAACCCTATTTTCTTAACAACATCTTCCATATGTACATTTTTGAACGTTGCCACTCCATTTATACCAAAATAAAAATCACCGAATTCCGATATCATTGAAACATCATCAGGCGTACCAGAAAAACTATGAAAAACGCCTTGCAAAGAAAGATGCTTCAAATCTTTCAACACTTGCAAAATTTCCGGCAAAGCTTCTCGACAATGTATAATTACCGGTAATTTTTTAGATGACGCCCACCTCATCTGTTGAGTCAAGGCATCTATCTGCTCCGCAATAAAAGTCTTATCCCAATACAAATCCAACCCAATCTCTCCGATTGCACAATATTCACTTGTATCAAGTAACTTTGCAATATGGTCAAGAGCCTTTTTATAATTACTATCCACCGACGTCGGATGCAATCCCATAGCAGGGAAACAGAAACCGGTATATCGATTTACCGCCTCATCCAACGATCGAATAGTCGTCAAATCAACATTAGGTAAAATAACTTTTGTAATACCTGCTTCTCGAGCCCTTAAAACCACATCATCCCGGTCATTGTCGAACTCTGTCAAATATATATGAGTATGTGTATCTATCATCTATTTTCCTTCTCACTTTTACGATAATAATAGACGAGACCATATTCGCGGCATTTTGCCAAACGTTCTGTCTCAGGTAGTAAAGAATAATATTTTTCTACCTGATTCCAAACCTCAAGAATAATTTTATCAGCCATATCTCGCATCTGAGATAACGCAAATAAAGCTTTCGCTGTATTTGCCATAGCGTTTTTCCGAATATTGAACGCCTCTCTAAATATATCATAATGAACAGAAACTTTTGCTATAGCCGGATTATAAATAGGAGTTCCTCCCTGTTGTATCCTCATCGTCTCTCCTGCAATAATTTTTGCACCCCATTCTAAAATAGCATTTTCACTCATTAGATCAGGTACAATAAAACGACTTTGAGATAGACCATATAATTCTACGGCACTCCTTTTTATCTCATTTCTCATAATACACATACCCAAAACCTGAATAAAATGAGAAATATACATACGGGCATTACGAAGTTTCACTTGGTACTTAGCATTATCTTTTACCTGTATATCTAAATACTGATGATAAAGAGTATATGCAGACTTAAAACGAGGTAAAAAAACTTTTGCTTCATTTACAATATGATAAGATAACACAGGTTCTGGAGCCAAAAACATATCGTCTTTGTTTACGACACATTCAAGAGAACGTATTCTCGCACTATCAGTATTCGGTAATCGACGATATGGCATCTTTTCAACACAATTAATATTCTCGATACATCAAGTCCGAAGCAAGTTGCAACAACGGATTCTTATAATTATCATCTTCTACTTCTATAGACCTAAGACATTCACATGCCTTACTATAATATTCCTGCATTTTATTTTCACAAAGCTCCTTAATTCCTAATCGATTATACAGAGCCGTTATACAAGATATCTTTTCTTTCGAATCAAAGTCCTCCCGATTCAGCCATCCCAAAAGCTCTTCTTTGTCCTCCCCATTAGCAAGTCGTAACGCATTAATCAACATATAAGTCTTTTTGTTATTCAGAATATCTCCTCCAATCTTTTTCCCAAAAACTACAGGATCTCCATAAACATCAAGATAATCATCTTTTAATTGGAATGCCAAACCTATGTTGACTCCAAATTGATATAATTTTTCGGCAGACGTAGCGCCCGCTTCTGCTATAATCGCTCCAATTTTTAAAGCTCCACCTAATAATACTGCTGTTTTTAGCCGTATCATGTTCAGATATTCATCTTCCGAAACATCATCCCGCACCTCAAACTCCATATCATACTGCTGTCCCTCACAAATTTCCATTGCTGTATGAGAAAAAACATCAAGCACCTCCCGTAAATAAAAATCCGGAGCTTTCATAATCTGCATATATGCCAAAATCTGCATAGCATCCCCTGACAGAACTGCAGCATTTTCATTCCACACTTTATGTACAGTAGGCTTTCCTCTACGGACATCAGCATTGTCCATTACATCGTCATGAAGCAATGTAAAATTATGAAATATTTCTATTCCTAAAGCTGGGGCCAAAGCTTGGTGATAATCGACTCCAAACATTTCACAAGCCATTAGTGTAAGCAACGGTCTTATTCTTTTCCCTCCTAAAGAAAGTTCATAACGAATCGGTGCATACAACTCATCCGGAGACTCCGGATACGGAATCTGAGCCAAACCTTGGTTAATTGCTTCAATATATTGTTCTACTGTATTCATCTGTATTCATTTAACGGTTTCAAAAATACATTTTTTTTACGACTTTATAAAAAAGGTACTAACAAAGAAAATATAAATATACGTCCAAATCATGAAAAATAAGAAAAAACGAAAGATATTTTTCAGATTAATATACTGTATTCTCTTTTTTCCCGTTATTAAAGAGAATGTTTAATAAAAAAATGATTTTAACAATTCGTAAATTAAATGTATTTTTGAACCTTAGATAATTCATCATTAGGATAATGAACCGGCTTATATATTGCCTCATAAGTTTCTTTTATATCAGCCTCAACTGTTTGGCTCAGGAAGGAAAATCATCCTACGATTTTCTAAATATACCTATATCTTCCCATGCCAATGCTTTAGGAGGGAATAATATATCCATAATAGAAGAAGACGTTACTATGGCTACTCAAAATCCAGCATTATTAGGTCAAGAAATGGATATGCAATTGAATCTGAACTATATGCGATATGTAGCAGGAATTAACATTGCGGGAGCAACTTTCAGTAAAGCAACAGGAGAACGAGGAGCCTGGGGGGTAGGAATACAATATTTCGGCTACGGAGAAATGAAACAAACTGAAAACAATGGAGTAATCATCGGAACATTCAGCCCCAAAGACATTATTCTTAATGGTATGTTCTCTTATGATATCAATGATCGTCTTCGCGGGGGGATTAACGGAAAATTTGTTTATTCAAATTATGAACAATATTCGGCTCTTGCACTATGTGTCGACATGGGAATCAATTATTACAACCCTGAGACTGAACTGTCTCTATCGGCCGTAATCAAAAATGCCGGAGGACAGTTGAAACGATTTAACAATAAATTCGAAAAAATGCCTTGGGATATACAATTAGGTTTATCAAAGACCCTTGCGCACGCCCCATTCCGATTCTCTGCCACAGCACAATATTTAACACAATGGAAATTGCCATATACAACAATAAGCGACCAGATGAATGGAACTGATGGAGAATTAAAAGAAAAAAATAATTTTGCATCAAATCTATTTCGCCATTTAATATTTGCAGCAGACTACATACCCTCTCAAAACTTATACATTGCTTTAGGATATAACTATAAAACTCGTACCGACATGAAATCCTACAAACGTAATTTTTTATCGGGATTTAGCCTCGGAGCCGGATTTAGGGTAAAAATGTTCGCTGTAGGAGCGTCATACACGCAACATCATATAGGAGGCTCAACTTTTATGGTCAATTTGACAACAAACGTCTCAGAATTTCTCCGCTAACAAATTTTAAATAGCTTTTTAACCATTTGAAATTTGTTTTTATCTCTCGGTCATTTCAGTTATTTTGTTTAAGTTTGTCTTTCTATTTCTAATTTAGGATTCATGAAACAAAATAATAAAATAGTTATTGCAATAGATGGTTTTTCATCTTGCGGGAAAAGTACTATGGCTAAAGGTCTGGCAAAAAGAATTGGTTATATATATATCGACAGTGGAGCCATGTATCGAGCAGTTACCTTATACTGTATTAACCACAATTTGATAGATGGAAATCTGATAGATGAAAATAGCCTAAAAAAACAAATGCAAAACATCCATATCGAATTTAAAATAAATACACAATCAGGACGTCCCGAAACATGGCTCAATGGGAAAAATGTAGAGCAAGAAATAAGAAGTATGCAAGTCTCCAATCTTGTCAGTCCTGTAAGTGCTCTTAAATTCGTGCGTACAGCCATGACTACTCAACAACAAGCATTAGGAAAAGCTAAAGGAATAGTTATGGATGGGCGCGATATTGGAACAACGGTCTTTCCTCATGCCGAATTAAAGATTTTCGTTACAGCATCAGCTGAAACTAGAGCTAAACGTCGGTTAGATGAACTAAAAGCCAAAGGAGAAAATATTTCTTATCAAGAAGTTCTTAAAAACGTTCAAGAACGTGATTATATAGACCAAAATAGGAGTGAAAGTCCTTTAAAAAAAGCTGATGATGCAATTTTGCTCGATAATTCCGACATGACATTAGAGGAACAGGACAAATGGTTATATGAGCAATATCAAAAAGCCCTTTTTAAATAAATTAAATTCTATGGTAAAAATAGAAATAGATAAAGGTTCTGGATTTTGTTTCGGTGTTGTAAATGCAATAAAAAAAGCAGAAGAAGAGCTTGAAAAAGGTGAAATTCTTTACTGTCTTGGAGATATTGTTCATAATAACAATGAAGTCGAACGCCTTAGAACCAAAGGATTAATCACTATCAACCATGAACAATTTGAGCAACTACATAACGTAAAAGTACTACTACGTGCACATGGAGAACCCCCTGAAACCTATGATATCGCGCGTAAAAACGGAATAGAAATCATCGATGCAACCTGTCCTGTTGTCTTACAGTTACAGAGTAAAATTAAAAAATCTTATGATGAAACGACTCCGGAGCAAACACAGATTATAATTTATGGAAAACCTGGACATGCTGAAGTAAATGGCCTAGTAGGACAAACACAAGGAAAGGCATTGATAATAGAAGGAGTAGAAGACTTGGATAAAATAAATTTTCAAAAAGAAATCCGCCTCTATTCCCAAACTACTAAATCTGTAGATGGATTTAAAAATATCGTATCTCAAATAACCCAAAAACAATCTTCAGATAAGCCATTCAAATATTATGATACTATATGCCGACAAGTTGCCAATCGTATACCTAATATTCGAGAATTTGCTCAAAAACATGATTTGATTCTATTCGTCTGCGGTAAAAAAAGTTCAAACGGAAGGGTGCTATTCGAGGAATGCTGTAAAGTAAATCCAAATTCAAAGCTCGTTTCAAATGTTTCCGAAATAAAAAATAAATGGCTACAGAATACATCAAGTATCGGTATATGCGGTGCTACATCTACACCCAAATGGCTTATGGAAGAAGTATTTGATTATTTGCAGTCGAAGCTATAAAAATAAATTTTTATCTTTTAAAAAAATACGTACAAAATACACTCATTATAATATAAATTCATATTTTTGCAACTGATAAATCAGGCTAATTAAAAAATTCTGAATTATGGCAAAAGCTAAATGTATAGGAATTCTGACCTCTGGCGGAGATGCCCCAGGCATGAATGCAGCAATTAGAGCGGTGACACGTGCCGCAATTTACAACGGCTTCGATGTAAAAGCTATTTACAGAGGATATAAAGGTTTACTTACCGATGAAATAGTTCCTTTCAGAACTCAAAATGTAAGTAACATCATACAACAAGGAGGAACAATCCTCAAAACAGCTCGGTGCAAGGAATTTGAAACACCTGAAGGACGTCAATTAGCCTATGATAATCTGGTGAAAGAAGGAATAGATTCTCTTGTTGTTATCGGAGGAGACGGAACTCTTACGGGTGCCCGCATTTTTGCAACGGAACATAATTTCCCTATTGTCGGATTACCAGGGACAATAGATAATGATCTGTTTGGTACTGACACGACAATCGGTTATGACACAGCTTTAAATACAATTATGGAAGCTGTCGATAAAATACGAGATACTGCCACTTCTCACGAACGTTTATTTTTTATCGAGGTCATGGGACGTGATGCAGGATTCTTGGCACTGAATGGAGCTATCGCTTCAGGAGCGGAAGCAGCAATTATTCCAGAAATAGCAACAGAAGTAGATCAGCTTGAAGAATTGATTAAAAACGGATTCCGTAAATCAAAAAACAGTAGTATTGTTCTCGTAGCAGAAAGCCCAAGTACAGGAGGAGCTATGCATCTGGCCGAACGAGTAAAAAACGAATACCCACAATATGATGTTCGTGTAACCATATTAGGACACCTTCAACGAGGAGGTTCTCCTACAGCCAATGACCGTATTTTAGCCAGCCGTATGGGAGCTGCTGCAATAGATGCCCTACTCGAAGATCAACGAAATGTAATGATTGGTGTTCGTAATGACCAGATAGAATATGTTCCTTTTAATAAAGCTATAAAAAACGACAAACCTATCAACAGAGAGCTATTGAATACATTACGCATTCTTTCTATCTAACTTTAAAATAATATGCGTATTTCTCATATTAAAAAAAAACGTAACAAAATAAATTGTTACGTTTTTAATACATAATTGAAGACTCCATTTTCAAACTTTTCATAAATAAATTTATAAGTTAAATAAAATATTTTGAGTATATATTTTATATATAAAATCTTCATTAACAGATTATTTACATCAATAAAGGATATATTATTTTTCTATCTTTGTCCAATAATAAACTATCACATTTATCTTATTATTTAATTCTTAATTTATGAAAAAAATATTATTCTTTATTTCAATTGCAATTACGGTTACATTCAGCTCTTGTACTACCAGTTTAACTACAGCGAATAGTGTTCAGCCAGGAGTAAAAGTACAAACAGCAGCAGAAGCTGATTTAAGTGTCAAAGAAGAACGTGTATCAGCGACTTTAAAAGGTCGTTTAAACAAACGATATACTCTTGATGAACTAAAAGAGAATGCGATCGCTAAAGCATTAGAATCAGCAAATGCTGATATCTTAGTCGACCCACGTTTCACCATTACTCAGAAAAAAGGTCTTTTCGGAAAAAGGAATAAAGCAGTCACAGTATCAGGCTATCCTGCCAAATACATAAACATCCGGTCGGTAAAGCCCATCCAACCAATCGGTTCAATCAAACTTTTCGGTGAATAATAATCGCACACTAAAGTATTTCCTATAAAATTCAGATAAAAAGGCATTTTCCTTTTTAAGGAAAATGCCTTTTTATCCATAATAGACCAATATCCAAATCTTAAAAACTTACACCAAAAAATTATCAATACAAAAGAAATTACATGTTCACTTTCTTACACCGTAATTTATTTGATACACATTAAATCGTCTAAAAAACAAAAAACGCTGAAATGTCGCATATACTCGATAGTTTTTCATAATGTAATCTGGAATAATCAACCTAAAACTGTTATTATAATTGAATTATTTTTTTAAGTTTGCTGATTATGTAAAATGGACAGTTTATGAGCAACATATCTGAAGCGGAAAAAACAGATAATGAATTGATAGAACGAGAATTTCAGGCATTATTGACAGATTACCTGAATTCGAACCATCGTAAAAAAGTGGATATTATCGAACGAGCTTTCCGGTTTGCTAAAGAAGCACATCGGGGCATCCGCAGACGGTCAGGTGAACCCTATATATTACATCCAATCGCTGTAGCTCGTATTGTATGCCGGGAAATTGGCTTAGGGTCAACATCCATATGCTCCGCTCTTTTACATGACGTTGTAGAAGATACCGAATATACAGTAGAAGACATAGAAAACCTTTTTGGCCGAAAAATAGCAATGATCGTTGCCGGCCTAACCAAAATATCAGGAGGTATATTCGGAGACCAAGCATCAGCCCAAGCAGAAAATTTTAGAAAACTACTATTGACCATGTCTGAAGATATCCGTGTCATTCTCATAAAAATGGCTGATAGACTTCACAATATGCGGACATTAGGCTCCATGACTCCCAGTAAACAATATAAAATAGCAGGAGAAACATTATATATCTATGCCCCTTTAGCTCATAGGCTAGGACTCTTCGCAATCAAAACAGAACTGGAAGACCTTAGTTTCAAATATGAGCATCCAGAAGCTTATAAACAAATCACCCAGAAAATTGCAGACACTGAAGCCAAGCGCCAAGCTATCTACGAGGATTTTTCTGCTCCCATACTCAAAAAATTGCACGAGATGGGATTATCTTTTGAAATGAAAGCCCGGGTAAAATCCGTTTATTCCATCTGGAACAAAATGCAGACAAAAAACATCCCATTTGAGGAAGTTTATGATTTATATGCAGTTCGTATCATATTCGATTGTCCTAAAGAGGAAGATGAAAAAAAAGAATGTTGGAATATATATTCTGTAATTACTGATATCTATAAAGTCCATCCTGAACGCATACGAGATTGGGTAAGTCGTCCCAAAGCAAACGGATATCAAGCTTTACACGTTACAGTAATGGGCCCTGACGGTAACTGGATAGAAGTACAAATACGAAGTCGGCGAATGGACGAAATAGCCGAACGAGGTTTTGCCGCTCATTGGAAATATAAAGTCGGTAATTCCGATGAAGAATCAGAGTTAGACATCTGGCTTAAAACAATTAAAGAAATATTGGAAAATCCAGAGCCTAATGCATTAGACTTTTTAGATACGATAAAGCTCAACTTATTTGCCTCTGAAATATTCGTCTTTACTCCCAAAGGGGAACTAAAGACATTACCTAAAGATGCTACAGCCCTTGATTTCGCATTTACCTTACATTCTGATATGGGATATCATTGCATAGCTGCAAAAGTAAACCATCGGTTAGTTCCTATCAGCCAAAAACTACAGAGTGGAGACCAGGTAGAAATACTAACATCTAAATCCCAAAGCCCTAAACCTGAATGGATAAACTTTATCACAACAGCTAAAGCAAAGACTCGCTTAATGGCTGCCCTACGTAAAGACAGAAAGCAAGTAATAGTCAAAGGAGAAGAAATATATAATCGTTTCCTGAAAGAAAACAATTTTGAAGATAATATCAGAAACATAGACAAACTTCTCAATCACTATAAAATAGATAAAAAAGAAGAACTGTTTTACAGATTAGGCGCTGACGAAATTTCACTAAACGATAGTACTAAAAAGCTTTTCAAAGAAAAAGGGCAAAATGTCTTTATGAAATACCTGCGCATTCCATTTGTCGGAAACAGTAATAATAAACCTTCTGCACAACAACTTCAAGAAGTTACCAATAATGAACCGACAAATAAAATAGACAGAAAAGCAACTTATATACTTAAAGACGATGGAAGTACTAAAAATTATACTATTGCAACTTGTTGTAACCCAATACCAGGAGACGATGTTCTGGGATATGTCAACGAAAATGAAAATGTAATTGTTCACAAACGTTCTTGCCCAGTTGCTATGCGTCTGAAAAGTAGTTTCGGTTCTCGACTAGTCTCAACCCAATGGGATGATAATATTATTGACTCTTTTCCAGCAACAATCGAAATAACTGGAATAGACCAAGTTGGGGTACTAAACCAAATCACCCGCATTATCTCAAATGATTTAGCTGTAAATATTCGTAATCTCAACATAGAAACAAACGATGGACTGTTTAAAGGAACAATCAGTGTATTGGTACATAACATCAAAGATGTTGAAAGGATGTGTGATAATATAAAGAAAATAAAAGAGGTAAAATCTGCTACACGTATTATGAGCTGATTTACGTCTTATAATCTTTAATGAATATAAATAATATGGCATCAAAAAAATTAAAAGCGTTTTTTTCACGACAAACGATTTTTCAATCGTTATTTTTCATTGCCGCTGTATTGCTGACTCTATATTTCTTCCCCAGAGAAGGTAAATTCAGATATCACTTTCAAGAAGGTAAACCTTGGAGATACGGGCTTCTAACTGCATCCTTCGACTTTCCAATATATAAAAGCAGTATTCAAATTAAAACCGAACAAGATAGTGTATTAAAAGATTTCCAACCTTTCTATACATTCAATCCTAATATTGCCACCAAACAATCAGAAAGTTTACAAATTGCATATAAAACAAGTTTAAAAAGCAAACTCCCAACTTACTTATATAACTTATTACAAAAAGAAATACAAGAAGTCTATCAACAAGGAATTGTCTCTTCAAATGATTACGAACGATTACAAAAAGAAAAAATAACAGCCATACGTGTATTAGAAAATAACGTTTCAAAAACCTACCTGATGTCGTCTCTATTATCTCCACGCATGGCGTACGAAAAGATAATAGAAAATTTGCCCGATGAAGGTAGTCGCAGTCTCGTGCACGATTGTAATTTGAACAATTATCTCGTTGAAAACCTTTCTTTTGATGCTGGTACTACTCAAAAAGCAAAAGATGAACTTCTACAACGCATATCAATATCATCTGGTGTAGTACAAGCAGGAGAAAGAATCATAGATAGAGGTGAAATAGTGTCTCCTCATACTTACCAAATATTAAAATCGCTCGAAACAGTAACTCTAAAAAAAACAATCAATCTTGATCGTAGAGAAATCACCATATTAGGTGAAGCTATCGTGATAATTTGCTTATATGTTTTCTTCTACCTTTTCTTAGCATTATTCCGCCCCCAAATATTTAATGACGCACGCCGATTAGGCTTCTTACTTATAATGATAGTCGGTGTAACATTAACAGCTTATTTTACAAGTCAATTAAAAGTTTTAGGTATATACATTGTTCCATTTGCCATTCTGCCAATTATTGTCGTAACTTTTATAGATTCTCGTACAGCTCTTTATGCCCATTTAATAACAGTATTACTTTGTGCCTTTGTAGCTCCATTCGCAATGGAATTCATATTTTTGCAAATCATTATCGGAATGACAGCTATTGACACATTAAGTGACTTAGTAAAACGTTCACAATTAGTGCGCTGTGCCATTTTGGTATTTATAGCTTACTCTATCTCTTATTTAGGATATACTTTATTATCAGAAGGAGACTGGATTAAAATAAACTGGAATATGTTTGCTTACTTTGGTGGCAGTTGTATTCTTTTACTTTTTGCTTATTTACTTATTTATTTGTTAGAAAAGACATTTGGTTTTGTATCAAATGTCACATTAGTAGAACTATCAGATATCAATTCCCCTATTCTCAGGCAATTATCCGAAATATGCCCAGGAACGTTCCAACATTCGATGCAAGTATCTAATTTAGCAGCCGAAGCAGCAATAAAAATAGGGGCTAATGCACAATTAGTACGTACAGGAGCACTATACCATGACATCGGAAAACTCGGAAATCCAGCCTTTTTCACAGAAAACCAATCTGGTGTAAATCCTCATCAAGCAATTTCTTACGAACAAAGTGCTCAAATCATTATACAACATATCAAAGACGGCTTAAAAATGGCCGACAAACTAATGTTGCCTCAAGCCATTAAAGACTTTATCAGTACTCACCATGGGAAAAGTAAAACCAAATATTTCTATAATTCTTTTAAAAATGAATTTCCAGACTTTAAGATAAATGAAGAGTCTTTCACATACCCCGGTCCTAATCCCTTTACGAAAGAAACTGCAATTTTAATGATGGCCGATTCCGTAGAAGCTGCATCACGTAGCCTGAAAGAATATACAGAAGAATCTATAGCTAAATTAGTCAATAATATCATTGACGGGCAAATTGCAGACGGCTTGATGAAAGATGCCCCCATAAGTTTTCGAGATGTAGAAACCATAAAAAGCGTGTTCATCGAAAAATTAAAAACAATGTACCACACTCGAATCAGCTATCCTGAATTGAAAAAAAGCGAAGAAAAAAGTACATAGTAGGAAAATAGTTCGAAAAACTAAAAAGTAATATATTTAAAATGTTTCCTCAATATGACAAAAAAAACGCTTTTTTAAACATAAGAGCCTAAATCATAACTTTTTATCACTTTGATTTGAAAGATTATAATATAATAATGTGTGAAATATAATACTGAAATTTTCGTTTAGATTTCTTCTCCTGAAAAAATTACATTACCTTTGGAGCGAGATAAGGAATAAAAAGGAGCAAAATCTACTCCCAAAATCCTTATTTTCCCAGTTTAATAAAAGTTGTCAAAAGATATCAATTTAGATGAAGATAAAGCCGTGAGGCCCTAACCACACACACTTATAACACGAAAGAGGCTGTTTTGAAACAAACGAAACAGCCTCTTTTATCATATAATGAAACATCCGAGAAATAGCAACTTTATATTTTACTTTTCAATTTCCGATATTTTTTTCAAAATTAAAACCAGGTGATTCCAAAACTTCTCAACTGCTGGAATATGCATTCTTTCATCTGGAGAATGAACACCCCGCAATGTAGGTCCAAAAGAAATCATATCCAAATTAGGATATTTTTCAAGAAACAAACCACACTCTAAGCCTGCATGTATAGCTTTTACTTCCGGAGTTATCTGATACAATTCTTCATAAGCCTCCTTTGCTATTTTTAATATACAAGAATCGAGGTTTGGTTTCCACCCTGGATAACCATCCCCATGAGTCACTACGGCACCCGCAAGAGAAAAGACACTCTCCACCCGACAAGCAATCTCATCCTTCAATGACTCTACAGAGCTTCTTTGGCTGGTGGTTACTACAATCTTATCTTCAGGAGCCATTTTTACAGAAGCTAAATTTGTTGATGTCTCTACTAATCCTGGAATATCTCGGCTCATAGCAATAACTCCATGTGGACAAGCATTTAAAGAATTGATTAATGCAAATGTCGTCTGACGGTCGATGCAGCGACCTTGTTTGTCTTCAGACTCCATTACCAAAGTCATATCTGGCTCTATTCCTCCAAGTTCACTCTCAATAGTAGCAATAAAATGATTAAAATCGACACGAATCTTCTCTTTTTCACTATGCTGAACTCCAATTATAGCTGAAGCTTCACGAGGTATAGCATTGCGAAGATTTCCCCCATTTATACTACAAAGAACCATGTCATACTTTTTATAGGATTTACATAAGAAACGCGCCAAAATCTTATTGGCATTGCCTAGCCCCTTATGTATATCTCCTCCCGAATGCCCACCTTTCAGATTTCCGACCTCTATACGGAAAAAGAAATAATCTGATGGAGTCATAGTAGGTTTATAGGTAAATATTGCAGTTGTATCTATTCCTCCAGCACATCCAATATAAATCTCGGCTTCATCTTCAGAATCCAAATTCAACAAATAATCTCCCGATAAAAACCCGGGTTTCATACCATAAGCTCCTGTCAATCCAGTTTCCTCATCAACAGTAAATAATGCCTCTATTTTCCCATGTTGCAAATCATCAGATGCCAATACTGCCAACGTAGCAGCCATCCCTATACCATTATCAGCACCTAACGTAGTACCTTTGGCTCGCACCCATTCACCATCTATATACGTTTCGATAGGATCATTCTCAAAATCATGTTGAGTAGCATTATTTTTTTCACAAACCATATCCATATGAGATTGTAAAATCACTACCGGAGCTTTTTCATATCCTAAAGTAGCAGGTTTTGTAATTAAAACATTGCCTGTTTTATCTTCCTTCTCTTCTAATCCATGTTCCTGTGCAAAGGCCTTCAGATATGCACGAATTTTGCCTTCCTTCTTCGAAGGACGTGGGACCTTGGTTATTTCATCAAAATAGTGCCAAATTAGTTCCGGTTTTAAATCTTTTACTTCCATTGCTTTATTCAAAATTATCGAGTTAAAAACACATCAAAATAGGTCACATCCTGATAAATTAGTGTTAAATTCACCTTCATTTATGATATAATGGTCAAAAATAAAGCTATAAACCAATTAAATCAGAGTTTATTTTTATATTTGCAGTACAAATATAGTCAAAATGTGGAATACGATACTTTTAACCATTGGGATTGTTGCAATAGCTTTCATTCTTTTAGGAATAAAAGTTATATTTGTTAAAAACGGACATTTCCCCAATAGTCATATTGGATCAAACAAAGAAATGAAGAAAAGAGGTATTTCTTGTGCTATGACCACTGATTTGAAAGATCGCAATCGAAAAAGATTGTCTGATTTGATAAATGAAAATTAAATTTTATTAGCCAGATAAAACAAGAAAATTATGAAGACTGCTACCAGATTTATGCATTCGGCCATGGCTCTTGCTATTGCAATGTTGTTCATTCAGTGTAAAAATAATACCGGACAAACTGCCCAAACTACTGAATCTCCAGCAAAGAGCAATGTAACATCCTCCAATAGACTTCCGATTGCATATGTAAATCTAGATTCTTTATTGGTGAAATATGATTACGCCAAAGAGTTAAATGAAAAACTAATTCGCCGTCAAGAAAATGCCCGTGCCAGCTTTAACGAAAAAGCTCGCGAATTAGATAAAGAAGGTGCTGAATTTCAACGTAAATATCAAAACAATGCCTTCTTGTCACAAGAACGTCTAGAACAAGAGCAACAACGTCTATTAAAGAAACAACAAGACCTACAAACTTTGGGACAACGCCTTGAGTCAGAAAATATGCAAGAACAGGTAAAAATGCAAATGCAAATGGCCGACTCAATCAACAATTTCATCAAAGAATATAATAAAAACAAAAAATACGAAGTCATTTTAAACAATACCAGTACTTTATATATCGATCCTTCATATGATATCACAAACGAAGTAGTCGATATGCTCAACAAACGCTATCATGCAAAAAAGTAAAATTTCCTTTATACACTAAAAACATAAAATAAAGAGTTCAAGCATATGGTTTGGGCTCTTTATTTTATATACCCTCTCAAATACTCTTTCCACCAAATTTTTATTCTAAAAAATCAATCATGAAGATTTTCCCAGTCAGAAAGCTAAGGCCTCTCCTCTCATAAGCCTAAAATGAATAATAAGGACAATATTTCTTCTACCCCCCAATATCATTCTAATATAAGCCTTATCACCAAAATCGTGTTCAAATTCTTCATAAAAAAGGGCATACTATATAGTACACCCTTTGCAAAATAAAATATTTTATACTTTTCTCAATATCCCGGAACAGGATTATATACAGTCTTGTTTTTCAGCTTCGGGTCTCCTCCCAGCGGAAAGTTGATTCCAAAATTTAAATTTAACTTCGGTCTGTTTACCGGCACATACTGTGGTGTAAATTTAGAAACAACATAATCTGTTCCAACAAAAAAGTTAATACCTCTCGGGCATAAATTAATTAATGCACCCCAAGAACTTCCAGTATTTGAAACAGAGCCATTAATCGCAGCCATAAACCACTTTGCTGGACGAAAATTTGCCGTAGCCATTAACTCTGTTCGTGTTTTTATTGAAGAAAAACGAGTTGAAGACAATAACCCAAAAGATATCTTATTATTTAAAATTCCATATTCAGCACCTATATTCAAGGTTGTACGTAACATCGTACTACGAGAAGACGGCGCCTTATCTTCTTTAAATTTTGCCAAAGCTTCCAAATCATCTCCAATTTTATCGGTTTCGTCGTCAAAAGCATTATTGCCATTCTCATCATCTTCTGCCCCAAGATGCTTAAAACCATCAAAATCAAAAGCTCCCTCAGGAGTCACACCCCGAAGATTTTCGTTCCATTTAATAAAACCCAAATCAGTCAAGGCCATCGATAATGTCAAATTATCCATTAACTTATACGTTGCCCCCAAATCCACCGCGCCACCAAAACCTGCAATACCTGGAGTATCGTACTCAAACCCTGAAATATCTCCATTCTCATCCTTCTCCAAAGTTACACCCGCTACTGACAGATTCGCATAACCATAACTTCTTATTTTCCAAATATCATCACTCATTGTTATTTGCATCCTATCGATTCGTGCATCTATATTACCTGCTCCAACCAAAACTTTCAGACGAGCTCCAATAGTCAAGCGCTCATTTAAACGATGAGCATGTCCCAAAGCTAACTCCACATAATTGTTACTTTGAGCTGCAATATTACCAAAATCATATTCAGCCGGACCTCCGTCTCCTTGCCCTGTTTTCAAGAAAGTAAATAAATCTTTTGGCAAATAAATACTAGTCTGCGACTTCAATGAAATATCAAATGTATTAAATCCGTTAAAAGCAAAAAAGCCAAACGAAAGGAGAGTCATATCAATATCCAAATCCAGATTATTTTTATTCTTCAGCCCACCCAAAAACTCATCAGCTGGTATACTCGGATGTAAACCCGTCACTAACTCATTTCCTCGTGGATACAAAAATTTAGATAATGCCATATTTGAATTCACACCTATAGCGACATTTCCCAAAACTGGGAAGCTGAAATATCCATAATCATTTATCAATGCCGGATTAAGACGATAACGGTAAGGCATCCGTTCAAGAAAATATGATGAACGTAATGTTTGAGCCATTCCACTAAAGGATATCAGACATAATATAAATGCAATGATCTTTTTCTTCATTATTATATCGTTATTATTTTTATTCAACATTATGATTTAAAACTCATTCATATCAGCTTGGATGCCTTTTACTTTTAATCCAACTTTGGCCTTAATAGACTGGCTGGTCTTCAATGGAACTCCACCTTCTGTGCCTTTGTTCTGGTCTCCTAAACCACCTTCTATCTTTAATTCCAATCCATCGAGCCGTTTCAATGCATTCGAACCATTTACTTCAATAATCTTTATCTGAACAGTTGTTTCTGTGGGTTCAGTTTTTTGACTATCAAAATCATATGATCCAGCAGCAATATTACCTTCTGTATTATCATCAAATAAAACTTTCAAGTCACTACTACTAATAGGTTCCTCTGCATCTGGTCCTAAAGGTATTACCTTCAATTTAAGATTCAAAGGTACGCCATTTGTCACTTTTACATTCAAAATAATTTCCGAAACAGTAACTTTGTCGAATATATCATCCAAATCGTCCTGAATATTGTCTATAGTATCACAATACACAATATTGATATTATCACCCAAGGCAAAAGGTACTCCTACCTCACACTTAATATCCATATCATTATTCGGGCGATCTAAATTGACCATATGCCAGCTGCCAGCAACTGGAGCATCAGCTTTAGGATAAGCATCGATAATAATACTATCCGGGACCTGTTCTATAACTTCGGATAATCTGTCAAATTGAATCTTTGTGTACCCCTCTGGAGCCGGTATATTTTCAGGATATTCTTTTCCAACAATCATCAAACGCGTGGTATCTGCATTTGATATATCTTCCACATGTTGATAAGCATTAATAGAGACAGGCACTGAAGGAGCATCCATAAGCAATAACCTGCCATTTTTATATGGCTTGAACACTAAATCAACATCTACCGGAACACCTAATGGATTAGATGCTTTAAGTTTAAAATTAGCTTTTGGCAAATACAGTTTAGAGCCCTCTTTCAGATAATCACTCAAATCTCCCAAGTCAATCTTCGTATGAGGATTTTCATCTGTAACATTTTCCTTGACCCGACATGCTACAATACCTACTTCCATAGGAGCAACAGAGACTTTAGTGTCTACATTTATATCTCCCTGCAAATCGGTTAAACTAATGGAACCCTCTCCTAAGACAACATTTCCTGAAACCTTAATTACCTCGGACAAAGACAATTTTCCTTCTATTAACTTATAACTTTCAGCTTGAGTCAAATCAAGTTTTGTAATATTCAATTTCATTCCTGCATTTGTCCACGAGCGCGTAACACTATTTTTTGTAAATATGGCTCCTTTTCCATCCAAAACCAATCTTCTATACAAAACATTTCCACCTTGATCTTTGTGAACTTCAATTTTCTGATCGCTCTCCAATTCAATAAAAGCAGGGAAATCTATATTCAAATTTTGAAATCTCATTTCACCAGCTCCTTCTGGAATAGGATTTACATCCATAGCTAAACTTATTTTTGACGGAGATTTCAATTGTACCCATCCTAAATCTTCAATTTTATCAGGTATCGATACATCTTTTATGTCTATATCTGCACTAT
The DNA here is from genome assembly GCA_000803105.1 of Coprobacter secundus. Lineage (GTDB taxonomy): Bacteria > Bacteroidota > Bacteroidia > Bacteroidales > Coprobacteraceae > Coprobacter > Coprobacter secundus. The sequence continues at coordinate 459,430 of JTDA01000002.1, forward strand.
GTTCTTCCAAATTTGATGTGAATGCAGAAGTTTCTACATCAGCATCTACCACATCGAGCATTGCACTCGTAACTTTGACCGGCACTTTTACATTATTATTAAACTCTTGCAAGCCTGAGAAAGTCGTATTTCCAGAAACTGTCAGTTTCATAGAACCAACAATAAAATCCGGTTCAAAATGAATCGATTTAGAGTTGTTGGTTCCTGAGAGCTCCTCTCCAGATAAATCTATAGACTGCAATGTCACAGTCTTTGTAAAACCATTTTTAATTTCTGACGGAGTAATTACCAGCTTTCCATTATCCCATGTATTATTATCCGGAGCGAAAGTCAACTTAGAAGAAAAATCAATTAAAGCATTATTCCCTCTTAATGCAAGTTCGCCCAGATTTAAAGGCGAAGAAGTTACCGTTATCTTCGAGCTTTCATCAAAATAAACCTTATTAATTTTTGTCACTTCCTCATTGATGCCTGTAATATCAACTTCATTACTGATAACAGTCTGAGGTACATCAACATTGACCCCACTCAAAGACATATGCATATCTGAAACTTGAGGAGAACAAGATAACACTAACGGCATAGAAATATTACAATCACCAGCATCAGTACCCGTAGTAACGCCACTAATACTAAATTTTAAATCTCCACTATAAGTGATTTCTTCTGTAAATCCAGAAATAGAGCCATTCTGATTTTGAATTGTTTTCTCATACCTCTCCAACGTAAATGTTATTATATTTCTATCACAAGGTAACTGCTCTCCAACCAAACTCAATACATTATCACCCACAATTTTACCTTTGCTGGGATTTGACAAAACAAATCCTTCCGGGAAATTAATCTGAAAATCGGTCAGTGTTATTGTTCCAGAAGATAATCTCAATTTATTTTTGATATCAGATAAATCCCACTCAAGCTTCGCCTGACTACCTAAAACCACAGAAGATATAGACGTAATCTCTGTAGGGCAAAAAATGTTAGATATCTCAAAATCAACATTATCTGGTCGCCTCAATGTAATTTTCACTTCGGGAATAACTCCTTCGGGAAACGAACCAAGAGTTAATGTTGTAGACAAGTCAGAACGTCCCATTATTGGAGTAATATTCATTTCCGGCCTACTGATAGGTTCCTTTGACATCGTAATATCCGGCTCATTCTCTGGGAAAGATATCGGATCTATTGTCAATGTTTTAAATGTTATTTTAAAATCTGTAGATGCATCAATTTCATCAATAGTAACATCGTCAAAACGCTCTATCTTAGCTATTATATCTTCCTTTTTATGAAGCCCATAAGCACCATCAGTCGTATCTAAATCGGCAATATCGTCCGGACCTAAAAGATCACGCAAGGCTTTTTCTTCAGTTTCACCTAATGGAATACCCAACTCGCCTCCGATACCGATCACCATCGAAATATCCTTATTCAAATCATACTTGTTATCAATACAGGAATTTCCTAAAAGTACAAGAGATGTACATAATAAAGTTTGGCTAATAAAAACCCATGGAAAATGTCTCTTATTCACTGGTTCAACGTATTAAAAGATTTTCAAATGAAATAAAGTTGTTAAGCACAATATATCTGCAAAAATAGTATTTTTTATCAAATGAAATACCATTCCTCATAAAATTAATACTATAAATAAAAATATCTTAAATATCTATATCATAGAAAGAAAACTCCGTTAACTTAATTTTCTACCCTCACATTAGCGTAGAGCAATTTAACATAAGAATTATATTTTTTTATATAATTATAAAGCATTTATTAAATATTTGCTTAAGACTAAAAGAAATAATCTATAAATAAATGAAACAAAATACTAAAATAGATTATTAAAGACATATTTCTAATCATATCCAACTTATTATTTCAGTATCTTTGTATTAAATGTAAACTATTCTCATATTCATTACGACTACAACTATTTATTTATAAAATTTGTTGTAATATAAAACTCTACCGATATGAAAATAAACCAAATCTCAGGAATATTATTTTTTCTTTTTTCTTGTGCTTTTTTTAATGTACCTGCACAAGACATAGAGCTTCGTCAATTATTTAATGCCCAAGACTCGGCCCGTATGGCTAACCCAGCAACTTTTTTGAGAAGAGCCGAAGAAAATTTGCAATTGGCTCTAAAAGAAAAAAACACACCACAAGTCATAAAACTTCTTATCGAACGGATGGCTTGTCAAATAGAAATATCACGAGACAGTTTTCCTTCTCAAATAAAGAAAATAGAAACAATTGCCCAAAACTCATCACAACCAGAAGAAAAAGCTATATTAAACTCTCTTTTAGCAGAGCTTTATCTAAATTTTTACAGCCAAGACTCATATACTTACAATAGCCGGGAAAATCTAACTGTCGTACCGGATAATATTGCCGAGTGGAGTGGAAATCTATTTATCGAAAAAATTAATAAGCTCTTAATTCAATCCTTACTCCCTCAAAAAATATTACAACAAACATCGATGAGTAAATTTGAATCAATTATCAATATCGGAACCGATTCTCCAGAATTGCGTCCTACTCTATTTGATTTCTTATCGTACCGGGCTATCAATATGTACAATAATTACACCTATAAACAAAATTTCCCAACTCAGACTCAAGTTTCTGGAAAACAACTAATGGCTCCATTTTCCAATTTTATCACTTATAAATTTACTGGAAAAGCAGGAGAGCCTCGAACTCGTATATTGACTATTTATCAAGATTTATTACGCTTTAGAGATAAAAATCCAATGTCTCCAGCTTTTATCATAGCAAACCTGGACCGCTTATCCTATGCCAATCAATGGTCTACTGATAAAACATTATATCCCCAGATTTTAAAAAAACAAATAAATTTCTATAAAGACTCTCCTTGGTCTATAGAAATTGCAGTACAATTACTCTCATATATACAACAAAGACAAGATTCCTCTCTCAATGCTACATTGCCATCTATTTTATCTATCTGCAAAAACCTCTTAAGTACCTATCCTGATTTTGAAAAAAGTAAATGTTTAAATGATATAATTGCTAACATAGAATGTCCGTTCATAGCTATTAAAGTACCAGATTTTATTTATCCTGATAATAAAAACTACCTCCACTTATCCTACAAAAACATTGATAATATACGAACACAAATATATCGTATACCTGCAATCACTCAACTAAAAACTGAGAAAGAGATAAGTACATTTTGTATATCTAACCATTTAATATACAACAATATTATCCAACTTTCGGATACAATAACCCCAATACAGAAAAACGACAGTTGCCTCATTCCTATTTCCACACCCGGACAATACATTATAAAAATTTCGACTATTAATGATAGTTCCTATTCAGCATGTGCTATCGTCCATATGACCCGTTTAATGACAGCTTATAGCCGTATTCAAAATAATGAAACAATTTTTGTTACTGATGCGAAAAGTGGAAAACCAATAAAAAAAGCATCAATACTTTTATATAACAGTGCAACATATAACGACCTGAAATATATAAACTCATACGAGACTGATAAAAACGGGATTGTCACATTTTCCACTTCTGAAGAGACAAGATATAGAGTTGTATATAAAAATGATACATGTCCGATATCTTCATACACAAGTTACCCATATTCATTCGACGAACCGAATAATTACAATTTAACACTCTTTACAGACCGCAGTCTCTATCGTTCAGGACAAAAGGTACAATTTTCAGGTATTTACTACATCTCTGGAAAAAATAAACAAGGAGTCATCCCCTCCCAAAAATTAAAATTAAATCTGAGTAACCGTGGTAAAATCATATCCAGTACAAAAGTTACAAGCGATGATTTTGGTTCTTTCTCCGGAGAATTTACTTTACCTGAAAATCTGTTGTTAGGGCAATTTCAGATAAATTGCTCATCAGATAAGGCTAGAACATCCACATCATTTGAAGTAGCCGATTATAAAAGACCTACATTCCATATTGATTTTAAAAAAAGCCATGATATCCTTAACTTTGGGCAAATTGTCAATATTAGAGGAATCGTTACCCGATACTCTGGTATCAATTTACCAAATGCAAAAGTAGAATATCGTATTATCCGATTGGCCAATTGGTTTGGACAAGGTCGAGCCTCTCAAGCTCAAATTGCAGAAGGGACATCTATAACAGACTCTGATGGAAAATTTACTATACGTTTCGTCCCACAAAAACCTGAAGAAGATGCTTTATCTATAGGCGTTTCCTATAACTATCAGATAAATGTTATTGTGACTTCCCCCACTGGAGAAACACAAGAAGGTCAGACTATACTTTCCATTGGTGATACTCCAATAATTATTTCATTATCAATGCCTCAGATCATAGATAAAACTCAGTCTATTCCTCTTGATATTCAGATAACCAATACTCAGAAAAACGATATAGACCTACCCTGTAAATATATATTGTATGCATTATACCCATCCAAAAAAGTTCAGGACTTTTATGAACTTGAAAAAAACAAGATTCGAATACAAGTAGAAGAAAAAAGTTTCACATCAAAACACATTCCAGATTCAGTTAACTGGAACCAACTCCCCTCCGGAGCATATCGCCTTGTCATACAAACTACAGATACTCAAGGAAAAATTATCAGTAATGAAACTAATTTTATCTTATATTCTCCAAAAGACAAAGCCCTGCCTGTAAATGTCACCGTATGGCTTCCCAAAGAGGAATATAATGTAAAACCTGGTAATACTATAAAAGTTCCTTACGGTACTGCTTTTAAAAATGCTTATGTATTGTATCAACTCTATGAAGGAGAAAAAATACTGGAAACTAAACAGCTAAAAATAAGCAACCAGAGTAAAGGTTTAAATATTACATACAAAACCTCGTATAAAGAAAACTTACTTCTATCCTTGATATTTATTAAAAATGGTAAAATATATGACAGACAAATCATTATCAAAAAAGAAAAACCTAATCCTATATTACAAATCACAACATCAACCTTTCGAGACAAATTATCTCCAGGAGCCAAAGAAGAATGGACTTTTACCATAAAAGACCAAGCAGGGAATCCTGTTTCAGCACGGTTTATCAGTGAGATGTTCGATGCTTCTCTCGACGCAATCATGCCTCATAATTGGTATTTCAATCCCGTTCATACTTTCCAGCCTTATATCAATTGGCAAAAAGGATATTACAAATATCAACAGACCTTCACCAGCCGTTATCAGCCTATAATAAAATGTAATGCATTCCAATACGACTTGTTAAAGGTCCCGTTCTCTATTTTATATTTAAATGAATATTCTAATGTCTCTTTCTTAACCAAATCTTCAGCCTTTACAGGAAGACTATACGGATTGAAAATACGTGGAGGAGGGCTAGATGAAGCTGTTTCTATTGCTGACGCAGCAGGAAACATTATAACTCGGCCTGAATTAGCAAAAATTCCGGATAACAAATTAAACATCAATCAAATTCAATCCTCATACAGGCAAAACTTCAATGAGACAGCATTCTTCTATCCTCATTTACAAACAAATGAAAATGGAGAAGTAACTGTTCGATTTACTGTTCCCGAAGCAAATACTCAATGGAAATTTATGGCTCTTGCATTTACAAAACAGTTGCAATACAAACTGGAGCAAAAGACAACTATAAGTAGTAAATCTCTGATGGTAGCTCCTAATGTGCCCCGTTTTGTCCGGCAAGGAGATAATGCCAACATAGCTACCTTAATCAGTAATACTGGAGATTCTATATTAGAAGGAACAATTCACTTTGAGCTATTTGATCCATACACTAACATCTCTGAACAACAAACATCTCAAATATTCATTTTAAGACCCGGAGAATCAAAAACCGTTATCTATCCATTCACAGCTCCAGAAGATAACGATTTGATGGGATTTAGGGTAAAAGCTGTTACTCCAAAACTTTCTGATGGGGAACAACACTGGCTGCCGATCTTGCCTACAAAGACATTAGTCACTGAAGCTAAAAACTTCAATATTGGAGAAGGGAAAATAGAAAAAACGGTAGAAATGAACAATTTCATTAATAATCATTCTAATACTCTCCAAAATTACCGAATGACTTTAGAATACACTGCAAATCCGATTTGGTATGCAATACAAGCTTTGCCTTCCCTCTCTGAAATTACCAATGAAAATGCAACCCAAATTTTCGCGTCTTATTATGCCAATACCATGGCTGCAGGTATTGCTGCTATGAATCCCCAAATAACATCTGCCATAAATATTTGGAAGGCTAACAACAAAAACAACAACTCCTTACGTTCAAATCTGGAGAAAAATGCAGAATTAAAATCTATATTGTTATCTGAAACACCTTGGGTCCTCGATGCTCAAACCGAAACCGAACAAATTCAAAATTTGGTACAATTATTCGATAAAAACAGAATTCCTTATTTACAAAATGAGGCTTTAAAAAAACTTCGTAATCTTCAAAGTAATGAGGGTGGATGGAGCTGGTTCAAACAAATGCAACCCAGCCAATTCATCACGTTAAACATTCTATATGGAATGAGTCAATTGACAGAAAGCGGAATGGTTCAATTTGATGCCCCTACAAAAGAAATGCAAATAAAAGCATTATCATATGTAGATAAAAAAATAATAGATAATACATTTGCAAAAACAACTGACAGACTCTCTTATAATCAAATTGTTTATCTCTTTGTACGAAGCTATTACAGGGACATTCCTCTCTCTGGAAAAACATTGGATATCCATAAAGACATGATGAATCGTATGCTGAAACAATGGCCCGGATTCTCTTTATATGAAAAAGCTTTGGCTGCTGTAGCAATGTACAGATATGGTTTTGATAATGAAGCTCAACAAATAATCACATCTTTACGTGAATATGCAACAATTACTTCTCAATCGGGGATGTTCTGGCAAAATAACCGATCAACTTACAGCTATAGAAACAGTGCTATACAAGTACATACAGCTATCATGAATGCTTTTACAGAAATAACTCAGGACACTGTGGCATTAGATAAAATGAAAACGTGGTTATTACAACAAAAGCAAACCCAAAATTGGGGGAATATACCATCAACAGTCGATGCTATTTACGCGTTAGTTCGAACAGGTAGCAATTGGACGAAGAATCTTAACGCAACGCAAATCAAATGGGGAGAAAAATGGCTTCCAGAGAATGAAAATAATAAAATTACCGGTTATATGCAATACAGCCGACAAGGACAAGAAATAAATAAAAGTCTGGGAAGCATCACAATAAAAAGTAACAATAAACAACCTTCTATAGGCGCAATTTACTGGCAATATTTTGATGATTTCAAAAATATAAAAAACTCCTCTACACCGGGACTATCTATCGAAAAACAACTTTTTGTAGAAAAAATAACTCCAGAAGGAAGCGAATATGTCCCTCTGAATACAACCCTTTTACATACCGGAGATAAAATAAGTATTCGATTGGTAGTAAAAGTAAATAGAGACCTGGAATTTGTATGTTTGTCTGACCAACGAGCCGCTTGCTTCGAACCGGTAGAACAATTGTCTCAATACAAATGTAATGAACAAGTATGTTATTATCAAGAAACAAAAGATGCTTCAACCAATCTGTTTTTTGATTACCTACCCAAAGGTACATATGTATTCAATTACAATGTAAGAGCCGACCGACCGGGCATATATAACAATGGGATTTCGACCATACAATGTTTATATGCTCCACAAATGGTTGCCAATACTGCCGGAGGTATGATTACAGTAAAATAAATATAGATAAAATTTATATTTTAATGTCGGTAAAAAGAGTGCCTAACCTGTTTTACCGACATTATTTTTACAAAAAAAAGGCCTAGTTGACATTTGGGGTGATGTTTTTCTATCAAAATTTCTCTAGTTGACAAAATGGGTGATATTTCCGTTTAATAGTGTCTTGACACATACTCATCAATCAACAGCTTTCTATGTTCTCTGGTAAGTCCACTATGTACTCTTACCTTTGATTTTATGTCAGAGAATATGCCTTCCAGGCCATTGTTTGTATTTGGTATGATCCTGTCTTTGTAGTCATAGAAGGTCCAGAGCCGCTTCATGTTCCTTTTTACGCTCAAATATGCACTTCTGAGTTTAGGCCTCATATATGGAGGTGTCTTCATCCTTTTGTCATGGACACGCTCATTAAGTACTACCTTGTATTTGTCATGCCATTCTTCAAACGCCCCAAGAAAGCTTTCCTTGTCCATCTTTGTCATACTGTTGACTAAGGTAAGCAGTGCTTTGGATGCATCCAGATCCGGGTTCTTGGTAAGATAATGCCTGACGGTCATCATCTGGTGGAACTGGCAATGTTGGACAGGATAGACCTTTAGGGATTCTGCCAGACCGCGCATACCGTCAATGACAACTCCATATATCTTGAAGCCGTGCTCCTTAAGCCTGTCAACTCCCTCAATATAATCAGCTGTCGTCTCATATTTGACATATTTGCGCCACAGTATCTTGTTTCTATAGGCATCCTTTATGACCATCAGACCAAAGTCACGACCCCAATAGGTGGTATCCATTTGAATGATTACTTGTTTGTCCTTCGAGATCTTCTGGACATAGCGCATTCCTTCAAGGTCACGGGATATTGTCCTGACGGATACTCCGTATTTTTGAGCAAGCTGCTCGCGAGTCTGCTTGCCCTCGATATAGTCTGTAATAACTTGAAATTTGTCACGACGAAGTCCTCCGTCAAAACGACGGCCACAAGACTTACATTTATATCTTTGAATGCGGCCTCTCAAGCCATTCCGGACAACTTCTGAAGACCCACAGAAAAAGCATTTTTTTAGCCATATAAACAATAATCTTCACAAATATATTAAAATCAATATATTACGAATATTTTATCACCCCAAATGTCAACTAGGCCAAAAAAATAACTTTTTATTTCCAAATAAATCCAATAATAACACTTATCACAGATTATAATTTACAAAATAAAGATATCAATAACGGAACACTAATCTCCAAAATTATTCCATGGACTATGGCAACTGGAACAATACTTTTACCAGAACAGCGACTAATGACAGGCAGGCAAACATCCATCGAATTAATGCCAGCTACAGATACCGGTGCATATTTTCCAAATAAAGATGCATAAAATGGAGCCCCGAACAAAGCTAACATCTCTCTGATAATATTAGCAAGTAAAGCTATAGTGCCTAATTGTGTTGCCATCTCCAAGCCAATTGCCGCCTCTTTGAACTGCACGATGAGCAAAGAAGATAAAGAATAGTAAGCAAATCCGCTTCCTATCGCCATACAATCATACACATTCCAAGTTTTCAACAGCATACTTGCCATTGCAGAAAAAAGTAACGTTCCCAATATCGTAAATAATGGCAATAAAAAAACAGATACTTTCATATCTTGTAACATAGCGCCTATTTCTCCATTTGCGCCTATATTTAACCCTACTTGAATAATAAGTGCATATAACAACCACATAGGAGCATCAGCACAATAACCAACCACATCTTCGTTCCCAAACATTCCACAAAATATTCCTGCCAAAAAGCTCCCTATAATAATCAAATTACTTTTCATTTTGGTCTCCTTTCTTTGATAATATTCTATACGCCAAATAAGAGGCGAATAAACTTCCCAATACACCGCAAACGGCTAATAATACTGCTTGTAAGCCAAAATTTCCAATATTATTAATTATATTCTTATCGGCACCTATTGTAATACCAAAAATAAACAACATTATAAAAATTGTATAAGAAATCGTGCTTTCCAGCTTTCTTAAAATATAGACTCGACGACATAGATAACCTATTCCTATCCCTATACATAATAGGCATAAAATCATAACCATATACATAACCATTTAATACGGGCAAAAAAATTCCTCAATTTCAATAATTAAGTCAAAATAATCACTAAATATAAAAAAGACTTTAAGGAACAAGTCCTGAAAAAGGAAGTATAATTTAGATAAAACCACTAAACCAATGGACATGCACACCCAAAACACCACATGACATAAAGGTATTTTGTCTGTTAAAACTATTTAGAAAAATTTTATTCATATCTCAATGCATTGTCCTTATTCGGATGCAAAGGTAAGAATAAAATATCAAAATATCAAATTGCTATATATTTTTATGCCATATAGCAATATTTACAACATTATAATATCAAATTGACATATTTTATCTAACAAATAACATCTATATCCATTATAGAACTCTGTAACACAATGGTATCATCAGTTTCATCTTCAAGAAATATTATTCATTACAAAATACAAAAGGCAGTTACATCCCTGTAACTGCCTTTCTTCCATATGTTTTATCAAGAATCAGATTTGAGCGGAGTGAGGGGGATTCGAACCCCCGAACCGCTTTAGGCGATTACACGCTTTCCAGGCGTGCCTCTTCAACCACTCGAGCATCACTCCAAAAATGAAATAGCTTTTACCGGGGATGCCCTTCGGCAAAAGCTGTGCAAATATAATTCTTTTTCTGAAATCAGACAATTTAATCATCATTTTCTCTCAATAAAATAATATTTTATTAAAATCGGATCGTTACATCTGTACCAAATGTTACCGGCCTACCTTTCTGTGCAAAGCCATTATCTTGTTTTAAATTCTGAGCATTCATCACTTCAAAATAAAATGATTGATACCGACGATTAAAAATATTTTTTCCCCATATCTTTAAATTAAAAGGACCCTTGGTGAAAGAAAAACTCCCATTTACTAATTCATAATAAGGTTGTGATACGTCATTCAGTTCAGTCCAATAAATACGTCCTCTACCAAGATATTGCAAATCAATATCTATCTTATCAAGCCACGAGCAATTTACCGGTATAGAGTAACCTCCTGTAATTGCCAATGTATGCTTCGGTGTAAATGGTACGTAATTATGCTTATAATCAATTTCTCCATCATTATTAGAAACAAAACAGGCATGAGTAAATCCATAAGAAACTGAAAACTGTAAATTATCCATCGGAACATATCGAAAAGATGCCTCTATACCTTTGCTGACCGAACGCCCAGAATTTTTGGTAATCCGTCCATATCCACTGACAACAGATATCTGCTGATTACGACAATCAATATAAAAGGCTGAAATATCTGCAAAAATACGATTATCCCCAAAAACAGAATGTCCTCCTATTTCGTAATTCCAGCTATGCTCCGGCCTATACGCAATAATATCCCGCATTGGCATACTCTCAGACACCTGTATTTCTGGAAATATTCCAGACGGCATTTGGTAAAATGCCGTCTGCATTATCTTCTCTCTTATTTGAGATTGTATTAAATTGGAAAACATCTGAAAATTATATCCTCCGGAACGATAACCACGTGCTGCAGAAAGATAGAGAACAGAAGATTTGCCAATCTTATACTTCAATTCAAATTTCGGGAGTAATTCCCACATATCCATTCGTTCTTTTCCTTCAATACTCAGAGGAATATCAAGAGGTATCAAAATAGGTATAACCAAATCTCCCCCTATAACAGAAGGGCGTACAACAGTCATCTGACCAGAAATATTCCCCCGCAAATTGTCGGTCGAGTATGTATTATGTTTTATACGAGAATTTTCGTAATCGAGGCGTAATCCTATTGTACCAGATAAACCATTAGTAAACATATTATTATAAACCAATTGTTTGAACACAGCCAATCCAAATGTAGGAGTCTGATAAGTACCATTAATATATAAATTATAATTATCAATGTCTAAAGACAAATCCGGCATTTTAGGATATTGTACCTTCAGAGCCGATAATTGAGTATTGGTCTGCCCTTCTATTAAATAAGAAATCCCATCTTTTTTAAAATTAACTGGTCCATCAGTTCTCAATCCAGAGTAAAAACCAAAAATACCAGCCACCCATTGTAAATTTCTAAATGCACTCGACTTAAATACAACTTCTTGAGTAAATGCATTTTGTTTTTGTTTCTGTTGTAAAGTAAATACCGATAAGGGAGTAAAATCCTGGTCAAGATGCATATTATCCTTTAAATATTGATAACCAGACGTAGAACTCATAACAAAACACTCATGAGTATACTGTACAAAAAGACTTGTAGTCGAAAGATTTCGTTTATAAGAAGCCTCATCATTATAATTAATTTTTTCCCACCGTTTTTCAAATTTATCGTATTTACTATACGGATATCCATTTTGTCGACTATATTCAAAATCAGAAGATATATTTATCTTTAACCTACGATTGATGCGCCACTGTAATTGTCCCCGTCCTCCAACGACCTCTGACGTTCCTGATTTTTCTCCAGTATATTCATTCATAAAATAACCATCATCCTTACGATATCGCCCATTTAAAGAAAATGCAAACTTTTCATTCACTTTATAACTATGCGACAATGCAACACTCCAAGCATTTCCATTACCATATCCTCCTCGAATTTTCGTACCCTGATAATCAAATGGGGAGCGAGTATAAATATTTACCAATCCTGCCATTGTATTTCGCCCATAAAGTGTCCCTTGCGGTCCTTTCAATACCTCAACTTTTTCTATATCCATAAAATCAAAATCAAAAGCACTTTTATCCAAATACGGAACATTATCTACATATAATCCTATCACAGGAGAATTGATACGAGAACCTATACCCCTTATATAAACTGATGATATTAACTTAGATCCATAATCCGGAACATAAAAATTAGGGGACAACGTAGATAAATCTTTTAATGATATAATCCGACAATCTTCTATATTTCGAGTATTAAACACTGTTATTGAAGCAGGGAATTCTAATAATTTCGATTCAGATTTAGGATTGGAAACTATTTGAATCTCCTGCAAATAATAATTTTTATATCCAGTCGAATCTACATATTCTTCTCCTGCATTTCCAATTAAAGTCAATAATAAAAAGCATAAACACATAAGTTGCCGTCTTATCATATAAATCTTTCAAACTTAAAATAGTTACACCCTTACAAACTTTCTATTTATATCACAAAGGAATATGATAAACATTTAAGACACAATCGCTATATATAGTGATTTTTCCTATTCTCCACTCTATAATTCTATTTTTATACATAAACATTTTTCTACAATTTTACACATAATCAGATATAAAAGTTATATCTTGTTATAAAACAAAAGCTAATTCACAAAACCTAACCTTCATTTTTTGCATATCTCATATATTTTATCGTAATTAGCGACCTATTATAAAAGCACCAGAAACAGATAAATTTAATTTTGAAGAAAGTTTACTTGAATAAAGGAACTTTGTTCTAATTATTGGTGTTTTTAAATAAAAGCTAATTCTTAAAACACACGTTATCTCGGGATATATTTTATATGCAACCTCTCGACGAATCAAAAATTGTTGAACAAATACAGAATCCAGAGCAACGCAAAAAAGTATTTGCGACAATTGTCGCGCAATATAGTGAACCCCTATATTGGCAAATACGAAAAATGGTCATATCACACGATGATACTGACGATTTACTCCAAAACACATTCATGAAGGCTTGGTGCAATCTCGAATATTTCAGAGCTGAAGCCCGATTGTCTACATGGCTTTATCGTATTGCCATCAATGAGTGCATTACTTTCTTAAACAAACAACGTCAAGAACAAAATATTTCCTTAGATAGTGTAGACGTATTTCTTTCCGAAAAATTAGAAGCCGATACCTGGTTCGATGGAGATAATCTCCAACTCAAATTACAAAAAGCTATATTAAGACTTCCTGAGAAACAACGATTAGTATTCAATATGAGATATTTCGATGAAATGAAATATGAAGATATTTCAGAGATATTAGGAACATCCGTCGGAGCTCTAAAGGCTTCGTATCACCATGCCGCAAAAAAAGTTGAAGAATTTTTATTACAAACAGATTAAACCTTTTTGCCATACTTTTGTCTAAACATTAGAATATATGGAAAAAGACAAAAACATATTGAAACAAATCAACCGGAAAACGGGCTTTAAAGTTCCTGAAGATTATTTCGAGAACTTAAACGATAGGATTATGTCTCATTTGCCCGCTATAGAAGTAAAAGAAAAAACTCCGGTCTCTTTATGGCAAAAATGTAAACCATGGATATACATGGCAGCCATGTTTGCCGGTATTTCTCTTATGATAAAAACTTTTGTTACTCCCAATTCGAGTACCGACCAAGCTATTACAACGACACAGGCAGATACATCTTCTATCTCAGAGAGCACTATCGATGACTATATTTTTTATAGTCATGTAGATGACTATACTATCTACGAGTATCTGGCAGAAGAGAAAAAATAAATATAATTCCAAAATATATGAAACAACTTATCACACTCTTCATATTTTTTTCGACATTTAGTTGGTGTGGTTTAACTTACGCACAAACGGTTTCTCCAAAAGCTCAAAACCGATTAGAACAATTCAAAGCTGAAAAAAGAGCATATCTAATAAAAGAGATAGGTCTAACACCAGCTGAGGAGAAACAATTTTTTCCTTTGTACGAAGAATTACAAAGCAAAAAATTTCAACTAAACCGAAAAGTGAGAGGAGAGATGAAACGTATTGCCCACTCAACAATGCCTGTCAGTGAAAACGAATATGCAGCTTCTGCAGCAGCAATCAATGATTTACCTCTGCAGGAAGCTTTATTAGAAAAAGAATATTTCGAAAAATTCAAAAAAATCCTTTCCCCTAAAAAAATGTTTTTATATAAAAGAGCCGAGGCCTTATTTGCAAAAAAATTATTGAAAGACCATAGACCAGCCAAATAGTATCTCGCCAATTTTAAAATAAACTAAAAAGAATTTATCAAGGTGTCTTTCCAGACGCCTTTTTCATTATATAGAAAAAGGAACTATTACAGTATCAAAAATCCACAAAATCCTTTATTTTACTTTCATTTCTTTGTTTTTAACATGCATTTAAATAACTTTGTAAAATCAAATTTATATAATATGGATGATCAAATAAAACAAATAGCCGAACGACTAATCGGATTACGTGATGCTTTGGATATTGACATAAAAGATATGGCCGAAACCTGTGGTGTGACAGAAGAAATATACAAAGGTTATGAAAGCGGCAATATTGATATTCCAGTAAGTACTTTACACCAAATTAGTATCAAATACGGTGTGGATCTTTCTGCTCTGATGTTTGGAGATGAACCTCGTATGAACTCATATTTTCTAACAAGAAAAGGTAAAGGTGCTGCGGTGGAGCGTACAAAAGCCTACAAATACCAATCTTTGGCTGCTGGATTTATGAACCGAAAAGCCGATCCGTTCATCGTTACAGTAGAACCTACTACCGAAACACAATCTATACACCTTAATACTCATCCCGGACAAGAATTTAATTTAGTTCTTGAAGGAAGGGTCATGTTGCAAATTGGAACTAAAGAACTGATTTTGGAGGAAGGGGACAGTATCTACTTTGATGCAAACAGACCTCATGGGATGAAAGCTCTTGATGGGAAATCCGTTAAATTCCTCGCCATTATTATTTAACAATATAACAGATAAACGATACGTTTATAAGACAAGGATATTATGTTAGAAAAATTCTTAAATAAAACCTCTTTTAGTTCCCAAGAGGATTTCATGCAAAATTTTAAGGTAAAAGTGCCAGAAAACTTTAATTTCGGCTATGATGTAGTTGACGAATGGGCCCGCATTCAACCTGATAAAAAAGCTTTATGTTGGACAAATGACAAAGGGGAACACATCGACTTTACCTTTGCAGATATTAAACGGGAAAGTGATAAAACGGCCGCATATTTCAAGTCTTTAGGCATCGGTCATGGAGATATGGTCATGCTGATTCTCAAAAGAAGGTATGAATTTTGGTTCTCTATCATTGCTTTACATAAATTAGGAGCCGTATGTATACCTGCAACTCACTTACTAACAGAAAAAGACATTATTTATCGTTGTAACGCGGCTGATATAAAAATGATAGTTGCTGTCGGTGACAAAATCGTTACAGATCATATCAATCGTTCCATAGCAGACTCCCCGTCTTTACAACACTGCGTATCGATAGGCCCTATCGTTCCTGAAGGATGGAAAGACTTTCATACAGGAATCGATACAGCAAAACCATTCGAGCGTCCAAATTTCGTAAATAACAATAACGATACTTCCTTACTTTATTTTACGTCTGGTACAACTGGAAATCCTAAAATGGTGGCACATGATTTCACATACCCTTTAGGACATATTATAACCGGTTCATTTTGGCATAACCTCCATGAAAACAGCTTGCACTTGACACTTGCTGATACAGGCTGGGGAAAAGCGGTTTGGGGAAAACTTTATGGACAATGGATTGCTGGAGCAAATGTTTTTGTATATGATTTCGAAAAGTTCACACCTGCTGACGTATTAGTTATGATCGAAAAATATAACATAACGTCTTTCTGTGCACCACCAACAGTATTTCGATTTCTAATTCGAGAAGATTTGAGTAAATTTAATATTTCATCTCTGAAATATTGTACAATTGCAGGAGAGGCTCTAAACCCGAAAGTTTATGAAGAATTTTTTAGAATTACCGGCATAAAACTAATGGAAGGTTTCGGGCAAACCGAAACGACATTGACTATTGCTACTTATCCATGGGTAAAGCCCAAACCAGGTTCTATGGGTATTCGGAATCCTCAATATGATATCGATTTGTTAACTAATGACGGAAGATGGGCTGAAGATGGAGAACAAGGACAAATAGTAATCAGGACTGATAAAGGAAAACCATTGGGATTGTTCAAAGAATACTATCGTGACCCCGAAAAAACACAAGAAGCTTATCACGATAATATTTATTATACTGGAGATGTTGCTTGGCGAGATGAAGATGGGTATTTCTGGTTCGTTGGACGTGCTGATGATGTAATCAAATCATCCGGTTACCGTATCGGACCTTTTGAGGTAGAGAGTGCTTTAATGACACACCCGGCAGTAGTTGAATGTGCCATAACTGGAGTTCCTGACGAAGTCAGAGGACAAGTAGTAAAAGCAACCATTGTTTTAGCAGCAAGTTATAAGGAACGCGCGGGAGAAGACTTAATTAAAGAACTCCAAGATCATGTTAAACATGTCACTGCACCTTATAAATATCCCCGTGTCATTGAATTTGTTGAAGAATTGCCTAAAACTATTAGTGGAAAAATTCGTCGAGTTGAAATACGAAATAAAGACAACCAGTAAGTAAGACATTGATACACGATATTTAAATATGCAAGATAATGAATGGTTTGCCGGATCTCAAGATTCTGATTTAGGACAGATTATAACACGAGGGAGATTATTTGCCAAAGGTCAAAAACAATTCGATTCTTTTCCTATGCGTATTGAAATACAATGGCAATACAAAGGTGTTGAGGAAAATGGCATGCCAACAGACAAAGAAGCTGAGCTCACAGAACATGCTATGAATACTCTTACTGATATTGTTGAACGTAAAGATATCGCAATACTCTCTGCAATACATATGGGAGGAAATATGGCATGGTTTGTATATTACGCTCGGTCCATTGATGAGATGTCAGCTTTAATTAATGAGGCATTTAATCATTTTCCAAAGCTCCCTATACAAATAGGAGCAACAAAAGATGCACAGTGGTCTGATTACCAATCTCTATTAAAGACATTTGGGATTTAAAATTTTGCAACATGAAGAATGAAAAATCTGTATTATACCAATATAAACGAATTGCGGTAAAAATAGGAAGTAATGTTTTGACTCGAAAAGACGGAACATTAGATATCACCCGAATGTCTGCTTTAGTCGACCAAATAGCCGAATTGCACAAATCTGGTATCGAAATCATCCTAATTTCATCTGGCGCTGTAGCATCTGGACGAAGTGAACTAAAAGAACATAAAAAACTTGATGCAGTTTCAAGCCGCCAATTATTTTCTGCCGTAGGACAAGCAAAACTGATAAATCGATACTATGAACTATTCCGTGAACATGGGATTTCTTGTGGGCAAGTCCTTACTATGAAAGAAAATTTTGCTACACGTCGCCATTATCTGAACCAAAAACACTGTATGGATATAATGTTGGAAAATAACGTTATCCCCATAGTTAACGAAAATGATACAATATCGGTCACAGAATTAATGTTCACTGATAATGACGAACTCTCTGGACTTATCGCTACCATGATGGATATGGAAGCTTTAATAATATTGAGTAACATAGACGGTATATACAATGGCTCACCGGACGATCCAAAATCAACCGTTATAACAGAGATAAAAAATGGGAAAAATGACTTATCATCATATATCCAAACCCGCAAATCTTCTTTCGGTCGCGGAGGTATGTTAACAAAATGCAACATAGCTCGAAAAGTTGCAGATGAAGGTATTACTGTAATCATCGCAAATGGAAAGAAAGATAATATCTTACCTGATGTATTACAGATTAGTAGTAAAATGGTATGTACTCGTTTCTTGCCCTCTTCTAAAGCTCCTTCGAGTGTAAAAAAATGGATTGCCCATTCTGCAGGATTTGCTAAAGGAGAAATATATATCAATCAATGTGCGACAGAAATGCTACTATCTCCTAAAGCAATAAGCTTATTGCCTATCGGCATCACTCAAATCATAGGAGATTTCGAAAAAGGAGATATTGTCCGAATTTTCAATCACAAAAATGAAGCTATTGGTTTAGGAAGAGCCTCTTTTGATAGCAACAAGGCACGTAAGCTCATAGGTCAACAGGGAGCTAAACCGCTGATACATTACGACTATTTATATCTCGATTAAATAAAACCAATAATTATATTGCTCATAAATACAGTTTAAAGAAGAGTTTAGATTTATTCATTTTTATGTATAAAAATAAAAAATAGACATATTTGTTGTATATTTATAAAATCGAATGAATAAAAATTATTATTTATATCCTTCTTTACCGTTTTTTTCTAAATTTGTTATCAATAATATCATACAAAGAAAGCTATGTCATCAATAACAGGAATCCTTAAAGCTGTAAAAAAATGCTTCCCGCAAATTGAATCTATTAGATGTAACAACAATAAATTCAATTTTAATGTCGGTTGCAGATGAAGCAGAAAAAGAAGTTTCATATCTTCTGAATGAAAATAAACGTGATTTAGAAGCTATGGACAAATCAAATCCCAAATACGACAGACTCATGTTGACAAGTGCTCGTATTTCCGGAATAGCTTCTGATATACGTAAAGTAGCAGCTCTTCCCTCTCCTTTAGGGCATATTTTAAACGAAACAATACGCCCCAATGGAATGAAAATATGTAAAATTTCAGTACCATTCAGTGTTATAGGAATTATTTATGAAGCACGCCCCAATGTAACATTCGATGTTTTTTCTCTATGTTTAAAATCGGGAAATGCCTGTGTTTTAAAAGGTGGTTCTGAGGCTCAATACTCAAACAAAGCAATTCTAAATGTTATTAACAATGTGTTGACAAAGTTTGGAATTGACTTAAATACAGTAGTTTTACTATCAAATGAACGAGAAATAACTTCCGAATTATTAACAGCTGTTGATTATGTCGACTTGGTTATTCCCCGAGGGAGTAAAAACTTGATTGAATTTGTCAGAAATAATTCACTGGTCCCAGTCATAGAAACCGGAGCAGGAATTTGTCATACCTATTTCGATAAATACGGAGACGTAAAAAAAGGAACTAATATTATCAATAACGCTAAAACCAGACGGGTCAGCGTTTGCAATGCTTTAGACTGCTTGCTCATTGATAGTGAAAGACTAAACGACCTCCCTGCATTATGCTCATCCTTATCTAATAGTCATGTTATAATATACGCTGACGAGGAAGCTTATAAAGTTTTACAAAATCAATATCCAATGGAACTTTTGCGGTTGGCAAACGAGAAAAGCTTCGGTACAGAATTTTTAGATTATAAAATGGCAATAAAAACAGTGCATAGTATGGATGAAGCATTGGAACACATCAACCATTATTCTTCTAAACATAGTGAATGTATTATTAGTGAAGACAAAAGCCGTCAACAACGCTTTATCAAAGAAGTAGACGCTGCTTGTGTATATAGCAACGTTTCTACAGCATTTACTGACGGAGGACAATTCGGATTTGGCGCTGAAATAGGTATCAGCACCCAAAAATTGCATGCAAGGGGTCCTATGGCCCTTCCGGAGCTTACTACATACAAATACGTAATTTGGGGAGATGGACAAATACGTCAGAATTAATTTTTTATATCTTTATCAAAATTGTCCTATTTCCCTTCAAAAAAAGTCTAAAAAGGAAGTTATATAAACGATAAATTTGTAGTTTTACACATATAAAAATTTCAATGTAATGCGTTATTTTACAAATGTCCATGATTTAGGAAACTTAAAAGATGCTTTAAAAGAAGCATTTGAGATAAAGAGTAACCGTTTTGGATACCAAGAATTAGGTAAGAATAAAACTTTGATGATGATTTTCTTCAATTCAAGTTTACGTACCCGTCTCAGTACTCAAAAGGCTGCAATAAACTTAGGTATGAATGTAATGGTATTAGATATCAACCAAGGAGCCTGGAAACTAGAAACAGAACGAGGAGTCGTCATGGACGGGGATAAACCAGAACACCTTTTAGAAGCCATACCCGTAATGGGTTGCTATTGTGATATTATTGGTGTCCGCTCTTTCGCCAAATTCGAAAATAAAGAAGATGATTATCAAGAAAAAATATTAAATCAGTTTATTCAATATTCTGGCCGACCTGTATTTAGCATGGAAGCCGCAACCCGACATCCATTACAAAGTTTTGCAGACTTGATTACAATTGAAGAATATAAAACTAAAGAAAGGCCCAAAGTTGTATTAACCTGGGCACCTCATCCACGGCCACTTCCTCAAGCTGTAGCAAACTCTTTTTCCGAATGGATGAATGCTACAGACTATGAATTCGTAATTACTCATCCCAAAGGATATGAGCTTGCCTCTGAATTTGTAGGAAATGCAAAAGTAGAATATAATCAGAAAAAAGCCTTTGAAGGCGCAGATTTCATATATGCTAAAAATTGGTCTGCTTATACGGATCCAAATTATGGAAAAGTAATCAATACAGATCGGTCTTGGACTGTAGACTCCGAAAAAATGGCATTAACAAACAATGCGTTCTTCATGCACTGCTTACCTGTACGACGAAATATGATTGTAAGTGACGACGTAATCGAAAGCTCCCAATCTATTGTCATACCAGAAGCTGCAAATCGAGAAATATCGGCCCAAGTTGTATTAAAACGTATTTTGGAAAGTCTATAACAAAATCAGTCTTTTTTAAGAGGACCCAATATATACAACTATGAAAAAATCTTTTACCTATATCATCATTTTATCTATGATATGCTTTACCATATCGGCACAGCAGAGAGATACCAATACGAAACAATGGAGTAGTGGGATGCTTTCGTGGGAAGATTTCCAAGATACAACCAATATAAAAGGAGTGTCCTCAATATTAAAAACAAATTTAGGAGTAGATATTGAAAAGACTAAAGAAGGAAATACTAAAACAATACAACCACGGGCATATGCTTATATCGATCGGTCTCAATCCAGAATAGTCCCAAGTGAAAAGTCAGATACACTATTACGGTATTATCAAGCAACATTCGACCTTCTTGAGCTTTATAGAAGGAAATTACAAAACGAATTAAATAAAGGACTCACTGGGATAGATGCAGAAAACGAACATCGACATTATATGCAATTATATAATGAACAATGTGAAAAAATGGCAAAAGAAACAGCCAAAGGGCAAAATCAAAACAAAATGCGAGAATGGGAATTATACATTATTCAAGAACTTAGAGCTACGCCTTTATCTTCAACTCCACTTATACAACCTCGTGGGTTTGGATATGGTATTCACATTGGATTCGGTGCAATTTTTCCAATAGGAGATAATTTATTAAACTATTTTTCCCCAGCCTGGCAATTTCATTTAGGTCTCGATTTTGCATATAAAAGAGCTCACCTGCTTTTAGACATGGCTGCAGGCTCCACAAAAATGAAACAAGATTTATCTATTACGTACGATAAAGGTACACAAGAAACAACTTGGATAAAAGGACAGCATCCATCTTATTCTCAATTCTCAGTAGCCTTGGGGTATGAAATGGTAGATAATAAACATTTTTCTATGATGCCATTCATCGGTGGTACTCAAACCGAGTATTCACGAGTTCTTGACCGTCAAGGACAAGATAAAGTCAATATATACAAAAATGATTTTAATATAACAGCTGGAATAAATTTTGATTATCGTTTTTCAACTATCGTATCTCTGGTTCCATCTTTTTGGTTTGGACATCGTGAAATGTTCACTTCATCCATACGAACACGTATATATATAAATTATGGTAAATACGACTTTATGTTGAAAGGTGTTCAGGTGGGTTTTTCTGTTAGCTATTGTGGATTTGGCCGTTTATTAAAAATTTCCCAAAACTAAAAAATCAACGAGCTGTTATATGAAAACACCCTTGTTTTATCTCATAACGGATATAACACTTATTTTGTTTTCGAAGGGCCAGTAGCACTTCAGCTAACAAATGCTTAAGCTGAGCATCAGCAACAGTATATCTATTATCTGTTCGTTGGAAACGGGAATATGCAATATCAAATGTAGTACCAAAACGATGTGCTGAATTTGAACTGGCATTACTGTTCTTTTTTCTTAGTCTTGATATATCATTCTCAGCACGCAATACACTAGTAACAATTATCTTATAACTACCTCCTCCTCTACTCTGAAGAGAATCAATAAAATTTCGTCCTATTGTATCTAATAAATCCCGAGCTTTCGGAACTAAAAAAGGAATTGAATGTGATAGCGAATCAATGGAATAATAATCACAATCCTCTATCTGACATAATGCTTCTCCCAAATCAAATGCCTCCTCACGAGAATGTATCGGATTAATACCCAAACTCATGGCCGAAGATAAATGAACATCATTCATATCATTAAATGTTGATGAATATCGGCCAAACGGATTAATACGGATATCTTTTTTCACTGGAATCATTCTCTGTTCTTTTCTTTGCGAACATCCACCTAAAAAGACAAATAAAATTAACAAAAAATATATTACTATCTTCACTAAAAATTTTTCTTAACTAAATGAGGAACTATAATGCTTCACAAACTTAGAAAATTTTTTCTTTTCTACGAAATTTTTCATTAACCCCAATTTTTCATTGTAGAAAATAAACTTCAGATTTCAAATATTTGTTATATCTTTAATGAATTTTCTATCAAGATTTTTGTTTATAATTTTATGGAAAAAATAACTGTCCCTGTTCTTGAAATGAGTTGTGCTGTATGTGCTAATAACGTAGAAAATGAAGTACGCTCAATACTTGGAGTCGATTCTGCTACTGTCAATTTTGCAGCAAATACCCTTACTGTATCATTCGATCCGAAAAAAACATCATTATTACAGATAAAGTCGGCTGTACAAGCAATCGGATATGATTTAGTCATCGAAGAAAATAACAGAGAAAAAATCCAAGAAAAAGCTGAAAAACAACATTACCAAAGTATAAAAAAGCGTACCATAACAGCATGGATATTATCTATACCTCTCATGGGTATATCTATGACCATCATGCATCAAAATTGGGCAAACTGGGTAATGCTTTTACTTACTCTCCCCATCTTATCATTTTGCGGCCAATCTTTCTATATAAACGCATGGAAGCAACTCCGTCATAAATCGGCTAATATGGATACCTTGGTCTCTTTAAGTACAATAATAGCCTTTTTATTTAGTTTGTTTAATACTATTTATCCAGACTTTTGGACAAAACGCGGCCTTGAACCACATGTTTATTATGAAGCTGCCGGCATGATTATTGCATTTGTTCTACTTGGAAAACTAATGGAATCCAAAGCTAAAAACAATACATCATCTGCAATAAAGAAACTAATGGGGTTACAACCTCAAACAGCACACCTACTCACTACTGAGGGAGAAAAAGAGGTTCCTTTAAATATCCTAAAACCCGGAGATCTTATTCGAGTAAAACCTGGAGAAAAAGTCCCTGTAGACGGAATTGTGTTCGACGGAAATTCATACGTAGATGAAAGCATGATAAGTGGAGAGCCTATCCCTGTAGAAAAGCAAAGCAAAGACAAAGTCTTGGCCGGAACAATCAATCAAAAAGGTACTTTTTCCATTACAGCGACACAAGTAGGAACACAAACCATACTCTCTCAGATTGTACATATGGTTCAAGAAGCACAAGGCAGTAAAGCTCCTGTGCAACGAATTGCAGATAAAATCAGTTCTTACTTCGTACCAATTGTTATTATAATTGCAATTATCACCTTTATCGTATGGTTACTTGTCGGAGGTAATGATTTCTTTTCCTATGCTCTTTTATCTGCAGTTTCCGTTCTTGTAATAGCTTGTCCCTGCGCTTTGGGATTGGCAACTCCAACAGCTCTTATGGTTGGAATAGGAAGAGGTGCTGAAAATCATATCTTGATAAAAGATGCTTTTGCTCTCGAAAATCTTTGCAAAGTAAATTGCATTGTATTAGATAAAACTGGAACTATTACCCAAGGACACCCTGCTGTAACAGCAGAAATATGGTTACAAACACCTGATACAGAAATGCTGTCTGTACTATTAAGTGCCGAACAAAAATCAGAACATCCTCTTGCTCTTGCCATGACCGATTTTCTATTAAAAAAAGAGATTCAGCCTATTTCTGTCACTTCCTTTCAAAGTCTTACAGGGCAAGGAATTACAGTAGAATATAATAAAAATTTTTTTTGGGTAGGGAGTTTAAAAATGGCAGCAGACCAAACAACAACATTCCCTGAATCCGTAAAACCTGTACTCAAACAATGGCAGAATGATGGTCAAAGTATCGTTTGTTACGGTAAGCAAAATAGAATATTAGCCATTTTTGCATTATCTGATCCTATAAAAGAAAGTTCAAAATATGCCATTTCTTCATTACAAAAAAAAGGTATTGAAATACATTTACTAACTGGAGATAATCGCCATACAGCAAACTCGGTTGCTCTAAAATTAGGAATAAAAAATATACAAGCAGATGCACTTCCTTCAGGTAAGGAAGAATATATCAAAACCCTTCAAAACAAAAAGAAATTTGTTGCCATGGTAGGAGACGGAATAAATGATTCTCAGGCTCTCGCTCGTGCCGATGTCAGCATTGCAATGGGTAAAGGGACAGATATTGCCATGGATGTTGCCATGATAACATTAATCACTTCAGATTTATCTTTATTATCCAAAGCAATCAATTTATCTCGGAGAACCGTACGGATTATCCGAGAAAATTTATTTTGGGCTTTCATTTATAATATTATAGGAATACCTATTGCTGCAGGATTATTATACCCAATATGCGGGATATTACTAAATCCGATGTGGGCAAGTGCAGCAATGGCTTTTAGCTCAGTATCGGTAGTACTCAACAGTCTTCGTCTAAAATGGATAAAAATAAACTAAATAATAAATTATGGAACGTACTTTTAAAACAAATGCTAAATGCGCCGGTTGTGTGGCAAAAATCGGAGAAAAATTAAATCATACTCCAGAAATAACAGAATGGTCTATAGACTTAACCAATCCCAACAAAACCTTACTTATTAAGTCTTCTTTAACAGATGATAAAATAATAACTTTAGTTTCAGAAGCAGGATTCAAAGCTGAAAAATTAGCATAAAAATAAGACACCTTTAAAAGTGTCTTATTTTTATGCTAATTTTTCTCATTATCAAACACATGTTTGACATAATTATATCCATATTTATCATAACGAAAAACCATTTGTTGCAACTTTTCTAGAAATCATCTATAGTTTTCATTTTGAAAAATGACAACATTTTTATTTCGAGCCTTATTCAACATCTCAAGCTTCATTCCCGTGGTAAACCTGAATATATTCTGATTTTTATAATTCTTTATTTCCCAAAGAGAAATAAACACATGCATTTTTTATTAATGAGAAATCCTTTATCATCTTTCAAATTAACATTTTGAGGTAAAAGTATCACTTAAAATAATCAGCCGTAACTAATAGCTTTTGACAAGAAAAGAATAAACTTACGAACATAACAAAAATAGAAAAATGTTTCATGGCCGATCTAACTGTAATCTAAATACACAATAACAAAAGCCCTATTTCTCCTTTTTAAAATGGTTTCCATCCCAAACATATTCTAATGATGAATCCCTTAAATAAGGCTTTATTTGTTTATACATTTCTTCTGGCATATATTCATCTATAGTATACGTTATTTGCAAATTATCATTTCCTTCACAAAAATCATACCGCATCAAAGGAATATCGACCCTTTGAATCATTTCATTGGCATCCCCATTAAATTTCCCATCATCTAATAAGAAATCCCTATTATCGGGTAAAACAATAAAATCTTTCTTATCTAAAGGTTTCCAATTCGTATCATAAAAATCAATACGACTATCACACGCTGGTGCACAAACTGTATTCACAACAGCAATAACTGTTTCTTCTTTCCCTTTTAACGGAAGTAATTTTATTTGCATAGTAGATGAAGATGATAAACCAACAGAAATATAGTTATCCGATAATGCAGTTACATCTGATCTCCCTCCAAGAGAATTTGTTATCCCACCTTTTTGTGAATGTTGAAAAAGGTCAATCATGTCCTTTCTTCTATTTGTTTCAATTTGAGGTAACAATTCATCGGGCATAATAATAAAGAAAGATGATACTCTCTGTGCTTCCACAGATACGGCTATAAATAAAGAGAAAAAAAGATATATAATCGTACGCATACTAAAGCTCTATTTCTGTTGTTAAAGTTACAAAAATAATCATATTATCCAATCCTCAAGATATTTAAGCAAGTTTTATTTACTCCCCAAATAGAGAAAAAACATACCTATCAACACTAAAATTAAATCAATTGCCTTATTCCTAATATTTCGTTCCTTAAAGAAAAATATTCCTGCCACAAAACTTACCACTACCCCACTCCTTCTCACCATAGAAACAATAGAAATCATAGAGTCAGGATAACTAAGAGCATAGAAATAAACAAAATCAGCTATAACTAAAAATAGCGAAATAAAAAAAATACTGTTACGCCATTGAAAAGGGGTAGTAACTTTTCTTTTAGGATACCATAATAACAATAATATTATAAACATGATGGCCATCTGGTAATAATTATACCAAACCTGTACAGTCATACGGTCAAATCGTGCCATCAAATATTTATCATATAAACCACTAACGGCTCCCGTTACTGTAGCAAGAACTATAAACCATATCCAAATATTATGTTTAAAATTTATGCCTTCCTTTTTCCCAGCAGACGAAAGCAAAAAAAATGAAATAATAGCCAAACTTACACCTATCCATTGAAACAAATTCAATCGTTCCCCAAATACAATAAGGGCACCCAGTAATGTCAAAACTGGCTGAGAAGCTTTTATGGTTCCTGCAATTGTTATAGGTAAATGTTTCGTCGCAAAATAGGCAAATAGCCACGATGATAAAACTATTATTGATTTAAGAATAATATACAAATGTGTCTCAAATGCAACTTTAGGAACATAGAACATTGTATCCTGTATCAATGTCGGACAAAAACGAGACATCAATATAATCGGAAGAAATAGTAAACTGCAAAAGACAGTATTAAAAAAAAGAACAGGAATAACGGCATTCTCATTTAATGCTGCTTTTTTGAAAACTTCATACATTCCTAACAAGGCTGCTGATATAAATGCTAATGTCAACCACATAATAGAACTATACTGGATAAAAGATTTTTTTTACTGGAAAATAGAATTCTATTCTCTAGTATAAAACTATTTCATAAAAATATCATCCGGATACGAAATATCCATAAGAAACAATGCATTACCCGGCATTGATACCCCCGCTTTGCACCTATTTTTCTGCTCGATTATATGGCAAAAATCTATAACAGATATTTTTCCACGTCCCACATCTATCAACGTACCAACTATAGCTCGAACCATATTTCGCAGAAAACGATCGGCCTGAATAATAAAAACAGCCTTATTATCCATTATTTCCCAACGAGCTTGCATTATTCGACAATTATTTGTTTTTACGTCGGTATGCAACTTACTAAAGCTGGTAAAATCCGTATAATCAAACAAATGGCTAGCAGCCTGATTCATTTTTTCAAAATCAAGACTACCATGATATCTCCAAGCATATCGTTCTTCAAATGGACTTTTACTTCCGATTACATAATAATGATAAGTACGAGACATAGCATCAAAACGACTATGGGCGTCATTCTTTACCGGAACAACTTTATAAGTTGCAATATCTGAAGGTAATACTCGATTTAATTTATCACAAAAAGAATCGAGATTGGTAATAACCGTATCTACATCAAAATGAGCAACCATTACTCGAGCATGTACCCCCGCATCAGTCCGCCCAGCTCCGACAACAGATATCTTTTCACGCAATATAAGAGATAGAGACTCCTCTACACACTCCTGTACCGTTATACCATTTGGTTGTATCTGCCATCCATGATATCGGAAACCATCGTAAGCAAAATATAGAAAATATCTCTGCACGAGCTTATTTTTTAATCCTTTTCAAGATAAGTATATCCATACAATCCTGACCGATAATTTGAAAGAAATTCTCGTCCTTCTTCAGGTGTAATTATCCCTGCTTTCATAGAACTTGTTACCCAAGTCTCTACACTACGTACCATCTTCTTTGGATTAAATTGGACATAATCAAGAACTTCAGCTACAGTCTCACCATCAATCACCTGATCTATTTCATAACGGTCTTTGTATACACTTACATGAACAGCATTGGTATCACCAAAAAGATTATGCATATCTCCAAGAATCTCTTGATATGCTCCCACAAGAAATACACCTATATAATAAGGTTCTTTCGTTAACGTATGTACAGGCAAATGATAATTAAAATTACGCGTGGAGATAAAATTATCGATTTTACCGTCCGAATCACAAGTTATATCTTGTATGGTTGCTGTTCTATCAGGTTTTTCATCCAATCGACTAATAGGCATTATAGGGAATATCTGGTCTATTGCCCATGAATCTGGCAAAGATTGGAATAATGAAAAATTACAAAAATACTTATCTGGAAGCATTTTTGAAATTTTTTTTAGTTCCTCCGGAGCATGCTTTATTTCTGAAGCAATGGCAAAAACTTCACGTGCCACTGACCAGAATAATCTCTCCACCTGAGCCCGTGTTCGCAAATCAAGCATACCTAAACCAAATAAATCTAAAGCCTCTTCTCGTATCTGCAAAGCATCGTGCCAAGACTCTATCAAACGTGGTTGGTTGATAGACTCCCACAACTGATACATATCATGTACCAATTCATGGTCGGAATCACTAATCTCTTCATTCTCATCCCAAGATGGCAATGTCGCAGTCTCCAATACCTCAAATATCAAAACTGAATGATGTGCAGTAAGAGAACGTCCAGACTCCGTTATTATATTAGGTTGTGGAATATCATTCTTTATACAAGCATCTACAAGAGAAGATATAGAGTCATTCACATACTCTTGTATAGAATAATTCATACTACTCTCACTACTTGACGAGCGGGTTCCATCATAATCAACTCCCAATCCTCCACCTATATCAACAAAATCAATATCAAAACCCATATTATGGAGTTGAACATAAAATTGAGATGCTTCCCTCAACGCATTCTTAATACGGCGTATCTTTGTTACCTGACTGCCTATATGAAAATGAATTAAGCGCAAACAATCTTTCATTTTATTCTTTTCGAGTATATCAAGTGCCTCAAGCAATTCACTCGAATTCAATCCAAATTTACTAACATCTCCTCCAGATTCTTCCCATTTACCACTACCAGAACTCGCAAGTTTAATACGAATGCCAACATTCGGTCGTATTTTCAACCGCTTCGATATTGAAGCAATCAACTTTAATTCATTCAATTTTTCTACAACAAGGAAAATACGCCGACCCATTTTTTGAGCAAGCAACGCTAACTCTATATAATTCTCATCTTTATACCCATTACAAATTATCAATGAATTTTCATCAATATTTATCGCTAACACTGCATGGAGTTCAGGTTTAGATCCTGCTTCAAGTCCTATATTAAATTTTTTACCATGACTTACGATCTCTTCCACAACAGGTCGCATCTGATTTACCTTAATCGGATAAATAATAAAATTTTGAGCGGTATATCCGTATTCATCTGCGGCTTGCTTAAAACAACGAGATATTTTTTCGATACGATTATCAAGAATATCAGGAAAACGTACCAAAACCGGAGATGTAACATCCCGAACTTGTAATTCATCCATTAACTCTTTCAGATCAACGCCTGCACTACCTTCCCTAGGAGTGACAGTAACATGACCTTTATCATTAATAGTAAAATATTTCAGCCCCCAACCGTTGATATTATACAGCTCAGCTGAATCATCAATACGCCATCTTCTCATTCTTCGTAAATCTGAATTTTCTGTTAATCTTAATAAATTCACTCATAATATAAAAAACGAGATTAATTTATCGCTTTCTATAATTTGTAATGAGCGGCAAAAGTACAGATAAAAAATGAAAGGAAAAAGGGTATATTTAAAAATCATAAGGTCAGGAGCATAGACATTAAAACAACTTAACGGAAAACATAAGAATCATCTCTGATTACTCTAATTGATATATTAAAATAGAATTCATAAAATCAAATATTCAAGGCTTAAAAAGATTAGACAAAATTCAAGCTTTTTTATGTCGACAATCCTTTTTTTCGTCATAAAATATTAACTTTGCATAGTTTTTATTTATTAACGAAATAACAATAAACAAAATGGTTAATTACAAAGATTTAGGTCTTGTAAACACAAGAGAAATGTTTGCAAAGGCTATCAAAGGAGGATATGCTATCCCTGCATTTAACTTCAACAATATGGAACAATTGCAGGCTATTGTCCAAGCTGCTGTAGAAACCAAATCACCAGTTATCCTTCAAGTATCAAAAGGTGCCCGTAATTACGCAAACCAAACATTACTTCGCTATATGGCAGAAGGAGCTGTAGAATTTGCAAAAGAATTAGGATGTGCTCATCCAGAAATCGTTCTACACTTAGATCATGGAGATTCCTTTGAATTATGCAAATCTTGTGTAGACATGGGATTTTCCTCAGTTATGATAGATGGTTCTCATCTTCCTTATGATGAAAATGTTGCTTTAACAAAAAAAGTTGTTGAATATGCACATAAATATGACGTAACTGTAGAAGGTGAACTTGGAGTATTAGCCGGTGTTGAAGATGAGGTTTGTGCAGAACATCACACATATACCAAACCAGAAGAAGTTGTAGACTTCGTGACCAAAACTGGATGCGATAGTTTAGCTATTTCTATTGGAACCTCACACGGAGCTTACAAATTTAAACCTGAACAATGTACTGTAGATCCTAAAACCGGACGCTTAGTTCCTCCTCCATTGGCATTTGATGTATTGGACGGTGTAATGAAAGAACTTCCGGGATTCCCAATTGTTCTCCATGGGTCTTCTTCAGTTCCTCAAGAATATGTCGAAATGATAAATCAATATGGAGGCAAATTAGATGCAGCTATCGGTATTCCAGAAGATGAATTACGTAAAGCAGCTAAATCCGCCGTTTGTAAAATCAATATTGACTCTGATAGTCGTTTGGCCATGACTGCTGCTATTCGCAAAGTCTTTGCCGAAAAACCTGCAGAATTCGACCCTCGTAAATATTTAGGTCCAGCCCGTGATGAAATGAAAAAATTATATATGCATAAAATTATCAATGTATTAGGAAGCAACGATAAATTAAGCTGCTAACATAATACATAAATAAGAGCATCATATAAACAGGGATATATCAACATATTGGTATATCCCTGTTCGTTTAGAAATATTTCAGTTTTTCTTTACAAAATTTATAGAAATACATAATAAATTGTAACCAATATGTATTTTAATAACACAAAAGAAATTATACAAGAACTAAATAGAGCAGGGCAATCCCATAAACCGACTTTATTCATCATTAGTTTTAATACGCAAGAAGGATTCTTATATCCTCTTAATAAAATTAATAACCAAAATATACTTTATGATTTTAATGGAATATCCAATATCCCCGCTCATTATACACCCTCTAGTAAAGAATTCTATTGGAAACCTCATTATATACCATTTAAAGACTATCAACAATCATTTAATATCGTAACCCAAAATCTATTATTAGGTAATTCTTTTCTTACGAATCTAACCTGTGCCACCCCTATTGAATGTAACCTGTCATTAAAAGAAATATTTTATAGGGCTAATGCAAAATATAAACTTTGGATAAAAAATAAATTTGTTGTTTTCTCTCCTGAAATATTTATACAAATCCATCCTGACAGAACGATATATTCTTATCCAATGAAAGGAACAATTGACGCAAACGAACCAGATGCAAAATATAAGATATTAAATGATAAAAAAGAGTCAGCCGAACATGCAACGATTGTAGACCTAATACGAAATGACTTAAGCATTATTGCAGATAAAGTAACTGTTTCCAAGTATAGGTACATTGATACAATAACAACACATCAAGGAAAACTTCTACAAGTCAGCTCCGAAATAAAAGGTATCCTACCAGAAAACTATCTTAATACATTAGGTGATATAATATTTAAATTACTCCCAGCCGGATCAATCAGCGGAGCTCCCAAAAGAAAAACAGTAAAAATCATTACAGAAGCCGAAAATTATGACCGAGGATTCTATACTGGTATAATGGGAATATATGATGGTAAGAAAGTCGATAGTGCTGTAATGATTCGTTTTATCGAACAAAATGCACAAGGTAAATATCTATTTAAAAGCGGAGGAGGAATCACTGCTAAAAGTAAAATTCACAATGAATATAATGAAATAAAACAAAAAATATATGTGTCAATTTATTGAAAGTATAAGAATTGAAAATGGTAAAATTTGGAATATTGATTTCCATAATCAAAGAATGCACGAAACTCAAAAAGTACATTTCAACATAACTAAATTTTTAAATATAAAATCTCTTATTTCGCCAGAGGGATATTCTAAACGTACTAAATGTAGAATAATATATAATGAAAATATTATCAGCATCGAATACTCTACCTATCATCTAAGACCAATCAATTCTCTACAACTCATACAATACAATAATATAGATTATTCTTTTAAAAAGTGCGACAGAAACTTACTTAATGAACTATTTTCAAAAAGAAACAATTGTGACGATATCTTAATTGTAAAAAATAATCTTCTTACAGATACAAGTACATGCAATATAGCTTTATTCAACGGGCAAGACTGGTATACTCCCCAAAAACCCTTATTAAAAGGAATTCAACGTCAATACCTCCTCTCTAAAGGATTAATCAAAGTAAAGGATATTCATATCTCTGACCTTATTCAATATAACCGCATTCGATTATTTAATGCCTTAATAACATTCGGTGAAATAGAATTTCCTACAAACCTGATATATAAAGAACAAGAATAATTAGTTCCGCGGAAGAGATTGGCTCTCTCTGACAGAAATATTAAAATAGAGCAAATAAATTACCGCAAACCTCAGATAAGTCATCTAAAATATTCTAAAAAATCTCTGTTATTCATAACTTCTATTTATTCCTAAATACATAATTAATTATTAG
>JTDA01000003.1 GCA_000803105.1 Coprobacter secundus
AATTTTCAAATTCAGCGATCTTACTATAAGCATTATTGATTTCCGTATTGTCAATATTAATAAAAAGATAATTAATAAGATTTCCCCGGGAATCATACAACATGCTCACTTTCGTATATAAATCGATATATCCGCTTTTCATTGTAGGATAATACCCATTTACCATCTTAAAAGGATAATTCAAACGAAAAGAAACTGGTTCTTTCCTACGTATAGACTCGATCACATTTTCTGGTATATTGGGATTTTCAAATAAATTTATACCTAACGCATCTTCCTTACAGTTCAACCCGAAAATCTCTACATCCCGTATATTCATATCGAGCAATACACCATTTTTATCATATAACTCAATGCCCACCGGAATATTCATATAAATATTTCTCAATATTTTCTCACTTCTATCAAGAGCCTCATGAGCCTTTATCTCTTTGGTTGTATCCCCAAACAAAACAACTATCTCTCCCGGTTGAGGCACATAAAAAACAGTAAAACATGTTTTTTGGGTAAGAGGAAATGTCATCGATAATTCTTTACTTTTACTCAAATCTGCCGACTTTAGTTTTTCCTTTAGATATCCAATTTTACAGGAACCTATTTCTGAAATCGTCTTATTTCTATATTCAGACAATAATATCCCTGACAATTCTTCAGCTGCACGATTAACATCAAGAACACAATAATCTATCGGACTATTCCTTTCATCTGAAACGATTCTGAGTCGGATATATCCCAAAGGCATATGTTTATACAAATTTTCCAAATATAAACGCTCTTTTTCGACCTCTTCTTCCGAAAGTCTCATTTCGATACAAAGACTAATAATATTAGCCAGAGAAGCAAACCACTGATAATCTTCATTACTCCAACGACGAAAAGTGTCTACAATGTCTATTCCCATATATCCCCATACCCTATCTGTCTCTAACATCGGAACCACCATTATAGACTTTATGCTCTGCTTTCTCAAATAATATTTTTCTTGGGACGCACTCTCTGGCAGATTATCTAATGAAGATAAGATAATAGGTTTTTTCAACTTCATTTGCTTTGTCCACCAAGGAGTAGAATCTAACGGCAAGTTTTGAAGTTTATCTATTTCAGGCATTACGTCTGCATCTACAACTTCATAAATACAACTTTGAACTTGACGTTCCCAATCATATTTAAAAATATAAGCTCTACCTTTTCTAAACAAGCGAAGAATATCTCCTAAAATTTTATGTATAACATTTGTGATATTCTCTTCTTTCAAAAAAGACACTAAAGAACAAGAAATAGAATTTTGCTGGTACAGCAGACTATTCACTCGCTGTAAAGATGACTCATAAGATAAAATCTCATCTCGGTTTTCAATACATTGTATAAAACCAAAAGCTCGTAAATTATCATTTATATCTGTATTTTTCTCTCCTAATTTAGAACGTACCCATGTTACCCCATAGCGAGTATAAATAGGAAATACCTGCTCATAGACTTCCTGTACCAGAATAGAAGCAAATTCATTTGAAATACGGTCTCGGAAATCCTCACGTATCAATAACCTAAATTCTTCAAAAGAAATAGTATCCGACTTTAGCCCCAATAAATCAACAAGAAAATCAGAACAAATATATATTCGTTTTCTAAAATCGGCTTCCCACCAGCCCACCTGAGCCAAAGACATTAGTTTTTGACACCGGACAGTTTCCATTTTTCGATTATCCACTTTCTATTTATTAAGTCACTATGCGAATATACAAAAAATATAAGAAATGACATATTTCATTTTTATTATTAAAAAATATAGAATAAGTATGTAACAAATTCTCATAATATCTATTTCCTTCATCTTAAAAGATATGTATACAGCAACCTTTATTCTCTTTTTATTTTAGAAAAAATTAAAATTAGTAGTAAAAGTTCTCTATTTCAATTCGTTTTTTCTATTTTTGCGCCCACAAAGTATAATTACAGATCAATATATATTGTTCATGCAAAAAAATTTAGTCATAGTCGAATCTCCCGCAAAAGCAAAAACTATAGAGAAATTTCTAGGGAAAGATTTCAAAGTATTATCGAGTTACGGTCATATCCGAGACTTGAAAAAGAAAGACTTCAGCATCGATATAGAGCATAACTATACTCCTATATATGAAATACCTTCTGACAAAAAGAAATTGGTAGATACTCTTAAAGACGAAGCAAAAAAATCAGAAACAGTATGGCTGGCGTCCGATGAAGACCGTGAAGGAGAAGCCATTGCTTGGCACCTATCTGAAGTGCTAAAATTGAAACCTGAACATACAAAAAGAATCGTATTTCATGAGATAACTCAATCTGCCATTCTCAATGCAATTGAAAACCCTCGTGCAATAGATATTAACAGAGTAGATGCACAACAAGCCCGCCGCGTTCTCGACCGCATTGTGGGATTTGAACTTTCACCTGTACTATGGAAAAAAGTAAAACCTGCATTATCTGCCGGTCGGGTACAATCTGTGGCTGTACGTCTTATCGTAGAACGAGAAAAAGAAATAAAAAACTTTATTTCAGAAGCCTCATACCGAATTATTGCAACATTTCTGATTCCGTCGGAAAACGGAAATTCGATAGAATTAAAGGCTGAATTAAATAAACGGCTAAAGACCAAAAAAGAAGCTTTAGATTTCCTTGAGGCTTGCCGACAAGCAAATTTTACAATAGAGGACATTTCTGTACGTCCTGCAAAAAAATCTCCAGCCCCCCCCTTTACTACATCTACTTTACAACAAGAAGCTGCCCGGAAGTTAGGATATTCGGTTGCACAAACCATGATGATTGCTCAACGCCTGTATGAATCAGGATTTATTACTTATATGCGTACAGACTCTGTCAATTTGTCGTCATTGGCAATAAATACATCTAAAGAAGAAATTATATCTTCCTTAGGAGAAAAATATCTTAAAATAAGACATTATCAGACTAAAAGTAAAGGTGCACAAGAAGCTCATGAAGCCATACGACCCACTTATATGAGTCAAAAAGAAATTGATGCACCCTCTCAAGAAAGACGTCTGTATGAACTTATATGGAAACGAACTATCGCTTCACAAATGAGCGATGCCGAACTCGAAAAGACAACCGCTGTAATAAACATATCTTCACGAAATGAAAAATTCGTGGCTACCGGAGAAGTCCTCAAATTCGACGGATTTCTGAAAGTCTACCTCGAATCTCAAGATGATGAAAACGAAGGTGAAAATAATGAAAAAATGTTACCGCCTTTATACTTAAAGCAAGAACTGAAATATAACGATATAGAAGCTACAGAGAGATTTACCCAACGTCCTCCCCGATATACAGAAGCAAGCCTCGTTCATAAATTAGAAGAACTAGGTATCGGACGGCCATCAACCTATGCACCTACAATCTCTACAATACAGCAACGTGAATACGTAGAGAAGGGAGACCGTGAAGGTACAGAACGTAAATATAATACTCTGTTACTCAAAAATGGAAATATAAAAGATTGTACAAAAACCGAAATAACCGGAGCTGAAAAAGCAAAACTAATACCTACAGATATAGGTATTGTCGTAAATGACTTTCTAGTACAATATTTTCCAGATATCATGGACTATAACTTTACTGCTAATGTAGAACAGACTTTTGACCATATTGCTGAAGGGAAATTACCATGGTCCAATGCTATAGACCAATTTTACAAATTATTCCATCCGGTAGTGAAAGACGCTTTGGAAATGAAAATGGAGCATAAAGTAGGCGAACGAATATTGGGAACAGATCCTAAATCAGGGAAACCTGTTTCAGTAAAAATCGGTCGATTCGGTCCACTTATACAAATCGGTACACCAGATGACGAAGAAAAGCCACAATTTGCATCTTTACTTAAAGGTCAATCAATGAGTACGATTACTTTAGAGGAAGCACTTAAGTTATTTGATTTACCACGGACTTTAGGTGATTACGAAAATAAGCTTGTCTCTGTCGGTATAGGCCGATTTGGCCCATATATACGTCATGACGGAAAGTATGTTTCCCTTCCGAAATCACTCGAACCGCTTTCCGTAACACTTGATGAAGCAATAGAACTGATAAAAGCCAAACGCGAACAAGAAAGCCAAAGATTAATAAAAAGCTTCCCTGAAGACTCTGAATTAGAAATACTCAATGGACGATATGGTCCTTATATTGCTTACAAAAAGAAAAATTATAAAATTCCGAAAGGTACTGAACCAAAAGAACTTTCTTACGACGCATGTATGCAAATAATAAAAGAAAGCGATGAAAAAATTCCCTCAGAAAAAAAGCGAACAGGCAGAAAAAAAGCATCTAAATAATATAAAAAGAGAGAATTGAAATTTCAATTCTCTCTTTTTATATCAGGGAGTTTGCTTAAATTTTAAAGAAATATTTTTATTACAGAAATATTTCTTTAATTCTTTGGTTTCTATACAATATTAATTTAATTTTGCAATCGCCAAAAGCAGGTATATAAATTACACAAATAAATAACTTAAATTAAAATCCTATGTGGTTATTGAATTCTTCAATCGGAAGAAAACTGATAATGAGCATATCAGGTATCTTCCTCATTTTGTTCTTGTTATTTCACATGTCGATGAATGTAGCCGCGGTATTTTCCGAAGAGGCATACAACACGATTTGCGAATTTTTAGGTGCTAATTGGTACGCAGTTGTAGGTACATTAGTTTTAGCCGCCGGATTTATCATTCACATCATTTACGGTTTATGGCTTACACTTCAAAACCGTAAGGCCCGCGGGAATGATCGCTATGCCGTAAATGCGACTCCTAAAGGTGTCGAATGGTCGTCTCAGAACATGTTTGTATTAGGTATCGTCATTTTAGGCTTTATTGTGTTGCATTTAAGCCAATTTTGGTATAAAATGATGTTTGCCGAACTCACTGGAAATGTTTCGGTTACATTAGGCGACACATTTGTATCCCCTGCTGACGGTGCAGCATTTATAAAATATTACTTCAGTAATATCGTTTTTGTAATTTTATATCTGATATGGTACGTAGCCATTTGGTTCCACCTCACTCATGGATTCTGGAGCGCTATTCAGACAATCGGTTGGAATAACCGCATTTGGATGAACCGTTGGAAATGTATTTCCAACATCTTTGCAACCATTATTTTCTTGGGCTTTGCCATTGTAACTATTACTTTCTACATCAAGAGCTTAGCTTGATATAAACCTTTGAAAAATTATTGTTATGACACAAATAGATTCAAAAATTCCTGAAGGCCCATTAGCCGAAAAATGGAGTAATTATAAAGCTCATCAAAAATTGGTGAACCCTGCCAATAAACGTCGTCTCGACATCATTGTAGTAGGTACAGGCTTAGCCGGAGGTTCCGCTGCAGCATCTTTGGGAGAATTGGGTTTTAATGTCTTGAACTTTTGTATCCAAGATTCTCCTCGTCGTGCACACTCCATTGCTGCTCAAGGTGGTATAAATGCCGCAAAAAACTATCAGAATGATGGTGATAGTGTATACAGATTATTTTACGATACAATAAAAGGGGGAGACTATCGAGCTCGTGAAGCCAACGTATATCGTCTGGCAGAAGTATCAAATTCCATTATTGACCAGTGTGTTGCTCAAGGTGTTCCTTTTGCACGTGAATATGGAGGCCTTTTAGCGAACCGGTCTTTTGGTGGAGCACAGGTTTCACGTACTTTCTACGCTAAAGGACAAACTGGACAGCAATTACTTTTGGGAGCATATTCTGCTCTTAGTCGCCAAGTAAATAAAGGTACCGTAAAATTATATACTCGTTACGAAATGCTCGACTTAGTTGTTATCGATGGTCGTGCTCGTGGTATCATTGCCCGCAACTTGGTTACAGGTAAAATAGAAAGGTTCTCTGCTCACGCAGTAGTTATCGCAACAGGTGGTTACGGAAATACCTTCTTCCTTTCGACCAATGCTATGGGTTCAAACGGTTCTGCCGCATATCAATGCTATAAAAAAGGAGCATATTTTGCTAACCCAGCTTTTGCCCAGATACATCCTACTTGTATTCCTGTACATGGAGAATTCCAGTCAAAACTGACTCTTATGTCTGAGTCTTTACGTAATGACGGGCGTATCTGGACACCTAAAAATATAAAAGATGCTGAAGCCATCCGTGCCGGCAAATTGAAACCAACAGATATAAAAGAGGAAGATCGTGACTATTATTTGGAACGTCGCTATCCTGCTTTCGGAAACTTAGTTCCTCGTGACGTTGCATCTCGTGCTGCTAAAGAACGGTGTGATGCTGGTTATGGAGTAGGTTCAACAGGTCTGGCTGTTTATCTCGACTTTAAAGATGCCATTGAGCGTCTTGGTAGAGATGCCGTAGAAGCTCGTTATGGAAACTTATTTCAGATGTACGAAAAAATCGTAGATGAAAATCCATATGAAACGCCAATGATGATATATCCAGCTATCCACTATACAATGGGTGGTATTTGGGTTGATTATGAATTGAGTACTTCTATCCCAGGATTATTTGCTATTGGAGAAGCAAACTTCTCTGATCACGGGGCAAATCGCTTAGGAGCATCGGCTCTTATGCAAGGCTTGGCTGATGGATACTTCGTATTACCTTATACGATACAAAATTATCTGGCAGATCAAATCCAAGTTCCTCGCTTCAGTACAGATTTACCAGAATTTGACAAAGCTGAAAAAGATATTCAAGATCGCATTAACAAACTAATGAACATAAAGGGTAAACGTTCCGTCGATTCTATTCATAAAGAACTCGGTCTCATCATGTGGGAATTTGTTGGTATGGCCCGTTCAAAAGAAGGTCTTGAAACAGCTTTAGAAAAGTTGAAAGAAGTGAAAAAAGAATTCTGGACTAATGTTCGCATCCCAGGAGAAGCAAATACATTAAACACAGAACTTGAAAAAGCCCTTCGAGTTGCCGATTTTATCGAAATTGGCCGTTTGATGGCTCTTGACGCCCTGAACCGTAACGAATCGTGTGGCGGACACTTCCGTGTCGAATATCAGACAGACGAAGGAGAAGCTTTACGTCAGGACGATAAATATATGTACGTAAGTTGCTGGAAATATGAAGGAGAAGATAAAGATCCTATCATGTTGAAAGAAGATCTGAACTACGAATGTATCAAGGTTCAACAACGTAATTACAAACAATAATTTTACAGTCTAAAAGTTATGGATAAAACAATCAATATAACGCTTAAAGTCTGGCGTCAGAGAGGTCCACAGGAAAAAGGAGCTTTTCAGACTTATCAACTTGAAGGAATATCTGTAGACAGCTCATTTCTCGAAATGTTGGATATTCTTAACGAGAAATTGATTAATGAAGGTCAAGAACCAGTTGTATTTGACCATGATTGCCGTGAAGGTATTTGCGGTATGTGTTCATTATATGTAAACGGACATCCTCATGGCCCCGACGAAGACGTAACTACTTGTCAATTACATATGCGTAAATTCCATGATGGTGAAACCATTACTATAGAACCATGGCGCTCTGCAGGATTCCCTGTAATCAGAGATTTAATGGTAGACCGTAGTGCTTTTGATAAAATCATGCAAGCCGGAGGTTATGTATCAGTAAATACAGGTGGCGTACCTGATGCAAATTCAATTCCTATTCCCAAACCTGATGCTGACGAAGCTATGGAATCAGCCTCATGTATCGGTTGCGGAGCTTGTGTGGCTGCCTGTAAAAATGGTTCGGCCATGCTATTTGTTTCTGCAAAAGTCAGTCAGTTCGCTTTATTACCACAAGGCCGTGTAGAAGCAGCTCGCCGTGCAAAAGCAATGTTGGCTAAAATGGATGAACTGGGATTCGGAAATTGTACCAATACCGGAGCTTGTGAAGCTGAATGTCCAAAAAATGTATCTATAACAAATATAGCACGATTAAATCGTCAATTTATATCTGCAAAATTGAAAGATTAAGAAATATTTATCACAATAAAAAAACCGGATTTTAGAATCCGGTTTTTTTATTTTATCCTTATCATACAGTCAAAAACCCTCTAATAACTTTCTAATTTGTAATAAGTTTATTATAATCAATTAAATAAAAATGAACTGAAAGGATAATTGTATTTTTGTCGCAAAACAATAGCGACAATGAACAAACTAAACTTTATTATATTCTTTTTTCTTTTTTCCTTTTTTGCACAAGCTCAAAAAGATACTGTAAACCTAACATTAAAATCTGCTGAACTTTTACTCTTCGAACGGAATCTCACTCTTATCGCTGAAAAATATAATATAGACATAGCTGAAGCTCAAATACAACAAGCCAAACTATTTGAAAATCCTACTATATTATTAGAACAAAATATATACAACCGACTGAATAATAAATATTTTGATGTAGGGAAAAATGGTGAAGCTGCTATAGAAATAGAGCAAGCCATACATTTAGCTGGACAACGCAAAAAACAAACCAAATTAGAAAAAATCAATAAAGATATTGCTCAATATCAATTTGAAGAAACTCTACGGATACTTCACGGAGAATTGAATGAAATATTTATCGAAACTTATTTTTTACAAAAAACAATCAAAATCTACAATAAAGAAATCATTTCTCTCGAGAATCTACTAACAGGAATGAAAATCCAATTCCAAAAAGGAAATATTTCTTTTCTAGAAATTTCTCGTTTAGAATCAATGCTACTCTCCCTAAAAAAAGAAAAAAATGAACAAGAAAATTCTCTCTTTCTTTTTCAAAGTAAATTGAATCAACTATTAAATATCGCTCCTCAAAATATATTACAACTCACATTAGATGAAAACGCCCTAAATCAAATAAACTTATCACAACTATCATATAACGCATTAAAAAATATGCTTAGTGAAAGGTCTGATATAAAAACTGCATATTCCAGCATAAGTGCATCTCAAGCAAATTTGAAATTACAGAAATCAATGGCTGCACCAGATTTTTCTGTAAAAGGAATGTATGATAGAGCCGGTAATTTTATAAATAACTATTTTGCTTTAGGCATTAGTATTTCTATTCCTATATTTAACCGAAATCAAGGAAATATAAAATCGGCTCGATTAAACATACACAGAGCAAACAAAGAAAAAGAATACATTATCAATAAAGCTGAATCTGAACTTTTTGCAGCATATAATCAACTGAATAAAGCTATCGAGCTCTATCAATCAATAAATAAAAATTTAGAAAAGAATTTTGACAAATTAATTATAGGAACTACTGAAAATTTTAAAAATAAAAACATAAGTCTACTCGAGTTTATCGACTATTATAAAAGTTATAAAGAAAGTTGCCTACAATTTTATGAAACCCAAAAAAGTGTATTCTTAACTATGGAAAATCTAAATACAATTGTAGGAAAAAATATATTCACTTACTAATCTTTAACACATATGAACCGATACTTATTAATATTTTGCTCTTTGTATCTTATTCTAACAGCTTGCTCCCCAAAAAATAATCGACTAAATGATACAACAACTCCAATACTTTTGACTGACAGTCTAAAAAAAATCGTATCTATTGATACTGTCAGTATAGAAGATATTATAGATGAACTCTCTCTAAACGGAAGAGTTACATTCAACCAAGAAAAAGTAGCAAAAGTGTTTCCTATATTCGGAGGGACAATTAT
This sequence comes from Coprobacter secundus, assembly GCA_000803105.1. Classification (GTDB taxonomy): domain Bacteria; phylum Bacteroidota; class Bacteroidia; order Bacteroidales; family Coprobacteraceae; genus Coprobacter; species Coprobacter secundus. The sequence continues at coordinate 9,638 of JTDA01000003.1, forward strand.
TAATATTAGCGCTGAAATAGGAGATTACGTACATAAAGGTGAAACTTTAGCTACCATTAAAAGTGGAGAAATAGCAGATTATGAAAAACAAGCAAAAGACGCTGCTCAACAAGTAATTATTGCTAATCGTAATCTAAAATATAAACAAGATATGTACAATTCGGGGATAGCTTCAGAAAAAGAGTTACTGGAAGCAAGACAAGAAGTAATAATAGCCCAAACTGAAGAAAAAAGAATTAAAGAAATATTTTCTATATATAATTTATCAGACAATGCTTTGTATAAATTAAAAGCTCTTATTTCTGGATTTATCGTGAATAGAAATATCAGCCCAAACATGCAAATTCGTTCTGATCAAAATGAAGAAATATTTACTATTTCGGGGTTAGATGACGTCTGGATTATCGCAGATGTGTACGAAAGTGATATAAGTAAAGTATCCGAAGGCAGTAGTGTTCGTATTGAAACATTAGCCTATCCCGGAAAAAAATTCTCCGGAACTATCGATAAAATATATCATATGTTAAATGAGGACAGCAAAACTATGAATATCCGTATCAAATTGAAAAATAAAGATTATTTGTTAAAACCCGGTATGTTTGCTAACGTAAACGTAAAATGTAAGACATCAAAACAATCAATGCCTCGGATAGATTCTCATGCTTTAGTTTTTGATAGCGAGAAAAACTATGTAATTGTCGTTGACAATAAAAATTCTCTACACATTAGAGAAGTAGAGATATTTAAACAACTACCCAAAGAATGTTATATAAAATGTGGAATTCAAGAGGGAGAAAAAATTATAAATAAAAATGTATTATTGGTATATAACTCTCTCAATGCCAATTAAAAAATAGAATACCATGCATAAATTTATCGACAATATTGTTGCTTTTTCACTAAAAAATAAATTTTTTATATTCTTTTGTACTATAATAGCCATAATCATTGGTGTAATATCTTTCAAACATACCCCTATTGACGCATTCCCTGATGTTACTAACACAAAAGTAACCATTATCACACAATGGCCCGGAAGAAGTGCAGAGGAAGTCGAAAAATTCATAACCATTCCTATAGAAATAGCTATGAATCCGGTACAGAAAAAAACAGATATACGTTCTACCACTCTTTTTGGATTATCGGTCATCAATATTATATTTGAAGATCATGTGGATGATTTCACTGCAAGGCAACAAGTTTATAATTTACTTAATGACGCTGATCTTCCAGAAGGAATAACACCAGAAGTCCAGCCTTTATACGGGCCCACAGGAGAGATATTTCGTTACACCTTAAATAGTGATAAAAGAAGTGTAAGAGAACTCAAAACAATACAAGACTGGATAATAGATCGCAAATTAAGAGCCGTACCCGGCGTTGCTGATATCGTCAGTTTCGGAGGAGAAATAAAAACCTTCGAAGTCAGTGTAAACCCTCAACAGCTTATAAATTACAATATCACATCATTAGAACTCTATGATGCTATTGCCAAAAGTAATATTAATGTTGGAGGCGATGTAATTACCAAAAGTTCTCAAGCATATGTCGTAAGAGGCATAGGCCTTATCAATGACATAGACGAAATACGAAATATTGTTGTAAAGAATATAAAAGGAACACCTATTTTGGTGAAAAATCTTGCAAATGTACATGAATCTTGCTTACCTCGTTTAGGACAAGTAGGACGAATGAATAAAGATGACGTAGTACAAGGTATCGTTATAATGAGAAAAGGAGAAAATCCTGAAGAAGTTATAAATGCCCTAAAACAAAAAATAGAAGATATCAATAAAAATATTTTACCTGAAGACGTTAAAATAGTTACATTCTATGACCGGGAAAATCTGGTAAATTTAGCAGTCAATACAGTCACTCATAATCTTATAGAAGGTATACTTTTAGTAACGTTTATCGTTCTAATTTTTATGGCTGACTGGCGTACTACTATTATTGTTGCAATTGTTATCCCCCTGGCTTTACTCTTTGCATTTATCTGCCTCAGAATTATGGGAATGTCGGCCAATTTATTATCAATGGGGGCCATAGATTTTGGAATTATTATAGATGGGGCTGTTGTCATGGTCGAAGGTATCTTTGTCACATTAGATAAAAAAGCCAAAGAGATAGGAATGCCCATATTTAATCAAATGTCGAAAGCCGGACTTATCCGTAATACAGCCAAAGATAAAGCAAGAGCTGTATTCTTTTCTAAATTAATTATTATAACGGCACTAATTCCTATATTTTCTTTTCAGAAAGTTGAAGGCAAAATGTTTTCACCTCTTGCATACACTTTAGGATTTGCTTTATTAGGAGCATTAATATTCACATTGACATTGGTTCCGGTAATGTCATCCATGTTACTGAAAAAAAATGTAAAAGAAAGAAATAATAAATTTGTAAAACTTATAACTGATAAAGCCTCAATATTCTTCAATAAATGTTATAAGCATAAAAAAATATCTATTGGTACTGCTACCATTTTTACAGTCGTCGAATTATGGCTTTTTACTTTTTTAGGTACTGAATTTTTACCCCAATTAAATGAAGGTTCTATCTATATAAGGGCTACTCTACCTCAAAGTATATCCCTTGACGAATCTGTTTCTTTAGCCAACAAAATGAGAAGAAAGCTAATGGCCTATCCAGAAGTAAAACAAGTCTTATCTCAAACTGGTAGACCCAATGATGGAACAGACGCCACAGGCTTCTATAATATAGAGTTTCATGTAGATATTTATCCCGAAAAAGAATGGAAAAGTCATTTTACCAAATCAGAACTTATAGAGAAAATGCAAAATGACCTATCCTTATATCCAGGTATAGATTTCAATTTTTCTCAACCTATTTCAGATAACGTAGAAGAAGCAGCTTCCGGAGTTAAAGGTTCTATAGCTGTTAAAGTATTCGGAAAAGACTTATATCAATCAGAAAAAATAGCTATACAAATAGATAAAATTCTTAATACTGTAAACGGAATCGAAGATTTAGGCGTTATAAGAAACATAGGTCAACCCGAATTACGAATAGAATTAAATGAACAAAAACTGGCTCGTTATGGAGTTTCAAAAGAGAATGTCCAGTCTATTATAGAAATGGCTATCGGAGGAAAATCAGCATCACTGCTATATGAAGATGAACGAAAATTCAATATCATGGTCCGTTACAGTCCTGAGTTCAGACGAAACGAGGAAGAGATAGGCAAAATCCTCGTACCAGCTATGGATGGAACGATGATACCCATCAAAGAATTATCTGAGATAAAGACAATTACCGGTCCTTTACTGATTTTTAGAGACAATCATACCCGTTTTTGTGCTGTAAAATTTTCAGTTCGTGGTAGAGATATGGGTACAGCCGTAGCAGAAGCCAAAGAAAAAGTTAATACCCTAATTCATTTGCCCGAAGGGTATTCTTTAAAATGGACTGGAGATTTTGAAAATCAACAACGTGCAACAAAAAGATTGACTCAAGTCATACCTATAAGTATTGCTATTATATTTATTATTTTGTTTATACTCTTTTCTAACGCAAGAGACTCCGGGCTAGTACTTCTCAATGTTCCTTTTGCTGCTGCAGGAGGTATAATTGCACTACTAATAACCCGTTTCAACTTTTCCATTTCTGCTGGAATAGGATTTATAGCTTTATTTGGAATATGTATACAAAATGGTGTAATTATGATTTCAGATATAAAACATAATATTCAAAATCGTATGGCTTTATCCAATGCAATAAAAACAAGTATGAAATCTCGTATAAGACCTGTAATGATGACTGCTGCAATGGCTGCTATCGGACTTATGCCTGCAGCTCTGAGCCATGGAATAGGTTCTGAATCTCAAAGACCTTTAGCAATCGTTATAATAGGAGGATTAATAGGTGCAACATTTTTTGCTTTATTTATATTTCCATTAATTATAGATATCGTTTATCGTAAAATGATATATGATAAAAAAGGAAATTTACTTCAACGAAAATTATAAAAATGTATATTTGTACATATACAAAAATTACAATAAAAGTATGGCCCAAATACTATTAGTCGAAGATGAATTAAATATAGCCTCTTTTATCGAGCGTGGATTAAAAGAATTCGGGCATATCGTCTCCGTTGTGTACGATGGAAACACAGGATGGGAAAAGATGCAAAAGGAAACTTTTGATTTGATGATTTTAGATATTATTATACCTAAAATAAATGGAATAGAGCTTTGCCGATTATTTCGTCAAAAATATGGTTATCATACTCCTATCATCATGTTAACAGCCCTCGGCACCACCGATGATATTGTCACTGGATTAAATGCCGGAGCTGATGATTACTTAGTAAAACCTTTTAGTTTCCAAGAATTGGAAGCCCGTATAAAATCATTATTAAGACGAGGAAAAGAAAATCCCAAAATGCAATTAACTTGCGATAACCTTTCATTAGATAGTTTTACTCGATTAGCAAAACGTGGAAAAAGAACAATAGAACTGACTGTAAAAGAATACCGATTACTGGAATATTTTATGACTCATCAGGGTATCGTGTTATCGAGAATAACATTATTAAAAGATGTCTGGGATAAAAATTTCGATACAAACACTAATGTTGTAGATGTTTATGTTAATTATTTAAGGAGTAAAATAGAGATAGAAAATGAAAAAAAACTTATACATACAGTCGTCGGAATTGGATACATCATGGATGTAAGATAAATAATCTTTCTATGAAAATAGGATCTAAAATAGCTTTATTTTATGCAACAATCACTATCAGTATTATCATTATTATAATTCTGATATTTTATTTTTTCAGTTCATACTATATAAATAAACTATATGATTCATATCTAAAAGAAAAAACTTACCTAACAGCACAAATGCATTGGGAAAAGGATGAAGTAGATGAACAAAGTTATCAAATAATAAGCCAAAGATATAATGAGGTATTACCTCAAGCAAGAGAAATACTTTTGAATATAGATAGTTCTATTATGGTAAAAGATACTCTTTCAAAATATCTAACCAAAAACCAACAAAACATACTGTTTAAGAATGATAGTATCCCTATCACCTTTACATATAAAAAACAATTAGGAGCAGCCCTTTATTATCCTGATAATGAAGGTCATTTTATTGTACTGATTATGTCAAAAAATTCTTACGGAAAAGAAATACAAGAACATCTAATATTATTATCTTTATTTCTTATAATCACAAGTTCTATCTTTATATTTTTTATAGGCAAAATATATTCAAATAGAATTTTATCTCCTTTACAATATTTACTTAAAGAATTAAAAAGAATACGTGGCAATAATCTTAATTTACGTATCAAAAAATTTGGAAATAAAGATGAACTCGATGAACTTGTATTAACTCTCAATAGTATGCTTGATAGAATAGATGCAGCCTTTAAATCCGAAAAATCATTTATAAATAATGCATCTCATGAATTGAATAATCCTGTCACTGCAATTCAAGGTGAGTGCGAAATAAGTCTTTTAAAAGAAAGAAATGCACAAGAATACATTGAAGCTCTTCATAGAATTTCTGAAGAAAGTAAAAGAATATCCCAACTTATCAAACATCTATTATTTTTATCAAGACAAGATGACGATTTATTATTAAACAATATCGATGAGATAAACTTACAACTTTTCTTATATGAACTATGCAAAAATACCAACCAAATAAAACTAATATGTAAAAATAATCAAAACAATCTTACCACAAGAGCAAATAGATATCTTCTACAAATCGCCATACAAAATATCATCGATAATGCCTGTAAATATTCCAATGGTAAAGAAGTAATAATAACTCTCTCAAAACAAGATGATAACATAATTATAACTATCAAAGATCAAGGCATTGGCATTCCAGAAAACGAAATACAAAATATTTTCCAATCTTTTTATCGAGCCTCAAATTCTCGAGAATTTAAAGGAAATGGCATAGGTCTGAGCTTATCAATGAAAATAATTTCTTTATATGGTGGTAAGTTAAATATACAATCAATCTTAAACTCTTTTACTGAAGTTTCTATCTATCTCAAAAATTCTCAAAAGGTAGAATAGCCAAAAGGGATTTTTTCGAATCCCTTTTGGCTATTCTACCTTTACACCACCTAAAGGTAAAACTTTACCTACACCAATTGCATTTTTCTTTATTTTCGGATTACCATTATAATACACAGTTCCAGAACCCGTAATAAGCGCTTTCAGATTTTCTTCAGCAAAACACCCTATAGTAGCATTTCCTGTTATTTTACATTTTACATCTCGAGCTTTTAGTTCATGAGCTTTAATTTCTCCACCTCCGGTAATTGTCAATTCTGCTGTACGACAATTCCCTTTTAAAAATATATCACCTGATCCGGTAAGAATTTTTGCTCTCACAATACCATAATCTAATTCACCAGTTCTTATCTGCCCATTCCCCATTAATAAAAAATAAACTTCCGATCCAGCAATATGTCCTCCTGTCTCAAATACAGCTCCACCATCATTTTCCACTTCATTAAGTGCCGAAGAAAATATATCCAATATCACTACTCCAAAATCTTTTTTCGAAGGAGAATCAAATTTAATGTTCAAAACACCTTCTTTAGATTCTACTTTCATACTATTCAGTATATTCTCTTCTCCATACATTTTGATAAGACCAGCAGAATCTTTACTTTGATGATAAACGATGTTAAAAGCACCATTAGTCTTAACCTTATAAAAATCATCTACCCGAAAAGATTTTTTTACATAATTATTGTCTCCCTCAACTTCTTTTGCAGAAACTGAAAAACAAAACATTAAAACGCTACAAAATAAAATGCCGAATGTTTTCATAATGATAATCAACTATTTACTAATTTATGATTTCAATACAATATTCTCTATATAATCCAAAATATTTGTCAACTCCGTAACTGTTTCAGCTCTTAACATTGCAATACGAGTATCTCTAAAATTAGGTATACCTTTAAACAAAGGTGTAGCAGCCAAATGTCTTCTTATATGTAATATTCCTCTACGTTCATCTATTCGCTCCACACTTTCTTGCAATTGACGTCGCAATATACTCATTTTATCTTTAACTGAAAGTTCAGAAATATTTCCTGTAGATAAAAATTCTTTTATTTCTTTAAATATCCAAGGACAACCTATGGATGCTCGACCTACCATTATGGCATCTACTCCATATTTGTCGAATTTATCTTTTGCTATTTGGGGTGTAGTAATATCCCCATTTCCTATAATAGGTATATGCATACGAATATTTTCCTTAACTTTACCTATCAAAGTCCAATCGGCCTCTCCTGTATACATTTGACTTCGTGTACGTCCATGAATAGTCAATGCTGCTATTCCACAATCCTGTAACCGTTCTGCTAAATCTACTATAATTTTAGACTCACAATCCCAACCTAATCGAGTTTTTACAGTAACTGGTACATTTATTGCTTCAACAACAGCCTTTGTAATTTTAATCATACGAGGAATATCTCTTAACATACCAGCGCCAGCACCCTTACCTGCAACTTTCTTCACAGGACAACCAAAATTTATATCTAAAATATCAGGATTTGCTTCAGCACAAATATGCGCAGCTTCTACCATAGTATCTACTTCCCTACCATAAATCTGAATAGCAACTGGACGTTCCCTATCGGAGATAATCAATTTTTGTTGAGTCTTACTCACATTACGTATAAGAGCATCACTTGAAATAAACTCGGTGTAAACCATGTCAGCACCAAATTCTTTGCACATCAAACGAAACGAGGAATCAGTGACATCTTCCATCGGAGCTAATAATACAGGTTTATTTCCAAAATCAATATTATGTATTTTCATCTTCAGCGTGCTTTAAAAATACAAACGTACAAAACTTTTTTCGTTTCATCACTATTATAATCTACATGCCCATAAAATTTATGAGCAATCAAATATTGGCAATACTATCGCAATATCTCTTATACCTGTACCTACTGGTACTTATTCTTTTTATAATCTACAATAAGCTGAAAAAGAACAAACAATCTTTTTTTTATTACTTTTGCAATCAATACATAAACTCACATCTAATGTATTAGATCATAATCATCTAAATGCTTAAAAACTAAAAATTGACATGGATTATAATTTTAGGGAAATCGAAAAAAAATGGCAAGAGTATTGGATACAAAACAATACTTATAAAGTAACAGAAGATAATAATAGACCCAAATATTATGTATTAGATATGTTCCCTTATCCATCAGGTGCAGGACTTCACGTAGGGCATCCTCTTGGATATATAGCATCAGATATTTATTCTCGTTTTAAGCGTTTAAAAGGTTTCAACGTATTACATCCAATGGGTTACGATGCATACGGACTTCCAGCAGAACAATATGCTATACAGACAGGGCAACATCCTGCTATAACTACTCAAAACAATATAAACCGATATAAAGAACAACTTGATAAAATAGGCTTTTGTTACGACTGGAGCAGAGAAATACGTACTTGTGATCCTGAATATTACAAATGGACTCAATGGGCCTTTATTCAAATGTTTAATCATTATTACGATAACTCTTTACAAAAAGCCCGTCCTATTACAGAATTAATCAAAAAATTCGAACAAAACGGTACATCCAATATACAAGCAGCATGCAGTGAAGAACTAAATTTTACAGCTGATGAATGGAAAGTAATGGATGAAAAAGAAAAACAAAAAACATTACTTAATTATAGAATAGCCTACTTAGGAGATACTATGGTCAACTGGTGTCCCCAATTGGGTACTGTATTGGCAAACGACGAAGTAAGCGAAGGTGTCTCCGTTAGAGGCGGTTATCCTGTCGAACAAAAAGTTATGCGTCAGTGGTGCTTACGTGTATCAGCTTATGCTCAACGGTTATTAGATGGCCTAAGTACTATAGATTGGACAGATTCATTAAAAGAAACTCAAAAAAATTGGATAGGTCGTTCCGAAGGTGCAGAAATGAAATTTAAAGTAGTAAATTCTGACATAGAATTCACTATTTTTACCACTCGTGCCGATACGATATTTGGGGTTACTTTTATGGTATTAGCGCCTGAAAGTGAATATGTAAAACAAGTTACTACACCAGACCAACAAAAAGCTGTTGAAGAATATTTAGAAAGTATCAAACATCGTACAGAAAGAGAAAGATTAATGGATAAAAGTGTCAGCGGAGTATTTTCGGGAGCTTATGCCATAAATCCTCTCAATAATGAAAAAATTCCTATATGGATAAGTGATTATGTACTTGCAGGATATGGAACGGGAGCTATAATGGCAGTTCCTGCACATGATAGCAGAGATTATGCATTTGCTAAACATTTCAACTTGCCCATTATACCATTAATAGAAGGTTGTGATGTGTCAAAAGAAAGTTTTGATGCTAAAGAAGGAAAAATGATAAATTCTTGCGGCAATGGTTTGAATTTAAATGGTTTAGAAGTAAAAGAAGCTATTGCTAAAACAAAACAATTTATCAAAGAAAAAAAAATAGGTAGAGTAAAAGTTAACTATCGTCTACGTGATGCTATTTTCAGCCGTCAACGTTATTGGGGAGAACCTTTTCCTGTATATTACAAAGATAATATGCCCTACATGCTTGATGAAAATCAATTGCCTTTACTACTGCCAGAAATTGATAAATTTCTTCCAACAGAAAAAGGTGAACCACCATTAGGTCGTGCAAAAAATTGGAAATTCAGAGACCATTTTCCATTGGAATTATGTACCATGCCAGGATTTGCCGGCTCATCAGCCTACTATATACGGTACATGGACCCTCATAATAATAATGAACTAGTATCGAAAAGTATTAATGAATACTGGAGAAATGTAGATCTTTATATAGGCGGAACCGAACATGCTACAGGTCATCTCATCTACAGTCGTTTTTGGAACAAATTTCTATATGATATTGGTATAGTCTGTGAAGAGGAACCTTTTAAAAAACTGGTTAATCAGGGAATGATACAAGGCCGTTCTAATTTTGTATACAGAATCAAAGATACCAATACATTTGTCTCTCTCAATTTAAAAAATAATTACGAAACAACACCTATTCATGTAGACGTTAATATTGTCAACAACGATATACTTGACATTGAAGCCTTTAAAAAATGGCGTCCAGAATTTAATACTGCTCAATTTATACTTGAAGACGGTAAGTATATTTGTGGATGGGCGGTAGAAAAAATGTCAAAATCAATGTTCAACGTTGTAAACCCTGATGATATTGTAGAACGCTACGGAGCTGATACACTAAGATTATACGAAATGTTTCTCGGTCCATTGGAACAAAGTAAGCCTTGGGATACAAACGGAATAGATGGAGTACATCGTTTCCTTAAAAAATTATGGAACTTATTCTTCGATAACAATAATCTTGCTGTAAAAAATAATGAACCAACTAAAGAGGAGTTGAAATCTTTACATAAACTTATAAAAAAGGTTAGTTGGGATATTGAAAATTTTTCATTTAATACATCTATTAGTGCTTTTATGATATGTGTCAACGAATTATCTGCTTTAAAAAGCCGTAATAAACATGTATTAGAAAATTTATTAATTCTGTTAACTCCTTTTGCACCCCACATATCAGAAGAGCTATGGCACCAAATAGGTAATGTATCTACTATATGTGATGCACAATGGCCTATTCTTAATGAAGATTATTTAAAAGAAAATTCTGTCAATTATGCTATTTCTTTTAATGGGAAAGCGCGTTTTAATCTCGAATTTTCAACATCGGCCTCAAAAGAAGATATAGAAAAAGAAGTCCTCAACCATCCTTTATCTGCAAAATGGATAGATGGAAAAACTCCTAAAAAAATTATCGTCGTCCCCAATAAAATAGTCAATATAGTTCTCTAAACATTTATCTCAATATAAAAACCGCAGTAAAATTTTCATCATAAATTTTATATGCGGTTTTTATATTTTATATCTAAATCTTATGAATCAACATATAAAAAGTATTCTTGTAGAAATAAAGGATTACGGTTTCATTGTATTTGGCTTAATTCTATATGCTTTCGGATGGACAGGTTTTCTTTTGCCAGAAGAAATAACAACTGGAGGAGTAACTGGAATAGCAGCTCTTGTATTTTTTGGATTTAAAATACCTGTAGCTTTTACTTATGCGACTATCAATATATTATTATTAATAATAGCTATAAAAGTTATCGGTTTTCAATTTTGTATAAGAACTATATTCAGTGTAATTGTAACAACATTTCTACTTTCTATATTACAATCTATAATAAAAGAACCTTTAGTAAATGGTGAACCTTTCATGTCTTGCGTTATAGGAGGTATGCTATGTGGTGCAGGGATAGGAATAGTATTTACACACAATGGAAGTACCGGTGGAACTGACATTATAGCTGCTATTGTAAATAAATATAAAGAAGTTTCTATTGGAAGAATGATTCTATATTGCGATGTACTTATTATATCTTCATCATATTTACTTTTTCACAGTGTTGAAAAAATCGTATTTGGATTAGTTACAATGGTCATTATGACCTATATATGTGACATGGTCATCAATGGTGTACGTCGTTCGGTACAAATTCTAATATTTTCTGAAAAATATGAAGAAATTGCTAATAGAATTAATCAAGATATAGATAGAGGTGTAACTATATTAGAAGGTATGGGATGGTATTCTAAACAACCCAAAAAAGTTATCTGCGTATTAGCTAAACGAAACGAATCTATCAATATATTTAGAATTGTAAAATCCATAGACCCTAATGCCTTTATATCACAATCAAATGTAGTAGGTGTTTATGGAGAAGGATTTGATAAAATAAAAGCTTAAAATTATGACTTATAAAAAAAGGATATATATAATATTTGTGGTATTAATCGTTATATGCATTATACCTCTATTATTCTTGTCGCTTTATAATAATCCTACAAATGATGACTATACCTATGCCATTAGAAATCAAGATACGAACCTCCTTACTACCATATTAAATACCTACAAACACTGGTCAGGAAGATATTTCGCAACAGCTATATCAGAAATTAATCCTTTAATATATAATTCTTTAACTGCATATAAAATATATCCTATATTTATTATATTGGCGTTCTCATTTTCTTTTTTCTATCTTATAAATACTTTATACAAAAAATATTTTTCTAAAATAGCAATCATCTCTCTTTCATCTTTATTGATTCTTACATATCTCGTAAAATCTCCAAGTATTGTAGAATCTTTTTATTGGTTTTCAGGTTATATAACTTATACAATTCCTATCATTACGAATTTAATTCTACTAGCATACTTAACAAAAAAAGAAATATATTCAACTTCATTATCAACTCTATATTAATATTTATTACGGTAGGTTCTAATGAAATATCTGCAATAATAGTATTCACAATTCTACTCTATATAAATATAGAATCATATAAAAATAAAGAAATTAACAAATATTATCTATATCTATTAATTATAAGTATTTTATGTATTGCAATAGTTATTTTATCTCCTGGAAATTTTTTAAGAATAAGTGTACAAAACAGCTCTTACAATACAAATATTATATGGACATTAATAATCAGTACTTTACAAACTATAATATCTTTTTTCGCATGGGGACCCATACTTTTATTAATTTCAATTATATACACATATTTGTGGGGTATAAAAATCAGTCATTACAACATAAATATATTTAATACTAAATTAAAAACATTCTTTATTTTTTTGTATCTACCTTATTTTTAACTCATATACCTCCTAGTTTTGGCATAGGGTCTGTTGTAATAGGACGTATAGCTAATGTTGTATTTGTTTTCTTTATTATATCGTGGATATATATGACCCAACTATTTATAAATAAGTATAAAAAAAACATCATTAGTATTGAAAATAATTTATATTATAAATATATTATCATATCGGCTATTTTTATATTCGTTTTCAATAATATTTTCGATATAAATAATAATATAGCTACATCTTACGTTGATTTAGTAACAGGTAAAGCCAAAAATTATAATGAACAGCTTAAAAAAAGGTATCAACTTATTAATAATAATAACAGCAATGAATATTCAATAAAATTACCTTCTTTAAAAAATCCTCCCAAAACAATATATTTCAAAGATATTTCTGAAGATATACACTTTTGGGCAAACATTGATTGTAAAAATTATTGGAAATGTAAACCATATATATATTTGGAAAAAGAAGAGGAAAATTTAAATTCCAACTTTGAAACATTAAAGCAATTCGGTAAAAAAATAAGAAGTAAAAAATTCAATAAAAAATAAATGAAAAAAAATTAGTATTTGCTACAAATAATAAGCATAAGATAAAAGAAATATCTTCTATATTAAATGAAGAAATTGATTTATATAGTCTTGAAGATATTAACTGCTCAGATGAAATACCTGAAACAGCAGATACTATAGAAGGCAATGCTTTATTAAAAGCTCAATTTATTAAAGAAAGATATGGTTATGATTGCTTTGCTGACGATACCGGTCTTGAGATTGAAAGTTTAAATAATGAACCTGGTGTTTATTCAGCAAGGTATGCAGGTAATGGCCATAATGCTGAAAACAATATGTTGAAAGTTTTATCCAAACTTTCCAATATAGATAATCGACGTGCTCGTTTCAAAACATGTATAGCACTAATATGGAACAATAAAACATATATGTTTGAAGGAACAATCTATGGCAATATAACAAAAGAAAAACATGGCAAATCGGGTTTTGGTTATGACCCTATTTTTAAACCTGAAGGATACGAACAAACTTTTGCAGAAATGGGAGAAGAAATAAAAAACAAAATTAGCCATAGAGCTATAGCCGTTCAAAAACTAATTACATTTTTACGATCCATAAAGTAGATTTTATGAAAAAAATATTTTATTGTATGACATTCTTTTTTTTCATACTTACCTGTCAAGCACAAATAGGTATGGGAGAATGGAAAATATTCTCAACATTCTATGAACCTTCTAAAATAATAGAAACACCAGAATTAGTTTATTTTATATCTGATGGTTATCTATATTCATACGACAAGAATTATGATGAATATAAAGAATACAATACCCAAAATTTACTAAATGACAATAATGTCATCAATATAGAATACGACAAAAAAAATAATATATTGGTGATCATCTACGAAAATAGTAATATTGATCTATTGGTAAATAATAAAATATATAACATACCATATATTAAAAATGCAACATTCAATACTTCTAAATCAATAAATGATATAAACTTTTATCAAGATGATATATTACTATCTACAGATTATGGGATTACTATCTTAAATGCAAAAAAAGAAAGAAATCAAAATAACATATAATTTAGGAATCAAAATATTATCATCATGTATATTCAATAACACTATTTATGCTGGCAGAGAAGATAATATTTATATTGGAAATTTAAATGATAATCTTTTAGAATATAAAAATTGGAAATTTTATAAAGATCAAAAATTGAAGAAACTTTTATCTAATGATACTGGTATTTTAATGCATGATATAAATAATAGTCTTTATAAAATGGATTCTAACGAAAATTATTCATATATAGGAAATTTTTCAAACATAAAAAAGACACTAAATGAAGACTTTATTTTCTTCAATCATGACGCGTACGCTTATGCAAATAAAGATTTAAATATAACAGAATATTTACGCTATGAAACATACGAATCATTAAAAAATAAAGATATCAAAGACATCACTATATACAATAATAACTTATGTTTCCTTTTTTCAGAAGGTATTTGTTTTTTTCAAAAGAAAGGTGATATCCTTACACAAACAAAAGAAATAAATTGTACTGATAATTCTACTATAAAGATACCTTATAATTTATATTTTCATAACAACAAACTATATGTCAATAATCCAGGTATTAATGAATATAATAGAACTGACCAATTTACAAGCAGTAATATTTCCATATTAGAAAATAATCATTGGAATCTTATAAAAGCAAACGAGTTTCCTACATTTTATCATCCTGAAATACCTCTTTGTGCTCTATCTAATATAGTGGTTGACCCAGATAATGATAATATTCTCTATTTTGGTTCTTGGCTTGAAGGTTTATACAGAGTAAAAGATAATAAATTCGATGCTCATTTTGGTAACGAAAATGTATCTTTTATAACTAATGCAGATAATTGGGCCTCCAAAATAGCAGCACTTACATTCGATAAAGATAAAAATTTATGGATGACTCATCATTCTTTAAATACTGGTTTACTTGTTATGAAAAGAGATGGTAAATGGATTAATTATGACTATCCAGAACTTAAGAATAAACAACATCTTGATAGAATGTTAATACCTGAAAAATCCAAAACTAAATGGATTCTTTTTACATACCGATATAATAACATGGTTTTTGCTTTTAATGATAACGAAACAATAGATAATTTATCAGACGACATAACTCGTAAATTTACATCATTTATCGACCAAGATGACAAACAAATCAGTGCTTCTCAATTTTTCTGTATAACAGAAGATAAAAAAGGTCAATTATGGATTGGAACAGATCAGGGTCCTATCATATTAACAAACCCAGACAATTTCAATAATTCAAATTTTAAATGTACTCGAGTCAAAATTCCTCGTAATGATGGAACAAACGATGCAGACTTACTACTAAGCGATGAATCAATATTATGTATTACTATTGATGGTGCTAATAGAAAATGGATAGGAACTAAAGAGTCTGGAGTATATTTAATAAGTGAAGATGGATTGGAAACTATACATCATTTTACTACACAAAACAGTCCATTGCCCTCTAATATGGTCTTCAATATTGTTATCAATCCAGAAACAGGAGAAGTATATTTCGGTACAGAAAACGGATTAGCAGCTTTCAGATGGGACTCAGGTGAAGGCAAAAATGATTTTTCTAACGTATATGCATTTCCTAACCCTGTACGACCTGATTTTGAAGGATGGATTACTATTACCGGATTACAAGAAAACTCCTTAGTCAAAATTACAGATATCTCAGGAAACCAAATTTATCAAAATTATTCTCATGGTGGGCAAATATTATGGAACGGCAGAAATAAAAACGGTGACAGAGTAAAAACCGGCATATATTTGGTTTATGCTTCCAATGAAGAAGGAAAAGAGGGTGTCGTAACTAAAATAATGGTCGTTAACTAATTAATATAAAATAATTTAACAAGTTATCAATCTATACAAAAATTTTTATATTTGCATAAAAACATAAAGTATAGAGGTTATGAAAAAATTTGTCTCCTACATTTTTTTTATTACATGTCTCATTATTTGCTCCATATCACTATCAGTTGCCCAAAATAAAGACATAGATAAAGAAAAAGATATAATTACATTAATAAACAATAAAGAATATATAATAAACGTCTCATCTGCATTACCATTAAAAGGACCTTACATACATCTTACATCCAATTATTATATCAAAATGTGTAATGATTCTGTCTCTGTATATCTACCCTATTATGGTAGGGCTTATTCTGCCCCTTATGGTGGAGGTGAAGGAGGTATAAAGACTAATGGAAAATATACAAATTATAAACAGTCTATTAATAAAAAGAAAAATAAATATACTATATCGTTTTCAGCCAACAGCAAAGAGGATAAATACGAATTTCTTATAGATATTTTCTCATCGGGGGATGTATATATCCATGTTCAATCACGAAATAAACAATCTATATCTTTCAGTGGAGAGTTAGATAACTTAGAGAAAGGGACAGATTAAACAGTCCCTTTCTTTTTTATAAACCTAATTTAGAAGATATATCTAACATTTTCTTAATAGGAAGAACAGCTCTATCAGCAATATCTTTATCTACTTTTATTTCGGGTAGTTCGTTTTTCAAAGTTAAATATAACTTCTTCATTGTATTCAAACGCATAAAATTACATTCATTACAAGCACAAGTACTATCATTAGGTGGTGCTGGAATAAAAGTCTTATCTGGATTACTTTTTTTCATTTCATGAAGTATCCCTGATTCAGTTGCTACAATAAATTTTTTAGCAGATGATTCAGTAGCATATTTCAATAAAGCAGCAGTGGAACCTATCTTATCAGCTAACATCAATATAACTTTTTTACATTCAGGATGAGCTAAAATCAAAGCATCAGGATACTGCTTTTTCAAATCTAATATTTTCTCTAAAGAAAACTCTTCATGTACATGACAAGCTCCGTCCCAAAGCTTCATATTACGCCCTGTAATACTATTTATATAATTACCTAAGTTACGGTCAGGTCCAAATATAATTTTCTCTTCAGCAGGAAAACTCTCAACAATTTGACGGGCATTAGTTGATGTCACCACGACATCAGTTACAGCTTTTACAGCCGCAGAAGTATTGACATATGAAATAACCGTATAACCTGGATTATTTTCAACAAATTTCTTAAAATCCTCAGCAGGACAACTGTCAGCTAAAGAACACCCGGCATTTAAATCGGGAACTAATACTTTTTTATCGGGACACAATATTTTAGCTGTCTCCCCCATAAAATGCACACCACATAAAACTATAATTGAAGCGTCTGTCTTCGAAGCCCATTGAGCTAAAGCTAAACTGTCCCCTACAAAATCAGCTATATCTTGTATATCTCCACTCTGATAGTAGTGAGCCAATATAATAGCATTTTTTTCTTTTCTTAAGCGATTTATTTCGGATTTTAAATCTATATCCCCACCAACAGGAATATCTATATAACCTTTAGAGATATCCACATTATTCATATATTATATTCTTTATTTCTTTTAATTTTAAAAATAAAAATGATGATGATAATATACTGTTAATAGTATTTATATCTATTTCTTAATAACTATTGCATATTAAGTTATTAATATTAGATATTCTGTTATTAATATTATATAAACTATAATTTGACCTAATTATGAATAGATTACGTTACTTATTCACATATTGTTTATAATCTGCAAAGTTAAAAACTTTCTTATATAAAGATTATTGATAACTGTTATTTTTGACGTTTATAACTATAAAGAAAACTTTTTGTATTTTTCTTTTGATTTTAAATATAGATAGTGATATACTTTTATTTTTGGAATAAGAATTATATATACTCATTTTTTTATTTCAAGTTTTCTACAAGTTATCAAAAGCTATTAACAGTTTATTAATAGTAATCTATAGAAAGTATTTCTTATTTTTGTATTTTATATTTAAAGAGAAAATGGAGAAGAAAAGCATAATTGATTTAAATAGACTATCTCAAGAAGAATTTAGAAGAGCAGATAAAATTTCTCTTGTTGTAGTTCTTGATAATGTGAGGAGTTTAAATAATGTAGGTTCTATTTTTAGAACGGGAGATGCTTTTTTGATAGAAAATATTTTTTTATGTGGGATTACAGCGACACCACCACATCAGGAAATACATAAAACTGCGTTGGGAGCTGAAGATAGTGTATCATGGATGTATTATGAAGATACAGATACTGCAATCGATTATTTGCATGAGAAAGGTTATATAGTGTTTGCTATTGAACAAGTTGAAAATAGCATAGCTTTACAGAATATACAGTTGGATAAAAATAATAAGTATGCAGTTGTGCTTGGTAATGAAGTTAAAGGCGTACAGCAGAAAGTTGTTGATAAGTGTGATCAAAACATAGAGATTCCTCAGTTTGGAACAAAACATTCTTTAAATGTTTCTGTTACTGCAGGTCTAGTTATTTGGGATTTCTTTAAGAAGCTCTATTATTAGTTTTATATTTTATAGTGCGCCAGATTCAACTAAAAGAACTATTCTTTCTAACATGGCATCTTTTCCTTCAGGTTCCCATTCAGACTTCAAACTGACTCCAAACATACTTCCGAATGTTTGCCATAAACCTGCTCTGAAATTACCTAAAAAGGCTTTTATAAGATTATAAGAAGATTGGTTACATTCTCTGTCTATAAGTCTTATTAGAAGTTTTCCTTGGCTGTAAGTCATTTTTTTAAGAACGGGTTTGTATTCTTTGAAAAGCTCTTTTTCCATTCTTCTCAAATGTGCATTTTTGGCTTTGTCATCAGGTAAAGTTTCTATATATTCATAAGTTTCTAATAATGCAGCTTTTACCAGCTTGGCATAGGGTAAAGTTTTTTTTACATCACGTACTAACTTCCAGTAATATCTTTCCTCTTTTTTATTTTTGAATTTCATGGGAGGAAAACAATATACTGTTTTCATTTGTATTACCAATACGGTATCTCCACTCTGGAGTACAGCGTGATATGAACCAGTAAATGCTGAAAACTGGGTTTGAGCTGAGGTTTTATATATATTTGATATATAAAAAACCAATGAAGTACATAGTATGATGAATAATTTTTTCATTCGTTACAAAATTAGTTTTATTAGTTATATATCATACTTATTTTACATTATTTATTTATAATTCTATCTTGTGTATAACTTGTACATAAGTTGTCAATATATCTAATAATAAACATTTTAATATTCTATTTATCAGCATATTATATGTTTATTATTATTATTGACATATATAAAATAGTTTGTTGTTGATAAGTTATTTATAGCTTGTTTATTATTTGTTTATTTATGTTTTTAAATATTTGAATTTGAAATATTTAATATAATTATCAACAACTATTTATTTAATTATAGATAGATATGATTTTCAATCGTTATTTTTGTATATAAAATATTATAAGAATATGTCTACAAAATTGTTCGGAAGTGTAATTTTTGGGCCGGTTCATAGTCGTCGGTTAGGAATTTCTTTAGGTGTTAATTTGTTACCAATGGATGGTAAAGTATGTTCTTTTGATTGCATTTATTGTGAATGTGGATATAATTCTCAAGGTAAAGGTCATGGTTTGCCTACGGTGGAACAAGTTTATAAATCATTGGACAATAAGTTAAGGGAAATGTTTCATAACAAAGAAGAGTTAGATGTTATTACATTTGCAGGTAATGGAGAACCTACTTTACATCCTCAATTTTTAGATATAATAAATAATACCTTATTATTAAGGAATAAATGGTTCCCTAAAGCAAAAGTAAGTGTTTTATCAAATGCTACATGTATTGATAAAATATCTGTATTTGATGCTTTGAATAAAGTAGATAATAATATATTAAAATTGGATTCTGTGGTACCCGAAACCGTGGCTTTATTAAATGTTCCTAACAGTAAAAGCTTTACTGTTGATAAGTTGATAAGTAATTTGAAAAAATTTAATGGAAATCTTATTATACAAACGTTATTTGTCAGAGGAATACATAATGGTCATGTAGTAGATAACACTACCGAAAAAGAAGTTGAAGGCTGGATAAGAGCTATACAAGAAATAAAGCCTCGGCAGGTAATGATATATGCCATAGATAGAGAAACTCCTGAAAAGAATTTGGAAAAGTTATCTAAAGATGAGTTAGAGAAAATAGCCGATAAGGTAAGAATTTTAGGATATGATGTTACAGTATCAGTTTAGAGAAATGTTAACAAAATTATTTACCTCTATTAATTTCTATAATAGAGGTAAATAATGTAAAGAATATTGTTTTATCATTTGTAATCAGCCCAATTGGTTAGAGCCATATTTCCTGATTTAATAAATTCTAGATGAAATCCAAAGCACGCTTTTAGATTGTGGGGAGTATGTACATTTTTGGTCATGTTTAAATAATCCCATAATAGTTGTTTATAAGCAGGATTTGCGCAGTTTTCTATAATTTCTTTAGCTCTTTGTATTGGAGATTTTCCTCTTAAGTCGGCCACACCTTGCTCTGTTATTAAAATATCCACAGAATGTTCGCTGTGATCAAGATGTGAAACCATAGGTACAATAGCACTGATATTACCTCCTTTTGCTACAGAAGGACACGTAAATATAGAAATATAAGAATTTCGAGTAAAATCTCCAGAACCTCCTATACCGTTCATCATTTTGGTTCCTACTACATGTGTACTATTTACATTTCCAAATATATCAGCTTCTAATGCTGTATTTATAGTGATGATACCTAAACGACGAACTATCTCGGGATTATTACTTATTTCTCCAGGGCGAAGTACCAATTTATTTCTGAAGAAGTCAAGGTTGGAAAATACTTCTTCTTCTACTGTATTACTGATTGTAAGAGAACAACCGCTGGCAAAACGACATTTTCCTTCTTTCATTAATTTGATAACAGCATCTTGTACTACTTCGGTGTACATTTCAAATACAGGTACGTCAGGACTGTTACCCAATCCGCTTAATACAGCATTTGCTATATTTCCTACTCCAGACTGTAGTGGAAGAAATTCTTTTGGAATAAGACCTTTTTTTAATTGAGAAACTAAAAAGTTACAAACATTATCTCCAATACGAGTTGTGACTTCATCTACTGGAGCAAATTCTTTTACATTGTCTGGTAAATTAGTTTCTACTATACCGATAATTTTATGAGGATCTACTTTTATAACAGGAGAACCTATTCTGTCACTTGGTTTATAAATAGGAATTTCTTTTCTGTATGGAGGATTTATAGGTTCGTATATATCATGAAATCCATATAAATTTTGAGGCAAATGACGATTTAATTCTATAATGATTTTATCAGCCATATTGCAATAAGTAGGAGCAGCACCGACTCCAATACCTAAAGTAATTTCTCCATTTTCTGTTACATCGACAGCTTCAATTATGGCAGTATTTATTTTTCCATAAAAGCCGTATCTTAAATTTTGAGCCAAATGGGATAGATGTATATCAAAATAGTCGATTTCATTGTTATTGATAGCTGTACGAGAATCTTTTGTTGATTGATAAGGCGTTCTTGTTTTAATAGCTTTTGCTCTCGATAACACTCCATCAACATTGTCACTTGTTGATGCACCAGTAAATACGCCTATTTTAAAAGGTCTGCCTGCAGCATGTTCTTTTTCGGCTTTTTTTGCAATAGCAACTGATACAACTTTAGGTGTACCTGCAGCAGTAAATCCACCAAAACCTACGTTTTCATCATTTTCGATATAAGAAGCTGCTTCTTCTGCTGTAATAAATTTTAATGACATATTTTAATGTTTTTATAACGGTGTTAGACTGATCATATTTATAATGTGAGAATTATATATGTTGGACGAAAATAGGAAAAATAATTCATATTATTATTTTCATCAGTCTGAATTTTATGTTAGATTTAAATATTGAATTTACGAGATAGAATCTCATTATTAATTATAGCTCTACGTAAGTCTTCTGAATTACCGAACCATTTTTCATTTTCAATTTCATCATTATCGACGGAAAGTTGAAGATTAGGTATCTTTTTCTCTTTGGTTGGTATAGGTGGAGGTGTTATATTTTTTTTCTTATTTTCTTTTTTTGTAGGTGGAATAGAAGATATTTCCTTTTGTGGAAAAAAGATATCTTCCCAACTTATTTCTTTATTAGGTATATTATTTTCATTATCGGGAGATTCTTTTATAATTTTTTTTGATTATCTTTTTTTATTTGTTCATTAGCTTTAACTACTGAACGAATTACAAAAAATAAAATAATAAAGATTAGCGCCCATAGATTCATATGCTTTTCGTATTTTTGTCTTCCAAAAATAAGTATTTTTCTATGAAAGTCCAAATAACTTATTATAAATAGATAAGGACAGTTTCACAACTGCCCTTAACAGATTTAACCTAAACCTTAACTATGAAAAAATTTCATATAATGTTTACTTTGCAAAAATATATATAAAATATTAAATTGCAAATAAAAAGTTGATTTTTGTAAGATAAATACTTATTTTTTATTCATAATATCATATTTACTAATAAAAAAATAAATAAATGAAAGAAGGTTCAGAAGCAGACTTTAAATCTGCGACCGGGAACGGAGAAAAAAAGTTGTTTATAGAAACGTATGGCTGTCAGATGAATGTAGCAGATAGTGAAGTTGTAGCATCTATTATGGAAATGGATGGTTATAATTTGTGTGAGAAATTGGAAGATGCCGATGCTGTGTTTATTAATACTTGTTCAATTAGAGATAATGCAGAACAAAAAATTTATTCAAGATTGCAATATTTTAATGCCTTACGTAGGAAAAATAAGCGATTGATAGTAGGAGTATTAGGTTGTATGGCTGAGCGGGTAAAAGATGAATTGATAAAAGATTATCAGGTAGATTTGGTTGTTGGTCCGGATGCTTATCTTGATTTGCCTAATTTAGTCGGAGCTGTTGAGCGGGGAGAAAAAGCCATAAATGTGAATTTATCTTTGACTGAAACATATAAAAAAATAATACCTGCACGTATTGGAGGAAATCATATATCCGGATTTATTTCTATTATGAGGGGATGCAATAATTTCTGCTCATATTGTATTGTGCCTTACACACGTGGAAGAGAACGTAGTAGAGATCCGGAAAGTATATTGCGGGAACTTTGTGATTTGAAACAACGTAAATTTAAGGAAGTTACTTTATTGGGCCAGAATGTAAATTCTTTTAGATTTGAAAATGAAAATGGTGAAATAGTAACTTTTCCTAAATTGCTTGCTATGGTTGCAGAAGTTGCAGGTCCCAGGATGAGAATTCGTTTTACAACGTCTCATCCTAAGGATATGAGTGATGAAATATTGGAAACGATAGCTCGTTATTCTAATATTTGTAAACATATTCATTTACCTGTTCAATCTGGTAGTTCTCGTATACTCAAACTCATGAATAGAAAATATACTAGGGAATGGTATTTGGAAAGAATAGCAGCTATAAAACGTATTATTCCTGATTGTGGTATAACTACAGATTTGTTTAGTGGTTTTCATTCAGAGACGGAAGAAGATTTTGCAGAAACACTATCTTTAATGAGAGAAGTTGGTTTTGATGCATCTTTCATGTTCAAATATTCGGAACGTCCCGGAACTTATGCTTCTAAAAATTTATCTGATAATATAGCGGAAGAAATAAAAGTAGAACGTTTACAGCGAATGATTGATTTGCAAAATGAATTATCTGCTCAAAGTAATAAAAGAGATATAGGTAAAATTTTTGAAATCCTTGTCGAGGGTTTTTCAAAACGTTCAAGAGAAGATCTTTTTGGACGGACTGAGCAAAATAAAGTAGTGGTTTTTCCTAAAAAAACTCACCATATAGGTGAGTTTGTACAAGTACGTATTATAGATTCTTCATCGGCAACTCTTTTAGGAGAAGCTATAGATTGAGTTGTCATTTTAATCTTATTTTTTGAAATTGTAATATAACTCATACATATCTGATACAATTTTCAGAATATGTATGAGTTTTTCGTATTATATATTCCAATACAAAAGAGTACATATAAATTAGATTATAAATTAGTTAAAATATTAAAATAAAAGTGCTTAAATTCATAATTAATTTGTTCTTTTGCATAAAATTCCGATAAGAATTGCCTCAATAAAGAGGAAGATAAAAAAGACTTTGGAGTTTGAATGTAAATGAGTTTAATAGTTTCTGTTATTCAGAAATTTAAATATTGATACCAAACTTGAAAAATATATTTTAAGGGTGGTAAAAAAGATTGATGCAGATGAGCGAATCCAAGAGTAACAAGCATATTACATTTTTTAATGCACGTCTCACTTCCACTATCAGTATATCATTAGTTTTGTTTATATTGGGTGTAATTGCTTTGATGGGGGTTTTGGCTACTCAATTATCGATGTATGTAAAGGAAAATATAGGTTTTTCTATAGTTTTAAAGGAATCAGCAAAAGAATCTCAAATAAAGCGATTGCAAAAAAAATTAGATACAGCTCCTTACGTAAAAGCAACGCAGTTTATTTCAAAAGAAGATGCATTGAAAGAGCTTGAAGTAGAAATAGGTGAAAATCCTGAAGATTTATTAGGTTTTAATCCATTAAAAGCTTCTATAGAGGTAAAATTGAAGGCCGATTATGCACATCCAGATAGTTTGCAATGGATAGAAAGGGGTTTAAATAAGGGAACAACTGCTATTGATGAAATAGTTTATCAGAAAGATTTATTGAAAATGGTTAACGATAATATACGCCGTATAGGATTAATTTTATTATGTTTGGCTATTGTTTTAATGATTATATCATTTGCTTTGATAAGTAATACTATCAGATTGACAGCTTATTCCAAAAGATTTATTATACACACAATGAAGCTGGTGGGTGCAACTCCGGGCTTTATTCGTAAACCTTTTATATTATCTAATATAGTTAATGGAATTATTGCGGCTTTTGTAGCTATTGGAATGTTGACAGGATGTGTATATTATTTGATGTCGGAGATTGATAATTTTTATACTTTAGTGAGTATTCAATCTTTAATGATGGTATATGTTATTGTATTGTTATTAGGCATTACGATTACAGCTATATCATCATATTTTGCTGTCAATAGATATATTCGTATGGATCGAGATGATTTGTATTATGTATAAAAATCACTTTTATCAAAGATTAAAAACTTATATATGGATACTCAAAAATTTGCATTAGGTAAACAAAATTTGATATTGATTGGTATCGCTTTTGTTGTTATTATTATTGGCTTTGCATTGATGGCAGGACCAGGTTCTACACCAGAACATTATAATCCTGATATATTTAGTTTCAGGAGAATAGTTTTGGCTCCGGGAATTGCTTTTGTCGGTTTTGTATTTATGATTTATGCTATAATGAAAAAGTCAAAATAATCAGAGCTGTACAAGTATTATATGGAAGAATTATCTTTATTTCAGACTATAATTATAGCTATTGTAGAGGGGTTGACTGAATTTTTGCCGGTATCTTCTACTGGGCATATGATTATAACACAACATTTGTTAGGGGTTCCGAGTAGTGATTTTGTTAAAGCTTTTACAGTGATTATACAGTTTGGTGCTATATTGTCAGTGGTTGTATTGTATTGGAAGCGCTTCTTTAAATTGAATAAATGCAAAATTTTTGATACGGATATTGTTAATAATAATGATAGGTCAGCTCGGTGGATAGAGTATGGAAAACGTTTTTTGTATAAATATGATTTTTATTGGAAGCTTTTAATCGCTTTTATTCCGGCAGCTTTTTTCGGACTATTATTTAGTGACAAAATTGACGAAATGCTTGAGAGCGTAACTGTAGTTGCTGTAATGCTTGTGATAGGAGGTATTGTAATGTTATTTGTGGATAAGTGGTTTGCAAAGTCTTCTCCAAATCAAGAGATGACTCCTAAAAAGGCTTTTTGTATAGGTCTGTTCCAATGCATAGCTATGATCCCTGGTGTCTCTCGTTCAATGGCTACAATTGTCGGAGGTATGGCACAAAAAATGACACGAAAAAATGCAGCAGAATTTTCTTTTTTTCTGGCTGTACCTACTATGTTTGCTGCGACAGCATATAAACTGTTAAAATTGGTAACTTCAGAGAATGGATTACAAATTTTGCAGGATAATATAATACCTTTAATTGTTGGTAATGTTGTAGCTTTTATAGTGGCTTTTTTGGCAATAAAGTTTTTTATAAGCTTTGTCACCAAATATGGATTTAAAGCATTTGGATATTATCGTATAATAGTGGGTGGTATTATTATTGTATTTATGCTGTTGGGGTATAATTTAGAAATAGACTAATGAATTTTTTAGAAGGAGAGATACTCTATTTTAACAAACCGTTGCATTGGACTTCATTTAATCTGGTAAAACGTATACGGGCTAAGATTATATATAAGCTGAAAATAAAGAAAATAAAAGTAGGTCATGCAGGGACTCTCGATCCTTTAGCTTCTGGAGTAATGATAGTTTGTACAGGAAAAGCTACCAAGTTGATTGAGAGTTTTCAATATCAAACGAAAGAATATATAGCAACATTACGATTAGGAGCGACTACACCTTCGTTCGATTTGGAAACAGAAATCGATGAGACATTTGAGATAGAGCATATTACTCGTTCTGAAACAGAAAAAGTTTTGCAAAGTTTTGTTGGTACTATTCAGCAAGTTCCTCCAGTTTATTCTGCATGTAAAGTTGATGGACGTCGTGCCTATGATTTTGCCAGAAATGGAGAGGAAGTTATATTGAAAGCTAAGGAGTTGGTTATAGATGAAATAGAATTGCTCGAATATGCTTTACCAGAAATAAAAATTAGGGTTGTATGCAGTAAAGGAACATATATAAGGGCTTTGGCAAGGGATATAGGTCGAGCATTAGGAAGTGGAGCCCATTTGGTATCTTTGGTCCGTACTCGAGTGGGAGATGTACACCTCAAAGATTGTTATACGGTTGACCAGATTGATGGTATTATAGAGAAGGCCAGACTCGAAATGTTGGCAGAGGAAGAAAAAGAAAATATAAAAAATACAGAGATATGAAATTATCGCAGTTTAAATTTAAATTACCAGAAGATCAGATTGCAAAATATCCTGCTAAAAATAGGGATGAATCACGTCTAATGGTACTTCATCGGAATACAGGTAAAATAGAGCATCGTATCTTTAAGGAAATATTAGAGTATTATGATGATAAAGATGTATTTGTATTTAATGATACAAAAGTATTTCCTGCACGATTGTATGGAAATAAAGAAAAAACCGGAGCCAAGATAGAGGTTTTCTTGTTACGTGAATTAAATGAGGAAAATAGATTATGGGATGTCTTAGTTGACCCTGCTCGTAAGATACGTATCGGAAATAAGTTGTATTTCGGGGAAGATGATTCCATGGTTGCAGAAGTTATCGATAATACGACTTCGAGAGGCCGTACTTTACGCTTTTTATTCGATGGTACACATGAGGAGTTTAAGGATGCTCTTTATAAATTAGGAGAGACACCCTTACCTCGTTATATAAATAGGCCAGTAGAACCGGATGATGAGTTGCGTTATCAAAATATTTTTGCGAAAAATGAAGGAGCTGTCGTGGCTCCTGCTGCAGGATTACATTTTAGTAGAGAACTTTTGAAACGTATGGAAATTAAGGGTATTGAATATAATTTCTTAACGTTGCATTCTGGTTTGGGAAATTTCCGTGAAATAGATGTGGAAGATCTTACGAAACATAAAATGGATTCGGAACAAATGTTGGTAACTCAACAGCTGGTTGATTTTGTAAATAAAGCAAAAGATGAGAATCGTCAAGTTTGTGCAGTGGGAACTTCTGTAATGAGGGCAATTGAGAGTACTGTAAGCACAGATGGTCATATGAAGACTTATTCTGGGTGGACTAATAAGTTTATATTTCCTCCTTATGATTTTACAGTTGCTACGAGTTTGATTAGTAATTTTCATATGCCATTATCAACGATGTTGATGATGGTAGCGGCTTTTGGAGGTTATGACCTTGTTCTTGAAGCCTATGATGTTGCATTAAAAGAGAAGTATAGATTTGGTGCTTATGGCGATGCTATGCTTATTTTAGACAGGTAAAAAATGTCTGTTGTATATTTAGGCATAGGAACTAATTTGGGAGATAAGGAAGATAATCTCAGATTTGCTTTAGAAAATATAGAGGAACAGATAGGAAAGATTATTTTCTGTTCTGTTCCTTATGCTTCTGAAGCTTGGGGATTTGAGTCTAAAAATTCTTTTTTGAATATTGTAGTTTCAATAGAAACACAATTAGCCCCATTTGATTTATTAGACGTCACTCAGAAAATCGAAAAATTAATGGGGAGAGAAAAAAAGTCTGTTGATGGTGTATATTCTGATAGAATTATAGACATAGATATACTTCTTTATGATAATATAAAGATGAATACTGATCGTCTGATACTTCCACATCCAGGACTTAAAGATAGATTATTTTTCCAAATTCCTTTAAAAGAAATTAATCCTGATTTTTAATTATTTGTTTTTAATGTATTTTCTATCTTGTCAATCGATACCTCATTCTTCAATTCTAATAAATATAAAGTAGAAATTGCTTTTAAATCGTATATGTCGTTTTTTTTAACTATAAGGTCAAGATGTGAATTGTATTATTAATCTACTAATTTGAAATATTTTTGTAGTAAGATAATAATTGAAACTTGAAAAAGTTATATATTTGCATCATCATAATGTGGAAGGATTTGGCTGCTTGCAACCACAGAAAAAAATGCTAAAACTGCGTTACCTACCATTTGTGTTATAGCTCAGCTTTACATTTTATCTACTTCCTTACATAATATGTATATAAATAGTTTTGAGTTTATACTTATTTAAATTTGTTATTATGAATTATTTGTTCACCTCTGAATCGGTGTCTGAAGGGCATCCTGATAAAGTAGCCGATCAAATATCGGATGCTTTGCTTGATGAGTTCTTGGCTTATGATGCCAACTCGAAAGTAGCTTGCGAAACTCTGGTAACTACCGGACAGGTAGTATTGGCAGGAGAGGTAAAATCATCGGCCTATGTTGACCTTATGGAGGTCGCTCGCCGAGTAATTAATCGTATTGGATATACTCGTAGTGAATATAAGTTTGAAGGAGATTCCTGTGGTGTATTTTCTGCTATTCACGAGCAGTCTGCTGATATTAATCGAGGTGTTGAGCGTGAAGATGAAATGAATCAGGGAGCTGGAGATCAAGGAATGATGTTTGGTTATGCATCTAATGAGACCGATAATTATATGCCTATTTCTCTGGATTTATCACATTTGTTGCTAATAGAATTAGCTGCTATCCGTCGCGAAGGGAAAGTCATGACATATTTGCGTCCTGACTCTAAATCTCAGGTGACAATTGAATACAATGATGCTCATACGCCTGTGAGGGTACATACTATTGTTATATCTACGCAACATGATGATTTTATTACACCTGAAAATAATTCTTTAGAAGCTCAGGCAAAAGCTGACGAAGAAATGTTGCGTATTATTTATAGTGACGTAAAGAATATTCTTATTCCTCGAGTAATAGCTTTGTTACCAAAACGAGTTCAAGCTCTTTTCGATGAGAATCTTATTCTGCACGTAAATCCTACGGGTAAATTTGTAATCGGAGGACCGCATGGAGATACAGGTCTTACCGGACGTAAAATTATTGTTGATACCTATGGAGGTAAAGGTGCTCATGGGGGAGGTGCTTTTTCAGGGAAAGACCCTTCGAAAGTTGACCGTTCGGCAGCTTATGCTGCGCGCCATATAGCTAAGAATATGGTTGCTGCTGGAGTTTCAAATGAAATGTTGGTACAAATATCTTATGCTATAGGTGTTGCTCAACCAGTCAGTGTTTTTGTAGATACATATAATAAGTCAAATGTTGATATGAGTGATGCTGAGATTGCGTCTAAGATAACTGAAATATTTGATTTAAGACCGAGAGCTATAGAAAAACGATTGAAGTTAAGGAATCCTATCTATGAGGAAACAGCAGCATATGGGCATATGGGAAGAAAGCCTCAAACAATAGTGAAAACATTTACTTCAAAATATGAACCTGTTCCATTAACGCGTGAGGTGGAGTTATTTACATGGGAAAAACTTGATTATGTAGATACAATTAAGAAAGCGTTTAATTTATAGAAAATATAATATAAGGGATAATTATTGGAGAATACTTGTATATAGTATTCTCCTTTTATTTTATGTACTTGTCTAATTTGTCTTTTTATTTTGATACTGAATGTAAAAGGCGTAAATTTGCGTATATATCTCCAAATCTGAAATATATGAGTAGAATTATTTATATATGTTTTATCGTTACAACAATGTTTATGTCATCAGCTTGTAGTGATAAAAAAAATTATACTATAGAAGCTAAGATAGTCAATTTAGAAGGTAAGCCTATCTATGTAATTCAAGATAAATATAATGAAGGTTTTAAATTAGATACCTTGCAACCAGATAACAACTTTTTCAGGTTAAAGGGTTCTTCCAATTCTTTAACGTCTGTACGATTATATTTTAATGATAAAACGGAATTGATGAGTTTGTATTTGAAGAATGGAGATCATATTACGTTAGAAGGGGATGCAAATAAGCCTTTTGAAATTGCAATAAAGGGTAATAGAATAAATGAGGAAATAGGTGATTTTAGAAAGAGGAATAGTTTGGTACTTGAACGTTTACGAGAAAAAGAAAAGAATTTTGTTACACATTGGAACAAACCGGAATATAGCCAATCAATAAAACAGTTAAGAGCGTCTTTGCAGAAAGATGCCATTGCTTTTATCCAAGAACATAAATCTTCTCTGTCGTCTTCTATTTTGATATATGAATATTTATTAGATATTGATAATTATGCATTTTGTGATTCTTTGTTGAAAACACTATCTCCAGATGCAAAGCCTGTAAACTTGCAAGCAAAAATGGAAGTAATATTTTCTAAAATTTTAAAGAGCAAAATAGGAACCTCTCTCCCCTATTTTACTTTACGAAATGAAAATGATTCAATAATATATTCAACATCTTTTAATGGTAAACCTACTATTATTACTTGCTGGTCAATAGATGATACACTTAGTATGAAGGAAATGCGTTATCAGAAAAATTGGTATAAAGAACTCGACAGAAAAGATTATAATATGGTAGGTATATCTTTTGATATGGATGTGAATGCATGGAAGAATCGTTTAAAAACAGATTCTTTAAGTTGGAAACAAGTAAGATTGCCAGAAGGATGGAATTCTCCTTGGGTAAAAAATAGTGGCATTGTTCAGATTCCTTATACATTAGTTCTTGATAAAAGAGGTAAAATTATAGCGCGTAATTTGCAAGGAAGTATATTACAAGATTACTTAATAAAGATGTTGGAGGAGGAAGATAGTTTAAAACAACAGAAGGATAATAGGAAATAGTATATTTATAATAGAAAGAACCTTTTTTAGTTGTATATTTTGTTTTAAAAATGTTAGTTAAAGTTTTTGCCGCGGCAGTGCAGGGTATAGATGCACTGATTGTAACGATAGAAGTGAATTGCTCTAATGGTATTCGTTTTTTTATGGTGGGATTACCAGATACTGCCGTAAAAGAGAGTCATGAACGTATAGTCTCTGCATTGCAGCATAATGGATATAAATTTCCTCGTAGGCAAATTATTATAAATATGGCTCCTGCTGATATTAAAAAAGAGGGTTCGGCATATGATCTTCCTTTAGCTATTGGGATATTAGCTTCAGCGGAGATGGTTTCTAATGAAAAATTAGGTCAGTATATGTTGATGGGTGAGCTCTCTCTTGATGGCTCTATACTTCCTGTAAGAGGCATATTACCGATAGCTATTAAAGCTCGGGAAGAAGGCTTTACAGGACTTATTGTACCTAAAGCTAATGTTATGGAAGCAGCTGTTGTGAATAACTTGGATGTATATGGTGTCGAAAATATAAAAGAAGTTATAGATTTCTTTAATGGTGAAGTTGATTTGACTCCTACTATTATTGATACCAGAGCAGAGTTTTATAAAAAGCAACAGAATTTTGATCTTGATTTTGCAGATGTGAAGGGTCAAGAGAATGTAAAAAGAGCATTAGAAGTTGCTGCTGCAGGGGGACATAATCTTATTATGGTAGGGCCTCCGGGAGCTGGGAAATCTATGATGGCTAAGCGAATTCCGTCTATTTTACCTCCTCTTACTCTTCAAGAGGCATTAGAGACGACAAAGATACATTCTGTTGCCGGTAAGATGGGTAGTAGTACGTCTTTATTAACTCAAAGGCCTTTTCGATCTCCACATCATACTATTTCCAGTGTTGCTTTGGTTGGCGGAGGAGCTTATCCTCAACCAGGAGAAATTTCTTTAGCACATAATGGAGTACTTTTTTTGGACGAACTTCCTGAGTTTTCAAGGCAGGTATTAGAAGTAATGAGGCAGCCATTGGAAGACCGTAAGATAACGATATCGAGAGTTAAATATTCTATAGAATATCCGGCAGGGTTGATGTTGGTAGCATCTATGAATCCGTGTCCTTGTGGATATTATAATCATCCGGAAAAGAAATGTATTTGTCCTCCGGGAGCAGTATTGAAATATCTTAATCGTATATCAGGTCCATTACTTGACCGTATTGATATACAAATTGAAATTGTGCCTGTCCCGTTTGAAAAAATATCGGATACTCGTCCTGCTGAGTCGAGTGCAGCTATTAGGGAGCGTGTCATTAAGGCTCGGCAGGTTCAGGAAATACGTTTTAAAAATATTTCGGGAGTATATTGTAATGCACAGATGAATACAAAATTGTTGAATGAATTTGCAGAGCCGGATAGTGCAGGAAAAGAACGATTGAAAGCTGCTATGGTGAGATTTAATCTTTCGGCAAGAGCTTATGATCGAATTTTAAAAGTTGCTCGTACGATAGCTGATTTGGAAGGTAGTAAGAATATTCAAGTAAATCATATTTCAGAAGCAATTAGTTATCGAAATCTTGATCGGGAAAATTGGGCAGGGTAAGAATTACTACCGATTTTTAAATATAGCATTTTTAGTGTACTTAGAGGTAATTTATTGTATCAAAGAGGAAAAGTAGTCGACACCAATGATAATAAGATAATATCTAAGAAATTTACCTATCAACATTGAAATGTTTACAAGTAAGGCATTAGCTCTCATTAAACCTAATCCCACAATGATTAAATCACCTATTCCGGGAAGAAAAACAAAAAATGCCATTAGTGCACCTTTCCCTTGAAGCCATTTTTGAGTTTTTTCTAATTTTTCGTGTTTTATACGAAGATATTTTTCTATCCATTCTATTTTTCCAAGGTGTCCTATATAATAACAGGTAACCCCACCTAACCAGTTTCCTGCCGTAGCTGTCAGAAGACATCCCCATGGATGAAACCCAGCTACTAATAATATTCCTAGTACGACTTCTGAACTTAGAGGGATTATACTACCAGATAGAAAAGCCGAAAGAAAAAGTCCTATATATCCCCATTCACTTAATCCTGCAATAAATTCCATAAAAATAGTAAGAAATATAAAGTGAGTATTATATAAAATAATACAATTGTAGGCTTATTTTTTGTATTAGTGAAAAAATGAGCAGCTTGTAACGCAATACATGTATTTAATACAGGCAAATAAATATTACTTTCATTAAAATGAATGATAATGGCTATAATTGCAACAATTAGCAATATATTAATAAATCCATTATAGGCTCGAGTTCTGGTTTTATCATTAAAATTGTTATAGAGATTGTTTATAATACTGATTATACCTAAAACTATTGTGGGGAAAATATATAATAATTGAGTATAATTCAGACATTGCAATTCATATATATGATTTTCTGATAATGGAACAAAGAGGTTTTCAGAGTATAAAGTTATTCCGAATATCCAATGTGCACTTAAAATGAGCCAACCAACTGTTATTAATCCTAATAGGGTTGCAACGAATGTTTTTCCAGTTAGAGACCTCATCTGATACATTCCTATCCAAAATATGGGCATTAAATATATAAATGGACTCCAGAACAAAGTGCCGAATCCTATATAAAGGGATAACCCGAAGGCGTGGCGTTGTGTTTGTTCTTTTTGGTATGACGAGAATAAGGTAAATAAAGAAAGAATCAGTATGAAAGATAATAAATTACCTAAGTTCAAAGTGGAAGTTAGGCTGGGATTGCTTCCTTCTAATAAAAGAAAAAAGAGTAAAGGAAATAAAGTCCTGGATCTGATTAGAGCAAAAATACTATTCATTCTTTGTAATAGTAGAGCGCAGAATAGTATAATCACAGTATTGATTACATTACATAATAGAGGTGATAGCTTCCACAAATCTTGATTTGGTAGTATAAGACTGTGGTTGCTAATATTCTCAATAACAGGTATAAACCTGAAAGAAAGAAATACAGCAACCAGAAAAACACCGACACTTAAATATATAATTATATTATTATCGGCCAGTTTATTTAGATGGTCGTCTCTCAAACTATTCGTATATTTTATAAGTCAGAACCTATATCGGAACGAAAATATTTACCTTCGAATGTTATGGTTTCTGCATTTTTGAATGAAATTGAGAGGGCTTCATTTTTGTTATTGCCATAAGAACTTATAGCGATAACCCGACCTCCATTAGTTATGGTTTCTCCATTTTTGTTTGTTGTGCCTGCATGGAAGATAATACTATCTTTTATTTTGTCAAGTCCGGAAATAATTTTTCCTTTCTCATAATTTCCGGGATATCCTCCAGAGACCAACATTACTGTAACTGCAGAACGGGGATCAATCTCCAAAGTGCGATTGTCCAGATTTTCTTCAGCAACACCTTCTAATAAATCTACTAAATCTGATTTTATACGAAGCATTACCACTTCTGTTTCAGGGTCTCCCATTCGTACATTATACTCAATTACCATGGGTTCATTGTTTACTTTGATTAACCCTAAAAAGATGAATCCTTTATAGTCTATATTTTCGGATTGAAGTCCGGTTATTGTAGGTTTTACGATACGTTCTTCTACTTTTTGCATGAATAATTTATCTGCGAATGGTACGGGAGAAACGGCTCCCATGCCTCCAGTATTCAGTCCGGTATCCCCTACTCCTATTCTTTTGTAATCTTTTGCTTCTGGTAATATTTTATAAGATTTTCCATCAGTGAGTACGAATACAGAGCATTCGATTCCTGAAAGAAACTCTTCGATGACAACGGTACGACTTGCGTCACCGAACATACCTGCCAGCATTTTTTTTAATTCAGCTTTAGCCTCTTTTAAATCCTCTATAATTAATACACCTTTACCTGCAGCCAGTCCATCAGCTTTTAAGACATAAGGAGCTTTTAGAGTATCAAGAAAAGCATATGCTTCATTTATGTTATCAGCAGTAAAACTGGCATATCGAGCAGTAGGAATATGATGACGCATCATAAATGCTTTTGCAAAGTCTTTGCTACCTTCGAGTTGGGCTCCTTTACATGATGGTCCAATAACAGGGATGTGTTTTATAGAATCATCATTTTTAAAATAATCGTATATACCCTTTACAAGTGGGTCTTCTGGCCCTACAATAACCATATCGATATGATTATCTAAAACAAATGTTTTTATAGATACGAAATCTGTGGCTTTGATATTTACATTAGTTCCACAAAGTGCTGTTCCGGCGTTTCCTGGAGCGATATATAGTTTTCCAAGTTTTGGGCTTTGTTTTATTTTCCAAGCTAAAGCATTTTCTCGGCCACCTGAGCCTAACAAAAGTATATTCTTTGTTTCCATTGTTATATCATTTTATTTTAAGTGATCATCAAAGTAACGAGCAATTATTTCATGTAGATGTACTCTATCTGGTCCAATAACGTTATGGACGTGTCCCGGGTATACAAAATAATCAGGATAAGTGCGATTTTTAATACAACTTTTTAAGAAACTAAGGCTATTTTGCCATACAACGACTGGATCTTCATCACCATGTATGAGGAGTAATCTTCCTTTTAAGTTTTTAGAAAAATTGTTTAGATTAGAGTTTTTATATCCCTCCGGATTGTTTTGAGGGGTTCCCATATAACGTTCTCCATACATAATTTCATAGAAAGACCAATCTATAACAGGACCGCCGGCTACCCCTGTTTTAAATATTTGGGGATAATGAGTCAATAAATATGTAGTCATAAAACCTCCAAAACTCCATCCATGTACACCGATTCGGTCTGTATCGACAAATGGTTGTTTTTTTAAAAATTCGATACCGGTTATTTGGTCTTCTGATTCTATTTTTCCAAGTTGTCGGTGAGTTATGTTTTCAAATTCTAATCCTCTGTTGGCTGAACCTCTATTGTCTAATGTGAAGACAATGTATCCTTTTTGGGCCATATAAATGTCAAATCCTCTGACATCCCATTTCCATGAATTTTTTATCATTTGTGCATGTGGCCCTCCGTAAACGTATACAATTACTGGATATTTGTGATTTGGGTCGAAATTTAAAGGTTTTACCATTCGGAAATACAGGTCGGTACTGTCATCGTTTGCTTTTATAGTCCCTGTTTCAATTTGGGGATAATTATAATTTTTGTAAGGATCTTCTGCTGAAAATATTTTATGCTTTTTCCCTGATTTTGTATCAATAAATTGTTGTATAAGAGGTGTATTATGGTTACTGTATTGGTCGATTATGTATTGTCCAGAAGTATCTGCTATGATTTTATGGACACCATGTTCTGTTGTGAGAGGTGTTCTTTTGCCATTTGTTATATTTACAACATAAAAATTTGTTTCTAAAGGAGATGATTCGGTACTTCCTATATATACAGTATTTTTTTTGTTATCAGGTATATATATACTAGTAACTTCCCAAGGACCTTGTGTCAGTTGACGTATTAGTTTACCAGAAGTGTTATAAAGATAGATGTGTCTGTATCCGTCACGACGGCTCAATAATAAAAACTGGTCTGATTTTCCTGGAATAAATGTTAAGGGAAATTCAGGCTCTGTATATTTCGCATGGGTTTCAGTAAAAAGAATTCGTAGCCTTTCTCCAGTTTCGCTGCTGTAAGCAACAAGTCGACATGTATCTTGCTGGCGATTGAGTTCTTGAAGATAAATTTCTTTTTCGTCAGGAGACCATGTCAGATTTGTTAAATATCGTTCTTCTGGAGCACCTGTTTTCAGGTAAATAGTTTCGTTTGTTTCTGGTCGGTAAATCCCAATACTGGTCGTATGACTTTTTTGTCCAGCCATAGGATATTTTATAGGATGAGATTGTGCAATAATATTGGTTGAGATATTTACAATCGGGTACTCGGCAACATTACTTTCATCCATTCTGTAAAAAGCAAGTGCATTTCCTTGAGGAGACCAGAATGTCCCTTTTTTCTGCCCGAATTCATTACGGTAAATATAATTAGAGCCATAAGATATATTCTTGTCTGAATCTTTGGCAATACAGATACGTTTACCATTTTTAGTCAATAGGTATAATCCGTTTCCTTGTGTAAATGCATAGCATTCTTTTTGGGGATTATAATCTGTATTTTCATCTTCGTGATTGAAAGTATAGAGATTGTTTATTTTTTTATTGTCCGGTGAAAAGTCGAAAATATAATTTTTGTAACTGATGCGTACAACAAGACCTTTTGCTGTATTCTGTATTGAGAAAGAAGGAATTTGTTTTAATTGAGGTATTCCATAATTTTTTACAATTTGGTTAAGGTTTTCGGTAGTGAACCATATTTTTTTTCAAAATTTTTATCTGGAAAAACCTTATATACGGTGTCATTTAAAAGATATATGTAATCATTGCCATAGAAGTTCAATAATTTTGGTGCTTTAAACTGAGGAGATAAGCGTGCGTATTGTTTACCGCCCGGAACTAAATGCTCGAATGTGAGATTTTTCTTTTGGGCCATAGTCGGTATGCTGATAATGATTGATAAAATAAAATATATAAGCTGTTTCATTTTATGGTTCTTGCATCTTATTATACATCAATTATTTCGTATAGAGTAAAATATCAATATACTGAATGGTCATTTATGCTTTTTTCTGCCGTCAAAAGACCTATCATTAGTTTTACTGTTTTTATCTCTGAAATGATTTCCTCGTTGCTTAAAAGAAGAAAAGTGATTTCTTTTTTTGAAAGATTTATCATCAAGTTCATCATTATAGGGTTTTCTTTTCTTCTCTTTTAACTTTTTTTCCCGTTCAATATTTTTATCTCGTAATTTTTTCCATCCGGGACGATTATCTACTGTCGGGTCTTCTATAGACGGAAGCTTGAATGTAACAAATTTTTCTAAGGCTTCTTCTCCATGCAGTATTTCAGGTTTTTGTTTACCTCTTTTGATATTTTCCTTATCGGTAGATTTTTTTAAATTGGTTTGATAT
This sequence comes from Coprobacter secundus, assembly GCA_000803105.1. Classification (GTDB taxonomy): domain Bacteria; phylum Bacteroidota; class Bacteroidia; order Bacteroidales; family Coprobacteraceae; genus Coprobacter; species Coprobacter secundus. Next base: position 48,390 of record JTDA01000003.1, read on the forward strand.
TTGAATCTAAAAGACGGAACTTTATCTTCTTTTTGTTTTTCACGAAATCCTCCTGTTTCCCGTTTAAAGTCATTGTATTTACCACTGAAGATTTCATATTTACGGTATTGACACTCCAAAGCTCCGTTCATTAATTCTAATTTCAATGCCGGTTTTAATCCTATTTTATCAAAACATTCTTCCCGATAGCTGATTATCCATGCGTCGTATCCTTTAAATACATGTTTGAGACGCTCTCCTATCATTTCATATAGGCCCAATAGGTCTTGGCTCGAAATACGTTCTCCATAAGGAGGATTTGTCACCAATATACCGCTTTCTGGGGCTTCTTCATATCGTTGAAAAGGTAAAACTTTTAAATCGATGTATTTTGACATTCCAGCACTTTTTATATTACGTTCGGCTATAGCTATAGCTTTAGGGGAAATATCCGATCCGAATATTTTGTATTCGAACGTTTTTTCCATGCTGTCATCGTTATAGAGTTTGTCAAATAGTTCTTCATCATAGTCGTTCCAACGTTCGAAGGCAAAATCTTTACGATATATTCCGGGTGCCGTGTTGGTAGCAATCATTGCAGCTTCTATTAATAGAGTCCCTGAGCCGCACATAGGATCTATAAAATTTTTTTCACCTCTCCATCCTGTTTTTAATATCATTCCGGCAGCTAATACTTCGTTTATAGGAGCTTCAGTTTGTTCTACACGGTAACCTCTTTTATGTAATGATTCTCCAGAGCTGTCAAGTGACAATGTACAATTATGTTGTGATATATGTAAATTTAATATGATATCAGCATTATTGATACGTACAGATGGTCGATTTCCTGTTTTTTCGGAAAAGTAATCAGCAATAGCATCTTTTGTACGATATGTAACAAACTTAGAATGTTTAAATTCTTCGGAATAGACAACCGAATCGATAGCAAATGTCTGACTTGGAGAGAGATATTTATCCCAATTGAATTCTTTAATTTTTTCGTATACTTCGTCGGTATTGTTTGCTGTGAATTGATAGATTGGCTTTAGTATTCTTAAAGCAGTACGGAGTTGTAAATTAGATTTGTATAAGAGTTCTTTATCTCCGATAAAAGAGACCATACGACGTCCAATCTCTATATTTTCACCTCCTAAAATAGATATTTCCTCAGCCAAGACATCTTCTAATCCTTGGAATGTTTTTGCTATAATTTCGAATTTCTCGTTTTTCACTTGAATTACTGTTTGGTAGACATATTATAATTATTGTCGGGCTTTACTTTGCATTACTCGGGCTCCGGCAGGTACATCTTCTGTTACCCATATATTGCCTCCTATAGTTGCTCCCTCTCCTATTGTTATTCGGCCTAATATCGAAGCATTAGAATATATGATAACATTATCCTTGATAATAGGATGGCGAGGTATACCTTTTATAGGATTACCGTTTTCGTCTAAAGGAAAACTTTTGGCACCCAATGTGACTCCTTGGTAGATTTTTACATTATTACCTATAATTGCTGTCGCACCAATTACTACGCCAGTACCATGGTCTATAGTAAAGTAACTGCCTATAGTGGCTGCCGGGTGTATATCTATACCCGTTTCTGAATGAGCCATTTCAGATATCATACGAGGAATTAAAGGGACACCTAATTTTAATAATTGATGGGCTATTCGATGATTACTGATAGCACGAATGGCCGGATAACAGAAAATGACTTCTCCATAACTTTCAGCAGCTGGGTCTCCATTGTAAGCGGCTATGACATCTGTTGTCAATATTTTGCGTAGTTCGGGTAAACTCTTTAGGAATTCAGCGGCTATTTTTACAGCTTCCTCCCGCATGCCTTCAAGACTAACATATTTAGTCCGATCGCAGATAAAGCATAATCCTGCAAGAATTTGTTCTGAAAGCAATTCGTATAATTTTTCGGTATTTATTCCCAAATAATAAGTTATATTGCGCCTATTTACATTGGAGTGTCCGAAATAACCAGGAAAGAGTAATGAACGGCATAATTTTATAATTTCATGTAGAATAGTTTCGGAAGGATAAGGTTCTCCTTCGTGGTGTTGAAGGCATAATAATTTTACTGACTCGTATTCCGAAAGTTCGGTTACTGTTGATGTAATTATTTCCGAATATTTATGCAGGTTCATTCCCCCTATTTATTAAAAGTTAGCCTAAATTGCAAAGTTAAAAATTCTTATGGATATTTTACTGGAAAAGTGAAAAAGAAAATAAACGAAAGTACACTTTTATTTATATCGATATATCTTTGTACCCATAATTAAAATTATTGTAATGGAACCTATACATAAGATTAATAAAGTCGAAATTAGAAATTTGCAAATTTCTGATTATGTACAATTATCACAATCATTTCGTCGGGTGTATTCGGATGGTTCGGATACATTTTGGACTCATAAACAAATAGAGAAACTAATACAGATTTTTCCTGAAGGACAATTTGTTACAGTAGTAGATGAAAAGATAGTGGGATGTGCTTTGTCTTTAATTGTCGACTATGATTTAGTAAAAAATGATCATACATACGCAAAAGTTACGGGGAACGAGACATTTTCTACTCATAATCCTAATGGTAATATTTTGTATGGAATAGAAGTATTTATTCATCCTGATTATCGGGGGTTACGTTTAGGTCGACGCATGTATGATTATCGTAAAGAGTTGTGTGAACGACTTAATTTGAAAGCTATAATGTTTGGTGGTCGTATACCTAATTATCATAAATATGCTGATGTTATGCGTCCAAAAGAATATATACAGCAGGTAAAGATGAAGGAAATTTATGATCCGGTCCTTACATTCCAGCTTTCGAATGATTTTCATGTGCGTAAAGTAATGACTAATTATTTGCCCAATGATGAGGAGTCGAAACATTTTGCTACATTATTACAATGGGATAATATATATTATACGCCACCGACATCAGAATTTAAAGTAACAAAACCTACTGTTCGGTTAGGTCTTGTCCAGTGGCAGATGCGGTCGTATAAAAGTATAGATGATGTATTTGAGCAAGTTGAATATTTTGTAGATGCTGTATCGGATTATAAAAGTGATTTTGTTCTTTTTCCAGAATATTTCAACGCGCCTTTAATGGCTGAATTTAATCATTTGGGAGAATCTGAAGCAATTCGAGGATTGGCTCAGTATACCGAAGATATGCGAGATCGTTTTATAAATCTGGCTATTAGCTATAATATAAATATTATAACAGGAAGTATGCCTTTGATAAAAGACGGAGGGTTGTATAATGTGGGCTTCCTGTGTCGTAGAGATGGAAGTTACGATATGTATGAGAAAGTACATGTTACTCCGGATGAAGCGAAGAGTTGGGGACTTTCAGGTGGAAATATTGTAAAGACTTTTGATACAGATTGTGCTAAAATCGGTGTTTTGATTTGCTATGATGTAGAATTTCCCGAATTATCTCGTATTATGGCAGAGCAAGGCATGCAGATTTTGTTTGTTCCATTTTTAACTGATACACAGAATGCATATTCTCGGGTTCGAGTCTGTGCTCAGGCACGAGCTATTGAGAATGAATGTTTTGTTGCTATAGCAGGTTCTGTTGGTAATTTGCCCCGTGTACATAATATGGATATCCAGTATGCCCAATCAGGAGTATTTACTCCTTGTGATTTTGCTTTTCCTACAGATGGAAAAAGGGCAGAGGCTACACCTAACACGGAAATGATATTGATTTCAGATGTTGATTTAGATTTACTTAATGAGTTGCATACTTACGGTAGTGTGCGCAATCTTCGTGATCGCCGCCATGATTTATATGATTTGCGTTTGAAGAAGAAAGCGGAGTAGGCTTTTTTATGTATTAAAATATTTATAAACATATAAGCATTGTTCATATGCTTATATGTTTTTTTATTGAATTATTTAGTATCAATATTGATTCAGGCCCCATGTTGAATATTAAGTCGATGATACTCATGTCGGGAATAAATCCATATTTGTCTTTAAAGACTTGATAATATTTTAAAGGTATAAATTCTTTATCATTGGAGTGTTTGGGATGTATGGTTTCTCTGAAATCTTTCTCTTTGGATGTAAATGTTATTTTATATTGATTTGTGAAATGAATGTCGGGGGAGATGTTAAGCCATTCACATATTGTACTTAAGAGTTCACTGTTGAAGTCGAGTAGAAAATATCCTTTCAAATTCTTTTTATAAAATGGGAGTAAATCATCCTGATAATACTCGAAAAATGGTGTAGATCCATAAGCTGAGACAATCGCATTCCAATGTAGGTGCTGCCAATTATCGTGGTCAGATATGCGTATATCTTTATCTGGGGACTTTGATTGTAGAGGTTTTATGATAGGTATGGAAAGAGGCATAATACCGTTTGCACCTATAATGTTACAGCGGTTTCGGTAGGTCTGTTTTGTGTAGTTACTATATATTTCTATTTCAATTTGATTATAATGATATAATTTACTGAAATATGATATTGGAGGTAGATATGCTGTTGATAAGTAGGCTATGTCATACATTTTAGTCAATAGTTTTGAATATACGGTTATACCTTAATGCTTTGTAAAATGGTCGTTGGGGGTCAAAGGAAAAGCAGATAAATGCCCCTTTTCCTATAACATGAGAATGTGGCACAGCTCCGAATGTGCGAGAGTCTGTTGCTTTTTCTCTATTGTCTCCCATAATCCAATAATAAGGTTGAGTGAAGCGGGAATAGTATATTTCTTTACCGTTTTCGAACAAATGATTGCCTTTTTTAATAATACTGCGTCCTTCATGGATGACAAGAAGCGGATAAATTAAGTTTATATTTTTAGGTGTAATTTGCACCGGTTCATCAACACGAGGTAATATGATTGTAAAATTATTTCGCTTTAAGTGTATGGGAATAAGTATAGTATTGGTATTGTAAAAAGATTGTATCTGGGCGGCTTGATACTTTGGGAAAAAACGGATTCGGTTTCCCTTGATGGTTTCAAACCCGGGGTCTGCAATTTTTAATTGTCGTAATATACTTTGAAATTTATACTCTAAAGAATCTGGTATCAAGTATGATTCTTTTGCATGAGGGGGCTGTGCAATTTCTCTCCTGTTGATATAAAGATGCCCGTTATACATGCGCACTGTGTCTCCAGGCAATCCGACACACCGGCCTATGGCAATTTTTCTCCTGTCTATAGGGATGGAGAGATTTTTGATATCCGGTCGGTTGAAGACAATAATATCATTTCGTTTTACTTCCTTTGGGAAAATACGGTAGTAGGGAAAATACGGGATTGAAGAATATGACTTCATCTTTGTTCCAGTAATGGAGTCTTGAAAGAAGGGGACAGCAATTGGGGTTTGAGGTAATCTTAGCCCGTAGCTCCATTTATTTATAAATAAATTATCTCCACCTAATAAAGATTCTTCCATTTGGTTATGAGGAATGCGATATAATTCAACCCATATATTTCTAATAAGCCATACAGTTATCAGAATCATGAGAATCAGTTTCCAATTGATTTTTATTCTTTTCTTCACAATTGTATTCCTGTATAGTCTGAGAATTGATTATTCTCGTCCAACCGATTTGAAAAGACGATTAAAACGAATCCATCCATCAAACCATTTTCTATCCTTATCCAAGGACAGCCATACGAACAATGGTTTACCAACAATATGATCTTCTGGAACAAATCCCCAAGAACGACTATCGGCCGAGTTGTCCCTATTATCTCCTAACATAATGTAGTAATCCATTTTAAAGGTATATTGATTCGTTTCTTTATCGTTGATATAAATTTTATCATTTTTGATAGCGAGACTATTACCTTCGTAGTTTCTTATCACACGTTCATATATAGGTAAATTTTCTAAAGTCAAGTTTAATGTTGCGCCCCGCTTGGGAATCCATATGGGACCATAGTCGGAACGAGTCCAATTTTCGTTATATCCTAAAGGATATGTTTCTCCTCCAAATTCACCCGGTTCTCCTTTAATTTGAGTAATAAAGTTATATCCTTTTACTTTGTTCAAAGCTTTTTGTGTTAAAGGTAATCGATAAACGGGATTGAAGCTTCCGTCAGCATTCGGAGTGAATCCAAGGTAGCTCAATATTTGATTGTAATTGGCGTCATCATTTATTAAATATCTGTCATCTACACTTACATCCAAGTCTCTGAAATTTTGTTCTCCTAATCGTACACCATTGGTCATAACATAATAGTTGAGCTGCATATTTTCAGGGTTTTTAAGTTTTTTCCCATCGATATAGACTTGATTATTGATGACTTGGAAGGTGTCGCCGGGCATTCCAATACATCGCTTTACATAATTTTCCCGACGGTCTACGGGCCGAAAAACTATCTCTCCAAATATATCTTTATTCCTGTTGACAACCTCTCGACCTTCTCGGTAACAAAGGGTGTAATAATCTGGATTTTGTATTTTTAAGGCGACAGTATCTCCGGCTGGAAAGTTGAAAACGACAATGTCGTTACGTTGTACAGTACCGGTTCCTTTCAATCGGTGATAAGGCCATTGGGGTTTTTCAATATATGATTTTGTATTGATTATGGGAAGGGTATGTTGGGCAAGAGGGAAGGATAGGGGAGTGTTGGGAACACGAGGTCCGAAGCTTAGTTTGCTAACAAACAAATAGTCTCCCACCAATAAAGATTTTTCTAAAGAGGAAGAGGGTATTTTATAGTTTTGAAAGAAAAAGGTGTTGATAAGGTATACAGCAACTAAGGCGTATAAGATGGCATCTACCCATTCCATTGTTTTTCTGAATGTTTTATTTTTGGATTTTCGCCAGAATCCCCAAGGTATGTATCGGGTAAGATATATATCGACAAAAAGGATAAGTAGGAGCAATACGGTATAATTATTTAACCATATGGCAAATCCTACTAAAATTAATGAAGCCAAACCAAAACGTATCCACCGTGAAATAGGTATTCCGTGGAAAGGGCATTTCTTTGGGGATTCCTGTCTTGATTTTATATTATTATGGGGTTGATTTTCCATTTTTTCCTTTGTTTTTAATTAAAACTTAAGCATGTCTTGCATAGTCAAAAAACCTTTTTTACCACATGTAAATTCTGCTGCGATAACTGCACCGAGAGCAAAGCCTGCCCGACTTTTTGCGTCATGTGTAATTTTTATCGTATCTACATCCGACTCATAAATAACAGTATGTATTCCGGGAATCTCTCCTTCTCGTATGGATTTTATTTCTATTTCGTCGTCTTTAGCATCTTGATTTCCAGTCCATTTGTTTTTTCTTCCGATTGTTTTAATTATATCTTCTGCTAAAGTTATGGCTGTTCCACTGGGTGCATCTAATTTATGAATATGGTGGGTTTCTTCTATTTTTACCTGATACGAGGGAAAGCCCTTCATTATTTTTCCTAAGTATTTGTTCACGGCAAAGAAAATATTCACTCCCAAACTGAAATTTGATGCGTAAAAGAATGTTGCGCCATTTTCGCAAGCGTTTTTTATTTCCGGTAAGTGTTCGAGCCATCCAGTGGTTCCGGATACTACAGGAACATGGGCCTCAAAAGCTTTGCGATAATTTTGTATTGCAACTGTAGGCATGGTAAACTCTATGGCAACATCCGCACTTTTGAAAGCTTCAGATGTAAAATCATTTTGGTTGTCGACATCGATAATACTTACAATTTTATGCCCTCTGGATAGGGCTATTTTTTCTATTGTACGGCCCATTTTGCCGTATCCTATCAGTGCTAATTTCATTTTTTACAAATTCTGTTTAAAAACATCAGTACCCTTCTTCTCAGATTCGAAGATATAGTTTATCTTGCAAATATAATGAAAGTCAATTGATTTTTCAGATATAAAAGGTTCATTTTATGGAAAAGCTGATGTATTATATTTGGTTGCATCGTTTATTTTCGGCAAAAGAATTGAAGACAACAGATGGGTTACGAGTACAGGTGATTGACCCTGGACGGCAAAATACAGATTCCGGACCAGATTTTTTTAATGCTAAAATTAAAATTGGAGAGAAATTGTGGGCGGGTAATGTAGAGATACATCAACGCTCATCTGATTGGTTGCGACATAATCATCAGCAGGATAAAGCATACGATTCTGTTATATTACATGTTGTGGAAAAAGCTGATTGTGAGATTTTTCGTATGAATGGGGAACCTATTCCCCAACTTGAGATGGAGTGTTCTCCACGCTTTCGAGAGGACTATGTGCGTTTGGTGCAGCGTGATGCTTTTTTACCTTGCGGTCACCGTTTGGCCGAATTGCCTCCTCTTCTTTTGCCTGATTGGATAGGTGCTCTTTCGATTGAAAGGTTGCAGCAGAAATCGGATCGTATATTGAACTGGTTAGACATGTATAAAGGGAGTTGGGAAGACGTTTGTTATATTACATTTTCCAGAACATTAGGTTTCGGAACAAACAGTGATACATTTGAACGTTTGGCCCGCAGTTTGCCCCTTTTATTTATGCAAAAACATGCTGATTCATTATTCCAGATTGAAGCTTTTCTTTTTGGACAAGCTGGTCTTTTAGAACGAGAGGTATGTGGGGATGATGTTTATTATAATCGCTTGTGTGATGAATATGCATTTTTAAAAAATAAATTTGGTTTAACTCCGATTAATGGTGACAGTTGGAAGTTTTTCCGATTACGGCCAGCAAATTTTCCTCATCAGCGGATTGCAATTCTTGCTCAAATTATACATCAAGGTTTTTCTTTATTTTCTCAGATTTGTGAAAGAAAGGAAGAGAAGGAATTTCGGGATATTTTTCATTTTCGATTGAGTGGATATTGGGATACCCATTATGCATTTGGACAGCAATCTCCTTCTGTGATAAAAGTTTTAGGGAATACGGCAATTGATATAATCTTGATAAATACTGTGGCTCCATTGTTGTATAGTTATGGTATAAAAGTGGGTAGTGATTTATATTGTGACCGGGCTTTATTTCTTTTGGAGTCTTTACGTCCTGAAGAAAATATGATTATTCGTCAGTTTCGTGAGGTTGGAATTCAAGCTAAGAATGCATTAGAAAGTCAAGCTTTGATTCAATTACATAAAATATATTGTGATTCCCGTAAATGTCTTTATTGTCGTATAGGTCATAAACTATTATCTCAAATGGCTCTGAAATAATGTTTTTTCATACCTTTGCCTGGGTTTTCAAAAGATATTAAGGTAGAAAGTTATGACTAAGCAGGCGAGAAGTTTTGCTGCAGGAGGTACTGCATTTTCTGTTTTATTGGCTTTAGGTTTGAGCCATATGTTGAATGATATATTACAAACTCTTATTGCAGCTATTTATCCACTGATAAAACAATCATTGACTCTGTCGTTTTCTCAAATAGGACTAATAACATTGGTTTTTCAATTTTCATCGTCGGTATTTCAGCCTGTAGTAGGATGGTATACAGATAAAAAGCCACAACCTTATTCATTACCGGTAGGGATGACTTCTACTTTATGTGGATTATTTCTATTAGCTTTTTCAAATTCTTTGGGTATGGTGCTTATATCGGTTACATTAATAGGGATAGGTTCTTCTATTTTTCATCCGGAAGCATCACGTTTGGCATATTTGGCATCAGGAGGTCGGCCGGGTTTGGCTCAATCAATTTTTCAGGTAGGGGGGAATTTAGGGGGATCTTTAGGTCCACTGTTAGCAGCTCTTGTCATAGCACCGTTTGGGCAGAGAAATGTTGCATGGTTTACAGTCGTAGCTCTTTTGTGTATTGGAGTAATGTTCCCTATCAGCCGTTGGTATAAACGAAATTTGTATTTTTTGCGCCAACGTGCAGCCAATAAAGTAAAAGAAGTAAACGCACGTTTATCTCATCGTAAAATAATATTTTCTTTATGCATTTTGTTGATACTCATTTTTTCAAAATATGTATATTTAGCCAGTATTAATAGTTATTATACTTTTTATTTGATCCATAAGTTCGGTATATCTGTACAAGCGTCACAATTTTATTTGTTTGCTTTTTTGTTTTCTGTCGCGGTAGGAACATTAATTGGTGGGCCTATTGGAGATAAAGTGGGCCGAAAATATGTAATTTGGGTATCGATATTAGGGGCTGCACCATTTACATTGGTAATGCCTTATATGGGATTGATGGGAACGTGTGTCATGAGTATATTCATCGGTTTGATTATTTCTTCTGCATTTTCCGCTATATTAGTTTATGCTCAGGAGTTGTTGCCGGGAAAGGTTGGTATGATTGCCGGTTTATTCTTTGGATTGGCATTTGGCATTGCTGGTATTGCATCGGCAGTCTTGGGCAACATTGCTGATGACAGAGGCATTGAATATATGTATCATGTTTGTTCCTGGTTGCCCCTTATTGGTATTGTTACCGGTTTTCTTCCTAATTTAGGGAAGAGGAAATAGAGGGAATAAAAAAGCTCAGATATAAAAATATTCTGAGCTTTTTATATTCTTATGTTAAAAGTAGATTTTATTGAATTAAGTCATATTTTTGGTCTATGCCCCGTTCGTTGATATTAATACCTTCTTTCATCCAGCGTGGCTCTTTTGTTCCTTTTAGATAATAGTCAAAGAATTGTGTCATTCGTATAGTCCAGTCTCTTTGAGCACCTTCTCCTGAAAGAAAATGACCTTCATTTTTATAATTTAATAACCAAGCGGGTTTTCTTAGTCTACGCATGGCCAGGTACAAGGCTCGTCCTTGTTCATAAGGAACGGCTTCGTCAGCATCGCAGTGGTATATCAGCAGAGGGGTTTCTATCTTATCAGCATCTAATAAAGGTGAGTTAGCTAAATATTTGTCTTTTGCTTCCCAAAGAGTTTTACCCATTCGACTTTGAGTTTCTTCATACATAAACATACGAGGCATACCACTGCCATTACGAATACTTAGATATCCAGTAACCATATCAACTATCGGTGCTCCTATATTTGCACAAGCGAACATATTTGTTTTTGTAACCAGATAGGCCGTTTGGAATCCAGACCAACTATGTCCTTGTAAACCTATTTTCCCAGGAGTAGCAATCCCTTTATCAATTAGCATTTGTGTACCACTTACTACAGCGTCATAGCAGCTTTTTCCAGGCATACCGATTGTAAAATGGATATCAGGAGTAAATACAATATAGCCATTGCTTACGAAAGTTATAATATCGGCCATAGCGCTACTTAGTCCGGGAGTACGATAAACATAAGCATCATTAGAATGTGTTTCATAAAATTGTACAAGTGTCGGATATTTTTTGGTTGAATCATAATTTTCGGGTAAGTAGAGTAATCCTTCGTTTTCTTTTCCTTCATAATTGGTCCATTTGACCACTTTTACAGTTCCCCATTTATATTCACTTTGCTGCGGATTAGCGTTTGTTATTCGTGTTGGATTGGAAAAATCTATTTTGCTCCACCACAGGTCTCTAAACTCATCTATATTTTGGCGGACCCATATACAATATCTTTTATTTTCTGATATTTTATGGATAGAATATTGATAAGGGCCATAAGCTAATTTCTTCAATTTCCCATTTCCACTAAGGGAATAAATGCCTTCTTCTTTGGTGATATGATTGAATAGTTTGACTAAAATATTCTCATTAGGGGAGAAAACTTTAGTATCAAAATTTGAGGTAATCTTACGTATAGACATTTTATTTTTACGCCCGTATTCTTGCGTGAAACATTCGGGCTTGTCTTTCCCTGTCAAATCAATTTTCCACCAATCATATTCTCCGTATAATAAAACAGAATTACCATCAGCCATCCATCCGGCTATTCCATATGATGGTGCAGGGGCAGGTTTATCATATAATTTATAGTACATTTGATCGCCTGTAGCAGTTGATATATCGGATACTTTTCCTGTTGTTCCATCTATTTTGTTCCAAATATGATTTATAGGATCGTACATGATTGCGTATTTGCCTTTGGGACCCCATTCTGGACGTTTTCGGTATTTTGTTCCGACGAGCAGCCGCTTTCCTGTAGATAAATCAGTCAAGTATATATCAAAGGGAGTATCATCTACCCACTCTTTATCCTTTAGATAAGGTCCATCATCAGTAGAGATAACAAAGCGGATATCGTCGCAGTCGTAAGGGTAATATACATCGAATTTTGCGGGGGCGACCATAACCAATTTTTTATTTTCGGGTATGTAGATATATTTGTCGTATTCTTGTTTGTTGTACCGGCTTTTTCGTTGAGTTGTCGGTACTTCGTATTCATTCCAAGTCCATAATTCTAATTCAAAACTTGAATCAGAATTTTTATTTTTTTTCTTATCAACAGTATTTTGTTTATTTGTTATTATAGGTTTAAGTTCAAGAGTAAAATACTTTTTATTATTGGCAAGATTAAGTTTATGTATCTCCATTCCAGTAGGAATGGGGATTTCTTTTTTGTCTAATAATAAATTATATTTTTTCTCTTTTAATGAGAAATTGTACCAAAGAGAATCTTCTCCTATATTGAATGAGCCGGTGAGAGTTTTTTCTGAAAAATTGAAGTGCTCAGGATACTTTTCATCTCCTTGATATAGAACTTTATATGGACCAGCTATAGGGCCATAAAGGATTTGATTTCCTTGTTGGTGTTTTTGAATGAATATTATGGATTTATTGTGATTATAAAAATTGTAACTTTTTATACTGTCGATATGTAAAGAATCTCCCGTTTCGATATTACGGATAATCAAACGATTAAATTGAGGAGTCTTTTTTATGGAGTCTTTCGGAATGTAAATTGTTGATGCAGAATATACAGTTTGACCGACAGGAGATAGTGGTTCTATATATTGCCACATTCTTGTTTTTTTATCTTTCAAAGACATTAACATGGTGTGAGTATTACCTATAGTGTCGGACGTTTCGTACATCAAATACCGGTCATTGTATAAAAATATTACTTGGTCGATATTAGGAATGGAATCATACTGTTTCTTTTGTGTGTCATATAGATATAATTTCTTTTCGCTTTTCTGGTTGTAGTCTTGTGGTGTGACATGGTAGGTCACCCAGCGTCCCGAGGAAGAAATATTGGGAGATTCTACACGTTTCCAGCGTTTATAAGCATCTATTTCTAATGATTTTTTTTTCAGCTTGACCGGATATATTGCATAAGAAGGCCAAGCATATCCCGTAGAGAATACCGCAAATAAAAGAGTTTTTGACCATTGTTATTACTTGATTTTTTTATTATTTTTTACCTGTATTTCTATGTTTCCAATAATCTCATTATTGGAAACATAGAAATACAGGTAAATTATTATGATAAATCATTTATATTTATTTTTGATCTCTGTAATCTTTTATTCCAGAGAACCAGTCGGCACTATTATCGTCCATAAGATGGCGAATAAAATGGAACCATAATTTGTGTTCGTAAAAAACATCATCAGCTGTGGTAAAACCGTGTTTACTACCGGGTAGCACCATCATGTCAAAATTTTTTCCTTCTTTTATCAGAGCATTTGCCATGCGGAAGGTATGTGCCGGATTTACATTGTTATCGATATCACCTGTTACAAGTAGCAGTCCTCCTTTATAATTTTTTGCCAATTGCATATTAGTTCCGACATTTACTTCCCATGAACTCTTTCCGGATATGGTATCAGGAATTTCGGTAACTCCATTGTGAACCTCGACAAACCATTTATTGTAGATAGTATTGTCATGGTTTCCTGCGGCAGATACTGCAGCCGAATAGAAATCCGGATATGTGCAGATAGCTGCTGTAGCCATAAATCCTCCTCCTGAATGTCCGTATATCCCGACTTTTTTACCGTTGATGAATGAATACCTTTGGGCTAATTGTTCTATGGCATATTTGTCGTCGGCTAAGGGATAATCTCGCAAGCGTCCGGAGCTGTATGTATGATATGCTTTTCCTCGCATTGGTGTTCCTCCTCTATGTCCGACGGATATCACAATGAAACCTAATTGTGCCAGACGGGTATTTCTGTCATGGATAAGGGAAAATTGTGTTGGTACAAATTCAAATTGAGGTCCGGGATATACATATGAGATAATCGGATAGCATTTGGTCGAATCAAAATCAAAAGGTTTCCACATGACTCCATATAGGTCAGTAACTCCATCGGCAGACTTTACGCTAAAGCGTTCTGGAGCTTTCCATCCTGCTGCATAAACTCTCTTTAAATCTGGTTTGGGAAGTTCCATAATAATTTTTCCATGCTTGTTTCGGACGACAGGACAGGGTGCAAGGTCTACACGTTGGTAATTATCTATGATGTAATTCCCTGATTTAGATACAAAAGAAGAAGCGTGGTGAGCATTTCCAGGTGTTAATAATTCGAGAGATTCCGGGTGGTCAATATTGACTTTATATAACATGTAATAATACGGGTCTACATTTTTTTCTCTGCCTAAGCCAAAAAAGTAAACGGTTCTTTTCAAAGTGTCAATTTTGTTGATTGGGCCGGCTACCCATGGTCCGGAAGTAATTGCGTGTTTGAAATTTCCTTCTCCATCATATAGGTAGAAATGTCCCCATCCAGTGCGCTCAGATCGAAATAAAATGTCTTTTCCATCATTTAAGAAGGTAACATTTGCCATTTTAAAATCGATATAAGGTTTGTCGATTTCTTGTATTAAAGTTTTGACCTCTCCTGTTTCTGTATCTCCAACACATATCTCCACAGTATCAAATTTTCGATTGGTACGTTTAAAATAGATACGTTTACCATCCTCTGAAGGGTATAATACCTCGACATATTGGTCATGCCATTTTTCGAGTTTTATATGGGTTATTTTGCGGGTTTCTACATCAATTACATCAAGATGTGTATAAAAGCTTTCCGAATCGCCAGCCATGTCATATTTATAGGTAATTAATTTAGGTCGAGGTCGTTCGAGAGAATTGATAACCCAAAGATCTTTTAGTTCTCGGTTATCGTCTCGTAAAGCAAATATTTTTTTTGAGTTTTTAAACCATTTGGCGATAGATGTTGTGGGGATTGTGTCATCTTCCATTGGTTCGTAGGCATAAGTAAAATTCTTTTCTCCATCAAAGGTTAATTGTATTTCTTTCCCATCTCCACCTTTTTCTTTATTTTTTATCATGAAAAGATTATCCCCTTTAGAAAAGACGATATAAGTGCTGTCTGGGGAAAATTGTTTCCAGCTCTCTATTCCTTTCCAAGGTTTGACAGTATCTATTTTGCTGATTTGTTGAGTTTTTAGATTATAACGATATTTATTATTTTCATGCTCGAATGTAAAAGAATCCCCTTTTTTATTGAATTTTATATGAGAAAGATTTAATTTTTTGTCATTAAATATTTCGCGGCTTTCTTCATTGAGCTGCATGGCTACTTTTTGGGGATCGAAGAGCAGAGATAGTTTTTTCTTTTCTGGGTCCACTAAATAGTATTTTGTCCCTTCATCGGTTGTGAATGAGTACCAGAATTTATCTGTATTATTTATAAATGTTGGTAAGCAAGAAAGGGAGTTATCTCCTAAATTCATTGCTCTAAGATTGCTCCATTTGTCAGCTAATTTAAAGTTGGGTTTTATTTTTTGTGCATAAGTGCCGAAAATGGGAGTCAGACACAAAAGCAGGAATACGAAATATTTTTTCATTGTTGATCAGTTTTTATTCTTTAATACAATCATTTATTTCACCCCAGGAGTCTGAACGGTCGTCATGCAGAAGATATTTAGCAAAATAATTCCACATTTTATGTTCGAAAAATTTTTCAGAATCTCCGGAGTATCCATGTCCGCTACCAGGCAATACAATTAAGTCAAAATTCTTACCAGCTTTAATCAGTGCGTCAACCATTCGATAAGTATTAGCTGGATGTACATTATGATCCATGTCTCCAGTTACCAATAAGAGATGTCCTTTGAGATTTTTAGCAATTTCCATATTTGTAGGAATTTTGCATGAGTAAGAATAATCTTTATGTTCTACTCCAGTACTATCTTTTACTGTTTTTACCGTTTCTTTTACTCCATGATAGCATTCGGCCCATCCACGGTTATATATATTATTATCATGATTTCCAGAACACGAGACCGCAGCTGTATAGAAATCTGGGTATGTACAAATGGCTGCTGCGGCCATAAATCCCCCACCTGAATGTCCGTATATCCCGACTTTTTTACCGTTGATAAATGGGTATTTTTGAGCCAGTTGTTCTATTGCTGCTTTATCGTCGGCTAAGGGGTAGTCACGCATGTTTCCATAACCAAAGCGGTGATATACCTTTCCCCGCATGGGTGAACCTCCTCGATGTCCTACTGTAATAACAATAAATCCTAATTGTGCTATACGGGTACAATAGCTGTTGTCCAGTATAAATGCTGTTGGTACAAATTCAAAATAAGGTCCCGGATATACACAAGAAATAATCGGATAGCATTTAGTCGAATCGAAATCGGCGGGTTTCCACATTACGCCATAAAGGTCGGTTATACCATCAGCTGCTTTTACCGTAAATCTTTCGGGTTTTCTCCAACCGGCTTCATATACTGGTTTGAGATCAGGCTTAGCCAATTCGAGAATAACCTTTCCATTATTATCTTTTAATACTATAGTCGGTTCCTTGTCTACTCTTGAATAAGTATCTATATAATATTTTTTTGATTTTAAAAATCGTGCATTATGTTGTCCGTCTTCTGTACTTAATGGTGTTACACCTTCTTTATCTATATTTGCTTTATAAAGCATATAGTAATATGGATTTATCCCTTTTTCTTTACCATATCCATAGAGGTAAATTGTGCGGGCTAAAGTATCGATTTCGGCTATTTGGCCAGATACCCATTGTCCAGAAGTGATAGTGTTTTTCAAGTTGCCATCTCCGTCATAATGATAATAATGTCCCCATCCTGTACGTTCGGAACGAAATAGGATATCTTTACCGTCATTCAAAATGGCGACACTACGAGCATGTGGGTCACGATAAGGCTTATCTTCTTCATGTATAATTTCTTTTACTTTTAGAGTAGATGTATTTACGGAACATATATCAACTTCGTCCCAAGTTCTTTTGGTTCGTTCAAAAAAGATCTCTCCCTTTTTTGTATCGGCCAAAGGCATAATGTACTGGTCAGGCCATTTTTCTATGTTTACTTTTTCTAGCTTTTTCTTTTCTATATCTCCAATCCAAAGTTCAAATTGAGTAAGATTTTTTTCACCGGGCATTTCGTACCGGTATGTTTTTAATGTTGGACGTTTGGTCAAGGAGTTTATGACCCACATATCTTTTAGCTTTCGTGTGTCTTCTCGTATAATATAGATATGCCTGGAGTCTTTGCACCACCGGGCGTTTGTTGCTACTTCTTTTTCTTTTTCGTCATTTTCAGAATTACGAGCAAATGAATAGTAGCGTTCTCCGTCAGTTGTCAATTGTATTTCAGTTGTATCTATTCCCATTTTCTTATTTCCTTTGATATAAAGATTATGGTTCTTAGCATACATGATGTATTTTTCGTCTGGGGAGAAATTCATCCAAGAGAAAATGATGTCATCATCTGCCTGTTTTTCTTCTTCTTCTATAGCTGAAACTTTTTTGGACTTACGGTTGTATTCATATTTTTTTCCTCGTCTTTCGAAAGTAATAGAAGAAAGGTCTTTAGAGAATTTAATATCTGAGATTTTAAGATCGAATGGGGAGATGACATCTCGAGTGATTAAACTTATACCTTCAGCTATGTCGGCATTGTTAAAAAGTAGACTTTTTTCTCTTTTATCGGGGTCTACAAAGTAGTATTTAGTACCTTCTGATGTAGTAAAGTCAAACCAAAACCTATCTGAGTCATTGATTGGGTTAGGTGTTATAGTCAGACTCATTTTACTTAAGGGTTTGCCCAAAGAAAATTGTCTGAATTTTTCAGCAAGTTGGTAATTTGCCTTTTGCTGGGCAGAAGTTATCGCTGATGACGATAAAATTATAAGCAGCAATGTCCAGATTTTTAGTTTCATAGTTAAGTTTTGTGTGTTGTTGTCAAATGATAATTACATCGGGTATGATTAATTATACCCGATGTAATTGATTGGAATTATTAACAGGTTTAGTTTATATTATAAGAGATTGTATTTGAAAGTGTTCCAAATTTGTATACTACGTCGATTATTTTTCCAAAATTACTGTCTACAGTATTTTCATTCGGATACAACTGTTTCAAGGTTGCAATTCCGGTTGGGACTTTATTCTTGTCTTTCTCTTCGATAACTTCGTAAATATAGAACTCTCCAGTAGTCAATCCTATACCTATATGTCCGTTATACTCAGGTTTAGAACCACTATAAGGATATTTAGCGATATCTTTATATGAGATAGAAGCTATTTCGGAAGGGAAGTCCTTTAATTTCAGTCCAGTACCATTACTTCCAGCCTCAAAGGGGCAATACCATAATTGGTTACCATTTGCAATCATCATAAATTTTTTATGAGGGAAAGCCACAGCATCTTTGTAATTCGTGAACATTGAGGAAGAAACTACCTTCATATTATCTGCCTTGATATTTATTTTTTCATTACCATAAGCGAGTTCCAAGGTAAAATCCCTAAACCAGTATTGTCCCCCTTTTTCTAAAATAGCTACCCAATTACAAGGCTTAGATTCCCCGATAACATGCGGAAATATATTTATGATATTGTAAGAAATATTCTTAAATTGCGGATTACTGGCGTCTGTTTCCGTTATCGGAACTTGATTCCCATTTTGTCGATTAGAACTCATATTCATTGTTGGATCATAAGGTTCGGAGGTACTATTGGCCTGACCATCATCTACAATACCTACTAACGAATTGTCATCTTTGGTCAAGGCCAAGAAATATTTAGCTTTTGAAGTGGCTTTGTTTGTTGCATATATTTCTTTGAATAATTGCCCTCCAAAGAGAGGATCACTCATATATTTTCCTGCATGGAAATCATTAATGGCGGCTTTTGTATTGAAATATAAGCGACCTTCTTTATCTCGAATGCATTTGGATGTATAAGTCATTACGGCATTTTCAGGTTCACAATTTGCCGGCATTCCGTCCATGAATTCTTCTTCTGTATATATTTCTCTTGTAAATGAGTTTCCGTTTAGTTCTACCCATTTGTTTTTTTGCATTACAATGACTTCATCATTCAATACAACGCTGTTTCCAAAATTATAATAGTCTACGTAATTAAAATTTTCCAATAATTTTTGAGGGCCACTACCCAATCCTGGCACAAAATCATGGTCTTCTCCCACATAGTAGATAGAGTCATTACCATTTTCGTTAGTTGCTATTTTCATTTTTACGAATGAAAGTTGAGAACTACCATCGGCACCTTCTGATAAAATCATCCATCCTTTAGCGTATGCTGATTGTACATTGATTCTGGTATTTGCCGAAAACTTAACTCCAGTTTTGTTATCGACAATAGTAAAAGTTACTTCATAAATTCCGATGACATCCGATGAGAAACGATAAGTTGGGGTAGTAACATCTGTTTTGATTCCATTAATGTACCATTCGTAACTGACATCAGGATTTATACTGTCAATAGTGAATGTAAATGTTGGAGCCAGAAGGAGCTCTTCTCCCTGAAATGGAGAGTATTCACTGTCAAAATTCTGAATGGTTTCACCGTTTTCATCTTCTTTTAAATCATTGATTTCTATATAATTGAAGTCGTTATCGTCTAAACAACTTGTTATAGTCCCGGCTGTTATAACCAGAACAATCCATAATATTATCTTTTTCATATCTTTCATATTTTATCCGGCTACAGGAACTTGCATTGCTTCATTGTTTTCTTCATCCCATAGGGGAACGAGTCCATTTTTTATATTTTCAGGATCTTCATTAAATTCTTTAATTGTATTCTTTAATCTTAGAGAATATTTACGAAGGATATAGGTATCTTTTCCATCGAATTCTACACCGTCTTTTTGTAATTCTTCTAAGAACATCAGATATTTTTTATCAGAATAGGAACCCAGATAAAATGCTTCAGCTATATTTTCTCTGTCTCTAAAGTTGAGAACAGTCCACCACTCAGGTTTGAAAATGCGGTCGGTTACGGAAATAACGGCAATTGAGTTTTCTCGATTGCCTCTTTTTATCGTTTCTGTTTCATTTACTCGTAATCCTAAAAACATATTTTTTGTTTTCAACTCATCAAAATTGATAAAGTGTACCGTTATGGTATCGGTAAATTGCCCGGCTTTGATAATGCATTTTTCTGGCAAAATATATTTGTCAGAAGGTAATGTTGTCACCGTAGGGTCTGCGCTTACATTGAATACCAAATCTTCATGGTTGACCTTCCCGTTTACCGTAACTCCTATTTTTATATCAATTTCTTTGGCACCGCCATCTTCCGGTTCTTTAAACAAAACGAATGATGTGACTGTGGTGTCTTTGGTAGCATCCAAAGCAAAAGACACGTAAGAGATTTGGTTATCGTTAGTTAATAAGCCTTTCTCTTCACAAGAATAAAGAGAAGCTACTAATCCTAATATGAATATTATTTTTTTCATTATTTCTATGGTTTATTCTTTAATTAAGATTTGTTTCCGAATCAGGCAAAGGCATTACATAATTCTCATTAGTAGGAGATACATTGGTAGTCGATGTTTTAGGTATAGGCTGATTTAGACGTTTGTACATAAAGAATATTTGTCCTTCGCCTATAAATTCTCGTCGGGCATCATTTACTATCAGTTTTATGAAATCGTCTTTGCTATTGACTGTTGAGTAATCTAAAGCTTCCAGCCCACGAGCCTCTTTTACAATGTCGAGATATGATTGGGCTTCATCCGGATTTTTATCATAAATAGATTCTGCTGCGATATAATACATTTCAGATAGGCGTAGTGCCGGGATGAGATTATTGTTTGTTCTGGAAACTATGGAACTAAGCCCTTGCTTATAGTATTTCAATGTTCGGTAACTATAATATACTTCTTCCATTTGATATTTAGAACGATAATCATCTTCTAAATCTTCTCCGAAAATAGATTCTACATTATTGATTGCAATAAATGTTTTCTCATAATCCTCTTTTGAGTCGTTTATGTGATTGGCCTCTTGGTCCCAATCTGTTAAATCCGTATTATAAAAAGCCAGGATTACATCTCCATATAATTTCATATTACCGTCATATTCGATATCATAATAATCTGAAAAAGCGAAGTTGCTTTTTTTCTTGATGACTTTCATTGCTTCGGTATATGCTTCATCATATTTTTGGGCATATAGATATGCACGAGCCAAGATTCCTGTGATGGCATAATAATTCATACGATATCCCCGGCTGTTGAGGAATCGTTCTTCTCCTGAAGCTATGTTTTCAAATCTGCTGGAAGTACTGAATCCTGAGTTTTTATCTACTATTTGCATAATGGATTGAGCTTCTTTCAGGTCCCTAATAATCAGACTTAGGCATTCTTCGACTGTCTTACGATTGCTTATATATGATGGGTATATATCAACATAAGGAATATATACATTTGTAGGATGTGTCGAAGGTGCTGGAGCATATAGTCGTAGTAGGTCGAGATGGATATATGCCCGAAGGGCTATTGCTTCTCCGAGAATCATATTTTTTTCTCGATTTCTTCCGTAGAACAGTGTACTGTCTTTGGTTTGAACATTTTGAATGATGTTGTTGCAATTGGCTATGGAATTCCATGCTTTTTCCCACATGGCATCTGTGACAGAGACAACGTCGTTATCTTTGTATTTGTAGTCTAATAGCCGTTTCATATCCTTAGTTGAAGCATCTGAGGCAACAGTCAAGTCGTATACTTGGCCTAAGGATTCGATGATACCCCAAGAGAGATTGCGTCCATATAATTCTCTCATCGATAATTGCCGGTATACACCGTTAAGAGCATTGCGAAAACCGTTACCAGTTTTGAAAAGTTCTTCTTCTTTGATTTGGTCAGAAGGAATTACATTGAGCCAGTCGTCACAGGAGCTTAACAGAGAGCTTCCTAATAAACCGGCAATAATAAAGATTTTATTTATTTTCATCTTGTTTCCTTAATTTTAAAATTGAACTTTAACAGCAAAATTTATATCCCACGCTTTTGGATAGTCAAGACCTCTTTCTCTTTTTACTGTAGATATGTAGAACAGGTCGTTTGTGCTGATTTCGATTCTTAGCATGTTCATGTGCATTTTTTGTATCCATTTGCGTTCAAAATCGTAGCTTAATGTAAGAGCACTCATATTCAGAAGGTTATTTGTCTGGACAAAACGGGAAGAAGGTAGTGTCGTTGCATTACGATCTTTAATATCCTTTAATTGAGTGATATCTCCCGGTTTTTGCCAGCGGTCTGTCAGTACACGGAGGTCAACATTCGAATATGCTATATCGGCATTTTCTACATTATCGACCAATGTCTGGTTATATGCTTGTCCGCCACATTCATATAGGAATGAAGCAAAGAGGGTCCAGTTTCTATAACCTAAATTGAATCCGAATGATCCTTGTACTTTAGGTTCTGTATTTCCTAATACGACTTGTTGAGAAGCTTGCCATGTAGAGGAAACGGAACCGTCACGATTGAGGAAAAGTTCTTTTCCTGTAGTTGGGTCTATACCCAAAGATTGAACCCCCCATATAGAAGTAATAGAACCTCCTTCAGCATATTGAGGAATAGGGATAGCGTATTTACTATCACTGCTTGCATTTACTGTATTTTGGTATTGTTCTGCTTCAGCGTAGTATTTTTGTACTCGTTCATTATATGCTTTCTGTGAATCTGAAATTTTTAGGATTTTATTTTTGTTATGAGATAAATTCCCCCATAAAGCCAAATTCCAATTTTTCGTTTGTACGATATCTCCGCGTATTTGGAATTCCACACCTTTGTTTTCAACTTCACCAAGGTTATTTTTGTAAGTGCTGAATCCGGAAGTTGTAGATAAGGTAACATCATTGATGAGGTCAATCGTTTTTTCATAAAAATAATCACCTGTAATAGTCAATCTTTGATTGAAAAATTGGAAGTCAAAACCAACATCGAATTTATCTGTTTTTTCCCAAGAAAGATTTCTATTTCCCAGAGCTTTCAATGTTACTCCATATCCGGTAACGTACCATTCGTCAAACATGGCTTCATACATTGTGGTTGCTGCGTATGGTGCAAAATTGACTTTACCAGTTCTACCATAGGAGCCTCGGATTTTTAATTGATTTATGTATCGGTTCCCTTTCAGAAACTCGTAATTATGGATGTTAAGACCTATACCTCCAGAAAAGAACGGTGCCCATTTCTGGTTAGACCCAAATTCTGAAGAGCCGTCAAAACGAACAGCTGCATCTAATAAATAGATATTGTCATAGGTATAGTTTAGACTTCCTATTGTACTGAATAACCGAGTTGTATTTTCTGATTTTGTTGGTTTTTTATAGATTTCAGCAGCATAATTTAGTGAGTGAAATTCTCCCGACGGGAAACCTCTATAATGTGCACTTGTACTACTCGTATTTGTTGACGAGGCCTCTACACCTAAAGAGAAATTTAGGTTATGTTTTTTGAGAGTTCGGGTATAGTATAAAAAAGCATTTGTATTCCATCTGAGATCGTCTCCTTTATCTGTATATAAATCTCCTGCCAGGTGCTCATCTTCAGAACTTCCTAATACCGATACTTTATTAGATAGAGGGTCGATAAACTTCTCTCCTTTAATAAATTGTTTGGTGATACTGAATTGTCCTTTAATGGTCCAGTAAGAGTTTATATACCAGTTGAAGCTTAGATTATCAAGAAATTCATCGTAGCTGTCCCAATCATAATTATGTAATGTCGCTTCATAAAGGGGGTTATTCGCTGTTCGGGTTCCAGAAGTAGAGAAGGGGAGAGTCTTTTTGAGTGTCCCATTGTCTTCATACGGTGTATCATAAGGTTGCAATTTGGAATAATCACTGAATGCCCCATAAGGAGATTCTTGAGATTTCATATGTCCGTAAGATACGTAATTTTTTACTTGAAGATTACTCAACCGATAGTCGATTGAGAACCCAAAACTGTACCGATTACGATAAGAATCTTTCATTACTCCATTATCGTTATTGTAGGAGGCATCGATGCCATAACGCAGGTCTTGATTTCCACCTTCGATATATAGACTATGCTTGTGATTAAATGCATTACGTAAAGGTAAAGATAGCCAGTCTGTATCTACTCCTTTTACGATTTGAGCATATTTTTCATAGTATTTATTCATACCGTCAGCGTGAGAAGGCACACTGTTCCCGACTGTATTTCCCGGCTCGAATAGTCCACTGAGCCTTTCTATCTCGAGTTTTTCTGCAGCGTTTGCTAAACGGTAGTCTGACAAATCGGGCATGGATAAGGTCCCTGTAAAATTGTATGATACTCTTACTTCTCCTGGTTGAGGCGCAACTGTTGTAATAACGACAACTCCATTGGCAGCACGAGACCCATACATGGCAGTAGCTGCAGCATCTTTTAAGATGGTAATACTTTCTATACGGGATGGATCGAGGTCATAAACTTTTTCTACGCTTACTTGGAATCCGTCCATAATAAAAGTCGGGAGATTCGGATTATTTTGTAGGTTAGACTTTGTAAGAGGGTCCTTGTCCAATTCCTTTATTCCGATTCCTGATCGTCCACGGATATACATTTCCGGTAAAGAGTTTGGGTCAGAGCCCCATTGGTCATTCGTTTGTATACGGAATGACGGGTCAAATGTCTGTAAGGCACTTATGACATTTGTGGGTGAAACTTTCATCAATTCGTCTCTTTTTACGGTTGTAGAACTACCTGTAAAACTGGATTTTCGAATGTTTCCATAACCCGTGATGACGACCTCTTGTGTGGTGTGTTCGTCTGCTTCCATCAGGATGTTATAGTATGAACCTCCGTGTACAGATATAGTCTGTTTTTTCATACCGAGAAAGGATACGGTAATAGCTAAATTTTCATGTCCGTTAAGGGATAGAGAAAAGTGTCCGTTGGCGTCGGTAGAAGTACCTCTAACAGACCCGACTAATAAGATTGTGGCTCCAGGTAGAGGACGCCCTTCTGGGTCTCTTACAATTCCTTGTATTGATCCGGATGGAACATTTTTGTTGCTTGTCTTTTTACGTATTATGATTGTATTTTCTGTATATTCATACATGAGGTTTGTCCCTTTTAAGCAAATATCTAATACTTGTTTGATGGTGGCATTGCTTAAATTATAATTTTTACGAGGAAGATTGGCAACATCATCGTTACTATACATGAAACTGACATTTGCCTGTTTCTTTATAGCGGAAAATACTTGCTTGATGGATGCATTTTGTAGTTGTAGATTGATTTTTGCATCTTGGTTTATGGCCGCATTCGCGGGGATAGTCATAGTTATCAATATGACTATGAAGGCTATCTTGTGAAGTAGCCGAATACATAATTTACTCATAGCGCATTACTTTTCTTTACATGGAATCTGTTTAGTTACTTTTTTAATTAAGCATAATAGATTTTCATACATTTAATTTTCATCATTAATCATAGGCTGTTAATTAATATAATTAGAATACATATTATTAAACTATATATTATTTTTTATCTACAATGATAGATTGATTTTTAAAACCAAATTTGACTTTATTCATTTTTTCCATTAGGGATATGATTTTTGATAAATCACCGTATTTTTTGACATCAATAGTAAAATGCATATCTTCAATGTCTGGAGCGTTATATGTGACATCAAAATTATACCAGCGTCCCAATTCATTCATTATTGTTGATAGTGGGGCATTTTCAAATACTAATCTTCCGTCTTTCCAGGCTGTGTATAGATAAGTTTCGACTTCTTTATTTGAAACCAAACCTTCTTGGTTTATACATATTTGATTACCGGGCAAAACTTTGTAGGATTTATTTTTATGTTCTATGTTTATAGCTCCTTCGACAAGGGTCGCTGCACAGACTGGTTCGTTGTCGTAGCATCGAATGTTAAATTTTGTCCCTAAAACCTTTATTTTCATTTGAGATGTTTCAACGATAAACGGGTGTTCTTTGTCGTGGGTAACACTGAAATATGCTTCTCCCTTGAGATATGCGTGACGATTTTCTTTTGAAAATACCGTTGGAATTTTTAATTCAGATTCCGAATTAAGATATATTACAGTTTCGTCATCAAGTTTTACAATATATTCTCCTCCACGGGGAACTTTGATTGTGTTATATGTGTCTTCGTAAATTTCTTCGTAGATTTTTTTTATATAGAGGGTATCTTCTTGGCTGATTAGCTTATAATCTCCTTTTTCAATCGTGAAATTAGATAAGTCCTTTAAATCAAGACTTTCTCCGTTTGAGAATTGAAATATTGCATTTTTACATCCTGGATGAAATGTATAGGTATCTGTATGTTCTGTATTTTGTGAAGGATTTACAGAAAAATAAATAATTGTACCTATACCGATTAATAGAATGACTGTAGCGGCGATACGTGCCCATATAAAAGATTTTGACCTAAAAGGATATTTCTTTTTTATTTGTGAATGTAAATTATTCCATGATTTTTGACGTAAGTTTTTATTATTATCTAAAATAGCTCTTTCAAGAAATTCAGAAGTAGATATTTTTCGAGCAGATTTTTGGTTTTCAGGGGAATATTTTTCCCATGCTTCTAAATCATTTTTTTCATCCTTAGAAAGCTGTCCGGTTAATTTTTTGATTAAAAGCTGTTTTACTTTATTAATATCTGAATATTCCATTTTTTACGTCTTTATATAAAAGACACTAAAAAGTATATTAGGTATTACAAAAAGTTCGTTTTTTTTTTAAATAATATGAGTTTTTGTTTGATTTTGTTACTTATGATGGAGAGATTGATAAGATTTTGAGTAAAGAAATATCTGCTGCGTCATAAAAAAACTCAATAGCCTTTGAGAAGTAGAAGAAGAGATAAGATATTTTCTAAACGTTTTTTTAAATAATGATTAGCATTGTTTATATGTTTCTTTATCGTGTTGATTGAGATATTTAATTTTTCAGCAATCTCTTTTTGTGAAGCTCCTTTCAGGCTTTCGAGGTATACACGTTTACAGGAGTCGGGCAGTTCGCTGAAGGCTTCATTTATAAGCGCATATATTTCTGATTCTATAATTTTATTAATTATAGCGTCTTCAGATTCTTCAAATGATAGTTGACTCAATCTTTCTTCGTTTATCTTTTGGTCCCGTATAAAATTTAGCATTCTATTTCGAACGGTCCGATATAAATAAGTCTTAAAGCTTGCTTCATTGATGTATGTTTCTTTTTTCTCCCAAAGCTTCATCCATATGTCTTGTAAAAGATCGCAGACTTGTTCTTCGTCAGGATGGTATTGCATGGCGAAATGTTTTAATGCTGTGAAGTGGGCTTCATATTCTTGTTGAAAAACATGAATATTACCTAAATCAATTATATGGGCATTGCGATTGGCCATTCTTTGGGAATAAAGATATTTATTAAGTTTTCGAAGTTATTTATCTATTTTATAAACATTTTGTAACTTTTTCGGATACAAAGATATAAAAATTAAATTTATCCAACCTCAATAAGGTATTGTATGTTTAGACTAAGATTTTTTTTGAGTCTAATTTATCTGTTTTCCTGATATTTTGACTGTTTTGCTTGAACATTTATTTTGTACCGGTTGTTTCAATTGTAATTCTTAAATAAATCAGATATATGAAAAGTATTAAAGGAACGCTGACAGAGCAGAACCTGTTAAAAGCTTTTGCCGGTGAATCGCAGGCTCGTAATCGCTATTATTTATTTTCTCAGACAGCTAAGCTTGAGGGATATGAGGAAATTGCAGGAGTATTTTTTGAGACAGCAGAGCAGGAACGAGAACATGCAAAACGTTTTTTTGATTTTATGGAGGGGGGGATGGTCTCTATAACGGCTGAATATCCTGCCGGAAAAGTAGGAACAACTGCAGAAAATCTTTTGGAAGCGGCTGAGGGTGAATTGCTGGAATGGTCGGCTTTGTATACGGACTCTGCGGGTATTGCATTGGATGAAGGCTTTAAAGATATTTCTGTCGCATTTAAAATGATTGCGAAAGTGGAGGAATTCCATGAATGGCGTTATCGAAAATTGTTATCTCGTCTTAAAGATGATACAATTTTTAAACGAGAGGAGCCGATAAAATGGCAATGCCGTAATTGTGGGTTTGTGTATGAAGGGAAAACTCCTCCAGAAAAATGCCCGGCATGTCTTCATCCAAAAGCTTTTTTTGAACCGATGCGTGATAATTATTAAAATTCGTAATCTCAATATACTAAAATTCCATAGTTAGAAATTTGATGTAAAGATTTCCAACTATGAATTTTAGTATATAAATTTTTAGTCTTTATTTTTTTTGGGATAGTCTATTGTGTAATGCAATCCTCGGCTTTCTTTTCTGGCCATAGCTTGTTTTATAATAAGGTAACCGACATTTATGAGATTTCTAAGTTCACATATTTCTCGAGAAACAACCGAGCGTGAAAACAGATTTTCTGTCTCCCGATAAAGTATTTCGAGGCGATCCATGGCTCGTTTTAATCTTAAATTAGATCTTACAATACCTACATATGCCGACATTATTTGCTCTACTTCACGTACGCTTTGTGTAATTAATACCATTTCTTCTGGCAAGGAAGTTCCTTCATCATTCCAGTCAGGTATTCCTTCTTTAATTTTTATGTTAGGTAGAGATTTTACAGCATGCTTTGCTGCGGCATCGGCATATACTACGGCTTCGATGAGTGAATTCGATGCCAATCTGTTTGCTCCATGAAGCCCTGTACAGGAACATTCTCCTACAGCGTATAGGTGCTCTATGGAAGAGCGGGCGTCCAAATCGACTTTGATACCTCCACAAAGGTAATGGCATGCAGGTGCTACAGGAATGAAATCTTTAGTAATGTCAATGCCTAAAGTCAGACATTTTTGATAGATATTGGGGAAATGTTTTTTGGTTTCTTCAGGATCTTTATGAGTGACGTCAAGATAAACACATTCGTCACCCCTAATTTTCATTTCATTATCAATAGCACGAGCTACGATGTCGCGAGGAGCTAAAGAACGGCGGTCGTCATATTTTTGCATAAATTCTTTACCATCTTTGGTTTTTAGTACAGCTCCATATCCACGCATAGCCTCCGTTATAAGGAAACTGGGGCGTTCTCCGGGATTATAGAGTGCCGTAGGATGGAATTGAATAAACTCCATATCTTTTACTTCCCCTTTTGCACGATATACCATAGCGATACCGTCTCCGGTGGCTACTGGAGGGTTTGTTGTTGTACTATATACGTTGCCAATACCTCCTGTTGCGATTAGTGTCGTTTTGGAAAGGAAGGTATGAATATGATTTGTTTTTTCGTCCAATACGTATGCGCCATAGCATTCGATATTATCAGAATGTCTGTTTACTTCTATCCCTAAATGGTGTTGAGTGATAATTTCTATAGCGAAATGGTTTTCAAATACTTTGATTTTCGGATGCTTTTTTAAGGCTCTGATAAGGCTGTCTTGTATTTCGGCACCTGTGTTATCCCGATGATGTAGTATACGAAATTCAGAATGTCCACCTTCTTTGTGAAGATCAAATTCTCCTTTTTCATTTTTATCAAAATCGACCCCCCAACTTATCAATTCTTCTATTTGTCCGGGAGCTTCTCGTACTACTTTTTCAACAGCAGCTCGGTCACTGATATAATCACCAGCAATCATCGTATCTTCGATATGTTTCTCAAAATTATCGACTAAAGTATTTGTGACTGATGCAATTCCTCCTTGAGCATAAAATGTGTTCGCCTCTTCGAGCCCAGTTTTACAGATAACGGCAACTTTACCTTTTTCGGCAACTTTTAGAGCAAAACTCATTCCGGCGATACCCGAACCGATAACGAGAAAGTCAAATTTGTGTACCATTTTACTTTATTTTCAATTACAATATGGCTATAGGTCATATTGTATGTTTCCAAAAGACAAAAGTACAAAATAACTGGTAATTTTGTATCTTGCACCCAAAATCTATTTTATGCAACGTACGTTTAAATCAAAAATAGGATCGTGGATGTATGTACTGATCCTATTTTTCTCTTTTTTCTTTTTTATAGCTATATGGGAAAGGTATATCATTTGGGCTGTTATTATGGCAGTAATTGATATCTGGCTCATATCCATGTTGTTACATACAGAGTATATAGTTCTGCCGGATGAAACACTTCTTTTAAAGTCGGGGTATGCTCCTCGTTATCGGATAAAAATAAGCGATATAGTGTCGGTTGGTTATTCGAAGAATGCCCGATTGGGTTATGCTATTTCGTTTGATCGTCTTGTCATTACGTGGAATAGTGGACGATTACGGCATGAACAGGTATCGCCCCGGGATAAAGAGGCTTTTATTATTTTGTTGAAAAAAATAAACCCGTCAATAATTGTGGAGGATTATAAATGAAAAGTGTAAAAATTAAGGTATTAGTAATAATAGGTGTGGTAGCTTTGGTCATGGCTTGTAATGTTAGGAATGGAAAGGTTGAACAGGAAATTCGGGATGCTTTTGATATGGGTTTATCTTCTTGGGTAGTTGAGGATGAGTCTGATTCTGCTGTTTTTGAGTTTCATCATGATACTCTTTTTATAAAATCTCCTGCAGGTCTAACTTTGTGGTATAATCGTAAACTCTTGGGGGAGTATCAAATATCTTATTTCATTTCTTTACAAATAGAGGGGGGAGGGCGCCTCTCTGATATGAATTGTTTTTGGGCTGCAACGGACCCTCTAAATCCGGATGATTTTTTCGCTCGCTCCGGTTGGAGGCATGGAATTTTTAGCCGTTACAATTCTCTGAATATGTATTATGTCGGATACGGGGGTAATAATAATACAACTACCCGTTTTAGAAAATATTATGGTAAATATTATAATGTTGATAATAATAAAATTAAACCTCTTATTCAGGAGTATATTGACGCTGAACATTTGTTACAGCCCAATAGATGGTATAAGGTTATAATTACTGTAGCTAAAGGAAAAACTTCTTTTGAAGTAAATGGAGAGAAATTATTTGAACTTACGGATAAAGAACTTTATTCAGACGGATATTTCGGTATTCGCCTTCTTTCAAATCGAGCTGCTATTACGGGATTTACAATCCATTATTTATAAAACGAGAGTGAAACATACTTCACTCTCGTTTTATAAATTAAACATTGAATCTAAAATGCATGATATCACCGTCTTGTACGATGTAATCTTTGCCTTCTACATTCATTTTTCCTGCTTCTTTACAAGCGGTTTCTGAACCTAATGCTATATAGTCATCATATTTTATAACTTCGGCACGAATGAACCCTTTCTCGAAGTCTGTGTGTATTATCCCTGCGCATTGGGGAGCTTTACTGCCTTTAATATATGTCCAGGCACGTACTTCTTGAGGTCCTGCAGTGAAGTAAGTTTCAAGATTCAATAGTTTATAAGCTGCTTGTATCAAACGGGATACTCCAGATTCTTCTAATCCTATTTCATTCAAGAACATTTGTCTTTCTTCATAAGTTTCAAATTCTGCAATTTCCGATTCTATTTTTGCAGCGACTATTAGTATTTCGGCATTTTCGTCTTTTATAGCTTCTCGCACTTCTTCAACATAGTGATTTCCGTTTACAGCACTATTTTCATCTACATTACAGATATACATGACCGGTTTACTGGTCAGAAGAAACAATTCTTTGGCTATTTTCTGTTCATCTTTTGTTTCAAAAGTGACAGTACGGGCGGATTTTCCTTGTTCAAGAGCTTCTTTGTATTTCCGTAATACTTCATACATCAGTTTCGCATTTTTATCGCCACCTGTTTGTGCTTGCTTTTGGACCCTGTCGATGCGGCTATTTATAGTTTCAAGGTCTTTTAACTGGAGTTCAAAGTCGATGATTTCTTTATCTCTTACCGGATTGACACTGCCATCTACGTGCGTTATATTATCGTCATCAAAACACCTTAGTACATGTAATATTGCATCTGTCTCACGAATATTAGCAAGAAATTTGTTTCCTAATCCTTCTCCTTTACTGGCGCCTTTTACTAAACCTGCGATGTCAACAATTTCAACAGTGGTCGGAACAATGCGTTGGGGATTTACGAGTTCGGCAAGTTTGTTGAGCCGGTTGTCGGGAACAGTAATTACTCCTACATTGGGTTCTATCGTGCAAAAAGGGAAATTTGCCGATTGAGCTTTTGCGTTAGATAAACAGTTAAATAAAGTGGATTTTCCTACATTAGGCAAACCTACTA
This sequence comes from Coprobacter secundus, assembly GCA_000803105.1. Lineage (GTDB taxonomy): Bacteria > Bacteroidota > Bacteroidia > Bacteroidales > Coprobacteraceae > Coprobacter > Coprobacter secundus. The sequence goes on from JTDA01000003.1 coordinate 80,638, forward strand.
TACCACATTGTAATGCCATTTATATTTTATTTTGGTTGTGTTAAAAACTCAGACTTGAGAGTCCGGTTTTATTATATTTTGTAATTTTCATTTCTTGACTGCAAAGATAGCCAATCTTTTAATATTTGAACCGTATCTTTTGGGTTAATACTTTACTTTAATAGTTTCCTATGTTTAAAATTTTAAGTTTTTTTTCGTATTTTCGATAAAATATGGTTAGTAAAGTAAATCCTATAAGGGCAAATGGCGCTCCCACTAGTGCTGGATACTGATATCCCATACCGGCTTGAAGAGGTAATCCTCCACAGTATGCACCGATGGCATTTCCTAAATTAAATGCTACTTGTACACTGGCTGCACCTAACATTTCTCCGCCTTTTGAGTGCCTGATAAGCAAAATTTGTTGAGGACTGGACAAAGCAAATAAGCATGTTGTACATAGGCACATCAATAAAACAGCAAGCCAGGATATATTTGATAGCAAAAAAATAAGTAATAGTATAATACAGATACAACCTTGAGCAAAAGCTGCTGCACGTCCGGGTGTATAATGGTCTGAAAATTTGCCTCCCATTAGGTTTCCTACTACCATTCCAAATCCTGCAAAGACCATTAGTAGTGTAATACTGTGAGGAGAGAAGCCTGCGACATTGGTCAGTAACGGATTTATATAACTATACCAACAGAATACGCCTCCGTTACCTAACATGGTCGCGAAGATAAGGAGCCAAGGTGCAGGAGATTTTAGAAAACGGAATTGACCTTTGAATCCTGTATCTTTAATATTTTCAACTTCAGGAACCCAACGCCAGATGTAATAGAAAATGATAATTCCCCAAAATCCGACCAATAAAAACGTCATTCGCCAAGAAATAGCTGTACTTAAGGAGGTTCCTAAAGGAACTCCGAATAAATTGGCAATAGTCATTCCTGCAACCATAATAGATACGGCTTCAGAGCCTTTCCCTTTGTCTGCTAGTTTTTCTGCTACAATGGATGCAACACCGAAATAAGCACCGTGTGGCAATCCTGAAATGAAACGGGCAAATATCATAAAAATGTAGTTTGGAGATAAAGCTGCACAGATATTTCCTATCATTATGATGTTTGTCAATACTAATAAAATGTATTTTAACGGGTGTTTTCGAGCAAGAATGAGCATAGGAGCTCCGACACATACACCTAGGGCATAGGCTGAAATTAAATGTCCGGCTTGAGCTATACTGATGTTTAAATCAGAGGCTATGTCTGGAAGGATGCCCATCATGACAAATTCGGCAATGCCTAATCCTAAGGTCCCGAATGCCAATGCAATAAGACTTTTCTTCATAAAATTTTTCTTTTGGCCGGCAAAATTAATAGTTTTTGAAAAGAAAAAGTTCTGGAAGATATAATAATTGAGCATTTTTAATTATTGTAATGGAGTTGGTGGAGCATAATAGTTCCTGTTTGCGAACTTAGTGTAGAGATTTTGTGTTATAGAGATACAAATATATAGTCATGGATATAGAAAAATCAGATAAGTTTGCGGGAAGTTTGATAGATTTTATTAAACAAATATTGACAGAATTTGGAGTTTCTCGTTTCCACTTGGATGAATGGGAAGAAATGATTTATGTCGTATTAATAATCGGCATATCGTTTATGATTGGGTGGATATCTCGCATTATTATCCATTACATCTTTCTTCGTTTGCTTTCTAAAAGTAAAAGTGACATTTTACGTATATTGGTGGAAAGAAAAATTTTTTCAAGGTCTGCTTCTCTTATTCCTCCATTGATGATTATTTCTTTATTGCCATTTGCGTTTGAAGAGTCGCCTCATTTGTTGTCAGTGATTACACGGTTTTGCTGGATATATTTGATAATCGTTTTTGTGATATATATAAATATGTTCCTAACAACAATTTGGCATATTCTCTCGCGAAGTGATGCAATGCGAAATCGTCCGTTGAAGGGATTGCTACAAATTACAAAAGGTATAATTGCAGGTTTAGCAACCATTGTTATTGTTTCATTGTTAATCAATAAATCACCAATGAACTTGATTACCGGATTGGGAGCTTTCGCAGCTGTTCTTATGTTGGTGTTTAAAGATAGTATTTTAGGTTTTGTTGCAGGAGTGCAATTGGCTCAAAATGATATGATAAGAAAGGGCGACTGGATTGTTGTTCCTGGAACTCAGGTAAATGGAGTAGTGATGGATATTACGTTGAATACAGTGAAAGTACAGAATTTTGATAATACTACATTGACAATTCCTCCTTATACATTGATTTCCGGTTCGTTGCAAAATTGGAGAGGAATGGCCGATTCAGGAGGAAGACGCATCATGCGTTCGTATACCATCGATATGAATGGGATACGTTTTTGTACTCCTGATATGTTGGAAGAATGGAAAAAGATACCTTTATTGACAGATTATATAAATAAAAAGCAAGAGCAACAAGCTGAAGGAAAGGTGCAGAATACAGAAAATTCTGCAGGTTTGGTAAACGGTACGATTGAGACAAATTTGGGGGTATTCAGGGCATATATGACTCTTTATTTAGAGCAACATCCATTTGTAAATAAGAATTTGACACTTATGGTGCGAACACTTGCTCCTGATGCAAATGGCATTCCGCTTGAGGTATATTGTTTTTCGGCTGATAAGGTATGGGAGAGTTATGAATCGATACAGTCTGAAATTATGGAACATTTTGTCTCTATCATGCCCCGTTTCGGATTACATGTGTTTCAAAATGCGTCTGGAAGAGATTATTGGGCTCAGGCCTATATTTCTGCCGGAAAAGATCCTGATATAATGCTGAATAGTATTACAAAGGAAAATAAAGCTATTGACGTAGATAATACCGATGCCCCGAAAACGAATTAAATTCTTATATTATTTGTCGATTTAGAAGAATTTTTATTCCTTTTTGGATTGAAGCAAGACCAAAATTTTCAGGATGTATCTGTTCTTTAGGCATAAACTGGCAAGATTCGACATCATCTTGGGGTACAAGGAGCTGGAGCGACGTTACTTGACATAAAAAAAACAAATCAATTGTATGGACTTCAAATCCCGAATATAGATAAGTATTAGGCAATGAGAATAAGTATTGAGCGTTTGTTACGGAAAGTCCGGTTTCTTCTTTTATTTCTCTGGCGACAGCCTCTTCTGCTGTTTCAAATGAATCCATAAAACCACCCGGGAGGTCAAGCATACCTTTGGCTGGTTCTTTGGCTCTTCGACAGACCAAAATATCTCCTTTCTCATTTGTGATAATACCTACAACAGCTCCTTTAGGATTGAAATAAAGAACAAAACCACAGGCCTCACACCGCTTGGACTGTTTATTATTTTCAATAAAATGTCCAGAGCCGCATTTAGGACAAAATTGGAAAAGCCGTAATGGATGGTTAAAAGTTTCCACAGTTAGAATTTTTATTTCTTTTTTGATATGGTTTCTTTGGCAACAGGATTTAGTATGTTTTTATATTTGGTCTGGTTACTCAGTATTTCTATTGCTTTTTTGGAATCGTCGTCGGTTTTTAATGATTGTATTATTTCTCCTTTTTGATAATAGTAGCGTTTTACAATTTCTAATGAAAGTAGTTCTTCTATGTCTGAGCGAGAGATATTTAAATCTTTATCCAGATTATGGTTCAGTTTTTTTTCTAAAGCGTTAAATTCTTCGGTTGCATCATCGAGGTATCCTTCAAATTTAGCAACTTCTTTCAGGTTCTTTAATATTTTTTCGCTTTGCTTGTCGTATGTGAAATTTTTGGATTTAACAAAGGCCTTGAAATCTTCGAAATCCTGGTCAGTTAATTTGAAGTCTTTTACAGGAGCTATTGAAGGGTGTTTTAAGGCATAATCTGTAGCAAAATCGAAAAATAACATATCGTTTAATAAATAGAATGCAATATTTCCTTTTTTATTTTCTATGCTATCATTTCTGGTCTTAATATCTGGATTGATACCTCCACCATCACGAACAATACGCCCATTGGCTGTTTTAAAAGCCGTAGTAAGACTATCGGGAATTCGGCCTACACTTCCGTCCGGATTCCGGTGAGAGTAATCTATGGCTTGTATAAGTCGTCCACTGGGGATATAATATTTTGCAGTTGTCACTTTTAATGTTCCGTTATAAGGTAAGGACCGGGTAGATTGTACTAAGCCTTTCCCGTAAGTGCGTTCACCGATGATAACAGCTCTATCGAGGTCTTGTAATGCACCAGCCACAATCTCGGATGCAGAAGCAGAGCCACTATTGACCAATACAGCTAAAGGTATTGTTGTATCAATGGGTTCTTGGGTCGTTTTATAAGTGCGGTCCCATTGTTTTATTTTACCTCGAGTAGAAAGGACTTCTTTACCTTTGGGAACAAAATAATTTACAATTTGTACTGCTTCATCTAAAATCCCTCCACCATTGCCTCGTAAATCGAGAATTAAGCCTTTTATATTATGGTTCTTTTTTAAGTCTAATAATGCACTTTTTACTTCACTTGCTGCTTTATCGGTAAAGCTTGTAAGATATATATATCCTATGCTGTCACTTACTACTCCATGGTAAGGAACTGCATTCATAACTATTTTTTTTCTAACGATTTCTTTGGTTATAGGTTCTTTAGTTCCTGGGCGTTCTACTGTAACTTTTACTACTGTGTTGGCCACACCTTTTAACCGTTCGCTGACTTGAGATGAAGAGAGACCTTCTAATGACTTACCATCTATTTTTATAAGTTTGTCTCCGGCTTTCAATCCGGCCAGTTGTGCAGGCATGCCTTCATATGGTTCTGAAATATAAGTCGCACTGTCTCGAGTAACGATAAGAGACCCGATACCACCGTATTCTCCCGTAGTGATAAATCGAAAATCTTCTTGTTCAGATTCCGGTATATAATTTGTATAAGGGTCGAGACTGCTTAACATTGAGTTGATACCTCTTGATATTGTTTTTTCGGAGTTGATAGTATCTACATAGAACATATTCAATTCTTTATAAAGGGCATTGAATATTTCGAGATTTTTGGAAATTTCAAAGTTGCGTTTATCAGGCCCCGCTGAGGAAGCAGCCATAATGATAAGAAAAGCAATTACAATTGATATTGTAGTTTTATAGAATAAATGTGCTTTTTTCATATTCTAAATGTTTCGTATTTGAACTATTCTTTTTGTTAACGTGTAAAGTTAAAAGTCAAAAATGAAAGAATACCTTTTTCTCCCTTATTTTTCACTAAAAAAAATGAATTTAATTGTTTTTGTAGTCAAAAAAGGGTTTTAAGATTCGAAAACATTACACTGTTCTTTCTTTTGTACCAGGATATTCACCTCTTTTTTTATATTTTCCCAGCGAGCATCATCCATTTTTGTTCCGATTACTTCAATGACATTACCGGATAAAATAGAACCTATTTCTCCGGCGGTATCTAATGAATAATGTTGGGATAAAGCGTATATGAATCCTGCAGCATATAAATCACCAGCTCCTGTAGAATCGATACATTTGGCTGGAGTTGCTTTAACGTTAAAAATTTCGTTTCCTTTTTGTATAATAGAGCCTTGCGAGCCACATTTTACAATAGCTATTTCACAATCTTTAGCCAATATGCTTACTGCCTTTTGTGGCTCTTCTCCTGTATATGCAAGTGCTTCTTCTTCATTAGCAAAAGCTATATCAACATATTCTTGTATTAGCTCTTTGAAAAATTCTAAATTAGCGTTTACGATATTATAGCTTGCCATATCGAGAGAAATTTTGAGTCTGGCATTTTGTGCCAACTTTACGGCTTTTCGTATAAGTTTAGGATCTTGTACAAGATAGCCTTCGATGTGCAGCATATCATACCCGTAAAACATATCTGGATGTAAATCTTCGGCAGAAAGTGTTGCTGCTGCGCCTAAGTAGGTACCAAATGTACGTTCTCCGTCTGGAGTAATCATAGTCATGGCACACCCTGATGCTATGTTGCTTTCTTGCAAATAGGTGACAACCCCATTGTTTTCCATGTCTTCTTTGTAGAAGTGCCCATAGCTATCTTGTCCTATTTTTCCAATGAACCCTGCAGATATACCCATACGAGTCAGTCCGGAAATGGCATTGGCTGCGGATCCACCCGAAGCTAAAACCGTGTCGAAGTCTTCAAATGTAGACATAATTTTTAGCAATTTGTCTTCATCTATAAGTTGCATACCACCTTTAAGCAACCCCATTTCATTTATACATTCATCAGATTGTAACGTTGCTAATACATCTGTCAGGGCATTTCCTAGTCCTAAAATTTTCATTAAAATTATTTTTAACAGCACATAAATATCCGAAAACTTGTCTTTTAAGATTGATATTTATATTGCTTAATCTATGACAAGTTTTTTATCTCCGAAAAATTTTTTGCAAATATATTGCATAATTGGAAATAACACATTACTTTTGCACTGCATTTTTAAGGAAATGTGAACTTCTTCAGTAGCTCAGTCGGTTAGAGCATCTGACTGTTAATCAGAGGGTCGTAGGTTCAAGTCCTACCTGAAGAGCTCTTTTTTAAATATTTTTATTCTTCAGTAGCTCAGTCGGTTAGAGCATCTGACTGTTAATCAGAGGGTCGTAGGTTCAAGTCCTACCTGAAGAGCAAAAAGGCTTGTAGAGATACAAGCTTTTTTTGTTTTTATGTTTAAATCCAGCTTGGTTATGTTGCTTTCGGGTAAAAAGAGTTCGAATCAGGTATTTGTAATATTGTTAATGGGATGTTTTTTCTGAAGTCCGACTATAAAAAAGTGTTTTCTGTTTTTGATGTACAGAAAACACTTATATAAATCAGATTTGTTATTAATAATTCGAGATATTACATTACTTTATTGTGGGTGATATTCTACAAAGGCTTCTATAGCTTCGTATGACGCCAAACCTAATTGCGTATATAGATTGGCTGTAGCCCGGTTCCGATCTTCAGAACGTTGCCAGAATAAGCGTTCATCATCGCCTAAAAATGGAGCATTTTCCATTTGAGATTGATGTTTCAGAATAGAGTTCCTTTTCTGACGAAGTTCTTCAGGACTGATAGGTACTGCCATTTCTATGTGGTCGATTTCCCATTCAGCCCATGCACCTCGGTACATCCATACCCGGCAATTTTTCATCCACTTGTCATTTTTAACATCATCTATGGCTGCTAATACAGCATCCAAACAAACTCGGTGGGTACCATGGGGGTCTGCCAAGTCTCCGGCAACAAAAATTTGATCGGGTTTTACTTCCAATAATAAATTTTTTACAATGTCTCGGTCTGCTTCAGATAATTCTCCTTTTTTTATAGTTCCTGTTTCGTAGAATGGCAGTTGTAAAAAGTGTACATTTTCCGGTTTGACCCCAATATAATTACATGCTGTGCGGGCTTCGCCTTGACGAATTTGACCTTTTAGATAACGTATTAATTTTAAGTCTATATCTCCATCTTTTTTTTGCTTTACAAATTCGGTGATTTCTTCGAGTTTAGCCATTGCTTCAGGAGTCTCGAATTGAAATTCCTTGGCGATACTTTGCATAAGCATGACATAACGCATCATATCTTCGTCTCCTACAGCTATATTGCCAGAAGTTTCATATGCGACATGTACATCATGATGTTGGTCAACGAGGCGTTTTAATGTTCCTCCCATAGATATGACATCATCGTCAGGGTGAGGGCTGAATACAATTACTTTTTTGGGATAAGGTTTTGCTCTTTCGGGACGGAAGGTGTCATCAGCATTAGGTTTTCCTCCGGGCCATCCGGTAATTGTATGTTGAAGGTCATTGAATATTTTGATGTTGACGTTGTATGCCGATCCGTAAAGAGCCAATAACTCACTAAGACCGTTGTCATTGTAGTCTTTGTTCGTAAGTTTTAAAATGGGTTTTCCAGTAATTTTACATAACCAGACAATAGCACGGCGGATTAGTTTGTCATTCCATTCACAAGAAGTTACCAGCCAAGGAGTACTTATTCGAGTTAGATTTTCTGCAGCTGATAAATCCAGTACAACTTTAGCGTCTTTATGAAGTTGCAGGTAACTTGCGGGTAAAGCATCGGTGACATTTCCTTCAATAGCACCTTTTATTATGGCAGCTTTATTTTCACCCCAAGCCATAAGAATTAGTTTTTTAGCTCCTAATATAGTAGAGATACCCATCGTGATAGCACTACCAGGTACGCTTTCTGTCGAAGAGAACATCCCGGAAGCATTGTGGCGAGACTCGCTTCCGATAAGCATAAGACGGGTAGAAGAGTTTGCTTGAGAACCGGGTTCATTGAATCCGAGATTTCCTAATGGACCGATTTCAAGAAGAGCAAGATCTAAACCTCCATAATTTTCAATGCTTTTTTCATACTCTTTACAGAATTCGAATACACCTTCTTTTTCAGTAGTTCCTCGGGGAGTAAATACGTTGGTTGGGTCTATATCTACTTGATTGAGTAGAGTTTCCTGTAATATACGAGTTGTACCGGGAGCTGTTTCGTCTAAAGGATAAAATTCGCTGATATTAAATACTATGACGTTAGAAAAACTTAATTTCTCGTCTCTGTGCAAGCGAACTAACTCTTTATACACAGAATGAGTTCCCGGTCCAGAACCTAAAGCCATTACACAAAAACGTCCCTCTTTTTTACGGTTACGAATCAGGTCAGATACTTCTTTGGCAATTTGAGATGACCCCTCTTCTGTACTTTCATAAATTTCGGTCTGAATTTTCTCAAAACGGGTAAGGGCAGTCCGTTCAAAAGCATTGGCCGGTCGATAATATCGTTTTGGTGTGCGGTCAAGCTTGATTTGAGAACTTAAATTAGCTTTCATAAATGTGTGTATTTTTAAGGTGAATAGCAAAGGTACATCTTTTTTGTGTTTTTGAACAAATTTCAGCATAGTAAATAATAGGTATTTTACCTTGTTTTTGTATTATAAAAGTACCAAAATTTTGAAACTCTGCCTTTATGTATTTTATCTGTTAAAATTATGTGTAATCCATATAAAATGTTTACTTTTGACGAATAATGAGATGGTGTATCTTTCTAAAAGTACATGAGAGTGATATACCATGATATCGATGGAACACATTAAAACTATACGATTATGAGATTAATTATTCAGCCCGATTATGAGAACGTATCTCGATGGGCCGCTAATTATGTAGCTGCACGCATCAATGAGTTCAATCCGACTGCTGGAAAGCCTTTTGTTTTGGGACTTCCAACAGGGTCCTCACCTTTAAAGATGTATAAGAATTTGATTGAGCTTAATAAAAAAGGAGTAGTATCTTTTAAGAATGTAGTTACTTTTAATATGGATGAATATATAGGTTTGCCAAAGAATCATCCGGAAAGTTATCATTCTTTTATGTGGAACAACTTTTTTAATCATATCGATATTAATCCGGATAATGTAAATATTTTGAATGGAAATGCTGAGGATCCGGTAAAAGAATGTGAGCGTTATGAGGAAAAAATCAAATCAGTAGGAGGTATTGATTTGTTTTTGGGAGGAATTGGTCCTGACGGACATATTGCGTTTAATGAACCGGGATCATCTTTGACGTCTCGGACACGCGTTAAGACTTTGACGCAAGATACGATTATTGCAAATTCTCGTTTTTTTAATAATGATGTGAACCTTGTCCCTAAAACGGCTTTAACAGTTGGTGTAGGTACGGTTATGGATGCAAAAAGTGTTTTGATTATTGTAAATGGTCATAATAAGGCTCGTGCTCTTCAACATGGGGTAGAAGGTGGTATTTCCCAAATGTGGACCATCAGTGCATTACAAATGCATAAGTATAGTATCATAGTTTGTGATGAAGCTGCTACAGCAGAACTGAAGGTGCAGACTTATAAATATTTTAAGGATATAGAAAAAGACAATATCAATCCTGACACATTGATAAAATAATTTCATGTTGCTAAAAAAGACAAAAACAGCCTATTCATTGAATAGGCTGTTTTTGTCTTTTTTAGTGGGCCTCTAACCAATTTTTACCGATTCCAGAATCTGCAATTAGAGGGACTTTTAATTTATAAGCATTTTCCATTTCTTCCTTAACAATCTTACAAACTTTTTCTATCTCATCGATATATACATTAAAGTTAAGCTCATCATGGACTTGCAAAATCATTTTAGAGCGAAGGCCTTCTTGCTCAAATCTATTATATATACGTACCATTGCTATTTTTATGATATCGGCGGCACTTCCTTGTATTGGAGCATTGATTGCATTTCTTTCGGCATATCCTCTAACTATCGCATTTTTTGAATTGATATCGGGTAACATTCTTTTGCGTCCGCTTATCGTTTCGACGTATCCTTTTTCACGAGCTATATCAATACTTTTGTTCATGTATTCTTTTATATGAGGGTAAGTTTCGAAGTATCCATTGATAAGTTCTTTTGCTTCACTTCTGGGAATATTTAGTCTATCGGACAATCCGAAAACTGATATTCCATAAATAATGCCAAAATTAGCTGTTTTTGCTTTTCTTCGCATATCCTTACTAATTTCCGAAATAGGTATTTTATAGATTTTGGAGGCGGTGATAGCATGTATATCTTCTCCGGAGCAGAATGCATCTATCATGTTTTGGTCTCCGCTTAAATCTGCCATTATTCGGAGTTCTATTTGAGAATAATCAGCAGAAAAGAACACACAATTTTTGTCGGGGATAAATGCTCGTCGTATTTCTTTTCCTTCGTCATCTCGTATGGGTATATTTTGAAGATTGGGATTACTGGAGCTTAATCGGCCAGTTGCTGTGACTGTCTGATTAAATGAAGTATGTATTTTCCCTGTTGTGGGGTTTATAAGTTCAGGTAATGCGTTGATATATGTACTAAGAAGCTTGCGGATACCTCTCTGTTCCAGAATTTTACCGACAATGGGATGTTTTGAACGTAGTTTTTCAAGCACTTCTTCTGTTGTGGAATATTGACCTGTCTTTGTTTTCTTTGCTTTTTCATCTATTTTGAGCTTGTCAAATAAAATTTCTCCGACTTGTTTGGCTGAGCTGACATTAAATTCGGTACCAGCCATTTCGTAAATCTCTTTTTCGAGGATATCAATTTTATTTGAGAGTAGGAGAGAGTATTGGGAAAGAACTTCAGTATCAACATTTACTCCGGTAATTTCCATTTCACTTAATACTCTGACTAAAGGCATTTCTATGGTATAAAATAGATTTTCCAGGTTTTCTTTGTGGAGTTCTTTTTCCAGTACATTTTTTAGTTTTAAAGTAATGTCTGCATCTTCAGCTGCATATTCACAAATTTTTTCAAGAGGAACATCTCTCATGGATAGTTGTCCTTTTCCTTTAGGACCTATAAGCTCCTCTATCGGAATAGTTTTGTAGTGTAAGTATACTTCAGCCAAGTAGTCCATGTTATGTCTTTGCTCTGGTTGTAAAAGGTAATGGGCAATCATCGTATCGAAAAATTGACCTTTAACAGTGATGTCATAATTCTTCAATACGATATAGTCGTATTTAATATTTTGGCCGATTTTTAAAGAATTTACATTTTCTAATGCTTCTTTGAAGATATTAACAATGCGTTTTGCTTCTTCTTTGTTTGGGGGAATAGGTATGTAATATGCTTCATTTTCTTGCAGAGAAAAAGACAAACCGACTAATTCTACTCTCATCGGTTCGATACCTGTTGTTTCTGTATCAAATGCAAACGAATCAGCGAGATTTAATTTTTGGGCTAAATCTTGCATTTTGTTCTCATTATCAATTAAATAATAATAGTGTGGGGTCGATTTTAACTCGCTGAGAATTGAATATTTTTTTTCATCTTGGAAGTTGTCTGTAAATACGTCAAAGAGGGAGCCTTGAATGGGTGCATTTGTAATAGTTGCTTTGTTAATAGTTTCACCCAATACTCTTTCTGCTAAATTTTTGAATTCAAGCTCATCGAAGATTTCGCGAAGTTTGTCGGCATCTACTGGACAACGGCAGAGTTCTTCTTCGTCAAAGGTCAAAGGAACGTCCGTTTTTATAGTGGCCAGGAATTTTGAAAATTTTATTTGTTCAATATTTTCTTCTACTTTTTTACGGAGAGCACCTTTAAGTTTATCTGTATTGTTTAGTAATTCTTCTATGCTTCCAAATTCTTGTATCAATTTAGTTGCAGTTTTTTCTCCAATTCCAGGACATCCGGGTATATTATCTGAAGTGTCTCCCATCAATCCCAAAATATCAATAACTTGTTTGGGCTGTTCGATTCCGAACTTTTGTTTGATTTCTTCTATTCCTCTTATTTCAAAGCCATTACTTCCATATTTAGGTTTGTAGATAAAAATATGGTCTGAGACTAATTGCCCATAATCTTTGTCGGGAGTCATCATGTATGTGTCATATCCGGCTTTTTCGGCAAGTTGGGCCATAGAGCCTATTACATCGTCAGCTTCATATCCTGCTACTTCGATAATAGGAATGTTATAGGCTTTTATTATATCTTTTATAATAGGAATGGCTTTTCGAATATCTTCGGGTGTAGCTTCTCTTTGGGCTTTATATTGCTCGTAAGCTTTATGGCGGAAGGTTGGCCCTGCGGGATCAAACCCTACAGCGATATGTGTCGGATGTTCTTTTTTCAAAACGTCTTCAAGGGTATTTACGAAACCGAAGATTGCCGATGTATTTAATCCTTTCGAATTGATTCTCGGATTTTTGATAAATGCGTAATATGACCTGTAAATAAGAGCATACGCATCTAAAAGGAATAATTTTTTTTCTTGCATTTGTTCTGACGAATAATGAATGTATTTTATTTCTTTCAAGTTAAATATAGGATTTTTATCTGATATTTCGGGTAAATTTACAATAAATATGCAGATTCTTTTGTTTTATTACTATTTTTGCACATCATTAATGTAATATGGATAAGCTTTCGACAATACAGCAACCAATTCAGAAAGAACTGGAGAGCCTTAATATGACAATTAGGGCTGCTTTACAGACCGATAGTGATTTGATGAATTCGGTTGTGGACTATTATTTGGGTGTGAAAGGAAAGCAGATAAGGCCTTTATTGGTAATGCTTTCTGCCAGTTTATGTGGAAGTATAAATGAGTCGACAATCAATGCAGCTGCGGGTATAGAATTGTTACATAATGCCAGTCTTATCCATGATGATGTAGTTGACGAATCGTTACAACGCAGAGGACGAAAAACTGTAAATGGGGTATGGGATAATCGTATTGCTGTGTTGGTCGGAGATTATTTTGTATCTTGTGCTTTGAAGTGTGCCGTGAAAACGGGTATGATTTCAATAGTTGATACTTTGGGTACTTTAGGTAGAGAATTGGCGAGAGGGGAGATTGACCAAATATCTAATGTTGAACATCATTTAATTGATGAGCAAGCTTATTTTGATGTAATTCGGCAAAAAACGGCATCGTTGTTTGTCTCTTGTATGCAGATGGGGGCACTGTCTGTTTCTGCTCCGTTGGAAGAGACTTGCAAGTTGATGACTTTTGGGGAGAAATTGGGCCTTTGTTTTCAAATAAAAGATGATATATTTGATTATTATGAGGATACTTCTATTGGCAAACCTACGGGTAATGATATACGTGAAGGGAAAGTAACTTTACCTTTACTTTATGCACTGCAGCATGGCAATAAGGATGAGGCTGCCTTTATGAGTGAGCTCCTTAAAAAGAATGTATTATCTGCAGATGAGGTAAATTCCTTGATTATGTTCGCTCGGGGCAATGGGGGTATACAATATGCCGAGAATGTTATGGAGAGTCTTAGGAGTGAAGGATATGAAGTTTTATCAAGTTTTGGAGATACACCGATAACTGCATCTTTAAAATCGATTCTCGATTATACGATTGAGAGAAAAAAATAAGACTTGAAGAAGGAAGAAGATTAGAAAATATAGCCCTATGGAAAAGTTCTTTTCCATAGGGCTATATTTTAGGTTTTAGAAAAACTTCATCTCTTTTCCAGCGATAGAACTCAGTAAATTATTTGCTAAACGGCTGGCTCCAATCCGGAAAAATTGTTTATTGAGCCACTCCGGACCTAATATCTCTGAAACAATACAATAATATTTTACAGCATCTTCTGTCGTTACTATTCCTCCTGCAGGCTTGAACCCTACCATGCGACCAGTTTTGTCATGATATTCTTTAATGGCTTGGCACATGACGTATGCAGCCTCTAGTGTCGCAGCAGGCTCTAATTTCCCTGTTGAGGTTTTGATAAAATCTGCTCCTGAATACATAGATAGAATGGATGCTTTTTTTATGTTAGATGCAGTTTTTAATGCCCCGGTCTCAAGAATTACTTTTAAATGGGCATTACGACAAGCAGACTTTATTTCTTCTATCTCATCGCACATTTCTTGATATTCGCCAGCTAAAAATTCACCAACATTTATGACGATATCTATTTCGTCGGCTCCGTCAGCGACGGCCATGGATGTTTCAGCCACTTTTACTTCAGTAAACGTTTGAGAGGAGGGAAATCCTGCAGATACGGCAGCTATATTTACTTCTGATACTTCCAAGTTCATTCTTACGGTAGAAGTAAAATTGGGGTAAACACATATTGCTGCTACATTTTTCATGTCTGGATGTTCATTTTCGAAATCATTTACCCTTTTGGTAAATGCTGCTACCGAAATATTGGAATCGGTTGTTTTTAATGTAGTCAAATCGATACAGCTGAATAAGAGCTGATATATCTCGCTTCGGCTATTTTTTTCCAGGTTGTCACGTAAGATTTTTTCTACATTTAGCTTTACTGTTTCGTCGTTCAGCTCAGTAGCGTATCCTTTAAGGGTCTCGTTGTATTTGTCCATTTTAATGAAGTTTAGGGTTATTGATATGTCGGTCTTTATCTCTTTGGGATTTCTTTTCTAAATTTTTTTGTAAGGCATCAGTCAAATTTATACCAGTTTGATTGGCGAGGCATAGAAGGACCCATAAAACATCGGCCATTTCATCTCCCAAATCCATGTCTGTCTCCTTATTTTTAAAGGATTGATCTCCATATTTTCTGGCTATTATTCTGGCTACTTCACCAACTTCTTCAGTAAGAATCGCCATATTGGTTAATTCACTAAAATAACGAACACCATACTCCTTAATCCACTTATCAACAGTTTCTTGTGCTTCTTGTATTGTCATTTTATTCTTTATTTTTAGAGTCTATCCAAATTGTGACCGGGCCATCATTAAGCAATTCTACTTTCATATCGGCTCCGAATTCCCCTGTTTTAATATCGTGGTTGATTTCCTGGGATATATATTGGCAAAATCCTTCATACATGGGTATGGCATGGTCAGGCTTTGATGCTTTTATGTATGAAGGTCTATTGCCTTTTTTGGTTGAGGCATGTAGCGTGAATTGGCTGACAACTAAGATTTCTCCATCTATATCTCGTACAGATAAATTCATGATGCCATTTTTATCATCAAATATTCGTAGGTTTATTATCTTTTTTGCTAACCACAAAGCATCATCTAATGAGTCTGCGTCTTCCACTCCAACTAATATAAGGAGACCTTTTTTTATGGATGATTTTAGTTTGCCGTCGATGCTGACAGACGCATGTTGTACTCTTTGTATTAAAGTTCTCATATTAATTCATTATAGACGAAGATACACTTTTATTTTATAAAACTAAAGTATTTATTCTTTCTTTTTTTGTAATGCATTTATAAGAGTGTTGGCTTTAGAACTTCCTATAAGTTCTGTAAGTTCGTTTAATGAAGCTTCTCGTATGCGTTTTACGCTTTTATAATGAGTGAGCAATAGGTTTTTGGTCTGAGGTCCTATTCCTTTGATAGTATCCAATTCTGAGGTAACTTGAGATTTGCTACGTTTATCTCTATGGAAGCTTATAGCGAACCGATGTACTTCATTCTGTATTTGTTCCATAAGATGAAAGAGTGGGGTTTGTTGTTTAAGCCCTATTACAAGGGGAGGGAACCCGAATAGTAATTCCGATGTCCGGTGTCTATTATCTTTTGCTAAACCTGCGATCGGTATGTTCAGATGGAGTTCATCTTCAACAACTTTTCTCACTACTTCCATTTGACCTTTGCCTCCGTCGGTGATTATCAAATCAGGTAGCGTAGTTCCTTCATCTATTGCACGTTGATAACGTCTTCTTACAACTTCTTGCATTGAAGCATAATCATCAGGACCATTTACTGTTTTTATAATGTATTTTCGGTAGTCTTTTTTCGATGGTTTGGCCTTTTTGAATACAACACAGGCAGCGACTGCATCAGAACCTTGTATATTTGAGTTATCGAAACATTCTATTTGTAATGGGAGCTTTTGTAGACCAAGTTCTTTCTGTATTTCTTTCATCAGGCGTGTGCTTTTTTGCTCCGGATTCATTTTTTCTGATTGTTTCAATTTGTCGATTTTGTACTGTTTTACGTTTTGTTCGGATATTTCAAGTAATTTACGTTTATCTCCTCTTTGTGGAACGATAAATTCGGCATTTTCAAATTTCAAATCAGGTAGAAAAGGCACAATAATTTCTTTAGATAAGCTTTTGAATCGTGTACGGAGCTCAGCTATTCCTAATGCTAAAATATCTTCTTTTGCTTCGTTTAAACGTTTTTTGAATTCTATTGTAAAGCTTTGTACGATGGATCCGTTACGGATGTGTAGATAATTTACAAATGCAGAATTCCCGTCTTCATCGTAAGAGAAAACATCTGTATTATGAATGGTCGTACTTACTATGACTGATTTGGCCCTATATTTTTCGATAAGTAAATATTTTTCTTTGACCGATTGTGCCTCCTCAAATTTTAGTTCAGAAGATAGTTTTTGCATTTCGGCGACTAAGTGGTCGCATAATTGTTGGGTATTGCCATTTAGGATTTGTCGTATTTGAGAAATATATTCCATATATTCGGTTTCATTTTCATAATTTTCACACGGGCCTTTGCAGTTTTTGATATGATACTGGAGGCATACTTTGAATTTTTTTTTCTTTATATTTTCGGGAGTAAGGGCTAAATGGCAAGTCCGTATGGGATATAAATCTCTGATTAATTCGAGCACTGTTTTGGCAATGTGTACATTGGCATAGGGCCCATAATATTTAGAGCCGTCTTTTATGATTTTCCGAGTTAAGAATATGCGGGGGAAGTGCTCATTTTTGATAGTGATCCAAGGATACGTTTTATCATCTTTGAGCAATACGTTGTATCGAGGTTTGTATTCTTTGATGAGGCTGTTTTCTAAATGTAATGCATCTTCTTCACTTTTTACTACGATATATTTTATATCACAAATATTTTTTACTAAAACATTCGTTTTGATAGAGTCATGAGTTTTGTTAAAATAAGAACTGACTCGTCTTTTTAAATTTTTAGCTTTCCCAACATAAATTATTTTACCCTCTTTATCGAAGTATTGGTATACCCCAGGCGTGTCGGGTAGGAGGGCAAGAATGTTTTTAATATGTTCTTTTTTTTCGGTCAAGACGCTTAGTATTTGATGAGAGCTTCAATTTCAATTTCAGATGGAAAGACATTCCTTCCTTTTAGAAATTCTAATTCTATAATGAAATTTACATATATTTTTTTTGGATTGAATCGTTTTACTAAATTATATGCAGCGAGCATTGTTCCTCCAGTAGCTAATAAATCGTCGTGTAAAACAATTATGTCGTTTGAGTCTAATGCATCTTTGTGTATTTCTATTGTATCTTTTCCATATTCTTTGTCATAGCTTTCGCTCCATGTGTCTGCAGGTAGTTTGCCGGGTTTTCGCATTGGAACAAATCCTGCTCCTAAATTATTGGCTAAGATAGGTCCCATTATAAATCCCCTTGATTCTATCCCTACAATTTTGGTTATGTTTTTGCCTTTGTATAAATCCGTCAATAAGATGCTGAGTTCATGTAAGCACTCTGGGTCTTTAAATACGGTTGTTAAATCTCTAAATACGATGCCTTTTTGGGGGAAGTCGTGTACACTGCGAACTTTGTTTTTAATTTTTTCTATTGACATAGCTGTATATTTGTTTGTTTATCTGTGTTTTAAGTGGATTATCTAAAGTCTTTCTTTTTGTTGTTCCACGTGAAACATTATCGTCCTAACAGTATCAAAAGAATATTGATGTCACTTGGTGATATGCCGGGAATTCTTGATGCTTGTGCAATAGTATCCGGATTTATTCGTGCCAATTTTTGTCTTGCTTCTATTGATATTTGTTTTATGGAATTATAATCAAATTTGTCTTTGATTCGTATATTTTCAAGTCGACTGATTTTATCGGCAATCATTTGTTCTCGCTCTATATAACCTTCGTATTTCATTAAAATCTCGGCAGCTTCGATAATCTCTTCTTGTCTATTAGGAATTTTATCTAATTGATCTTGTAAAGCGGGAATAATAGAGGCTACAGATTTTACTGTCAGTTGAGGCCTAAGTATTAGGTCTATTAGTTTTACTCCTTGTTTTAAGGGAGATGTTCCCATTTGTTCTAACTGGCTATTTATATACTGAGCTTTTACCGAGTAGTTGCGAGAAAAGTTGATAATACGATCTCGATGTTCTTTTTTCTCGATTAATTGCCTGTATCTCTCTTTAGAGGCTAATCCTATTTTGAATGATTTCTCGGTTAGTCGCATATCTGCGTCATCTTGGCGCAATAGTATTCTATATTCAGCTCGTGAGGTAAACATACGATATGGCTCATCGACACCTTTTGTTACTAAATCATCGATAAGAACTCCGATATATGCTTCGTTTCTTCCTAAAATAAATTCATTATTTCCATGGCATTTTAAGTGAGCATTTATTCCGGCAATGAGACCTTGTCCAGCGGCTTCTTCATATCCTGTAGTTCCGTTTACTTGTCCGGCAAAAAATAATCCGTTTATTGCTTTAGTTTCTAAAGTGTGTTTTAGTTGTGTCGGATCAAAGTAATCATATTCGATTGCATATCCGGGTCTATATATTTGGATATTTCGGAACGCTGGTATTTTTTGTAGAGCATTCAACTGTACGTTGAGAGGCAGAGAAGAAGAAAAACCATTTAAATAAAATTCATGGGTTGTCTCTCCTTCTGGTTCTAAAAATAATTGATGTTCAGTTTTATCTGGGAACGTGACTATTTTTGTTTCTATACTTGGGCAATAGCGAGGACCTATACTTTTTATTTGTCCGTTGAAAAGGGGAGAATCCGGCAGGCCCTCTTTCAATATTTTGTGTACTTCTTCATTGGTATATGTAATCCAGCAACTTTGTTGTTTTAATTTTCTAGGTTCAAAATTAAGGTATGAGAATTTATGAAAATCGTTTTCTCCGGTTTGTTCTGTCAAGAGATTGAAGTCGATACTTCGTCCATCTATGCGTACAGGAGTCCCGGTTTTCATTCGTCCAACAATAATACCTTCTTCTTTTAATTGTTCGGATATTCCGTATGATGCAGGTTCGGAAATTCTTCCACCGGGGAGTTGTGTTTTACCGATATGCATTAGACCATTCATAAATGTTCCGGATGTAATGACTACTGATCGAGCTGTGAAAGTTACACCCATGCCAGTTATCACTCCAGTAATAGTATGTTCTTTTATGATAAGTTTGTTTACAGTATCTTGCCAGATGGAAAGATGTTCGGTATTTTCGATTATTCTACGCCAAGTCTCAATAAATTTGGCCCGGTCACTTTGTGCTCGAGGACTCCACATTGCAGGACCTTTCGAGCGGTTTAGCATTCGGAATTGTATCGCTGTTTGGTCAGTGACAATACCGGTAAATCCTCCTAAAGCATCAATCTCTCTTACAATTTGCCCTTTTGCTATACCTCCAATAGCAGGATTGCAACTCATTTGGGCTATTTTGTTCATATCCATTGTGATGAGAAGTGTCTCTGAACCGAGATTTGCTGCAGAACATGCAGCTTCGCAACCAGCGTGTCCTGCACCTACTACTATCACATCATAATTGAATTTCATATAATAACTCTTTTCTGTATTAACTATTTAATTTCACAAACTTGGAAATCTCATTTTTAATGCGTCATTCTCATGAGCGGTCATCACCTCTCGTTCACCTTCTCCTTTATCATTTATTCCACATAAATGGAGGATACCATGTATTATTATTCGATGAATTTCCTCATCTAAAGAAGTGTGATATTCTTCAGCATTGCTGGAAACTGTATCTATGCTTATAAAAATGTCTCCACTGATACGATTCCCTTGTGTGTAGTCAAACGTAATGATATCTGTATAATAATCGTGTTGAAGATATTCTCGATTTACAGCAAGAATTTTTTCATCCGAGCAAAAAATGTAAGCTATATCTCCGCATTTTTTACCATGTTTTTCTGCAACACGACGTATCCATTCACTTGTTTCTCTCTTTTTTATAGCAGGGAAACTAACTTCTTCGGCATAGTAGCTTATCGCCATATAATTATAATTTTTTAGATATAATTCTATGACTACAAAGATAATAATCTTTTAGTGAAAAGACAGGGATAGAAAGCAAATACTCTAATACTTCTTTACTCAATTATAAAGTGCAAATTATAATAGGTTATTTGAAAAAAATATATGCTGTGCATATTGCAGCAACAATACCTACGAAATCGGCAAATAGTCCATAGCCTGCAGAGTATCGTGTATTTCGAATACCTACACTTCCAAAGTAAACAGCAAGAATATAGAAAGTTGTATCGGTGGAGCCTTGTATTGTGGAGGCAACTCGAGCAACGAAAGAATCTGCCCCGTAAGTCGCCATGGCGTCCACCATCATACCTCTGGCTCCACTTCCACTTAGGGGTTTCATTAGTGCGGTGGGAAGAGCTCCGACAAAGCCTGAATCAATGCCGCAAGCATTGATGACAGAGGACAATCCTGAAATAATATAATCCATTGCTCCTGAGGCTCTGAAAATAGCGATAGCAACTAACATCGCTACCAGATATGGAATTATAGTAACGGCTGTTTTAAAACCTTCTTTTGCTCCT
This sequence comes from Coprobacter secundus, assembly GCA_000803105.1. Classification (GTDB taxonomy): domain Bacteria; phylum Bacteroidota; class Bacteroidia; order Bacteroidales; family Coprobacteraceae; genus Coprobacter; species Coprobacter secundus. The sequence continues at coordinate 101,616 of JTDA01000003.1, forward strand.
TCGATAAATGCGTCATATATATTTATTCGTTTGTGTATTCCTGCGATAATAAATCCGATAATAATACAAAAAAGAATAAAATTTGCACCGAAGCTTGAATATAAAGAAACTTTTTCTTGCGGTAATCCTATGAAAAAGCAGATTATACCTCCTATTATAATTGTTAATCCTAAAATAGATGAAAGTATGACTTTGTCAAATAGGTTAATTTTTTGTTTTAAGCAGACTGCAATTAATCCTGCCATTGTTGAGAAATAGGTTGCAATTAAGATTGGTAGGAATATGTCAGACGGGTTTGCTGCTCCCATTTGGGCCCTATATACCATAACTCCTAAAGGAACGAGTGTAAGTCCTGTCGTATTAAGTACAAGAAACATTATCATCGGGTTACTGGCAGTATCCTTTTGTGGGTTCAGTTCTTGTAACTCTTTCATTGCTTTGAGCCCTAAGGGTGTTGCTGCATTGTCGAGACCAAGCATATTGGCTGATACGTTCATAAAAATAGACCCAAAAGCTGGGTGTCCTTTGGGAATATTTGGGAAGAGTTTTCCAAATAACGGGCTTATTAGACGTGAAAAAAATGCTATTACTCCTCCCTGTTCTCCAATCTTCATTAATCCTAACCATAATGATAAAACTCCGGTTAATCCTAATGAGATTTCGAATGCAGTTTTGGCTGAAGAAAAAGATGAATTCATGATATCTGACCATATTTGGAGATTTCCAAAAAATAGGGACTGGATAATTGCTATACCAAATGCAATCAGGAAGAAGGCGATCCAAATGTAATTTAAAATCATTGTATGCTAATATTAGGGGTTGATGACAAAATTATGCAAATTTGTCTGATTCCCATTTTTTTAGTGCCTTATTCTTTCTTTTTATAAGATGTATAATTTTTTAAGATGATGATTTTGTATTGTAAAATGCATGGTAAATATTTGATTTATAATATGTTATTTTCAAAATGACAATGTGAGATTTTGATAAAAATTTTTATTTGAATATCTACCCGAAAAAATAAAAGCTATTCTGTTAAATAATATTTTCTTGTGCTAATTTTTATTTTTACGATTTGTCGAGTGATGCTTCATTTAGTATGGGATTGAGTATTTAAAATTGAATGTATAAGATAAAGTATATTTTTATTAATTTTGTTTTGTCTAAATATAAATTCGATGGTTGGTATAAGAAAGAAAGTGCTGGTAACCTATAATATGTTTCGCCCGGGTTATTCTGAACTGATAAAAAAGTATGACGTTACTTTTCCTCCGGAAGGGAAAGAGAGTTTTTCGTATGATGAAGTTTTGGATATGATTTCGGAATATGATGCTTTACAGTCTATGTTTAATTTTCCTGTTGATAAACAATTGATAGATGCTGCTCCTAAATTGAAGATTATATCAAATTATGCAGTGGGGTATGATAATATAGATATTTCTTATGCGACGAAGAAAGGGATTCAAGTAACGAATACTCCAGATCCGGTTACAGAACCTACGGCTGACCAAGCGATGGGGTTGATACTTTCGGTTTGTCGTAGAATATCAGAATTAGATCGTCGCTTGCGTATACCGGGTGCAGTGAAAGTTGAGCTATTGGGAAATTTAGGCCTTTCTTTATATGGGAAAACCATAGGTATTATCGGTATGGGACGTATTGGACAGGCTTTGGCCAGACGAGCTTTATCGTCAGGTATGAAGGTGATGTACCATAATCGTCGTCGTTTGGAACCTGCTATCGAGAATTTATATAATGCTACCTTTTTATCTTTAGATGAATTATTGATGAGGTCTGATATCGTATCGGTAAATGCTCCGTTTAGTAAAGAAACTTATCATTTGATAGGGGAGAGAGAGCTGGGGTTAATGAAGAGTCAGGCTGTATTGATTAATACTGCAAGAGGGCCTCTTGTTGATGAGAAGGCTTTGATTGAAGCATTGAAAGGTAAAAAAATCTGGGGTGCAGGTTTAGATGTTTTTGAATTTGGAGATTATCCTTCTCCAGAATTATTAGAAATGGATAATGTAGTAATGAATCCGCATACAGGAACACAAACTATTGATGTTCGACATGAGATGGCAGCTTATGTGTCCCGAAATATTATCAATTTTTTTGAAGGGAATGGTCCTGTTGCAAAAGTAAATTTGAAGTAGAAAATCAATGAATGCACAGCAAATAAAAGAAATACTTTTATCTTTCTCGGATGATGAAAAATCAAAAGTTTTAAGTCGATTTTTTAAAACAAGTAAAGGGGCTTATGGGGAAGGAGATTGTTTCATCGGAGTTCCTGTCCCAATTATACGGTCAATTGCAAAACGATATAGGAAGGAAGTCTCTTTGTCGGAGGTTGAAGTGTTATTAGATGAGTCTATACATGAGTGCCGGATGTTGGGGCTTTTGCTGATGGTTGCGCTTTTTGAACAATCTGATAATCAAACAAAAAAAGCCATATTTGATTCTTATTTATTACATACTTATGCGATAAATAATTGGGATTTAGTGGACTTGACAGCTTACCAAATTGTTGGACGTTATTTGATAGATAAAGACCGGAGTATATTATATAGTCTGGCTAAAAGTGATAATTTTTGGGAACAGAGGATTGCTATTGTCTCAACATGGTTGTATATACGGGAAGGACAGTTTAGAGATACATTGGAGATTGCTGATATATTGTTGCAGCACGAACAAGACCTTATTCGTAAGGCTGTCGGATGGATGTTGCGAGAAGTAGGTAAAAGAAATAAAAAGATATTGATCGATTATTTAGAACAGCGTGCGCATATTATGCCCCGTACGATGTTGCGTTATTCTATTGAGAAATTTTCACCAGAGGAGCGTTCCTATTTCATGAAAAAATAAATATATATAGCTTGATTATTGGAAATGCATTATATTTTTCCTCTTTTCAAACATTTTTTTATATATAAGTTTCCTAAAAAAGGGTGTATATGATAATATCGTATTGCCTTATAAAACCATTTCCCAAAGTTATTTAATAGTTTTTCTGATTTGATGACTTGTTGTTGCCGGTATGCAAGTCGAGCTATTGTAGCGGCATTTTTGAAATGATGAAAGTAAAACGTTTCATAACATGCACGTAAAAATACATAGGCAATACTTTCCTTTAATTCCGGATATAAATAGCTAGGGTAGAGCAAATCGTATATGCGTTGTGGAAATTTTAGATAACTGCTAAATTGTCGGTCAGAAATATTTTTTTGTTGAGTGACAGAGTCGGGTCGGGAAACATAGTTGATAAGAGGCTTATTTATCGAGGTTATCTTGTGTGCAGCGAGAACAATTTGTGTGGTATATACAGCATCTTCTCCTATAGATAAGTCCGATACCAAATTATATTTTATAGTTTCATGCAATTCTTTTTTAGCAATATATGACCATACTGCCCATGCCCTTTCTGCACAAAACATTTGTTTTAGCAAAGATGCTTGGCTATATTGGTGGATTGAGGTTTGTTGGATATATGTTTTTTTTTGATCATCAGGATTATAGGTATAATAATCCATAAGAACCATATCAGCGTCTGCTTCAATAGCTTTTTTGTATAGAATATTTAATGATGAGGCTTCAAGAAAATCATCGGCATCCAAAAAAAGAATATATTTACCGTGAGCTACAGTTATACCTTTTTGTCGTGCAGCTGATACTCCTTGATTGGGCTGATTTATTATTTTGAGAGAAGGATATTGGGTTGCATATTGATCTAATATTTCTGGTGACTTATCGATACTACCATCGTTTATAGCAATTACCTCTATGTTGTTATCTGCTTGTATTAATACGGATTCTAAACAATGCGGTAGATATTTTTCAACATTATAGACGGGTATAATTACGGAAAGGTCTATGGAATGTAGCATATATATTGCGAGTTTAAATGCAAATATAGATATAATAAATTAATTGTATTATTTTTGCTTTAAAAAAGCTCATAATGGTGCGTATTGTAGAGATAATAGGAGGCTTGGGAAATCAGATGTTTCAATATGCTTTTTTCCTTTATTTAAAAAATAAAAGTCATATCTGGGATAGGCTATATGTCGATATAGAAGCTATGAAAACTTATGATAGGCATTATGGACTGGAACTTGAAAAGGTGTTCAATCTTTCTCTTTGTCCTATCTCGAACGGATTGCATCGTAATCTGCAAAAAAGGAGTTTTGCAAAACATTTTGTAAAGTCTTTGTATGAGCATTCTGAGTGTGAATTTGATGAACCTGTTTATTGTGGATTGCGTCCATATCGTTATTATCGCGGTTATTGGCAGAATGAGGGCTATTTTGTGGATATTGAACCAATGATTCGTGAAGCATTTCAATTTAATATAAATATTTTATCTGAAAAGACAAAAGCTATTGCTTCTAAAATGAATCGAGAATTATCGGTGAGTATTCATGTTCGGCGGGGAGATTATGAAAATCTCCCGGAGGCCAAGGCTATGCATGGAGGTATTTGTTCTCTGGACTATTATCATAAGGCAATAGATTTTATCCGTCAGCGTTTGGGTAGTAATATATGTTTTTATTTATTTTCTGATGATGTAAATTGGATGGAAGAAAATTTGCAGTTAGAAAACAGATGTATCATAGACTGGAATCAGGGAGAAGATAGTTGGCAAGATATGTATCTTATGAGTTGTTGCCGTCACCATATTATAGCAAATAGCTCATTTAGTTGGTGGGCTGCATGGCTAAATCCGAATAAAAGCAAAATCGTTTTAACGCCAAACAAATGGTTCAACCATACAGATGCTGTCGGTATTGTGCCGGAAAGTTGGATTAAGATACCTGTTTTTTGATATGTTTATGCATTTTTCTTGAATATTTTGGCGAATAAAAAACGTATAGCAAACCATATATGTAATATTTTGACTGTAGTTTTTCCGTAATATTTAACCATAATGTTATATCGTTCTTGGAGGGAGGCTTTCCTGTTTTTTGTCGTCGCCCCTTCATTCAGATAGTTTATCAATGTTTGGTGGGTGTTAAATAACGTTTGGGCAGATTTCATACATTTTATACACCAGTCAAAATCAGAGGAAAAACGATAAGCCAAATCGTAATTTGGGGCAATGCTGCGTTTGGCGATAAATGCTTGGTGACAGACAAGCATTCCCATACGGAAGCTTTTCCATGATAGCTGTTCGGGAGCCTTTAATCGTCTCATCCCGATAAAATTTCGGTTTAGGTCAACCAAAGCGGTTTCTCCATAAATTATATCGGGACGAGAGTAGCCTATCGAATGATATATGTTCTCTAGAGTTTTGTTATTATAAAATGTATCTCCAGCATTCAAGAATATAACATATTCACCGGTTGCAACATTCAAACCTTTATTCATTGCATCATAAAGTCCGTTATCTGACTCACTTATTAAGATATTTATCTGATGCCTGTTTTTATCGAGAATATCGATTGTACCATCATCTGATGCACCATCTATTACAATGTATTCGTAGTTTTTGTATGTTTGGTCGGCTACGCTGTTAAGTGTGACTTCTATAGTTTTATGAGCGTTCCATGTAATTGTTACGATTGAAAATAAGGGTTGTATCATTGTTTTTGTTTTGTTGACAGTAACTTTTGATAAAGGTGGTTATAATGTGTTGCTATAATGTCTTCTGTATAGTTTTTTTTAACTTTTTCGATACATTTGTCTTGTAGAGAAGGATTGTCTTTTTGCTCATATGCCCATAATATGCCTTTGCTCAAGTCCTCGACTGATGGATATTTGGCGAGATAACCATTATCTAAGTGGTCTATTATATCTGTTTGTCCTCCTTGATCAAAGGAGACAACCGTGGTACCACAGGCCATAGATTCTATTAACGTTTGCCCAAATGTTTCATAATGAGAGGAGACAACAGTAACGTCTGCAGCAGAGTATAGTGAAGCTATCATTGAAATATCTGATAATTTCCCCATATAAGTGTATTTACACGGAATAGTGTTGAGAAAGTTCTCATCGTTCTTTATTCCTCCAAACATAAGTAGATGTAGCTTTTTTATTTGTTCTATTGGGAATAAAGATATGGCGTGGCAAAGTAAATCGAATCCTTTTATCGGGTCATTTAGTTTTGCTGCTCCAAACAAAATAACGAAATTATCTTTAGAAATGGACAATTTTGCCCTTATTTTATTCCTATCTTGCTGATAAAATATTTGAGTGTCTATTGTGTTGGGGATTACCAAGTTCAATGATGTTTTTGAGATATTGCTTTGTCGAGCTTTATCGCATAGCCATTGACTTACACTGACGAACGTAATATACGATTGTGCGAAGAAATTTTTTTTCTTCCATATACGATAAGAAAGATCATGTGGTGCAGGCTTTTGCAGTTGAGGACAATTTTGACATAGGGAGGTATATTTATTACATGTTCCCGGATGATGGCATATGGCAGTTATGGGCCATAGGTCATGCAGTGTCCATATGATTGGCTTACCTAAAGTCGTTAGTTTTTTTATATCGGATAAAGACAAAAATCCTTGATTTATCCAATGAAGATGGATGATATCAGCCTCTCGAACTTCTTTACGTAAAACCAAATTAAATCCAGTATTTGCAATCGATACTGAGAAAAGATTTTTTTTTGAAAAATGATTATTAATAAAAATGATAAAACGTTCCCATACAAATTTGAAAAGTCCAAGATATCGTTGTATTGTATTTTGTTCGACACCAATAATATCGGGATTATTCGAAATTTTCTTTTTTACAAGTAGTTTTACATTTACCCCGTTGTTTTTGAGGGCCGACATCAGACGACTACAAGCAATAGCCGCTCCACCGGTATTTTCAGATGTATTGATAAGCAAAACTTTCATAAAACAGAATCACGATTTGAATACGAAGGTACGATTTTTCTCTCATTATTTTCTACTTTGGAAAATGAACTTTTCTTTTCATACCCTTGTGATAGAAGTGATTTTAAAAAAATAGTTACATTTGCAGAAAGCGTTCTCGGGAAATTGGTAGCTGATAAAGGCTGTTATTATTTCTGTGTGAAAGAGAGCTCTAAAATTGATAGAGATATATGAATCCTTTGTTAGATAAAATGCAAAAATGGATAAATGATGGCGTTCAAACGTTGTTGAGTATCTTGAAGATTGTCATTTATTCGAAAAATAAGACTCCTATGCCTACTGAATTTGATTCTTTAGGAGAAATTGTAATTTTGGGAAACGGTCCATCTCTGAATACGACTGTAGCGAGCTCTTCTGCATTTTTAAGAGATAAGACATTATTGGCTGTAAATTTTGCAGGTTCAACTGATTTGTTCAAACAATTGTGTCCTGGATTATATGTTATAGCGGATCCCTATTTTTTTGATGCGTCAAAAGAAAAATCTGTTGATTTATATTGTGCTTTGTCTGAGTCAGTTACTTGGGAAATGTATCTATTTGTTCCGGTTTTTGCGTTTAAAAGAAAATGGTGGCAAGAAATTTTGAGTACGAATCCTCATATACATATTGTCCAATATAATATTACACCAGTGGAGGGTTACAAATGGTTTTCCAGATATGCTTTTCGTAAGGGGTGGGGATGTCCTCGGCCCAGGAATGTCCTTATACCTTCTATCATGTTGGCTTTTCGATTAGGCTTTAAAAAAATATATTTAGCCGGAGCTGACCATTCTTGGCTTCCACAATTGTCGGTGGATGACAATAATCGAGTAATTACTCGTCAACCACATTTTTATAAGGATAGTGAACAACATAATAAACAGGTGGATGCTGAATATGCTAATATTCATTTGCATGAAGTTCTATATAGTATGTATGTAGCTTTTCGGTCATATTTTGTCATTCGGGATTATGCTGAGCGTATAGGATGTAAAATTATAAATATTACTCCAGGTTCTTTTATTGATGCTTTTGAGAGAATGATCCCAAAGCAAAATGACCCTGGTCGAATTTTTTGAACATTGGGGTAATACCCTGATAAAAATTGGAAAAAATGGAAAAAGTATTAGTCACAGGGGCTGACGGTTTTATTGGTTCTCATCTTACAGAGATGCTTTTAGACCGAGGTTTTCAGGTAAGAGCACTGTCTTATTATAATTCTTTTAATAATTGGGGATGGCTTGAAGGTATTACTCATCCTGGTCTTGAGGTTGTATGTGGAGATATACGAGATCCGTATTTTTGCAAACATATTATGCAGGGGATTGATATTGTTTTTCATTTGGCTGCACTCATTGCAATTCCGTATTCTTATGTTGCTCCTGATAGTTATGTTGATACCAATATAAAAGGAACACTGAATGTGTGCCAAGCAGCTAAAGAGAGAGGCGTGAAGCGTGTATTGGTTACTTCTACCAGTGAAGTATACGGGACGGCCAAGTATGTTCCTATTGATGAGAACCACCCTAAACAGCCTCAGTCTCCTTATTCAGCAACTAAAATAGGGGCAGATGCTTTGGCCATGAGCTTTTACAATGCTTTTGAACTTCCGGTTGTAATAGTCCGACCATTTAATACGTATGGTCCTCGCCAGTCAGCCAGAGCTATAATTCCGACCATTATTACTCAGATTGCCAATGGTGCTAAAGAAATAAAATTAGGAGACCTTAGTCCTACGCGTGATTTTAATTATGTAAAGGATACTTGTCGGGGATTTATCCAGCTTTCACAATGTGAGGCAGCGATAGGGCAGGAAGTCAATGTATGCAGTAATTATGAGATATCGATGAGAGATACTTTGAATTTGATATCGGAAATAATGGGTGTAAAAGTTTGTTTTGTGGAAGATGAGCAACGTATCAGGCCTAAAGGTTCCGAAGTATTTCGTTTATGGGGAGATAATTCAAAGATAAAGAGCTTGACAGATTTTAAACCTGAATATCCTATACGAAGGGGATTGGAGGAAACAGTGAAGTGGTTTATGGATAAGAATAATCTAAACCGATATAAAGCAAATATTTACAATGTATAAAGAGACGATTAGTTTTATAAAAAGGTTATTTCCCAATCAAGAGTTTGTGCCTTTACATGCTCCGTGTTTTATCGGTAATGAAAAGGAATATTTGAATGATTGTATCGATTCTACATTTGTTTCGAGTGTTGGTAAATATGTCGATAAATTCGAAGATGTGGTTGCTGTTTATACGGGGGCTAAGCGTGCTGTTGTATGTGTAAATGGTACTAATGCTATTCATTTAGCCTTACTTTTAGTTGGAGTTGAACAGAATGATGAAGTTTTGACTCAACCGTTGACTTTTATTGCGACATGTAATGCAATTAGTTATTGCGGGGCACATCCGGTTTTTATTGATGTAGATAGGGAGACAATGGGATTGTCTCCGGAAAAATTAGAAGAGTGGATTCTCGATAATGCAGAAATGAGGGGTGATGCATTGTATAATAAGAGTACAGGCAGACGGATTAAAGCTTGTGTGCCTATGCATACTTTCGGGCATCCATGTAAAATTGATGCTATAGCTGATATTTGTCTGCGTTATTCTCTTGAATTGGTCGAAGATGCGGCAGAGAGTATAGGTTCTTTTTATAGGGGAAAACATACCGGTTTATTTGGAAAGATTGGCGTTTTGAGTTTTAATGGTAATAAGACTATAACAACCGGAGGCGGGGGTATGTTACTTTTCCAAGATGAGGAGCTGGGGAGTTATGCAAAACATCTATCTACGCAGTCTAAACTTCCTCACTCATGGGAGTTTGTGCATGACCATATAGGATATAATTATCGTATGCCTAATATTAATGCAGCTTTGGGATGTGCTCAGATGGAAACATTGCCTTTATTTTTAGAGAAAAAACGCCAATTAGCCGAAATTTATCAAGGTTATTTTAGTAAAAAAGGTATTTCTTTTTTTGTTGAACCAGAACATTGTCGTTCAAACTATTGGCTAAATGCCATTTTATTGGATAATGAAAAGGAACGTGATGATTTTCTTGAATATAGTAATTCTAATGGAGTTATGACTCGTCCTATTTGGCGATTGATGAATAAGTTGCCTATGTTTGAAAAAGAGCAGTGTGGAGATTTGAGCAACTGTCTGTATTTTGAGAAACGAGTGGTGAATATTCCAAGTAGTGTCAGGTTATGAATGATAAGCTAAATGTCTTATTTTTAGGTGGTGCTAAACGGGTATCTTTAGCTGAACATCTGATAGATACGGCAAGGAGAAAAGGTCTTGACGTCGAAGTTTATTCGTATGAGTTGGATGAATTTGTTCCTATAGCTTCTGTTGGAACAGTTATTCTTGGTTTACGGTGGAAGGATGAAAACATTATTCCAGATCTTCTATCTGTCATTCGAGAAAAGGATATTCATATTGTTTTACCATTTGTCGATCCTGCCGTGGAAATTGCGAGCCGATTAAGGAGTATTTGCTCGGATGTTTTTATCCCTGTTTGCCGAGAAGACATATGTAAAGTTATGTTCGATAAACAGCTTTCTGTAGATTGGTTTAAAAAATACGATATTCCTGTACCACAGTGTTTTTCAATAGAGAATATCGAATTTCCCGCGATTCTTAAACCTCGAACTGGTTCTGCATCTAAAGGTATAAAAATAGTTTATTCCCGAGATGATTTACGAAATATTTCAAATTTAGACAGTTATGTAATACAAACCTACATCCAGGACGGAATAGAATTTACTGTGGATTGTTATGTATCAGAAAGTCGGGATATTGTATCGATAGTTCCGAGAATTAGGCTCGAAGTTGCCGGAGGAGAGGTTATAAATACCCGAACAATAAAGGATGATGTTTGTATAACTTTATCTCGGAAGGTTTTACAAACGGGGCAATTTATAGGCCCGGTAACTATACAGTTTATACGAGATGTGGCAACCGATAAAACATATATTATGGAAATTAATCCCCGTTTGGTGGAGGGGTAATTGCAAGCATCGAAGCCGGAGCTAATATTCTTTCTACGTTGTTAGATGAATATCTTAAGTATCCGGTCGAACCTATTGTTAGCTGGAAAGAAAATACATTTATGACGCGATATTTTAAAGAAGTTATATTCTATGCAGATAATCATTGATATGGACGGTACTATATGTACCGAAGAGCGTACGTATAGCCGCTGTTTGGCTGTACCTAAACTTCATGCGGTAGAGTCAATAAACGCTTTGTATGACGAAGGACATACTATTATAATATACTCTGCCCGTACATGGATGGAGTTTGAGATGACTACAGCATGGTTAAAGGAACATAAAGTGAAATATCATCAGTTGATTATGGGAAAGCCTATAGGGGATGTGTGGATTGATGACAGGGCTTTACAATTTAAGGATAATTGGCAGGAGATAATAAAAGACTTGAAGAATAGAAAAAAGTGATATCATGGGAAAGGTTGTTATTATAGCTGAAGCAGGTGTGAATCATAATGGGAATTATGATTTAGCAAGAAAATTAATTATTGCAGCTAAAGATGCCGGAGCTGATTATGTAAAATTTCAGACTGCTCGTCCCGAGAGGGTTATTTCCCGATATGCGCCCAAAGCGGAATACCAGTTAGGTACGACAAAAAAAGAAGAGTCGCAGCTTGATATGTGCCGGGCGATTCATTTGCCTTTGACAGATTATAAGCCACTTAAGGATTTTTGTGATGAAATAGGAATAAAATTTCTTTCTACACCATTTGATTTAGAATCTATAGATGTGTTGGAAGGATTGGATATGGATTATTATAAGATTCCGTCTGGAGAAATTACCAATTTACCATATTTGCAAAAAATTGCACGTTTGGGACGTCCAGTAATTATGTCAACCGGAATGTCCGGCTTGGGAGACATCGAGGCAGCACTCAGTGTGTTGACGAAAGAGGGGTTGGGTTTGGAGCAGATTACTCTTTTGCATTGTAATACTGAGTATCCTACTCCCTATGTTGATGTAAATCTTCGAGCAATGCAGACATTATCCGACTGTTTTGGTGTGAAGACAGGGTATTCGGACCATACCAAAGGTATAGAAGTTTCGTTAGCTGCAGTAGCTTTGGGGGCAGTCGTAATAGAAAAGCATTTTACTTTGGATAGAAATCTTCCCGGACCTGATCATAAAGCTTCGTTAGAGCCGGAAGAACTGAAGAAAATGATAGAGTCTATCCGAAATATTGAATTGTGTTTGGGGAGTCCGGTAAAAAGAGTTTCTAATTCTGAAGCAAAGAACAGTGTTGTTGCTCGTAAAAGTTTGATTGCAGCCAGGGATATAAAAGCTGGAGAGGTTTTCTCTGAAGATAATATGACAGTGAAACGTCCGGGAAATGGAATTTCTCCGATGCGTTGGTATGAAGTAATTGGGAAAATTGCCCCTCGTGATTTTAAAGAGGATGAACTATTAGAATTGTAGGTTATGCGAAAAATTTGTGTAATTACGGGGACAAGAGCTGAATATGGATTGTTGAGCCACCTAATGAAAATGATACAGGAAGATCCGGATTTGGATTTACAAATAATAGCTACTAATATGCATTTATCTCCAGAGTTCGGTTTGACCTTTCGAGAAATTGAAAATGACGGATTTATTATCAATAAGAAGGTAGAAATGCTTTTGTCGGCTGATACATCATCATCTATTGCAAAGTCTTTGGGATTGGGAATTATAGGATTTGCAGATGCCATACAAGATTTATCTCCCGATTTGATCGTAATTTTGGGTGATCGTTATGAGATGTTAGGTGCTGCATCTACAGCGTTATTTTTTCAAATTCCTGTTGCACATATTTCTGGTGGAGATGTTACGGAGGGAGTTTATGATGATGCAATTCGTCATTCTATTACCAAAATGAGCCATCTTCATTTCACAACGACAGAAGAGTACCGTAATCGAGTGATTCAGCTAGGTGAAGAGCCAGAACGAGTATTTAATGTTGGGTCTATAGGATTGGATAATATTCGTCACTTACAACTTCTGAGTAGAGAAGATTTAGAAAGGAGCATAGGATTTAAAATCTCAAAGAAAACTTATATGGTCACGTATCATCCGGTTACTCTTGAATATATGACTGCTCGAGAACAGTTTTCCGCACTACTAAGAGCTTTGGACGAAACGGATGCACATATTATTTTTACGAAACCGAATTCAGATTCTAATGGTCGTATTATCGCATCGATGATTGATGAATATGTAAACTGTCATTCTGATAGATCGGTAGCTTTCACATCTTTAGGATATCTTCGATATTTGTCTGCATTGCAATATGTTGATGGGGTAATTGGAAATTCTTCAAGTGGTATTGTCGAGGTTCCATCTTTTGGGATACCGACGTTAGATATAGGTGCCCGACAAAAAGGTCGCCTTGCTGCATCATCTGTACTACATTGTGAGGCTTCTTACGAGGCTATTGCAGCAGGATTGAGTATGATTGCCACGAATACAGTGAAAGCTTCTGCTAAAAATACTAAAAATCCATATGAGAAGTCGGATACTACGGAGAATATTTGGAAGATAATAAAAAATTATCCTTTAGAAAATATTATTAAGAAGCATTTTTATGATGTTAAGATTTGTACGGATAAATGAAGGATAAAGGGATGAATATATTATATGTTATTCCTGCGAGAGGAGGAAGTAAAGGTATTCCCCATAAAAATATAAAATTATTAGGAGGAAAACCTCTAATCGGATATTCTATTGAATTGGCTCGTCAATTAACGTCTGACGAACATATTTGTGTATCCACTGATGATGAGGAGATTGTGCGTGTTGTGGAAAATTATGGTTTAGCTGTTCCGTTCAGACGGCCGAAAGAGTTGTCTGGTGATCAGGTGGGAACTTATGAAGTTTTGTTACACGCGCTTAGTTATTATGAATCTTTAGGTAGACATTATGATGTTTTGGTTTTGTTGCAGCCGACTTCTCCTTTTAGAAAAGAAAAGTTTGTGAAGGAAGCATTAGCTTTATATACACCTGATATAGATATGGTTGTGTCTGTAAAAGAGGCCGTTTCTAATCCTTATTATAATTGTTATGAAGAAGATGGTGATCATTTTCTGCATTTGTCTAAAGGGAACGGGAAATTGATTCGTCGGCAGGATGCCCCTCAAGCTTGGGAATACAATGGCGCTATATATGTTATCAATATAGCATCTCTTCGAAAGATGAGTTTGGGAGAGTTTCCCCGTAGACGTAAATATGTTATGGATGATAAGTATTCTATAGACTTAGATACTCCTTTTGATTGGATGGTAGCAGAGATGATGCTACAAGAAAATATTGTAACTTTTTGAGTTATGGGAAATACAGAACGTTTTGTAATACGAGATTATGTTTCAATTCTTGAGGCCTTGAAAGTTTTGAATCGACTACCGAGCAATACTTTGACTTTATTTATTGTCGATGAAAATGACCGAATGGTCGGGACTTTAACAGATGGGGATATCCGTAGGAGTTTAATATCAGGAGCGCAATTAAATGACCCTGTTTCTTCTGTCATGTTTGCCCATTTTCGATATGTAAAAAGCAGTGGCATAGATGTCAGGGCAATTAGGGAATTAAAGAAGCTGCAAATAGCTTTAGTTCCCTGTCTGGATGACGAACATCGTATAACCGGTGTTTATAATTTGCGAGAATTACGTTCTGTATTACCGGTAGATGCTGTTTTAATGGCAGGAGGGAAAGGCGAAAGATTACGTCCACTGACTGAAAAAACACCAAAACCATTGTTGAAAGTAGGAGATAAATGTATCATCGATTATAATGTTGAACGTCTTATCTCTTATGGGATAGACCGTATATCGGTAACGGTAAATTATTTAGCAGAACAGATTGAAGCGCATTTTTCTAAACTTGTAAATGATGTACAGGTAAATTGCGTACGAGAACCCCAATTTTGGGGTACTATGGGCTCTCTTACGTTAATCGATTCATTTTATAATGATACGATTTTACTGATGAATTCTGACTTATTTACTAATATTGATTATGAAGATTTTTATTTGCACCATATAGATAAAAACGCTGATTTATCAGTGGCTGCTGTACCTTATCTGGTATCAGTCCCTTATGCTATTTTTAAAACTGAAGCGGAAAGAGTATTGGCTCTTGAGGAAAAGCCGACATATAATTATTATGCAAATGCAGGTATATATTTGATAAAAAAAAGGTTATTGGAACTTATGCCTCGAAATACATTTTATAATGCTACTGATTTTATCGATTTATTGATAAAGAAAAGGAAAAGGGTTGTTCGTTTTCCAATAACAGGAAATTGGATAGATATAGGAAAACCAGAGGATTATAAACGAGCACAAGATTTGGCTCGACATATAGAAATGTAATAATCATTGCTTATTTTTGTTTATTCTACTTTTTGCGTATTCCAAAATGTCTTGTAGAATGTGAGAGTTCAAACTCTTATTGATGGCGTAGTATAGCAAAACACCTGTTAGTGTTTGGAGTATGAGTAGTAACCATTCCTTATCGATGATTATGGGTAGTAACACTAACGGTATTGAAATTATTATAGTAATTGCACAATATGGTATCATATCTTTTACTTGTTTTTTTATTCCGTATCCAACGACTTTTCCGCTGATATAAGCCATAAGTAGATAATGTAAAATAGAGACAAAAACTTGTCCTAAAACGAGAATTGTAACACCCATTTTTAGTGTAACGAAGATGGCTATCAGAGACAATATATCTTTTACTATTTCTAAGTATAACATAATTTTTACTTTTCCAATCCCTAAAATGCAGTTATTAAGGAATACTGTCAGTGTAGTAAAAATCCCTCTGAATATAAGGAGTTGAAAGAGTAGAATAGATGCATCCCATTTGTTTCCGAATAATGTTCTGAATAGAGGTTCTGCAACGATGATGAGACCTGCATATATAGGAAAAATGATAAAAGAGGTAAGTTTGTTCATTTTACTTATTGCCCGGTGCAGCCGCTCTCGATTATCTTGCATATCGGCGAGAATCGGTAGAAAGGAAGAGCCCAAAATTTGCCCTAGAGCTGTGATTCCCATTTTACTCCATTTATCCGCTTGTGTGTAGAATCCGAGCTGTTTTAGATTGTAAAAAGAGCCGATGATAAAAGAATAGATATTAAGAAATATCGTGTTGAACAAGGATGTCATCATGACACCTGAACCTATTTGGAATATTTCTGATAAAGATTTTTTGCTAAAAGTCCAGCTGGGCCTCCATGAGTTGAATTTCCATAAAATTGCTGATTTTACCGATGAAAGTACAAGTGCTTGAGCTACCATTGCCCATGCTCCGTATCCGTTTAGTGCCATTATTAGAGCTAAGGCTCCGGAGAGAAATAGCCCGATGGAATTTGAAATGGCAATTATTTTTACATCCATTTTTTTCATCAACTTTGTGCTTTGTACCATTCCAAAAGCCAGTATTATGAAATTCAGGAACATAACTCGGGAGAGTGTTATAAGCCTTTTGTCATGAAAAATATCAGCAATAAGAGGAGCTGTAAACCATAAAAGAATATATAATATTACACTGATTCCAATGTTGAAAAAGAAAATAGTGCTGAAATCGGTCTGTGTAACATTTTTTTTCTGAATAAGAGCCGATGAAAATCCACTGTCAATAAATAGATTGGCAAATGCTGTAAAAATAGTTATAGCCCCGATGAGGCCGAAATCTTCAGGCATGAGAACTTGAGCTAAAACTATACCAGTAACTGCATATAAGATTTGAGTAGATATACGGTCTATTGTATTCCACATCAAGGTATTGGCAGTTTTTGCCTTTAAGTCGATGTTTGTATTTTGTGGTTCGTCTTTCATTTAAGACGCAAAATAACAATATATTTTAAATATTTGACTCAATCTTTTTTAGAAAATATAATAGGTATGTAGTTTATATGTATATTTACCAGTCAAAAGAAATGTGATGAGAATTTTAGTATCTACGCCAACACTTTGCCATCCAGATTTTCCTCATTCTCCAAATACAGGTTTGGGACTTATGGTTTCATCTATTTCAGAAGCTCTGTATAAGTCTGGAAATGAGGTATATGTTAATAATTCCAGTTTTTTCGGTGCATCGTCTAAACGTTTGGGGTATTGCTTATTGTCACGGAGGTTATATGCTTTGTTATTTTCCTCGAAGTGGAAAGATATATTTCGTGGTTTTAAATATGCAATAATGGCTAAAGAAGAGTCTATATGGGCTCGCTATAATATTTTTAAATATTATTTTAGTATCGGCTATAATGAGAAAATTATTAAACGGCTTACACCTGATTATATACATATACATGGTCTGACTATAAATACGTTACCTTTTATTATAGCTGCAGTTAGGCGAAATGTTTCATTTGTAATTACATTACATGGCTTAAATTCTTTGAATGAATCTATCAATTTATCGTCTTTTGCAAAGGCATTTGAGTTTAAGATACTTCAATTGCTGTTGGAGGGTCAAGTGGGGGTTTCTGTTGTCAGTTCTGGAATACAAAAAAAAATTATTGAAGAGTTCGGTGGGAAACGATATCCGACATTGAAAGTGATTTTGAATGCGATTCCTTTAGTGCAGACGACGTATTTAGATGTGATAAGAAAAAGACAAATTGTTTGTGTTGGGAACATCAATCAAAATAAAAATCAGGAGCAGCTGATTCGGGCTATAGCTTTGCTTCAGGGACAAATGGAAGAATATTTTCATGTTTTCTTTGTTGGAAATGATAATTTGCACGGAAAGTTACAAAATCAGGCTTTACTTTTAGGTGTGGATAAGTTTTGTCACTTTACAGGTTCATTGCCTCATAAAGAAGTTTTTTCTTTAATGAATGAGTCTTGGTGTACATGTTTACTTAGCAAAGAAGAAGGTTTTGGATTGTCTCTGATTGAGGGGTATCGGTTTGGCCTTCCTGCGATTTGTTTTTCGGATATTGATGCTGCTTATGATATTTATGATGATAAATGTACAGTCTTGATAAAAGAACGTACCGATGAAGCTGTTTCTTATGCGATTTCAGAGGCTTTTAGCCGGTATTGGGACCGTGATTACATCCGAAAATTTTCGTTTAAATTTTCACTTGATTTGATGTCTGAAGGCTATATGGATTTTTTTAAAGAGAGCTGTCTTCCTAACTTGAATGAGCATAATATAAATGTTCTTATGGATGAATATATGTCTTCTGGAAAATAAATATGTCAATTGAATAGCAAATAATGCCTATCCATGTATCGAAAAATAGAATAGTAAGATGTGAAAAAGAATCCTATTTGAATTATTCCTAAGAAATAAATATTAGAAATAAATATTGTAAAAGATAGACTGGTTAAGAATAATATAACCCCGACGGATAGATATGGGAAGATATCTTTTAGTTGCGTATACCAAGGATAGTCTACTTTTTCCCCAATAATGATGATGCTGAGGATATATACTATTATTCTTACTATTACTAAGCTTATAACCATATGTAACATTCCCATGTGCCAAGTTAAGAAGATTGCTATGAATATTAGCCCTATTTTTATTACCTCGAGGCGTAAAACAAGATGAGAATGTCCTGAAATTTTTATATAGTTTCCATTAATAGTCGTAAATACGGTAAAAATACCCGCAGCACATAATAATTGCAGATAAATAATTGATTCGGTCCACTTTTCCGATAAAAATATTAGTACAAATGGTTTACTTATTAATATGAAACAGAGTAATGACGGAAATGTTATAAATGCCGTTAATTTCATTGTATCTCGATATGCTTTGACCAATCTTTCTTTCTCGTTTTGTATAGCACTGAATACTGTATAGGTCGCGTTTTGTATGGTTCCGTATAATGTAGAGATTCCCATATCGGCCCATTTGGCAGCTTGGGTGTAAAATCCCAAAGAAGTTTTTCCATAAAGTCGGCCGATAAACGCAGAATAAATATTTAGGAATATTGAATTTAAGATATTGGCCAGTAAAATATTGGATCCAAATGCAAAGAGTTCACGAAACGATTTAATCGAAAAAATTGCTTTTGGATGCCATTTCCCGATAATCCATAATAAAATTGTTTTGGATACGGATTGCGACAGCATTTGGGCGACAAGGGCCCAAGCACCATAGTTGTGGAGTGCATAATAAAGAGCTGTCAGACCCGATATAAAGAGTGATAAGAAATTGATAATTGTTACTTTTCTGAATTGTATTTCTTTTACAAGATGGGCTGTTTGGATAAGTCCTAAAGCGTTTATTAAGAATATGCAAAAAAGGCTTCGGGAGAGTGGAATAAGGATGGGTTGATCGAAAAAAGAGGCTATATTGGGAGCTCCTAAAAATAAGAGGATGTAAATTATGAATGATATCAATAAGTTGCAATAAAAGACTGTATTATAGTCTGCTTCTGTTGGATTTTGTTTTCTAACGAGAGCTGACGAAAAGCCGCTGTCGATGCAGGAGTTGGCAATAGCAACAAAAATGGCCAGCATTCCTATCAAACCATAATCGGACGAATTCAGAATGCGGGCCAGTATTATTCCTATCACAATAGAGATAACCTGGTTTGAGACTTTATCCAATGCATTCCATATAATTGCATTCCGAGTAGTCTTTTCCAGGTCTTCTATCATTTTTCCATACGTTTATTTTACTTCTGAACCAGGACGTACTTCGTCTGCAGGCTCAATAACAATTAATCGCCCGTCTGCATCTTCAGCAGAAAGAATCATACCTTGTGATTCTATTCCTTTGAGCTTTCTCGGAGCTAAATTAGCTATAAAGCATACATTTTTACCGACTAAGTCTTCGGGGGCATAATGTTTTGCTATTCCTGATACAATTGTTCGTCCTCCTAAGCCATCATCTATCTTAAATTGCAGCAGTTTATCTGCTTTAGGAACTTTTATACATTCGAGAACCCTGCCAACCCGAATGTCTAATTTTGAGAAATCTTCAAATGAGATATTTTCACGAACTGGAGCCGCTTTATGATTTTTGAGTTCGTTTGCCTTTTTTGTATCTAACAGTTTTTGTACTTGGGCTTCAATCGTACTATCTTCTATTTTCTCAAAGAGTAGTTCTGCCGGATTTAATTGTAATCCTTCGGGCAATATGTCTGTGTGTCCTAATACATTCCAATCGACGATTTGCATATTTAACATATTGCGAAGTTTTTTCGCAGAGAAAGGCAAAAAGGGTTCAAAAGCAATGGCCAGGTTTGCAGAGATTTGCAATGCTAAATTTAATATTGTTGCCACTCGGTTCATGTCTGTTTTTGCCAGTTTCCAAGGTTCTGTATCGGCTAAATATTTGTTCCCAATACGAGCCAGGTTCATAGCTTCTTTCAGTGCATCTCTAAATCGGTAGTGCTCTAAATATGATTCCATTTCGGCTTTTACTCCGGTAAATTCGGACAAAGTTTGTTTATCATATTCGGTCAAATCTCCACAGGCAGGAACTTTCCCATCGAAATATTTATGAGTCAAGACGAGTGCTCTATTTACAAAATTTCCTAACACAGCGACTAGCTCATTATTGTTACGGGCTTGAAAGTCCTTCCATGTAAAATCGTTATCTTTTGTTTCTGGAGCATTGGCTGTAAGTACATAACGTAATACGTCTTGTTTGCCTGGAAAGTCTTGTAAATATTCATGTAACCATACAGCCCAATTGCGGGATGTGGATATTTTGTCCCCTTCCAGATTGAGGAATTCATTGGCCGGAACGTTGTCAGGAAGGATGTAGCTACCTTCAGCTTTTAGCATGGCAGGGAATACAATACAATGAAATACAATATTGTCTTTTCCGATGAAATGAACCAATTTTGTGTTTTTATCTTTCCAGTATAATTCCCATTTGTCGGGCAATAGTTCTTTGGTATTCGAAATATAGCCAATAGGAGCGTCGAACCATACATATAATACTTTTCCTTCAGCCCCTTCTACTGGAACAGGGACTCCCCAGTCGAGGTCTCGGCTAACAGCTCGAGGTTGTAATCCCATGTCGAGCCATGATTTGCACTGTCCATATACGTTTGGTTTCCATTCTTTGTGGTCTTCTAGAATCCATTTTTTTAGAAAAGCTTCGTGCTTGTCTAAAGGGAGATACCAGTGTTTGGTTTCACGCATAACGGGAGTACTTCCACTAATTGCAGACTTTGGATTTATCAGGTCTGTTGCATTTAAAGAAGTTCCACATGCTTCACATTGATCGCCGTATGCTCTTTCGTTATGGCAATGGGGGCATGTCCCTATAATATATCGGTCTGCTAAAAATTGTTGAGCTTCTTCATCATAATACTGCTCGGACGTTTTCTCGATAAATTCGCCTTTTTCGTATAATTTTTTAAAAAAATCTGAAGCTGTTTTGTGATGTATCTCGGATGAGGTACGAGAATATATGTCAAAAGAAATACCGAATTCCTCGAAGGATTTTTTTATGATATTGTGATAACGGTCAACGATTACCTGTGGAGAGACACCTTCAGCTTTTGCCTTTAATGTGATAGGTACGCCATGTTCGTCCGAACCACCTATCATTATCACGTCTTCACCTTTTAATCGGAGATATCGAGTATATATATCGGCTGGGACATATACTCCGGCAAGGTGCCCTATATGTACAGGGCCGTTTGCATAAGGTAATGCTGTTGTTACGAGGGTCCGTTTAAATTTCTTTTCCATACAATATTTTATTTATTGTGATTTGTGATTTATTTCAAATTAAAATGCAAATATACTATTTTTGTTGCAAAGGATATCTGCCTGGAATTAAAATCACTATCTTTGGTAAAAGATTGTTAGCGAGTTTTGTTTGATAAATGTATAAAATGTATTTGAATGATAAATAGAGAATTAGTCGACCCTCAAAGTATTGTTATTGTCGGAGGTTCAAATAATGTGCAAAAACCAGGTGGAAAAATTATAAGAAACTTGCTGGAGGGTAATTTTAAAGGTGATATTTATGCTGTCAATCCTAAAGAAACGGAGGTACAAGGCGTTCCTTGTTTTGCTTCTGTTGATATGCTGCCTCCCGTTGAACTGGCAATATTGGCAATTCCTGCAGTTTCATGTCCTGCAGTTGTAAAATTACTTGCCTCAGAAAAAAGTACGAAAGCTTTTATCATCATTTCTGCGGGTTTTGCTGAAGAGACTCCGGAAGGAGAAAAGTTGGAACGGCAAATATTAGATACAGTAAATTATTATGGGGCTTCTCTGATAGGGCCTAATTGTATTGGTTTGATGAATCGTAATCATCGGAGTGTCTTTACCTTGCCGATTCCAGATTTAAATGCGAAGGGTGTTGACTTGGTTTCAAGTTCTGGCGCTACTGCGGTATATATCCTTGAGTCTGCTATCGGGAAGGGACTACGTTTTAATTCTGTATGGTCAGTTGGCAATGCTCCTCAGATTGGGGTAGAGGATGTTCTTGAGTATCTTGATAGAACGTTTGAGCCGGAAACGTCGCCCCGAATAAAAATACTTTATATAGAAAATATAAAAGATCCGGATCGTTTACTGCTGCATGCTTCATCATTGATTAGGAAAGGGTGTAAAATTGCGGCTGTCAAATCGGGTTCTTCCGAGTCTGGAAGTCGGGCAGCATCGTCGCATACTGGGGCTATGGCCAGTTCGGATTTGGCTGTCGAAGCGCTTTTCAGGAAAGCAGGAATAGTGCGTTGTTTCAGTAGAGAAGATTTGACAACGGTTTCTTGTGTTTTTACGCTGAAAGAGATTTATGGTCGAAATTTTGCTATTGTAACCCATGCAGGAGGACCTGCAGTGATGCTGACTGATGCTTTGTCGAAGGGTGGTTTGCATGTACCTGAAATAAAAGGGGAGAAGACTCTGATGCTGAAATCTGAACTGTATCCAGGTGCGTCTGTTGCCAATCCGATAGATATATTGGCAACCGGAACTCCGGAGCATCTGGAAAAGGCTATTGATTTTTGTGAAAAAGAATGTCCTGAGATTGATGCGATTGCTGTTATATTTGGAAGCCCGGGTTTAGTCAAAGTATATGATGCCTATGATGTTCTTCATCGGAAGATGGAGGAATGTTCCAAACCGATATTTCCAGTATTGCCGTCGGTTGTAACTGCTGGTAAGGAAGTAGAATATTTTTTGAATAAAGGACATGTGAATTTTTCAGATGAAGTAGAACTTGCTACGGCCGTAACTCGTGTATGTAATGCATCTAAGCCGACAAATGAAGGTATAGAACTTTATGGAGTTGATGTTCCGAGAATTCGGAGAATTATTGATGAAATTACAGAAGAAGGGTATCTTTCTCATTATTATGTTCAGCAACTTTTAGCTGCTGCAGGAATACAAATTGTTAGAGAGGAAGTGTCGAATAATAAAAAGGTATTATTGCGTAAAGCAGAGGAGATTGGATATCCGGTTGTTGCCAAAGTAGTAGGCCCTATTCATAAATCTGATATCGGTGGGGTGGTTGTAAATATACAATCAAAGAAACACCTTGCTTTTGAATTTGAACGTATGATGAAGCTCCCAGATGTGTCAGCGGTTATGATACAGCCTATGTTACAAGGAAAAGAGTTGTTTGTTGGGGCTAAATATGAGCCTCGTTTCGGCCATATAATACTTTGTGGTTTAGGTGGGATATTTGTGGAAGTATTGCGAGATATAGCTTCCGGTTTAGCTCCTTTGAGCCATAACGAGGCATTTTCGATGATACGCTCTTTAAGAGCGTACAAAATGTTTCGTGGGGTAAGGGGGGAAGCTCCTATTGATGAGGTTCAGTTTGCTGAAATTATAGTACGGTTATCCACTTTACTTCGTTTTGCAACGGAAATAAAAGAGATGGATATTAATCCTTTATTGGCAACATCTCAAGGAATCATTGCTGTCGATGCTCGTATACGAGTGAAAAAATAATTAATTTATTTTATTCCCGTAATTTTTCGTATAGTGTTCGGGATGTCCGTATTGTCGAGTCGTCCTGAAAATTGTTCTTGTTCGGCTCCGATTACGTATACCGGAACAACAGCTCCTGTATGATTATTAGATGTCCACCCGATATGGGCTTTCTGATTGATGAGAGAAATTGCAGCATTTGTCAGAGGGCCAACTGTGCTGTATAGATTTGTAATGTCTTTTGCTCTTTTTGAGATAAAAGAAGCATCAAATATTCTCATCAGTTCTGCTTCTTCACTATAGCTTACCGGAATGTATTCCCATAGACCCAGATTCTTTTTTAGTATCTCTTTAGCATCTTCCCAAGAGGGGGATGATTTTCTTTCCTTTAGTTGATATAATATGTTTGATAAGTTTTCTTCTGAAACTTTTTGTTTTTGCAGAAGGGAAATTGGTAAATTACTGTCTTTTATTCCTAAACCGATACCTCCCGTTTCATGGTCAGCAGTAACGATGATAAGTGTTTCTTTGGGATGTTTTAAATAAAAATCATACGCAACTTTTATACTTTCATTGAAGCCTATGGTTTCTTGTATCATAGTTGCTGCATCGTTAGAGTGTGCAGCCCAGTCGATAGTACCCCCTTCTATCATCATGAAAAATCCTTGTTTGGGATTATTCATGAAACGGTTTATACATGTTTGAGTAAGTTCTTTTAAAGATAATGTCCCAGATTTTCTGTCTATTTCGTAGGGAATATGTTTTGTTCCCAGAGTGTCATATAATAGAACAATTTTCCCATTTTTTGCAGATTTATCGTAGTTTTTAAAGTCGTTACATATGGTATATCCCATTTTTCTGAAATAAGTATATAAATCAATATCCTGAGGGTTGTTATTGTTTACAGGCTTCAGTAATGAAGCTCCTCCGAAAAAATCAAATCCACTCTCTGCTGCTTGTTTCCCGATTTGATAGTATAAATTTCTATCTGGTTGGGTCGCGTAGAAGCCGGCAGGAGTTGCATGGTCAATTGTCGCAGTAGTAATAATCCCGATTTGCCGTCCTGTTTTTTTTAATTGTTTGCTTATAGGTGTAAGCGCATATGTTCTTGAAGAATCCATTCCTACAGTATAATTGGCCGTTTTGCTTCCTGTTGCTAAAGCGGTTGCTGCAGCTGCGGAATCGGTAATTCGGTGGTCAGCAGATTGAGTTACAGCATGGGTGACAATCGGGAAGTCCAAAAAGAGAAGATTCTCTGAAGATTTTGTTTCGTCCAGAAATAGTCGGGTTGCTTCGACATGCCCAAATCCCATACCATCTCCGATAAAGAAGAATATGTATTTAGGACCTTTACTGTATATAGGTAATGACAGGCTAATAAAAAGTGCGAGAAGAGAAAATTTAGAAAGCTTATTCATATTATTTATATATTAAAGGTCGTTAAGTCATCTCTTTTTCCATAAAAGAAATTCCCTCTATAAGACAGGAAAATAGAAGATATTTGAATAATAGTTCGTTAAATTTATTGATATGATAATCATTTACTCATGGTTCATAGATAACATTTCTTCTATATTTTCTCTTTGGTTGGATAATCTGGGGACTTTATGTTGGCCCCCAAGTTTGCCTTTCTCTTTTAACCAATCGTGAAAGAGCCCTTTTCTGGCCACGATGACTTCTAATCGGTCCAAAGCTATGCCTTTATATCTTTTAGCTTCGTAATCCGAATTAAGAGCTTGTAATGCACAATCTAGGGTATTTGCGAAATTGTCTAAAGAAGGAGGCATTTTTTCGAATTCGATGAGCCATTGGTGGCGTCCTCTATTTTTTTCAGACATATATACGGGTGCTGCTGTATAGTTTGAGACTACTGCTCCAGTTTCGGAGCAGGCTTTAGCTAAGCCTTTTTCTGCATTGTCGACCATAAGTTCTTCTCCAAATGCATTTATGAAATGTTTTGTGCGTCCTGAAATAATAATTTTTACAGGAGATGTCGATACTATTTTTACCGTATCCCCCGTTTGATATCTCCATAGTCCACTGTTTGTGGTGATGACTAAAGCATAATTTTTCCCTTTTTCAACATCCCAAATGGGTAAAGTACGAGGGTGCTCATTGTTGACTTCTTCGAGAGGGATAAATTCGTAGAAGATACCAAGATCGAGCATTAATAACATCCCCGGAGTAGATTCGTTTTGTACAGCGAAGAATCCTTCAGATGCGTTATATGTTTCTACATAATGCATTTTGGCAGATGGTATCAGTTCTTCATATTGAGTACGATAGGGATCGAAACTAATACCTCCATGAAAAAATACTTCAAGGTCGGGCCAGATTTCAGTCAAATATGTTTTTCCGCTTTTTTTTAACATTAACTTTATCAAAACAAGAAACCATGAAGGTACACCTGAAAGATTGGTTACGTGAGAATGCATGGTCGACTGACAGATCGCTTCAAGCTTAGATTCCCATTCCGACATCAATGCAATCTTCTTACTCGGGACACGAATCATGTTGATAAGAGGACTGATATTTTGTATAAGAACGGCAGATAAATCGCCACAGTAACAGTGAGCTGATAACGGACTTACATTGTGACTACCTCCTAAAATCAAACCTTTTCCGGAAAAAAAACGACTTTCGGGATTCATTTGTAGATAAAGAGCAACGCAATCTTTCCCTCCGCGATAATGACATTCCTGCATAGCTTCATAACTGACAGGAATAAATTTACTTTTATCGTTTGTTGTTCCGGAAGACTTTGCAAACCATCGTATTTTGGATGGCCAGATAAGATTCGTCTCACCTTTTTGTAATCGTTTTACATAAGGTTTTAGTTCCTCGTATGTTATTAGGGGTACCTGTTCTGAGTATTGGCTGTAGTTGGAAATATTGGAGAAATGTAATTTTTGTCCCAATTCCGTGTTTTTTGCTGCTTTTAGAAGTTTTTTGAGCTGGTCGGTTTGGATGTTTGAACCGTATTTGCCATATAAGGCAATTTCTTTTTGCCTGGCATTGAAAATATGAGATAAAAGTTTAGTAGTATTCATTTTCATGAAAGTTCTATATCATGTGACGCAAAATTACATAATAATATGAGCTGTGCAACTACAAATACATTATTTTTGATGGTAATATTAAAGGTCCCATAAAATTTGCTATGGGACCTTTTTTTAATAGAGATTATATTTATCTTCTACGTTTTGACGAAGATTCTTGGTATTTTCTACGACGGCCACTGCTACCTTGCCGGTTATTCTTTCGATCTCGGTATGCACTGTCGTTATTTTTTCGTTTTGATTCTCTGGGAGATCCTGAATTAGAAGCCTCTTCTACAGATATGCGCCGACCGAAGAAATCAATATTTTTTAATCCGTTTATAACATTTCGAGCCTCTTTTTCTTCTATTTCAAAAAATGAAAAGTTCGTCATAAGGTCTATTTTCCCAATGGTTACACGCCCTTGTACATTACTATTGATGAGGTCAATAAGAGTATTAGGATATAGACCGTCGGTTTTCCCTATGTTGATGAACATCCGGGTGAAACCTGGCTCAGCACGTCTACTACGTTTCTTTTCATTGCTATTGCTATCTTTGGTACGACTCCTTTCATCAGGAATGTCTAACTCTTGGGCATCAGCGTAATAGTCAAGCAGACGATTGAATTCAAGGGAAACTACCCGTTTTATCAAATCTTCATTACTGAGCCATTCCAATTTACGGAATATGGGAGACAGATATGAGGCGATTTCATCCTCATTTACTTTGACTTTTTCGATCCTATCGACTAAGTTGAAAAGTTGTTTTTCGCATATTTGTTTGCCGGTGGGGATATACCCTTTTTCGAATTTTTTCCCGATTATACGTTCAATTTCTTTCATCCGGCCTTTTTCTTTGACATGAATGATTGCTATTGAAGTACCAGTTTTCCCTGCTCGGCCGGTACGGCCACTGCGATGTGTGTATGTTTCTATATCTTCAGGCAATCCGTAATTGATAACATGTGTCAAGTTATCTACATCAAGACCTCGGGCAGCAACGTCAGTGGCTACAAGTAATTGTAAATTTTTTATTCTGAATTTTTGCATGACAGCATCCCTTTGTGCTTGGGATAATTCTCCATGTAAAGAATCGGCATTATATCCATCTTGTATTAGCTGGTCTGCTATTTCTTGAGTTTCACGTCGTGTACGGCAAAATATAATACCATATATACTGGGATAGTAATCTGCAATTCTTTTTAAAGCCAAATATTTGTCTTTGGCATGTACCATGTAATAAACATGTTTCACATTTTTTGCGCCTTCGTTTTTGCTTCCGATAACTATTTCTTTCGGGTTATGCATATATTTTTTTGATATGCGGGCAATCTCGGCGGGCATAGTGGCAGAGAAGAGGAGCATACTTCGGTTTTCCGGTACTTCTGCCAATATCGCATTGATACTATCGGAGAACCCCATGTTAAGCATTTCATCGGCTTCATCCATAATTACGGTATTGACATTTTCCAGTTTTACCATTTTTCTATTCATCAAATCAAGAAGCCGTCCGGGAGTAGCTACGACTATATGTACTCCTTTTTTTAAAGTCCTGATTTGGCTTTCGATGCTAGAACCTCCATATACAGGAAGAATTTTTAATCCATCGATATATTTTGAGTAATCAGTCAGATCACTGGCTATCTGAAGGCATAATTCTCGAGTCGGGCTTAGAATAAGAGCCTGAGGTTGATTGGTTTTTATATTTATTTTTTGGATAACAGGTAACCCAAATGCTGCCGTTTTTCCAGTACCAGTCTGAGCCAATGCTACCATATCTGTATTTTCGCTCAATAAATGGGGGATTACTTCTTCTTGTACTGGCATTGGATTCTCATAACCCATCTCGGTTATTGCTTTTAGAATCACCGGGCAAATTCCTAATTCTTCGAATGTTTTCATTTAATAATAATTGCTTGTTATAACTTTAGAGTTATAGCAAAGAACCTTTCCGCCTTAAAGTAATAATTGTGTGTAGGGGAATAAATCGTCTATAATGTATCTAAAGATATTTTTTGTGCCGGCAAAGGTAAGTATAAATATTCGCATCCTTATTATCCAGTGCAATATTTTAACTGAATTTGTTTAATTTATAGCTGAATAGTATGTACTGTTATGCCTGTTTATTTACTTTGAAGTAATATCTGGCGTAGTTTATTACGTTTTTCCTGTGTCACTCCAAGCTCTTTTTCGAGATATTTTGTAACACTACCATAATCTCTGATAATTTTTTCTAAACCGCATGATAAATAACGTTCGTCTGCCGACAGTAAGGTAGTTATGGCTTCTTGTACATGTACTGGATATTTGTGGCAGTCTAAGCTGACGTTTCTTTTATTTAAATAGGTATTGGACAGTAGGTAGTCGTATAAAATGACATCTTTAGGCATATCTAAGGCTACCATAATAAGTGCAATAGCAAAACCTACATAATCTTTGCCTAAATCACCACTGATAATGATGGGATAATTATCTTCAACAATAAGTTGGTTGAACATTGATTTATAAGTACTTTTTGCCTTTTCGGACAGTTCTAGGTTGAGGTCTTGCATAAATATAATGGCATCACCACGGAGTAATTCGTTGTTTTTTATTTTGTCGCATAAGGGAGTTTCACAAGGCAAGGAAAGAGGTAAATTTATAACATTCTCTAAGTGTAGGGTTCCTGGAGGGGTTCTAAAATTTTCGAGATTTCTGAAGTCTATAAGTGTTCGAATGCCCATTAAATTAAGACGTTTTGTACTTAAATAATCCATAGAATCTAAGCTACCTGCTCGGTATATCATGCCCCAGCGAATATATTTTTGATGATTGTTTCTATATCCGCCTATATCCCGAAAATTTTGTATGTAATTTAATTGAGGAGCTCGTGTTGCGGTAACCATGTCATATTTATCATCAAAACGTACTAAAAAATATTGACGGTGCAGATTTGGGTTTATTTTAACTCGAGCTGCTTGATCTGAGATAGGGGATTCAGCTATGGGTTCCTTCTTTGTATCAAAATTTTCAGGATCAGAGGAGTTATATATTTTTACGGTCCCTTGGACCATCGGGTATACATCCCATTTGATTAAATATTCAAAATTATCGACAGCTTCACAAGCTACTTCAATTTCGGGTCGTGATGAAGAACAGGAAACTGATAAAATAAATAGTAATAGTGAATAAGTGTATTTCAGCATAAAGTCTCTCGATGAATAATATTTATTACAAATATATATATCATGAGGTATAATGCGATATTGTGTTGTATTATTTTAAATATATAGGACCATTATCTCTTATATTTTGCGAAATATTAATCGTTTAGAATATATTTTTTTGCAAATGTTGAGGAAATGTAATTGTCATAAGACAAGCAGACATCCGTAGCAAAATCTATACCATTTTTTATGATTGTATCCCATTCGTTTTGAGGTAGCTCGTAAAGTTGTTCTCTGGTAATGTTGTTTTTTAATAGTCCGAAAATGATACCGGCATTGAAGCTGTCACCGGCTCCTATTGTACTTATGGGTGTGATATGCGGTACATCATAATGGACATGTTCGCTTTGGGTAAATAGTTCAACTCCTCCTTCTCCTCGGGTATAAATGAAGTTTGGGCAATAAAATTTTATTTTGTCTTTATAGATTTTGTTCCCATCGGTAATATGGAAAAGATTTTCAAAATCTTCATCGGAACCTTTTACCAAGTCTGCATATTCAAGGTTTTCGAGAACAGCCGGCATGACTTTCATTGCTTCGTGAGCATGTGGTTTTCTGAAGTTAGGATCATAATAGATAATAGCCTTGCGGGTTTGGGCGTATTCGAGAAACTCCGCTATTCTTGAACGCAAAGATGGATTTATCGAATAATATGAACCTAAAATAAGAATGTCATCGGCATCAATTCGTGGCCATACAACATTGAGTCGGCTTTCCGGATACTGATTATAGAACATATATTCAGTCCTGTTATCTTCTTTGAGAAATGCGAGGGAAACAGGAGATTTGCCATCACAGAATATATCTACATATTCAGTTGTTACATTATTCTCGTGCATAAAATTTTGAATCATTTCTCCAACTCTGTCTTGGCCTAATTCTGTGATGAAACAGACCGGAGTATGCAGACGCCCTAAAGATATCATAGCATTGAATACAGAGCCTCCGGGCAATGCTTTTGTCGGCTGGTTGTTTTTGAAGATAATGTCAAGTATCGTTTCTCCTATACCAATTACTTTACGCATATTCTTTTATTTATTCTTTATCGAGACTTTGTTGTCGGGATAGTTGTCCCAGATATCCGCCATGGTGGCGCAATGCATATTGCTTACAGTCAAACCCTGTCGCCTCCATTGTACTTACGACAAGAATATCTCCGATGACAGTCATCATGGTTGTGGATGTTGTTGGTGTCAGTTTCAAAGGACATACTTCTTCCGGGCCTCCTGTAAAAAGACATACATTAGCTTTTTGGGCTAACTCGCTGTCTTTATTTCCTGTGATGACGATAAATTGGATATCTGGTCTCAACCGTGTGGCTAATGTTAACAATTCCAGTATTTCTCTAGTCTTTCCAGAATTGGAGATTACGAGCATAATATCATTTTCTTGAAGGACTCCTAAATCTCCGTGTTGAGCTTCACTGGGATGTAAGAATACGGCGGGAATTCCTGTCGAACAGAATGTGGTTGCAATGTTCATGGCGATTTGGCCTGCTTTGCCCATGCCACTCGTCACTAATTTTCCTTTTTTCAAATGTACTTTATCAACGATTAAGGCAACAGCTTTATCGAATTCGTCAGTGATTGGGATATTTAAAATTGCATCAGCTTCTCTTTGCAAAATAGATCGGATATTTTCTTTAGATGACATTGTTCGTTATTGTTTTGATTCTATATTTTCAATAATAGTGATACATTCGCTTATGTTTTTTGCTACTGTATAATTATTAAGATACTTTTCAGAGGCAAAACGCTGCTTGTAAAATATTTCAATTTGATTGAGAAGGTTGTTATAAAACCCGTTTGTATTACAAAATATAACATGTTTTTGATGATATTCCAGTTGAGCAGAGGCAATTACGGTAAATATTTCATCCAGAGTACCGAATCCTCCCGGAAGTGCGATAAAAATATCCGCTAAGTCGATCATCTTTTGTTTCCGTTCGTTCAAATCGTTTACGACAATCTGCTGATCAGGTAGAGAGCTCTTTTTCCCGAGTGTACAGATTTTGTAAGTGATTATTCCGATAATTTTTCCTTCGTGTTTTTTGACATGTTGAGCTGTTTCTTCCATTAGTCCAACATTTGCTCCACCGTAAACTAATGTACGACCGGTTTTCCCTATCCAATCTCCTAAGACGGCTGCTTCATCAAAATATTGATGGTTTATTTGATTCCCAGAAGCACAAAAAACGCCGATATTTTTTATCATTAATATTGTTTTTTTGGAGGACGAAGATATATTTTTCTCTTTAAAAAGGAAAATGTATAAAATTATTTATAAAAAATTACAGATGATACATTTGTACCATCTGTAAAGTGTTTATTTTTTTATTCGTGTTTTCGGTGGGTAAGTCTGTTTACTGACTTCAAAGCTTCATTTCTGACTTTTTCCGAGTATTTATTGTCTTGGCTTATTTTTAAAAGTTCTTGAAGAAGTTCGGGTGATTTATATGATAATTCGAACCAGCCAAATACTTCAGCTAATAAAAGTTGATATTCTTCATTATTACAATTTTGGAAAAAATCGATAAGGAATGGTAGTTCTGCATGAATGGGGTTATTCCTGATAGAGCGTATACAGAACAGAACGTCTTTAGGTTTAGAATCCCGATTTGAAAGTACTTGTACATTTTCATCCCATCGTCCAGCTGCATAACGGATGAAGTTTTCGAAGTATGTTTTTTTCTCTGCTTTATTCAAATATATAGAACATTCTGCAAATTGTTTTTCGAACTCGGCAAGTAATGGTTCGGTTTCGAACATTCCCATTGCCGATTTGAGTTGGAATTCAACACGTTTTCCGTTGTTGTTTCTTATCAAAGAACGAATAACTGCTGGAATCAAGCGAGGATCTCCATTCTTGCCTACCAATATACATCCCAAACGTTGTATCAGCTCGTAACTATCTTCAGTTGCCAATTCCAAGCAAGAAACAAAATTGTCATCGTCATAACGAGATAATTCCATCATACATCCTAAACGTACAATATAATTGGGGTTGGTCTTGAATGTACTCAGAAGAAAATCAGAACAATTACCATTTTGAGCAATTTGTTGTATTGCCATTAATTGCATGGCTGGATACTGGCTTTTTAACTGTTTTTTCCAATATCCGATATTTCTTTCGGCCAGTACTTTATTGATATTGATAGATGCGTCATAAGATGAAAATGAATAAGTCGGATCTCCAATAGTATGGGATTCGAGATATGGATTGTATTTCGTCATATTTCCTATACGCATTCCTAATCCTAAAAGTCCAAGATTACGGTCTGTCCATTTATCTTGTAACACATTTACGCTATTGGCAATTGCAACTACGGTATTTCCTGAGTTGAAGATGTATTCTCCTGCTATGTAGCGATCATTGTTAAACGCACCATTGAAACATGCATCTAATAGTACAATTCTTGCATTTGGCTTATATGTATCGAAATCTTCGATATGAAGGTCGAGTTGATAATCTCTGATGGAATCACTGTCGATAGAGGCTTTAGTAAATATGTCATCGAACCAGTCTTTGGGGACGTCATATTCTTTTACATAGTATGCAATAGCAGTATCAGCAGGTGTTTTGCGGTCTACGGCAGAACGGATTTTTGATCGGAAAAATATTTTTGCTGATTCGAGGTTGTCTTTTGCATTACGTGGTACAGGGTATCTATTAAGATACTCTTTACCCGGAGCTCCGTGGTGGTGCAAAATTGCTATGTCCAAATCATTACGTTGTATTTCTGCCATCATGCGATATTTGATAAAATTATCGCGTAAATGGTCTATATGCTGTATGCCATTGCGCTGTTGTTTCAACCAAGGGAAATATTCGTAGTAAGATTCTTTTTCATCAATACGGGCCAATTGAGATTCAGAATTATATCCCTGACCACTAAAATAAAGTAATTGATCAACCTTATTTTGTTCTTCTTTTAATCTGACAACTTTTTGAAGATATGCTTTCAATCTTTCGTATTTTGATGTTGTTGGTGTATCTCCTGGCTTTATTCTTCCAGAGTATATTACTGGTTCCAAACGTTGGGGAGAGTCTGCATTTAGAGAATAATAGAATAAATTTGGTTTCTTTTTGTCTTGCTGAATGAATGTGAATTTGAGATTCAAGTCATCGTAGAATCTGTCAGAAGGGACAGCTGTACGCTCAAAATTTTTAAGATTTTGATTTACTTTAAATGCTGTTGTCATATGCTGCGCATCTCTTATCATGGGGATGGGTATATCACCAATGAATACTGCACCTTCGATAGGATAATTTTTTTGTGTATATAATTGAAGTATACATGCTCTGATGGAATCTGGTATGCCCCATTTGTCTTCGATTATAAAAGTTTTTAGTCCTTGTTTTTCTATAGACTGGGCATACTGTTCCACTTCCGGACGAACTTTTTTATAACTGATAGGATCGATAAAAATAGCAAAGCCTCGATTCTTGGCCGATATGTTCATAAAAGTCAGAACCGATAATATGCATAATAGGATAATACGTGACTTGTTCATTATTTGATTTTTTATAGTTACGGTTTCTAAAAGAGAAATTGTATCCCTCCTTCTATTTGATTATAAGATGTATTTGAGTAATGGATGCTTTTCCCGGTATACTGCTGGGTCGAGCCTTGTAAGTAAATACCTATATATGATTGTAGTTTTTGTATGTTCAATGGAATTTTACTTTCGATTTTTCCGTAAATTCCATAATGATTAGCTGTTAAATAATCAAACATAGGGATTGTATATTGTTCGGCTAAAGTTATGCCATCGGAATAAAGAGATGACGATAAATTGAACTTGTAATTTCCGGAAAAAGTTATAGTCAAAAGGCTTTTTTTAATAGAAAAATGTTTTGATATATCTGCGTTGATAGTCAGGTTATTATATTTTTGTAAGTATATGTCAGGATAATTAGTAGTTTTTGATTGTACAAAATTTATTCCTGTATTTACTGTTAAAGTCGGGACGGAATGTCGTAATAAATCGAATCTATACTTTAGAGTTCCTTCTAACCGATCTTCTTTATGTTTAATAGAGCTGTTTACAATCTCCCAATATGTTTGGCCATTGTCGTTAGTTACACTTTTTTGGTCATACCATATTCCGTCGATTTGATGGATGGATGCGGAAATCGTTATGTTGTGCGCACTATTTTCATGTAGAATGGAAAATCTGTCATATATATCGTATTGGGTACGGTTGTATTTCCCTCCGATAAATAGGCGCTGTGTCCCTCCATCTTCAGCTCTTTCAGAATTTTTGTCTATTCCTAAACTCACAATATTGCTTAGAAAAGAATGATTGTCCCACATAAGTTGAAGATTGCCATACCAGCCACTTCCTTTGTAGCGGCGTTGGTATGAAGTTCCATTTTGAAGATAGAAACAGCCAAGGCCATTCATCAGAAAGAAATTGTAATTGGTAGTTCCAACAACATTTGTGTATTTAATTTCTTCATTCAGTAATCGGCCACCTAATGAAACTCCTATATTTAATTTTTCTGATAACTTAAAATCTAAACCCGGAGTAATATTGAAGCGCATACCTTTTGTGTCAGGACGAGGGTCGGTTTGGTCAGCTGAACTACCGACTTCATAGTGAGCTTTGATACCGAACTTCATAAAGGAGAGAGCATCCCAAGAAAATCCACCATTCAATATAAATTTCTCAACATTATACTTACTACGTACCGAATCTGCTAAAATAAACGGATTATCAGAGGCAATATATAGGGTACTGTTCCATCTACGGTCATATTCGATGGTATTTTGGTATCCGATGCCTCCTTCAAAAGCTGTTTTTTTTAATTTCTTAGTACCAGACATATCTATAAATAGAGTTTTTTCTTTAGGAGATTTATCTATGTTGACGAAATCGCCTTTTTTATAGTTATAACCTATTTTGATGTCTGCGGTATGGTTGAGAGGGGAATATGATACAGAAGTGGGATTATCTATTCCATATCGGATGTTTTCTAAATATAGAATATCTTTATATTGCCGTTGCCGGTTATTATCGGCATCATCAGATGCCGATAATGCTACCGGAAACAAAGCAATACCAAATAATGTCAATATTTTATGTTTAAGGAACATATATGGTTTTAATAAACATTGTTTTAATTGTCTACGCTTGTTGGGTGAATACCCGGAGTAGGTACTTGGTCAATTAAAAAGTCATTTTCAGAGTTGTTCGTATCTTGGTAAATGACACGTCCGTCTTTTATTTCATGAACTTTACGTCTGATACTCAGTCCGCAATAGTCTGTTGTATTATGGATAGTACCTGCGTCAATCTCAGGACGTAAACGTTTTACCCGTTTGCTGGCGTTTGTATTTACGATATCTACTCCGTCCAGAACATATTCTTGAGGAATAATTAAATATTTGGTTGCTGCTGTTGAAGCCGGGTTTGTCATTAAGTTTGATTCATCATTGGCAAAAGCGTTTAAGTCTGTACCTTGTGGTAAACGGGCAATGATAATCGCATTTCCTGTATAAGGAACTTGGAAATCTACTAAGACAGAGCCTATTTGTTTGATAATGTTCATATTCGGAACATCCGGATTATCTACATCTTTTTGATTATAATCGCCTACATATATTTCCCAGTCAGCATTTTCTAAATTTACAGGTGATTCAGGGCAACCATTAGGGTCATCTTTATGGTTCATAGCTTTAGTTGCGATAACAACACTTTTACCAGGTTGTAGAGGGTGGTCTGTTCCATTTCCGGGGAAAGCGGTTATATAGCTGGTCAATGCACATATCTTCATTAATTCCCCGTTTTCCATCCAACCTGATGGTAATATTCCTTGAGTCCCTTCTAATACACCAAAAATAACATTGTCAAGATAAACAACTTCGTCTGAATTATTATATAATTCGTAAAATTCATCATTATATGGTGTTTTTCCGTTTTTCTTTACTTTAGAGTAGTATATTTCTTTAAAAATAAGACCACTAAAATTCCCTTTACTTAATGTAACAGTAGCTTCGGTATCTGCATATACAGATACATTAGTCAATCCATTTAAGCTTATATGGCCTGGAAGTTGTCCGGATATGGAAATTTGGTATTCTCCCGAAGGTACTACGACACTGTATTTATCGTTGTCTCCTTTTGTCGCGTCATAAGTCTGCGAAGTTTGAGTATTTGTTACTTTTACAGATGTCTCGCTAAGGTCTGCAGAAGTATAGCCTTCGGGGAACTTCAGGGTTATGCTCAGTGTCGCATTTTTTGCGACTTTTTCATCGTCATCACTACAAGATACTACAGCCAGTATGGCGAGTAATGGTAAAATGTAAAATAAGATTTTTTTCATAACATTTATTTTAGTGAATAATTAAATTTTTATTTTTATTTCTGCTCCGAAGTATAACGGTGTGATTAAGTCTTTATATCCTCCGAAAACTTCTGTTTTATAGGTTTTTGTAAGTTTCAGGAAATTGTTTGCCATGAATGATAATTCCATGAATTTTCCGAATTCTTTAGTTAGTCTGAAATTCAACATAATTGTCGGAGGATACACCTCTTTGTCATAATAATATCTATTGGCAAAAATGGACATCATACGCTCATAGTCGGAATTGTCCCTGAATTCTGGTTGCCAAGAAATGAAGTCCAATTTTTTGTCATAGAAGCCGATAGGGTCAATAAAATATTTAGTGATGTCTTCATTCCCGTTTTTTACAGTTCGCTGATAGAAAACGTCATTTCCATTACTATCTTTATATATTCGTTGGTCGCTTTGGTACCATACCACTTGTGCAGTAGTTGAAAAAACCATTTTCAGAGAGGGTATGTGTGTGATAAATCTGAAATTGGTATTGATTCTTTGGCTTATATTTCCACTACCCGCAGGCATCAAAGCGAGAAATGGATATCGTTTTCCGTTCAGAGTGCCTCCGGCATAAGAATAATAAGCTTGTTCCGAAGTCCTTTTTATATAAAACCATGCTCCATCGACGACGATACTTGTTTTCAATGCTCTGATTTGTCCAAGGTTGAGACTGTATTCTACTCCTTTTTTTATTGTTTTGCCGGAATTGGAAGGAGTACCATAAGTATAAATCATGGTATCTAATTCTGCTCCGGCTGGGAAAGTACCACCAGTTGCATCGGTATAGTAGACAGCTCCATTTCGATATGATGGGGTTGTTCCGGTGGGCACTTTATATTTAGTGTATTCTGAGGTAAGGGGTACACTGTTGAATGAAAATTCATTAGAATGTTTTTCATAAAAGAAAGTAATATTTCCACTTATTTTTTTATTTTCCCGGCTAGTCCGATTTCAAATTTTTTGCTGGTTGCCGGTTTTAAATTTGCATTTGCTGTGTTTTCAATAGCTAACGTATTCATTACAGCCAGTTGCTTGGCCGGGTCACTACTGTAACTATTGAAGCAAATGTCATCGAAATAAGTAGGATTAGGGTACAGATATAGCATGGTAGGTGCTTTGGATGATATACCAAATCCTCCAACAATACTTAGGTCATTGAATATTTTATTATTCCTTCGATTCAATATTTGATAATCGATATTTATACGAGGTTCTATTGTGGTGATATTTCCTCTCTTGGCTTGATTTTCGTCGACGAACAAAGTCGAAGTTCTTACACCGGCTTGGAGAGTTAATAATGTTGATTTCATTCGCAATACGGCCTTATCTTCTAAGAATATGGATAGATTGTTCATCATCGGAATCGATTTGAACGATCGGGGACGAGTAGCTTGTCCGCTCCCAGTTGATGGAGGCAACCCGTCTTTGTATGTTAATCCGTTTCCTTTATTACCGTTTGTTCTCCATTCTATGCCCAATTTTATATTGGTATAGGTTTCAGAAGAGAATTGGAATATTTTGTTTGCTTTTAATTGCCCGAAAATATCGATTGGTTTACCGTCAAGTGTATATTCACTGTAATATCCACTGGGAAGGAACGGGACGACAAATTCTCCAGATACATATGAAGAGGAGTAGGGCATAACCGATGACCCGGAAAGCATTTTTGAAAAGTCGGATTGATGGCTGTATTGGGCCATGAAACTGTAAGAAAGATTGGATATCCAGCTTTGGTTGAGTCTCCAGTTTCCTTCCGCGTTGAATCGCCAACCTTCGTTATTGTTTTTTATTCTTTCTTCAGAAAGAAGTTGCGGGTCTTGTTTTTCACTATATAAATTACGGAAATAAGATAGCTTTAAGTTCAGACTTAGAGGGTGAGATTGTGACATAAATACATTGGAATATCCTAAGTTCCCTGTAATGCGATCATAACCGGTATATTTTTTGCGAATATCAGAGTATGATTGGGAATAGTCGGCGGCTATGTTTATTGCTCCCCCTTTGTTTTTCAGATTGAATCCTTTCCCTGCATAAAACATTTTTGATGAAGGGTCGACTTTGGCTTTTACTTCAAGAGGTGTCGCTCCTGATTTTGTTTTGATGACTACAACACCGGAAGTGAGATTTCCATATTCTGCAGAGGGAATGCCTCGAATTACTTCAACAGATTCTATATTGTCCGGAGAGATGGAACGTAAGTCGGTACCCCGACCGCTGGTAGTCTGGTCATTCATAGAATTCATTTTTTGCGATGAATTGGCCCCTGAAGTTGCGGTCGAGAATGCTTGCATGTTGGCATCGTTTGATACAGGCGCACCGTCCATGATGATTGCAGTACCCAAAGCATTATTTGCATCACTCGATATTTCTCGTATATTTGCTTGTGCGACAGAATTAATATCCGGATTTTGAGTTACATTTCCAGGTAACAGTTGTAAAAGGTCGACAACGCTTTTGGGCTGTATATGTTGTATCGCTGTTTGCTCTATTTTAGAGGCAGATCCCATTTTTTGTTCTTGAGCTGTTACAACGACTTCTTTTAATCCTAATCCAAGAGGTTTTAGCTTTATGATAAAGTTATCGACATTGCCTTGTACCGTAATTTTACCTTTTTGTTTTTCAAAACCGAGATAAGACACCTCATATTCATAAGTTCCAGCTTTTATTTGAGGTATCGAAAAATTTCCTTTTGTATCAGAAGTAGCCCATAAACTTGTAGATATAGTTATATTGGCCATTTCTAATGGTTCATTGTTTTCAGAGCTAATTATTTTTCCGGATAATTTATATAAAACCGGCTTATTTTCTGCTTTAGGAGATTGGGCAGAAGCTGTTGTTGTAAAGAGGAAATAAGTGAATAGAACTGAAACAACCAAAAAGATGTATTTATAAATTTTATTCAAAGTTGCATCCATTTATTATTATTCTTGTTTTAATATAAATTTTTAAGTGCTCCAAAGATTATATTTTATAAGTATATAATTAAAATAAAAAACTTTCGTATATATTTGTTATATGTGCAATTAAATGAATGTGATTAATTGTTTTTAGTATCTCCTTTGATAGATTAAAGGACAAAAGTAAAACTAAATAATATAAAATCCAATAGTTTTATTATAAATGACTGTTATTTTGCTTCATTTTGTTATAATTTTTTATTAATCTAAAGTTTTATGAATGTATTTTTCTTCTTGTTTTTAAGAAGAGTACAAAGAAAGATAGAAGTTGGGAAATAAACAATCCCATAAAGTTGGTATTTTTTTATTGAACTTATAGTTCTGCTCATTATAAATGATTACTTTTAAGCTTTAATTGGTTTGTAATGTATTATCAATCGCATACTCTTGAGAATGGACTACGTATTGTTCATTTGCCATTATTATCTCCGGTATCCTATTGCGGTTTTGCTGTAAATGCCGGTACACGTGATGAATCAAATCATGAATTTGGTTTGGCTCATTTTGTCGAGCATATGATATTTAAAGGCACGTCTCATCGACGGTCGTTACATATTCTGAATAGAATGGAAAATGTTGGAGGAGAGTTGAATGCTTATACGGCAAAGGAGGAGACTCTCATCTACTCGGTTTTCTTAGAAGAACATTTGGGTAGAGCTATAGAGTTACTTTCAGATTTGGTAATGAATTCTTGCTTCCCACAATCAGAAATAGAGAAGGAGGTTGAAGTTATACTTGATGAAATTAATTCTTACCGAGACAATCCTTCAGAGTTGATTTATGATGATTTTGAAAATTTATTATTTGAGAATCATCCGCTTGGTCATAATATATTGGGTGATAAAGAAGATTTATTAAATTTCAATTCTTTTTCTGGTCGGAATTTTCTTGACCGATTTTATTGTCCGGAGAATATGGTTTTCTTTTCGATGGGAAGTACGCCTTTTAAAAAAATTATATCTTTGGTCTCTAAAAATTGGAAGTGTGTACCTGGACGAACGAGTTTTAATAGGAGGTTTTCTCCCGATGATTATATACCTTTTTGTCAAAGAAAGCAATTGGATACATTCCAGACGCATGTTCTTATAGGTAACAGAGCTTATACGATATATGATAAACGGCGTACGGCTTTATATTTACTTAATAATATTTTAGGTGGTCCTGGAATGAATAGTCGATTGAACATCTCATTGCGAGAAAGAACTGGGTATGTTTATACTGTAGAATCTTCATTGACATCTTATACAGATACAGGAGTATTTGTAATTTATTTTGGGACAGATCATAAAAATACAGATAAATGTATCCAGTTAATCCAGAAAGAATTGAAAAAATTCAGAGATAAGAGTCTTACTTCAATGCAACTATCAATGGCCAAAAAGCAGCTTATGGGGCAAATTGGTGTAGGTACAGATAATCGGGAAAGCTTGGCTTTGGGATTGGGTAAAACTTTTTTGCATTGCAATCGTTACGATTCGATGGATGAGATTTATCACCGTTTGGAGATGGTTACAACATCGGATATTTTGGCTGTGGCCAATGATATTTTTGATGAAAAGAGTCTCTCTATGCTGATTTATGATTGAGTTCGGTCATCGTTTGCAGTATCTCCGGTATTTGAGTGAAATTTTGTATTTGTTTAAAATATGGGCTCTCTTGGGGGCATTCGGCCGTTTCGTGTATCCATGTTGTATGGCAAGGGATATAAATGCCTCTTCCTCCTAATTGTAGTATAGGTAGAATGTCAGATTTTACAGAATTACCTACCATTATGATTTCGTTTGGACAGCAGTCGATATTTTTTAATAGCTCTTCGTAGTTTCGAGTTGTCTTATCAGGCATTATTTCTATGTGAGAAAAATAAGGTTTTAATCCAGATGCTTCGATTTTTCTTTTTTGGTCTGTAGGGTCGCCTTTGGTTGCCAGAATGAGACGATATGAATATTGTAAAGAATTGAGTACATCTTCGACACCTTCATAGACTTTTACAGGACGTCTTAATTGCTCTTTCCCCAATTCCATTATTCTTGATATGATGTTACTTTTCAGATTCTCTCCACCCAATTGAAGAGCTGTATCTATCATGCTTAACATGAATCCTTTTATGCCGAAACCATAAATAGGCAAAGTTCCTATTTCTGATTTAAGTAATGTTTTTAAGATAACCTCTTTGGATCCGAATTTTTCGAGTAATAGGCAGAATTCTTGTTCTGTTTGTCTAAAAAATATTTCATTTTCCCAAAGTGTATCATCTGCATCGAATAATATAGTGTTTATATATTTTTTCATATTTTATCGTTTTTAATAGAAGCTTACAAAGATAAAACTTTTTTGCAAAATATTTTTATCTTTGCTTATTTCAAGAAATAGGATGAAATCAAAGGAAAAAGTTGTATTGGGGATGAGTGGTGGAACAGATAGTTCTGCAGCAGCCCTTTTCTTGCAACATGAAGGTTATGAAGTGATAGGTGTTACATTT
Organism: Coprobacter secundus; assembly: GCA_000803105.1. GTDB lineage: Bacteria > Bacteroidota > Bacteroidia > Bacteroidales > Coprobacteraceae > Coprobacter > Coprobacter secundus. The sequence goes on from JTDA01000003.1 coordinate 144,434, forward strand.
CGTTTTTATGAGCCTGAAGGTGATACAAGCTATCTTGACGATGCTCGGGATACGGCTCATATTCTTGGGATAAAGCATCAAATTTTTGATGTAAGGCGGGAATTCGAAGAGAAAATAATATCTTATTTTATAAATGAATATATGGTTGGCCGTACTCCTGTTCCATGTATTGTTTGTAATAATTCTTTCAAATGGCCACTTTTGGCACGTATTGCAGATGAGAAAGGCATATTGTATATTGCTACGGGGCATTATGTGAGGAACAAATTATATAATAATTCCAATTATATATATACTGGGTTGGATAAAGACAAAGATCAGTCTTTTTTCTTATGGGGATTAGGACCGGATTTGCTGAAGCGAGCACTTTTCCCTTTGGGTAGATTTACTAAAAGTCAGGTTCGGGAGTTCGTACGTCAGCAAGGATTACTAAAGATGGCGGATAAAAAAGATAGTTTGGGTGTTTGTTTTTGTCCTGGAGATTATCGTTCGTTTCTTCGAAACCGTGTACCCAAAAGTAGCTTCAATGTGGGATTTTATGAAGATGTATCGGGCCATGTACTTGGGAAACATGAAGGGTATCCTTTCTATACGATCGGACAGCGTCGAGGCCTTGGCATTAATTTGCAAGTTCCGATGTATGTGCAGGCGATTATTCCGGGAAAAAATAGAATAAGATTGTCTCCATTATCAGGCTTATATTGTAATACGATGTTATTGAAGGCTGTAAATATCGTATCGAGAGAAGATTTCGATAATCAGGAGGTGATATGCCGTATTCGTTATCGTAAACAGTCTGTATCGTGTAGGGTAGAGTGGCTATCAAAGAATCAAGTAAAAGTATTTTTTTGTGTGCCGGAACATTCGATTGCTCCGGGACAAGCTGCTGCTTTTTATAAGGGGGATCGTTTACTTGGAGGAGGAATAATCGAACAAGCATTGTAAAGTGCATTGTGATTCTTGAGAATTTATATTCGTTAAAAAAATGATATATGAAAAACACGAAGGATAGTGTTTCTAAAAACTTTGGCAGACAAATTTTCGATGAAAAGGACTTCCAGTCGAAGTGCTATATGGTAACTGGAAATAGTGCAGATATATCGTCTATTTTTGCATCTTTGCAAGAAGAAACGGGAGGTGTTGCTATCGTTTGTTTTGACGGAGATTTATATATAGAGATAGACTCTAGCCCTATACATATGGATAAAGGTACTTTGTGTACATTCTTTTCCGGAAATCGATTTGAATATAAGGGATCTTCTCTGGAATTCATTGGATATATTGCTGTAATAGGCTCTTATTTTATTTCAAATCTTGATACACATATTTCTATTACATATTTTTTGTATAATAAAAATAATCCGGTAATTCCCATTCCTTCGGAAGAGCTAAATACAATACAACAATCATTGCAAATATTTTCTGATAAGATGGAAAGAACTGACCATCCGTATCATAAAGAAATTATGAGGGAGATATTATTGATTGCTATGTATGAAATATGTGCTGTTTATGAGCAACAGGAACATAATATTTCGGGTAAGAAAGAACGTCTTAAAAAAGAGGAACAGTTAAAAGAGTTTCTTCGTTTGGTCGAATTGAATTGTCGGGAAGAAAGAGCTCTTGAATTTTATGCGCAAAAGTTAAGCCTTACTTCTAAATATTTATCATCCAATATTAAATCTTTAACAGGATATAGCGCTGCAGAATGGATACATCATATTTTATTGTTGAGGATAAAATCAGTTTTACGATCTTCTCCCATGTCTATGCAGCAGGTTGCAGATTATTTTCATTTTCCGAATGCTTCTTTTTTTGGCAAGTTTTTTAAAAAATACACAGGAATGACGCCTCGGGAATATAAGTTGAATGCATAATTGGAAGGATGTTTATTTTGTTGACAAAGCTTTTATATAAATTTTTATGAGGGCTTGAATATCTTCTGTAATATTATTTTCTTTTAAGCTATTCCGAAGTGAGTTGAGAATATAGCAACTAAATTCTGCTTTTTGCTTTTCTGTCAGTTGTTTAAAGGTAGAGACTACATCGATATCAAGGATATCCAGGATATTAGGAAAAATATTGCATTGGTTACAAATTTCTTTTATAAGCCGTTCTGTATAATCATTTCCCGTGTGGCTCCCAGATATTTCGATGAGAGCTTTTATCAGAGCAGATATTTCATCATACGAATATGTGTTCATAAGGCTTGGTTATGATCGGGAAGATGATAATATATGTATTTAGATGTATAATAATCTAAATTCGCTTCAAAGAAGGAACTTTATTATAAAATAATGATTCGATTGTAATTTTTGGAATCTTACGTGTAGAAAAGGGGTATAGAAACTGAGCTTTATCTTATGAAGGCTCTGGCTAAGACCCAACCGGAGATAAAGTCAGTTCTACACCCCCGATTTACTTTTTTATATAAAAATCTTATTTGTCCAAATAGAACAAATGATTTATTTACTGTTAGTAAAAGGGTTGTGCAGAACTTTCTTTATGCTTCTCCAGTTAAAAATACAGCCAGAATTTTCATAAGAAGCACAAATATCTGCTTGTAAAAAGACACTTATTATAAAAGGGTCTCTTTTTATCTTGCAAAGATACGAACCTTTTCGTTAAGCGGCGGCAGAATTAAAATGAAAATTCTGAAAGTGCCGATATGCAGAAGTTCCCAATAAACGGATTAATAGTATGTCATTAAATGTATATCCATGTTTTATTGATTTTAGATATTATAAACAAATATAACCAAAATATTCGGATTTTTGCTATAATATCCTATATAATTAGTTCGATGAAAGAGAAAATAAACGGATTATTCAGTCTGAAACATATACTTGATAACCCGTTTATGAAAAATTGAGAGATAAATCTTTTATTCGGTCTTTATTTCAGAATTTTTTCCTTTCTTTATTTGTATTATTGCTGTACTCAAAAGTAAAATGAAAATGGCTATAATACATGCATATGCTATGTAAGTCGTAATGGTTATTGATTGAGGTTCAAATCTGAATATAATTTCATGCTCCCCTGCAGGAATATCTAATCCTCTTAAAACATAATTGACCCTTGCCATTTCAGCTTTTTCCCCGTCAATAGTAATATTCCAACCCCAAGGGAAAAAAACTTCAGAGAACACAGCACTGCCACCTTTTGAAGTCTTAGCTTTATAATGTAGTTCATTCGGTTTATATGAGGTTAAGAATATGGTATCTCCTTGAGTATAGGAAGAAATATATTGACCGAAAAGATTTTTATATGACTGGTCAGCTATTGCCGTTGTTCTCTCATTAAATTCGGTCAATGCATCCATTTCTTCATGGGAATTATTTACCCATTTTATATTGGAAACAAACCACGCATTACCCATGGCATTATGATTGGGGATGGCTTGCGGTTGTCCATTATTATCTCCCGGGACAATAAAGTATTTTGCATTCAGCATATTGATTACATGCTGATTATTATTGACTAATTGATATTTTATAAGGTCATCATATCTTCTTAGTTTTGCAGCGTGGTATCCTCCGATAGATTTATGGTGGTAAGATGTCGATGCATCGTTAAAGGGATCAGAGGTCAGATTATATACCCTGTAATGAGGGTCGGGGTCTGCCAGTATTTGGCGGTCAGCAGCAGTCATTGGGAATGGCTCTTTAATTGTTCTCTCAGGGACGAAGTTTTTAGTGCTAAGGTATCGTTTATTGACGTTATACATGTCTCCTAAAACAATAATACCTATAGCAACAATTAAGGTCGATTTTCCAACTTTTCCTATTGAATAAAGCCATAGGAATCCTATACCCAAGATTATGATAATGAAACTTCGCCAAGCGTCGGAAACAAAAATTGCTTTTCGGGCAATCTCCATATTAGCAAATATTTCGCCATATTCCATATTTTTTGCAAGAAAGTCTTTTTCATATCCGCTTGTAAAATTAAAGAACAGGGATGGGAACAGTGCAAATAATAATGCCATTCCTCCTGTCAGAATAAAAGCAACGATTGTATATGTCCGCTGTTCTAATAATGGTTTTGGCTTTGTGATTAGTTCTTTCAATGCAAGTATTGCTAATAATGGTATACAGAACTCTGCAATGACAAGAATACTTGACACTGTACGGAATTTGTTATACATCGGAAAATAATCTATAAACCACTGTGTTACGGGAAGAAAGTTTTTCCCCCATGATAGGATGATAGACAAAAACGTTACTGCTAATAGTGCCCATTTTAATGACCCTTTAACTATGAAACAGCCTAAAATGAAAAGAAACATAATGAGGGCTCCTGCGTAGACTGGACCTGATGTTCCAGGCTGGTCACCCCAATATTGATTCATTTGAGCGACATATTCACGCATATTGGGTGAAACGTTTTCTAAAGCTTTTTTGTTGTTTCCTATATAGCCCGAGGCTCCACCTTTAGTATCCGGGATAAGCAATGTCCACGTTTCCCCTATACCATAACTCCATTGTGTGATGTATTCCGTAGAAAGACCAGACTTTGCTTCTTTTTCTCCTTCTGCACTTTGCTTTTTTTGTTCCAATCCGGCCTGACCTCTCATGGTTTCTTTAGAGTATTCATATGTATGATACAAATTGGGCAGATTGGCTCCTACGGCTAATAATCCTGCGATTATCAAGGTCCCTGTTGCTTTGAAAAAACGAGAAAGCTGTTTTTGCTTATAAGCATCTACAAAGCAAGCGATGACGATGGCAGCAATTACAAATAGGAAATAATAGGTCATTTGGATGTGGTTCGAAACAATTTGTAGCATAGCAAAGAATGCTGCTAATGCTGCTCCCGCTAAATATTTCCCTCTATAAGCCAATAAAATACCAGCTATTGTCGGGGGGATATAGGCTAGAGTGATGAATTTCCAGATATGACCGGCTGCTATGATTATAAAAAAATAGGATGAAAAGGCATAAGCAATTGCACCTATGAGAGCCAGAGGCCATTTAATATGTAAAGTTATCAATAGAATGAAAAATCCTAACATCATAATGAAAACTAATGATGCTGGAGTTTTTATCCATAGATGATAGGCGTTTGTAATCTGGTTTATCCAAGTATTATTGTCATAACTGGGAGAAATTTGGAAATTAGGCATTCCAGAAAAAATAGAGTTAGTCCATCGAGTTGTTTCTCCGGTTTTTTCTTTAAATGCAATACCTTCTTGACCGATGGCAATGCCTTGTTGCATATCTCCCTGAAATAAGACTTTATTCTCGAAAATATCGGGAGTAAAATATATATATGACAATAAAATCATGAATAGCACTGACCCAATGTAGGGAAGAGCTTTTTTCATCAACTGTTTATTCATAAAGCTTTTATTAAATTAATAGCGATAATGTTCGGGCTTAAATGGTCCGTTTTTAGGAACACCGATATAGGCAGCTTGTTTTTCGCTCAGTTCTGTTAGTTTGACACCGAGTTTACTTAAGTGTAGACGAGCAACTTCTTCATCCAATATCTTAGGTAAACGGTATACCCCGATTTTATAACTATTTTTGAATAATTCAATCTGTGCAAGAGTTTGATTTGTAAATGAATTACTCATAACAAAAGAGGGGTGTCCTGTAGCACAACCTAAGTTTACAAGTCGCCCGTCTGCCAATAAAATGATTGAGTGTCCTTCTGGGAAAAAATACTGATCTACTTGAGGCTTTATGTTTCGGCATTGAATTCCCGGATAATTTTTTAATTTGTCTACTTGAATTTCATTGTCAAAATGACCAATATTGCATACAATTGCATTATCTTTCATTTTTGATAGATGCTCGATACGTATTATATCGCAATTTCCTGTAGTGGTAACATAAATATCACCCTCCGCCAAAGCGTCTTCAACTGTTGTTACTTCATATCCTTCCATTGCAGCTTGTAATGCACAAATCGGATCGATTTCTGTAACTAAGACTCGGGCCCCGTAGGAGCGCATTGATTGGGCACATCCTTTACCTACGTCACCGTATCCGCATACAACGACGACTTTTCCGGCAATCATAATATCCGTAGCTCGTTTTATACCGTCTGCTAAAGATTCTCTACATCCGTAGTGGTTATCAAATTTCGATTTAGTTACAGAATCGTTTACATTAAAAGCCGGGAACAATAATTTACCTTCTTCCATCATTTGATATAATCGATGTACTCCAGTTGTCGTTTCTTCAGAGACACCTTTTATTTCGGGAAGTATTTGAGTCCATAATTTGTTGTCGGCATTTAAAGTTGCTTTTAATATTTTTATCAGTGCGATTTCATCTTGGGTTTCCGGTGTGTAATCTAATGTAGAGGGGTCTTTTTCTGCCCGATATCCCATATGTAACATTAAAGTTGCATCTCCTCCGTCATCGACAATTAGATTCGGCCCTTTTCCGTTTGGAAATCGTAATGCCTGGAGTGTACACCACCAATAGTCTTCGAGAGTTTCCCCTTTCCATGCAAAGACCCGAACTCCAGTTGCCGCAATTGCCGCTGCTGCATGATCTTGTGTGGAATATATGTTACAACTAACCCACTGTACCTCTGCTCCTAATTCGACTAAAGTTTCTATTAATACTGCAGTTTGGATAGTCATGTGCAGGGAACCCATGATTCGGGCACCTTTTAACGGTTTATCTTTTTTATATTTTTCTCTGAGGGCCATTAATCCTGGCATTTCTTTCTCTGCTAATTCTATTTCTTTACGTCCGAAATCGGCTAATGTAATATCTGCTACTTTATAAGGCAGTTGTGAAAACAATTCTTCTGTCATGTCGTAATCAATATTTTGTTTGCAAATCTACGAAAAAATGTGAGATGATTTTGGGGTATCTATATAAAAATGAATATCTGTTACTATGTTGAGCTATAATTAGATATGTTTCTTCAATAAGAAGAATGCCGAAGTTGTAAAATAATTCCTGATATAGGGTATGTGTGAAAGTATTGGGGATAGCTTTCTGGGTTTTAAGCCAAATTTGATCTCGTAATGAGGATTTATAAAGTAGAGTGTTTCTTTTTGTATATCGTATCCGGTTTTTTTAGATAGTTTTCTGAAATGTTCGACGGAGATCTGACAAGACTTTATATCAAGGAGCTCTTCTACTTTTTCGGGGATTTCGTTTCCAGCTTTTAACAAAGTTTTGTATATTGGATTGGGCAAAAGATGGATAAACGGAAGATGTGAAATTATTTTGTTTCTGCAAGTTTGTTGGTGCCCCCCAAAAGGCATTTGCCATGCAGGGAATCCGATAAAGATGATACCATTATCTTTCACATAGATTTTTAGTTGTTTTAGCAATTTTTCTTTATCGGCGATATGCTCTATGACGTCATGCATAATGATGATATCGAACAGTTTTCCAAAATCATCTATTTTAAAAATGTCAGATGCTATTAATTGAGCCTTAAGTCCTGCTTCTAAAAAGAAATCTTGAGCTTGTTTTATTCGGTTTATTGAGATGTCTATTCCAGTGACTTTGCATCCGTATTGTGCAAAAGGAAGAAGATTACCTCCATCACCACATCCGATTTCGAGAATCGAGCATTCTGGGGTTAATTCGAAATGTTGTGTTAAGTATGGGATGTAATATTTTTGGCTGGTTATACTTAGTTCTTCAAAGTATTTTTTTCTGTTTAAATGGCGTTCCTGCATAATGCCGATTTTTAATGAAAATATATGATGTAAAGATATAATATTTATACTGCTTATGCAATGGAATCGGTATCAAATTGTTGGGATAAAAAGGAAAGGGCCCTTCATTGAAGGGCCCTTTCCTGTAAGTTTATTTTCTATTATTATTTGATAGAAGAAATATCATATTTTGCGAATTCAAGGTCAGTAGCAGCTTGTTGTGCCATGTTGCTGTCTAAGCTAACAGCTTTTTTCAAGTTGTCAGTAACAGCTTTTTGATTATTGGTACGAGCTCCGACAACGGCCATCAAATAATATGTAGTTGCATTAGGTTCACTAACGGCAGACAACGTATTTTTAGCTTTATTGTAATCTTTTGTTAAGATTTGAGCTAGCGCAGCATTGTTGGTTTTGGAATCACCAAATGCGCGTACAGCTTTGGTGTAATCACCTTTTTGCATGTAGAGAACACCGAGAGCATCGTTCAATTCATTAACACCTGCTGATTTGCCAAATGCTTGTTCTGCACTGTTGAGTTCATCTTTAGTAAGGTCGATCAAGCCTAAGTTCATTTGTACTTCAGGAGAGTTCGGGTTTACTTTTGCAGCTTTCTTGAAATTGTTTTCTGCACCATTAAGATCTCCTTGTTCGAAGTTGACCATACCTAAGTTATTGAATCCACGATAATCGTTCGGGTAGATTTCTGTAGCTTTTTTGTAGATTGCAGCTTTTTCTGACGGATTTTTAGTCAAAGTAGCAGCATAGAGAAGTTCATCTACAGTAAGAGATTTAGGATCTGAAGCAGCCAATTTGCTGATTTCTTCGTCAGATTTACCAATAACATCGATTGCTGCAGAGATTCTGGAATAACGAAGTTTGGGTAAAATTTCTTCGGCCAAGATCTGGAATGTAGAAGACATATTTTTGATTTCTTGTTCTCTTTGTTCTGGATCTTTGTACATAGATAATACACGAAGAATAAGGTCTTTATCCTGAATGTTGGATTTAGATACTAATTCTTGGAAGCCTTCCCAATCTTGAGCAGTAAATTCAGCTGTCATGTCAGCTTCTACATTGTTATTCTTCATTTGACCTTTCATGTATTTTACTGTCGCATTTTCACGATTTTCGGCCAAAGTAGTATTTAATTTTACACCTCCATCAGGAGAAGCATAAGACGAAATATTTACGTTTGTGATTTTTTTATTGGGAGCGGCAGCTGCATCTTTCAAGTTTGACTGGAAGTCTTGAACTTCTGCTTTTTTCAGCTCTTCAGAACGAAGGTTAGCTTGTTGTATCAAGAATAAAATGTCAGCTTGATAATTTTCTTTAATGATACGTTGGAACTTATCTGCAGCGAGAGCTGGAGTCAAGGAATTCGGGTCACATATTTCTGCTGTGGAAAGAACACCTTCTGCAACTTTAACGCGAGGCAAGTCATATGATTTTTTGCCTTGAGAAACTTTAAATGCCAGATATAAATCTGATTTTCTCATAGCGGGAATATATTTAAATGAAGTTTTCATTGTAATATTTCCACCCAATTTGTAAGAAATAGTTTGGTCATTTCCAACAACTTTTTCACCTTGATAGGTGTACGGAGTTCCTGCAGTTTCTCCACCTTCATATACCAAATATGGAGTAACGACTACAGTTGCTTTTTTGTTAAAATACTTTTCCGGGAACTGGCCGGTAATAGTCGCTGGAACTTCACCACCAACAACTTCAAGTGGATTCGGGGTTACAGTAAAGTACTCGGCTTTAAGTCCTCCCATTTTTTTACACCCTACAAAGGCTACCAATACAGCTAACAATAAGGGTAAATAAAGTTTTTTGTTCATAACTAATTGTTTATTTGGTTACACTTATACTTTTATAATTGCAAAAATAGTAAGTTCTCTATATTTCTGTTTTTATTGTCTATAAAATATATTATCATTTGTTTACAACAATACATAAAAAATACCGTTACAAATATAGTTAAAAGTATAATAGGCTTTGATATATTGTCTTAAAATTAAATCATTGAATAGTTTAAAAAAACAAAAATAAAAGAGAAAATCCCCTTGATATGGATATTATATATATATTTTTGTAAATAAATGTTGCTTTTTGAATAAAACCTATCAGCAAATTTTTTATAATCTTTCAGTTTTGGTTTTATTATCATAAATTTATTTGTGGGTATTTCTGGGGTGATGTGTGAGAATTTCACTTCGTAAAAATTCGTTATCCATGTGGGTATATATTTCGGTGGTAGTAATACTTTCATGTCCTAACATTTGTTGTATTGCTCTTAAATTGGCTCCACCTTCCAATAAGTGTGTTGCGAATGAATGTCGTAAAGTATGAGGACTTATTTTTTTAGAAATACCACATTTTTTGCATTGGTTGCGTATAATATAAAAAATCATTACACGGGTGAGTCGGCCGCCTCGACGGTTTAGGAAAAGAATGTCTTCATCTCCTTTTTTTACATCAAGCTTGTTTCGGTCTTGCAAATATAAGTTTATTTCGTGGAGAGCGGTTTGGGAAATTGGGACCAAGCGCTGTTTGTCTCCTTTACCTTCAATAATAATAAATTCTTCTTTGGGATATATTTGTGAGAGTTTTAAATTTATCAATTCAGATACTCGAAGCCCCGATCCGTACATTACTTCAATAATAGCTTTATTGCGTTGTCCTTCGGGTTGAGATAAATCGAAAGATGATGATAGTAAATCAATTTCTTTAACGGTGAGGACTTCGGGCAATTTTAATCCGGTTTTAGGACCTTCAATTAATTCTGTCGGGTTATGTGTTATATAATTTTCAAGTAAAAGAAATTCGTAAAAAGATTTGATTCCCGATATGATACGAGCTTGGGTGCGAGGTTGAACTTTATCTTGTTGCAATTTGTGGATGAATTTGTGCAAATCTATAGATTCAAATATTTCTATTTTTATGTCACAGCTATCTATATAGGAAATCAGCTTTTTCAAATCGTCGAGATAAGCGTGAACAGTATTTGCAGATAACCCTTTTTCTATTTTCAGATAAGAAGTATATTTTTTTATTATTCCTTCTTCGTTAAGTATCATAGTATAGCTGATTATATATTCAATTTTTTTATCTACTTTTGCATCATCTTTGTATAATCGGATATTGGGCTGTTGAAAGTGCTCAAACAGAACAATTGCCATTACAAAGATATAAATAAGGATGATTAATTATGAATATTTTAATTATTAATGGCCCTAACCTAAACTTATTGGGAAAACGAGAAAAGAGCGTTTATGGGGAGAGTTCGTTTGAAGATTATCTTGAATTGTTAAGAAAGCATTATCCGGATCATATTATTCATTATTTCCAGTCGAATATTGAAGGTGAGCTTATAGATCAAATACATAAATATGGTTTTGACATAGATGGTATTATTTTGAATGCAGGAGCTTATACGCATACATCAATTGCCTTGTCCGATGCTATACGTGCAATTCCTGCTCCGGTTGTCGAAGTACATATTTCTAATATTCATAATCGGGAATCGTATCGTCATGTATCAATGATTGCGGCAGCTTGTAAAGGTTCGGTAATAGGTTTTGGCCTTGACTCATATCGTTTGGCTGTTGAAGCTTTGGTAAATAAATTATAATAGAAAGTAACATAATAAATAAGTATATGTCTAAACACACTAAAATTGTTGCTACAGTTTCGGATTTGAGGTGCGATGTAGAATTCGTCAAAGCATTGTTCGATAATGGAATGAATGTAGTACGTATGAATTCTGCGCATTTAAATGCTGACGGGTTCAATAAAATCATTACGAATGTAAGAGCCGTGTCAAATACGATAGCTATTCTGATGGATACTAAAGGCCCTGAGATGCGTACGACTACAATAGAGGATGATGGGAGAGTGAATTTTGTGACTGGGGATCGGGTAAAAATGGTTGGGGATCCGAATATTCCTACCACTAAAGAATGTATAGGTATTTCATATCCCAATTTTGTCCAGGATTTGACGACGCAAAGCCGTATTCTTATCGATGATGGAGAAATTGAGTTTGCTGTCTTGGAAAAGCATCCTGATTACTTATTGTGTGAAGCACAAAATGAAGGGGAGCTGGGGTCAAGAAAGAGTGTCAATGTACCGGGTGTACGAATCAATTTACCATCCTTGACGGAAAAGGATAAACGAAATATTCTTTTCGCTATAGAACACAATATTGATTTTATTGCACATTCTTTTGTACGTAATAAGCAAGATGTTCTTGATATACAAGAAATATTGGATGCCCATAACAGTGAAATAAAAATTATTGCGAAGATAGAGAATCAAGAAGGTGTTGATAATATTGATGAGATTCTTGAGGTCGCTTATGGGGTAATGATTGCTCGTGGAGATTTGGGTATTGAAGTTCCGCAAGAAAAGATACCGGGTATACAGCGTATTTTGATAAAGAAATGCGTTCAGGCTAAAAAACCGGTTATTGTGGCGACTCAGATGTTGCATTCTATGATAAAAAATCCTCGGCCGACTCGGGCAGAGGTTACAGATATCGCTAATGCGATATATTATCGTACCGATGCTTTAATGCTCAGTGGGGAAACAGCTTATGGAAAATATCCTGTAGAGGCTATTGCTACTATGTCGAAAGTTGCAGAGGAAGCGGAGAAAACAAAACTTTCCGATAATGATATTCGTGTAGTTACACCTGAATCAGCGATGGATGTTACTTCATTTTTGGCAAAACAAGCAGTAAAATCTTCAGTGAAGTTAGGAACCAAAGCTATCATTACAGATAGTTATACCGGACGCACGGCTCGTTATGTCGCAGCATATAGAGGCAAATATCCAGTTTTGGCCGTATGTTATAAGGAACGGACAATGAGAGAGTTGGCACTCTCCTATGGTGTTTTCCCAATGTATCAGGCTGAGACTAAAACATCGCGTGAATATCTTTATAATGGGCTGAATTTGTTGATTGGGCGGGGATGGCTTACGCGAGATGATTTAATTGCTTATGTAGGAGGGGCTTTCGGAGAAGGCGGAGGTTCTACATTCCTTGAAATAAATCAGGTGGACCGAGTGTTAGATGATTATCATCACTATGTATTGCCTAATTTAGAGGAATCGGATCGTTGATATGGATGATCGTATTGAGGACTATATTCTCAGGCATAGTGACGAAGAAGGGGAGTTATTGAGCCGGCTCAATCGGGAAACCCATGTAAAATTATTAAGACCTCGTATGTTGTCGGGGCATTTGCAGGGGCGTATACTTAAGATGCTCTGTCGGATGATAAAGCCGAAGTATGTTCTTGAGTTAGGTACTTTTACAGGATATTCAGCTTTGTGTATGGCAGAAGGGATTGTTCCTGATGGGGAAATTCATACGATTGAGATAGATGATGAAATAGAGGACTTCACATGTTCTTATTTTGAACAGTCAGAATATAAGGAGCGTATTCGTTTCTATATAGGCGATGCCATGCATATTGTCCCGAGTATTGATCGTGTGTTCGACCTGGTTTTTATTGATGCAGATAAGCGGCATTATGTCGAATATTATGATTTGGTATTTGATAAGGTACGTTCGGGAGGTTTTATTTTGGCCGACAATACTTTATGGGACGGTAAGGTTGTTACCGAACCTCAGTCGAGAGATGCACAGACAGTCGGCATACTTCGTTTTAATGAAATGATTGCTGCAGACAATAGGGTCGAAAAAGTTATTCTGCCTTTACGAGATGGGTTAACTCTGATTTGGAAAAAATAAAATAAGATAAAAAATAGGGTAAATTCATAGAAAGTTCGTATATTGAACTTTGTGAAATTTATACCCTTTTTTTATAGATAGGTTTTTGTTCCTGTTTTAATGGAATATCAAATCTTGAAAAATTTAAAATTGCTATTATGGAAACGACCAGACAAAGTAAAATAAGTCGCTTATTACAGAAAGATTTAAGTGATATATTCTTAAATGAAACCCGGAAGACTCATGGTGTATTGATATCGGTTAGTGTAGTTCGTGTGAGCCCGGATTTAAGTGTGGCAAAAGTGTATCTGAGTATATTCCCTTCAGAAAAAGCACAGGAAATATTAGATTCTATACGATTGAATGCCAGAAATATACGATATGAATTGGCTCAGAGGATAAGGTTCCAGTTACGTAAAACTCCAGAGTTGTCTTTCTTTTTGGATGATTCTCTTGACTATATCGAAAATATTGATATGTTGTTGAAAAAGTAGAGAAAACAAGAAACCAGTAGAAAAATGGGGTTATCATCTACAATTGCATGGCGTTATCTCTTTTCTAAAAAATCACATAGTGCAATTAATATTATTTCTATGGTATCGGTTTGTGGTGTTGCTCTCACTACAATGGCTTTGATTTGTACTTTATCAGTATATAACGGCTTTCAGGAATTGATAGCATCTTTATATTCGACTCTTGACCCAGATATAAAAATTGAACCGATAAAGGGAAAAACGTTTGATATTTCAGATACTCTGTTTACGGATATTTCTAAATGGGAGAATATTGAGGTGTGGTCTCCGGTACTTGAAGAGAATGTTCTGTTAGTGTATAGAGATAAACAAATGCCTGCATTAATGAAAGGGGTATCTGACAATTTCGGACAATTGACAGAAATAGACAAGATTCTATTGGATGGGAATTTTATGCTTCGTGATTCTATTGTAGGTTACGCTACGATAGGAGTTGGTATAGCTAATCAGTTGGAAGCAGGAGCTCGCTTTGTACATCCATTACAATTTTATACTCCTAAGCGAAATGTTCGAGTCAATATGGCCAACCCTGCAGCGTCGTTTAATGAGGGAAATCTTTTTGTTGCAGCGGTTTTCAGTGTCAATCAGCAGGAGTATGACGACCAGATGGTTATTGTCCCTCTTGATTTTGCTCGGAAAATTTTGGATTATACAACCGAGGTCTCAGCAATAGAAATAAAATTGAAACCGGGGGCGGATATATCAGGAATGATATCTCATTTGAAAGAAGTTTTAGGAGAAAACTATACAGTAAAAGACCGTATGATGCAGCAAGAAGATTCTTTTCGAATGATGCAGATTGAGAAATGGATGACTTTTTTGATATTGGCTTTTATTTTAATGATTGCTACTTTTAATGTCATAGGCTCATTGTCAATGTTGATTATCGATAAGAAAGAAAATATCCTTACCTTACAAAGTATGGGTGCAGATGATAGACTTATATCCAAGATATTCCTTACCGAAGGTTGTTTGATTTCAGCGATAGGTGCAGTTATTGGCCTTGTATTAGGTATTACTTTATGTTTATTACAGCAGCATTTCGGGTTATTACGATTGGGAGAGGGGACTGGAGCATTTGTAGTAGACGCTTATCCTGTGGAATTGATGTGGGTTGATGTTATTGCTGTAATGGGTATTGTTTCTCTTTTGGGATTTTTATCAGCGTGGTACCCTGTCAGATATATGCGTTCTAAATTGCTTTAAAGCTTAAGATACCAGCCTTTATTGTTGGGAATAGGATTGAAAAACAGTTCTCTTCATCCCAATTTTATATGTTTCAATACTTTATACAGAAGATAAAAATAGCCGGAATAAACTCCGGCTATTTTTATAAGAAATTATTATTCAAATTTCGAAGATATACGAACAGCAATGTCGTTCATTTCTTCAGGAGATAATTTAAGTTTTGGATTAGTAAAGAACATATCGGATTCCTTATTAATAGGAATTAAGTGAATATGTGTATGTGGCACTTCTAATCCGATAACAGCCATTCCTACACGTTTGCAAGGTATGGCTTTTTCTATAGCCTTTGCTACTTTTTTGGCGAATAAGGAGAAGTCGCTTAATTCTTTGTCATCCATGGCAAAAATATAATCCCCTTCTTTTTTAGGTATAACTAATGTATGACCTTGGGTTATTGGATTGATATCCAGAAAAGCAAAAAAACGGTCGTTTTCGGCCACTTTATAGCAAGGAATTTCTCCGGCTACAATACGACTAAAAATAGTTGGCATGTCGATAAGTTTTTATGTTTATTATAACCAAAGGTACTACAAAAAAGTGAAATATGGAAAAATGAAATAGGTAACTTATTTCTTGAAAACTTGCTTCATTGGACGACCTGTCCAAACTTGAGGCTGTTCTAAACGGAATACATAAGCAATGGTTGCTGCTGTGTCGAATTGCATCATGCTTTCCTGAAATTCTCCACTTTGTTTGATATTTTTTCCTGCAATGATAAACGGTATTTCTACTTCTTCCAGTGTAATACCTCCATGGCCTTTGTTGATTCCTCCATGGTCTGCCGTTAACATGATAATCGTGTCGTCCCAGATTCCAGCATCTTTGATTGCTTGAATAATACGACCGATATATCCGTCCAAAGTATGGAGACAATTATAGTATTCTTGGGTATCATGACCGGATTTGTGTCCGACATGGTCTAATTGGTCGAAACATACAGCTACTAATGCTGGTTTTTTGTCTTTGATATACGTTTCTGCCATTTCGCATAGGGCTTCTGGATAATCATCATAAGAGGGTGCTTGGCCGCGATGGCTTAATGCCAAAGTGTCCACTAAATATTTTATTCCTTCCCATTCGTGTAATACACCGATTTCTGCATTTGGATACTGTTCACGCATAATAGAAAAAATGGTAGGAGATATATTGTGTTCGTTTACAACGCGAGATGGAATTTCAGGCGTTTTAGAACCCTATTTAGTGTATCCGTGAAGTTCTGTTCCTACACCCATAAACATGGATGCCCAGTTGATAGCACTGGCGGAAGGAAAAACACAGCGTTTATGCAAAGTATAAGAACCTTGCTCCATTAAGTTTTTTATATGAGGGATATTTCCTTTTGATACGCTGTATGCTCCCCAGCCATCCAATGCAATCAACACAGTATGCTTAGCACGCCATTTTTTTGCAGAAATTGGAGTTGTTGCTAATAAACAGCAAAATAATAAAAGAATAGTGATGATTCGATTTTTCATATGATATTATAGTTTTTGATATATTATTCGAAATAGAAATAAAGATAAGGATAATACATCAAACTTTATCTTTATTTCTATTTTGTATGGTTAGTGAATACATTTAAGAACTTTTACTTTATCTCCATTGCGAACGCGTAATATTTGTACGGCATTACCTTGCTGCAACTTTATACTCCCTTTTTGTATTCCTGGATTCAGAACTTCGCTTCTGGTTTTTGTTCCGTCAATGGAATAAAGTTCGACGAATGTGGCATTTGAACTCGGTTTTGTCAGTTCTACGACCATTTCTTCGCCTGAGCGAAATACTCTTAACCAATCTCCTTCGATTTCTTCGGAGTCAATAGAGGAGGTGTATCCTTCTGGACCGACTTGTATATAAATGGGTAATCCGTGATTCAATGTCAGTTCGATTACAGTCTGTCCGTTTTCTGGATCGTTGATTTTAAATCCTTCTGCTTCCATATCTGTATACCATTCTCCTTCTAATGTAATACTTGTTTCGGTAGTACCAGGCAACCAGTCTCCAAGGGAAGAACTTTTGGATTGAGGACGTAAATTGGGGTTACATACGGCCAGATGGAGCGAACCGTCAGATTGAGGGCGTTGCATCAATAACATTTCAGACCCTACTGCTTTCACTACGCTCAATTTGGTATCGTCTACTGCTTCAAAGAAAGCATAGGCTGTGATTCCGGCCGGTTTATAAGTCAATGCATGGAATTTATCTGTTTGTGATAAGATTGTATAACGTTCTCCCCCACCATTTGTCAGTTCTGAGGCCAGGTTTTGCATTTTTTCTGCTGTTGTTTGAGGAACCATTACAAATGTATAGTTCTTATCTGTAGGCTTCACTCCATGGTTGATGTATGCTTTCGTCGCAATTGCTGTTGCTGGAGAATCTACATCGGAGCCATCCTCATTCGGACCTTCTTGTTCTCCATATTTTACGACAATATTATCATTTCCTTTAGGGATAAAGTATCCTGTGCCTTTAGGAGTTACTATCCAAGTATCTGTTTCGGATGAAAGTTCTTTATCAGCATCACCTGAGCTCATCATTGTACCGTTTATATTCAAATTGCCCATATCAGAGCCGACTTCTTGGAAAAGATTAGTTGCCGTGACACGGTCGTCTCCATATGACCCGGAAGAACTGATATTGGAGCCCAAGCTAATCAACATGCTGTCAAAGGCATATACCGATTTTTTGAATACCAAGTTAGTAGGAGTGAAACATTGTCCTCCCCAGGTGTCTATTTGGTCGAAATCACAGGCAAACATACCATAGTTCCCCCAAGCTAATGCTCCTGCAAAATCTTTAGTGGCTGTAAATTGGTCAAACCGTTGGGTTGTATTTTGTTTAGGCATCATTTCTCTCCATGAAGTATAATGTACGGTTGTTCCTCCAGGGGCAACATTCCAATCGTAACCGGTAGGAGAGAGAGGTAATCCGGAGTTTGTCAATGCGCCACTATAAACAACTTCCATTGTTCCGTGTGATTGATAACGGCTAAATCGACTGGTACCACTATAAATCTCAGCTCCCCACATTCTTGTTGTTGGGGCACGCATGGTTACAACCCAATCGTTACCTCGATAAACTCCAATTGGACTATAATTGAATTGGTAAAAACCTGTATAATCGGCTTCAGGTGCGTTGTATTTATCGCTCAGTAAGAAGTAGTTGTATGCAGAAGTCAATTCTGTATCTTCCATCCCGAAAATGTCTGTCCCGATTTCAATGAACTTTTCTAAATAAGCTTTAGAGAATTGATTCACATGACCTCCATCTAATGGGTGACGGCCACTCAAACTGTTTGCATAATAATTGGAGCCAGTATTGGAACGATTACTCATTATATAACAAGCCAAAACGGCTTTCTTCATATAATTGTATGCTGTTTCTGATATACGGAATGCTGTCCCTTTCAAATTATAGACGGCATCGGTCCATCCGTTATATGCATACATGTAGTTATTATAATGTGTACCATGATGGAACCCTACACCATCCGGTTTTACCGTGTCGTATCCTCCGGATACAGGCGCTACTATCCGTTCCATAAACCGGGACATTGCTTTTAGTTCTCGAACAGCAATTTTTGTATCTGGCTGGTAGGCTGCATATGATAAGAAATGAGATAAATAATTGTACATGATATCCGAACTGAATTCTGTAGATAGATAATCTGTGTCGGCATAAGCCCATCCGGCTTCAGATATCCAGCGAACCATTTTTAATATCTCAGTCTGCTGTTCTTCTGTAGATTTTGGGAGGAGATTTAACAGTAATTGAGGATATTCACGAACTACGCTATAATTATTTGAAGGTAATTGAGGGTATTGGTACATTACACCTTGGTCTATGACTAAGTCCAGAAAGTCTCGGAATAATTCAGAATCTCCATCTGTCGAAGATGCAGCTAAGGCATTTAACTGAATTAGCAATTCGCGTTGTTTGGTCGTTGTTAAATCTGTAGAACTCGTAATAATCGAATTTCCTTTGATTGAGCCGTCAGCGTTTCTAACGATATCAAGTGTTCCAACATAATTTCTTACATCTCTTAAAACTCGTGGAGTTTCGGCTGGTGTAGGTGTGTAAGGATATTTTCCTTTAATAGAAGTAATATCATTCAGCTCTTCTTGCGTCGGCGTTGTCAGTTCGATATCCGGTTCAAAAGCGTAAATCTGCAGCAGGTCTTTACAACCATCTTGTATATATTGTACATCTTTTACCATTAAATCCATTGCCTGACGGCTGCTGTTGGTCGAACCTTTGAAGTTTACGTCATCGAAAAAAAGTTTTTGAGGGGAGGATAGAGCTGTATTATCCAATGTGAAACGAACGTAAGCAAGAGTTTTTGCTACCTTTGATTTAAAATCGTATCCGTAGGCTCTATTAAATTCTCTCCATCCTTTAAAATTGATGGTAACGTTAGCTGTATGTTGTACTTCTTTGCTTCCGTTTAAAAATTCCACAGTTAGTGGAGATTCTGTAGCTTGGAGACTGTAAATGTCAAATATGGAAGCGTAGCTTACTGACGTTCTGAAGGATGTAAAGTTGATAAGCATTGACGCTTTTTGTCCTGCAGGGACTTCCCAACATAGTGATTGTGTTCCTTCTGTCATATGTTCGGTACTTAGAGTGAGTGTACCTTGTTCTGCTACCCATTGGGAGGGAACCGTCTCATCTTCAAATGTAAAGGAGTGTTGTGAAGAGGCTGTTATCCATCCTCCTAACAATAACATTCCTGTCAATACTAATTTTTTCATATGTTTTTTCTTTAATGGAATTAAAAAGGGTATACCTGAGGTAGTGAGTTACTGCTTACAAAACGGATTGCCATTTACTAAAACAGATTGCACAACTTCCGGAATACCCTTTTACTAAGTTTGTATTAAAAGTAGTTAGCGGGGATTTTGTTCAAAACCACACGATTGTACTTCTTGTATAGGAAGTGGCATCCAGTAGTATGCCTCTTTGCTTTTAGCTGCAATACCGTTTTTTTCGATAGCCGCTTTCACGCGAGGGTTGTACATGTTGGCTTCTAATACTTTTTCTGTACGTACCAGGTGGAACCAGCGCTTGAATTCAGCAAAAAATTCCCATCCACGTTCATCGAAAACAGCTTTGTCGAAATCTTCCGGAGATAAATTGGCAGCTTCTGTATAAGTTCCGCCATTTGCAGCACGCTTACGAATGTCATTCAGACATTGATAGGCCAATGCGTTGGGACTGCCGTCTGCTTTATTTTGGGCTTCGGCATACATCAGCAATATATCGGCATATCGGTAAATGGGCGTGATGCCGTTTGTCTGAGCAGTCATAATCACTTTCCCATTTGCATCCAGCGGAGTATAGTCTCTATACTTATTAATTGCCGGTGAACGCATAGAAGTCCGTTTATAATTTAAAGGACGAGGTGTACCTTCGACTTTAAAATTTGCGATGAAGTTGAAGCTTTTTCGTGTATCGTTTGGATAACGTTCATAGAAGCAGGAATCCGCTAAATAGTCACTCCATGCAGACGAACTTTCTTCTGTAGCGTAGTATGAACGACCATAGTTACTTGCCGTCCCATTATTCGAATCATGATTCAAGGCAAAGATGTGTTCTGTATCATCAGATTTGTTTGCCTCTTTCCATAAATTTTCGTAGGGTTGTACTAATGTATAAGTTTTTGTATCTGTATGGTCAATTACTTCTTTGGCTTTATCCCGAGCCAAAACATAATAATCGTGTCCACGTTTTAGAGGCCAACCCGCCATAGTCAGATATACATCTGTCAAGCAAGCTTTTGCAGCTGCCCGGCTGGCACGTGAATTATCGTTGGTACGAGCCCTTTCAGGGAGCATTGTTTCGGCAGCAATCAAATCGGGAACAATAATTTTATCATAAATATCTGCTACACTTGCTCGTATGATTGAACCTGAAGCATTGCCATACATATCTTCATTGCAATCCGGATCTAAAATTGCCGGTACCGGGCCGAAGTAGCGTACTAAATTGAAATAAGCGAAAGCTCGCATAAAATGAGCTTCACCCAAGTATGGATTTTTTACTTCATCGGAGACATCTTCAGACTTGACCACGTCTCTCAACATCGAATTAGCCGAACGGATTACAGCATACATGTTTTGCCACATTAATTCTACATCGGCATCATGCTGTGCGTTAGTAACATTTAGCTGGTCAACAAATGTATAACGTTTTGTCATAGTTCCGGTTACTATATCATCGGCTCCTACTCCTAATATTTGTGAGCGGCAATTATAAGCATAGTTCTCGAACCATAAATCGTTATATAAACCATTGGCCATGATTTCGATGGTCTTTTGGTCATAAACCATGGTTTCCGGAGTCAGGAAACTTCTGGGTTCCTGCATTAGGTCTACACATCCGCATAGCAACATGCTTACTGAGCAGGATGCAATTAATATTTGTTTCTTCATTATTTTCATATAGATTAGAATGAGAGATTTAAACCAACTAAATAATTACGACCATTGGGATAATATCCCCAGTCGATACCGGAAGTCAATGACTTTTGTAAAGTAACTTCCGGGTCCATACCGGAGTATCCTGTGAATAAAAATGGATTTTGCAGAGAAACATAGACTCTTAATCGGTTGATGGTGGCTTTCTTCATCCAATTTTCCGGGAAAGTATAACCTAATGTAATACTTTTGACTTTTACAAAACTTCCATTTTCTACGTATTGAGAAGAGGGAGTTAAGGCGTTTCTATTGCCAATAAAACCTGCAACTCCTGTATTTTTATCATTTTCCGGAGTCCATCGGTTTTCCCATTCCGGAGTCGGGCTTAATACAATTGAACCATTTGTAGAAAGGCGTGCTTCGCGGGTATAATTGTAAATGTCGAAACCGTGTACTCCAATTACGAATAAGCTAAAATCGAAACCTTTATAGCTCAACGCATTATTCCAGCTCCATTGGAAACTTGGCTGTCCGTTTCCGATAATTTCACGGTCATTTTCGTCGATTACTCCGTTATTGTCTTTATCCTTGTATTTATAAGAACCTGCCTCTGTTCCTACTGGGGCCAAACCTGCATTTACTTCTTCCGAAGTCCATACGCCTTCATTTCTATATCCCCACATTGTTGCTATTTTTTCACCAACTATGTTTCTGAAATATTTGTTTTCATAGTTACCGGATAAGTCGGCATAACTGTTTCCGTCTGCTAATTCTTTTACTTTACCTATGTTTCTTGACAAGGTGACAGATGTATTCCACCGGAAGTTTTTAGTTACTACGGGATCTGCACCTAAAGTTATTTCGAACCCTTTATTCGTTACTGTACCGGCATTCGCGTATCGACTGGTAAATCCGGTATAGATAGGCATATTTACATATAACAATACATCTTTGGTCTCTTTTGTATAATAATCTACTGATGCAGTCAACCGATTATTGAAAAAGCCTAAATCCAGACCGTAGTTAAATTGGCTGGTTCTTTCCCATCTTACATCACGGTTGGCCAGCCGTTCAGTGACGAAGCTCAAATTACCGTCTTTATCTTTTTCTGCCGTGATTTGTGTCCAAGCCAGATAATCTTGACCGGAAGGCATTGTTTGGTTACCATTTTCTCCGTATCCGAAACGTAGTTTGAACTGATCCATGAAATCAACTTGTTGCATGAATTTTTCTTTCTTGATATCCCAAGCTAAAGCCATAGCCCAGAAATTTTCCCAACGGTTGTCTTTTGCCAAAGCGGAGGAACCGTCACGACGCCAAGATGCCGTTACCATATAACGATTCTTGAATACGTAGTTGGCACGTAATAAGTAAGAAAGCATGGTAGTAATGTCTCTTTCCGATTCGACTGTATGAAGAGAAGACATACCCAAAGCGTCATAACCCAATTTCTCAGAAATCAAGTCTCGGCCAAATCCTCTCAAGTAATAATTATTTGCATATTGTTGTTCTAATACGGCTGTTGCATTGATACGATGATCTTCATTGAATTCTCGTATATAAGACAGGATATTCGTATTTATCCAGCTATAATTGTGGTAACTGCGTGCATCTGCAGATGTTTGTTGTCCATATGACTGGTAGTATTCATAACTGCCTGTTCCATACAAGTTTTGGGTGTTTCGATTATAGAATGTGAAACCCTGTGTCATACGGAAATTCAGTCCTTTGGCCAATTTCACATCTACATATCCTTGTAACCGAGATGTATAGATGTATCCATCATTTTGGGGCGTATCCACAAAGATAGAGGGGTTATATTGAGGGCTAATCAAATTGTTCGTCCGATAGTCCCCGTTTTCGTCTGTCGGAGATAAAGTGTTCGGATAAGTTAATGCGCCAATGAGCAAATTGTTGTATTGAGAAAAGCGAATAGAGGAACTTTTTTGGTAGTCACCCCAGAAATTCAAACCGACTTTCAACCATTTGCGAATATCGGTATCAACTTTCAAACGGTAATTGAAACGTTTTCCCCAAGAATTATTAACAATTCCCTGATTGTCATTATAGCTACCTGAAAATAGAAATTTCGTTTTCTCACTTCCTCCAGAAATTGAAAGTTCGTGAGTATGTTCTATAGACATATTTCGGAAAACTTTATCTATATAGTCATATCCGCCATTTTGATAGAATTCCTGGATTTGTTCCGGTGTATAAAATTCAGACATGGAAGACCCTGTCGATGCGTTAATTTCATTAACATAATCATTTGCTAACTCGGCAAACTGACCGGCAGACATCATTTCCGGTAACTCATATGGTGTTTTGAAATTGATATAACCATTATATTCCACATTGACTTTTCCGCTTTCCGGATTTTTAGTGGTAATCAAGATGACACCGGCAGAACCTTTTGATCCATAAATAGCTGTGGCGGAAGCGTCTTTCAGGACTTCGACAGAAGCAATGTCTGAGGGATTTAAAGATGAAAGAGAACCGCCCATCAAACCGTCGATAACAATTAGTGGACCACTTTCCGAGGCTAATGAGTTGGAACCACGAACACGAATGGTTGCACTGGAGCCGGGTTGACCGGAAGAGGACATGATACTTACACCGGCAAGACGACCTTGTAGGGCATTGGTGATATCAGATACAGGAGTTCCTTTCAATGCATCTGCGGCTTTTACGGAAGCGACAGCACCCGTTAAGTCTGATTTGCGTTGTACACCGTAACCTACTACTACAACTTCATCCAATGTTTGAGTATCTTCATCTAATGTAATGGGAAAATGTGTTTTTCCATCCAATTTAAATTCTTGTGTTTTGTAACCAATGTAAGAAATTTGGATAGTTGCATCTTTGGCTACATTGTTTAGTCTGAAGTTTCCGTCCAAGTCGGTAATTGTTCCATTTGTTGTTCCTTTTACCAAAACAGAAGCTCCAATGACTGGTTCATTCCCTTTATCCAAGACTCTACCTGTTATTTGCTGATTCTGTGCGTATATCGGTAACGAACAGAAACAAGTAATGATAAACAGGTTAAGCAACCGGTAAATCCACAAAAAAGTATTTTTCATAATTTATATTTTAAGATATTTATAAAAATAATAAAAGGGCATACATCGTTTTGATGTGCACCCTTTTATTAATATCTAATTATTTAACGATTGTCTTATAGGCAGCATTACCCACTTTGACCAAGTATAATCCATTTCCTGCTACCGAAATTGTATTGCTTCCTGCATTGATGGTTACGGTTTTGATGAGTGAACCTGTCATATCATATACAAAGGCGTTTGTCATTTCTTCTGTTTCGACAATGATAGCTCCGGCTATTCCGTATACAATAGCTGAACGATTGTCAAGTACAACATTTTCGATATCAGAAGTTGTTTTTGCTCCTTGGTAAGCTCCTAAGCTGATTTTTCCATCTTCTACGCGTATATTCCCAGCTAAATCTTTCTGATATGCAGCAACTGCTTCGTCATGAATTTCCGTACCGTCGATATAACCTACATATAGTTCTGGATAGGCATCGTAACCGTCATAATTCCAAAGCCCGGCATTTATAGCTGGAGATGAAGCTGCCAAAGAGAAATCAGCATTAGCGGCTTCTTCGTTTGTAACCAATCCTGCAGTCAAAGTCGGATTTACAAAAGATGAAGCATCTATTCCAGAAATATAGTAGTCTGCGTATGCATTATCGTTGGCTATGGTTATATCTGTTTCTGCGATACCGTTATATATAAATTCTATGTTTGATTCAGAATCGGCTGTGAATACAGTATTACCTTCTGTCGGTGTATTATTAACGAAGATATTGTTGATATAATCGCCCATACTCTTTGTTGCTGCACCTACAGAACCAATATTGTTTACAACGGTATTATTGATCATGTGTCCAGCAACATAGATATTCAGGCGATTAGATTTATTATTATGAATCAAACAGTTTACCAGTTTCATAGAACCGCCATTCAGTGCAATAATGGCATTTTTACTATCGGCAGTAGCTGCAGCTGTATTTTCATTGTTACGGATGATGCAGTTGGTGATAGCGACAGCACTGGCAGAATTACCGGTAAATACGACACCTTCTCCTACTGTATTGGCTGCTGTTGCACACTTGTTGTTTTCGAACAAACAGTGGTCTACTAATACAGGGGTGCTGGCTCCGTCATTTTTGAATGCCAAGCAATAATTGGTATTTCCATCGAATGTACAATTTTTTACGTAGCTACGGCCATTTCCTTCTGCGTAGTTATACAGGTGTAAGGAAGAACCATCTTTATTATTTTTAAATGTAACGTTTTCTACATTGTTTATTTTCTTGAAGGTGGCTGAGGCACAAACACGGACAGCATAAAATTTAGTTTTATCACTTCCAAGTGAGTAACAACCTTCTACCAGGCAGTCTTTCATCAAACCATTACCTTCGAAATAAACAATAATTTCAGTACCGCCACAGTTTTTGACAATACAATTTTGCATGGTTACACCTGTTTGTAAGAAAAGCAGTTTACCGTTGCTTGTTGCCATATCAGAGAAAGACAAGCCGTCAAGAATGGCTCCCACCCATTCGTCTGTTGTATTTGAGCGACCGAAAGGACGTTGAGACAATGTTACTCCTTCAGTCGTGAAAATTGTAGGATTGGCAAACTCATAAGGTTTATTTACAGCATCTGGGCGAATACGAGCATCTATACTGGCATCTCCTTTTTGGAAACTACCGTATACATTTACTTGGTCTTTCATGTCTACTAAAAGAGCAGAACCATCTGTCATAACATATGTCCCTCCAGCTATCCAAATTTCATCACCGGCATTAGCTAAAGTATAAGCTTTCTGAATATCTGCAACTGCATTGTCCCATGTAGAGCCGTCGTTGCTATTGTTGCCGTCTGTAGCAACATAGACAACCTTTGCCGAAAGGCTTGTTGCCAAGAATAGAGCACTGGCAATTGTAAAAAACTTTTTCATATACATGTGTTTAAGTAAGTAATATTATGAAATTGATTGTTTTCGATGTATCGGAATGTTTTTCCTCAAACAAGTGTGAGTATTTATATCATAAAGGTCCAGACAAGAAATTTATGGAGAAAGAAGGGGAGGACTATGATTGCCCCCCTCTTCTTCTTTCCAGTTTTATTTTCTTTCTAACGTTGTCATTATTTTACCAGGACTTTAAATGTCTGTACATGGTTGGGAGAAACTGCTTTCACAGTATAGAATCCCGGGGCCACTGTACGTGCTGTAGTTCCATTTATGTTGTTAAGTTGGTCTACCAATGCACCATTCATGTTATAGATATTGACATTTGTATTTTCTGAAGTGCTGATTTGAATAGAACCATTCAGAGCATATACCCGTACATTGTTGTTGACAGTATTTGCTTCTATACTTGAAGGTACAGCTTCGTTGAGTGCGAAATTGTCGAACCAATGTGATACCGGGAGTGTATAATCGTCAGGTAAACCGGTATTGTTTGTCCCTTTGATATTGGGGCGGATAATTAAACGTACCAACATATTTTCTTCGATTTTTACCGGTTGACTATATTCTGTCCATTCTGTGGTTGCGTTGAATACTTTCAACCCATGGCCAGTGTTAGTATCGGGTTCATATACATCTCCGTTTTCACCTGTTACCGCCATAAATGTTTCGGAATCGGTGTAAACGTATACATCTACACGAATAGGTGCCCCTTCTTGGGAAGCTTTGGCTGCAAAGTCAAATGTGTAGTCCCCTTCGGGTACTTCATAAATATCCATGGCCATGTATTGGTCCATTCTTGGATAACTTGCAGCTTTGACGGTTTCCAATTTCATAGACCGTTTGCCTTCGAAAGCATCTTCTTCGTCAATAGAGAGATTCATTTCTCCGCCACGTTTATTGACAACGACCCATTGACCACTGCGTGCTCCAGGTGCAGGTTCTGCGGCTACCATAATCGGGAGTAGTGTATTTGATTCGAAACTGGGGTTTTGAATTTCGGTATATGTGTCTATCGGCTCAAAAATGACGTTGTCTATTTCTAACGTAGAATTTGCAGTTTCATTCCACATTATGAGATAAGCATTTTTCCATAGTTCTTCATTGGTAACTTCCTGAATGTAATTGGCGATACTTTCGTTTGCTTCTTCTTCAGTAGTAGTTCCAGATGTCGGACTCCAGATTGTTGTAGCCATTTTGGAAAGATCAAAGACATATTCCATCAATTGCCAATCTGTTGTTGCTGTAAAGTCGGGTGTCGTTCCGCTTGATTTGGGATGATCTGCCGGAACAAATCCATCCAGTAAAGCATAGCCTGTGCATTTTTCTGCATCTTTTTCTTTCAGGGCGATGTTTAGCTTTCCTTTTGCACCACTATTGGAGCGAACATAGAAACTCAGACGATAAGTCATAGGCTGTAGCTTTACACCTATACGTTGTATCAGGTTGTGTCCCCACCAGCTACTAATAGGCGATTTGTTTACCAAAGCGGCCACTTTCCCGTGAGAGTCTCCTGAATCTTGAATTTTTGCACTTGAAGCATATGGGTCAACACCATCTTTATCCTCGTTATAGAAATACCAATGGCCGATATCTCCTAAAAATTTACCTTTGTTCAGAGTTCTCCAGTTTTGGATTTCGTCCACGTCAAGTTCAAAGCCTCCGTCTTTTAAGAAGTCTCCTTCATCTGTTACTTCTACGTAAGCCGGAAATTCAGGATCTTCGGGAACTGTCGGAGTTGGGTCTGGTTTTGGGTCCGGTTCTTCACCATCAGGTGTTGTTTCGGGATTTACAGGGATTAACCGTACGTTATCGATTAGAAAAGCTCCTGTCTTGGCATTTGTCCCGAAAACTACGCGTACGTCTGCCAAATCTGAATCTGTAGTTGCTGTTTTGGCCCAATCAGCTACAGATTTTGGTGCATTTATATTATTACATTGGTATGTAAAGTCGAAATCTGCAGTGAAAGTTTGCCATTCGGATGTCCCGGCAAAATCGTAACGAGCACCGGACGCTGCAGAAGTTCCCTCTTTGTCGTCGAAATCGGTTTTCAATGCATATGTATTGCCCCCTCCCAAATAAATCCATGCTGAAATATTTGTATTGCCACTGACGTTTTTAGCATCGAAGACCAATTGGAATTTTTCCGCTTTCAATGGATATTGTACATTTTGCATCAAATAAGCTTTGTACCAACTTACGGAACTGGAACCGGTAATTTCTACTACATTTTTGTAAGTATCGTCTTCATGTTTCAATACCCCAGTAAAAGCATCGGTACCATTTTGACCATAAATGGCCCAGTCTCCTTTCTCCGGTGTTGCTGCACTGGTAAATCTTTCCAAAGTTTTATCACTTGCTTCAAAATCACCGTTTGATAGCCAGTTGAATTGAGCAGAGGCACCCAATGATGTCACAAGTAATGACATAAGAAGTAATCTCTTTTTCATAATATGTAATCTAAAAGTTAATGTAAAAAAGTATCGCTACAAATGTCCTATTTTGCGAAAATATTATTGTGTAAAATCGTTCGGAAATTGGCTAAAAACATCCATTTCTTGTAGGTGCCTCAATTTGTTTTTGATTATCTCCAATTTTGGATTATTTCTGTATTATTTTGCCTTATTTATAGATAGATAAGAATTATTTTTATGTCAAAAATCACATCTATTTTATTTTAACTTTTTAAATTATGAAAAATATTCTTTGTCTTTTAAGTTTATCGTTGTTTGCGGCAATAGGATGTTCGTCTTCCAAGGAACGTCAAGTCGATTTCATCGAAGATAATATTGCTAATGCCGTGGCTCAAGAAACACTTCAGACTGACATTATCGAAAAGTCTGGTAAGATTCTCAATCCGAGAACTATCGATGAAAATGGGAACATCAAGTATATTCCTATTGATGATTGGTGCAGTGGATTTTTCCCCGGTAATATTTGGTATACATACAAATTGACTGGAGATGCCAAATGGCTACCTTTAGCTCGGAAATATACAGAAGCATTAGACTCGGTCAAATACTTGAAATGGCATCATGATGTGGGATTTATGATAGGATGCAGTTATTTGAATGGGTTGCGTATAGCAAATATACCTGAATATAAGGATGTAGTTGTGGAAACAGCGCGTTCGCTTTCTACTCGTTTCCGTCCGGGAGCTGGTGTTATTCAATCATGGGATGCTGACCGTGGATGGCAGAGCCAAAGAGGATGGGCATGCCCAGTAATTATTGATAACATGATGAATCTTGAATTGATGTTTGAAGCGAGCCTTTTGTCTGGGGATTCTACGTTTTATAATATAGCTGTGAGCCATGCTGATGTAACGATGGCTAATCATTTTAGAGAAGATAACAGCTGTTACCATGTGGTGGATTATGATCCGGAGACTGGAGCAGTACGGAGTAAACAGACAGCCCAGGGATATGCAGATGAGTCTTCATGGGCGAGGGGACAAGCTTGGGCATTGTATGGTTATACAATGTGCTATCGTTATACAAAAGACAAGAGATATCTGGAACATGCCCAGAAGATTTATGATTTTATTTTTGGTAATAAAAACCTTCCGGAAGATTTGGTGCCTTATTGGGATTATGATGCCCCCAATATCCCGAATGAGCCTCGTGATGCTTCTGCTGCCGCTTGTACAGCTTCCGCTTTGTATGAATTGAGCACTTATGTCCCGGAAAAGAATTATAAGGAAGTTGCCGATAAGATTATGTATAGTTTAGGTTCTCCGGCTTATCGTGCTGAAGTTGGGACAAATGGGAACTTTATCTTGATGCATTCGGTGGGTAGTATACCTCATGGAAGTGAAATTGATGTACCGTTGAATTATGCTGATTATTACTTTTTGGAAGGGTTGATACGAAAAAGAGAACTGGAAAAGAAGTGAGAAAATATGAAAAGTTCAGTGAATTTGTTATTAGGAGGAGTAGGGTTATTTTCTCTGTCTGGATGTAGTATTTCCCAGACAGAGAAAATGACTTATCCTAATATTATTTATGTATTTCCTGATCAGTATAGAAATCAGGCCATGGGTTTTTGGAGCCAGGAAGGATTTCGGGATAAAGTAAACTTCAGAGGAGATCCGGTGCATACTCCTGTGTTGGACCAATTTGCACGAGAATCGGTCGTACTGACTTCTGCACAAAGTAATTGCCCGCTTAGTAGTCCCCATCGAGGAATGTTACTTACAGGAATGTATGCAAATAAGAGCGGTGTCCCTTTAAACTGCAATTCTAATCGTCCGATTAGTTCTTTGAGAGAAGATGCTGAATGTATCGGAGACGTTTTTCGCAAGTCTGGGTATGAATGTGCTTATTTCGGTAAGCTTCATGTCGATTTTCCTACACCGAATGATCCAGAACGTCCAGGCCAATATGTAGAAGAACAGAATCCTGTGTGGGATGCTTATACACCGGAGGAACGAAGACATGGTTTTAATTATTGGTATTCTTACGGGACGTTTGATGAACATAAAAATCCGCATTATTGGGATACGGACGGAGTACGTCATGAACCAAAGATGTGGTCTCCATTGCATGAGGCTGAGAAAGTTGTATCTTATTTAAAGAATGAAGGGAATGTTCGCGATACGAAGAAACCTTTTTTTATTATGGTAGGTATGAATCCCCCACATAGCCCTTACCGTTCGTTGGATGATTGCATGGAAGAAGACTTCAATCTATACAAAGATGTACCATTAGACAGTCTTCTGGTTCGCCCGAACGCTGATACCAAGATGGAGAAGGCTATTTGTGCCCGTTACTACTTTGCTTCTGTGTCTGGGGTTGACAGAGCTTTTGGCCAGATACTGGCGGCTCTGAAAGACCTTGGATTGGACAAGAATACCATTGTTGTTTTTGCGTCAGACCATGGTGAAACATTATGTAGCCAAGGGACGAATGATCCAAAGAATTCTCCTTATTCCGAATCTATGAATGTACCTTTTCTTGTACGTTATCCGGATAAACTCGTTCCTCGAGTAGATAATCTGATGCTTTCTTCTCCAGATATTATGCCTACGTTACTGGGTTTATGCGGTCTGTCAGATTCCATTCCCGAAGAGGTACAAGGACGTAACTTCGCTCCACTGTTTTTTGATGAAAATGCAGATATCGAACGTCCTGTATCAGCTTTGTATATTCAAAATTTGGATGGAGAAAAAGATAGCGAAGGAAAGGTTGTCTCTTATTTCCCTTCATCGAGAGGTATCAAAACTGCACAATATACTATGGCTCTTTATATAGATCGTGATAGTAAGAAGCTGGTCAGAAGCTTATTATTTGATGATGTAAATGATCCTTATCAAATGCATAATTTGTCATTGGAAGAACATCCCGAAATTGTAAAGCAATTATATCAAGAGATGGGTAATTTATTGAAAGGGATAGATGACCCTTGGTATAAGGAGCGGATTTTATCAGATAGGATTCCTTATTAAGTAGATAGTGCAAAAGAAATAAAAAAAAGTCCAACCGATTTCTTGTAATCAGGCTGGACTTTTTTGTACTATTGGGGTAAGATAAGATGACTGTGGATGGATTATTTTGTCAATTTCACTTCAAAACTTGCCGCATCCTTACATGTAAATTCCAATGTAGTGGCTTTCTTGTTACAAGAAATAACCTTACATGCCGGATTCTCACTTATATTCCATCTGCCTTTTAACGTTACGCGAACCGGAATTTCCTGACTTTTGTTTGATATCCATGGCCGGGAATAAATGCTTCTCTCGATCCGTTTGCCTTGTGCATCCAGTTTTTCATCAGATGCTCCACGGTAGAGTGCTAAGTCTGGATTGGATACAGTTAAGATTGCCTCTTTTTTGTCTAATTCATGTATCATCACCAGGCAGGTTGTATCTACGTGTTGAATCAGGCCTTCCGGTAATACTTCGGGCGTTTCGAATAAGATATACGAAGTTGTATTTGTATTCAGATCTTGTACGATATGAGCCTTACTATTTTGCTGGAGAACTTTATAAGTCGGCTTTTTAATGAACAGCTCCATCGTTTCTTTGCTTATTTGTGGCAATATAACGTATTGGTAAGCACGCCCTTGTGGAGCTTTGCCGTGATTGATGGTCAGGGATATCCAATCTCCGGTTGTTGGTTTCCCTTCGTTGGACATAGAATGCTGATTATAATGTGTCTCCAATATAGCTGTGTCATAACCTTTTATAGCCGGAATATAGTATCCTGTGTTTATATGATCGATCCAGTAATTTTTTCCGATAATGGGATTATTCCAATAGGATTTGTCTTGTTTGTTGAGCAAAGCTAATTGAAATACCGTAGTTTCTGTGTCATAATCATTGTTGATATTTTCGATATCACTTCCTAAACAGATAATTTTATTATCAAAAAAATGATAAGATTTACGTGCTCGAAGTGAACCGTTATATTTGTCGTGTTCATGGAGTTTCATTCCGAAAGCACCATTCTTTTTTTCTTGCGTAATGCCTCCGGCAAAGGCTTCATCAGAATAAAGCATTTCTTCATATCCTGAATACTTATCGACGTTCAAAACAACGGCTTTCAATTGCTCAATAGGCAAATGGATGGCTGTTGCTCCCGGAATACGCCCCCAATCAAAACCTTCTTCTACCCAACCGCTTGTTTTAGACGATACGTCATCGTACTTATTACGCGCTGTTAGTAGTTGCAGGGAACCATGTGCCAAATAACGACCATAGATATTTACACCCCGATAATGTTCAGAAGCCCAAAAGTAACGGGAATGACCTCGTGCGACTGCCGACCAGTTATCACGACGCTGAATGTTGGTACAGCCATATCCTAAGTTCCAATTGCCTTGCGGGTTACCTTCGGCAATGCAGTTTTCTGCTTGTAACTTTTCTTTCATCGCTTGTTCCCGGCTGCTGGGGACAAAGGGTATATATTCTGGGTTATCGGTTTCATGCTCTTTTACGTTTGTTACTAATCGCAAATAGGCATTGCCCATCTCTTTATCTATCGTTTGGGATTTGTCTGGAGTTCCGGCTAATGCCATCATGGCATAATGCATCGGGACTAGTTTCCCTTTTCCGTCAGGATGACGGCCGGACATAGACCATGGGAAGTCTAATTTGTTACAATAGAAACGCATGGCCAACAAGACATTCTTTACTGTATTGTGACCTAACTCAGAGACGGCAAAGCTTGTGCGGCTTAATAGGTAAATCATGTTTGTAGCACCATCCAGGCCACCTACTGCATAGGCCGGATAATTGTTACAGTGATGAAATGCCCCTCCATCCGGTTTGAATGAACCGAGCAGCCCGTCGGCAGGGAGGCAGCCATTATTGATCCAGCGGGAAAAAGCTTTTAAATACTGTACTTTTTCGGGAGAATCTTCCATCATTAAAATACTGGCAATGCGTCCGGTGGTGGTGGTATTGAACGAGTCCATATCCAGCCCCCATATATTTGGCTTGATAAATACTTCGTTGGCAATAGAATACCAGCGCATACCTTTTTCTGCATCATCCAGTTTGCCTGCGTCACGGAGTACATCTTTCATTAAAAAGTAAGATGTATAATATCCTCGAAAACTATACCCATAATGAGTAAAATTTCCTAAGCAACTGCCATAAGCGACTCCTTGGTCTGTTACATGGTCATACATTGCCAAAAACATTTTTTTCAATTCAAGTTTGTTCTTTTCTTCTGTAGCGTTGTTGTATGCGATTGCAATTTTGTTCATTAAGTTGAAATATTCTTTCAACTCCATGTAATTGTCATTGAATATATTGGGATTATAGTTTGGTACAATCCGTTCATATGCTTCGACGGCACGTCCGAAAAACAAAGGCATGCCTTTTACTTCTCCTTTATTGTTGTAAGTAATGCCATATCTTGCATAGGCTTTACGAATACTTTGCATGGTTTTATCAGTCAGTTGGGAGGGTTGATAGATTATCTCACGCAGGCGGGATTCTAATAAAGCGATTTCTTTTTTCTGTTGAGGGGTTACCGTTGCTTCTAAAGCAATGTCCGGACGGATTTTTGAATTTTTATATACAACTAACCAATGGCTGGTTGTTGCAGCGTTGACAAACGGCACTTGTATGTCTGCAGTCTGATAACGATGGTCCATTTTTGCTGCAGTCAATAAATGGTCAATACAAAGCTCTCCTGCTTCGTCAGGGGCAACGATACGTATTTCATTCATCCCGATTTCCGGAGTTCCTTGCATGTCTCGTTCGTAACATACCCACGCAGCACGCCAACCGGTAAAATTTAATCCCATAGGGAAGTGTGAACAGATTTTTCCGTCCTTCAGGAATTCAAAGTTTAGCAATTTATCTGTTGCCTTTTTATTATATATCCAAACGACAAATCCAGATAAATAAGTATCTTTTCCTGTCGGGTCTTTGGGCTCAAATTGCAAATCCTTCTGAATAGATAATATGCCCCCCGGTTTGAATTTCCAGTTTAAAGCTTGAGTTCCGTCTTTATAATGCTCCGGGGTGATGCTTAGTTCGGATTTTTCACTACTGATAAAAGACGGCACTTCTGGGGCTTCGAAAGAGAGCAACCGCTCATGCTGTACTAATTGAGCAGAAGTTGTTAAAGAAAATAAAGATGCCAATAGAAGGCCGGTTCCGTGTTTAAATAAGTTACATTTCATAGCATATACGAGATTTTGTCACACAAAGATGGTAACTATACGATAAAATGGAGATAAAAATCGTACAGAAATAGTACTTTTTTTATTCATATCGGTTAATCAATACACGTTTTCAGACATTGATTCATTGTTATCTTCTTCTTCCCCAGATATTCCTTTTCGATAAGATATGGGATTGATATGATATTGGGCTTTGAAACATTTGCTGAAATAGCGAGATGAGTTGAAGCCTACCATATCAGAGATTTCGGATATGTTCAGTTCAGGGTTGTTCTTTAATAAAATTGCTGCTTTTTTCAGGCGAATTGTAGAGATGAATTCATTGGGTGTCTGCCCCGTTATAGCTTTTATTTTGGCAAATAAATTAGTACGAGCAATTCCCATTTCTCGTGCAAAAATATTAATATTAAATTCGGGATTATCTATGTATTTTTCTATAATTTTCACGGCCTTGTCCAGTATATTTTTATCCATAGCATTGGTTGCCAGCATTTTCAGCGCAGTTTGAGGTTGCTTACTAAATTTTTCTTGAAGAATAATACGGCTGTTTACCAAGTTGTTACAACGAGATACCAACAAATTAATATTAAAAGGCTTGGTGACATAGTCATCGGCCCCTAAACGTAGTCCTTCCATATTATACTCTATTGCTGTCCTGGCGGTTATCAATACGACAGGAATATGGCAAGTATCGATGTCATTTTTTATCAATTTGCATAATTCCGTTCCAGACATTCTGGGTATCATCACATCACTTAAAACAATATCCGGTAGCTCTTCTTTTACTTTTTCCCAACCATCCTGACCATCAGAAGATGTTATGACTGTATAAAAAGTGGAGAAGATACTGACGAGCATTTCTTTCAGTTCATCGTTATCTTCTACAATCAGCATTTTTACGTTATTATTTTTCAAAGCTGGTGTATCTGTCAATTCTTGTTCCCTTAGGTCTATTTCAGGCTTGGCAATTTCGAGCAGAGGTTTAGTCGTATTTTCGGGTTCGCATATTTGCTCTTTTTTGAAATGAGTTTCGCCTAATTTGAGTCGTACTGTAAATGTAGCCCCTTTTCCTAATTCACTATTTACATTGATTGTGCCGTGGTGAAGTTCTACAATACCTTTTGCGAAAGCTAAACCGATACCTGTGCCTGATTGGGTTTGTGCGTTTTGGTAAAATCGATCAAATATTTTATCTATATCTTCTGGAGCAATACCTGTACCGGTATCGTTAACATCAATGACTGCTTCGTTATTTTCTTTCCGTACTTTAATAGTAATTATACCATCTTTCTTCGTATGTTTAAGGGCATTGGATATCAGGTTATTTATTACTTTCTGCATTTGTTTTGCGTCGAACCATACATCCAATGTATCTATTTCTTTTTGGAATATAAATTGTATTTGTTTTGCTGCAGTATATTCTTTGAATATCAAGTAATTTTCATACAAAAAATTTACAATGTCATAATGCCATACTTTTATTTTCATATGTCCTTGTTCTTGCTTCCTGAAATCGAGTAGTTCCGTGATAAGCTCTTGTAATTGCAGACAATTTTTATAAATTCCTAATATTTTGTTATATACAGCCGGAGCAAAAGATTGTACTTGCATTAACATTTCTGCATAACCGGTAATAAGAGTCAAAGGTGTACGGAACTCATGGGAAATGTTGGTAAAGAAACGTAATTTGGACTGATTCAGCCGTTCTATATCTTGAATATGTTTTTTTTCATATTTCAAAGACTCTTGTAGCTTGATACGCCCTTTGTATGTTCTTATTAAATAAAAGAGAATGATACCGATAACTAAAATATATATCGTATAAGCGTAAATAGTTTTATAAAAAGGAGGGAGTACTTTGATATAAAGTTTAGCTTCAGGAGTGAATGGATTATTTTTTCCTTTTATTATTAATATATATTTGCCTGGATTTAAATTTGTGTAAGTAATGGAGTGTTGGCCGTGTGTCTCGGTCCATTTATCAGAAAATCCTTCTAATTTGTAAATAATTTCATCTTTATTGGCTGGGATAAAATTTGATACTGCAAATTCTATGCTGAATACGGAATGTTGACTTTGTAAAGTAATTTCTTTTGTATTACAGAGCGAGTTGTGTAATATGCCTGTATCATCGTTGATTTTTACGTCTTTTCCGTTGACACTTAAACGGTTTAGTATAATGTTATAAGGTTTTGGGGCAAATCGGAGATCTTTTTCATTAAAAGAAATAAGACCGGTAACACCTCCTAAAAAGACTTCACCTTCAGCGGATAGGTAGAGGGCGTTTTCGTTGGCTGTCATTAGTGGGAATCCGTCTTCTATTGTATAATTGTAAAAAGACTTACTGGATTGGTCGAATTGCGAAAATCCTTTGTTGGTAATTACTAATAATTTACCATAACGGGACTCACAAACAGAGTAGACACAGTCACTGGATAATCCATTACTTTGCATATCAAAGTTTTCAAAGGTTTTAGTTTTGTAATTGTATCTGTCAAGCCCGCTTCCAGAAGTAGAAAACCATAGATCATTATAATGACTTTCGGTAATGTCATTTACATTATTATTACTTAAACTTGTCGAATCTTTTGGGTCATGACGATAATTGGTCAATTCATTGGTATCGAAACGATAAGCAAAAACTCCTTCTCCAGTGGCAGCGATCCATAAGGTGCCTTCGTGATCGAAAAATAAAGAGGCGACCATCTTTATGGAATGTCCCAGTTTAATGTCTTTAAACATTTGTCGGCATTTTCCATCCACTGGATTGAACATACAGACCCCATTTTGAGTGGCAATGATAAGACTATCTTTATAAGGGACAATATCTCGGATGATATTGGACGGGAGACTTTCATTATCTCCTTCTTTAGAGGGATAGTTAGTGAAAAGGTTTGTCTTCAAATCTAGTTTATTCAAGCTTCCTAAATGTGTGCCTATCCATAAACAATCGTGGTCTGTATCGTAATATAGAACTTTGATGTTGTTTTGTGAAATACTATTCTGTCCGGGAATATGTTTATACCATTTGAATGTTTTGGTTTTAGGGTCATATTTATTCAATCCACCTCCCTCGGTAGCAATCCATAAGTTACCGTGCTTATCTTCCAACATATGGCTGACAATGGGAGAGCTCAACCCTTCTTCTTCTTTGGTGGACATCTTGAAACGGGTATAGATTTCGTATTCTGGATTAAAATAGTTTACGCCTCCGAAATATGTTCCCATCCAAAGAGAGCCTTGCTGATCTTTGACAATGCACCAGATAGACGAGTGGGTCAGACTTTCCGGATTATTTATATCTGCTTCAAAACGCATAAATTCTCCTGTTTTTTTATCATAACGGTTTAACCCATGAAAAGTACCGATCCACATATAACCGGCATTGTCTTCACAACAGTCACGGACAAAATCAGAACATAAGCCATTTTTATCAATTGGATTGTAGCGAAAGTTCTTGATAGAGTCTTTTGTGAACCAAAAGAGCCCGTTGGTCCAACTGCCGACCCAAATGCCATATTCTTTGTCTTTGTAGATACTGGTTATATTCCCCTTTTTTACTGGCTGGTCTATCAAAACTTTGTTTTCTGTATTTAATCGGTATAAACCATTATTGGAGGTGCCGATCCAGAATATGCCATTGTTATCTTTCAGCAAGCGACTGATTCTTGCGTATTTGTCAGGTAGTCTGAAAAAAGGTACTATCTTTCTTAAATCTGGGTCGAAGATACATAGTTCATTGCCGAGACCAATATAAAGGACTTCGTTATAATAGATAGCACCTACATCTCCTTCTATAAGGGTAGTGAATTTCTCTGTTTTAAAATTAAACTCAGAGAGACCTTCTGTACAAAGTAAATAGATAATTCCTTCTTGATTTCCTTCCAATTGGATTACTGTATTGCAAAATAAGCTGTTCGGATTCCCTTTTTGTAATTTGAATGTTTTGATATCGTTGCCATTATAACGGCATAAACCATCTCGTGTTCCAATCCAAACAAAACCATATTCATCTATGTAAATGGAGTTGACTGTAATCTGAGATAGTCCTTCATTGGTCGTCAAATGCCGGAAAGTAAAGTCTTGAGCTTTGCTTACTTTTGCGAAGACAATAAATAATAAACTGATTAAGATTAAACCTTTTGTTTTCAATGTCTTGCGTATTAGGTTATTTCATAAAAATATAAATGTATTATTTTGTATGTTACAGGAAGTCTCAATATAAATGACTTCGGAACTTTTTGCTCTATGAATAATCTTAAAGCCTTCTTTAAAACTTTAAACGGCAAACCTTTGAATTCTAGTTACAAATATATAAAAAAATCTCTCTTCCCCAATAACTATAGGATGGAAAGAGAGATTCTTTTACTAAATTTGAAAAGCGATTCAAACGCACTTTTAAGTTGGCTTGAATCGCTTTTTCTTTATATCGATATATCAATAATTTCAAATGTCATTAGACCGGACGGAACTTGTATTTCTACAATGTCTCCTACTTTTTTACCGATTAATCCTTTCCCTATAGGTGTGCTTACTGCTATTTTTCCTTCTTTTAGGTTAGCCTCACTTTCTGATACTAACATATACTGCATAACAGCATTATTCTTGGTATTTTTTATTTTTACTTTGTTCAGTATTTGGACAGTGTGGGTATTTAACTTTGTTTCGTCAATTAAACGAGCATTAGCTACTTTATCTTTTAATTGAGCTATTTTCATTTCAAGCATGCCTTGAGCTTCTTTGGCTGCATCATACTCTGCATTTTCAGAAAGGTCGCCTTTATCTCGTGCTTCTGCGATTTGTCTTGAAATTTCCGGACGCTTTACATTTTCCATGTAAGCGATTTCTTCAAGCATTTTCTTATAACCTTCTTCGGTCATATAACTAATTGCCATAATTTTGATCTCCTATAGTTTTTATTATTTAAATTGTTTCCGTTTTTTATAAAACAAAAAGAATCCCCGCTGTTCAGCCGGAACTCCTTTTTGTGTTCTTCTGTATTGCAAAGATAATCTCTTTTTTTGACTTGCCAAATAAAAAGCAAAATCTTTCTAACTTTCTATATTAGAAATATTTATTTATGGAGTTTTATTATAAAAGTTTTTTTATTTCATTTTCAATCTCTTTCATAGATGTCAATCGAGTGCGGATAGCTCCAGTTCTGTCGAGAAGATAAGCTGTTGGTAATTGCTGTACATTGTAGGTAGCAGCAATACGAGAATTCAGGCTATTTGCGTCTCTTACACATATCCAAGGCAGATTTGACGCGGATACTTTCCAGAAATTATCATCATTGTCAAGAGAAATTTGGAAGATTTCGACTCCTTGTTGTTTATATTTCCGATATATTTCAGCCAATAATAAATTGTATTGTGGAGAATATTCAGTCTGATAGGCTGTAAAGTCCAATAAGACCACTTTACCTTTTAATGAGGAAAGAGTTTGTTTTTTTCCATATATATCTGGTAAAGATATATCGATGACCGATGCTATGGTATCTATTTTTATGGTGTTACCCTTCTCAGCGATACGAGCCATTTTTAGAGCTTCTATAGCCATATTATGTAATTGCTTCGCCCGTACAGAATTTTTATAGTAAAAATCGTATTGTGTAGCGACAGCCCGGATTGCCTTGCTATCTTCTTTATCATATGGGTCAAATATATCTTGCCCGTTGATTTGTTGGAAAATAGCGAAGTAAGCAGCTGTAGAACGGGGATTTTCATAGATTAAAGGGAGAATTTCTTTTTTATAGTTCTGTACTTTTTCAAGTAGTTGTTGTGCAAGTAGTTGAGAATTGTTCTCCGGATTTTTGATTTGTTCGTTGTATTTATCAACGTATTTCTTTAATTCTTGACCGGCTAATGCGATTATTCTTATTTTTTCACTATTATCAGAACCTTCAACTTTATAATTGGATGTAAATCCCGGTTCTTGAGCATTTATGATAATTGTTTCGGTAGAATCTATCGAAAAATTTATATATGAGTTCTTTAGACGGAGTCGATAAAATTCAGGATATTCGGGAGCTTTGGCATGAAATTCGTACTCACCAGAAGTCTTAAGTTTGACAGAGTCTAAGACTTGTATTCTATGTATTTCATTAGCCTCCAAATAAAGTATTTCTCCGCCTGCCCCAGAAATAACACCTTTTACTGTGAAATCATTATGATGACAAGCACTAAATAATACGGCAGTAAATAATATTAAAATATATTTTTTCATATAGATAATGTGTTTGGATTATTGAGATAATCTGTTACAAAGATATGTTTTTTCATTGTACTCACAATTCTTTGGTAAGATTAAAAAGAAAGTAAAAATACAAAAAGGTGCTCTTTAGGAAAGGATTTCTTATATATAAAAAAGTAGTTTTTATATTTTTCTTTCATTTTCACGCGGTTGCGCATAAAAGTTTGTTTATCTTTGCATGATTTTGGACAGAAAGTGAAAATGAAATAAAGATTTATGATTAATCCTATTAAAAAAACGATCGAATTGAGCGATGGACGGACCATCACGATCGAAACAGGAAAATTGGCTAAGCAAGCCGATGGAGCAGTAGAAGTTCGCATGGGTAATACTATGTTACTGGCTACTGTAGTATCTGCACAAGAGGCAGGAGAAGGTGTTGATTTTATGCCTTTGCAAGTAGAGTATAAAGAGAAATTTTCAGCGTTTGGACGTTTTCCCGGAGGTTTTACAAAGAGAGAAGGTCGGGCTTCTGATTATGAAATCTTAACATCCCGGCTGGTGGATCGGGTATTACGTCCCTTATTCCCCGATAATTACCATGCTGATACATTTGTGAATATTATCTTATTTTCATCAGACGGTAAAGATATGCCTGATGCATTGGCCGGTTTGGCAGCTTCAGCAGCATTGGCTGTTTCTGATATCCCTTTTAACGGTCCTATTTCTGAAGTACGTGTTGCTCGTATTGATGGACAATTTAAAATAAACCCGACTTTTGAGGAGCTTGCGAAAGCTGATATTGATTTGATGGTGGGTGCTACCATGGACAATATTATGATGGTCGAGGGAGAAATGGATGAGGTCTCAGAAGCTGAATTATTAGAAGCATTAAAGTTTGCACATGAGGCTATAAAGGTTCAATGTCAAGTCCAGATAGAATTGGCAGAGGCCGTAGGTTCTACTGTAAAGAGAACATATTGTCATGAGGTGAATGATGAGGAGCTTCGCAAAGACGTTTGGGAAAAATGTTACGATAAAGCTTATGAAATAGCTCGTTCTGGTAACACGAACAAGCATGAACGGATGGCTGCTTTTGATGGAATCGTAGAAGATTATTTAGCAGCAATGGACCCAGAGGCAGCAGCAGAGAAAGAAGCTTTAGTAAAGCGTTATTACCATGATGTTGAGAAAGAAGCTATGCGCCGTTGCATATTGGATGAAGGGAAGCGTCTTGATGGTCGTACTACAACACAAATTCGTCCTATTTGGGCAGAAGTCGATTATATACCAGGCCCTCACGGATCAGCCGTGTTTACTCGTGGAGAGACACAGTCTCTTTCAACAGTAACTTTGGGTACAAAATTGGATGAAAAAATCGTAGATGATGTTTTGGACCAGAGTCGGGAGCGTTTCTTATTGCATTATAATTTTCCTCCATTCTCTACTGGGGAAGCGAAAGCAAGCCGTGGCGTAGGACGTCGCGAAATCGGACATGGCAATTTGGCCAATCGGGCGCTAAAAAGAATGATTCCGGAAGATT
Source organism: Coprobacter secundus (assembly GCA_000803105.1). Lineage (GTDB taxonomy): Bacteria > Bacteroidota > Bacteroidia > Bacteroidales > Coprobacteraceae > Coprobacter > Coprobacter secundus. Next base: position 187,374 of record JTDA01000003.1, read on the forward strand.
ATCCTTATGTTATTCGTGTGGTATCGGATATTCTTGAATCTAACGGTTCATCTTCTATGGCTACGGTTTGTGCCGGAACATTAGCTCTTATGGATGCTGGAGTACAGATAAAGAAACCTGTATCCGGTATTGCTATGGGATTGATTACCGATAAGGATAATGTTAAATTTGCGGTCTTGTCAGATATATTGGGTGATGAAGACCATTTGGGAGATATGGACTTTAAAGTGACTGGGACGAAAGATGGCATTACTGCCACTCAAATGGATATTAAGGTGGACGGTCTTTCCTATGAAGTTCTTGAAAAGGCCTTAGCTCAGGCTCGTGAAGGCCGGATGCATATTTTGGGTAAAATATTAGAGACCATACCGGAACCAAGAGCAGAGATGAAACCTCATGCACCGCGTATTGAAGTAATCAATATTCCTAAAGATATGATTGGTGCAGTGATTGGCCCGGGTGGAAAAATAATACAAGGTATTCAGGAAGCGACTGGAGCCGTGGTGACTATTGAGGAAATAGATAATATCGGGCGTGTAGAAGTTTCTGCTCCTGGCCGAGATGCAATTAATGCAGCTATGGCAAAGATTAAAGGTATTGTCGCTATTCCTGAAGAAGGAGAGGTATATACTGGAAAAGTAAAATCAATTTTGGCGTTTGGAGCATTTGTCGAGTTTATGCCAGGAAAAGATGGTCTGTTGCATATCTCTGAAATAAGTTGGGATAGGATAGATTCAATGGAAAATTCGGGGATTAAAGAAGGAGATGATGTAACGGTAAAACTCATTGAAATCGATAAGAAAACAGGAAAGTTCCGGTTGTCAATGAAAGCTCTTCAGCCTCGTCCTGAAAGAGTAGAGCGTACAGAACGTCCTGAAAAGGTTGAACGCCGAAATAAACCTTTTAATAAGCCTAAAAAAGAAGACAAAGAATAACTTTTTTCTGTAAATTAAATAGAGAAAGTCGCTTGCATTTGGTTGTAAGCGGCTTTTTTTAATGTTTGATGCCGGCTTTCTTGAACATCATGAAATCTTCTTTCTTTAATCCAATATCATCGAACGGCTTGGGCTGATTGTGGTCATTGAGATAATATCTTTTTGTTTCTACAAAAAGAGGGCTGACTATGGATAAAGAATCACTGCGATATGGGGTGTGAATTCCTCCTAAAGACAATATGGTATGGAAAACATTGCGGCTTGAAATAGCTTTGTCTTTATTTTTGTTGGCAGTTTCATAACAAATTGGGAATGATTCTTTATAAGAATTTGACATCCAAAGAATAAGTGGGATATGGAGTTGATAATAAGAAGGAACTGGAGATGCGTGAAGAAAAAGTTTTCTTTTGTCATCAAATATATCTTCTCCATGGTCTGAAGCATACATCATTGCCGAATGTGTATCATCTTGACTGAGTAATATTATTATCTGATACAAGAAGTTATCGGTATATCTTATAGTATTATCATAGGCATTTATCATTTGTTGCCTATTGTCTATCTGAGCTCCGGAAATGTTGTCGGGCAAAAAATATGCAGCAGATAGGGGATAACGTTCTTGGTAATTGAAGTGAGAGCCATATGTATGTAATACAATAAATAATTTTTGATATCCTTTTCTTATTTCATTCTCTAACAATTCTAATAAAATATTGTCTGAGGGGTTGTAATCAGGGTCATCTACAAGTTCTTTGATGAATATATGCCGGTCGGCTTCTTTACCGAAAAAATCAATGAAAGAGTGGTTGGGACGTTGGTTTGAGAAAAAAGCAGTATGGAAACCCGCTTCCTTGAAAGCCGTTATAATGCTTTTTTCTTGGTAAATACAGTCATAATGTAATGCTGAAGCGTTTGATAACAACATAGGGACGCTTTTATGTGTTGTGTTCGACTGAGTGAGTACGTCAGAAAAATGTATAAGATTTTCTACTGTACTGAGCTTTGGATTGGTATTCCGGTTGTATCCGTATAATTGCCAGTTTGCAGCCCGAGATGTTTCACCAATGACCATAACATAAATTTCTTTTTCCTTATGATTGATATGTTCGGGTAAAGAGTAAAATAGGAAACCTTCTGAACTTTTTTCATAATTTCGGGTGAAAGCATTTCTTTGCAGTGCTAATACGATATTATATCCTACATTGGCTGGATAGATGTCATTTTTTATTCGAAAACTTTTATCAGTAAAACAAGTTATTCCTATAAATATCAGCCCAATTCCGAGAATATAGAGAGCGAATTTTCGTTGATGATGTAAAAATACTGATGATAGTTTCTCTTTTTTCATAATGGAGAGTATCCCTATAAAAAGAGTTGGGACATAGAGTACAAGAACTCCAATAATAGCGGGCCATAAGTTGTCTAATAGTTCGAGAGCTTCAGATGAGTTGGTTGTTGATAAATTTAGAAACATATCAACAGCGATAATAGACTCTTCAAACAGGTAAAGCAATACCAGTTGAAAAGCTCCAAGAAATAATAAAGGAAGGAGCAACCAGATTATTTTTCCGGGTTTTGAGCTGGATGACAGGAGTAACCAATATATAGATAAAGGTATAATTATATTACAGAAACGAACTAATAATGAGGCCGGTTCTGTAAAAAATAGGAAAAGGTTGGGAATTAATAGTACCCCAATAAACAGAAAAAAAATAGTTTTCTGTTTAACATAGAGTTCTTTTATCTGATTAAAAAGCTTCATTTATATTAAAAATAAATCCTGTTTGTTTTTTGCCAAAACCTAAGTCTAATCTTACATTTACTCTTTTCTTGAATTCCCATCTGTAACCGAATCCGTAATTCGGTAAAGTTTGATTGAAATGAAAAGATTTGAATGAATTAAAAATATTTCCGGCACCAATCCATACAACGATTCCATTACGTTTCCATATATGTTGCCTTAGTTCTAACTGTATTTCTATTAAATCTTTGTCTCTGTACCGACCTTCATAGTATCCTCTCATTGCATAGGAACTACCTAATAGGGCCATTAGTCCCCAAGGGGGATCTCCTGTATTGATAAGGGTGTGAAATTCTCCTGCAAGAATGCCTCCTTTCCAAATTTTATGATAATAACTGGCTCGTAGGTCTGTTGTACTGAAAGCATATTTGTTCCCCATAAAAGATGGGCTAAAGCGCTGCTCGAGTTTTAGATAATATCCTCTATAAGCATTGGTCAGGAAATCACGAGAATCATAAATGAGAGCCATACCGGCACTAATATTCCGGGTTGTTTTGGCCATGTTTTCTAATAGTTCAGGTTTTTTGAAGTCTTTTCCATGAACATAGTCAAAGCTTACGAGTGGGCCTACATATAAGTTCTTTACCAATTTGAGTAAGAAATCAACTTTTATTTGTGCTTGAAATCGATTGTATTTGCTTTTATTAGCATTGTTTACAGCATTGTTATATCCTATTCCCCAAAATAGACTTGGAAAAGAATAAAAGTAGAAGTTATAATCTAACCGATATTTATTTTGAGGAAACAGATTATTGCCCCTTATTCCCAGAAGATAGAATCCTGTTGTAGATACATCTCCATATAAAGAAATGTTAGAAGGAGGCAGAATCGTATCTTTGCGGTCCATTCGGTACAACCCAGCTGCCACTACTCCTATTCCTAATTTGGTGTCTGAGGAGAAGTGGGGGCCTCCGATAATACTGAAATCGAACTTTTTGTGATTCTTGTTTTTGTTGGCATCATTAAAATAATCCAGAAATTTTTTGGAAAAAGACCGTTTGGTGATAGTATCGGTTTTGTTCTTGACAATAGTTTCAGGAGCATTATATGTTGTAGTAGAGTCTAGGACGATAGTCTGAGAGTATGACCACATCCTGGGTAAAGTAATAAGTAATAAAATTAAAGTAAATTGTCTCTCCATATTAGCATACTTTGTTTTATATAGATTGTATACCTATGAGATAAAACTGATGTTTGCGATGAAAGTTTAGATTTTTAAATGTATTTAGTGAAAAAGACTTAATCTATATGGAAGTAATAGTTTTGAAAAAGATGGTAATGAGGTATTCGGGCAGAAACCTTTATATAGGGTTACTTGTTATAAATAGTAAACGAAAATAGATATATAGTTTATGAAAACAATTATTGATAAAGCTGCATCGAGAGGGTATTTTGACCATGGGTGGTTGAAGACACATCATACATTTAGTTTTGCTGATTATTATAATCCCAAAAGAATGCATTTTGGTGCATTGCGAGTATTGAATGATGATTGGGTTACTCCGGGTAATGGATTTGATACACATCCGCATAAGAATATGGAAGTTGTCTCTATTCCGTTGAGAGGGCGGTTGAGGCATGGTGACAGCGTAGAAAATGTTCAGACAATAGTTCCCGGAGAAATACAGGTAATGAGTACCGGACGAGGTATCTATCACAGTGAGTATAATGGGAGTGATAAAGACCCTGTCGAGTTTCTACAAATATGGATATTCCCTAAGAAAGAAAGTACACCTCCGGAGTATAATAATTATGATATACGACCTTTACTTAAAGAGAATGAACTGGCGCTTTTTATTTCGCCTGATGGGGAGACAAAAGCCTCGATTTTACAAGATGCTTGGTTTTCTATGGGTACTCTTGATGCAGGAAGAGTTATAGAGTATAAAATGCATAGAAAAGATACAGGGGTATATATATTTATTATTGAAGGTGAAGTTGAAATTGCCGGGGAACCGTTGTATCGGCGGGATGGAATGGGTATATACGATACGGCTTTTGTTGAGATAAAAATACAAAAGAGAGCAACTATATTATTGATGGAAGTCCCGATGATATAAAAAGTTAAAAGGTAACTTTGGCAAATTATAAACCAAAGTTACCTTTTTATTTAACAGAAAAACACTATCTCAATTTTTGATAATTATTTATTTCCCTTTTTCTGGCTTAGCGTATACACGTACAAAATCAACAAACATGTCCGAGCCGTTGCCATATCGCTCCAAGTCGATAGGCCAACCGCTAATACCCCCTATTGCATAGTTTACCATGAATAGGTGAGGAAAGTCCCTTGAGATTTCATTTGTCGGATGTCTGAATACTTCCATGTTGTCGAAATAGTATATAGTTTCATCCATGCCTACATACATGCCATATGTGTGGAAAGTCGTAGACCAAGATGATTTTCCTCCTAATTTAAGCATATCGATAGATTTCCATACAGCGTCTTTAGGGGTACCGTCGGCATTATGTTGTCCCCAAAAATGACTGGTGACGGAATATCCCCAATAGTTAGGATTGCCTTTGCCTTGTCCTCCATAGGCTTCGATGATATCCAATTCATCACCCGGAGCGTTATGTATCTGGTTGATTGTCCAGAAAGCCGGCCAAGTGCCGGGAGCAGATTGTGCTGTAAAACGGCATTCCATATAGCATGGAGCTTTTACCCAAAAGCCTTCACCATCCATATTGACCGAAGCGATTAACCCAGTGGCACCGTTAGTTCCCGGTTCTTTACGAGCAGCGATATGCAAGTAAGTATCAATCTGGCGGAATGGCTTCAAAGGATGATCTACATCAGAAAAAGGCCAACCGCTAAAGTCTCCGGAACAGGGCTTATGGGCATTGTATCGGGCTCCTCTGCCATCATTTGAAATGGATAACGGACCGTCAAAGTCATCAGAAAAAACTAGGCTTAGTCCTTTTTCTTTTACGATACCAGGGTCTTGAGCCGGGATGCCTTGATTCCATTTTATACCTCCGTCGTTATATAATTGCAATTCAAAAATATCTTTATTGACGTCATTTTGTGCATAAATACGTACATTCATTGGGCCGTTTGGAAATTGGTCGGCATTGAAAGAAAATTTACCAGTCCCGTCTTTTTTCAGATGTATACCTTTAGGAGTCAAGTCTACGTCGTGTCCCCAAGTATTGGGATTATCGTCTGTAGGTTGGCTCCAGCACATAGCTTTCGCGGTTTTCATTCCTTTTGCTTGGAAAGATATGTTGACTTTACCTTTGACATGGGAGCGGCATGCGGGCTCTATAACTTTTATTGCTTGTATCCATTCATTGTTTTCTACACCTTCACCGTAACTGAAATCGGGATATTCGGTACGTCGGTCTTGTTGAGCATTTAATGTACCTATTGTTCCACTGACGACTAAAATAGTCAGAATAGACTTGAAATTCCATTTCCTTTTGTAATTATTCATACTTTTCATTGTGTTTTATTGTTGTGTTAGATGGTCTATATTGTTATGTGTCATAATATGCAAGTCATAATGGAATGAGCTGGACTTTCCATTTCCATTGTTTTTCCTTCAATGTATAGGGTATAGGGGATCATTCGCCCAGTGGTATTTAATATGACTACTGCAATATGTCCGTCTGTGTTGATAAATGATGTTGTTTGCAAATCTCGGCTATTACTTACCGCGTTGAGACGCCGTGCTCCCGGGCGTATAAACTTTGAAAAATGTCCGATGTATGAGTAAGCATAAGTATATACAACTTCTCCTGTCTTGGTAATACCATGTATGGGTGCAAAGCAGACATTTTTTACGTGATTGGGACCTCCAAATTCGTCCAATACAATGTTCCAGTCTGTCCAAAATACGAATCCGCTGTTCATGTCATTCAGAATATTCGTAGCATATCTTTCACCAATAGCGATAGATTGCAGGCGATTGGGGTCATATCCCTCAACACAACCTTCGGTAAAGCCCATTTTTATATTGGGGAAGGCGCGGTTTAGGCATATGTTATTTTCGTACATACCACCGTCATACCAATGTAGACCGACACCCCATATATATTTTGCCGTTTCAGGATCGTTCAGCATATCAGATACATAGTGATATCCGAAGTCTCGATTATGGTCATACACGATAACTTTTTTATTTTTCATGTCATTTTTCCACAAAGTAGGTCCCAGATATTTTTTCAGAAATTCTTGTTCTTGTTTTGGCAAATAAAGGCATGATTCCCAGGTTTGGATAGACATAGGTTCGTTTTGTACAGTCAGCCCCCATACAGGGATATTTTCCGCTTCATATGCTTGAATAAATTTTATGAAATAGTTTGCCCATGTTTGGTAATGTTCTTTTTTGAGGTATCCTCCATACAACATATTATTATTAGTTTTCATCCAAGCAGGAGGAGACCATGGGCTGAAATAAAATTTCATGTTATCTCCTATAATTTCTTGAGCTTGTTTGATAAAAGGAAGCTTATATTTCCGGTCGTGGGCAATATCGAAAGATTCTAATTTGATGTCGTTTTCTTTTACATAGTCATAAGTGTCGCTGGAGAAGTCACAACTATTCATATTGGTACGTATCATATTATATCCTATGCCTTTCTGTGGGTCGAAATAGGCTGTCATGATTTCATCCTGTTTTTCTTTGGGCAGTTTAGCTAAAGTTTCTGCAGCAGCATCAGTAATAGCACCTCCAAATCCAATCCATTCTTCGAACTGATGATTAGGATCTATCAAAATTGTTACGGTATTTCGCTCCAGAGACCCTGGAGAAAGTGAATTTTTGGCTTCTACCATCTGTCGGTTGTTTCTCTCGGCAGTAGTATATACTGATACTTGATTTGCGTATACGGGTTTGATTGCTGTTTGTGTCCAGACATTGCTTGTACATAATATACCTGCTATGGCAAAAGCAATATGACTGAGTTTCTTATTTTTCATATTTCTTTCTATAGATTTTGCGACCATTGATTTTTCTGTTGATAAATTTTTTTATTTTTCAGAAAGGATATGTGTAAATTTCTGTAATATTGATAAATAGGTTCGATTATTCTGTTATTTCTATTATTATCGGATGATCAGTTAGTTTTAATTTTAGTGATTTGATTTTTGATAATGTTTGTGTTGCATCGGTTCCTATTAATGGATTGTAAATAGAGATACTTTTATATCTTTTTTTAAAATGTATGTCGATGGTATCTGTTCCTCCGGTGTATTTTTCTCCCCAGATTATCAATTCATACGTCCCATCGCTTTTTTGTAGTAAAAGGTCATGTACTGTTTCCGGTTGGTTTGGGATATAGTATGATAAACTTCCAGGTTTTGGAGTCGGCTTATTATCCTCTAATATCGTTGTTAGATTATGTAAATAGATAGCTGCTTTCCTTGGTGTGTAGTTGGGGGTGTAAAATCCGAATTTTTGATTTCCTCCCTCGTCAGAGCGGTCTCTCAATATGTAAATTGCCGTATAACTCCATCCTCGTTTAAATTGTGCCAGATATAGGTTTAATAACAATTTTCCGTGTTGTTCCTCCGAAATGTTTTCATCGATAACAAGGCCGGTCTCTGTTGTTACTTTGGGGAGCGCTGCCAATTCGTTTTCATTATATCCTTTATGCTTTTTATACCAAGTTAAGCCATGATTATTGTATAGACCATCAACTTTGCAATCGCTGAAAGGAGAAGAGCTAATCCAGGTTTGGTTGTCATGTATTTTACCATTATCCCATGAGGGGTGTGTTATATAATTATGTATATTTACATAATCTGCGTATTGTGTCCCGTCGGGCATCGAAGTGTTTGCTCCTTTAGGGATACGTAAATATTGCAGACCGACGTTATCCGTCATTCCGCCACTTTCGCTAATGCCGAATACCGGGTATTTTTTTAGGAGCGGATCATTTTTGACTGCGTAGTATAAATCCCGTTGCAATTTGGCTAATGGCATCCATGTATTGGCTTTGCCACCTTTTTCTCCTTGATATTCGATGCCCCAATTGTTTGGTTCGTTATTGCCTTCGATAGCTAATAGGGCATCTAATGCTGCAATTTCTCGAGCTCCGTTCAGTAATTGGGAAATATTGTTCCCACCACTTCCCAATCCGTATGTAAATTTGATTCCAGCTTCATTTCGGAGCCGTTTGTATACTTCCATAGTTGTACCATCTTCATATCCTGATCGTAACCAACGGATTCCTAAATAGCGGGTGCATTCGATGGTTTTTTCTAAATTTTCACCACGTTTATTTATAGAAGAATTAGCCCCAATACTATTTAGAAAATCGTTTACACTTTGTGCTTGTATTTTTTTATGGGTATTGGGAAAACAAACATATGGAAATATAGATATCCATATAAGAGATAAGATGTATTTCATTTTATTAAAATAATTAAGAGAAATGATAGATTCGGCATTTTATATGGCTTTATTAGGCTATCCCATATTCTTATTGTATGTTTTATTTTACAATAATAAGGCGGCCAATAGAAACCTTGTTTCCTCCTACACGTACGGCATAGGCCCCTGGCTGTAAATTTATTTCATTACAGATATAATTTCTTTCAAAAGCAATAGTTTTGTAAACCTGGCAACCGGACATATCATAGATTTCGATATTGTATGATTCCCAGGGAGCAGAAATAGATATACATCCGTTAATAGTTGTTATAACTAATGCTTGGTCGGCTGTAGTTGAGGATATTCCTAAATAATAATCATCGTCATGTTCATCTCCACATGGGACAAGCTTATCTATATCTATATATTGTTCGTCACCTTTTTTCCTTAATGTTACTTTGGCATCAGTAGAGAATACATTATTTTGTTTCCAGGTAGCTAATAAACAAAAGCCTTTGGCATTTGAAAATGTTCCATCTTCCCAGTCCGGAGTGTAGGCTCCTAAAGTGCTGTTATTATCAACGATAGAGATATCTCCTCCAATTTTTCTTATTCCTTCAAGCCCTTTTAAATTTTCAAAAGCAGCATTGTTATTTATAATAAAGTCTCCACCGACAGTTTCGAGACTTAATCCACCTTTAAAGTCCCAGAACATATTATCGCATTGGGAGATTTCAAAATCACCTCCTACTTCTTTTAGTACTTTTATTGATGCGTCTCCTATGCGACCGACATTAATCAAACGAAAATCTCCTTCTACCTTGGTAATTTTGGTAAATGCGTGCTGCTCCCAACCATCGCCATAACCTGTGGGCATATTCGGACAGTTTTCGAGAATGAAATCTCCGTTTATAATAGTATAGTTTTCGAATCCGTTGGGGTTTGCCAACTTATCACAATTTCGGACAATGATACTCCCTTCACATTTAATGGTATTGAAAAAATTTTCAGTAGTCGAATATCCTACATTATCCCACATGGCGGTACCTTTAATTGTTGATATGCAACTTGATAACATATGAACTTGTGCTTCGGCTACCTCCGGAGATATATTTTTTAAGGTAAAATCTTGTACGGTCATATACAAGGCACTGTTTTCTCCAATAAAATCTATTAAGCTTTCATCTCCGTCAATAGTAAAACTTTCTTGAGAAAATATATTGGAAGAGGATATAAGCATTGTAGTTATAAAGGCTGTACAAAATAAACTTTTGGTCATCTTTTTCATAATAGTTATTTTTTATTTAAATTAGTAATTGAATGAGAGTTATATTAAGTTTATGGCATTTCAAATGATGGGGGAATGGCTTCAGTTGTTGAGGCCCATTTTTTATTCGGAAGTTTTCCCATGGTCAATTCCAAAGTCCCTCCATTTATTAAGTCTGTATGAGTAAACCAGGATTTGTTCCATTCTTGTCCATTTAGCCGTGCAGATTGTATATATTTATTTTCTGGGGCATAATTTTTACAGATGATCTTGAATACTTTTCCGTTATTTAATTGTATTTGTGTATTTTCGAATATGGGACTGCCTATTACATACATGGGTAGACCCGGAGTAATAGGATAAAATCCTAAAGATGAAAATACAACAAATGCTGACATACCTCCACCATCTTCGTCTCCGGGAATACCCATTACATCATTTCGGAACCACTGATTCATCAAATGACGAATACGATACTGTGTTCGCCATGGTTCTCCGGCATAGTTATATAGATATGGAATATGCAGACAAGGTTCATTTCCCATTGAAAACTGGCCGACATTACCTGTGTGATCAGCATTTGTTGCAAAAAAATCGGGTTTCCATAATACAAGTTGCGTATTATACATTCGTTCAAGCTCTGCTACAAATTGTTTCTTGCCACCTATCATCTTTACTAAATCTGCGAAATTGTGTTGTAAGTCCCAGCGGTATATCCAGCCGTTGTTTTCATCATAATATTCACGGAATCCAATGCCTCCGGATAGTCCATAATCAAATGGTTCAATGAAATAGCCTTTACTATCTTTGGGATGGAAAAATCGAGTTTGGGGGTTGAATATTTTGTGATAATTCAAGCTTCTATTTAGGAAATATCTATAGTCTTCATTATTTCCTAATTGTTTTGCTATTTGAGCCAGGCACCATTCGTCATATACAGTTCCTAATGTTACGGCAACAGCTTGCCTTTTCTCAAATGAATTAACTTCGGCAACCGTTTCTTTTTCACCGATAGCTAATGAAGGGAAATACCCGTTTTCTTTGTAAAATTTATCTAATATACCGGCTTTTTCTGCAGACCAGGGAATTAAGGTTTTTTCTGTAATGGCTCCTTTACAAGCTTTATAAGCTTTATTCAGATCAAAGTTTTTAATGCCTTTAATATAGGCATCTAAAAAGCAGGCCACTCCGTGATTACAATTCATGGAATGATTGTCTCCCCCTATCTCTGGGAAAGTTGGCGTCCAATAATTGTCTCGTTGCTCGGCCATGCGAATAAAGGAGTTGAGAATTTCATTTTCTTTTTGGGGGTCAATGATTATACGTAGTGGATGTGCTGCCCGAAAGGTATCCCATAGCCAGTCATCGGTGTAAAAGGGCGTCCCTCCGTCATCATGTATTTTACCGTCGAAACCGCTATAATAATGTCCATCTTCGGAGATGCATATGGGGCGTTCGTATACTCTATACATTGAGGTATAAAATATCGTTTTTTGATTCTCGTCCGAACCTTTGACTTTTATCTTTCCCAATGCCTCGTTCCAAATATTTCTGCCTTGTTCGATAATTTTGTCGATATTGTAATCTGGAATTTCCCGGATTAGATTATTTTTAGCTTGTTCTTCGCTGATAAAAGATACTCCATATCGAATATTTATTTGTCGGGCATCAGCAAAGTGAAAAACAATACAATTGTCTTTTTCAGAAATATTTTTTATTTTACCGTCGGAGAGAGCATAAGTTGTTGTTGGCTGTTGTTCTGTTTCGAGATATAAATATGCTTTTGCATTACCTATTTGCTGGTATCCGGATATGCTATTGCCTTTTGCTGTTAATCGGCCTTTGTTCGTATTTATTACTAGATAGTTCGAGTCCGGTTGATAAAAGTTTATATTGTAGATAGCCGATTGATGAGACGGTGCAAATCTGACGTTTGCGTTAATATTGTCAAGATATACATTGTAATAGTAAGGTTTGATGTCTTCGTTATCGTAGTTATATGAAATAATGGGTTGTAGCCCGCTTTCTGCTCCTTGATATGGACTTAAATTGAACGCATGTATCCCACGGTGTGCAGTCAATAATACGGGCAGGCCTTTTAATTGATTCCCTGTGTAGTCATTGCGTTGGGGATATACTCTTAACATACTGTTTGGGAGATGGACAGTAGGGTATGTCGGAACCAGCATATGACTGATATTGCCTATGTATGGATTGACATAGTCTACAAGTTCTTTTTCTGGAGAAGCTTGTTTACAGCCGGTAAACAGAATCCAAATAAGGCTTGCAATAATAAATTTGGAATTATTGTTTTTCATATTCATCCTTGTTTGTTATAATGATAAAACCACACACACTTTAACTTCTATTTGGATTGATATAATTTCTTAAAATCTTCTTTCTGTATTCCTTTGATTGTTAATGGATATATATCAATATTTAAGTCGATTTTTCCTTTAGATACTTTCATTGTTTTTTCTCGTCCGAATATATCTATTACAGAAATTTTCTTAGTTTTCGGTAAAAAGAGAGTTTCAATAGCAGTATCTTTTTCACGCCAGATACATAATTGAGGTTCTCCCTGATTTTCGTAAGCAAAGCCATATGATGAACCTTTATATTTGCCTACGGGAATGGCGTGCCGATAGTTGTATACCATATTAGAATAAGCAACAGCTGAGGGTTTTACGGAGAACGACGGATAACGAACAATACCGAAATAGGATTCTGGATTTTGAGATCCAAACGGTTCGTCGGTCATTTCATACCAGAATACTTTAGATGCTCCATAGTAGAGATGCAATAAATAAGTCCTTACCAAGTAAGCTGCCTGCTCATATTCTGTGACAGGAACATATCTATCAATTTTGTCCGGTCTATCGTAGGTCGTCCAACCGACTTCGGTTACCCACATTTCGGTGGGTACATTCAATTCTTCTTGAAGCATTTTTTTATGTTCGGAATAGAATCCGGATGCAAATTGTTCCGTTTCAGGGTAAATAGATTTGTTTACATATGGATGGATAGATGTAATGTCTATATAGGGGGCTGCGTCTCTTTCTTTTACGAAATATTCTATCCATTCGTCTTCTCCCGGCCACATTAGTTTTAGTGTGGGGTCCACAGATTTAACTGAGTCGTACATTTGTTTGATGAGGTCAGCGAAAGGCTTGCCCCAGCCTTGAGGTCTCCATTGTTGATTTTGAGGATGAGGCCATCGCTTCGACCACCCTCCAAAATTATTTGGTTCATTTTGAGATTCGTAAACAGAAAAATGGCCTTTGTGCATTTGTACGTATTTTTTCAGGATAGAAAGGTCGGCATCCCATCGCCAGATACTATCTGCTCCCTGTATACCGTTAAATGCGTCAATGTAGTTAAATAGAGCCAGCCAGCAGATATTTTTACTATCTAAATAATCAAGATAAGGGTCGCTTTTCAAACCTTTAGTTACAACGCCATGCCAGTCGCTTTCGTCGCGAACCCAGGCAATGCCCAATTTTTTTTGTATATCTCCGATACGCCAATCTTTGTAGCGTTGATAATGCCCGCAGATTCCGAATGGAGAATCCCAATCTTTTTGGGTCAGAGTAACATTGGGAATCACCCCAAATCCTTCTTCCACTTTTTCAGAATTGATGTCAGAAGTTATTTGGAGGTAGTAATACCCCAAATCTTTTATTTTGAAAGGAAATATAACCTGATTCTCTTTTACAATATATGTTTTAGCTTTTTTCACGGGTTTATGATTTGCATCGAGAATAGTTATTTTTATTTTATTCAGTGAAGCATCATTTACTTTTATGGTAGCATATCCTGCTTCTTGAGGATTATAAACGGCTCCGGCTTGGTCGAATTTTATTTCTACTGGGTTTACAGGCTCTTCTACAGTATTTGCAATTACGTATGTACTGAAAGCCAGTCCACATATCAGCAAAGATAAGTGGTGCATCCATTTTAATTTTGCTCTATCCATGATGATGGTTGTCATATGAAGGGTTTGTTATTTTTAATTATTTAATCGGTGTATCGGTCATTTCGAATATTAATGTACCACCTTGCATAATCTGTTCATGAGTGATATGAGGTTCGGTCAACTCTTGTCCGTTTAATCGGACAGATTTAACATATTTGTTTTTTGCCGACAAATTGTCGGCTCTCATGGTGAATGTTTTATTCATCGGGAGATTAATCGTTGCCTGAGGTATTTGCGGAGCTCCAATTACATAAGTGCAATTTACTGTATTAACAGGGTAAAATCCGAGAGCTCCGAATATATACCATGCCGACATCTGTCCGCAATCATCGTTTCCACATAGGCCGTCGGCTTTAGGTTGGTAAAATTTGTCGAAAACTTCTCTCATCAATTCTGCTGTACGCCAATTTTTACCAATCATGCTGTAAAAATAGATAACATGATGGCTCGGTTCATTCCCTTGAGCATATTGTCCGATAAGTCCGGTAACATCTCCGACAAACCCGGTATTTTTAGCGGTAGATTCCAGAAAGAAAAGAGAATCTAATTTAGTTGCAAAAGCTTCTTTTCCACCCATTGCATTTATTAAAAAATCGACATCTTGTTGTACATGCCATGTATATTGCCAGGCATTTCCTTCAGTATAATCTCCTCCGGCAGTACCTGCATGGGATAGCTTGAATTTATCAAAAGGAGTTCTCCAGTTACCTTTAGAGTCTTTCCCTCTCATAAGTTTTGTTTCCGGGTCGAATAGGTTCTTGTAATAATTGGCTTTTTTCATAAAGAAAGAATAATCGTCTTCTTTCTTTAACTTTTTTGCCAATTGTGCTGCACAATAATCATCGTATGCTCCTTCTAAAGTCCGAGATACAGATTCTTCTTTAATAAGGTCGAAAGGATAGTATCCGTATTTGTTGTACATGTCCCAGTCTGAACGGTAATGATTTTCTGTCAAAGATTTTTTTACTGCGGCGTATGCCCTTTCCATGTCTATACCAGGAATATTTTTCATACATGCCTCGACTACTACCGGGACTCCATGATTGCCTACCATACAATAATTTTCTTTACCCCATAAAGCCCATATCGGTAAAAATCCTTGTATATCGCTATGCATAAGCATGGTATTTATCATGTCAGGTACTATATCGGGAGCTATGATTGTATATAAAGGATGTGCTGCTCGGTAAGTATCCCACAACGAGAATGTAGAGTAGTATTTCCCTGAGGGGGCGGTGTATACAGAATCGTCTGCTCCTCTATATTGTCCGTTTATGTCTGCAATATTGTTAGGTTGAAAAAATAAATGATACATTGAGGTATAAAAATTCTTTTTTTGGTCTTCTGAGCCTTCAATCTGAATTCGTGTTAGAAGGTCTTCCCAAGCGTTCTCCGTATCACTTTTTATTTGTTCAAAATCCCAATGACTAATTTCCGTTATCATATTCTCTTTTGCATTATCGATACTTACAGTAGAGAATGCTACTTTTGCCAACAAGGGCTGTCCTTTTTTTAATTTGAAATAAAATATTTTCATGGGAGCTTTATTTCCCATGTTTCCGGGAATAGTTTCTTGAGAAACAATAGGCTGGTCGAATTTGATGACATAGAATAATTGTCTTTCTACCCATCCCTTTAACTTATGATATCCGGTAATCGTATAGTCATCATCTACAACGATGTTTGCATCTAATACTCTATTATTGAATTGTTCTTCTGTGCTTACGGAACCACTTTGAAAATCGATGTATACTCCTGGATTTTCATCTTTAAAAGAATATCGATGTAGAGCTACGTGGGGAGTACATGTCAACTCTACGTTTACATGATTATCGGGCAATTCTACAGAATAATATCCAGGAGAGGCTATCTCTTTTTCTTTTAATACGGAACTTCTGTAATCACTCCGTGTAGGAATTCCAGAGAATGGCATCATCAAGATGTCTCCCATATCAGGTATTCCTGTACCGTTTAGTTTGTTTTGAGTGAATCCCCATATTAGAGAATCTTCATAGTTATATCCGCTACAATGTTCCCATCCGAAATTTCCAGATTGTGGACCCGGCTGCATGAAGCCTAAAGGATAGGCTGCAGCTGGGGTTGTGTGTCCCGTATATGCGGTTCCGACAAACGGATCTACGTACTGTATCAGTCGTTTCTCTTTTTGCTCTTGATGACATGCATTGAATGTCAACAGTGAAAAAATAGCAAGTGTCAAAAGATTGGGCATGTATTTCATATCAGTATTTATAATTTTGTTTATAATCGGTTCAGTTTTATCAGGCAAACATCATTTTCTTTTATCTGTGTTTGAAATAAGTACTTTCCGTCGGGAGAGATTTCTAAAGTTATGGTCTGTTCCGGAGAACCACTACAGAGTTTGTCCAACTCTCTTATCTGGCTACGGGTCAAATTATTGTTGTGCTTTATGTCTAAATAATGGGAATAAGCATCATTGCTTCTGTATCCTACACGGTACAAGGTTAGTTGATACATGCCTGGGGTTAATCCGGAAAAAGATACTTTTGCTGTTCCTGCTGGTAGTGCTGGGGTACTTTGGGCATAATATGCTTTATTTTCTTTATCTTGACGTACAGTACAATCCCAAAATATAATCTGAATGCTATCATTTTCAGAGCAACAGGCTATGGTATTTTTATCGGAGCACTCAAGTTTTGTATTTCCTAATTCATTTAAGAATTTGTAAGCAAAATAAGCCGGTTTCCTTAATCCTTGAAGATTTATAAGACCAAATCCTCCGTGAAAATAATCTGTGGGTGGACCATCTTCTTCAAAGACATCGGAAACCATACAGTATGAAAGAGACTTTATACGGTCATTGGCAATGGAATTTATTCTTGATAGAATGAATGAAGGTGCCTGATATGAGTCTCTTATCGGATCCCAATAATCCCAAGATAGTCCCCATTCGGTGTAGTGGATGTCTAATGTCGGTATTAGGGAGGATTGGACCGTGCGGTATACATTTTCTATAGCTTCAGTTGTCCCATGAGGATCATAGCATAAGTTTCCCAATGGCCAAGAAGGACCGGGTTCCCATGATGGAATGGACGGAACTTCCCATGTTTTATAAGTTTTTTCTTCTGAGAACGTCTTTGCTGAATAGTTGTGCGCGGATATAAAATCAAGGGGTATGTCCTTTTTATTGCAGTATTCTATTAGACGACTTATCCAATAATTATTCCCTGCGATAGATGGACCTCCTACTCGATAGTTCTCAGATACAGATTTGACAGCTTGGGCCGCATATTCATACATTTCTAAATAATTGTCAATCGTTCCGGTAAAAAAGTTTTTATCCGGTTCGTTCCATACTTCGAAAAACCACTGGCTTACTTCTTCCTGACCATATCGTTCGGTGAAATGTTTTACAGTTTCGTAAATTAAGTTACCCCATTTCTTATAGTCTTTCGGAGGTGTTATGTTGGAGTGTTCCCAATAAATATATTTTTTTTCGCTTGCCAAAGCTTCCGGCATAAAATCGAATACGACAAATGGATGAAGTCCTGCGTCGTAAATGAAGTCATATACTTTATCTATATATTGCCAACTGTAAATGGCTTCTCCCGCTGCATTTTCTCGATATAATCCCATGTCGTCTTGAAATAGACCGTGGAATCGTAAATACTTGAATCCGCATTCTTGGGCTGCTTTCTGTATATGTTCCTGATGATCTTTTCGAAGAAGAAGATAGGCTCGGCCAGTACTGACACACGTATTATGAAATGTATCGTACTGTCCGGCCTTTTTTCTAATATCAACTTCAATAAAGCGATCTTTTTGAGAATTCTTTTTTACATATTTTTCTTGGCTGTATACAGTATAGTTACATTGTATACAGTATAGCAGAATGAAGAATAATATGTTTTTGAAAACTCTCATCATTTGTTTTTATATTTAAAGTTTAGTCTGTTTTATTTTACCGGTTCGATGCGAAACGAATAACTTAATGGAACATTTACAGGAATCATGTATTTATCAAGGGGTAATGGCCCACAAGTTGCATTGCCTAGCCCTTGTTGGATACAGTCTAAATTCAAATAGACTTCTGGTTTTGTTATTTGTCCTAATTTGAAATCATGTTTAGCATTCCATAATTCAGCATCGGTAAAATGCAAAGCGCTGAAAGCCATTTGATTCTTTGCGGTTATTTTTAGACCTTTGTTTTCGTGGTTTGTCAGAGTTAGCCATCTAATGCCTTCTCTGTTACCCATACTTTGAGCTCTGACATAGTGTTCTGAAGCCATGTCGGTTACTGTTGTTTTATATAGTCCTACAGATGCGGAAACCATACGGTCACAGTAATTTTCATGAGGACCATATCCATACCAGCAAACCGTTTCATATTCATTGGGCAAAATAAGTTGGAGCCCGAGACGACGTATAATTTCTGCGTTGTCTGGTTTGATGAAGTTAGCATCTATGTCTATTGTTCCGTTGGAATATATTGTATATTTTATTCCGTAGGGAATGGTAACAGGTTGCTTTGCATTTATGACAACTTGAGCATCAGTCAGCAGTGTTACGAATTTTTTACTTGAATCTGTTTTATAAGTGAATATAGGCTGGTTGCAGATAGTTTCATAATAATTCTGGTCTGTAAATTTATCGTTGCCAACACTTCTGTACCAGTTCAAGGCAAAACCTTTATTTTCATAAATCATTTCTTTGCCATCGTATTGTAGAGAAATCATTGTTCCTGTTGTTTTATTGAATATGCACTTAAAATTGCCGTTTTCTATGGTTAGCCTGTTTCCCTGATCTTTTACATCAAGATTTCCTAAGGAAGATAAGTCAATCATGCTTACGGTCGGACGCATATTCAAAGCAAATTGTTCATTTGCGATAACATGGCCGGATTGGGCCCATTGTGTATCTTTTTTCAGTGAAAAATAGATATTTAAGAAATATTCGTTGTTATTTTCTATTTTTGTTTTATAGGGAAAAGTAACGACGCTTTTCTCATTTGGAGCTAAGTTTAAATCATCTAATTCTCCCGTTTCGATTTTTGTCCCATTTTTTAATATTTCCCAAGTTATGTTGAATTCATTGAGATTTGTAAAGTCGTATTTGTTTTCTATTTCTACTTTACCTCCAGAAAGCGCAATTGGCCGGAATTTGACATATTGATAAACTTTCTTGACTTCTTTCAACTTGGCTGTTTCCCGTCTGTCGGGAGTAGTCAGCCCATTACAACAGAAATCCAGGTCATTAGGTCTGTCTCCAAAATCACCTCCATAATAATAGTGATTTTCGGGTTTCCCGAATTTATTAATTCCTTGATCTACCCAATCCCATATACAAGCACCAATCATCCTTTGAGATTTGTTTTCGATATAGTCCCAATATTCCGCCAGATTGCCCGGAGCATTTCCCATAGAATGAGCATATTCGCACAAGAAGTATGGTTTATCCGATTTTTCCTGATCGAATCTACTCATGCGGGGTATATCGGGATACATATGGGAATCAATGTCTGCAGCATCGTTTTTCCCCTCATAATGGATAGGACGGGTGGGGTCAAGTTCTTTTGCTCGTTTGTACATTTCATCGAAATTAACTCCGGCACCTCCTTCATTTCCGAGCGACCAGAATATTACAGAAGGATGGTTTTTGTCTCTTTGAATTACACGGGTAATCCGGTCAAGAAATGCGGGAAGCCAACTTTTAAAATCACTGATATTATGATTTCCGTGATTTTCGAGGTCTGCTTCATCCATAACATATAGTCCATAATAGTCATACATGGCATACATTTTGGGGCTATTAGGATAATGGCTGGTACGAACAGTATTTATATTGTGCTGCTTCATCAGAACGATGTCTTTAAGCATGGTCTCTTCCGGTACAGCTTTCCCATATTTGGGATGGATATCATGGCGGTTTGTTCCTTTGAAGAATACTTGTTCATCGTTGATGTAGACCCGTTTATTTTTGATTTCAATTTTTCTAAATCCGAATTTGGAGCTCATAGCTTCTGTTACGTTCCCGTTATAATCTTTTAATGTTACAATGGTACTGTACAAATTGGGATATTCTGCAGACCAAAGTATAGGATTTTGTATTGTTGTCTGTAAAGTATAGTTTTCTTCTTTTCCGTTTTTGATATCACCGATTTTTTGGACCAAAGTTGCAGCTGTTTTTCCAGAGGGATCAAGCAACAGGATTTCTAATGTGGCTGCTGTTTTTTTGTCTCCGTAGTTTCTTACAATTGCATTAACTTTGAATGTCGCCTCATCCAAATGTCCATCCTTGAATTGAGAAGTTAATGTATAATCTCGGACATGAGTCTTTGGTGTTGCATACAAATATACGTCGCGATGTATGCCACTTAACCTGAACATATCTTGGTCTTCTATATAACTGCCGTCAGTCCAGCGATATACTTCGACAGCAATAGTGTTCTTTCCGGGTTTTATATACCGAGTAATATTGAATTCTGCATCATTATTTGCTCCTTGGCTATATCCTACCTTTTTCCCGTTAATCCACAAATAGAAACCACTGTATACACCATCAAAATGAATGAAAACTTCCTTATTGTCCCACTGCTCAGGTAATGTGAAATCTCTGCGATATGAACCTACAGGATTGGGCTCTTTTTCATTAGTATAACCTTTTTGAGGTAAAATTAGTGATGGTTGATTTTTGAACGGGTAAGTTACGTTTGTGTAGATAGGGGTTCCATATCCGTGCATTTCCCAATTGGACGGTACGGGGATTTCTTTCCAAAAGGAAACATTGTAATCTGGCTTGTAAAAGTTAACCGGACGTTCTGAGGGTTGTTTTACCCAATTGAATTTCCACATTCCGTTCAGGGACTGATATAAATCAGATGATGGTGTCAACCACGGTTTTTCGAAATAGGGATCAGATTTTAGGTCTTTTACTGAAAGAAATGGAATATAAGTATTATGGCCGTCTTCTTTATTTATAGCAAAGATTTGTTCATTTTGCCATTCCTTTTTCCCGGTTAAAGTTTCTGGTGGAATTTTTGTCGATGTTTTTTGAAATTGCCAGAAAATGCCTTCTCCTGACATGGCATGGACATCTGTTGTTGATGTAGTGTGTATTTCTAATCCGGAATTTTTGTGAACCATGCGATATTGACCGTTTTCTACAGGAATTAGTAATATCTGCTGATTTGTATTTCCCCGGCTAAGAGACCATAATCCGACAGGCTTGTCAGCTCCATGTACACCGAAGTCCAGAGCAAGGAATGAATAGGGATTATACAGTAGGTAGGTATCTCCATATGTAGTGATACGCCATAGCTGGCTTTTTTTATCTTTTATATTTTTCCCTAAATATACAGTTGATGCATTGTCTGTTGCATCTCGGGTATCCAGGACCATTCCTGATGGTGCTATAACTTTGTATAGTACATTTGTCGACAAATCTTGTGCTATTGCTATTTTATTAGACAATAGTGTGAGGAAGACTACAAGGCTACATATTCTTATTTTCATAATGCATTTATATTTTATTTTATGATTCTTTTTGATATTATATTTCCATTTGAGAGTTGACAATGAATTATATAAATGCCGGGTTGTAAGTGTTTCATAGTCATGTACTTATTGGGATATTCTTCTTTGCTGCAAGTTTGGCCATGAGCATTTATGATATTTACAGAAGAAATATTTTGGGGACACGTAAAATATAGATTGTCTGATTGTGGCAAATAGTAGAAATCAGAAGTGGTATTTGAGGAAATATTTTCATTAGATACGCTTTCGGATGTTTCTAACTCTAAAATTTTTATTTCATCTTTTATTGACAAAGAGATAGCGTCTGTGTTTTGGCGAGTGTCAATGGCATCACAACTTTGTTTTACATCATATATGTTTATTGTTTTATATTGTTTTTTAAATTGAATAGTGACATTTTTAGCTTCACTTTTGTAGTTTTCTCCCCAAATGACTAAAAAATAATTTCCATTGCTTTTTCGTAATAGTATATCATGTATCGTCTCTCCTTTTCCATCTATCTTGTAAGAAATACTGCCTTCAGGAGTGATAGCTTGTCGATTATCTGCTAAGATAGTTGTTAGATTATGTAGATAATGGGCCGCTTGTCTGGGCTGGTAATCGGGGTCGTAAAATCCGAAAGTCTGATTGCCCTCTTCATCGGAACGGTCCCGTAATAAATATATGGCAGTATAGCTATATCCTCTCTTGTATTGAGCTAAGTACAGATTTGTTAATAATTTGGAATGCATATCTTCGTCAACATCATTGTTGATGGTTGTTCCAGTTTCTGTTGTAACACGGGGTAGTGTTTCTAAATCTTGATTTTCGTAACCAGGTATCTTTGACCACCACGTAAGCCCATGGTTATCATGCAATCCATCGACCAGACAGTCAGAATATGGAGATGCGGCTATCCATGTTTGGTTGTCATGTATCCCTCCCGGCCATTTAGGATGGGTTACATAATTGTGAATATTTACATAATCAGCGTATTGGGTTCCATCGGGCATCATTGTGTTGGCTCCTTCTGGAATAGTAAGATACTGTAATCCAACATTATCTTTCATTCCACCCACTTCGCTGATGCCGAACATCGGGTAAGACGATAGTTCCGGATCAGATTTTACTCGGGCATAATATTCTTTTTGGAATTTTGCAATTGGCAACCAAGAATTATCTTTCCCTCCAGCTTCTCCATTCCATATGATTCCCCAATTATTAGGTTCGTTCAGGCTTTCAAAAGCGAGTAAAGCTCCCATATGATGTAAACGACGCGCATCAGAGATTATGCGGTCTATATTCGTTCCTCCACTTCCCACTCCGTATGAAAATAAAACTCCAGTCTCATTATGGATGTTCTTATATACTTCGTCATTAAAGAAGGCTGTACTTTCGTATCCAGATCGTATCCAGCGAAACCCGCAATATTTTATGCACTTTAAAGTCTGTTCGGGAGATTCACCTCTTACGTGTATTGCCGAATTTATTCCAATACTGTTTAGAAAATCATTTGCAGCAATAGATACTTGCTCCGATATGGAAATATCAGTATTGTTTGCTGATGGTTGAGGATTATATGCAAGTGATGATAGGCTAAGCAGCCAACCTATTCCTCCAGTTAGGTATGTTTTCCAAATAATGTGTCTCATTTTTTGTGATAAGAGGATAATTATTTTACAATTTTTTTTACCTTTTTCTTCCCATTAATATTTGTTGTTTGAATTATATAGCTTCCTTTGGGCAGGTTTGCTAAGGAGACTATATTTTCGGGAAATTCTTGGTATAATACTCTGGTTCCTCCGATATTATATATAGATAAAGTTCTAATAGAAGCGTTTCCGATTAGATGTAATTCTGAAGCTTGATTGAAATAGTGTAGTTGTTCGATGTTGTTTTTTTCGATATTCACACTTTCCGAATTCTCGTTAAATTCCAATATAAATGCATAATCTTTGACAGAAAGAGGCACAACATCTGTATCGGTGTAAATTTTAGTTGCATTTATCCCTTTAGTAATGTCATATACTTTTATGGTTCCATATTTTTTATCTAATTGAATGCTGATTTCGGATGCTGCGCTTTTATAATTTTCTCCCCAAATGATTAGAAAATAGCGGCCATTACTTTTTCTAAGAAGTAAATCATGTACAGTGTTGTTATTGTTTCCTTGAATATAATAAGATATTCCTCCCGCTTGTGTGGAAGCGTGGGCATCATCAGCGAGAATAGTTGTAAAATTGTGCATATAGTGGGCTGCTTGTCGAGGTTTATAGTCGGGATATCCTCTTTTATAAAAACCGAATGTCTGATTCCCTCCTTCATCGGTGCGGTCAGAAAGAAGATATACGGCAGTATAACTCCATCCTCTTTTATATTGGGCCAGGTATAAGTTGGTCAATAATTTTGCTTGCATCTCTTCATCTATGTCGTATTCATCATTGATGGTAGTTCCGGTTTCGGTGGTTACACGAGGTAAGGATGCAACCTCCTGTTCGGAAAGGCCCTTCCATTTTTTATGCCAGAGAACGCATTGATTTCCGTATAAACCGTCTACTCGGCAGTCAGAATAAGGAGATGCAGCAACCCATGTTTGATTATCATGTAATCCCCACCATCCTGGGTGGGTAACATAATTGTGTATGTTGAAATAATCTGCAAAACGAGTTCCGTCGGGCATCATTGTGTTAGCTCCCTCAGGAATGGTAAGATATTGTAAGCCTACGTTATCGACCATGCCTCCTACTTCACTTACACCGAATACAGGGTATTTTGCTAATTCTGGTTCTGCTTTTACTGATTCGTACAGATTAGCCTGATATTTAGCTACCGGCAACCACGTTCCACTTCCACCTCCAATTTCACCTTCGAATTCTACCGTCCAATTGTTGGGTTCATTCGGGCCTTCAAATGCCAGTAAAACACCAATAGAAGCTAATTCCTTCCCTTCTTCTATAACTTTTGGGGGAGCTCCTCCATATGATACTTTAGCTCCCGTTTCCTCATATAAACGCCGGTATTTCTCGATGGAATAGTCTTCCATACTCCCTGAACGTACCCAACGGAATCCGCAGTATTTAATGCATTCAATGACTTTATCAAGCTTTTCGCTACGAGTCCAGAGAGAGGAATTTATCCCTAAAGTATTCAGAAAATCATTTGCTGCAACAGAATGATGAGATAGTTCGTCTTCATTGTTTTTTAAAGAAGTTGAGGAAGAGTATTCCGTATCAGAAGAATTATCTGAAAAATCAGGTAAAAACTGTGCAGACAAAGGTGTGCATAGTAGGGAACAGAATAGTGATATGTATATTGTTTTTTGATGTATGAGCCTCATATTTTTATATATTGATAATGTGTTATCAATGGTTTTCTTCTGATAGTAGATTACGGATAAAATTTATGTCTAAAAAGAACGATTATGAAGGATTTCATAGTCGTTCTTTTCCTTCTTAAAAATTTATTTGTTTTTTTATTTAATAGATATTTTTTTTGAGTATAAAGAGCCGTTCATGGCATGAATATGCAGGATGTATAGGCCTTTGTTTAAAGAAGAAATGTTGAATATATTTTCTACTGCAGTCATTGCCAATTTACCGTCGATGGTATAAAGCTCTACTTTCGAGATATCTGTACCCATTATATTTATGATATCTGTCGCAGGATTAGGCGCTACTGTAACTTTTATCATCTCAGATTGTTCAATATCAACTTCCCCACCTGAAGTTACAGCCATTGATTCTCCTTCATTGGCAGAAAAGTCGATAGGGGTTACTGTAAAATTGTAGGTTTTATCGGCATCCAGGTCTGATATTATAAAATGGTCGACAAAGGATACTTCTTGTATACCATTGGCTTCGTCTTTGATGATATAAAAGAATTCCCCCATTTCATCATAAGCAGAAAAGTCGAATGTTGCAGTGGAACCATCTATTGAAACTTTTGCACTTTCCATAACCGGGCCATCGAGGTCATATTCATCACGAGAATTTGCAACATCGTGTTTATAATCTATTCTATAACGGCTTATTCCCCACATGCCGTCAATATATGACCAAGCACCTATTTGTTTAGCGTCGGCAGGTAACCATCCTTTGCCGTATACTTCAAAGCATTTATCATCGGCGGTTTTTATTCGGGACTCTAATCGGATAGATGTAAAATAATCGGGATTGCCACTGACTGGAGCATCATTTTTATTCCATGTAAGGTTGTCATTTCCAAGAATAGGGGGAATATCTGCAACCCAGTTCATAATACGTCCCGGAGTGCCATCGGGAACAAAACCATTCCCTCTGCGGCTTTCGTCATCTAAACGCATGTACCCCCATGCTTGTTCCCCGATAGTAACGACTTTATAAGTAAAGTTTCCTTTACTACCGCCATCATCTTGCGGATTGTCCCAATTTAATAAAACATCAGACCCCATGATAGAGCCATGTTGGATTTGTGCCTGAATAGAGAGGCTGCAACTTAATACAGTAATACTTATTATTGTTAGTATATTTCGAAGTGGAGTATTGTTTTTCATATTGTTAAGAATTAAAGGATTCTGTATTTTTATTTATTTCCCCAGAGCTATATGAAGCAATGGACTCTGGGGAAAATATTGGTTTGCAAATTATTTTACGGTAATTTTATGAGTAATTATAGTTCCGTCATTTGTATAAATGCGAACGACGTATAACCCGTCGGATAAAGTTGAAACATTGATGGTGTTTTCAACAGAAGTCATAGCCAATTTCCCGTCGATAGTATATAATTCTACTTTAGCAATGTTTGCACCATTAATGGTTATAATATCCGTTGCAGGATTCGGGGCAACAGTAATGCTTGCTATTTCAGATTTTTCTATATTTACGCTTCCCGATGTAGATGCGATATAAGCATCGCCTTGGTGTCCGCTGAAGTCAATCGGAGTAATTTTAAAGGTGTAGTCCCCGGCTTCCGGCATAGCAAATTCCCAATGTTCCATTTCGAAGCATACTTCTTTGAATCCTTTAGATTCGTCTTCGATAACATAAAACCATTCACTGGCATCATCTGAGGCTGTAAAATCGAAAGTGGCGACATTGCCTTTCATAGAAACGGTGGCACTTTCGATAACAGGAGCTTCCAGGTCATATTCATCGGCACTATTTGCTTTTGTTATATCAAAAGGATGACGTTCTGCAGAGAACTGCCAGCGTCCGGACATAATTACCCACGGGCTAATCATTCTGACAGGGACAAATCCTTCTTTTTTGGCATAAGCGAAGTAATATGGGTCAGAGTCTGATTGGTCTGGCTGATGATAACGTTGTAGGATGATATCGGTTTTATCCCTGTCTTCCGGACAACCTAAGTTGCTGACCAATTCCGTATTATTCCAGCATTGTAATTGACAGGCAAAGTCTTCAGAGCCAATACCTGCATAGCATTCGTCGGCATTCATAGATATCCATGCCCAGGTTGTATTATCAATGACTACAGCCTTTACATTAGTATGTCCATTACTCTTTGATGGGTCGGATGGTGCATCATTGTCTCGCATCTCCAGCTCTTGTAAAAAGATAGAGCCATGTGCTATTTCCTGAGCTTTTACGAGAGGAGAACAAACAAGAGAAAAGGCAGCTATCGCTACAGAATTTCTCAAAAAAGTAGATGTTTTCATACACTAAATTTTAAGTTAAACAAAAAAGGATTATATATTTATTTCTTGATTTCTAAGATAAAGGGGGTATCTCTCAGTGATAAATCGATAGTAGATACATTTTGGTAATCATCTACCGCATCAGTTGCAAAGGTCGGATCATAAATATTTACTTGTTTGCAAGTTTCTCCGAGTGAAATTGTTATCTTATCTTCACCTCCAGTGTAGCGTTCTCCCCAAACGATTAAATATAAATTCCCGTTACTCTTTTGTAATAGTAAGTCATGTACTGTTTCGGGGCAATCGGGGATAGTATAGTCCAAGGAAGATAACTTTTTGATTGGATTGGAATCATTCAGTATTGTTGTCAGATTATGTAAATAATGAGCTGAACGACGGGGGGTATAATCTGGAGCATAGAATCCAAAAGTCTGATTTCCCTCTTCGTCAGTACGGTCACGTAGGAGATATACAGATGTATATGACCAGCCACGTTTGAATTGTGCAAGATAGAGATTTAATAAGATACGAGCTTGCATGTCTTCACTGATGAATTCGTTTTGTGTTAGTCCTGTTTCGGTTGTTACTCGAGGTAGAGATTCTAAACCGGCTTCAGAATATCCGGTAAATTTTTTCATCCAGGTTTGGCCGTAATTTCCGATAAGTCCGTCCACTTTACAATCTGCATAAGGTGAAGATGCATTCCATGTCTGATTGTCATGGATACCAGGCCAAGAAGGATGGGTCGAATAGTTGTGACAGTTTGCATAATCGGCATATTGGGTACCATCGGGCATTAATGTTCCCGCACTCTTCGGTATGGTCAGATATTGTAACCCGACATTGTCCCATTCGGCTCCGCTGGCACTGATTCCGAATACTGGGTAATCGGATAAAATTGAATCATTCTTTACGGCAAGATAAAGATCTCGTTGCAGTTCTGCAACAGGAATCCAGGAAGAATCTCTACCACCAAAACGATTTTTATAATTTACACCCCAGTTATTCGGTTCATTATTTCCTTCTATGGCTAATAAAGCTCCTATTTGAGCTAATCGTCGAGCATCCTTTATAATTCGTTCAATATCAGTTCCTCCGCTCATTAATCCGTAGCTGAAACGAACACCTGCTTCGTCATGTAAGCGTTGATATACCAGTTTGTTGAAATAAGGAGTGCCTTCATATCCGCTGCGTATCCACCGGAATCCACAATATTTTACACATTCGATGGTTTTATCTAAAGATTCACCTCTTGTATATATTGCTGTATTTATTCCTATGGAGTTTAAAAAGCTGTCTACAGGAAGTGCTCGGATACCGGTAATATTTTCAGAGGTGTGGTTTCTGTTACAGCTGAATAATATTATTATAGAGCATATTAGGAATAATCCTTGTCTGATTTCTCTCATCATATTATTTATTTTTCGATTTCCAGAATTGCGATATCTACTCCCATTTCTAAAGAAATAGAACCGGTGTTGTTGTGTGTAGAAATGGCTTCTGTGCCGATAGTCGGGTCATATACTTTCACCGAAGACATATTTTGGTCAAAAGAGATTGAGATATTGTTGGTACCTCCGGTATAACGTTCTCCCCATATTATTAGGTAATATTTCCCTGTTGTTTTTTGTAACAGTAAATGGTGTACCGTTTCCGGTTTTTTAGGGATTGAGTAGGTGAGTGTTCCTGCTGTTGTAGATTTATCCCGGTCATCGGCTAAGATTGTCGTAAAATTATGTATGTAGTGGGCTGCTTTACGGGCTACATATCCTGGAGCGTAGAAACCATAGGTTTGGTTTCCTCCTTCATCAATGCGGTCTCGTAAAATGTAGATAGAAGTATAGGCCCAGCCACGTTTGAACTGACTGAGATAAATATTTAAAAACATTCGTCCTTGCATGTCTTCATCCACTCCGGTATGGATTGTTACTCCAGTTTCTGTTGAGACACGAGGCATGTTTACTACGGTTTCTTCGTCATATCCCAAAAATCCTTTAGCCCATGTTTTTACAAAATTTCCGTAAGGACCATCAAACGGGTTATCATTTCCGGGCGAAGAAGCCAGCCAAGTTTGGTTGTCTCGTAAGACATCATTATCTCCACCGAAGGCATAGTTATGACAGTTACCATAATCATAATACTGTGTTCCATCCGGCATCAGTGTTCCGGCTCCTTCAGGAATAGTCAGGTACTGTAACCCGACATTATCATTTTCTGCACCGATGGTACTAATCCCAAACATAGGGTATTGGCTCATAACTGGGTCGGATTTTACCCGGGCATAAAAGTCTCGTTGGAATTTTGCTACAGGGAGCCAGGAATTTTCACCTCCACCGGCTTCACCATCCCATATTATACCCCAATTATTAGGTTCATTCAAACTTTCAAAAGCAAGAAAAGCTCCCATTTCATGCAATTTTCGGGCATCGGCCATAACTCGTGCAGTATCTGTCCCTCCACTGCCCATTCCGTATGAGAAAAGGACTCCCGTTTCGTCATGTAATTTTTGAAAAACTCCGTTATTGAAGAATGCAGTTCCTTCATATCCAGCTCGTACCCAACGGAATCCACAGTATTTTACACATTCGATAGTCTTGTCTAAGGTCTCTCCTCGGGTGTATATAGCCGTATTGATCCCGATTGAGTTCAGAAAATCATTTACAGGTTTAGCTGTTACTGTTTCGGTCAATTGTCCAGAAAAGTTATCTGGTTTTAGTTCATCGTCACAAGCAGCTGTGAACATAACGATAGTACTTGTTAATATTCCTTGCAATATCTTTTTCATGTTGATACTTTTAAGA
This sequence comes from Coprobacter secundus, assembly GCA_000803105.1. Taxonomy (GTDB): domain Bacteria; phylum Bacteroidota; class Bacteroidia; order Bacteroidales; family Coprobacteraceae; genus Coprobacter; species Coprobacter secundus. Next base: position 217,596 of record JTDA01000003.1, read on the forward strand.
TTTTAATTTGACGGTCGGATAGGGAAGAGATAAAAAGAACATCTTTTCCCTATCACACATCTTTTATTCTTCATTTAGTGCCCCGTATACATTAATTTCGCCAACGGTTGTAGCAGCTTTGCTTGTAGAACCTTTTGTAGACTGGAACTTGAAGTAACGTCCAGTCGGATATTCTGTCAGTTCAAATTTTTGCATGTCAGCACTTTTGTTGTCAAATTCGAATGGTCCCCATTTCTCCCAATTCTGTCCGTCATTACTGGTATAAAATTCTATCTCAGTTTGGGCGACAGAACTTGAGCCCGGTCGGCGACAAGCTTCAAAACTACTCATGATGTATTCTTTGCCCATATCTACTGTTATGTGATGTGGATAAGAAGAAGTGGAGTTTGTCATCCAGAATGTATTTATGTCTCCGTCGATTGCTGATATAGCCTTTCCTTGGTCAGGATATTGTTCGTTTCCTACGGCTCTTTCACTACTAAAATCTACTACACTCCAACTTTCATGTGCAATATTGTCAATTTTGATAATTACAACTTTTTGTGTGGAAGATAGCGCATCTCCACCAGCTCCATAGGTAGTAAGTGTTGTATTATAGATTCCTCCTTTACTGTAAGTGTGGACGGGGGAATATTCGTTAGAGGTAGTTCCATCTCCAAAATCCCAAGACCATGATAATGCGTTGGAGGATGTGTTAGTAAAAGTTACTTGTGTCCATTTTGTGTTATCGGCTTTAGAAGAAAAAGTCGGCTGGTGTATCAGAAATTTTGTATCTATCACGACTATAGCTGTTGCCATAGTAGATTTGATTTCTCTGTCTGCACCTACAATGGCAATCCCTATCCCATATTTTTTATTTGGAGTGTTTGTCTTTAAGAAATCGAGGTCGACATTAAGATGAAATGTGCTTATATCAGTACCATCGGGGATAGATACAGTTTGGGGTATGGAATATTTATCAGCAGGTAATATCTCTACACTGTTATCTAATGTACCGTTTGCAATAAGTGACTGGATTGTATCGGTATTGATTTCGATGGAAACATTTACTGAGCCTTTACGGTCAACTCCAGCACGATATACGCTTAAAGGTATTAACATTCGATTATTTTCAATAGAGAAAGGTATTAATCGTCCGTTTGATGGCGAATGTTCAATGGGTGCCGGGACATTATCTATCGTTAGTATGCCTTCGTTGTATTGTGTAATAGGTAGATATACTGACTGTTCTGGATAGTCGCCATCTCCGATCTCATCATAGTTACAAGCTGTGAATGTCAGTAGGAACCCCCCAATACACGTTAACAGGCCAGTCCTTATATTATAAAATCCTTTTCGTTTCATAATTGTATATAAAAATTAAGTTCTTATGTACTGTAAAATTGGTTTACCACATTGGGTTTTGGGGCCATGAAGTACCAACTATATTTAAATCTTTTTGTGGTATAGGGTAAAAATACATTCGGTTTTGGAATGTACGATTTTCTACATTGATGACGTTGTATGAGAATGAAGACCCCGCCCGAGTTATTTCGACGCCTTTCAATGGCTTACCAAGTGTTTCGGGAGCAATCATCCATCGACGAACATCCCAGAAACGATGATCTTCAAATGCTAACTCGATACGGCGTTCATGACGAATTCTTTCTCTTAATTCAGTTTGCCCTCCATCCATGACGGCCGGCATACCTACTGCAGTACGAGTACGAACGGCATTTAATGCTTCACGAGCCGTCATTCCATATCCGTGAGGGTCATCCGGGCCATAAGCTTCGTTCATTGCTTCAGCATAATTTAGGTAAATTTCAGAAAGGCGTATAAGAATCCAGCTATGTACAGATGATTGATTTAATAATAAATCTACATCTGGGTCAATGTATTTTTTCAGATAGTAACCTGTGCGAGTTGCATGCATGACGCCTTTCCCATCACGACCTCCTGTCCAACATTCTACTGCTCGTCCTTTGAATTGTGTATTGTTTGTCAGAATTGTATATCCTAGTCTTGGATCTCGACCTGAGTATGGAGCTTTTGCATGTTCGGGATTGTTCCAGTCAAAGGGCGTTCCGTTGGCCATTTCATAATCATCTACCAGATTTCCACTTGGAGTAGTACCGCTGTTACCACCATCGTACCCGATAGGATAGTTATTTTTTTCGAAGGTATTATTTGCTCCATCTCTAAAACATAGAATGATTTCGTTGTTATTATATGTCCGGAATAATCCTGTATAATCTGTTGCAAAAGAATAATTGGCACTTGTCAGGTCAATAACTTTTTTGGCAGCTCGAGCTGCAGTATCCCATTTTTCTGTTCTATCTCCTGTGAGGGAAATTAATTCAGGATGAGCAAACCCATTTGCCCAAGCAGGATTGTTATACAAGTCGCTGGCAGCATATAATAATACTCTGCTTTTCAGAGCCAAAGCTGCACCTTTTGTTGCGCGCCCTAAATCTCCGGGATCTGCATACACGGCAGGTAAGTTTTCTGCAGCGATTTCGCATTCTTTATCAATAAACTTAATGCACTCATCTAAAGATTTGCGGCCGAGTTTTGAATAGTCTGGGTTCATGCCCTGTACTTCTGTCATTAGAGGTACGCCTCCATAGCGTTTTACTAATTCAAAATAAAAGAAAGCGCGTAAAAATCTGGCTTCAAATTCCCAGCGTTTCATATTTTCAACGTATAATTTGTACTGTTGTTGAACTGACTCAGATTGGTCATACTTCAGATAGTCGAGATCTACTTGGTCTTTTTTCTGTAAGAAGTCATTTACTAAGTTTATTGCTTTGAAACAATTTCCCCAAGCTCCGTCCGGATTGTCGTTTGCATTCCAGTTGCCGGTATTGTACTTTTGTATGGTTGACGTTTCCAATGTATGCTCAGCTTCATCACATGCCGATGCCATCATGGCATTGTCTATATAATATAGACCGTTAGGCATATAGGCGTATATATTGTTTAGCAATGCACCGGTATTGTTATAGTCCCTAAGTATCTGTTCTTCGCTTTGATTTAGGTCTACTTCAGGGTCGAGCTTATCATTACAAGCAGTCAACATGCATATCGAAAATACGGTTGTTGCTATATATTTCCATCTATTTTTCATAAGTATATCCATTTTTAGTCAATATTAAAATTGGAGATTTAAGCCTAAACTAAAAGTGCGAATAGCTGGGTGTCCATATAATGTCTCCGGGTCGACTTGTCCCTCCATGTGATCCAATGAGAATAAATTGGTCGCATTGGCAAAAACTCTTAGTTTTTCGAGTTTTATTTTATTTGTCAATCTTTCTGGTAACGTATATCCGAATTCCAGGTTTCTTAGTTTTAAGAAATTTCCATTTTTTTGCCAGAAGGTAGAATATTGATAGTTGTTCTGGTTTCCGTCAGTGGACAAACGAGGGTAAGTTGCTGTTTCAGCTGTTTCTGGTGTCCAACGTTTTAGTGCAACTTCTGATATTTTTCCTGAGTTCTGGAATGCCTGGAAGCGTTTTCCTTCCCAATATACGGTGCGATTAGCAACACCGTGAAACATTATGTCAAGATCGAACCCTTTGTAATTGAAACCACCGTGGAGGCCGAATGACCATTCGGGAGATTGAGTGTATCCGAATGCCTTTTTATCGTTGTTATCGATAATTCCATCACCATTTTGGTCTTTATATTTGATATCTCCGGGGACGACTTCATCGAATACTTGTTTAGGAGACCTATCTATATCGGCTTGATCTTTAAAGAAACCGATAGCTTCGAAAGCAAATGGTTGATTGATACGGTGCCCGGTGGAGTATAAATAGTCATATACTTGAGGAGCTTCGGCATTATATGTTACTTCGTTACGGGTAAAGGAAATATTGGCTCCAATAAAATAATTTACACCTTTTTTACTTGTTGTATTATAACGTAAAGCTGTTTCGAAACCTGTGTTGCGAACTTTCCCGACGTTCATATCCGGTAAGTTTATACCTAAAAAATCCGGTACGGTACTATAGGGCTTGGAAAGAATGTCATATCTGTTGCGAATATAGTAATCGACGGAGATATCTAAACCTTTGAATAATGTTGCATCAAGCCCAATGTTGGTTTGTTTTTCTTTTTCCCATGTTACATCAGGGTTTGCCAAAGACCCCATTTCGTATCTGTCGACGCTGCTATTACTGGAGCCTAAATAATAGGAGCCTTTCCATACGTAATATTGGTTAAACATAAATTGTTGACCTCCGATGCTGTGATTCCCAGTAAGACCATAAGATGCCCGTAGTTTTAGATAGTCGATTATATCGTTATTTTCTAAAAATTTTTCATTGGAAATTACCCATGCCACAGAACCTGTCGGAAAAAATCCAAAACGATGTCCCCGCGGATAATTTTCAGTTCCATTGTACCCGAATGAGAATTCTGCGATATATCGCTTGTCATAACCATAAGTAGCACGACCAGCAATGCCTGCATTACGATATGGAAGAGAACCACTGGTAATGGTATAGTCATCATAATTACTCATAAACATGGCTTCGACAGAATGTCTTCCGAATGTTCGTTTGTAATCTAATGAAGCTTGTACAACTAAGTTTCTCCAAAGAGTGAATGCACTTTCGTTTCCGGTAAGAGATGTATTTTCTCCGAATTTGGTATATAAAAATTCTCCGGCATTATCGCGTTCTATCAAAAAACGCTCGTAATCTCTGGATTTTATTGAATTGGAAACGAAATAAGTATTGAATCCTACTCCAGCGGAGATGCTTAAACCTGGGGTAATCCAGTCAAGTTTTTCTGTCAAACGGGCTTGGGCTTGTGCGGAGCGACCATTAGCGGTGTTTGAGCCGGCTTGTGCGATTTCTCCTAATGGACTTTTAAAAGTGGATGTTCCACCCAACATTCCGGGACTGACATATATCGGGAATGCGTTGGGAGCAATAGTGTTCATGAGCTCAAATACGTTATAGGTGTTAGCATCCACTCCGGAATTAGTTTTATCTTCTACAGTAGCACCCATGGATACATGAGCAGATAAATTTTTAGAGATATTCAAATCGATATTCGTTCGAAAATTGAATCTAGAATAGGTAGAGTTTTTGGAGTTGTCAGAAAGGCTCTCAACTCGCTTGTACAGCCCGTTTTGTGTTACTGCATTGAACATCACATAGTATGCTATACGGTCATTTCCTCCTCTGGCTGAAAAATTGTAATTTGCTACGGGTGCAGCTTTACGTAATAGTTCGTCATACCAATTTACATTGGGATGTAATAAGGGATCGGAGCCATTGCGATAAGCTTCTAAATCTGCGGCTGAATACATCGGTGATTTTCCTTCATTGGCTAATGCTTCATTGTAGAGGGTAGCATAGTCGTATGAATCTAAAAAGTTGGGCAAGCGAACTGCTTGTTGGAATCCGTATTCAGCACCGACTGAAACTTTTAATGGAGAATTGAACCCTCTTTTAGTTTTTACGACTAAAACACCATTTGCTGCCCGGTTTCCATATAATGCTGTCGCTGCTGCATCTTTTAATAAAGAAACCGATTCAATTTCTTCGGGAACCAGCTGTTCAAAAAATAAATTAGTGGAAGGCATTCCGTCAATAACGTACATGAGTCCATATCCGGAACCATAGGTTGCCAACCCTCGTCCTGATAAAGTGGGTGAGTTGGCTCCAGCTTCTCCACTTCCTTGTTCAACGGTCAAACCCGAAATTTTTCCATATAAGGTATTGGCAATGTTAGAGACGAAGCCTTTTCTTAGTTCTTCACCAGATACGGTAGAGATTGCGCCTGTATGTAATCCTGCAGACTCGATACCAAGAGCTACTTTTGCCGAATCTGCATCAATAGCAGTACGGGCTTGTATTGTCCCGAAGATGCTTGATATGGCACATGTTATCAAAAGGCTCCTACCGATTGATTTATATTTTATTCGTTTTTCCATATTAGCTTGATTAACGATGTGATATAACTATTAATAACCCGGATTTTGGATTAAGTATCCTTTGTTGATCTCTCCAGTGGGGAATGGATGCAGATACATGCGTTTCATGAAAGTACGAGTCTCAAAAACATATGGCTCATAACTGTATTCATTGCCCGTATCTTTATAGATTTTGATACCTTTCATGGCCCCTTGCATAATTCCTTCTTGGTCAGCTATTAACCAGCGACGGACATCCCAGAATCGGTGTTCATCAAAAGCCAGTTCAAGAGCTCGCTCGTTTCTTATCAATTCCATGAAGTCAGAATATATACCGCTTCCTGATGTTATTTTAGGTTGTCCCGAACGATCACGTATAATATTTATAGCATCTCTTGCTGTCATTCCGAAACTTTGAGGATCATCCGGACCATAAGCTTCGGTCATGGCTTCAGCGAAATTGAGATAAATTTCGTTGAGTTGGAATAATGTTGAGTTTGGCTGGTAAGACCATACTTGTTGACTAATTTCTCTTGGGTATAATTTGTGTAACCAAAAACCTCCAAAACATGAGGTTGTGTGTTTACCTCCTTCAAATAGTTCGACAGTCTGACAGTCAACATTCCAATATCCTAAATTCCCAACAACGGTTTGGTTGAAGCGACGATCCAAATTGGCCATTTTGACTTGCAGTCCTGTTCCTCCACTCCAGTCGACCTTTCTTCCTTGGCGGTCTTCATATTTGCTGACGAAGTTTAGAGTGGGAGTTACTCCACTGTATCCCGAATTTCCAGCAGCTATCGTAGGAGGAGCGATACTGCTCCATGGCCAAGTCCAACGTCCTCGTTTGCCGTTTGATTTTTCAGCAAAAATGATTTCGGCATTGTCATAATGTTCCCAGGAATATCGATAATTTTCATCAACACCTTGGTCGGTAATTAAATGGTAACCTGCCTCTTTTGCCCATTCTAATACATCGTAAGCTGCTTGGGCCGCTTCTTGCCAACGTTCGATTTTGTAATTTCCAAAACATATCAGGTTATTATTAGCCCCTAAACTCATAAATGGAGTTGAGGTGTTAAACATTTTGCTGGCAGCGTATAACATGGTTTTTGATTTTAAAGCCAATGCTGCACCTTTATGAGCTCGGCCTCTCAAAGCTCCAGCCTGGTCTGACTGTAAGTCTGGAATAGCTTCTTTCAGGTCTTTCATGATAAAATTATATGTCTCTTCTAATGTACTACGAGGTATTTTAAGATCCTCATCTAATTTTATACTATGGTCGATGACGGGTACACCTCCATATCGTTTCATCATTTCAAAGTAATTCAGTGCTCGTAAAAATTTTACTTCGGCTTTGATTTGTTTGGCATAGTCTGGAGACATATCCGGTACTTCATCTACTCTTTCGAGCATTACTGCAATATAACGGATAGCTTTCCACCGGTATACCCAACGAGCATCTTCAGTATTATCGGCCGTAATAGAACCTGTATTCCATTTTTGAGGAGGATACCAGTCGGCGCATTGTTCTGCTTCATCACAGCATGCACCACCTATATGACCTTCTGGGTTGACAAAAATATTAGGAATACCATCATCATTATAATAAGGCAAATTAGAATGCATGCCATACTGATATATTGTATTCAAGAATAGTTCAGTTTGAGCTGCCGATGAGAAGATTGTGTCTTCAGTGACATCTATCCCCGGAGCTTTTTCTAAAAAACTGCTGTCTTCACATGACCAGATTGAAATCAGCAAGGTCAAAAGCATTAAATAAAATATCTTTTTCATGTTTGTTACTCTTAGAAGTTAATATTTACTCCGAAATTGAATACCCGTGTCAAAGGATAGGGTTCGTTATTTGCTCCTAAATTTGCAACCTCAGGGTCTTCACCGGGTAACATATCACACCAGGTTAATAAATTACTGCCGTTTGCATATAAGCGTAAAGAACTTACACCGATACGGTCGAAAAATTTATTGCGAAAAGTGTAGCCGATTTCTACATTTTTTAATCGTAAATAAGATGCATCTTCCAACCAGAATGTAGAAGTATAATAATTGTGGTCATTATAAGTTGATACGTGTGGGTATCGGATTTTTAAACCTTGTTCGTACCGTTCTTGTGACCAGCTTTCCAATAGATGCTCGCCCGCACCGGTATTGTTATAGAATCCGGTTTGTGTACGACGGGAAGGCATATTAGATACATGAGCAGCTCCTTGAAATAATACAGAAAAGTCAAATCCTTTGTATTCCCCGGTCAAAGAGAAGCCATAAGTAATTTCAGGGAATGTAGAATAACCGATGGGAACTTGGTCGTCCCAATCTATTTTTCCATCTCCGTTAACATCACGATATTTTACATCTCCCGGTTGTATTTTATTAGTTGTAAAAGTGTATACAGGGCGGTTGATATCGTTTACTTCTTCCCATGTATTATACAGACCTTCAGCTATTAATCCGAAAAATTGGCCATAACGTCTTCCCGTAGAGTACCGATAAGAGTATTTTTGGTATACTTCGTCCATATAGTCGATTGTATTATGCGCATATGAGAAGTTTCCTCTGATACCGAGTTTGAAGTCTCCGAAAGTATCCATATAAGAAAGTTCTCCTTCAAAACCTCCATTGGTCATTTTCCCTAAATTGTAAGCTGGCATATTGGCACCTGTTATGTCGGGAACAGTACCTCGGTTACATAAAATATTGTCTCTTTTTTCACGGAAGAAATCAAAGGTTAAGCCTATCTTGTCTTTATAGAATTTCAAGTCGGCACCGATATTCATCTTACGAGCCCTTTCCCAAGTCAAATCAGGATTTCCTAATTTCCCTTCGATTGCTCCGTTATAAGTTTTTTCTGAAATACCGAATTCTCCAAAGTGATATACATCATTGACATAGGTATAAGATGTAGGGCGGTATAAGAATCGGTCTCCTCCAATCTTATCATTACCTACTTCCCCGTATGTCCCTCGTATTTTTATAAATGAAACGTAGTCATTCCTTGGGAAAAAAGGTTCTTCACTTAAGACCCATCCTAATGAATAAGCAGGAAATACGCCAAAACGATGGCCTTCAGCAAAATTTTCAGTACCATTATAGCCGATATTGAATTCGGCCAAATAACGGCTGTCATAGTTATAAGTTATACGACCGACAATGCCTTGATATCCATTTGGAACTAAATATGCAAGATTAGGATCTATATATTTACTTTGATTATATAACACTAAGGCTGTTACATGATGAGCTCCGAAACTACGGTCATAGGAAGCTCCCGCTTCGAGATAAATACGTCGGTTTTTGGATACAGTGTCTCCAAAACGCATAGGGGTAGATGAGGATAATGGTACTAAAATATATCCTCCTTCTGTTGTAGGACGTGCATCATATGTCTGACCGTATGCATCATATTTTTTTACATCTGTAATGTAATTTTTGTAAGATATTGCTCCCCGAACAGAAAGTCCTTTTAGGAGCCAATCCATTTTGTAATTTAGACGTATTGACCCGTTTAATGTATTGCTGTAGTCACTATGCCACCCCTTATCGAATGCAGTAAATGGATTATCTCCTCGTTTTGTCGTAGTTTGCGCTGTTGTAATTTTTCCATCTACTATACCCGGTGAAGCATTGGATGGGATAGAAGAAATCCATTCCATAAAGCCTTGAGTAGACCAATTTATGCCTCGGTTATTGTCTATCTGCGTAGAGAAATCAAAGCTCAATAGAAGATCTTTTGTTACGTCGATATCGAAGTTTGAACGTATATTATATCGACGATATTTTAATTGATAATCATATCCCGGATCATAATTAGCGGTATTGAACATCCCGTTTTGTAAAAATTGACCCATGGAGAAGAAATATCGTACTCGGTCTGTACCTCCACTGATAGAAATATTACTTTGTTGCTGTAAAGAAGATTTTTTTAATGTTTCATCGAACCAGTCGACATCAGGGTAGAAGATAGGATCGCTATGGTCTTTGAACTTCATAAGTTCCTCGTCTGTATATGGAAGGTCATAGCTGCCTGTACGATAAAAGTCATAACCTGCTGCCATATTTCGATTGTATGCAAAATCATACGCATTCATACTTTTCCTTAGGAATGGAAAATCGGTGACAGCAACACTTGATGTTACGCTGATTTTGGGCCTGCCTTTTTCTCCACGCTTAGTAGTAATTAATATGACACCATTTGCACCTCGTACTCCGTATACAGCTGTTGCGGAGGCATCCTTAAGGATTGAGATAGATTCGATTTCGTTAGGGTCTATAGTATTGAAATTAGGAGTTTCGATACCATCAACCATCACGAGAGGGTCTTGTAAGCCCTCACCTTCTGCAAATGTCCCGATACCTCGAATGCGTAATGTCGATTGGTCTTTTCCAGGTTCTCCGCTTCTTTGTACAGCAAATAAGCCTGGCATGCGGCCTACTAAAGAATTACTAATATTAGCTTGTGGCGATTGCACTAATTCCTTTGTTGATATCATGGAAATAGCGCCTGTTACAGTTTCTTTTTTCTGAGTACTGTATCCGACAACAACTACGTCATCTAAATCTGTAGTTGTTTCTTGTAGAGTAATGGAAAATGTATTTTTTCCATCTAATTTCAGAGTTTGTGATACAAACCCTACACATGAGACCATCACTGTTTTAGTCCCTTCAGGTACTTTTAGTGTAAATTTCCCATTGTAATCGGCAATGGTTCCTATCGCTGACTTGGGTATTGCTACAGAAGCTCCTACCAAAGGCTCTCCACTTGAGTCTTTAATAGTTCCGGTTACTATGATTTCAGCCTTCTGTACTACGGCCTCAGATTTATCCTCTTTTCCAATGACTGCATTTATTTGTGGTGTTCCCACGAATAGAAGGCAAATGCTAAGATAAAGGACTTTGTGATTGAGTTTTTCAGGTTTACTTTTTTTTCTCATACGTCTGCATCGTTTTAATTTAGACGGTTAATAATAAAAGGTCATGATTTGTGTTTTTTATATGGTTATGTTTTCATATGTTATTTTAATTCTTAAATTTAAAATATATGCAAATATATGTGAGAACAATTTAATTTTTTTTAATAGGTGCTTAAAGGTGGATTAAAAACCCCTTAAAAATGTATTAATGTATATATAATTCATTTATTATCAGTAATATAAATATATATACGTTTTTTATTAGGAAGAATAATTTTAGTGTTTATAAGAAGAAATTAGCAATGAAAATCATAAACAAGAACTACTAAAAATTCTTGCTTATGATACTTTAATATATGATATGCTTATTTTTTAATCGTTATTCTTGGAAGAAATAATATCTTCATAGCTGAAGTCTGGCTGAGCATCTAATAAAGACATATATTGAGCACAAAATTTGTCATAGCATTGTCTTGATAGAACTTTGTGTCCCAGCTGATATAATAAGCGGCATTTTAGTTTTACAGCTTCTTCTTCAGTAGGATATAGTAATAAAACGACATCTGCTATTTGGAGTGAAAGCTTGGAGTCAGAACTGTATTCAGGAAGAGCTATTGCTGATAATAGAATGTCCGATACGCGAGAAACATATTCTGATTTGAACTCGTCAGCCCATTCAGCATTGACATTTGGCAATAACATGCCTTTAGAGGATAGAGCGATAATTGTTTCTATTGTCTCTCGGTTATAATTGCTATTTCGTTTTTGGTATTTTTTTAGTTGTTTCCATATTTCTATATAATCGCAGAAAACATCTTTCCCTAACTTGATATTCCAATAACTATTTTCATTGGTCAAAGTAATATCCCCTATATTATTTAACAAGAGACGTAAGCGTCTTATGTTTACACTTCTGTTATTTGATGCGGATTTTTTATCCATTCCTGACCAAAAAGCTTCGTCTAACATTAGTGAACTGACTCCTCGTCCGTCATTTTTTACTGAATGTAAGAGAATAAATAGGAATAGTTGGCGCAGGACGGAAGAGAAGCCTCCTGTGACATCTATACCCTGTCGATCGAATACTTGAAATCCTCCGAGTAAATTGATAGTAGATGTTACTGGGATAGGAGAGGGTTCGTTAGGTATAGGATTGACTTTAGTATTGGCCGAAGTAATAATTTCGGGAGATATTATTTGAGAATGTTTTTTTTGTTTTTTTGACCAAATCCAATAACTGATTAAGATAAGGCAGATTATACCTATCCCTCCAAAGATAAGTTTAGCCCGGGGCTGAGGGGATGTTTTCTCCGCTTGCAAAACATCTTTGGACTGTAATACGGGATAGGCCATAGAATAAATAGATACAAAGTATCCATTTTGGTTGGGTGCTTGTTGTAAAATTATGGCATAAAGATTATTGCTTTCTTTATCTAAGAAAAGGTCGCAATATGATTCACTATCGAAAAAATGGTATAATATCGTGTCTCCTAAAATTGTTGTTCGTGATGATTCCCAGTCAAGAGATATGAGATACAATAATGAATTGTAACGGTCATTGTTGTATGCTAATGTATATACTGTATGCTCGTTTTTATCAATTAATAGTGAATTGCCCATAGCGATGGGGTCTCCGGCAATTGAAAAATTGGTAACTTTTTCGCATTGAGCGTTTGGATAATCGATTTTGTAGAGGTCATACAAATTTTGGGGAAGCTCTTCCTGCTTTCCGGAAGGGGAACCATAGCCTCCCATTACCATCAGGATGCTGTCTTCATAAAGCCCCGCTGCACTTAGATAACGTGGCATTATCTGAGTTTTCAAATCTGTGGTCTTCCATGCACCGTCAAATAAGTCCCGGACAATTAAATTTGCCTTGTATTGATGCATGCCATATCCACCGAATAAAACCAGTTTATGATTTTTGTAATCTATAAAATGGTTGTGTTGTTGTATAGGTGGTAAAATTTCAGTTCCAGAACCCGACCAACTTTGGGTTTGGAAATTGTAAATATTGAGATCTGGGAATTGTGTACTATATGAAATCAGACAGTTTCTTTCTTTATCATATAACAAGGCGCTTCCTCCTCCACATCGAAAAGGTGCACCTTTATTTGTCTTTACTCGGGATACTATATCTGTAGTAACAGAATAAGTTATTAGAGAATCTGCCGTTGCAATAAAAATACGTCCTGAATCGCTATCATAAGCAATTTGTGGATTAGTTTCTTTGAAATGCATGGATATTACGGGTTTCCATGAAATGTGTCTATCAATTTCCCATTCTCCGTTTTTTACTAATGCAATACAGCCGTCTATTTCGTCTAAAACTGATGATTCGAGATGCTTTGCAAATTTCCAATGTCGTAAGGTTTTTCCTTTTTCATCACATACTTTTAAGTCTCGGATTGACATAGGGGGTACATCCGTTGTATAAAAATTACCATGATGATTTTTGCCTAAATGCAATTGAGCATTTTTTAGGTTAGGAATTGAAAATGGTATTTTTGAAGTGGTTTCGTTAAAAGAGCATTCGATATCCGATATGTTGAAACGAATTTTTACAGGAAACCAATGTTTTTCGTCGTAATTGTTGTCTAAATGAAACTCTTTATTGCAATAAATATGCCGGGTACTGGCCACTACGAAGTTTACTTTTAATAAAGAAGTATTGGCAATAAAGTCTAAACTTAATGTATCATTACAGATAAGCCTGAAGATATATCCGTAGGTTCCTTCTGGTTTTTTGTCTAAACGGAGGTCAAATTCAATGGTACTTCCTGGTTTTAAAAACAGGTTACAATTACTTAAATCAACACCGGTTCTTTGGTCTTGATTGACAGAATGAGAGCGGAACGTAAGTCCGTAACGCATATTATTATCAGCAGATTCACTCTTTGTATTGAAAAAAGAATTGATAATTATGAGTAACAGAAGAATTCGTCTGTAAAGCATATTAAAAGTATTTGTCTGAAAAAGATAATTCAACAATATGTCTTTTGTCTTTTTCCAAGTTTTAATGAATGTACTATATCGAACTGGATCGAATCTATAATAATAGTTTGTAGACTAATAATATAGTAAAGTTCTGCAATATGTGTAAATTCTGTATGTATTGTTCTAATTTAACTAAAACTGTTATTAAAAATCACTAATCTAAGAATCTTTTGTATTTTCATAGTTGACAATCAGTAAAATACAAAATTGTCTTAAGACTTGTCAAGAAACAAAAATATAAAAATTTTCTGTATTACCGATATATTTTTTAAAGATTTCAAAAAAACAAATGATACGTAACTATATAAAGCTATCAGTAAAATTTTTACCGAATAAGAGAGAAATATTTTAAAGCTTTGGCAATACCTTCATTGTCTACGGTGTCAGTAATATATGAGGCCGCTTGCTTTACTTCATCGGAAGCATTACCCATAGCAACACCTATATGGGTATATTTCAGCATGGGAATATCGTTACCTCCATCTCCAAAAGAGATGGTCTCTTCTAAATTTATCTGATAATATTCCAATATATGTTTTATACCGGTACTTTTGTCAATGCCTTTTACATTGACATCTGCAAAATGGGGATTCCATCGGCTGGCTTCACAATGGGTAAAAACAGTCTTTTGAAGTTCTTCTTCTTTTTGTTTGTCAACATATATGTTTATTTGTAAGATGTCTTTTTGAGCAATATCTTCTAAGGGTTTAATTTGAGGTACGGGAACATTTATTAATTTGCAAAGGTCGATGACTTGTTGATTGATAAAGTTTATTGCAGTATTGTCTTGTGTCGTAAACTGGCAAGGGAAATGTTCGGTCTCTTTTTGGTAACGGATGATTGTATTGATATCTTCTTTAGGAATAGAGGTTTTGTATATTACTTTTTTGTCAGAAGATATGCAGAATGCTCCATTTAATGTGATGATACCATCTATAATGATGTCCTTGGGTAAGGAAATCAAGGATAGAGGCCTTCCTGTGGCAATAAATATTTTTGTTCCTTGTTGCCTTAATTTTTTTATTGCATTTATGGTAGAATCAGGTATTAAGTGAGTGTTGAAACTGATTAGAGTTCCATCTATGTCGAAAAAAGCAGCCTTTATCATAACTTATTTTATTTATTTGTAAAAATAATAAATATTTCACTTTTTAGGGAACTATAGAACCATACCAATAACGGAATTCTTTTTCTATTCCGTTTTCGTCCTTTATTTTGTAATTCTGAATTTTTGCTCTATCTAATGAAAATTTGATAGGAGATTTGAATATTTTTCCATCATAACAGAATGTATGATATTCTCCGTTTTCGCCACAAATGTCAATGTCCTTGGGAAAACTATTGAGTAAATCCATGTTGATTTCTTGGCCGATATATTCTTCCCCTAATTTTTCGGCATCGGTGGTAATAATAATGGTTTTTAACCCTGAGGATAAAAAATCTTTCATAATATTTTGTGAAGATTGTCCCCATAATGGTTCTACGACTTTGATATTGAACGGTTTTAGTTGTTTCTCCCGATAGGCTCGTACGTCTTCGAGGAAAATATCTCCGAAGACAAAGTAATTGACACCGAGGGATTTAAAATAAAGTACAGCTTCTGCCATATTTGTTTCGTAGTCGTTGATATCACCTTTAGGAGGGAGGTTTACAATATAGATGGGCAGTCCAATACTCTTTGCTTGAGCTTTGAGAAGAGAGACAGGGATTCTATGCATCGATGAGTATTGAGTTTCTTTATTTACGATCGTGAGTAAAGAAATTATTTCATAATTCTTATCTTGTAATATTTTGTATAAGGCAAGTGCCGAATCTTTCCCTCCGCTCCAATTGAATACAGCTTTTTTTCGATAAAGATTTGTCATCTTAATTTTTTGATTTTATTGTTGGTAAGAAATGCGCTGACTAAGGTATAATATTCTGGGAGAATATTGTTTTTGCTCCACAATAGTTCAATGCCTAATAAATCGGATGTAGTGTGTTCTATATCAAATCCCAGAGCCTCCAGAGAAGGTCTTATTTTTTGAGGATATATGCAAGGAAGATTTTTATTTCTTTTGCATTTCGAGGGGGTGCAAAAATGACATGTCCCGGCAAAACAAGCTCGGCTTTCCGGATATTTGTTTTCTAAAGTAAGAAGGAGGGGATCGAGCTGGCCTCTGACTTTAGCTAATAAATCCTGTTCGTATAAGATGAGTTCTTCTTTAGTAGCAAAAGAACGCTCAAATTGGGAAGGAAAGATTTGAGTACCTATAATCCAAATTGAGGTATATTTTAGTAAGTAAGCTTTTGTTTCGAAATCGAACGGAGGACAGCTCCAACAGGAGTTATACATTTTGCACTCTTTGCAGAATTGTATAAATTTTTGAGGATTATGATAACGTTCTATGTATAGGTCTGTATTTATACAGACAGATTTTTCTTTTATGGTATACATATCGGTTTTTGTATTGTAATTACATACTGTCATTTCTTTTTGACAAGGGTTTCTTTTTGATTGTACTTTTTCTCAAAAGTACTTCCGATATGGCATTTTACCAAGAGAAGCAGTTATTATTTTATTTGGATAGATAAGAAATAAGACAGGAATAGAATAAGAAAATAACAAAAGCGGGGAGAGCTTTCCAACCTTCCCCGCTTCAGTACCCTTAACCGTTCTGTTCTCGAACCAATTCTTGCATGATTTGAACTTGATTTGGGAATTAAGAGAATGGATACCTCATCCATAACATAATATTATAAAATGCCAGTTAAAACAAAATTTTGAATGTATTGAACTTCTGATTTCTTATATTTGCAACACGATGTTTTACCATATAAGATTATAAGAATAATAAAATAAAAAACAAGATGCCCAAATATTCAAATTCAAGCATAACAGCTAAAATCGGAATAAATTACATTAGAACTATAGTTGAAGAATCTGGGTCTTTATTCCATAAAATTGAACAAGAAAATGATTTAGGGATAGACGGAATTATTGAATTTATCCAAGATGGTACTCCTACAAATAAAAGCATAGCTATACAAATAAAATCAGGAGATTCCTACTTTAACAGTAGGAATCAAGAACTTTCTATTCCAATAGATAGCCATTATAATTATTGGCTAAATTATCCATTACCAGTTTTCGGAATTGTATATATTCCTAACTTAAAGAATGCTTTTTGGGTTAATATCAAAACATACATAGAAACTATATGTAATTCTTCACTCATAAAATTTCCAGTGACTCGAATAAATCAATTTAATACAATAGATTTCAAACGATTATTTCAACCTTTAATATTAGACACAATACCATTAGTTTCTTTCAACGAAGCCTTATCATATTTCAATTCAGACGATATTTCTGAATTTAATTTGGGAATGACTATTATGTTTGAAAAATATATAAATGAAGAAAAGACTTGGAATACATTTTTAGACTATATACAAGAAAAGGAGGCACACGAAATTCCTCATAAACTAATTTATTACTTGGCACACATCCCTTGGCATCCAGATATATGGTATTCTGGTAATAATATTTCCAATAACATCAAAGTCCTAGTTTTAAATAAGATATATAACTATAACAAAGCAACCGTAATTAAATTATTATCTATTATTGGCGACAATATGATATGTCGAGGAAGTATTGGGCAATCGATTGAAGCCATTCTATCAAAAGTCAAAAACATAAATTCATATTTAGCAGATATTATTACTGAAGATAGTACCTCAGCCGATATCATCAAAAACGCGAGTATTATTCTAGCTTATTACATAGGAAAAAAAACTCTCCCACTTCTTAAAAAAGCTTATGAAAAAAAAACATGATTTATTGTCATTGATAGATTACATCAACAAATATGAGAGTATAAATCCATATTCATAAACAATATAGAATAAATTCGAATTATCTTGAACAAGATTCATGTGCTATATAGCTAATAAAGAAAAGTCGGACTGCCCCAGAAAAGTTAACTGGTTAAAATCGAATTTGACAGAAAAACATATCGAACCAATTCTTACAATAAAGTTCTTGATTTAATCTATCTGCAAGCCAACAAGTTACGAGGAGTAGAAAAGAAAAGCGGAGAGAGTTTTTCAACTTTCTCCGCTTTAGTACCCAGAGCCGGGATCGAACCGGCATGGATGTTACTCCACTGGTGTTTGAGACCAGCGCGTCTACCAATTCCGCCATCTGGGCGTAAAGACGGTGCAAAAGTAGTGAATCTTTTGAATTATCCAAAGGAAATATTGTTTTTTTTGAATAAATTGGGGAAAAAGATATGAAGATGGTTTTTATATGAGTTGTCGAACATAAAGTTTTTGACAAAAAAATATTTTTTTAAATACTATCCTCAAAATATTAGCTATCTTAGCCGAGCAGTAATACTTAAATAAAGTGGCTTTGCTTCACTTTACTTTAGAATATAATATCAGACTCATGAAAGATAGGTATTGTGTTATTATGTGCGGGGGTATTGGAAGCCGTTTTTGGCCGTTTAGCCGCACTTACCGACCGAAACAATTTCTTGATTTTTTTGGTACGGGTCGTTCATTATTACAATCGACATATGACCGTTTTAGCCGGATTATTTCTCCGGAAAATATTTTTATTTCTACCAATGAGATGTATGTCGATTTGGTTAAAGAGCAACTTCCTGAAGTTGCTGATGAGCGTATTTTGGCTGAGCCTCAACGGCGTAATACAGCACCTTGTATTGCATGGGCGGCATATCATATACAGGCACTGAATCCGAATGCCAATATTGTGGTTACTCCGGCTGATCATCTTATTTTGAAAGAGGATTCTTTTGCCGAGTGCATTGATAAAGGCATGAAATTCGTGGAGAAATATCCGGCGTTGTTGACGTTGGGTGTAAAACCTAATCGACCTGAAACTGGATATGGCTATATTCAGATAGAGGATGATAATAATGAAGATATAAAGACTGTAAAGACTTTTACTGAAAAGCCGAATATAGAGTTGGCCCGAGTATTTGTTGAGAGTGGAGAGTTTTTCTGGAATTCAGGCATATTTATCTGGAATGTGCAGACTGTAATTAAAGCGATGCAGCGTCATTTGCCGGAAATTGTGAATAGATGTGAAGCCAATAAAGAGGTCTTTAATACTCCTAAAGAAAAGGAATTTGTCAATGAAAATTATATGGCATGTCCTAATATTTCTATCGATTTTGGTTTGATGGAAAAGGCCTCTAATGTGTTTGTGCTCTGCGCGGAGTTTGGATGGGCCGATTTGGGAACGTGGGGATCTGTGTATGAGTTCTCGGCGAAAGACCGTAATGGAAATGTCGGAGCTAAGGGCAAGCAGTTGAGATATGATTGCAATAATAATGTAATAGCTGTCCCTGAAAATAAATTGGTTGTGCTACAAGGATTGAATGATTGTATCGTTGTAGAGTCAGATAATGTATTATTAATTTGTCAAAAAAAAGAAGAACAGCGTATACGTAAATTTATAACGGATGCCAAAGTCAATTTTGGCGACGATTTTATTTGATGTTTTTGGGGATGTTCTAATTTTCATTCAGGACATATATGCTTTTTGCGCCTATACGGGCTTCGAGCCATTTTTGGAATTGTTTTTCTTCTTCTTGATTTAAAGGGTGAGAATATCGGGTGATGGCTGTGGTCACTGTATCGAGTCTTGACGAATCGATATCGCTGAATATCATTTGTGAGATAGCTATTTCTTTTACTTTGGGAAATAATACTTTTAGCTCGGGAGCTATGGCTATGCCGATTGAATCGTATTGACGACAATGTTCGACAACTGCTAAAAGTGAATCTATGCAACGGTTTTGTCTTTCTATTTTTTGTTGGTTATCTTTATAAATGTCTTGGAACATCATGCTGTTCAAGCTGTTTATGTCTATGTTGTTTTGTCCGTATCCTTGAGAAATGAGCAAACGTGTACCGCCAAGTCCGTATTGAGGTAGGCGAGATTCTATCATAGCAATAGAGTCTTGGGGTACTTCTTTGCCGATAAGACTTACTTTGATGGTTCGTTGTCCGTTTATGATATTGGCTGATTTGTCTAATATCTGTGTCTCTGGAAAATTGAGTTGAGTGTTTACGAATTGGTAAGCGGCTGCTTCAAAATAGTTTTGCCGTATCATATTGTAGGTCAGTATTATGCTTGGAGCTATGGTGAGTGTAAGTATAGTGTATACTATACGCTGTACTGTTTTTTCTCGTTTAGGGTCGACAAATTGTTTTTTTGAGAAATGCATGAGTTTTACTCCCAGTGTAGTTGCAAAGGCGATAAAAACGGAGTTAATAAAGAATAGGTAAAATGCACCAAAAAAGTAGTGAGGATTACCGTTTGCCAACCCAAAACCTGCGGTACAAAGAGGAGGCATCAGTGCAGTAGCAATAGCAACACCAGGTAATACATTCCCTTTTTGTTTTGAGGACATGGCTACAATACCAGCTCCTCCACCAAAAAATGCGATAAGTACATCATAGATTGTCGGAGCGGTACGGGCCAACAGTTCAGAACGGGCTTCATTTAAAGGGGAAATAAGGAAATAAAGAGTTGAAGTCAACACACTGAATATGGTTGCTACTCCCAGATTATAAAAAGAACGTTTAATAAGCTCGAAGTCATTGATACCAAGGCCCAATCCTATTCCCATAATAGGGCCCATCAATGGAGATATAAGCATGGCCCCTATAATGACGGCAGTAGAATTTGTGTTCAGCCCTAATGATGCCATAAAAATGGCAAAAATCAATATCCATATATTAGAACCTTTAAATTCTATCCCTTCCCGTATTGCTTGTACGGTAGTTTGTTCATTTTCCCGGTCTTGTTTTTGATCGAGATAGCGTTTTAAAGATTGCTTTACGGCATTTAATGCATTATTGAAAGTCATAATATTATCTTTTTATCCATCGATTTATGATTGGAATCTCTTTTAATGGTAAATCTCTGTGCATAAAACAGATAATAAAAGTAGCTAATAAAATGGTCCTGAACAATAATCTCAATATTAAATTATCAATAGTTACTGTATTGTTTATTAAATATAATATTCCGGCCAGAGCAGTATACAAAGCTATTGACTTTAAATCGTAATTTATCGGATAATTGTGCTGGCCGATAAAATAAGAAGCCAGCATCATGCAGAGATAACAGACAAAGGCTGCCCACGCGCATGCCATGTAACCGTATTGAGGTACAAATACTACATTTATAATTATGGTAATGATAAATCCGAAAAGAGAAAACCATGCTCCCCATTGGGTTTTATCTGTCAATTTATACCATAAAGACAAATTGAAGAATATGCCAAAAAATAATTGTCCCATCATAACAATTGGTACGACGTCTATTCCTACATAATATTGGGCAGGCATGAAGAATTGAACCAAATCAATATAGAACATTACTCCTAAAAAAATGAGTAGTCCGAAAATAATGAAATATTTCATGGCGTCAGCGTATGCTTGTTTATTGTCGCCTGTATTTTTTTCTTTATTTTTTGCAAAGATAAAAGGTTCGTATGCAAAGCGGAAAGCTTGCGTGAACATCAACATTACAATAGATATTTTATATACAGCTCCATAAATTCCGAGTTCAGACATGGGGTCGGGTCGGTTGGCTGCTAATATAGGGTATAACATTTTGTCGAATGTCTGATTCATTATTCCCGCAACTCCTAATATGAGAAGAGGAAACGAATAGCTCAGCATCTGTTTCCATATTTTTGTATCGAATCGGTAACGGACTCCGAATATTTCGGGTAAGAGGATGACGAGAATGATACCCGAACTGATGATATTAGATACCAGAATATAACCGACCATAAATGTAGGTTCGAAAAACCAAGAGACTGTTGCCGGATAGTGCTGATATAGCCATGGACAAAGTAAAATGAAAAATAGATTAAAAAATATGTTGATGAATATGGATAATAATTTGACTGTAGCGAAACGAATCGGCCTTTTCTGATATCTAAGGTAGGCAAAAGGCAGTGCTGTAAAAGCGTCTATGGCGATGATAAGAGCCATCATCCATATATAATCGGTATGTTCTGGATATCCTAGCCAACGCGAAATCGGTTGAAGGAATATGAGTATTAAGATGAAGAAAAGTGAGGAAGTGCAAGCCAGAGATATCAAGCCGGTAGTATAGACCTTGGTGGGGTCTTCGTATTTTTCGTCGTTGGCGAATCTGAAAAATCCGGTTTCCAATCCGTATGTTAGTATGATAAGTAATAGTGCCATATAAGCATACAGATTGGTAACAATACCATATTCTGCCGTAGTTTTGAGCACATTGATGTATAAAAATACAAAACACCAGTTTAAGAAGCGTCCGACGATACTACTCAACCCGTATATAGCCGTGTCTTTGGCTAAACTTTTCATTCCCGACATAAGCTTGATGTTCTTGAAAATGAATAAATCTGATTTTTATTAAAACAAAGATCCCTGATCTGAAAATCTGGTTCTATGAAGATGAGTATACGCTAAGTCTGTAACTTCTCGTCCGCGGGGAGTTCGTTTGATAAAGCCTTCTTTTATCAGGTAAGGTTCGTATACCTCTTCTACGGTTCCTGCATCTTCACCCAATGCCGTTGCTATTGTTGTGAGTCCTACAGGGCCTCCCTTAAATTTATCGATAATTGTTGTCAGTATTTTATTATCGATTTCATCCAATCCGTATTTATCGATATTTAAAGCTTCCAGGGCAAAACGGGCTATACTTATATCTATTTTGCCGGAGCCTTTTACTTGAGCAAAGTCTCTTACTCGGCGGAGTAGGGCATTTGCAATACGAGGCGTACCCCGGCTTCGCATCGATATCTCGATTGCAGCTTCCTGTGTACATGGAACTTGCATGATTGCTGCCGATCGTAAAATGATATGGGACAGAACTTGATGGTCGTAATATTCGAGGTGGCAATTGATACCAAATCTTGCACGTAGCGGGCTGGTCAACAATCCGCTACGGGTAGTTGCTCCGACCAAAGTAAAAGGATTCAATTCTATCTGGATAGAACGGGCACTGGGCCCTTTGTCTATCATTATATCTATCCTGTAATCCTCCATTGCAGAATACAAATACTCCTCTACAACTGGGCTTAATCGGTGTATTTCGTCGATGAATAATACATCATTAGGTTCCAGAGATGTCAATATCCCGGCAAGGTCTCCGGGTTTGTCTAATACCGGTCCGGATGTAATTTTGAATCCCACACCCAATTCATTGGCAACAATATTTGATAAAGTGGTTTTCCCAAGTCCGGGAGGTCCATGTAAGAGAACGTGGTCAAGAGCTTCTTTCCTCATTTTAGCAGCCATAACAAAAACTTTTAAGTTCTCGATTATTTTATCTTGTCCGCTAAAATCTTCGAAAGCTAAAGGACGTAAAGCCTTCTCAAATTCCCTTTCGGTATCTGATAAGTTTTGATCTCGTATGTCAAAATCATTTTCCATTGTTCGGATTTTCTCTTTCGGATGACAAACTTAACCAATAATTCTGGGAATATAAATGTTTCGACTTAAAAAAGTCCTTATTTATATTGTAATATTTAAAGATTATTTCCGTCTTATTCGTTTTTTCAGCTCCATTTTTTTTGCCCATTTCCGAAAAAATTCAGCTTGAAAATGTTGCGCAGCCTTTACTGATTTATCAATATCCCATCCCCGTTTTTTTGCATATTCTGTAACAATATAACGTATGACATTCGGATCCCAAGTCAGCCGTTCGAAATTTCGTAAGCATTGTTTCGGTGTTAATTTGCCAAAATGCATACGGTTAAGGTCTACCAAGCTGAATGAAATTTTATCTTGATCTATTTTGAATAGTATATTTCCTGGCGAATAATCGAGATGCAGTATACCTGCTTCGTGTAATTTTACTGTAAAGTCGGCAAAAGCATTTAAGATATTTTCTTGGCCGTGGATTCCGTCATTGAATTCTCTCATTAAGCGAGGATAATTTTCAGTTAATGAAATAAAGTATCCTTGGTAAAAAATATGGCCACGTTTCACTTCTATATAAGCAATTGGTTCAGGTGTTCTAATGCCGCATTTTAATAAATATAGTGCGTACTTATATGCTCTTTCGGCTTTACTTGGACGAAAAAATGTATATGCCAGTTGATTGATGCGTAAAGGAACTTTATATCGTTTGACGGTAAGGTCGATATCGTCGATAATGAATCTTTTTATGATATTTCGTGCACTATATATAGTTTCCCCACTGTTTTCGAATTCATATGGGAGATTTTCTATAAAGCTTCCCAATTTTTTATATTTAGGATTTATCACAATTTTCATGTGAAATAGGTTTTATTATAGTTATTTGTGTAAATTGTATGGGTGAATCTTGTCTTTTGCATGGTGAGAAAATAAAAGTTCTCTTACCGTCGCAAAAATACCTATTTTAGTTACATATGCAGGCTATTACTTTATTTTTTTGAGTTTATTAATAGTTTTATTTTTTCTATTATCATTTCGGGGGTGATTTCGTAAAGGCAAGCATAATCTTTTCTCCAGCAAGGTTTATTCCCAAATATGGAACATGGGCGGCATGGCAGCTCTATTTCTACCGTATTTGATTTGTCTTGTCTCCATCCCATAAACCCTGCATAAGGATGCGTGGCCCCCCAAATAGAAATTACAGGGGTATTTACCAATGAAGCCAGATGCATGTTTGCAGAGTCCATACTGAGCATAACGTCGAGTTGGCTCATAATAGAGAGTTCTGTCTCAAAACCCAAATTTTTCCCTGCGAATGATATAGTATTGCTATATTTATTTGCCCATTCGTTTATAATAGTCTCTTCGTGTCCTTTACTGCCGAAGAAGAATATTTGATATTTGTTTGAGGAGGATAGTTGGGAAACGACAATTTCCATCAATTCTATAGGATATATTTTACCTTTGTGCTTAGCAAAGGGAGCTATACCGATTAGGCTTTTGCTGTTATCTGATATATTTATGCCATTAGGTAATGGAGGTATGGCTGTATTTTGGAATAGGGAAATAAAAGTTTCGTTAAAAGAAAATCCTAATTTATTGAATACTTCTGTATATCGTACGAATGATGACTTTAATTGTTTTTTTTGCTTGTGTTCGCGGGTGGTAAGCTTTCTTTTTTCTTTACGACCTTTATTTATATGAGCAACTTTACATCCAGAAAGTGCAAATAAGAAGCGCAAGATTTTGGATCGTAACACATCGTGTAAATCGGCTATGATATTGAAAGAGCTGTTTCTCAATTCCCTGTATAATGTATAGAGCCCTTTAATACCGGAGTGTTTCCCTCGGATTTGTGCTGATATGATAACCAGATTAGCGGGTTTTTCAATAAACAGATTCGATGCATGAGGAGATGTAAGCATCGTAAATTCTATTTGAGGATATGCACGGCATACCGAATATACAATAGGTATACTCATGGCAACATCTCCTAAAGCAGATAGACGGATAATCAAGACTTTTTTTATCTTATTGATATCCAAAACTTAATTATTTTTTGTTTGCATATAACACCGGATTAAGGGCCGGATCATTGTACATTTTCATTTGTTTATAGACTTTCATGTATTTCCGTCCGGTTTCAATGTCGGCAAGCAATTGGTCGATGGCGGTTGTTAGGTCTATTCTTTGTTCAAGTAGTATCCTTAACTTTTCTCTGCATTTTTCGATATGTTCAGGAGACGCTTCTTTGCGTTCAACTTCTTGCTGCATATGGTATATCTTTAATGCAAGTATCGATAACCGGTCGAGTGCCCAAGCTGGGCTTTCTGTATTTATTGTGGCATCAGGGGCAGGGATTACGTTTTTATATTTGTCTAAGAAGTAGCTGTCTATAAGTTCGACTAAGTCTGTCCTGTCTTGATTAGATTTATCTATTCTTCGTTTTATTTTCAGAGCTTCGACCGGATCGATTTCGGGATTTCGTATGATATCTTCAAGATGCCATTGTACGGCATCGATCCAGTTTTTGAGAAACAAATAATATTCGATGCTTTTTTCTTCAAAAGGATTATTCATTTCTGCATTGACATCATCCATTGTATGGTAATATTGAGTCGCATTCCAAAAAATGCGGTTGCTTTTTTCGCTGAAATCCATTTTGTTTATTTTTTAATTCTTTGTTACAAACATAAGAATAGTTTTACAAAATACCAAAGAACATTTGATAATGAACTAAAAAAGAAATTATCTTTACAAAAGAAAAAATGTGAGATGAAAATAATTGTTGATAATAAAATACCATATATAAAAGGTATACTTGAGCCTTTTGCTGATGTGGAGTATTATGCTCCGGCCGATATAAACCGGGAGGTAGTTTGTGATGCCGATATTCTTATTATAAGGACACGGACTCGTTGCAATAGAGAATTATTGGAGGGTAGTAAGGTGCGTTATATTGGGACGGCAACTATCGGGTATGACCATATCGATACGGAGTGGTGCGGCAAAAATGGTATTGTATGGACGAATGCTCCGGGCTGTAATGCATCTTCAGTCGGGCAATATATTTTATCATCTTTGTTGTCATTGCAAGAACGAAAGGATTTTGTTCTGGAAGGTAAGGTTATCGGGATTGTAGGTGTCGGTAATGTGGGGCGTATTGTTGCCGATTATTGCCGAATGGTAGGAATGGAAGTTTTGTTGAATGACCCACCAAGAGCCCGCTTAGAGGATTCTACTTGTTTTGTCTCCCTTGATGAGGTTGCCAAGGAATGTGATATCATTACTTTCCATACTCCGTTGAATAAATCAGGTATGGATTGTACATATCATTTGGCAGGAGCGGATTTTTTTTCTCGGTTGAGAAAAAGACCTGTCATTATAAACTCTTCGCGAGGAGAAGTTGTAGATAATAGAGCTCTATATAACG
Organism: Coprobacter secundus; assembly: GCA_000803105.1. Classification (GTDB taxonomy): domain Bacteria; phylum Bacteroidota; class Bacteroidia; order Bacteroidales; family Coprobacteraceae; genus Coprobacter; species Coprobacter secundus. Next base: position 244,309 of record JTDA01000003.1, read on the forward strand.
CCTATCAAAGCGGCAACGTTTCGGAAATGATTTTAGATTGTTGGGAAAATGAGCCTGATGTAGATGATGTTTTGTTGTCTAATGTATTTATTGGGACTCCCCATATTGCAGGGTACTCGGCTGATGGAAAAGCGAATGCAACGAGACAGATAGTGCAGGCTATAAGTCGATGGATGGGTATATCTATAGATACGTCTTTGATACAGCCTCCGGCTCCGGTATTTCCGGATATAGACTTAAGCCTGTGTTCTGATAATATACTGGCTTCAGCAGTATTGGCTACTTATGACCCCAGAAACGATACTGCAGCTTTACGGGCAGCTCCTGGAACTTTTGAAAAATTGCGAGGAGAATATGGCTTACGGAGAGAGTTCAACGCCTATACGGTGCATCATGCAGTTTCACGAGATATAGAGTTACTTCAAAAATTAGGTTTCCAAGTTTCTTGAGGACAATAGCAAATCGATTGTTTGGGGATAGTATTTATATTCTAATTCATGTACTCGAGCAGCGACGGTCTCTGGAGTGTCATCCGGAAAGACAGGACAGGTATACTGTGATATACATTCGCCTTCATCATAATGTTCATTTATGTAATGTATGGTAATACCAGTCTGAGTTTCACCTGCATCTATGACTGCCCGGTGTACATTATTTCCATACATACCTTTACCGCCAAAACGAGGCAAAAGTGCAGGATGTATATTTATAATTGATTTAGGATAGCTTTCGATGATGTATAATGGTATTTGCAATAGAAATCCTGCTAATACGATAAAATCTATATGTTTGTTTTTAAGTATGGACAGAACATATTCGGATTTTTGGAAATCTTCCCGAGTAATGATTTGAGTTTCTATGTCGAATTTCTTCACTCGTTCCAGGACATAAGCATTGTGTTTGTTACAAATAAGCAGAGATACTTCAACGTTGGAGGAATTTGAAAAGTATCGAATTATATTTTCTGCATTGCTTCCAGAACCGGATGCGAATATGGCGATATGTTTTGTCATAAATAATAATCAGCTTGTTATTCGAAAAAACAAAATTACTAAAAAACTAAGAAAATCAGACATTTTTGAAATGTAATGTGTAAACAATAAAAATGAATATACATAAAGTTGTGCTGGGAAAGGGGCATTTTATTTGTAGTTGTCTTAATATAGTGGCTTCCAAAAGACTATATTCGAAAGAAAAAAGACGATGAAATACTAATTTGGATAGTGAAAATTGCACAAAATATGTATGTGTGTGCAATTTTAATGAAATAATACGGTAAATATTTTTTTTGTTTGGAGAAAATTGTATTTCTTTGCACTGCAAAAATAAGAAAGTAATTTATTAATTAACTAAAAACTGGAAGTTATGTCTGAAATTGCATCAAGAGTAAAAGCGATTATCGTTGATAAATTGGCCGTAGAAGAATCGGAAGTAACACCTGAAGCAAGCTTTACAAATGATTTGGGTGCTGATTCTCTTGACACCGTTGAATTGATCATGGATTTTGAAAAAGAATTCGGTGTTAGCATTCCCGATGATCAAACTGAAAAAATCCAAACTGTAGGAGATGCAATAGCTTATATTGAAGCTAATGTGAAGTAAATCCAACACTACTCTATTTGTATGGAATTGAAAAGAGTTGTAGTAACAGGTCTGGGAGCAATTACCCCATTAGGACATAATGTTGCCGATACATGGGCAGCAGTGGTTGATGGAGTAAGTGGTGCCGGGCCTATTACTCGTTTTGATGCTTCGTTATTCAAGACGCAATTTGCATGCGAAGTGAAAGACTTCGATCCCAGTCTTTATTTTGACCGGAAAGAGGCTCGTAAATATGATCGTTACGCACAATATGCAGTAATTGCTGCAAAAGAAGGTGTCGAAGATTCTGGCCTCGATTTGGAAAAGGTTAATAAAAATCGGGTAGGAGTTATTTTTGCTGCAGGCATTGGGGGTATTCGTACCTTCGAAGAAGAAGTAGGCGGTTTTTATTTGAATGAAGATAAAGGTCCCCGATTCAATCCGTTTTTCATACCGAAGATGATTGCAGATATTGCTGCTGGTCATATTTCTATGATGTATGGTTTTCATGGGCCCAATTATGCTACAGTTTCAGCTTGTGCTTCTTCGACTAACGCATTGATTGATGCATTTAATAATATTCGTTTAGGTAAGGCCGATGTGATTGTAACCGGTGGTGCTGAGGCTGCTATTACTGTAGCCGGTATCGGTGGATTCAATGCAATGCATGCTATCTCTACGCGGAACGATGATCCCAAAGGGGCTTCGCGTCCATTCAGTGCAAGTCGTGATGGTTTCGTGATGGGAGAAGGTGGTGTATGCCTTGTTTTGGAAGAATTGGAACATGCATTAGCTCGTGGAGCTAAAATATATGCAGAAGTTGCTGGCGGGGGTATGTCGGCAGATGCTTATCATCTTACAGCTACACATCCTGAAGGTTTAGGTGCGACATTGGTTATGGAAAATGCTTTGGCCGATGCAGAAATGAAACCGGAAGAAGTCGATTATATCAATGTACATGGAACGTCTACTCCTGTGGGTGACATTTCTGAAGTAAAGGCTATCAAGAAAGTCTTTGGACAACATGCATATGACTTGAATATTAGCTCGACAAAGTCAATGACCGGACATTTATTGGGAGCTGCAGGAGCTATAGAAGCAATGATTTGCGTGAAATCTGTAGAAAATGATATTGTCCCTCCGACGATTAATTTTACTGAAGGAGATGAGGATCCGGAAATTGATTATAAGCTCAATTTTACATTTAATAAAGCTCAAAAGCGTACTGTAAATGTGGCGTTGTCGAATACATTTGGTTTCGGTGGTCATAATGCAAGTATAATAGTAAAAAAATTTGTGAAGTAACGTGCTTAAAAAGATGTATAATAAAATAAGGCTCTTTAGGCTTCGGCGTAAAGAGCCTTATTCTCTATATTATCAGATTTTGGGATTTTATCCCCATGATCCGGGAATATATGAGCAGGCATGTTTGCACCGCTCTTCTTCAGTGAGAACAGAAAAGGGTCATTGGATTAATAATGAACGGCTTGAGTTTTTAGGCGATGCAGTTTTAGATGCTATTGTCGCAGATATTGTATTTAATGAATTTGAGTCGAAGAAAGAGGGTTTTTTGACGAATACCCGGTCAAAAATTGTACAAAGGGATACCTTGAATAAAATTGCTCTTAAAATAGGTTTGGATAAATTGATTGTATCATCTACTCGGACGAGTTCTCATAATAACTATATCTATGGTAATGCGTTTGAAGCATTTATTGGAGCTATTTATATTGATAGGGGATATGATGTTTGCAAAAAATTTGTGCAAGAGCGTATCATAAAACCTTATATCGATTTATCATTGATTGCAAAAAAGGAAGTAAATTTTAAATCTAAATTGATAGAATGGAGTCAAAAGAATAAAGTTGATGTAGAGTTTGCTTTAGTCGAATCTTTTACTGACCATGAAAATAATCCGGTATTTCAATTTCAAGCCCTTTTAGCCGGTATTTCTGGAGGTGTAGGTATTGGTTACTCCAAGAAAGAGTCTCAGCAAAATGCTGCTCAGATGGCTTTGAAGAAAATCAAAACGGATAAATCATTTTTAGAGTCTGTTCTTGAATCTCAAATATTAAGACGCAGTAAAGTTGATACCGAGGAAATCTCTGATGCTAATGAAAATTCGGATTTAAATGAATTGTCACACGGTGATGAGCTTGAGGAACGGGAATATCATGCAGAGATTATAACAGAGCAAAATTGATTTTGTTAAAAGGTATTTTGCATTCATAAAAACATGGAGCTTGAATAAGTTGGGTTTTGATGAAAAATCTTCTTTTATTTGGTTGATTAGAAATAATAATCTTGGATTTTATATAAAGAATATACCAAGTTGGATAAAATATATAGTGACCGGATTATTTTCCTTTGCAAATAAGTAGAAAGGAATATTTTTTGAGTATTTTTGTTATTGCTAAAATTGGGTACCATGGATGTTCGATTATAATAGGGGATATATGAATAAATTTCGAGTTACATTATTAATTTCAACATATAATTGGCCAGAAGCATTATCATTAAGTATAAGGAGTGCATTGAGTCAGACTGTTTTGCCAGATGAGATTGTTGTTGCGGATGATGGTTCTACGGAGAAAACCTTAGAAGTAATAGAGCAGCTCCGAAGCGAATCATCAATTCCTATTCGTCATGTCTGGCATACGGATGAAGGTTTCAGAAAAACGATAATTCTCAATAATGCTATTCGTGAAACAGATGGTGATTATATCATCCAGATAGACGGGGATATTATTTTGCATCCTAAATTTATTGAAGATCATTTATCAGAGGCCCGGAAAAATACTTTTCTGAGAGGAGGAAGGGCAATTTTATCTCCTGAACAGACAGAAAGGACAATTGTCTCGTCTGAAATAGATGCACATATATTATCGAAAGAGTTAAAAAACAGATTAAACTCTGTGCGAAATCCATTTCTTTCTCTTTTCCTGACAAGGATGTCTGCTGATATTGCTCATGTAAAAGGCTGTAATATTTCTTATTGGAAGAATGACTTTGTAAAGGTTAATGGCTATAATAATATGCTGTTGGGATGGGGGCATGAGGATATCGAATTGGCAGCACGTTTTTACCTTTCTGGTGTAAAGATGAAAAAAATAAAAATGAAGGGTATTGCATTTCATTTGTATCATAATATAAATTCTCGGGAACAAGAATTACGCAATTATGATGTGTATCAAAAAGTCCTTGAGAAGAAAATTACATATTGTGAAGATGGATATGCACAAGGAGAGCAATATCCGTATAAGGTTTTATGATGGAGGAGATACCAGCTTTGGATAATAATAAAAAGCAGATGCAGGGACTTCAATTAAGTGTAATAGTTCCGGCTTATAATGTGTCTGAATATTTAAAAAAGTGTGTCGAATCTCTATTGAACCAGGATTTATCGAAATATGAATATGAGATTATAGTAATTAATGATGGCTCTACCGATGATACAGAAAAAGTAGCACTTGAATTATCCCGGAAATATTCCCAAATACATGTATATACTAAGAAAAATGAGGGATTGAGTCTGACTCGTAATTATGGTATAGAAAGAGCTGTTGGCAGATATATTATGTTTGTAGACGCAGATGATTATGTCTTAGAGAACTGCTATGGACATATATGTAGTGAAATGGATGCTAATCATCTGGATATATTGGCTTTGAACTATAATTACGTGGATGACTATGGCAAGGGGTGTCGAAATCCTTATTTTCGGAGAATGGCAAAAAATAAATCGGCTGTTTTGTCTGGTAGAGATTATATATTGACAAATTTCTTTGCTCCGATGGTTTGGGCTAACGTTTATCGAAAGGACTGGTTGATTTCTAATGATTTGTATATGTTTCCTATTGGTCATGAAGATGAAGAATTCACTCCTCGGGCAATTTATCTGTCCCGTCGGATAAAATTTATTCCGTTGGCTTTTTATCAGTATGTACAACATAAAAACTCTTATATGGGCAGGTACCGGGAAAGCAATTTTTTTGATATGATAAAGGCAATGGAAAGCCTGAATAAATTTAAAAAAAGCATACATATCTCGTCCGATAAGAAAATAAAGGATTTTTTTGATAATCGTATAGGTAAGATGTGTCTTATGATTTTTAAGCGCAGTATACGTGAGGGATATCCGATACAGAAAAAATTGCTGGATGCGATGCAAGGTGCCGGATTGTTGCCTTTGCGGATGAAACCTCTATCTTTTTATTCTTGTTTTTTTAATTGGAATCCTATGCTCTTTGCCCGGTATTATTCTTTGTTGAAAAAGCGAAGATGTAGAATATAGATTTATGAGAATGTTTAGTTGATGAGGTCTTATTTATGTTTGCTGATAAGTTTCTGTATACGGTAGCAAATACGGAGAAAGATAGGACGGGTTTTGTATCTTTGGTTAAATTCCTCCAATAGTTTGGCCTTAATGTCGGGAGTTGAGAATTTATTGTATTTTTTGATTTTTCTGTATAAGGCGCCTTTTGCTGCATTTTGTATAAAAGCTGATAAGTGGAAAGATTTAGATATATGTTCTATCACAATAAATCCCTCTTTAAATTGTAGACCGTTAGCTTCTGCTTTAGGGGAGACTTTTATATTGTGTTGTCTGAAATAGTTTAGTTTATTGTAGACAATGATAACATGACCTTTTTGGATAAGTTCAGACCAGAAATACCAGTCGCCACAATAGTGCAGTTGCTTATATGTATTGTCAATTTCAGATAAGGCAGAGCGCCTGAACAACACAGCACTGGCATTGTATATCGTGTTGAACCATAGTAATTGGTGCGTTATGAAATGTTTGTTTTCAATGTAACTGAAATTTTTTGTTGCCTCGCTTTTCGTCCATCTGTCCCAATTTCTGGAATCTATATTTCCAGAAGCATCTATCAGAAAGGAGCCGGTAAAACACAAGCTGGCGTCGGGAAATTGATTTAAATAATTGACTGTTATATTTAGAAAATCAGGATGAGCAACATCATCGCTTTCTGCAATCCATATATATTTCCCTTTAGCAAGAGAGAATCCCTTTTCCCATTGGAGAAAAGTGCTTCCACTATTTTGTTTATTCACAATAAAGTGGGATATTTTGGGGTGCTTGGCCCATTTGTTCAGGATACTTATACTTTGGTCTGTGGAACAGTCGTCGAGAAGTATAATCTCGAAATCCTGGAATGATTGTCCTGCAATCGACCTGATACGTTCATCCAGATAAGGTGCATGGTTATAGTTGGGAATGATGACTGAGACGAGAGGTGGTGTCATGATAGTTGTTTTTTGTAACGTAAAAATTTAAACCATAAAGTTAATGTTCCCCATCTGAGTGGATATTTACGTGTATGTTTTAAGAGAAAGGGCTTTATTGTCTGAGAGTTAAGTTTATTGCGAATGAGCATTTTTACTAATTTTCGAGAAGTTCTTCTCTCATCTGCCAAAATATCCTTTTTAGAAGGGGTTGATATATAGAGAGGTAGGCTTTTCTCCCATTTTTTATGGAAAATGATAGAATTATTGAGCCAATCGTTTGTAAAATTGCCGTCTGAGAAATGTATGACTTTTATTGGAAAACACACTTTGTTGGTGTATCTCTGGGCAATTTGCATACTGAAATCCAAATCATAGAGATGGAATCCGGTAAATGTCTTTTCATCAAAAGGCATTTTTTCCCATACACTACGACGAACGAACATGCAGAAACCGTCTAATACAATGACTTCTGGGAAATCTTTTTTTGTCGGATTGAAATAATGAGGCCTGGGGCTTGTTTCTTGAGGAGATTGTTGTATAAAGTTGAAACGGTCATATTGAGCAGATGAATGCCATCCCGAGATTGTAAGGGATTTGTGTGATGCTCCTGCAAATCCGATTACGCCACAATCCGGTTTACTCAGTTCTGAAATGATGATTTTCCCCCAGTCATATGTTTGAAAAGAAATATCTTCGTGAGCAAAGCAAAGGAAATCATATTTTGCTTGTCGGGCACACTCGTTGTATACTTTGCAAAGACCATATTGATGGACTCTATTATCAAAAGCAATGAGCTCGAAAGGTATCCCAATAGTATCCTCAATATTTTTTTTGAAAGCTTTTAATTGCTCTGGCTTTATAGAACATGTAATTATTGAAAGCATTATGTTTTATCTACTTTTTGCAAAAGTAGTAATTATATATTTTACTTTGATAGGAATATCACCGATTTAAAAAGAAAGATAGAGGGTTAGTTAATGTTTGTCTATTATATCAGGGATAAAACTATTGGCTACGAAGTAGATATTGAAATATGGCGGCAACATTATGTCTATTATGCAGGAGACACATTCTGAATGAGGTGTAACCGTATTTTCCTAATAATAGGTTACGGAAACAATCTACTTTACGTATGCCATGTATGTTATTGAACAATCGGTATATATTATTCTGGTCTTTGTCAGTAAGATATTTAAAGTCAGAAGCTGTTTCTGTATATGATTTTATGAGCGTTTTGTGTATACGATGCGATTCTACTCCACTTTGAATGCCGAATGATATAAGTTGTAGCCTTGCAGCCAATCTATCGAAAATTATTTTTGAAGAGGGTGTATGGTTTAAAGTGGAGCCTTCTCTGAATCTGTATTTATATTCTCCTTGGTTTGATAAATATATTTTATGAGCTTGTTTAAATAAGGCTGGTTGTGTGTACATGTCCTCATATAGTTGGCCAACTGGGAACTGGACCGTATTGAATAATGATTTTCGGTATATTTTGTCACAAGGGGAACCCGATATACGCTCTGTAATCAATAATTGGGCAATTTCTTGTGGGTTATCGACAATTTCGTCTTTATTTTTTTTGTAGCTAATTTCATGATCTGATGTCCAAAAATAAAGGATTGGATATTGCAGGATGTCAATGCTGGGATTTTCTGTAAGAATTGACATATTTTTGAGCAAGGTATTTTTCTCGATGGTATCGTCACTATCTATAAATGTAATGTATTGCCCATTTGCATTTTTTATTCCAATATTGCGGGCATCGCTTTGACCTCCGTTTTCTTTTTCTATTAATTTGATTTTTCCTAAATTGGAATAGGCATGTAAGAGTTGAGTGGTTTGGTCTGTACTTCCATCATCTACAACGATGATTTCCTTGTTTGGATAAGTATCAGACAAAATTGAATCAATACAGGCATTAATGTATGTTTCTACGTTATATGCCGGAACTATGATTGACAGTAACGGCATATCTTTTGATTTGCTTATGACTCTATTAGTTGTATCCATTGAGAAACAATTACGTCTTCATTGAATCGGCCGGAACTAAATCTTGCTCTCTGGGAGAGTGTCTCTAATAGTTCCTGATTTTTTATTAATGTAGCTAATTCATTGGCAAAGATATTCATTTTATATGGAGGAACGCATATTCCGCTATTTCCTTTTTCGAGAATATAACTGATTCCAGAACTACATTCGAAAGCAATAGGTATGGTTCCGAAAGTTTGAGCTTCGATAAGGGACATGGGCAGGCCTTCTGTTTGGGATGTCAAGCATACTATGCGTGCCGATTTATAGAATGGCTCTGGATTTTGATATCCGAGGAATGCTATATTGTTTAGTTTTAGCGATTGTGCTAAAGTTTCCAGCTTATTTCTATCCTCTCCATCTCCTAATATTTTCAGAGACCAGTCGGGGCATTGAGGTTCTACGAGTTTCCATATTTTTAGAAGTCGGTCTACCCTTTTATCTGAGTTGCTAAGCCGTCCGACATAAAGGATTTCATTTTTCTTTTCGGACACATTTGGCCTTTGTCCATATATCGAAGGATTAGGGATAGCTCTTAGCTTTTTTTGTATATCCGGTATATGATATTTTAGAGCGTATTCATCAATGTAGAAATCCTGTAATACGATAATATAATTACTGATTTGATATAGTTTTTTTTGATTTGATAAAGCCTTTTTTCGGGCAGTTTTGCACATGGCATTTTGGCCATAATGATTTAACCAAAGTTTCAAATATTTAGAGAATCCCGATTTTTTCCGAATTATCTGCTCTCGCTTAAATTGTTTGGCAAGAACAATTTCGTTCATAGGTTGGCCATGTAAGACGGAGATTATTTTTATATTGTCAGATAATTTCTTGTCGAAAAAAAGTTGTGTAATATTTTCATTACAACCTTGGTTGATTATAACATCAACTTTTTTTTCGGAAAGATATTGATTGAATAGGACATTTTTTTCTAAAGCAGAAATATTTTCTGGAATGACTGTTATAGAGATGTCATTTTTTAGGCCGGGTTGTTTGTCTAAAGAGGTTCCAGTAGATAAAATGGAAATGTTATATTTTTCTGATAATCGATTTGCTAATTGGGTTGTGACTGTTTCTATACCTCCGATATTTGGAAATTTATTTAATACAAAGAGAATATTTTTCATAAAGTTTGTCTTTTATTCCAAAGTGAGCCTACTTGACATGTCTTACTTTTCTCTATGAAAGTATTTTAGTATTAAAGCTGGTAAATACAAACTATAAATTTGCTGATACTTTTCATTATATTTTTGATATTTGCCAATCTTCTTTGGATATATCCAGTCCAAGAAAGATGTTATTTATCCGATGCTGCCAATTTCCGAGACTGGTAGGGTACTGTCTGTATTGCCTGTATTGGAATACGATCATTTGCTGTGGCAAAGCATTTGTTGTATACTCGGTTCATATCGTCGGCAAGGACGTCTTCTCTGAATCTTTGCAAGTATTTGTTTCCTTCTGTTATCATTTCTTCTCGAAGTTCTTTGTCAGATAATACCCGAAGTATGGCATCTGTCATTCCTTTGACATCATCTGGGTCGACATAGATGGAATGAGCACCTCCCGCTTCTTCCAAGCATGATCCGGTAGCAGCAATGACAGGAAGCTGGGAATGCATTGCTTCGATAATGGGAATTCCGAAACCCTCGAAACGTGATGGGTATACAAACATAAGAGCCTGTTGATAAACCGCTGGAAGGTCAGAGTGGGGAAGATTATGGATGAGATGTAAACGGTCATTTAGGCCATTTTCATTTGCATATTCCATTAAGCTATCCACATACGGCGTTTTCTTCCCGACAGCAACTAAATGGATATCTGCGGGAATGTCTTTTAATGCCTCTAATGCTAACATTAAATTTTTTCGGGTTTCTATACTCCCGACATTCAATATGTATTTTTCCGGTAACTGGTAAATTTCCTTTACTTGCTTTTTCTTCTGTTCGCTTACGATTTCGGAATATTGAGGATCACAACCTTGGTATACTACATCTATTTTTTCGGCAGGAATCTGGTAAAAATTCATGATATCCCGTTTTGTGCATTCGCTGATAGCCACAATGCGATCGGCTACATGACAGGCATATTTGAACTTAAAATTGTAAATCTTTCTGTCGATAGGTTTATAGTATTCGGGATATCTCAAAAATATAAGGTCATGAATGGTAACGACACTTTTAATTCCCGTTTTATGAATACCAATTGGTAATTCGTTACTTAAGCCGTGATATAATTGAACCCCTTTTTTCAAAAGGTCTTTTTTGATAAAAAATGAACGCCAAAGAGACGAGAATCTCTTCATCGTGGTCGTTTGTGGAAGTTCTGAATGCACATTGACATGTGTCAGCAATTTATCATAAGAACTATTTTTTTTCTTTTTGGGAATAAATAACCGGTAATTATGTCCCTCATGATAAGTAGCCAGAATGTCTACCATAAAGCGACTGTAATTTCCCAGTCCTGTATGGTTGGCAACAGCCCGTTTTGCATCCAAACCTATAATCATTTCTTTGCGATTTATACGTTTTTTCCGTTTTAGTTTTTTGTCGATTCTATTTTTCATAAAAATCTTCTACTAATAAGATGCAAATTATAATGGCTTTGCTGCATTGCGTTCAAATAAATAACAAATTTGATGAAAAAAGTTCCTAAGCTGTCTATTTCCGACCGAAATCTGCAGGGATTTCTCCCCAATCTTTAGTTTCCCATTTTAGTAATTGTGTTGTGTACGAGTTATTTGCTAACCACTTTTCGGCTCGTTTGATTAAGTCGAATATTTGTGTATTTCTTTGGGTTGGAACTAATTTTGTTTTGCATTTTTTATGGTGTACCCATAATAAAGCATTGCGACTGTCCGAATAGATGGGAATATTGCTGTTCTGTTGTTTCAAATAGGCTAAGCCATGCACTATAGCTAAAAATTCTCCTATGTTATTGGTCCCTTCGGGCATGGGGCCGACTCTGAATAATTCTTGTCCTGTGCGTACGTAGACACCTCGATATTCCATATCTCCGGGATTTCCGCTGCATGCTGCATCTACAGCCAAACTATCGACAATCCATTGCGGAGCCATGGGTGTTTGGGTTTGTCTGGGTTTTGCCAGTTCAGGATGTGCAATCGCTTCTGCGACTCGATTAAGAATAAATAGGTGCTCTTCCGGATTTCCTCGGAATGCACGTATGGCGGCTTCTTTGGAGTCGAAGCTTTTGTATTTTGCACCTTTAAAGTTTTCGACTTGCAATCGGCATTCTTCCCAGGATTCATAAATTCCTGGGGCGAAACCTTCCCAGACTACATAGTATTTGAATTTTCCCATTTTGCAGATGACTATTTTGCCAGCTAAAATACAAAAATAGGCATTTTTATTCATCGAAGAGATAAAATACTGTATTTTTGCCAAAATGATTGATACAAACAATTGGATATGAAACAAATATTTCTTGTCGGATATATGGGTGCCGGGAAAACGACATTGGGAAAATTGCTGGCGGATAAATTGAACCTTGAATTTATTGATTTGGATCATTATATAGAAAACCGTTATCATAAAACAGTAGGCTCTATTTTTGCTGAAAAAGGAGAAGGAGAATTTCGCTTGATCGAGAGTAATATGTTGCATGAAGTGGGGGAGTTTGAGAATGTCCTGATTGCTACGGGAGGAGGGACCCCATGTTTTCATGATAATATGGAATATATGAATAAACAAGGAATAACAGTTTATTTGAAAACTACGCCTGAGGTGCTACATCGGAGATTGAGGATAGCAAAAGGAAAGAGACCTTTATTAAGAGGAAAGAGCGATCAGGAGCTTATGAATTTTATTTGTATGAACTTGGAGCGTCGTTCTCCGATGTATGAGAAGTCTGTTTTGGTCTTTAATGCAGATAAGCTCGATACGTATGAGGAATTAGAGCATTCGGTAAATTTACTGGCTGAGCTCGTGTTGGAACGTTTGGGCACAGATTATAGATAATTTGCGAAATATGTTTATTTTTCATTCTCTTTTATAAGATTTTACAGGTTGTTTTTTGTAACTTCGTTTTCCACTATTATTTGAATGCATATGAAAGACCGTTTTTTGCATATAACCCGTGAGGGATTGTGTCCTCAAGAGCATTTATGTGCTGTTTCTCAGCAAAATCATGCTCTTTGTATCGGTTTGCCTAAAGAGTCTTGTGAAAAGGAAAAAAGATTTGTTCTGACACCGGAAGCTGTTGCGTTATTGGTCAACGCAGGCCATCGTGTAATTATGGAGGCATCGGCAGGCATCGGGATAAATTATTCAGACTTGTTATATGCAGAGGCGGGTGCAGAGGTGACTGAGCAGCGTGCGGAAGTCTTTTTGGCTGATATAGTACTCAAAGTATCTCCATTAACAGCTGAGGAAGCTGGTATGTTGAAACCTGGTAGTACTATAATATCATTGTTACAACCACAGTATCAAAATACAGAAGTTTTACAACTGCTAATGCAGAAACGTGCCATTGCAATAGCGTTTGATAAAATAAAAAATGATACGGGAGAGTGTTCTTTTGCCGATTGTCTGGATGAAGTTGACGGCCGGGCTGCAGTGATTGTAGCTGCTGGATTACTGACCAATCTTTATGGCGGTAAAGGTATATTGATGGGAGGAATTCCGGGAGTTTTTCCTGCTGAAGTAGTTGTCATCGGAGCCGGTTTAAGTGGACGTGCTGCGATTTGTGCAGCGAGAGGGTTGGGCGCCTTGGTAAAATTATTTGATGAAAATATTTCTCGATTGCGTATGGCATTAGACACGTGTGGACAACCCTTATTTACATCCAATTTGCATCCGAATGTGTTGACAAATGCTTTTCGTAGTGCGGATGTTGTTATTGGAACATCCTGTGACATGACTCATCGATTGTCTGAGCAGTTAATACGCCAGATGAAAAAAGGAGCATTGCTGATAGATTTATGTATAGATAAGGGTGGTTGTTTTGAAACTTCTTTGTGTCCTAATAAACCGAAAGATTCTATATTTGAGAAGTATGGGGTTTTGCACTATTGTTTATCGAGCGTAGGATCTGCTGTAGCACGCACGGCATCAATGGCACTAAGTAATTTATTGGTCCCTATTCTTTTGGAAATTGGGGAGTGTCAGGGAGTGGAAAATATGATAAAACGCGAGCGAGGTTTCAGAGATGCAGTTTATCTATTCAATACAAAAATCGTAAACAGCGATATTGCCCATAGGTTTAATTTGCCTTATTGTGATATATCGCTGTTTATCAATATGTTTTAGATATTAAAAAGACCGTCCTTTGATTATATTGGATTGGCTGTAGGGGATTAGACTTCCTTCTAATGTGATACGGTTGCTGTTAAAGTTGGGGCTTATTGTAGCAGAAGCCTTGTTACTCCCTGCATATAGGGTAATGTTTACTAGAGCAGAAATGCCTGCTCCCATGATATTCATAGAGTAATAGGTTGTCCCTTTCTTGTCTTTTGTGATTTTTATGTTGGAAATTTGGCCTTCGACCGTTACGCCTCCCATACCATTAGGTCCACTTGCCGGAATATTGAAACTGGTCTGTACGACTCCAAAGTTTTTGTTGAGAGATATAAAATTACTTGTTGGATTTACATAAACACTTCTTCCTCTTTTGAAGATGACTCGGTCAGCTTCTAAAACGAAAGTACTGTCTTGTAATGAAATAAGTGCATTGTTATGGTATATTACATCTAACTTTTCTTTTTGTTCGTTTTTATTGTTTTGCTTATTCTGAGCCTGTATCGTTATCAGAGAGAGAAGAGCAAAAGTAATCGTCATAAATTTTTTCATAATCATTGAATTTTTTAAATTAATATTCTATTCATCAGCTCCTTTATATTTATATAACAGGTTTCTTACGATTTTGATTATTTGTAGATTCTTTTTTATGAAAAAACAAAATTCATGCCTACTTTTTGGGGAGAAAATAAGATAAAACTAAAATTTAGATAATTTAACCGGATTTCTAAAAATTGGCCAGAAGCAATAAAATTTAAAGAAGAATAGTTAGGATATTAATAAATATTTTGTTTCTTTGCATTTTGCGAGAAAAAAGATAGAAATTACCCGATTTTTTTTACAAATAGAATAAAAAATAATAGTTTTACTATTGATTATGCTTTGAAAAACTCTTTTTTCTTATTAATTGAAAGATTCAGAAACAAAATAATGGGATTATGTTAGAACAAACAAAGGTGAAAACATTAGATAAAGTAGCTGTTCGCTTTACCGGAGATTCTGGTGATGGAATGCAGCTGGCGGGAAATCTTTTTTCTAATGTTTCGGCAGCAATTGGGAATGAGATTTCCACGTTCCCTGATTATCCGGCAGAGATACGAGCTCCACAAGGTACTTTAGGGGGAGTATCCGGTTTTCAGGTACATATTGGTAAAGGTGTATATACTCCGGGTGACCAAGCTGATGTTTTGGTCGCGATGAATCCGGCGGCACTGAAAACGAATGTTGCATATATTAAGCCGAATGCTGTGATTATTTATGATACAGATTCTTTTACAGCCAATGATTTAGAGAAAGCGGCTTTCGTAACAGATGATCCATTTAATGAACTAGGGCTTACAGGTATGCAGTTAGTCCCAGTTGCAATAACCAGCATGGTAAAAGATTCTTTAGCTGGATCGGGATTGGACAATAAGGCGGTCTTGCGTTGTAAAAATATGTTTGCTTTAGGATTGGTATGTTGGCTTTTCGACCGCCCACTTGACCAAGCGACACATTTGTTAAAAAATAAATTTGCTAAAAAGCCATCGGTACTTGAAGCTAATATTAAGGTAATGACCGATGGATATAATTACGGAAATAATATACATGCAACGGTTTCGACATATCGTATTGAAACTGCAACAGCAAAAAAAGGTATCTATACCGATATAAATGGGAATACAGCTACGGCATTAGGATTGATTGCCGCTTCTGAAAAATCAGGTCTTCCTTTATTCTTG
The DNA here is from genome assembly GCA_000803105.1 of Coprobacter secundus. GTDB lineage: Bacteria > Bacteroidota > Bacteroidia > Bacteroidales > Coprobacteraceae > Coprobacter > Coprobacter secundus. The sequence goes on from JTDA01000003.1 coordinate 260,147, forward strand.
GGTAGTTATCCTATTACTCCGGCCAGTGATATTTTGCATGAACTGGCAAAAAGAAAAGATTTGGGTGTAAAAGTCGTTCAAGCAGAAGATGAAATTGCTGGGGTTTGTACCGCTATAGGAGCAAGTTTTGCCGGAAATTTGGCTGCGACATCTACATCCGGTCCAGGGTTGGCATTGAAAAGCGAAGCTATCGGTTTGGCTGTAATGGCAGAATTACCGTTAGTTATTATTGATGTCCAGCGAGGAGGGCCTTCTACGGGGCTTCCGACAAAAACAGAACAGACCGATTTGTTACAAGCGCTTTATGGCCGTAATGGAGAGTCTCCCATTGTCGTTGTGGCAGCGTCGACACCTGCTGATTGTTTTGATATGGCTTTTAATGCAGCAAAACTTGCCCTTGAACATATGACTCCGGTTATTTTACTGACAGATGGATTCATAGCAAATGGCTCGTCGGCATGGCGTATACCTGAGATGGAAGAATATCCTGAAATAGTTCCTCATTATGTGACTCCTGATTTGTTGGAAAAAAATTGGCGACCCTATCATCGGGATACAGAGACACAAGTTCGTTTTTGGGCTAAGCCCGGTATGGAGGGCTTTATGCATCGATTGGGCGGTCTGGAGAAGGATAGTATTACAGGTGCAATTTCTACAAATCCGGCCAACCATCAAAAGATGACAGATATCCGTCAGGCTAAAATTGATTATATTTCGAAGTGTATTCCGGCTCTTGAAGTTTTAGGAAATCCGGATGCAGATTTATTGGTTGTTGGTTGGGGTGGAACATACGGGCATTTATATTCAGCTGTTGAAAAGATGAATGCAGAGGGGAAAAAAGTTGCTATGGTCCATTTTAATTACATCAATCCGCTACCTGCAAATACGGCTGAAGTTATGAAAAAATACAGAAAAGTTGTGGTATGTGAACTGAATAATGGGCAGTTAGCTACTCATTTATGTTCTAAGATTCCGGGACTGAATGTTGAAAAATTCAATAAAGTGCAGGGGCAGCCTTTTATGGTAAGCGAGCTTGTCGAATGTTTTAATAAACTCATGGAGGAATAACAAATGGAAAATAATACCATATATACAGCAAAAGATTTTAAAAGCGATCAGTATGTTCGCTGGTGTCCCGGTTGTGGAGACCATGCTGTTGTGAATACTTTGCAAAAGGCTATGGCCGAATTGGGAATACCTCCTCATATGACTGCCGTAATATCCGGTATTGGGTGTTCTTCAAGGCTCCCTTATTACATGAATACATATGGTTTTCATACAATTCATGGCCGGGCATCTGCAATTGCTACAGGAGTTAAAGTTGCTAATCCTGAGCTGACGGTTTGGCAGATTACGGGAGATGGGGACTGCTTGGCTATCGGGGGAAATCATTTTATTCATGCTGTCCGTAGGAATGTCGATTTGAATATCATACTACTGAACAATAAGATTTATGGTCTTACGAAGGGGCAATATTCTCCTACGTCAGACCGGGGTGCCGTAACTAAGTCGTCTCCTTATGGGACTGTCGAAGATCCTTTTATTCCGGCAGAATTGGCATTCGGGGCTCGGGGTACTTTCTTTGCCCGTTCTATAGATGTGGATTTGTCTGTAGCAAAAGAAGTTATGGTAGAGGCGGCTCGACATAAAGGGGCGTCGGTGGTCGAGATATTACAGAACTGTGTGATTTTTAATGATAAGATTCATAGTTTTGTTGCAGATAAGGAGTTCCGGGCAGAACGTACTATCCATCTCAAACATGGAGAGAAAATGCTTTTTGGTAAAAATAACGAGAAAGGTTTGGTCTTAGATGGTCTGAAATTAAAAGTCGTTACTATCGGGGAAAATGGAGTTACACTGGACGATATCCTGACTCATGATGTTACAGACCAAGATGGGACATTACATCGTATGCTGGCTATGATGGATGGTCATGAATTACCATTGGCAGTCGGAGTAATACGTTCGGTGGAAGCTCCGGTCTATGACCAGGAAGTAAAAGCTCAAATTGAGTCGGTAAGAGCCCAGACAAATAGACGAACATTGAGAGATTATTTGCTTACGCGTGATACTTGGGAAGTGAAATAAAAGATTTCCATATTGTATAAAACCGGGATAAGATAGTTTCTATGTCCCGGTTTTGTTTTATGTATCTATTTGTAAAGGATAAAAGCTGTTATAAATTGAATTTTAGTCAGTGAGTATTCATGATTTTTTGTAACTTTATCACGATTTCAATAATAGAAAGAATGAAAAAATTCGATGTAAATGGTTGGGCGCGGAAGCCCAGTTATGAAATATTCAGAAATTATGCCGATCCCTCTTTTCATATTACGGCTAATGTTGATGTAACCCGTCTGTACAATGATTGTAAGATAAATGGAGATAGTTTCTTCTTGGCTTCTTTGTATTATATGACGAGAGTGGCGAACGAAATTCTTGAGTTTCGTTTGCGTATTATCGATGGAGAAGTTTGGGAAATAGACCATATGGATGCCGGTACTATCATATCGCATGGAGGAGGGATGATAACTTTTGCCAGTTTTGCGTATAAGGAAACTTATAAAGAATTTATGGAAGTCGCGACAAAACATTTACAAGAACATTTGCAACGAAAAGAACATGACGGTGACGCATTTCGGAAAGATGTGTTACAAAATTCTGTATTGCCATGGGTATCGTTTACTGCGGTAAAACATCCGCACAGGGATTTGTCCGATGCAGATATTCCCAAAGTCACGTGCGGAAAGTTGATAAAGAGGGAAGGAAAAGTATGGATGCCGGTAAATATAGAGGCTCACCATGGTTTGATGGATGGCTATCAGATGAGCCGTTATTTTCAGTTACTTGAAGAATATTGTGCTTAATATGTTAATAATTGGATTTTTATATGGGAAAAATTAAAAATATTGTATTTGATTTAGGCGGAGTTATTCTTGACCTTGACAGGGATAGAGCGGTGCGTCGTTTTGAACAAATAGGCCTATCTGATGCAGAAGAACTTATAGACCCGTATCATCAGAAAGGAATTTTTCTCGATTTGGAAGAAGGACGTATCGATCGGAACGAATTTTATCGTTTGTTACGGGAGCACATGAGAAAAGATGTCCCGGAAAAGGATATTGATTATGCTTGGATGGGTTTTGTCGTTGCGTTGCCCGAATATAAGCTTGATTATATATTAAAGTTACGGGAGAACTATAAAGTATATTTGTTGAGTAATACCAACCCTATTATTATGGGTTGGGCAAGGACTGGCGAATTTTCCTCTACGGGGAATCCCATAACACATTATTTCGATAAAATATACACATCTTATGAAATGGGAGTTTGTAAGCCTGCGGCCCGTATTTTTAATTTTATGATGAAGGATGCAGATATGAATCCTGAAGAGACCCTGTTTGTCGATGATGGCAAAAGCAATACTGATATGGCCTCTGGTATGGGGTTTGTGACTTATACGCCGGCAAATGGAGAAGATTGGAGGGAAGCATTGAATGAAATATTGAACAAAAGATGAAAATACACCATATTGGTCTTTGGGTTTCTGACTTAGAAGCATCAAGACGGTTTTATGAATATTATTTTGGCGGTAAGTGCGGTGAGCGATATGAAAATGTAACTAAAGGATTTGCTTCTTACATGCTTAGCTTTGAAGATGGGACGGCCCTTGAGATAATGACACGTATAGATGTTTCCTGCAAAGCACCCGATGGAGAGAGGCTAGGCTGGGCACATCTGGCTTTTACTCTTGGCTCTGAGCAGAGAGTAAATGAACTGGTAGAGGTGTTAAGGGCTGATGGTTATTGTGTGGTCGGTGAACCCCGTATAACGGGGGACGGATATTATGAAGCTGTAATTCTGGATAATGAGGGGAATCGGATTGAGATTGTGAAATAATAACTATTTTGAGAATTTTGTTTTTGTTATCTTGGATAAATTTTTATCCAAGATAACAAAAACTGTCTATGTTTTATTACTTTAAAGGAAGTTTTTTTATTGTTTAGAAATCTTCTCCTCGATGAAAGTGGCTGGATGCTGTATGTAGTATTTCTTTTATTTCTCGACGCCAGAAAGGCCAGTGGTGTTGCCCGTTCCGTAAACGGAAAATAGTCGGAATGTGAGTGTCATACATGGCTAAAGCTAATTGTAAATTATTCCTGTATAGGAAATCGTCATCGCCACAAGCTATATAATATTTTACTTTTTTCTTATCAGCTTTCGGATAGTTTTTCAGTATAGTATAGATGTCATTTTCTCTCCAAGTTGGTGTAAGTCGGCTTTCTTTTGTATTTCCTCCTCCAATGATATCTTTAAAACGACGTTTGTAATCTTCCTCTGAGAAATTAAGTATATCTTCGTCAGAAAAGACGGCAGCACTTATCGGGAAACATGCAACAAACATGTTCGGATGTTTTAATGCGTAAAGCAAAGATCCATATCCGCCCATCGACAGTCCTGCAATAGCTCGTTGTTCTTTCTGTGATATAGCCCGATAGGTAGTTTCAATATGAGGAATAAATTCTTCAAAAAACATTTTTTCCATTTGGGCTTTTCCTTTACAGTCATTTATGTACCAGCTTTGTTTTGCATCGGGCATTACAATAATCATTTCGTCGGCTTTGCCTGAATCGATGACTCGATCCGCAATAGCCTGTATTTGCCCTAAGAGGCTCCACGATGTGTGGTTGTCTCCTAAACCGTGTAACAAATATAGCACAGGGTAAGATTTTTCTGAGGTCTGATAGCTTTTGGGCAGATAGATAGAATATTTTACATCTTCTTTGAGGATGCTACTTTTCATTGATTTATTTTCGGAAAGGTAACTCTGCGCGCATGCCATTCCCGGTAAAAAGAAGATTAAGCACCAGATGGTGAGTACTCTTGATAAAATAATTTTTTTCATGTCGGTATGATTGTTGGGTTATTTGTTTTCATACAGTGCAAAATATTTCCATAAAGGAGCTGCATGTTGGGCTTGAAGTATAGCATCATTCATCATTAACTGTTTGACTTCTTCTGCTGATAAAAGAAAAACTTCAATGTCTTCAGTGGCTTCGAGCTGTTGACTTCCTATTTTTTCTACATTAGTGGCCAGGAAACAATAAGTCAGATTGGTATGGGTACCGGGATTGGGGGATATTTTCATAAGAAGCTCCCATTTGCCGTTTCCATATCCGGTTTCTTCCATTAATTCCCGCTGTGCCGATATTAGAGGAGAATCATCTTCTTTTTCGCATACACCGGCACAGAGCTCATATGAGACCACTCCAGCTCCATGCCGATATTGCCGTTCAAATATAAATTTACCTTCTTTAGTAATTGCTATGACATTTATCCAGTTAGGATATTCCATAACATAGTAAGGTGTTAATATATTACCGTTTGGGAGCTTGACACTCTCTTTCCTGACAGTGAACCACGGTTCATGAGAAATATAATCACTTGAAAGTACTTCCCATTTCATATTACGTTCTTTGTCCATATAAAGTTGGATTAAAAATGGTTGAGCTAAGATAGTTATCTTTGTTATAATTTTAATATAAAAACGGATTGTTCTTTAGAATTAGTATATCGTACATTTAATAATTTTTTATATTTGCATTCATGGCAAAAAGGATTTTCAAAAAATATTATATAAAAGCAATACGCCGGTTACGGCATCGCCGGGGATTTGGTGTGCACTCTCCATTCGCATTTAACTTGATAACAAAAGTGATTGAGGAGAATTTTATGTATTATAGTTATGCCGAGATAGAACAGATAAGGCGTGAGAAATTACAGGGGAAGCTCAATCGTAAATCTTTGAATCGACGAGCAGAAATATCTTTTAAAAAAGGGTCGTTGTTATTTCGTCTGGTGAATCGTTTTACACCATCATCCATTTTAGAAATAGGTACTGCATGGGGGATATCCACATTATATCTACATAATGGGCATAGTACTTCTCACTTGGTATGTATAGAGCCGGATAATGCTGTTGCGGAAATGGCAAAAAAAGTTGTTGGGGATAATAAAGAGTCAATTTCATTTTTGACAGATTCTTTATCTCATTCGCTGGATTTATATTTTATTTCTGGAACAGAGCTGAATTTTGTGTATGTCCACCAATTAAGTAATCCGGCAGATTATACCTGGCTTATTCCCTTGCTTATTGAACATTCTGGAGATAAAACCGTTTGGGTAATAAATGGTATTCGTTCCCATGAGAGGATAGCAGCAGCTTGGAGACTTTTGATTGCTGATAATAAGGTTCGTGTGACGATGGATTTGTATGATATCGGGCTTGCATTTAATAATCCTAAACTGAATAAGCAGGATTATGTAGTGGCTTTTTGATTTGTTTTATTGTTGACCGAAGTATAATACAATTATGGAAAATTAAAAATAAAGATGTATGGCAAATAAAAGTAAAATTTATACTCGCACGGGAGATAAGGGCCAGACAGCGTTAGTTGGAGGAACAAGAGTAAATAAGTGGGATACCCGATTAGAGGCTTACGGTACGATTGACGAACTGAATTCTTTCCTTGGTTGGTTATTACAAATGCCCGAAGTAGAGGAAGAAGTAGAATTGTTGCGTTTTGTTCAAAATAAATTGTTTGTTATAGGTTCGTATTTAGCAACAGATGTTTCGTTTGCAGAATTAAGGGATGCCAGTAAATTGAAAGTTGATGATGTGTTGCGTATCGAACAACGTATTGATGAATTGGATGCGCAATTGCCCAAGATTACAAATTTTATATTGCCGGGAGGAACTCAGGCGGCTTCGGTTGCTCATATATGCCGGACAATATGTCGGAGAGCAGAGAGACGTATTTGTGAATTGGCATCGCAATGCTCTGTAGATAGTAATTTGTTAAGTTTTATGAACCGATTATCTGATTATCTATTCGTTTTTGCAAGATTTAACAATTATAAAACTTCGGGAAATGAAATTTATTGGGATAAGAATTGCTAATGGGAATTTTTGTTATATTTTTGCGGAAATTTAAAAACGGAAGGAACAATTAAAATCAATATACTATGTATTGGACGTTGGAATTGGCATCAAAACTCGAAGATGCACCGTGGCCTGCCACTAAAGATGAACTGATCGATTACGCTATGCGTTCGGGTGCTCCGTTGGAAGTGATAGAAAATCTTCAGGAAATGGAAGATGAGGGTGATATTTACGAATGTATCGAAGATATCTGGCCCGATTATCCCAGCAAAGAAGACTTTTTCTTCAACGAGGAAGAATATTGAGCGTATTTTGGTAAATATGAATGGAATAAAGAGATTGAAGCAGCTTCGATGAGGCTGCTTTTTTATTAGAAAAAAGAATGCGGATACTGAGGCTGTTTATAATTGTTTTGGTATTACTTTTTATTTTTTGGATTTATAAATCAGATGATTATGAGTCTATTGAAGTTTCAGATATTTCAGATTCGTCTGGTTGTACTTTCAGATATGACAGTGTAAAGATTCCAAAAGAAAAAGTGTATCGAGAAATACTTTTTGAAGAAGAGACACCGGAAGAAGTGTATGAAAGAGGTTATGTTGAGGGTTTCAATAGAGCGTATGATGAAAAAAAGAATTATGATGCATCAAGTAGTTATATTGTAAATAAAGAGGAATATGAAGAAGGGTATGACGCTGGATATAAACGGGGAAAAGATAGAATGAAAAACAAATATTAGATAATGAGGCTGTATTTAATTTATAGAAACAGTTTCTTAACATTTATTTGTCGGAGACATATCTCTTTCGTATTTTTGCCTTTTACAAATTGGCAAGAGAACCAATATAGCTGTTATTTCTTGTATAAATATGAATTTTTATGATATTTTGGACAATGAAATATTGAATTCGGAGTTTTATAAGATACAATAGTTTTTTATCGTTATGCGGTGATTGCCTTTTCCCGGATTGTAAATGCAAAAAATAAAGAGGGTTATATTGGGTATTTTGATAATGTTTGCAGGTTTAGACTTGCAGGCACAAGTCGATGCGCAATTTAGCCAGTATTGGGCATTGCCTTCATATTATAATGCAGGAAGTGTCGGGGCGAAAGAGAAGTTGAATATTTTAGCTGCAACACGTCAGCAATGGGTCGGTATGCCGGGAGCTCCTAAGACATTTTTGGTAGGAGCAGATATGCCATTGCGTTTTCTCAAACAGAATCATGGAGTGGGACTTTTATTGTCCAATGAGACTATTGGTTTGTTTTCAAATATGTCGATAGGTGCTCAATATGCTTTTAAAGTAAAATTGTGGGGAGGGAATTTGGGGCTCGGTTTGCAGCTCGGTTTACTTGATCAGCGTTTTGATGGTACAAAAGTTTCGATTCCGACCAGTGATGAACATGTCTCTACAGAAGATGGGATACCTCAAACCGAATTGCAAGGTATGGCATTTGATATGGGATTTGGAGCATATTACACACATAAATACTTTTATGCTGGTTTATCCGCATTACATTTGACAAAACCATCTATTACATTTGATGAAAAATATGAAACCTATATAGGACGATCATATTATTTTATTGCCGGAGGCAATATTCCTTTTAAAAACACGTTATTAGAGTTGCAGCCCTCTATGATGCTGAAGACAACTTTTAATATTACTCAGGTAGAATTGACGGCTCGGCTGAAATATAAAAAGTTTTTATGGGCTGGTCTGTCGTATCGATGGAAAGATGCTATGGTGGTGATGATTGGGGCTGAGATAAAAAATGTGGTTTTTGGGTATTCTTACGATTATTCATTATCACCGATAGTAAAAGCGACCAGTGGAAGCCACGAGGTATTTGTAGGATATAGTATGAAAATTGATTTTTCAGATAAGAATAAAAACAAACATAAGAGCATTCGCATATTGTAATTTATGAAAAGAATAATATTGTTTCTGGCGACGATTGCCATCCTTACATCATGTGCTCCCGGCTCTCAGGGCAATGGCGGAGAATTGGTGGGGGTTGGAGGAACGGCTTGGGCCGAACCGACTCCGTATGGAATGGTATTGGTTAAGCGTGGTTCGTTTGAGATGGGCCCGGCTCAAAAAGATAGCTTATGGGGTACTTATCAAGAACCCAGAGGAATTTCTATCGATGCTTTCTGGATGGACGAAACGGAGATAACTAATTCAAAGTACAAGCAGTTTGTATTTTGGGTGCGTGATTCCATTATTCGTGAACGCTTGGCAGACCCTGCTTATGGAGGTAATGAAGCTTTTAAGATAGAAGAAGATCGAGAAGGTAATCCTGTCACTCCCCATTTGAACTGGAATAAAGCGATTCCGTGGCGTAACCCGACAGAAGATGAAGCACGGGCAATAGAAAGTGTTTATAGAACTAATCCTATTACAGGTAAGAGAGAATTGGATGCCGCGCAGATGAATTATCGTTATGAGGTCTTTAATCATACAGAGGCGGCAAAGCGGAAACATCGTTTTGATGTGACTCGCCGGAATCTGAATACAGATATACGGCCTAACTATGATGAACAGATAATGATTTCAAAAGATACGGCATTTATTGATGATGAAGGGCGTATAATACGAGAGACGATTACCCGTCCTCTACAAAGTGAATGTGATTTTTTACATACTTATATTATTAATATTTATCCTGATACGACAGCTTGGGTTAATGATTTTGATAATGCTTATAATGAGCCGTATATGCGCATGTATTTTGCCCATGCCGGTTATAATGATTACCCGGTTGTCGGGATATCTTGGGAACAGGCCAATGCATTCTGTGTATGGAGAACAAATTATTTGGTAGCTTCTTTTGCAGGCCGAGGTCCGGTATTTATAGAACCGTATCGTTTGCCTACCGAGGCAGAATGGGAATATGCAGCCCGTGCTGGAAAAAATGAGAATAAATATCCTTGGGAAGGAGATGCTCCAATGGCTGAAAAGGGCTGTTTTTATGCTAATTTCAAACCAGATAAGGGTAATTATGTAAAAGATGGAAATTTAATTACGGCAAGAGTCGGCTCATATTCTCCAAATGAATTTGGGCTGTATGACATGGCTGGGAATGTTTCGGAATGGACCTCTTCGGCATATACGGAAACGGCTAATTTGCATACGAGTGATATGAATCCTGAATATCAATATAATGCGGCAAAAGAGGATCCGTATAAAATGAAGCGAAAAATTGTACGTGGTGGCTCTTGGAAGGATGTTTCTAATTTTGTCCGAGCCGATGTCAGGATGTGGGAATACCAAAACGAGCAGCGTTCTTATATTGGATTCCGGTGTGTAAGGTCCCAAATAGGGTTTGCTAAAGGCCGTAAATAACCGGAATAAATATATAGTAATGATTTAATTTTTACCAATTATGGGAAAATATAAGAGATATAAAAACAGTTTGGAGAAATTTCTTTCAGGAGATTCTGGTAAACGATTTTTTAATTTTGCGTATAGTTTAGGTGCGGCTGTCGTAATTTTAGGAGCATTATTTAAAATATTGCACTTACCTGGTGGCAACGCTATGTTATGTATCGGTATGGGTACTGAAGTTCTGATGTTTATCTTATCGGCTTTTGACCATCCGGCCAAAGAATATAATTGGGAAGAAGTTTTTCCTGTACTTGACAGTAAGAATCCGGACGATCGTCCGTCCTTTGCCGGAGGTAATGGTACGGTTATTGTGAATGGTGGAGGCTCGAAAGGTGGAGTTGCCGGGGGAATATCGGGGGCTGTAAATATTACTCCTGAGATGGCCCAGCATGCTGCTGGTATACCAGGTATCCAATTAGAAGAAGAGGATTCGAAAAGTCTGACCGAAAGTATACAGAAACTGTCTGCTGCCGCTGACCAGTTATCCCGTATGGCTGAATTGACGGATGCTACTCAGCAATATCTGAGTCAATTATCTGAAATTTCGGAACAGATGACTAATTTAGGCGAAGCTACTCGTTCTTTGACTGAAGTCTCTAATGTCCTGCTCGATTCGTACAGGAGCATAACCGATAATTCCGAGGGTATTACAAATCATTCTCAAGGTTATGTAACTCAAATGGAAAATTTGAACCGGAACTTAAATGGATTGAATACAATCTATGAAATCCAGTTGAAGAGTATCAGTTCTCAACTCGACAGCATTGACAGGGTCAATGCCGGGTTGAAGAGTATTCGTGATATGTATGAAAATTCTATGGCCGACAGTTCAAGATATTGTGAAGAGACCGAAAAAATGACTCAGTATATGCAACAACTCAATTCGGTTTACGAAAAGATGTTGACAGCAATGACTGTAAATATGTATACGCGGCCTATGCCGCAGCAACCGCAGGGACAACCTGTAGTTCAAAAACAAGAAATACAGAAAGAAACGGAACAGCAGTAAAATCCGATTGGGATTATAAAGTATAAAAAATATGGCTTCACCTAATTCAAACCTTTCTCCGCGGCAAAAGATGATAAACCTGATGTATATCGTCTTAACTGCCATGCTGGCGTTGAACGTGTCTTCTGATGTGCTTAATGGGTTTAAGCAGGTCGAAGAGGGTTTGGTACGTTCTACTGGTAACTCGACGGTACAGAACCAGGCGTTATATAATGAATTATCATCATTTAATCAAAAAAATCCTGAAAAGACCAAAGAGTGGTATGATAAAGCGTCTGAAGTGAAAAAACGGACACAGGAACTTTATGATTATATTGCTGATTTGAAATTACGCATCGTACGCCAAGCTGACGGTGATGATGGAAATGTTTTTGATATTAAGCATCAGGATGATTTGGAAGCCGCTTCTCGTATTATGTTGGCTCCTGCGAGGGGAGAAGGTAAAAAGCTCAGGCAATCTTTGACCGAATATAGTCGGGTTGTTTCGGGAATGATACCAGATACATTACAACGGAAAGTAATTAGTGATTATTTAACACCCAGAACACCCGTATCAGGGGTAAAGAATCACAAAAACTGGGAAGAGGCTATGTTCGAAAATATGCCTGTGGCAGCCGCTGTTACCATTTTATCGAAAATCCAAAGTGATATACGCTATGCGGAAGGAGAGGTTTTGCACACATTGTTGAAAAATGTCGATGTAGGAGATGTGAGGGTGAATCGTCTGAATGCGTTCGTTATATCTAATTCCAAAACTATTATTCGTGGAGGTAAATACTCGGCAGATATTGTTTTGGCTGCTATAGATACGACACAAGCACCTGTGATATATATAGGTGATACTAAGTTGCCGGAAGAACGGAAGGGAAAATATGAGTTTATTTGCGGCAAGACAGGTGTTTTTGACTTCTCTGGCTATTTGGAGGTCCCACATGGAGATGGTACACTGACACGACATGATTTTTCTTCATCTTATACAGTTGTGGAACCCACTGCTACGGTATCGGCAACCATGATGAATGTATTATATGCGGGTATCGATAATCCGATAAGTATATCCGTCCCCGGAGTCCCGATGCATTCGGTATCGGCAACCATGTCCAATGGTTCATTGACGCGTTCGGGAGACCATTGGGTCGCTCGTCCGGCGCGTGTCGGCCAAGATGTGACGATTACGGTTACGGCTGTACTTGAAGGACATTCGCAAGTTGTAAATACAACCCAGTTCCGAGTACGTCAGCTGCCCGATCCTATGCCCTTTATTACATATAAGGATGATAAGGGGTACGAGCGTCGCTATAAAGGGGGAAAACCTTTCCCAAAGAGTTTGTTATTGTCTGCACCGGGCATACAGGCAGCGATTGATGATGATTTGTTGAATGTAACTTATCGAGTGCTACAATTTGAGACAGTATTTTTTGATTCAATGGGAAATGCTATGCCTGAGATTTCGGATGGAGCATCATTTTCTGAACGTCAAAGGACAGCTTTCCGGCGATTGTCACGGGGGAAACGATTCTATATATCTCGTGTAAAAGCTGTTGGTCCAGATGGAATACAGCGAGATTTGTCCCCGATAGAAGTAATTGTAAACTGAAAATGAAAAGTAAAAAACAGATAGAGCGTATGAAAGTCACTGTAAAAATTGTGGCAGCTGCAGTCGCCTTTGCGTGTACTATGCCGGCTCTGCATGCTCAAAATCGGTCTACGGTGCGCACCGTTTCTCCAAAAGAGGAAAAAAATGAGCTTTCGGTGCGGGCCCAATCATTATATGATAAAGCGGGGATAACTGAAGCCGATATCCCTTGGATGCGTGTTATATATCGGTCTGTGGATCTTACAAAGGAGAAAAATATGCCTTTGTATTATCCTGAAGAATCGATGGAAAATCAAGAGAATATGTTCCGGCTGATTGTCCGTTTGATGGCAGATGGAAAAGTTCCGGTTTATGAATATCTTGATGGCCGGGAAATATTTACCGAGGCTTATCAATTAAAAGTGAAGGATGTACTTGACCGATATCATATCCCTTATGAGGAAAAGCAGGGGCGTACTTCCAAAACGGTGACATTTGGTATAGAAGACAGTGATATACCGACCAATGAGGTCCTGTCGTATTATATGAGGGAGAAATGGGTATTTGATCAGCGAAATTCAAAATTTTATCCGATAGTAGAAGCCCTTTGTCCGGTATTGCACCGAGCTGGAGATTTTGGGGGTGAAGCTGTAAAATATCCGATGTTTTGGGTACGTTATAATGATATCAAACCTTATTTGTCTCAACAATATATTCTGACGAATAATGAAAATAATGTACAACATTATACATTTGATGATTATTTCCAATTACGTTTGTTCGAGGGGGAAATATATAAGACGACGAATTTAAGAAATATGTCTCTTATGCAGATGTATCCGTCTGATACTGCTCGGGTGGCTGCTCAAACCAAAATAGAAAATCAATTGAAAAACTTTGAGAATAATCTTTGGGTGAAGATGCCTGAACAAGAGAATACTGATGTGAAATCTAAGGCCAAAGATAAAGATAGTTCAGATGTAAAGGAAGAAGATAATAATTCTAAGAAGGAGCAGAAAACAACGGTTTCACGGTCTGCTCGTTCTTCAAGAGGTACAGTGTCTAAATCTAAATCATCCTCCAAATCGTCTAAAGTATCCCGTTCTTCTTCCCGGTCAACTTCTAAGTCGGCACCAGTGCGCTCGGTAAGACGAACGAAATAGATTTATTTATAATAATAGTTGAGGAGGCTATCAGTTTTCTGATTGCCTCTTTTTTGCATATAATTATAGATTTTGTTACTTTTATGTATAGATGTGTTATGTCGCTATCTGGATATATCGGTTTTTAGTCTGAAAATATTTGATATCGATGAAAACATTATCTTGAAAAACTGTTTGTTTATTATATTCTTGGTAATGGTTGGATTATGTATGGTTTCTACCGAAACAAATGTGTATATTTGTATTGTAGAGATAGGATTTGGTAACTCTAACATGTTCTCGTAAGCTTTGTTTGATATTAAATGAAAAGAATGAAATTTCAGAATTGATAATTGGGGGGTGTTTAGGAGATAGTATATTCTTTTTAGTTATCAATTACCAAGGATATTTCGGTGGAGGAGAACGGTTTCTATGACAACAAAAGAAGTAACAAAAAATAGAGAGATAATAGATGAATAATATTATTGTTGGAATGGGTGAGGTCCTTTGGGATGTCCTGCCCGAAGGAAAGAAAATAGGCGGAGCTCCTGCCAATTTTGCTTATCATATATCACAATTTGGATTGGATAGCTGTGTTGTAAGTGCAGTAGGAGATGATAAATTGGGTTATGAAATATTGGATAACTTTGATAAGAAAAAATTGAATTATTTAATAGAAAAAGTCCCTTATCCTACCGGTACGGTACAAGTAGAACTGGATGAGACAGGAATTCCTTGTTATGAAATAAAAGAAGGTGTGGCCTGGGATAATATTCCATATACACCGGCATTGGAAGAGTTAGCGAAGAAAACCCGGGCTGTATGTTTTGGCTCGTTAGCTCAGCGTAGTATTGTATCCAGAGAAACAATCAATTACTTTTTGGATGTAATGCCGGACGGAGAAGGCCAGTATAAAATATTCGATATAAATTTAAGACAAGGCTTCTATACAAAAGATACTCTTTGTAATTCAATGCAAAGGTGTAATGTATTGAAGATTAATGATGAAGAATTGATTACAGTTAGCCGTATGTTTGGCTACCCTGATATTGATTTTCAAGATAAATGCTGGATTCTTCTGGCTAAATATAATTTGAAAATGTTGATATTGACTTGTGGGGTAAATGGTAGTTATGTATTTACTCCGGGAAATATTTCGTTTGTAGAAACTCCCAAAGTCGATGTCGCTGATACTGTAGGAGCAGGAGATTCTTTTACTGCAACTTTTATTACAGGTATATTGAAAGGTAAAGATGTATCCGAAGTGCATAAGCATGCCGTTGAGGTCTCGGCCTATGTTTGCACGCAAAATGGGGCAATGCCGGAGTTCCCTCCCTATTTAAGAGAACAATTATTGTAAAGAATATAATTTTAGAACTTGTTTAACGTTTGTCGGGTCAGCGAGAGAATACGGATTGAAATTGATACCCCTATGGAATCTTTCGGAAAGATATCTTTTTGATTATTGTGTGATTCTTTGTACTGTCTTGTATGCCATTATTTGAAGAGAGATACATATATGCATGAAACGGTTGTTGTACAACCGTTTTTCTTTGTTGTTTTGTGAATCAAAACAACAAAGGTTTCTTTAGTTTTGAGATACTCATGAAATGGAAACAGAGTGAGATTGTTTGATTTATTATTTATCTTTCCAATCTCCATTTTCTTTTATCAATTCGATGAGTTTATCTACCGCATTTTCTTCGGGGATATTTTTTTCGATGCAAGTTTTTCCTTTATACAGGCTTATTTTCCCGCGAGCTGCACCCACATATCCGTAGTCTGCGTCGGCCATTTCTCCTGGGCCATTCACAATACACCCCATGATACCTATTTTCAATCCTTTTAAGTGTGATGTCGCAGCTTTGACGCGTGAGATAGTCTGTTGTAAATCAAATAATGTACGGCCGCATCCCGGACATGAGATGTACTCTGTTTTACTTATCCTTTGCCGCGTTGCCTGTAAAATGCCGAACATATATTGGACTAGATTTGAAGTATCTATTTCTCCGTTATTCTTGAGCCAAATACCTTCACCAAAATAGTCCAAAAGTAAAGCGCCGAAATCAGCTCCGGCCTTTAGCTGCAAATCTTCTTCTGAAGATTCGTTGTACTCATTGCGCAATATAACAGGAGCGTTTATCTTATCGTTTATCAGCTGGTGGAACAATGCTCTTTGCTCTCCGACGGGATTGTTATGGGAAGAGTTTAAGATGAGGACTATGTTTTTATCTTCATTTAATATATGCTGTATTGTTCCATTATAATCGGAGAGTTGTATCGATAAAAATTTTATCGATGCATTACAGTCTTTTATTTTGTCGATTTCATGGGTCGAAAACAGAGGGTATTGATTTTGGGCTGGTTTATAATGCGAAAAATCGATAATTCTGTTCAATGCTGCCGGAAAATTTTTATAATCATTTTTCCCGGTATAATAGAAATCTGCTTTGAAAGGATATTGGGATAGAGGAGTTCCGTTTTCATTGTAATCAGCAATAACAACAGGAACTTGTGTCCCTCCGATATTACCGGATGACCAGGTATTTCTTTTTTGGGGGTTGAAATAGTCAATTTCGAGAGCTTTTTGGGCATGGATTATAGGATGGTGATTACGTTTGTAAATGTAGTCGACCAACTTTTTAGCAACTGGAATTTCTTGCTCAGGAGCTTCGCTAAGGGATACCCGGATTGTATCTCCGATGCCGTCGGCAAGAAGAGCACCAATGCCTACAGCCGATTTTATTCGTCCATCCTCTCCATCCCCGGCTTCTGTAACGCCGAGATGTAAAGGATAGTGCATGTTTTCTTTTTCCATGGCAGCAACCAATAGGCGTACTGTACGTACCATAATGACGGTATTAGATGCTTTGATTGAAATAACGATATCGGAAAAAGACTCATCTTTACAGATACGTAAAAATTCGAGGCAAGACTCAACCATACCTTCCGGAGTGTCGCCATACCGGCTCATAATTCTGTCTGATAGCGACCCGTGGTTTACTCCTATGCGGATTGCAGTCTTGTGTTTGCGGCATATTTGGAGAAAGGGAACCAACCTTGCTCGTATTTTATCTATTTCAGCAGCATATTCTTCCTCGGTGTACTCGAAGTGTTTGAATTTTCGGGCACAATCGACAAAGTTGCCTGGATTGATACGGACTTTTTCAACTATCTTGGCCGCAGCTTCAGCTGCACTCGGATTGAAATGGATATCAGCAATCAGAGGAGTATAATAACCTTTTTTATGTAGGTCATTTTTTATATTTGCCAGATTCTCGGCCTCCCTTACCCCCTGAGCCGTTAGCCGGACATAATCGCCACCCGCTTCGATAATACGAATACTTTGTTCTACACAAGCCAGAGTGTCCATTGTCGAAGTGTTGGTCATAGATTGGATGCGGATAGGGTTGTTGCCTCCCAAAGGCGTTTTCCCTATTTTTACTTCCGAGCTTTTTCTACGATGATAGTTGAAATAGTCCATATCGAGTAAGTCCATTATGGAATGGTTTAATTTGTTTTGAATTTGTATTCTATTTTTGCCAATTCTGAATTAGCATCTTTTATTTTTTTCGCTAACCCTGCTTTATAAGATTTTACTTTTTCAGCAATGTCTTTATCTGTTAAAGCCAGAATCTGAGTTGCCAGTATAGCGGCATTTAAAGAGGCGTTGATACCTACTGTCGCAACCGGAATTCCCGGGGGCATTTGCACGATAGCGTAAAGGGCATCGATGCCTTCGAGACTCGATTTGATAGGAACACCGATAACCGGGAGAGTGGTCATGGATGCAATGACACCGGGCAGGTGTGCTGCCATTCCTGCAGCTGCAATAATGACTTTGATACCACGTTTTTGCGCTCCAGTAGCAAATTCTTCTACTTCTGCAGGAGTTCGATGAGCCGACAGAGCATTCATTTCGAATGGTATCTCAAAGTCATTGAGAAGTTGAGCTGCTTTCTCCATGATAGGCAGGTCGGAAGTACTGCCCATAATGATACTTACAATTGGATTCATAATGTATATATTATTTCTAAAATTAGTATAATTCGATTTTAAACGACAGGAATACCGGCACATAAAATCATGCATCCGAATACCCAGATAAATCCGTTAAGAGTACCTGCAATTACTTGCATGAAAGTGTGGCATCCCAATCCTATACGGGAAGTTCCGAGAATCCCTGTTGCCAGAATAAGCCCGATAAATAGATATATCGGGAAAGTATGTTGCATGGACGCAAGAGCGAATGCTGCTCCTAAAACGCCTCCAATACCGGTCATATGGGCACTGATTTTCCATTGTATATTTATGAGTGCAGCGGTAATGACCGATAAAAGTCCTCCTCCTACAAATCCTAATACCCAGGGTGGTAGTAGTAATCGATATAGGAGGATACCACAACATATGTATGATATAAGACAGATGGCATAAGGGATAGGGCGGTCTTCTCTATGATTGAGTCCTATCGTTTTTATTTTTCCTGTTTTATAAAGTAAAAGTATACATAAAGCCGGGATGATGCAAGTAAATAATAGTACTCCACCTAATACAAGCCATTTATATTGAAGGGGTAGAATATAAAGGTATGAGTAATAAAACATCATAAGGATGCCATAGAACGGCATAAGTAATGGATGTAAAATTTCTGAAAAAATTTTTGCCAGGATTTTCATATTTCTTCTCTTATGGCTGATTTATTATATTTCTTTTCGTAGCCGGGCAACCGGTAGACCCAGTTGCTCCCGATATTTGGCGACAGTACGACGTGCAATCACGTATCCTTTTTCTTTCAGCAATTCACAAAGCTTATCATCAGCTAAGGGCTTGCGTTTATCTTCGTGTTCGATGCATTCTTGTAGTATTTTTTTTATTTCCCGGGATGAGATTTCTTCGCCTGAATCGTTTTGCATGGATTCAGAAAAGAAAAACTTCAGGGGATAAATTCCGAAATTTGTTTGTACATATTTACTATTGCTGGCTCGGGATATAGTAGATATATCAAATCCGGTACGTTCTGCTACATCCTTCAGTATCATTGGCTTAAGAGTGCTTTCATCTCCGGTAAGGAAAAACTCTTTTTGTAAATCGATAATTACTTGCATTGTCTGCAATAGAGTTTGCTGCCTTTGTTTGACAGCATCAACAAACCACTGGGCAGCATCAAGTTTTTGTTTTACAAAAAGTAGGGCATCTTTACGTTCTCGGGTCTGATTTTGTTTGTTGCCCATGTAATCTTCTAACATTTGAGTATAAGAACGGTTGATTCGTAACTCGGGAAGTTGGCTATTATTCAGGCTAAGAGTAATTTCGCCATCTTGGACATCTACAATGAAATCGGGAACAACCTGACTCATCCCGTCACTGAACGAATCGCCCCATATATTACCCGGTTTAGGATTCAGTGTTGTTATTTCATGGATAGCGTCTTTTAATTGAGATTCGTCAATACCATATTGTTTCAGTATTTTATCATAATGTTTTTTACTGAATTCATCAAACGACTCGTCAATAATTTTATATGCCAGTAAGTTTGCCGGGGTTGCTGGTCTCCTTTCAAGTTGTAATAGCAAACATTCCCGTAAATTGGATGCTCCTACTCCCGCGGGTTCGAAATCTTGTATAAGTTGCAATAGTTCCTCGAGTTTTTCGATGCTGACATCTATTCCTACTTGAAATATAAGGTCGTCTGAAATTGCGGAAAGCGGTCGTTGTAAATAGCCGTTGTCATCTATGTTTCCAATAATGTATTCGGCCATTTTATACTCTTGTTCACTAAGATTTCTAAGTCCGAGTTGTTTCAAAAGATTGTCGTGAAAAGACGAATTCCCGGAAAATGGAATTTCTTCCCGTCGGTCTTTTTGTGAAAAGTTATCGGCTTCGAGTTTATAATCGGGAATATCATCTTCACTTCTGTAATCTCCGAGCGAAATCTCTTCAGCACTCTCATTAGAGCTTTCTTCATTTTGCATATCGTCACCAAAGGTATCGGTATCACTTTGCGGTTCATTATTGCCTTCCTCCAAAGCCGGGTTGTCGACTAACTCCTGCTTGATGCGTTCTTCCAGTTCTATGGCTGTCAATTCGAGTAATCGGATAACCTGTATTTGTTGAGGCGATAACTTCTGTTGTAGCTTTTGTTGTAATTGTTGTTTCAGCATCATTTACGGGGTAAAGATTTCTGCAAACGAAGATAGTGTTTTTTCTGTTAATATGTATCGATTAGCAGTCTTTTGCCCGTTAAAAATAGTAATCCCCTAAATTGAACTTTTTACAAGGATTATTAAATGATGATATCAGGGATTGAGCCATACTTTTCTTTTGGTATGAGAAGATAATTACAATCCAACTTACAGATTATAAGTAAGGCTGCCTCATTTTGAAGTGCCCTCCAAAAGTTAGACATAAAACTTTTGGAGGGCACTTCATTTTTTTATTTTGAGACAACCTGATTGATATTTATTTTACGGATTGGTTCATTTTTTTGTTGGGTTCGGATATCTCGGGAGAGGAAGTAGGAAGCCAACTATTTATAAGTTCCTGATTCTCTGAAATCCAACTTTCTGCAGCTTCTCCTTCGTCTTGTATTTTATTGAATTTAGATATTAAAGAAGCCAGCTGTTTTGTATCAAGCTTTATATTTTTCAATAATTCAGCGGCAAAGGGCTGCTTTTGCGAAAATCCTTTAGTTGCAATAGATTCTATTGTCTCAGTTTTGCCAAATGTATTTTTGGGGTCATTCAGAAATTTCAGTCTGAAGTCTGAGAACATCCAATGAGGGGACCATCCGGTAATGATAATCCATTGTTTATTTTCAATGGCTTTTTTCAATAAAGCTGTCATGGCCGGCCCGCTGGATGGTTTGAGATGAAAGTCAAGGCCATATTCTTGAATCGCTTTTTCGGCCGATTTCATAATCCCGGCACCGACATCGATACCTATGATTTCTCCACTGAATTTATTTTTATTGGCATTCAATTCTTCAATTGAATTTATGTTGACATAGTCCGGTACGACAAAGCCTACTCGTGCACTGTCATAGATTTCACCCAACGTTTCGAGATTCTTTCCGTATTGGTTCAAATAATCTTGGTGAGTAACCGGAACCCAGGCATCGAGAAAGACATCGGCTTTCCCGTTTGACAGGGAGGCAAAGAGGGGGGCAATATCCGCATTCATTAATGTGATATTGTATCCTTGTTTTTCGAGGATTTTTTTAGCCATGTTACTTATAGCTATACCCTCGGCCCAATTGGGATATACGATAGATATATTATTCTTTTTTTCTCCGGGAGAACATGATGGCAGACAAATAATTGTGGTCAGAATCAATAGTAAAATGTTTAATTTATAGATTTTGTTCATAACGATATGGGATTAATTTGATATTCGTGTTTGGTTTATTTCTTTTGTTTTACAAATCCTTGAGTGATTCTATCCAGAATAATAGCGAGAATTACTACAGCAATACCGCCTTCGAATCCTAATCCGATTTTCATTTGAGTAATACCTTTCAGGACAACTTCTCCAAGACCACCGGCAGATATCATGGCTGCGATTACAACCATTGATAGAGACATCATAATCGTTTGGTTTATTCCGGTCATTATTGTAGGTAGGGCCAGAGGTAGCTGTATCTTAAACAGAAGTTGACTTCGGGTAGCCCCGAAAGAATATCCGGCTTCTACTATGTCTTTGGGTACTTGTTTCAGACCTAAAGTGGTTAATCGTACAACCGGTGGCATTGCGAAAATGACAGTGGCAAATGCTCCCGGGACGTTGCCCAACCCGAAGAAGAGAACAGCTGGAATTAAATAGACAAAGGCTGGCATCGTCTGCATAAGATCCAGAATCGGATGCATTATTTTTTCTACTTTCTTGTTTTCTGCAGACCAGATGCCTAATGGAAGGCCTAAAATTAAAGCTATGATTGCTGAAGATAGAACAAGAGCCAAAGTTTCCATAGTGGCTGCCCAAAATCCCATTGCGTAGATGAGGAGCAGGCCTAATATCGTGAATATGCCGATTGTTTTTCCTGCTTTATAAAAAGCCAGTAGAGCGATTATCGCGATGGTTATATAGAAGGGTATCCAATTGAGTCCATATTGGAACCCATTGATGAAGTTGCCCACAATATGGTCGATTCCATCGAAAAAAGATGTAAAGTTTTTGGTTATCCAGTCTATTGCGATTTCAATGTATTTTCCTATATTAATTATCATAAGTCTATAGCGTTTTGTATAATTTCGTTTATTTCGATTTTGTCTTTTCCGGTCATTTCAATGATTACGGATGATGGAGAGACCATTCCGGCTAACTGGCCTTTTTCATTTACTACCGGAATGGCTTGTCTTACCTTATTCAATAAGGGAAGCATGTCTTCCACAGTAGTATTTTCTAAAACAGAAGGAATTTCTGTAAATATGATCGAATCGATGTTTTTTTCTCCTTTTTCACGTAGTTTTATAACATCTCTTAATCTTATTTCTCCGATGAATTCGTCGTTTTTGCCAATCACCGGAAGTGCAAAAAGGTTTTTTTCTCTCATTTTTCGAAGTATGGCTTCCGGGCCTTCTCGCTGCAATCGTACAGTTACGGGTCTTTTTATCATGATAGAAGTTGCTGTGATTACCCGGCCACGGTCGACATTTTCGGTGAAGCGGGCTACATATTTATCTGCGGGATTTGTCAATATTTCTTCGGGAGTTCCAGTTTGGATAACTTCTCCATCTTTCATAATGGCGATTCTATCCCCTAATTTTATAGCTTCGTCTAAATCATGTGTGATAAATACTATTGTTTTTTGCATCTTGCATTGTAATTCCAATAACTCGTCTTGCATTTGTTCACGGATAAGAGGGTCCAATGCCGAAAATGCTTCATCCATTAATAGTATTTCCGGATTATTTGCCAGTGCTCGAGCCAATCCTACACGTTGTTGCATTCCACCTGAAAGTTCACTTACCTTTTGTTCCTCATATCCTTTGAGACCAACGATGTCGATACTTTGCTTTGCTTTGTTTAACCGTTCTGTTTTATCTATACCTTGTAATTCGAGTCCGAATGCGACATTGCTGAGGACACTTCTGTGCGGTAATAGTCCGAAATGTTGGAACACCATTGACATCTTTTTCCTTCGAATTCCCAGAAGTTCTTTATCGGGGATTCTAATAATGTTTATATTATCGATAAATACCTCGCCGGATGTGGGTTTTATGAGTCGATTGATGCAACGCAGGAGAGTAGATTTTCCACTGCCTGATAATCCCATAATAACAAAAATTTCTCCTTCATTTATCGATAGATTGGCATTTTTTACAGCAACAGTACATCCTGTAGCTTTCAAGATATCTTGTTTGCTTTTATGCTCATCGAGCATTTTTCGAGCTTTTGTCTTTTCACTACCGAAAATGATAGATATATCTCTTATTTCTATTTTTGACATAAATTTATATTTAGTAAGTGTGATTAATTGCATTCGTCTCCGTCTACCGGATGAGAATAACTAAGTTTGCCATTGATGATGCGGGCAGTCCGCGTATATGGGTGCTCGATAATTTGTTCAATGCCCATAATATGCATTACGATCCAGCCTTCAGCTTTTAAATAATCAGAGATAAGCCCTCTGTGACATCGCCACCAGACAGCTTCAGAACACATAATTGCAGTTTTATAATAAATTGCCGTAGAGCTGAGCTCACGAATACCTTCTCTAAAACTCTCCGAATCCATATAGTCGGCATATCCCTTGAATGATGGATTTTGCCAAACTTTATTTCCTGATTCAGCTTTTGGCTCTCTTCTTCCTCCTAATAAAGGTATTGCCTGATATTTAACGCCATTTTCAGGCAGGTACCTTTCAAAATAGGATTTGGAGAACTGTGGAAACTTCTCAGAGCCGGGAAAACGCCTTACATCTGCTAATACTTCTATTTGGAAGTTTTCTAACATTGCAACAAATGTTTCGAAAGAATGCGTGGAATGTCCGATAGTCCATATTTTTTTTGATTCTTTTTTCATTATAGTTTGTTTAATGTCAATAGTGATGAGTTGCATCTCTCGAGTTCTATAATGAAAACACTAAAAAAGAGAGTTTTGTTTATTTATTTAGTGATAATGAGACTATTTGTAATAAAATACTTTAGAATACGGCTTGTGAAGTTGGATCTAAATAATAAGTTATCAGAAGATTTGGAAAATTTTATATATGTGCTTAAATAAAAACAAGGATATTCTGTCATCGGAATACCCTTGTTTATGTATAGATGAAAATGGATAGTTTTATTGCAAAAGTAATTTTAAATGTTCTTTCTGATTATCGAAAAAGACAGATAAAAAATATATTCCATTAGGTAAATTTTCGATGGAAAAGGGAATATCTTGGTTAGATGTCATGCCTTCTATTTTTTTGTTAAAGATGCATTTTGAAGATATGTCGTGCAATGCGATTTGGACTTGCCCTGATAATGTAGCTGGTAACTGCACATGTAGAACTTTTTCTTTTTGGAAAGCTCTCACATTCTTATTCATATCGTTTTTTGTAGAGGTAAGTACTGGTATCTGATAAGTTTCTGACCAGTTACTCCATTTTAAGTTATAATCGCGAAAGCGGACCCGTATCAGATAAGATTTCTCGTTGGATAATCCGGCGGGAGATATATCTATATTTTTCAGATTGACTCCAGCGTTGATATTTACAGGATTAAATTTGTTATCGACTCCATAAATATTTATAGCGTCTATTTTTTTACTGTAAATAGGAGAGCTAAAATTTCCATTTTTTTCATCGATTTGTATTTCTATAGTCATTAAACTATCAGTTCCATGATAATCGGATACTGTAACTATATCGGTTGCATAGGCTTCTATCGATGGCGTTTGTGGCGCGTCCTGATTTAATTTTCCATACCAGGTATCTTCAATGATACAGTCGAGAGGTTTATCAGGATTCCCGAAACTATATATGTTTCCTTCGAAGGAATTATGTTCAAGGTCTAATTCTAATAAGGCAAAATGGTAATGATCTAACGATTTTTTCACTTCATATATATCCGGTCCGGTGGAGCTGCTTCCCCAGCGGTCGAGATTTCCTCCAGCTCCACCTAAAACCATCTCCAGAAAGTCTCGTCCGGAACAGTTTTCTCCGGGTAAAACATGCCGCTCGTATCCGTGAACATGCCCTGTAATTAGCGATTGTACTTTGGGGTATTTTTTCAAAATATCGATAATCTTTCCTACATAAGGTGTTCCCTGATATGTATCTTCTGTCAATCCTGTACCAGAACCTCCGGGCCATAATTCGCTATAAAATACATGGTGACAAAAGCCCAGTGAAAAGACGGTATTGTTATCGTTCTTGCTGTTGTCGAGTTGGGTTCTGAGCCAGTCGAGTTGCGATTGCAATCTTAACGGTGTATTACTGTTAAGCATAAGAATTTGTACTCCGTTTATATTTAGGGTATAAAAGCTTTCCGGATTTACGCCAGAGATACCATTTGCAAAATCATCGTATTTGACATATCCATAATAGAATTTACTTTCTACTTCATGATTTCCTGGAGTAGTTGCGACGGGGATGGCATTGGTCAGAGGTGAGAATGGGCGGAAGAAGCGATTTTCATATTGGTCGATTACTCCTCCACCACTTACCATATCTCCTGTATGACAAATTAAATTGATATGATTATGTAAATCTTTTCCATATTTTACTTTTAACATTTCGGTGAAGCGTTTTACCATTTGAGTAGTAACTTCGTCGCTGTCTTGGGAATCACTGACAAGGATAAGACGGACTTTTGAGGCCTTACCTTCCATAGGAGTTCTGAAAGCACAAATATCCGATTGGTAAGGTCCCGATTTGCATTGATAAAAATATTCGGTGTCAGGTTTTAGTCCGATTAATTTGACGGTATTCCAAATGTGATCTCCTACCATTTCATTGTTTCCTGAAATCGTGTTATTTAGGTTATCTTTACAGGTTCCATATACCACGGTCGGCGTATTCTCTTTTTCCATAGTATGCCAGTTTATCACGATGGAATGGGGAGTTGGAGCCTGGAGGTAAGGTAACATTTCAGTTTCCTTTTCTTTTATGAAGCCTCCGAGTTCCCGAATTTCAGTATCGGTTAACCATGTGTTAAATAAGGCGAATTGAGATATTGCGACATACCCGTTTTCCTCGTTGTCATCAGCGAATAACAGGAATACATCTTTTAATGACATATTCGGATTGTCTATCTCTGGTTTATCACCTTCAAAAATAAGGTTGCCATTTAAATATACAGAGAAAAAACAATTTTCACTTTTTCCTAAACGAACATTTATGACGATTCTGTTCCAGATATCTTTTTCAATATACCCTCCGTCACTATATCCGACAGTTCCGGCCAAGCCTATTGCTCCATCACTTCGGACAAAAAGACTTCCATCTTTTTGGTTGTTTGGGTCTGATTGAAAAATAGAACGGGATTTACTGATATCTGTGTATTTGATATCATACATCATACAATATTCATTTACTCTCGATGCTGGTAAATCTGGTCCATTCGGACTGATGTTATGCGTACAAATCAAAAAACTGCCAACACCTATTTGCATAGCACCGTTTCCCACTTCCGGACCGTCGACAGCTTCTTGAAGGACTTCTTCTCCCTGCATATTGTTTAAAATCAGATTGTTCCCTTTTTGTGCTTGGTTCAAGTCGTTTTTGTCATCGAAATTCCAGTAACCGTCGACCCGGTTATCCTGACTGAAATCTGGTAGTTTTTGGGAAATGCCTCCAATCGCTTTTATTTCTGAGTCATCTAAATGGCGGTTAAATAGCACTAATTCTGCAACATTTATATCTCCGTCGTCTCCGTTATCGTCTGCAAAAAATAAAAATTCTTTACCTAAAGAAAACCGATTGTTGTCTGGTGCAATCTTGCAGGCTGTTGTAAGGACTTTTTCTCCATCGACCCAAAATTCATAAATAGTTTTATCTCCAGCCAGACAGGCATTTATGAGAATCCGGGTCCATGTATTATTCTGAATAACTCTATTATTCGTATAATGTGTTGTTCCGCATCCGATTTTTCCGTCGGGATTAATAAATATTGTACCGTCTACATCGTTATTTGTGTCTGTCTGGAAAAGACAGTGCCACTGAGATGCATTTTCTACCATAATGTCATATAGCATAGCGTAACTATTTACTCGTTCGAATTGACCATCGTTTGTCCCGTTGGGACAAATAGCGTGGCTTACTTTCAGATAATTCTTTGTCCCTTGGGGTATTTCGATAGCTTGGTCAATTCCGGTATAGCCTTTCGTTTTGCTCCAGTTTCCATGAGGTTCGATATCTGAACCCTTGGTTGCCAGAAAGGGGTTATCCAAGTTGTCGAATGTCCATAGTCCTACGAGTTTATCGTTGTTGAAAACTGGGGTTGTTGAAATGGGAATAAATTCGAACTCATCCAGATATAAAGTATGAGTATTTCCGTCTGTCACTGATTGATGGAAAAAGACACCTTTAATGCTGTTAAAACCTTCGAAGTCCTTCGAGACCGTGCGGAAATCATTTATTGGAATTCGTATCTGCATCCATTTTTCAGGAGAGATAGACTGAATATAATTACTCAATTTCAATTTGCCGCATTGACCGCCATAATGACCTTCCATATTAATGTCCGGTAAATATTCAATGTCAAAAGCTTTGGGGGCATACATCCAGAATCTGAGTTCAGATACTCCTTCCATTCTGAACATATCCCAGTTTAGACCTGCGACTAAAGCTTTCCATTCGCCATTTGGTTTAGATGTCCAGGTTAGTTCTATTGCATTGTCTCCATCTTTTTTTATCTGTGTCGATATAGGAAATTTATCGGTTTTACCTGTGGGTAGAGAAATACTGCTTGGTGCTTTGATATTGAGCCAGCTTTGGTCGTAAAATTCGGGGCTGGAACTATCGTGAAACAAGACTTGTTTTTTTATTTCAGCGTCCAAGGGCAGTGTGATTGTTGCTAAGAATGTAAATAATAACAGGAAGTTTTTCATAATTAGTATGATTTTAAAAGGTGATGATGATAAAAATTTTTTTAAATGTAAATAGATAGGCTGGAAGTATTGGGGTAAACTCTGTTATTATACTTCTACATTGAGTAATAAAATTGCAATTTTATTACTTTTTGAATTATAGATGAGGTGTTAAATATATGATAATTAGTATGATAATTTCACTCAAATTTTTAAATAAAAATTAATTGGAAATCAGGTACCGAGGGGAGGAAGTATCTGTTATATATATGAATCAGTCGTTGAAAAAGCTTTAATTTTTCCTTAATTGATGGAGACCCGGTATATTCGGAGCTTTGATAGGAAGAAGTATAATTATTCTCGGATTATTTTTATATTAATGATGAATGACTAACGATGAACAATTAATTATTCCTTATTTATTATTATTAATTCGTATAATATAGGCGCAGAAGTTTTTTTGTGTTGTTTCCCTGAAGATTTCTTAATAATGAATAAATTAGCAATTTGCATGTGACCTTGAAGAATTGGATAAAAAATAATCAGAATAGCGGTTTAAAATTTCGATACCGTTATATTTCTAATTTATGATATATTAATGAATTACGACAATTTTCCGAGTTAATGATTTGTTTGGTATTTGCAGAAAATAAGTACCTGGCTCAACAGAAAGGGCAAAAGGAACATTTTCTTTTATCTCGATTTCTTTTATCAACTGTCCGTCAGGAGAATAAATCAGAGCCAATACAGGCTCTTGAAGAGATGAGATACCAGATAATGTGATGGTTCCGGTAGAAGGATTGGGATAAATCAGAACGGAGTTATTGATATTGTTTTTTTCTATTCCAGACCCTTTTCCCACGATGATTTTGCCTTGGTGTGTAACTTTGTCTTGAGCAGTTATAGTGACATATAGGGTTATATCCTGTTCTATTTCCGGAAAAGAAAGAGATGCCTGTCCGTCGGTAACAGTCTTTACATCCAATAATTTATCGTTTGCCGACAAAGCTACGGTAGCGCCGTCTGTATCACAATCTATATTTATGGATGACGTGCCGACGGGCAAAGTTTTATCATAAACGATATTCATGTTTTGAGGGGTTCTTCTTCGTAAAAGTAGGCTGGGGTCTCCAAACAGAGACCATTGTTTCGCTGCATCAGAACCGCTGCCTTTATATACTTCGATTACTTTCTTATAAGCAGAGTTTATAACCTCTCCAAGGATTTTTGGGGAGTTGTCAGATGTCAGTATTTTTATAAATTCGTCTTGTCCTAACATAGGAGGATTCCAGTATATCTGAATGGTAAAACCTAACATTCCAATAGCTCCCACAGGCTTTCCTTCTTGAGTCTGTCCTCTCAAAAATGCTTCGGATAGGCAAGTCCCCAATCTGAAGTGCCCGTTTTGACAACCGGCAGCAATAATGAAAGGTAACCTGTTTATATTGGTCAGTTTGTTGACATCGTTGACAGAGAATCCGGTTGTTGCCCAAGATTCGGTGTAACCGTGGCCTGTATAATTGACAATGCCGCATCCTTTGTCAAGTTGTTCTACAAGGTCATTTTTTTTACTGATTTCATAGGTTGTATAGTTGTTATCTTTCAAAATATCATTTATGGTCCGGATGTGCTGGATGTCTGTTTCGTCATTATCTCCTTTTTCATTGGAGGAGGGGTCGGCAATGCCTATGCTGTTTTCCAGCCATGTTGCAGACTCATCTATGTCTCGTTCATAGTAGATAACTCTTTCTACCTGAGTACGTACATCTTCTGTTGTTTTTGCGGAAAAACGGCCTACTAGCACAGATGGCGGATATTCGTCTCCGGATATATAACCGTACTCTGCGTCAGAGTAAGCGGTATTCGGGTCGGGCTTGGTAATTCCGTAACAAAAATGTACAGGTATCTGCTCGGCATCCCCGACTAATAGAAGGTAACGATTGTTATTTTTCTTGTAATAATCAGCGACGTAATTTTTAAGTTCCGCTGCCGTCGAGCCTATTTTATCCATCGTTATCAGTTCCACTTTCATGCCCTTCTGTGTTTTCCATTGGATAAAAGGTTTCATTTCATCTGCGAATTCCGGGGCGCAAACTATTAGCATTTGGGCAGACAAGACTGTCGGTATGAAACATAGTATAATGTAAAGGAATAGTTTGATAGCTTTTTTCATATTCAATGTGACTTATATATAACAAACGTACAAAAAATTGAATAAACATACGATTTCTTATTTGGATTTTTTAGGAATATGGATTATTTTGTAAAGTTTTGGATGATTTATTTTTATATTTTAAGGAAAGGAAATTGTGCATGGATGACATTTCGTTTACTTTTATAATAAATATTTTATGGTATGATAATAAGTGCGAGTCGAAGAACTGATATTCCGGCATTTTATTCTCGGTGGTTTTTCAACCGGCTAAGAGAAGGATACGTATTGGTTCCTAATCCATATAATCCCAGAATGGTAAGTCGTGTTAGCTTAAAGCCGGTTTGGATTGATTGTATTGTGTTCTGGAGTAAAAATCCGGCACCTATGATTGGAGAATTAGATCAGTTGGGAGATTATAAATATTATTTTCAATTTACCTTGAATCCTTATGGGCAGGAAATAGAAAGAAAACTACCTTCGCTGGCAGAACGTTTAGAGATATTTAAGACCCTTTCTGATAAAATCGGTAAAGAAAGAGTGATTTGGCGTTATGATCCTATATTTGTAAATGAAAAATATAATATATCTTTTCACAAAGATGCTTTTGCCCTAATTGCATTTGAGTTGAAAGATTATACGGATAGGTGTACTCTGGAATTTATAGATTGCTATAGTCATATTCGTCCTGCTATAGCTAAATTCAATATACATTCTTTGGAGAAAGAAGTAATTGAAGACGTGGTTTCTGCTTTTCAGGAAATTGCCTCAGAGTTTGCTATCAAATTAAATACGTGTGCCGCTAAAATAAATTTAGGATATTTGGGAGTTTCCGGAGATGCTTGTATTAGTCAGAGTCTTATTGAACAGATTACAGGTTATTCTATTTCTGCCAGTAAAGATAAAAATCAGCGGTTGTTTTGCAATTGTATCGAAAGTCTCGATATAGGTATGTATAATAGCTGTCTTAATGGTTGTGTATATTGCTATGCCAATAAGGAGTGTTACGATAAGATTCGACGTAATGGAGAAAAACATGATGTAAATTCACCACTTCTTATCGGAAGTGTATCTGATGAAGATATCATAAAAGACCGGAATGTCCGGAGCTTTCGTATTGAACAAAGTTCATTGTTTTAATTTAGGATTTTGTATTAACAGAAAAAAGACTTACAATAAATTGTAAGTCTTTTTTCTGATGTGGTCCCACTTGGGCTTGAACCAAGGACCCCCTGATTATGAGTCAGATGCTCTAACCAACTGAGCTATAGGACCGGCTTGAGTTTCCTCAAAAGCGATGCAATATTACTGCTTTTTTCTGAAATGACCAAATAAATATTATGATTTTATATTGATTTCTTGTTGATGAATAAGCTAAATAGTTGGTTTACAAATGATATATCAGAATAATTTTATAGAATTTTTTATTCGAAGTTTTCTGTCGATTTGGGGATAAAGTGTAGCTGGCAGGTTTCGGAAGAGTTTATCAGTATGAACTAATGTTCGTTTCTTTATAAAACTATATTTATGTATGAAAAAGAATTTTCTTGTATCTTTGGTGCCTGATTTATGATGCGATGAAGATAATTGAAAAGCCTAATATTATTTCTCCCGGCATGTTGGTTGCCGGTATCGGTTTTTTTGATGGAGTCCATTTGGGGCATCAGGCTCTTATTGGGAATATTGTCCAGACAGCTCGTGAAAGGAATATGTCTTCGGCGGTTGTTACTTTCCGGAGCCATCCACGTCAGGTATTGCACAATAATTACTGTCCACATTTGATTAATTCTTTTGAGGAGCGGATGCAACATCTTTCGGAAACAGAACTCGATTATTGTATCGTACTTGATTTTACTCAAGATATGTCCATGTTGTCTGCCCGGCAGTTTATATCTTTTTTAGCAGAAGATTATGGTATCTCTTGTTTATATGTCGGTTATGACCATCGTTTTGGACATAATCGGTTGGAAGGTTTTTCAGATTACGTACGGTATGGAAAAGAGTTAGGTGTTGATATTATTCGCGCTCAAGCCTACCATCCTGGAGGTAAACATGTGAGTTCTTCCGTAGTGCGTACGTTACTGTCTCAGGGAAAAGTTGAAGAGGCAGCTTCATTATTGACTTATTCGTATTGCCTGGAGGGAGAAGTGATTGAAGGGCATAAATTGGGTCGAGAATTGGGGTTCCCTACGGCAAATCTCAGATTGACGGACAATCATAAAATCATTCCGGCAAATGGTGTTTATGCTGTGCGGGTACAGTTGCCGAACGGTAGCTTGAAGAACGGGATGTTGAATATTGGAACACGGCCTACGGTGAGCAATGGAAGAGGCAGGAGTATAGAAGTGAATCTTTTCGATTTTTCGGGAAATTTGTATGGGTGTGTCTTGAAGGTATTTTTGATTGCGTTTTTGCGGGAGGAAGAGAGGTTTTCGAATATAGAGAAGTTGATTGCCAAAATACAAAAAGATAAGGAGCATACTCTTCGTATACTCCTTAGTCAATAGAATTTCCTCAATTTTGTTTAATTCGAGTAGAAGCTTATTATATTTATTTATCTTCTTTCTTTTTGATGGGAATCTCCCGATTCATACTCTGTTCTAAAGATATCAATGTTTCCGTAGCAGTAACACCATGTATTTCTTGTATTTTGTCGTTAAGAAGTTCCATAAGGTGTTCGTTGTCCCGTGCATATAATTTACAAAGCATCGTATACGGGCCTGTTGTAAAATGACATTCGACAACTTCAGGTATTTTCTCAAGTTCCGGAACCACATCTTTATACATAGAGCCTTTTTCAAGTTTTACCCCGATATATGTGCAAGTCCGATATCCAAGAGTTTTGGGATTGACGTGGTATCCAGAACCTATGATTACACCCATATCAATCATTCGTTGTATTCGTTGATGAATAGCAGCCCGAGAGACGCCACATTTTATCGCTACATCTTTAGATGGTATACGCGCATTGCGCATAATGATTTCAAGTATTTGTCTATCAAGGTTATCAATTTTTTCCATTACTGAAGAATTTAATCATTATGTCAGCAAAAGTAACTCTTTTTTTGGAATAAATATGCAAATTATGAATGAAATAGTCCAAAAATTCACTTTTTATCAGAAATTTGTTTGTTTTTGAGAAAGATATATTGAACTTATCTTGCTATTTCTATTCATAATTATAGTTTTAATTGTAAATATGATTTTATTTTTTGTCCGGGCAAGTGACATCTATTATTTCGATTTCGAATTCTAATACGGAATTTGGTTTTATATCTCTGCCTGCTCCTCGTTCACCATATGCTAGTTCTGCCGGTATATAGAGAATATATTTACTTCCTTTATTCATGAGTTGAAGGGCTTCTGTCCAGCCTTTAATCACATTAGTCACACCTATTTCAAGGGGTTTCCCTCGGTCATATGAGCTGTCAAATTTGGTGCCGTCGATTAATTTTCCGGTATAATGAACTTTCACTTTACAATCGGAGGTGATTAGTGGACCTTCTCCCTGTTTTAAGACCTTGTATAATAATCCCGATGCTGTTTTGATAACCTCGGGCTCTTTTTCTTTTTCAGTAAGAAAAGCTTTTCCTTCGGCTAAGTTTTTGGCGGCTTCGGCTTTTTTCTGTTCTTCTATTTCTTTTTGTTTCCTTTCACGATAAGTGTTCATAACTTCTGTCCATAACTTTTCGGCATTTTCTTTATCCAAGAGAGTTGGTTGTTCGCTCAATACTGCAATAAGGGCATCTTGGCAAGCTTGTTTGTCAAGGTTAATCCCTTCTTTAGACATTTTTTCTAACTGCTCTTTTAACCCGATACCGAAATTTAATCCCATTTCGTATGAGCGTTTTGTTGTATCAGTTGTAAAAGTCGCCTTAAATCCTTTGATGAAGGCTTTCATTTCTATTTTGTGAGGAAATTTTTTTATTCCTTCAGCCATTTCTGCACCGTTGAGCAAGCCGTAAGCGTATCCGGTACTGTCGGCAGGAGTTGCCAGGGTTTTATCTTTCTTTTTGCCAAAAGCAGAAATGGAAAGCAGGCAACAGAGGATTAAGATATATTTTTTCATCATGTGGTATGTATTTATGTTATTGTTACGAACAAAAAGAGAACCGGAGTAACATCCCGGTTCTCTTTTTATTTAGACTGGTTATTTACATTTTATTTTGAAGGAGCTTCAACTTCGAGAAGGTCTATGTCAAAAATCAATGTAGAGTTTACAGGGATAGAGCCAGTCTGGCGCAACCCGTAACCTAATTCTGCAGGGATATATACTTGGTATGTAGACCCCGGAGTCATTAACATCAAAGCTTCTCTAAATCCAGGAACGACTTGACCTACATTCATTGTAGTATTTTTGTTGGCATCAAATTGTTTTCCGTCGATTAAAGTTCCTTTGTAATTGATTTTTACATTGCTGGTAGCTGTCGGTTTTTCACCTTTACCTTCTTTGATTACTTTGTAGAGTAATCCTGAAGCTGTTTTTTGTACACCGGCTTCTTTAGATTTTTCTTCTAAGAATTTTTTACCTTCAGCTGCATTCTTCTTGGCTTCAGGGCTTTCAGCGATTCTCGCTTCTTCGGCTTTCATTTTTTTTTCTTGGAAAGAAGTCATAAAAGCTTGGTAAACTTGTTCTGCCTGACTTCTTGATAAGATAGTAGAATCTCCTTTTATAGATTTACTAAGGGCGGCAAGGAAAGTAGCTTTGTTGATTTCAATGCCTTGCTGTCCCATTTGTTCGAATTGTTGTTTCAGGTTTACACCGATGTTCATACCCAATTCGTATGACATTTTGGTAGAATCGCTGTTCAATGTTTGTGCGATACCTTTAATCAACTCAGAAGCTTCGATTTTTTTAGGATATTGTTTGATGCCTTCAGCCATATCGGTACCATTGAGCACACCATAAGCATAGCTGACACTATCGACATCTGTTTTTAGATTTGCACCGGCTTTGCTATCGCAAGATGTCAGTCCGAAAGCAACACAACCAGCAGCCATAATTGAAAATAAAACTGTTTTTTTCATTTTGTTGTTATAATAAAGTTTATACTATATCGAGCAATTCTACTTCAAAAATCAATGTCGAGTTCGGAGCTATAGCTTCACCAGCTCCTTTTTCTCCATAAGCGAGATCAGAAGGAATATATAATTTCCATTTCGAGCCTACAGGCATAAGTTGAAGAGCTTCTACCCATCCCGGAATTACCTGATTTACGCCAAATACGGCAGGTTCTCCTCTTTTGACGGAACTGTCGAATACTTGTCCGTTTATTAACTGTCCTTCATAATGGCATTTAACCCTATCTGTGGCTTTAGGTTTTGCCCCTTTACCTTCGGTTATGACTTCATATTGTAGGCCACTGGGTAGAGTAATGACTCCTGCACGTTTTTTATTTTCTACCAGAAACTTTTCTCCTATTTCGCGATTTTTTTCTGTCATCTCTTGTTGCATACGGGTAAAGAATTCATTTATAATCTGTTTGGCTTCATCGTATGACATTTCGGGTTTTATATTTTCATATATTGCTTTCACCCCGTTGGCAAAATCGTCGATGTCCAGAGATTGTATACCGGAACTTTTAAAATTGTTGCCCATACTCAGGCCTAATGCATAACTTAATTTGTCCATATTTTTTTGTTAAAATTGGGATATTGTATTTTCTCTACCCATTTTATATATTTCCGTAAATTACGGGCGAAGATAGAGTTTTTATTGTATAGTTCTCTTATTTTCTATTAAAAAAAAATATAAATTTGTGCTAACTGAATAATACAAACTTTTAAAATCAAACACATTTCTGTATAATATTGTTTTGTGCGGAAGATGTGAAAGTTGCCGGTTTATAGTTTTTATAACTTAAAAAAGTCGATTATGAAAAAAATTGTTGTACTTACAGGAGCTGGGATGAGTGCAGAAAGCGGATTATCTACCTTTCGCAGTAGTGACGGATTGTGGGAACAACACCGAGTAGAAGATGTTGCTACTCCCGAAGGGTGGTTTAGGAATCCTGAACTGGTGCTTAATTTTTACAATATGTTACGTAAAACCCTTATTTCTTCCAAACCTAATGGAGGACATTTGGGATTGGTTGATTTAGAAAAAAATTTTGATGTATATATTATAACCCAGAATGTTGATAATCTTCATGAGAAAGCTGGAAGCCGTAATGTCTTGCATTTACATGGGGAGTTGATGAAAGTAAGGTCGGAAAAGGATGAAAATTTAGTCTATGAGTTGTCTCCCGAACATCCGGAGATCCATTTAGGCGATGTCGCTGATGATGGAGCCCAATTGCGCCCTTATATTGTTTGGTTTGGAGAAGCTGTACCGATGATAGAGCAGGCAATTGAGTGGGTAAAAGCTGCTGATGTTTTTGTGGTAATCGGTACATCTTTGAATGTCTATCCTGCAGCGGGGTTACTGCATTATGTGCATCGGGGTACGCCGGTTTATTTAATTGACCCGAATGAAGTGAAAGACCCATCCGGAAATGTAACCCGAGTTATCCGTAAAGGTGCGACGGAAGGTGTAATAGAATTGAAAAAGCTATTGTTGCATAGTTAAAATGGATTATTGGAATTGAAGTGCTTCTGTAATATCCAATGTAAAATTACTATATTAAAAAAGATTGACTGGGAAACAACCCGGTCAATCTTTTTTGTTGATGTATCGGTCATTGTATTGTAAAAGTCAGATGACCAATATTAGGGAGAAATTCAGTTTATTTTTTAGTGATTTTAAATGATTTCAGATTTTTGCCATCTTTGCTTATCGTAACAAAGAACATTCCATACCCGTCTACTTTCAGTTGTTTTATATCACCGGCTTCGACGTTGTAAGATGTGGTGTTAACTAAAGTGCCATCTGTTGTGTAAACCGAAATTTTATAATTTCCTGCTTCGGCAAATAATAGATTTGCACTTTCGGTGAAAGGATTGGGATAGATGTTCATTTTTATGTTCGAGTTTTCTTCGATAGAGGAATTGTCAGAGATAAGGATAATGTCTTTGACACTCTTTTCTACTTTTCCATATACATTTTCCAAAGTTACGGTTGCATCATAAGTTCCGGCTTGGGTGTATGTTGCTTTTGCGTTTTCGTTATCGAGAGTTATATTGGCTCCAGGTAAGTTCCATTTGGTCTCGGTATTGATTTCCATAATACCTGTCAGTGCAGGAACACCGCTTGTGAATTGAGGAGACATGGAAGTAATATCGTCATTATCTTTTCGGGTAGTTACGCGGCCGGTAACGGAGCTCATGGAACCTTCATTATAGAATTCTCCGGTTTCGGTATTGACGGCATCATCTTCGAATCGCCAGTATCCTATCAGTCCTTCGGGCATATCTCCGAATAAGGGGTCATAGCCTTTCATAGCTTCTTGTACTTCGCTTTCGGTGAGAGCTTTGTCCCAGAATTGGATTTCGTCTAAAGAACCCATGAATCCGCTTCTGTTGGCTGCGCTGCCTCCAAAATAGCAAGTCCCGGTACCTCTAAATGAATGGTTGTAGTTTGTGTTTTCTGCACTTTTTTTACCATTGAAATATACGGCCAGCTTGTTTTTATCAACAACCATAGCTAAATGAGTCCAGACTCCTTGTGTCATAGAGTAATCATGGTTTTGTACATTACTACCACTGAGTAGACAGGCATTTAGAGAATAGTCAGACATTATATCCCACCAAGCATCTCCCCAGTCGGAAGTGGGCCAATTATCTGTATAGGTTCGTTGGTTATAAAATGCAGTCCCCTCAGTAGATGAAAGAACATTTTCGTCTAATTTTACCCAGCAAGAGATTGTAAATGGTACTTTGCTACAGATATTTGACG
This sequence comes from Coprobacter secundus, assembly GCA_000803105.1. GTDB lineage: Bacteria > Bacteroidota > Bacteroidia > Bacteroidales > Coprobacteraceae > Coprobacter > Coprobacter secundus. The sequence goes on from JTDA01000003.1 coordinate 298,208, forward strand.
GGATGGTAAATGATTCGACATCGGTAAGATGTAATCCCCTCGAAACTAATCCGTCTCGTTTAGTTCCTTCATAACTGTATGTGACTTCTTCATTCACTTCTGCTTCCTTTTTACTTACCGATATGTCGGAGATATCGCTGATTCCTCCCGTTTCTTCTGGGGTAATCTGGATAAATCCTCTGTAGATGACAGGGTCATTGCTTCCGACTTCTAAGTCGTAGAATCCTTCTTCTTCAATTTGTCCAGTGAAAGAGGTTACACCGTCTTTTGTCAGAACTTCTTCTCCGGTTGCTGCATTTTTGAGGACAAATTTGGATGCTGCATGTGTTACATCATAGAAGCTAACGGTAAATTCTTGATTAGGTTTAATGACCGGTTTATCGATAATTACGGTTTCGAGAGGAATAATTTCTCTTTCCATCGGTTCTGACCAAACGATTTCGCTGCGTTCACCTTTGGGATTAACGGCACAAACACCTACTTGTACACTCTGGTCTTCAATGTTAGAAGGAGCACCGACTACATAAGCTGCCCAAGATGTGGTAGCTGTGCATAAGGTAGGTTGGTCTTGTTCGGATGCACGAGTATAAATTTCAAAATACCAAACGTTTACGTCGTCATTATAAACCGGAACACCTTTTGATTCGTCAAAGTTTTTGTCTCCGCATTGCCAGATTACTTTGACATCGTTTCCATTAAATTGCCCTCCCAATACTTCAGCGTGTGTAATCGTTATAGGAGAAGGTACCATCGAGGTTTGAGTATTTATAACAGATAATTCCCCTAATAAAATTTCATAGTCTGCCGTTGTGTTTTCGAGTTCCAGACCGATACAAGCGATTTTATCGCTATTACTTAGTCCTAAATCTTTCATAGAGATAGTTGCTGTATACCATTCTCCGTTTTTACTTACATTGGGTAATTTGTGCGAACTGAATATATATTCTGAGCCTGCCTTAGATATGCATAAGGACATTTTGGGGTCTGTACCTCCGCTTATCATCTTATAGGTAATTTTCATCTCACATCCGTCAGCCATTGCCAATTCGGTTTTGAAAAGCCGTACATCTGATTTTGCTGTAGCTCCATGGAGTTTGAGGCAGGAACCGCCATACCAAGCATCGTCGAATGAAAAGTTGATATTGATAGCATTAGCGGGAACATTTGCTCCTTTGTCCCAGTTATCGGTGATCCACCAACGCCATGTAGGTAAAAAGTCCTGCATTCCGATATTGTACCATTTATTAGGAAAGGACGTTTTTCCTTCTTTATTGAAAAATTGGCCGTTACCCAGGTTGAAACGGGTAATAAAAGGTATTTGATTGATGGTACTTTTAGCATTGATGAATGCTTCTATACCATGGAATGTTTCCAAATCACTTAAGCTGAATCCTCGTTTTGCATTGCTTATTTCGGGGAGTGATGCTGGATTGCGGTGACCACCGGAGAAAACCATCTCCAGTTTAGTTTGATATAAATTCTGAATAGCCAAATCGGAGGAGCCTAATTCATTGGCATTTTTGTGAATCATATTGTCTGCGTGGTTACCCCATAGCCCGATGGAAAAGGGATAGTCTTTCAGTAACATCCATCCTCCTGAAGTCCCGGCATTGTTGTGCAACCCTCGGCCTTCGATATCCATACCTGCATATACATCATAGGTTGAACGGCCTAATGAAGTTGCTGTTTCTTGCGAAGTTTTAAGTTTTGTAGAGTTCCAGTTATAATTTAGGAAAAATGCATCAGTGACATTTTTCCCGTTTTTAGAAAACCAGTCTTTGTTATTGTCATTCAATTGGTCGGTCCAGCTTACATAACCAGAATTACTTTGGGATTCATACCATATGACTTGGAATGGCCAGTCCAATTCTTTCCCTATTTCATGGCATTTAACAAAGAAATCTTGAAAATTGGATGCCAGAGAAGAGCCGAGACCTCCTTCTGGATTTACGCCTACACCATCGATACCATAGAATTTTAACATTTGTACGAATTTGCGGGCATATTTGAATTCTCCATTTTCTTTTGTTGTCAGTTTCGGTAAATTGGGGTCAGAAGAGCCTTCGAAGAAAATCAGGCATCCGGTTTGGACTCCGTTTTTATGAGCGACATCATTGAATACACCGGGTACGCGAATCCATCCATTAGACCAATTCCCATGATAGTCAAGATATTGCCACATACTGAAATTATCGGCATCGAAATTGTAGCGGGGGAAAGGGCCCCACGCTTTTGTACTTTCTCCGACCGGGCACCACCAAAGCATCTTTCTTTCGTCGGAACGTTCGGTATTTACCTGCATTTCCTGATTCTGAATACGAGTACGAGGGCGAACGCGGGAAATGAAAAAGTTATCATCGATATATGTTGGGTCTGTACTGTATGGGTCTCCGGGTTCCCATGTATCGAGCATGTCTGCCCAGTTAGAACCCATGCCTCCATTGTTTAAAACATAGTCGATTGAATAAGAAGGAAGCGATTGTGCTCCGACACTTATGGAACAAGCCATAAGTAAACCTGTTAAGAGTCTTTTTGTTTTCATGATAAAAAAATTATATTATTTAATCAGGGATTTTTGTAGATTACTCATTATGATGATTCCGCTCCGTCTCATGGCAAAGGTGTAAGTTCCTTCTTGGACTTTATCATCAGGTAGAATGAGGGTCAATATATGAGTTTCTGTATCAAACTTTTGAGTATTTAATTTGATGCTTGTCGTTGTACCCTTAGGCAGACGAACAGAAATAGCGTCGTTGGCAAGTATCTCGTCAAGTTTGAAGTACACTTTATATTTTCCATCAGTAGGGTCTTTGGTAATTGGGGAGTCATCGACGAAGCCTTTTTTGATAAAATCAAATTGGAGTAGTTTCTCAGTCAATCCAAATTCCCAACGATTGATATTTAATGTCCATGGGCCATCAGTCATTTCGTCTTTAGGTAGAGTTAGTTTTACCGATTGGTTTTCGCTTGTAGCACCAGTTTCTACTTTGATAATGAATCCTTCCTCAGAACGGTAGATTAGAGTGTCTGAGGTGCTTTCCCAACCTGAAGCATCGATTGTTATCATATCGATATTAGAATTATAATCGATATCTTTATTTGCCAATAGTACAAGATTGACTTTACCTACCGGGTCTTCTTCTTGGCCCCTTCTGACCTTTACGTTCCATTCTCCGATAGTCCATTCATCCCGACGTTCAAGTTTGGCGCATACAGAATCGGCGTAATAAGCCAATCCATCGTCGCCTACACCATCCAACCTTTCTACAAATCCCCATGGTACATTTAGAGTCGTTCCGTCTTTCTCCATTACGATTTGGTCGGTAGATTGTATTCCCGGCATATATGCAGTGAAGCCGGCTCCGGCATTGAGTACAACTTCTTTTTCTTCACCGATAGCTAATTTGAAATCGGTGATCAAGTTGTTGTTTGTTTTATATATTATTGTGTTATTTTCGTCGTCGGAGCATGAGCAAATTGTAAGCATGAATAACGCTCCTAATACGAGCCATTTGTTTTTCATATTTCGTTTATTTTAATTTTTAGAAATTAGATTTATTGACATCCCACCATAACCGAGTTCCTTGTAAATCGGGACCTCCAAGCGCGTCAAGTCCTGTACTTTCAATGTCGTCAGCTACTTCTAAGTCTCCGTCTCGGGAGAAGGGAATGCGTCTTATACCATATTTCGGGTCGATACTGCCGTCCCCGTCTGCTTCCGAATTTGTAACTGGAGCGATTTGTTTAGGATAACCTGTGCGTCTCATGTCTGTCCAAGCGACTAAAGACATAGGGAATAATGCAATCCATTTTTGAGTGATAATTTGTTCGAGGTGTTCTTCGTTTGAGCCTGATGCCAGCCATTTGTTGGGGATTGTCAAGACGCCATCGACATTTTGGAATACATTATAATAATCGATGTAATTTTCATTCCCGGCTTTTTCAGATTGCATGTATGTCTGGCAGGCATCAGACGTAAAGCCGAATTCGTTGAAACTGGCTCTGATTCCGGCTTCGTAGAGGGCCTGAGGGGTACCATTCATATTCCAGCCATATAATGCACCTTCAGCTCGGAGAAAAAGAACTTCCGATACTTTGAATATCATTAGTTTTTGCATACTGAAGTTTTGTGATAGTTTGCTGAAAGAGATGTATGCCGGAGATGAAGATTGGTCAGAGGTAAGAGTTCCGTTACGCATACTGGCAAAACCTTGGTTGGCCTGTAGAGATACTTTTCCGGAACGGTCTATAATGTCAGCCGAATTTTTTTCAAAAAAGCTTTCTAACATGGGATGTCCGGTTCTGAGCAAAATATTATGCAGATTTGCATTCAGGCGAGTATCTACCCAAGATGAGGAAATTTTCCAGAGCGGATGTCTTTCTTTGTTGTATAATGTATATAAGTCCATTCCAACATCTCCGTCACTTTCTTCCAAAACTCCGTTTCTTACGGCATCTTCAGCAATTTGCTTGGCTTTTTCCGGTTGGATTTTGACAATATTCAAGGCCATTCTCAGTCGAAGAGAATTGGCAAATTTTATCCATTTGCTCAAATTTCCTCCGGCGATTTTATCTATTCCGGAAATTGTAATTTTCATCTCTTCACTTAGGTTGTTTTCGTATTTTTTGAGTATTGCGATATCTTTTTCAAGGTCAGTAAAAATTGAGTCATAAATCAGTTCTTCAGCATCATATACCAAAGGATGAGATTCTTGCAATCTTTTATTCGCATTATATGGGAAAGGGCCATGTACATTTACAAATTGGTGTGCTGCATAAGAAAAGAGAATATTGGCAATTGCTCCTAAAGGTTCTGCGTTTAGCCGTTTGGCTGAGGTCATTACGGGGACGGTTGCTTGTGCTACCCAGGACATGTTTGCTTTAGGGCCGCTTGCAAAATTATCATTTATTTCAAATGTCGAGTTGATGCGTCCACTAAAGTTATGGGGCAGACACATATACCCGCAATAATTATCGATATGAAGGTTGAACTGATATTGGTATTTATGTTCCCTTTTGTCTATAAGTTGTTCCTGAGCTGTAATGAGTAATCCTGCGGCCGTAGAAATGTTAGATACCGAGTCTACTGCTTGTTCCATCGTATTCCCTCCGGCTAAATTATCTTCAACTCCGTCGTAGCAACTTGCCATCATGATTGCAGTAGTGCATATATATAAAATGTTTTTTTTCTTCATTACTGTAATATTAAGAGATTTTAGAATGAGAGTTTTAATGTAATTCCTGTGCTGCGGGAAGTAGGCAGACTGAAGCAGTCTATACCGCTATATCCGTTTGAGGTGGATACGGATATATTCGGATCGACAGGCGCTTTTTTGTATATAAAGAATAAGTTACGTCCTACGGCTGAAATAGAAAGGTTTTTTCCTTTGCCGAACAGGTCTTGAAATGTATAACCGATGGAGATTTCTCTCATACGGAGGTTTGTTGCATCATATGCATATTCGGATAGAGCAGCTTGTCCTCCTCCGATTTTTTGGTAATATTCTTTTGCCGGAGAAATCTGTCCGTCCGGAAGACGTATTCCGGGGACAGGACGCTTGACAAGTTTTCCGTCAATTATATCTTCTTGCAGATATACATATTGGCCGTTACGGGCATCACCACTTCTTTTGGAAACCCCGTAATAATCCAGTTTTGCTTCTGTCAGAGATACAATGGTTCCTCCGATTTTTCCGTCGATAAGAAAGTAAAGAGAGAAATTTTTATAGTTAATCGTGTTATTCCATCCAAGGTATATATCGGAGTTTGCATTACCGATATATGTATTACAGTCATTGGTAATACGGGGTACACCGTTTCTATCGAGAATATAACTGCCGTCTTCGCGAGTTTGGATAGAGTTGGCATATAAATCTCCGTATGATTCGCCTACTTTATAAAGTAGTTTTAATCCTGAATCTTGTCCAAGATCGACGATATGAGTTTTCCCATTATTATAGGTTTCTAAGATTTTATTATCGTTGTATGAAATATTGAAACCGGTTTTCCATGACCAATTGCGGTTGATAAGCCAATGATAGTTTGTGGTAAATTCAATACCTCTGTTACGTATTTTTCCGCTATTGATAGGTTTTGTTCCCGCTACTGCCGCTGCAATTGCAAGATATTGGTTATGCATTACGGAATTATAGAAAGTCAAGTCCCAGTCCCAGGCATTACGGAAGAAGGCTCCTTCAAATCCTAATTCGGTAGATGTAACTGTTTCAGGGCGGGGGTCATCGAATCCGGTGTAGGTCCTCGGTGTATATCCTCCGGAAGCAAAGTTATAATCTAATTCACCGAACAGGATACTGGGGATGGAGTTCCCAACTTGACTATAAGAGAGACGCACTTTCAGCAAATTGAATCGATCAGATGTTAATTTAAAGGCTTCATTAATGAGTACATTACCTCCTGCCGAAAAGTATGCATAACTGGGTTTTGCACCGTAAGGGACAAATTGTTGAAATGCCATAGACCAGTCATTACGGGCACTGAAATCGATATATGCCATCTCTTTATAACCTAAAGAAACTGTCCCGAAAATAGAGTGTTCCCAGTCTTTTTTAGTTGAGTATGTATTGTTATAAAGGGCAGGCGCTTTGATGTTCTCAGGGACGAAGACATTAGGTATAGCTGTAGTATCGCCCATGGTATAATATAGTGAGAGTGATTCGTAATGAGTTTCACGCATACTGCCACCTACGTTTACAGAGAGGTCGAAGTCTCCGATTTTTTTATTATAGTTGACCAATATATCTCCAAAAGTTTGTGTATCTGTGTTTGCCCCGTTGTAATATACTGAATTGTATACATTTTTACCTTTTGTTCCATGCCATGTTTCTCCGGTAGAGCTATTTTTGCTCGTATCAAAATTGAAGCGGACTTGAGCCGATAAGCCTTTGGCAATATTTACTTTGGCCCCGATATTGGTATAGAATCTTTCAATATGGGTCGTATTGTTGATACGGTTTTGTATCCAATAAGGAGAGTTGCCGTTTTCTTCATTTTGCCAAGGCCATACTTGAATAGGTCCTTCTCCTATTTTTCTGGGGGTTCCGTCACTGTTCCAGTTGCTTTTGTCCAAAGCATATAGGTTACCGTATGTTTCCTGATTTTTTTTGAAGTAACGTATGTCTGCATTTCTGGGCATTAGATATAGATTGTAGATAGGATTGCCGAAGTACCCAGATGTGGGGTTGTTGTTGGACTCTTGTTTGACATAATTGGCAGAGAAGTTCAACTCCAGAATTCCTTTGAAAAAGTTAAAATTATTTCTATAGTTGAAAGCATGCCGGGAAAACTTGTTGTTAGGTATCATCCCGCTAGCTTGTGTATTGCCATACGAAAAATAACTCTGAGATAGTTTGTTCCCTCCTGAAATAGAAACAGTATTATTAAAGTTTGTCCCTACTTGTAAAAAGTTACGTACATTATCTTGGGCACTATTGCGGGCATATGGAATTTCGGATAGTGTGGTATTAGAGAGGTTCCCGATGCGTTCGCCCCAGGACATACTGCTTAAGCGTCGCCTCTGTACGGGGTTGATTACTTCTCCTCTACCGAAAGAGCCATCCGCATAATATTCAAGAGCCCCTCCGTATGTATTTTGGAATTCGGGTGTTATCAGAGGGGTTTCAAACGTTGTACTACTCGATATATCAATAGAAAGACGACCTTCCTGTCCTTTCTTGGTGGTTATTAGCAAAACTCCGTTTGCTGCCCGACTTCCATAAAGGGCCGAGGCGTTGGCCCCTTTTAGTATATTGATGCTTTCGATATCGTCGGGATTGATATTTGAAAGTCCGTCTCCACCGTCGTGCCCACCTCCATAGGCAATATTACCTTCGATTTGCCCGTTTTGATGATCAGCCATAGGAATGCCGTCTATTACGATTAATGGAGAATTATTTCCTAAAATTGAGGCATTACCACGAATCAAAACTTTAGATGAGCTTCCGGCTCCTGTGGCATTGGGTGTAATTACGACACCGGCGGTCTTTCCTTGAAGGGCATTTACAAAGTTTGTATTTTTTACTCGGGTCAATTCTTCCCCATCTACTTTTTGAGTCGCATAAGTCAACGATTTTGATTTTCTTTCTATTCCCATTGCGGTCACAACGACTTCACCTAACATTTGAGTATTTTCTGTCATCACAACGTTAAAGTCTTTTGTGTTTTTTATCGGGAGAGAAATTTTTTGGAATCCTGTGTAAGAAAATTGCAAGACTGCATCTTCAGAAGGTACAGTAATAGAATAATTTCCATCGATATCGGTCATCGTTCCTTTAGTCGTACCTACGACCAAAACATTTACACCGATAAGCGGTTCTCCTTGCGAGTCTTTTACTTTGCCTTTAATAACTCGCTGCTGTTGTGCGTTCATTTCCACTTGTACAATTTTATTTTCCGCCTTAACTTCTTTTGCAATGGTATTGTTTACACCCAAAACAAGAAGGGAAAAAGCAATCAGGCTGAACCTGTACTTCAAAATCGACTTCATTGGTATTCAGAAATTTAGTTACTCGTAATAAAATTTCTCTGAAAGGAGAATAATTTTATTAGCAAATCTTTTGTTAATAATTATTTTTTTTCTGCGGACTAATATATTGTATATTGTGATAGAGTAAAAAAAAATTCACAAATCTTAAAATTATAATATATATTAATAAATATAAATTTTAGCATTATTCTTATTTTTAAAAGCATAAGATTTTTCTGAAAAATTGTAAAAGGGGAGTAGGAAAAAGGAAGAAGTGAAGAAGATTTGATTTTATTTTTTGAATCGATGTGGACCGGGAATTTTTGTAATTGTCAATTTTATTATTCCTTTAAATCAGAGATTCTTTGAGTAGGTAGTTTGGCAATAAAAAATGCATCATAAGTATTGATATATTCCTATGATGCATCTTTAAATTTTTTGTATTCTATATACAGGATTCTAATTTTTAATTCCTCGTTTTTCTTTAACGGCTTCTATAACATTGATTACGTAGTCTCCTAATTTTTCACATTCTGAAATGATATCCATGAAGTGAGTTCCGGACTGGTATTCGTATTTTTTTGAGTTTATATTTTCTATATTTTGTGTACGTAACTGATTACGATAATTATTTATCTCCATTTCTTTATTGTATGCTTTGTTGAAGTCTGCATCTGTAGCATCGTTTTTGTTGAGAATTATAATCATATTTTCAATGGCTTCGCTGACCAATCGGAGCATGGTATCTACATCCTGTACGATTTCGTCGGTAAACGTAGCCTTCGACTCTTGCTTGCGCAGTAGAGTCCGGGCCAGATGGAAACAGCTGTCTCCGATACTTTCGATTTCTGAGGTCATTGTGAGCATGGCACTTACCTGAAGCTTACCTTCATAACTTAAGCGTCCGTCAGCTACGCTGTTTAGATAATTTGCAATTTCCAGCTCCATACGATCACTTATTTTTTCGTATTTTTCTATACGACTATATATTTTTGAATAAGCTTCACTCCCTTCTTTTTCGTGTACTAAGTCCTTGACCATACCTAACATCCTTTGGGTACGTTCGGCATATACGGCAATTTCTTTTTTTACCTGGAGAAGAGATAATTCGGAAGTCGACAGTAAACCACCGGATATAAATTTGAGTTGAAATTCTTCATCATCGCTGTGTTTGACAGTAATTACTCGTGTTACAATGTAAACATATAGTTTTACAAACCATACCATAATGAGTACGTTGATGATATTGAATACTGTATGGAACAAGGACAGAGCGTATGAGACGGTAACTTGAGCGGCTAAAAATTGGGAGCGTAAAGCCGCTTCCCCGGAAGTAAGGTTACTTATATTCTCGGCAGAGATTTTATTTACAACTTCCGGACTTTGATGGCTGATCAGATTCATCAGGTCGGTAGGGGAACCTCCGGTCATTTCATGCACCAGGAACGAGATGAAACGTGTGAATGGATAAAATAAGAGGAGAACCCAACAGACACCGAATATATTAAACATAAAATGTGCAAAGGCAGCCCGTTTTGCAGAGACATTACCCGATAGAGCTGCCAGATTGGCTGTAATGGTGGTACCTATATTTTCCCCTAATACCATTGCAGCGGCTATATCGAAAGAAATCCATCCTTTGCTGCACATAATTAGAGTAATAGCCATGGTAGCGCTGGAAGACTGTACGATAATGGTAACGATAGTTCCGATTAATAGGAAAAGCAGTACCGAGAAAAATCCCATGTTGGTGTATTCTCTGAGGAACGATAGGATTTCCGGATTGCTTTGTAAGTCGGGAACCGAGTTTTTCAGAAAGTCGAGTCCCATAAACAAGAATGCAAAGCCAATAATGAATTCTCCCCAGGATCGGCGTTTGCTACTGCCGGAAAAAATGAATGGGATAGATAATCCGATGAGAGGAAGGGCAAAAAGGCTTATGTTGACTTTGAATCCGAAAATGGAGATGATCCAGGCTGTAACGGTAGTACCTACGTTGGCACCCATGATTACGGTGATGGACTGGGTCAGAGATAGAAGTCCGGCATTGACAAAACTGACAACCATTACGGTCGTTGCTGATGATGATTGGATAAGAGCGGTAATCAGTACTCCTGTCAGCACTCCAGTCACCCGATTGGTCGTCATTGCCGTAAGTATGCTTCTCAACCGGTCGCCTGCCACTTTTTGTAATCCCTCGCTCATGACTTTCATCCCATACAAGAAAAGCCCTAAAGAGCCAATAAGGGTCAAAAAGTCGAAAAAAGTGTACTCCATTTCAATTAGTTTATTTGATTTGTTGTTTTATACAAGACTTCTTGATATATTTGGTAAATAATGTGTCAAATCATTTTTTTTGCAAAAATAGTAAAAATAAGTGATTTGCCGTAAGTTTATATATTTGAATTTTAATGGAAATGCAATATTTATTCAATGTAAAAAAGGAATATAATATTTGTTTTTGAAGAAGGAGGATGCATGAAAGATATAACTATTTATTGCGTGAATTTACAGAAGTCGGTACAAGTACGTGAAGGGTTGACTTTGCTTGAGATATACCGATTGTTGGGAGTTGAATTGCCCCATCAGGTTTTATGTGCCAGAGTGAATAATAAGACAGAAGACCTTAATTATTGTGTATATAATCCTAAGCAGATAGAGTTTATAGATATTACTCACGGTTCGGGTACTCGTGCTTACGTCCGGTCGTTATGTTTTGTTTTGTATAAAGCCATAGAAGATACGATGCCGGGGATGCAACTGCGTATTGAGCATTCTATATCGAAAGGATATTATTGTGGGATTAATGTTCACGATAAGATTTCTGAGGAGACCATTGTCCGCATAAAGCGGCGGATGAGGGAAATTGTTGATGCAGATATGCCTTTTGAACGAATTGAATGTCCGACTAAAGAAGCGCTTGAGATATTCCGGAGCCAGGGAATGGAAGATAAGGTGGCTTTATTGGAAACTTCGAGGACGTTGTATACTATCTATTATCGTCTTGATAATCTGATAGATTACTATTATAGTTGCCTTGTCCCTTCGACCGGATATTTGAAAGTGTTTGATTTGATAAAATATAATGGGGGATTACTTCTTGTCCCTCCTTCGGCGGATAATCCGCAAGTGACATCTCAAGTTGTACGACAAGAGAAAATGTTGAAGGCATTTGAGGAATATGTGCGCTTTAATCATATTGTAGGTCTCTCGAATGTTGGGAATCTGAATCAGGCTATTTTGGCTCGTCGAGCTACTGATCTTATAAAGGTTACCGAGGCTTTGCACGAAAAAAAAATTGCGGGTATTGCAGATGAGATTACAGAAAAAAACAAGAAAGGAGAAGCTCGTATTATTCTTATTTCCGGACCTTCATCTTCAGGGAAAACAACGTTTTCTAAACGTTTATCTATCCAGTTGATGACTAATTTGTTGCGTCCGGTAACAATCTCTTTGGATAATTATTTTGTCAATCGGGAAAATACGCCTAAAGATGAGAGTGGGGATTATGATTATGAATCGCTTTATGCTCTTGATTTGGAATTATTTAATAAAGACTTGAATCGGCTGTTGGAAGGTGAAGAGGTGGATATGCCTACGTATAATTTTGAATCGGGCAGACGCATTTATCGAGGTAATAAGCTGAAGCTGGATAAAGCATCGGTCCTGATTCTGGAAGGTATACATGCGTTGAACCCTGATTTGACACCGCAGATAGAAAATAGATTGAAATATCGGATATATGTGTCGGCTTTGACATCCATATCAATAGATGATCATAATTGGATACCTACAGGTGATAATCGATTGCTTCGACGTATTATTCGCGATTATAAATACCGAGGCAGCACTGCTCAAAGCTCGATTGCTCGATGGCCGAGTGTCCGGCGAGGCGAGGAAAAGTGGATATTTCCTTATCAGGAGAATGCCGACGCAATGTTTAATTCTTCCTTATTGTTTGAACTGGCTGTAATGAAGCGTCATGCGACTCCGATATTGAACGCTGTTCCTCGTGATTGTCCGGAATATGGGGAGGCCAACCGGTTATTGAAATTCCTTGATTTCTTTTTGCCATTGCCTGAGCATGAGATACCTCCGACTTCGTTGTTAAGAGAGTTTTTGGGAGGGAGCAGTTTTAAATACTAATATCGAAAGAAACAATACATAAAAATATGAAGATAAAGAATTTGCTTTTTGATTTTGGGGAAGTTTTGGTAACCCTAAGTCGAGAAAAGGCTGTTGCTGCATTTCGTGCTTTAGGTGCAGAAATTGCAGATGAGATTGTCCCGGCATCGTGGTCTTTTGATGGGATGTTTCGTGATTTGGAAAATGGAAAAATTACAGAACGTGAGTTTTTTGATAATCTGAACTTTTCTTTGGGTTTGCAGGCAACGGATGAGGAATTACGAGCTGCATGGAACGCGATAATACAAGACATTCCGTTGTATAAGCTGGATTTGCTATTGGCTTTGCGTAAAAATTATTCGGTGTATATGGTGAGCAATACCAATAAAATCCATATGGATTATACCAAAGAGCATCTGTTTAAGGACGGTGGTCATACGATAGATGACTTTTTTGATAAGTTATATTTATCTTATGAAATAGGCGCATCGAAGCCTGAGAAAGCATTTTTCGATTATGTGATAAAGGATGCCGGGTTGAAGCCGGAGGAAACTTTGTATCTGGATGATAGTCCTGCAAATATTGAGGCCGGTTGGGAAATGGGATTCAGGGTGTGTCCGGTATCTCCGTTAGATGATTTGGATAAATTAGTTGAGGCCTGCTTGCATACCAATCAGAAATGACAAGGTTAGAATCATAGACATAAAAAAAAGAGCGTCAACCACTTGACGCTCTATCCTTAGTTGCGGGAGCCAGACTCGAACTGACGACCTTTGGGTTATGAGCCCAACGAGCTACCACTGCTCCACCCCGCGATGTTTGTGAGTGCAAAAGTACAATAATCTGTTCTATCTGCAAGAATTTGTATGTTAAATATTTTTAATTTTGGAAGATTACTCGAAATAGAATGAAAGGACTACCATCTGGGAGGTAATTTTTTTCTGAGATTGAGTATATTTATAATCAAGAGGGTCTTGCAGGTCATTTCTTTTCTTTTCAAGCATATTGCCCAATCCGAAGCAGAACTTTAGTTCGGGGATAAGCTTGAAAAAGGGTAGATAGATATCACAACCGAATCCTATTTCCAAGTAAGTATCGTATGGTTTTAAACGCAGTATGTCATTTTTCTTTTTGGCAAGGTCCAATGTAGGACTTACTCCGGCAATGACATAGGGGCGGTAATTGTTCAAGCGTTTAGCTCCATATTTTATGCTTATGGGAAGAGAAAGGTAGTTCGATTTTATATCTACAATTTTTCGTTCGTCAGAGGTATTCTCTCGCATTTCGATGGTTTTATTTCCAAAATACATGGTGGGACAAAAGCGGAGATTTAGATATTCACAAAGATATAAGTCGCTGACCAGTCCTACATTAAATCCTGGAGAAAAGCTGGGAATTTCTGCATACCAGGTTTCTCCGTTATCGCCGGGTTCCCCTCTGTTTACAAAACGGAGATCTTGAACGTGAGTGCCTATCGAAAATCCGAAATGTAGAAGTCTTTGGTCAATATATGGCAAACGTTGTACTTTGTTTCGTTGAGCCAGAACTCCCAACGTAAAGAATAGTAATAAAGAAAATATTAGCAAACGTTTAGACATATTATTTTCGAAAATATACCTATTAAACGGTAAATGCTGATGCTTATTGTTTGCAAAGATAACATTTTAAAGTTGCTTTGTGATTTATATAATCAGGTTTTGGAATAAAATTGGGAATTTGGGCTTTCTATAAATATCGATAGAGTTTTATTATGGGTTTTACTTTTGTTCTAATTTATATTGAGATAAAATAAGGCATAAAAAGTATCTATTTTTTGGAGATAATGATAAAAATCCATTATTTTTGCAGGACATAATTAGTACTATTTATCAATAAAACTTTAAAACAATGGCTTACGTAATTAGTGAAGATTGTATTGCTTGCGGTACTTGCATTAGTGAATGTCCCGTTGAAGCTATTTCTGAAGGTGATATTTATAAAATCGATCCGGATGTTTGCGCAGATTGTGGTACTTGTGCAGACGCTTGTCCGACCGGAGCAATTCACCCTGCAGAATGATATGAAATTAAAGTAAAAAATAAGGGATGTGCCGATTGGCACATCCCTTATTTTTTTGATAAATAGCTCTATGGTTTGCCGCCTTATTACTTCTTCTCTTTTACTTGTTAGTGAATGTTTAAGGGATTTTTCTTTTTGGCATTCCATTAAATAAAAAATTAATTAATTGCAGAAAACTGATTGAATCTGCTATTTCCGTACTGTTTCTATATTAAAAATATATCTTATTATTTAAGTGTAAAATATAATTTTTATAATAAAAGCTATTATATTAAATATTTTTATTTACATTTGCCTCAAAAATTAATTTTTTAATTTAAAATAGTAATATCATGAAAAAAAGTACACAATTTGTATTGTTCTTTTTGTTATGTTTGTGTTCATCCTATTTAGTGGCACAAAATTTACCGGAGCGGACGTTAGTTTTTGATATGAACTATGACGGTTCCAAGTATTACCGTATCCCGGCTTTGACAGTGGCTGCAGATAAATCTTTAATTGCGGTAGTAGACAAACGCGGCAATTCGTTACAGGACTTGCCTAATACAATCAGTATTGTATCGAGACGTAGTACTGATTATGGAAAGACATGGTCGGCTCCGGTTGTAGTAGCACAAGGTGGTAATGGTAAAACGTATGGAGACCCAGCTGTGGTATTGGATAAGAACTCCGGACATTTACTTTGCATTTTTGTCGGTGACCAGGGTTTATGGACAGCGACTCCATCGAATCGGCAGGGTATTTATATCTCAAAGAGTATGGATAATGGGATTTCATGGAGTGCTCCTCGGGCTATTACTGACCAGATTTATAAAGAGCATTCCGATTGGTATGCCGCTTTTGCCGGTTCTGGCAATGCATTACAATTGAGAGACGGGCGTTTAATGTTTGTGTTGGCTGTTCGTCCGGATAGTCGTTCAAATGGTCCGCTCCATAATTATGTTTGTTATTCGGATGATGGCGGAGATACATGGAATGTGTCTGGTGTTGCAGAAACTGTTGGGGATGAGGCTAAGGTAGTAGAACTTGAAAATGGAGATATATTGATGAGTATCAGAAATCCGAATAAGGGGTATCGAAAATTTTGCAAATCTACAGATAGGGGTGAGACATGGGGGCAGTCTTATATGGTTTCCGATTTGGATGACCCTGCTTGTAATGGGGATATTATTCGCTATTCGTATACTTCTGACGGGCAAAGTTGTTTGTTGCATTCTTTGCCGGCCAGTTCTACTACTCGAGAGAATGTTTCTGTCTATTTGAGCTATGATGAAGGTCAATCTTGGAAAGTAAAAAAACAGTTGTTCGAAGGGTATTCGGCCTATTCTTCTCTGGCAGTTTTACCGGATGGTAGTATTGGTGCTTTGGTAGAAGAAGGTAAATGGGATTCGAATTTGCTTGGTGATGATGGATTTAAACTTGCTTTTTATCGTTTTACGATAGATTGGTTGACAGGGAATGCAGAACCGGTTCCTCAAGTGAGTAATACATTACAATTGAATGGTGTCGACCGTTATATGCGTATTCCTAATGCCGAAGAGCTGAATCCACAAATAGGAGGTACATTTACAGTAACATGTAAGGTAAAAATGGGGTTTACAGGTAGTACATGCCGTTTTGTAGCAAAGCGTTCTTATGAAGGAACAAACAATAGTGGAACAACCGGTTATGAATTATGGGGTGATGGTAGCGGTAATACGAAGTATTCAGTGAATTTGTCTCCTCAGGGCGATCCATGGGGAGGAAAAGGTCATGGCATTGGCATCTCTTTTCCTGAGAATACATGGGCTCATTTGACTTGGGTTTACGATGCTGTGAATAATAAAACGATAGCTTATGTTGACGGAGTAGAAAAAGAAAATAAAGCATTGGTCGATGCGTTTAAAACAAAACCCTTGGCCAATAATTTTGATATTTTAGTCGGGGCCGGATGGCTCAATGAGAATGGAGCATTATCAGTCCCCTCATATTTTATGGATGGGGAGATGGATGATGTACGTTTTTATAGTAAAGCGTTGACAAAAGAAGAAGTTATTGCCGACATGACGTCTAGTGTAGGTGAAAATACGGAGGGCCTTATTGCTGCTTATGATTTTGCAAATATATCGGGCACGACGGTACCGGATATCTCGGGGCATGGTCACGATGGAATTTTGGTTAATTTCCCAAATATGGCATCTCGCTATCCGGTGACTATAACTTCACCGGATGAAGTTCAAGGTGCGGTAAAGGTATTGAATGGAGATGCAGAGGTAATTAGCGGCATAAATATTGCAGAGAATACTATCCTGACTGTTGAAGCTACTCCTACCGAAGGTTATCGATTGAAAAGCATTTTGATTAATGGCACACCTCTACCAGTAGGAGTTAACACGTTTACAGTAACAGGGATTACTACTGTTGCTGTAGAATTTGAACGTTTGGAAGATGCTGGTCCGGAATATTGTATTCCTGCAGGAACGAAGATTAATGAAAGATATCTTACGGCAATTACTTCTGTAGGAGCAAAAGAAGGAACGGAAGAAATCAACTATACAGCTAATGCCCCGCTTACGGCTGTCTATACGAAATTGAATCAGGCCCTGACTGTAGAACAGTCTTCTACATTTACCATTTCTTTTGTAGGGAACAATGCCGCCAGTAATGGGTTGAAATATACACATGCTGAAATTTTTGCAGACTGGAATGGAGATGGAGACTTTACAGAAGCCGATGGCGAGCGTGTAGCAATGGTGGGTGAATGTGCTCCTTCCGTGACGAATAATTGGAGTAATGGAGAACAGATGGAAAATATCGTACAAGAGTTTCAGGTACCTGCTGATGCCAAAATCGGGAAAACTTGTATACGTATTAAATATACCGATGCATGGCATAATCGTAAAAACCCGTCAGATCCTGCATATTCGGATGGCCCTTGTAGTGAAGTAGATAAAGGTATGGTATATGATATTCCGGTGATGATAGAGGAGCATGTGCAATTGCCACGTACAATTCTTATTGAAACACCAAGTCAAATAGGAGCTCATTTGGATGTGTATTATAGAAAATCGGGTTCTATTATGCCTGTAGTTGTAAATTCCGGAGATAAAATAGAGATAGGGACTGAGTTGATTATCGATGCTTATTCTGATATACCTAATAAGTTACAGTTGGTATCTGTCAAGGTAAATGGGGAAGATATAAAATCGGCAGATGGAGCATATACTTATACCGTAATGGAAGGTGAGGATAATATTATGATTTCTGCAGAATTTGCAACTTTATATAGCCTGGCTATTGATGAGCCTCAAAATGGGAGTATAGAAGTACGTTTGGAAGATTCGGATGCGCTTTTGCAAAATGGTGATAAGATACAGGAAAATGCGGTAGTGCTGATTAAACCCGTTTCTGATGAAAATTATAAAGTGTCTTCTTTAAAAATAAATGGTTATGAACAGATAGGATTTTTGGAGGACGGCATTTATAAGCATCAAGTTACAAAAGATTTGAGAATTTCTGTGTCATTTAAAAGAGTACATACTCTGACAATGGGAAAAGTTGAAAATGGAGTGATAGAAGTACGTATATCTGAGAACGGAGTATTAGGCGAATTGTTGGGTAATGACAGTAAAGTAGAGGATGGCACTGTATTATCAATCAAGCCCGTTGCAAATGACGGTTATGAGTTACATTCTTTGTTATTGAATGACAATGAGATAAAAGATTTATTATCAGATGGAGTTTATCTTCAGACTGTAAAAAAGAATATTGTGATTGATGCGGAATTTTCTTTAGTTAGTGGTTTGACAAATGAGTGGAACAACGATATTCATATTTATCCAAATCCTTTTACAGGTCGTTTTATGGTCAATGGCATATCGGAAGGCACAATGATGCAGATATATAATATGTCTGGCGTTTGTGTATTTTCGAAAGTAGCCGATGCTAAAACTTTAGTTATACATTCAACTGAATTTATGCCAGGAATATATATATTAAAATTAACCGACAATAATGAAAGTCGAGATTATAAGTTGGTTAAAAGATGATTGTTAATATTTCCTTTTGTGGGGATTCATTGATAAATTGAATCTTTTTATACAATCTCCTTATTCGATGGCAATAAGGGGATTGTTTTATATAGTTACGGTCATTTTAGGGCACTGTATATTATCGACTGGATACGGGGACGTATATTCAGGGTCATTAGATTTTTGTTCCATCTATGGGCATATACCCGATTACTTAAAAATATAAATATAAGGTCGTTGTCCGGGTCGACCCAAAAAGCTGTGCCAGTAAATCCTGTATGCCCGTATACGGAGGCCGGGGCTTCGGGGCAGGTAGGACTGGCTTCCGGTTTACTGGTATTGGGTTTATCAAATCCTAATCCTCTGCGACTATTTTCGCTTTTAGCTCTGGTAAAGCTTGAGACAGTGTGGGCAGAGATGTATCTTTCTCCGCCGTATTCTCCTTGGTTGAGATACATTTGTAAAAGTTTAGCCAAGTCATTGGCGCTTGAGAATAAACCGGCATTTCCGCTTACTCCGCCGGAGAAGGCAGCCAACTCATCGTGTGGGTAACCGATAATAATTTGATTTCTTAGTAAAGCATCGTTCTCAGTTGGGGCGATTCGTTCTCTGCTGATATGTGTAAGCGGTAGATATGTTGTAGTCGTGGCTCCCAAGGGGGCATAGAAATTTTTGTTTAAAAACTGATTCAGAGGTTGCTGGGTTATGTTTTCGACTGCTTTTTGTAATAGTATGAAATTAAGGCAACTGTATAGATAGTTTTTATTGTTTCTTGTTTTAGATTTTACAATGCAAGTAAATAATGTATCAGGAACTTTGGGGGTGGCATATAAGTTTTCTGCTATATTTATGGGAAAGGTGTCTGACCGGCTGGTAGAGAACATATCTTTGCGTAATCGAGCATTTTTATGCGCATATAGTTGGCGGTCTATTTGTATACGATAATCGTTGTCTCTTTTCTTTTGGTACAAGTGATTTCCGTAAGAGTTTCTGTCCAGAAATAGGGGAAATACCGATAAGGTGCTTGCCATCCCGGTTTCATGGTAAAGAGCATCTTTTATAGTGATTTGTTTTTTGTGTGTATCCGCTTTTAGCTGAGGGATGTAATTGCTTAATTTTTGATGAAAAGATAATTTATGGTCATCATATAGTTTCATGATTGCAGGTAAAGTAGCTGTGGCTTTAGTGACAGACGCCAAGTCGTATACATCGGTATTTTGTACTGGATGGGTACCGGCATAATCGAAGTAACCAAATGATTTTGAATATATGATTTTTCCTTTGTGTGCGATTAATATCTGACATCCGGGAAAAGCTTTGGCAGAGATGGCCTCTTTTACTATTGGGGCTATTTTGTCCAAGGTGTCACTATTCATTCCTGTTGCTTCCGGCAGAGTGTATCCTAAACGGGTCGCCTGGGTTTCAGTACCTTTGCCTAAAGTGAATAGATTATTGATATTGACCGGGAGTTTGCCTTGTGCACCGTATCCCCCGAACAAAATTTGGGCAGCATATTCCTGTGCCGTTGCATTATCTTCATAGGCCAGAATTACAGCTTGTGATTTTTTTATAGCCTCTTGGTAGCCTTTGATTTGATATGGAGAAGTGAAGAAAACGAGTATCGTATTCCTGTTCTGACAAATACGCCGGGCCAGAGTTATGTCTGCTTTTTTCCCTGAATGAATGCCGACAATAACTGTGTTGTATTTATCCAATTGTGATATAATTTCGGATTGTTTGTTCGCTGGCATTTTTCCGGTTAAGAAAATGGGTTCGACAGAGGCGTAGTTGCCCAGCATTTTTTGGAATGGGGTTTCATCGTTTTTCCCGACAGCTACTGCAGCGATGGTTCTTTGTCCCAGCATTTTTAACGGGAGAATCTCTTCCGTATTTTTCAGTATTGTGATGGCAGCCGCATATAGTTCCTGTATTAATAACTGGGTTTGTCGAGTGTTTAAGTCTTCGTTCAGGTTCTTTAAAGGAATGGCAGAATAGTGGTTGAGTCCGAGAATATATTTATATCTTAAAACCTTAAGGCATTTTTCCTCAATGAGAGAATGAGGTATTACTCCGTCATCTATTGCTTTTAGTAGTTCTTCCATTTTAGTAATAGGGGAGAGGGGTTTCAATAAGATATCGTTCCCTGCCAGTAATGCTTTGGCTGCCAGGTTTGGAAATTCTGATGCCCCTTTCATTTCCAATGCGTCAGTAAAAACCAGACCCTTGAATTTCATTTTTTGTTGTAGCAAAGTGTCGGTGATAGCTGGGGAAAGTGAAGCCGGGAGTCGAGAATAATTGTCGAAAGCCGGTACATTCAAATGACCGACCATGAGCCCGCCCAAACCGCTGTTGATGTATTTTTTGAAAGGAACGAGTTCGAATTTTTCCAGATGATGTCGTGTTTGGTTAACTATTGGAAGAGTCTTATGGGAGTCATCAGAGGTATCCCCATGCCCGGGAAAGTGTTTACCTACCGACAAGACTCCTTCGCTTTCAAGGCCGTGGGCGTAAGCGATGGCTTTGTGAGCTACTTTTTCAGGCGACTCTCCAAAAGAGCGACGCCCGATTACCGGATTGTTTTCGTTACTGTTGACATCCAGTACCGGAGCAAAATTTACATGGATTCCCATCCGGCGGCACTGGCGTCCTACTTCTTTCCCGTAAGCATATATAAGACTATCATTTTCTATTGCTCCTAATGTCATGTTTATGGGGAACTTGGATGTGTCGGTCAGACGCATGGATAGCCCCCATTCTCCGTCAAGAGTGATCATCAGTGGGACTTTGCTCAGTGATTGACAATAGTTTGTCAGTTCGGCCTGGGCTTTTGCTGTTCCTTTGGTAAACAGAATGCCTCCAATTTTGAGTTCTTGTATGTATTTTTTTACTAACTCTTTGTTGCGGGCGGAAAGGTTGACATCTACTCCTAAAACAAAAAGTTGCCCTACTCGTTCTTTAAACGTCATAGAATCGAATACAGAGTCTACCCAATGTTCCATTTGTTTTTCATCGACATTACGATATAACGACGGCTCTTTTTCCATAGAAAACAAATGAACCGATAAGCAAATTAGATATATTATTAGTAGCCCTGCTTTTTTCATTCCGGGTGATTTCTTTTGTTTTAGGATTTATTTCTCATATATTAACCGATTATCCATCTTAGAGTTCAATGGTTTACCTGCAGCTTCCTGTTTTTTAACTTCATCGAGCATTGCATCTCTTAAATGTACGGGTATATCTTTGCGTTCTGTCGCATTTTTGAAAGCATCCATGCCATCATTGCCGTTGGCCAAATAATCGATGGTGGCTATCGTATATATCCGGTTATCATCGATATTTTTCCCGTTTACCGTAACATTCTTGATTTTATTATCGGAAGTGATGGTCATTTGTATTTCTTTGCTTACGCCTTCACCCTCGCGAGAAGCGATTGATTCGAATATCTTTTTTACATCATTTCCTTTTAGCTTTATCAAGCATAAGGAGTTTTCGAAAGGAAATATATTAAAAATATCTCCTATCGTAATTTCCCCTTTATTTAAGGAGGTGCGTATGCCACCGATATTCATAATAGCAAAATCACATTTTTCTTTGGAATATTCGCTGACTTTGTCACATAGTAAGTCTGAAGTATAGTTTGATAAAAGACTTTGCGGCCTCTGTATATCCATGAAAATAGCGGAATGACCGATAACCTGATTGGCAATACTGTCGACTTGAGCTTTATAATTGTCTACGGCTGCAATGAAGTCTGTATCATTTGTCTCTTTCTGCAAACTATCCATAGGTATAGTGTGTCCCTCTGTTTCGATAACGCGGTAACGCGGCGAATTGCACGATGTTGTAAATGTCAGAAATATCGACAGAAGTGTGTATAGTATGGTTTTCATATTTGTTTCTCTGAATTGGTTATTTTTTGAGTTTGACTTTTATGAGTCCGATATTTAATCCGCTTTTTCCGGTTTGTCCGATAAGGACATCTTTTCCTGAAAGGTTTTTTACTTTAATGGCTTCTGAAAGTAAAGTATGGCTGTGACCGCCTATTATAATATCTATATCTTTACTGGCTGCGGCCAATTCCTTATCTCCTGGGGTTGTTTCTAATCCTAAATGGGAAAGAATGACAATCAGGTCTACACCCGATTTTTTTAAATTAGCAGCCAGTTCGTTAGCCGTTTTTATGGGGTCTTTGTAAATGATTCCTTCACAGTTTTTACTATCGATTAGGCCTTTGGGGTCTACACATAAGCCAATAATCCCTATTTTCACCCCGTCTATCTCTTTTATCACGTATGGTTTTACCAGAGTGTTTAAAGGAGTGTTATTGACATCATAGTTGGCCGAAACGATGTCGAATTTGGCAGGAGTTAACATTTGAGCCAGGGCTTCTACTCCATTGTCGAACTCATGATTGCCCAAAGTAGCTATTTCATAGCCCATTTTGTTCATCAGGTCGATTTCGGCTTTCCCTTTAAAGAAATTGAAATAAGGAGTTCCCTGTACATAATCACCAGCATCGACAAGGATTACATTTTTTTCGGCAACACGCACACTGTCGATAAAAGCTTTTCTTCGTAATACCCCCCCCATGTCGGCGTTTTTAGATGCATTCTTAGAAATAGCTTCGATTTGGCTGTGTGTATCGTTTGTATGAATAAAAACAATCGTTTTATCAATAGCTTGTGCTTGAGAAAATAAGCCGAAAGCAAAGAATAAAAGCCCGTATTTAAATATGGTTTTGAACGGACTTTTCCGAGACAGAGAAAAGGTATTCATATATAATAAGAATTATTCAGTTATCGGTTAAGTATTGCGAAAATAAGAAAACTTTGTTTGGGGGAGAAGCTATTGGTCACTTATTAACTTTTATTTATTTACTGCGGTGGTTTATCAGGGAAGAGGAAAACTATCTATTTGTATTGTAAAGAGAATGAAAATAAAAGAAAAAAGTTTCTATAGAATTTGAACAGGCTTTTAAACGAGTATTAACTATTATTGTAAAATTCTCTTGCTTCTATTTGGTTTTCTGACAAATATATTGTTTCTTTGCACCGCTTTTCGTAATCTCTGTCAGGAAAGAGAGACCTGTTATATTACGTTTCAGTACAAACATTTTAAATAGCTATTAAAAATGGATTTTATTAAGATTGCAGAAGAAGCATTCGCCAGCGGTAAAGAGCATCCGAAATTCAAAAGCGGAGATACTATTACTGTTGCATACCGTATCAAAGAGGGTAACAAGGAACGTATCCAGCAGTATAGGGGCGTTGTTATCCGTATTTCGGGACACGGTGACAAAAAGCGTTTTACAGTTCGCAAGATGTCGGAAAATGTAGGTGTGGAAAGAATTTTCCCAATGGATTCTCCGTTCATTGATAGCATTACTGTAAATAAAGTCGGTAAAGTGCGTCGTGCTAAATTGTACTATTTGCGTGCCCTTACCGGAAAGAAAGCCCGTATCAAAGAAAAAAGAATATAATTTTTTCTGTCAAAGGCAAAATAAAAGCCGCTTCGGAAATTTCCGAAGCGGCTTTTATTTTAAGAGTAATCATGTGCAGCACAAAGGTAAATATAGTTCAATTGTTTTTTTCTTGTTTTGCATATTGTGAAGGTTTTATGCCGAATTTTTCTTGAAAACATTTACTAAAGTAACTGGCAGTATATTTCTGAATATCGCATACTTTTTCGTACCTTTGTACCCTGAAGTTACGAAAAGAGTGTAATTTATTGGAAATGAGCGTAGGTTAGATGCTCATGATAGTAATAGGTTACGATTTAGTTAGTTATCTGCTGCATTATTCCTCTGCGCGTTGCGTAACCTTCAAAGAACTCTTCATATGCAAAAGTAACAATAAAACGGGAGATTTTGATATGAATCTCCCTGATTTTTTCTATCTCATACAAATTTTTCCGTAAAAGCGGCTTTATTCGTCGGCACACCATCGCCCAAAAGGATTTTGAACGAACGTGTGCCGACTACTGCATAAGCGGAGAAAAGGGCTTTGCCTCACGCCTAAGCAACAGTTTAGACTGATGAGGCAAAGCCCATTTCTTTTGTGCTTATGCCAAAGAGGTGTTTTTACGGCTTTTCAGATAATTTTTCTTTTTCGCTGTTCCTTTGAGCCGGAAGCGGAAAGCCGTGTATGACCGCTTGCCCATAAATGGAACAAGCCGTCACCCACAGCAGGCAAACCGGGAAGAATGATTTTATCTGCCCGCCCCGACACGTCCGGCCGGACAGATAAAACCATACTTCCTTGCAGGTGGTTTGCCCGGTTTCACGCTACCGGCTATGTCTTTTTTTTGTTGGGGACTTCCTTTTTTCACGGATTTCTCTTTTGAAGTTTCCTGTATAATCTGCCTCTACTTCCGTTTACCTCCATTTTCGCGCCTTTCAGTAAGCCGCATCAGGCAGTCATTTCCGTTCTGGGCGCAAAGGTAACTCCGGGATTTGACGGGAAAGCAAGGTCAAGCCTCCTGTTTTCGGGAAAAATCTCCAGCCCTGCGGGTAGTATTTTTCCCGAAAAAACCTTGCATTCCCTAATCCCTACCTTTTTAAGCACCCGAAACGAAAACGACCGATGCGACAGAAAGACGCATTAAAAAAAATGTCGGATAAACGAGAGGCAGATAAGATAGTTTGAAACTCAACTCCCTCAGCTCTTGAATCCGCATAAAAAATAAAAATCAAAAACAGAACAGATATGGGAACAACAATGGCAACAAAATTCGTGGCTTGGGAAGTGCCGACATTGGAAGCACTGAAAGGCAGTAAGGTTTACATCCTTCGTGAAAAACTGAACAACGGAGGACAGATGAACCGAGAGGAAAAAGATTGGCTCACCGAAAAGGTGAATAGCAACACCTATTTCAAGAGCGCAGTCCCCCTGCAAGGCTGGAGGTTTGACTTCTCCGATGTACTCCGCACGTTTCTCGTGTGCCAATACGGACGTTGGACGGAATACAAGGCAACGGACAAGACCGGACTTCGCAGATACCTATACGGCAGGATAGACAACATTGTAGAACTTGAAAAATAGCGAGGATATGACAGCAACGGCAGACTTCAGACAAGTGGCGCAATACATAGGGCTTGCGATATGCGCCCTAATCATGCGCACCGCCCTTTGGGTGTTCGGCATCCTTTGGGGCATCGTCAGAGAGATAGTAAACGGAGTGTTCCGAGTGGCGATAGGCATAATCGTGGCTATCCTTTCCGCAATCGCCTTCTTCGGCTTCATCCTTTGGTTATTCACCCTTTAATCTTACCGATAACGATATGAAAACGACAGACCATTTCAAGAGAACGATACAGATGTATTTGGAGCAACGTGCAGCGGAAGATGCGCTCTTTGCCAAGAAATACCGTAACCCTGCCAAGAACATAGACGATTGCGTGACCTACATTCTGAACTATGTGCAGAAAAGCGGTTGCAACGGCTTCACGGACGGGGAGATATACGGACAAGCCGTACATTACTATGACGAGAACGAGATAGAGGTGGGCAAGCCTATCCAATGCCAAGTAGCCGTGAACCATGTGGTGGAACTCACCGCAGAGGAAAAGGCGGAAGCACGTCAGAACGCTATCCGACAATACCAAGACGAGGAACTCCGCAAGTTGCAGAACCGCAACAAGCCGAGAACCGCCACCAAAGCGACCATCCAAGAAATACAACAACCCTCATTATTTGATTTAGGCTTATGAAACCGAGAACACACATACAGCAGGAAGTCGCACATCTGAGCAAGCGACTACCGAGATTGACCGCCACGCAAAAGGCATACGCTTTCCGTCATTGCTTCAAGCACTACGCAATCAAGAGAGCGGACGGCACGAACATCTGTACCGAGTGCGGACATTCGTGGAAGAGCGACCACGACCTTGCAGACACCCTTTGCGGATGTATCTGCCCCCATTGCGGTATGCAGTTGGAAGCGTTGCGCACCCGAAAGAGCGTTTTCAGCGAGAATGAATACTTCTCCATTGTCACCACCAGCAAGCAGTATCAAGTGATACGCTTCTTCTTCGTCAAGTCCCGATACAAGGCAGGGCAAGCAGCCGAGTATTCCATTTATGAAGTGGTGCAGAGGTGGATTTCGCCCAAAGGCACAACCACCACCGTTGCCCGACTTCGTGGTATGTCAATGTTGTATTACGACCAATGGGCGGAATACAGCGACATGGAGGTGCGCAAGAACAACGGACTTCACGCATACGATATAGCACCTGTGTGTACCTATCCCCGACAGCGTTTCATCCCCGAACTGAAACGCAACGGTTTCAACGGGGACTATCACAACACACTGCCGTATGACCTTTTCACGGCTATCCTTTCCGACAGCCAAGCCGAAACACTCTTGAAGGCAGGGCAATACGCCATGTTGAGCCACTATATTCGCAGTTCCTTTGACATGGAGCAATATTGGGCATCCGTCAAGATTTGCATCCGCAATGGTTACACCATTTCAGACGGCTCCGTATGGTGCGACACCATAGACCTCCTGCGTCATTTTGGCAAGGACACGAACAGCCCGAAATACGTCTGCCCTGCCGACCTCAAAGCGGAACACGACAAGTTGGTGGCAAAGCGCAACCTGCAAAGGGAGCGTGAGCGGACGGAACAGCAACGGCAAAAGGCGATTGAGGACGAGAAGAACTATCTGAAAGACAAAGGAATGTTCTTCGGGCTTGTATTTTCCGACAACCTTATTCTTGTCAAAGTCATTGAAAGCGTGGAGGAAATGATTGAGGAAGGACGGCTGATGCACCATTGCGTGGGCGGTTATCACAACAAGGCAAACTCTCTCATCCTATCCGCCACCATTGAAGGCAAACGGATTGAAACGATAGAAGTCAGTTTGAAAACGCTGAAAGTGGTACAGAGCAGAGGGGTATGCAATTCCAATACCGAGTACCACGACCGCATCATCCGACTTGTGGAGGACAATGCCGGACTTATCCGTCAGCGTATGAACGCAGCATAATATCAACTTATAATACATAACAGCATGGAAGTAAGAATTGAAAGTATGATTTGTTTGTGGGACGATAAAATCCCCTCGATGTTCCTTGAATTTATAAACCTCCTCACTCTTTGTCAGAGTGAGGAGCAGTTAAGAGCAAGCGTAAAAGACTTTTCCGAGAAGCACGAACTTGACAAGTTCTTTCTTTACGGCTTCGGCTCACACCATTTCTACCTGCACCAACGCTACACAAGCAATCCCGATATGGTGATGCAGAACAGAGTGTTGTCAGTACATTTCTAACCATCTAAAAAACAACGATTATGAGTACACGAATGACAATCAACGGAGTAAGTACCTGCACGGAAGCAGGTACGGAGAAATACGAGAAATTTCAAATGGGTATTGGCAGACGCAGGCGAACACTTGTGCAATACGATTACCGCCACACGGACGGAGAGTTGTTCTCTTGTGTCAAACCCACGTTGGACGAGTGCCGAACCGCACGGGACAAGTGGCTGACGGCAAAGGAAGGAAAGGAGGGCAAGCGATGAACGTGGCAGGCTACCAAACACTGATCGTCAGATTCAGCGAGCCTATCAAGGCATTGGACGGCATCTTTGACGATGCGGAAGCGTGGGGAGTTGATACCCTGAAGGGGTGGATAGACAGCTATGAAAGCAGCCGTTTCACCGCCATTGACAGCCATACGGCAGTCATAACGAGCGAGTACAACATGGAGTGTCTGAGAAAGTGGCTGGAAAGATGCACACCCATAGCTGAGAAAACAGAATTTTGAACGGTGTGGCGGTGTCCGCACCGCCACACCATAACACTTAAAAAACAACGAATATGATAGCAAAGACAATTATGGAGCAGATAGGTGGCAGACGCTTTGCCGCCATGACGGGAAGCAAAGACTTCATAGACATGGGTAACGGTTTACGCATGAGCCTTGCGAGGAACAAGACGAGTGCCAACCGACTTGACATCATCTATGACGGAGGAGCAGACCTCTACAATATGCGTTTCTACCGCAGGACGTTCAGCAAAAAGACATTCGAGTGCAAGACGAAGGACATCGAAACGCACGAGGGGATATATTGCGATATGCTGGAGGAAATGTTCACGATGGTGACGGGGCTTTACACCCGTTTTTGAGAGGTGGGCGGCGAAAGCCGCCTACTTTCTTTCAGTGAGCATGATGGCGGACAAAGAAAGTAGCAAAGAAACCTCTGTTCTAATCTACGATGTTATTGCCTAATTTCTGACATATAAATTCGTTTGTATTCACTACCTTCTATTGGCTCTATATCGGTTATTTCAAATGAAGTTCCTCTCAAAAAATTGACTTGCGTTTCCTGACCATGATTATAAATCATGTATAGACAATGTGCTTGCGTTTCATTTTCAGGAAGAGTTTTTATAACGTAAACATCACTTCTGTTTTGTTTCCAATCTTCGGTTGTTGTCGTAAGGCTATGGGAAGGTTGGTATATATCACCTACTTCAAAATTTGTTTTATCTCCAGTTTTAGTAAAACGATATAATATATTTCCGTTAAACTTAGGTGCTTTGTTTATTATACTGTTTAGTATAATTTGCATTTCGTGAACAATATCAGGCACTTCTCCATAATAATTGTCATCTCTAAATGCATACGATATATTACCAAGAAAACAGGTTAATATCATTTTTTCCACATCGGTTAGTCCATAGCGATTTTCCTTGTCAATGTTGTTGTGCTGAAAACTCTGAAAAGGTTTTTTACCCAAGAAACTCAAAGGGTCATATGAAAAGCCAAATTCTTCAAGTTCCTCATTCCAAACTAATTCCGGCTCAGCTTGTGAGGATGCTAAATACTTTTCTTCTTCCGATAAGAAATATTGAATATCTTTCATTTTATCTCTAAATTACTAATGACAAAGGTAATTGTTTTATTTGAAACAATGGCATTTAAGTTCTTAGAATAACCAGAACTTAAATGCCATTGAAATCTATTACGGGATATACAGTAGCGCAAACTCCGCCTTCCTCCGTTTGAGTAGCATGGCATGGCGTTTTCCCTTGTAGTTGCAGAAAGCGATATACTCCCGATAGATGTTCCTATCTCCTGCCTCCAGCTTTCGGATCAGCGTGCTTTTGGGTATCTTCCCGCTTCCCAACAGACGGTACGGACCGACATTGTAGGCGAGCGTGGCAAGGAGCAGACTATCTTTCCCGAACTGCCGGAACATTGCGCAGAACTTCCGTAGGTCTTTCCGCAGAAGCGCGTCCGCCTGCCGCTTCGTCATGGTGCGTGCAGAATACCTTTCACCCGGTAACAACTTATGCCCATATCCCACATACGGGTAATGTTTTTCCGAGTGCCAGCCTTCAAAATACTTCGTGCATCGCACCGCCCTCTCAAATGGCAGCAACCGATAGATAGCCGCCTGTCCGTCCGTTCCCTCATGGCGGCTGTCCCGTGCGGACACGGAACAGACCGCCAGAAGCGAACAAAGGATAGCTATGAATACACGCATCATCGTGTAAGGGGCTTGAAGTTTCCGATGGGGACAACAGAGATAACCCCGTCCTCCTTAACGTTTCGGTTGTTGAAATCAAACTCCAGCTCATATGAATTGCCGAAATTGTCCTCTACCACTACAATGAAGTTGTGCGCTTCCTCGCCCTCCGCTGTGTAGTACAGCCGGAACTTCTCGTTTTCGAGCAGGTAGCGGTCGTTTGGCAGGAACGTGATGCCGTTGTCCATTTTCAACGTGCCTTCTCCCTCGAACTGGAAATACCGGATGGTATAGAGGGTGTTGGCGTAATCGCCCGTCTTTTTCAACTCACAGCGGATTTCAACCGTCTGTCCCTTCGTCACCTTGTTAGGCACGGGCATGATTTCCACCGTGAAGGGATAGGATTGCTGGATATCCATGTCATCGTCACACGACACGAGGGTGAATGACATGGCGGCTATCAGGCATAACGCCACTGCCTTGAATATTGATGTTCTCTTGTTTCTGTTGTTCAGTATGTTCATTGTTCTTCGATTTTTAGATGGTTGTTTTTCTGTTTTTTCGTTGTCAGTTGCAGGTACTCGTTCAAGTCCTTGCAACCGTCATAGAGGGAGGAACGGTCGGTGACACGTTCCCCGTATCGCATGGTAAGTGCGGCAAGCGTCCGCCGTCCGGCTTCGTCACGGTCGAGGAAGCAGCCGATGCGCCCGTATCCGTCCAGCAATCCCGCCGCCTTCTCCACGTTGGCGACTGAGTTCAGCACAAGACAGTCAGCGTTACCGGTTACACCAAGCGT